>JBFLWS010000014.1:0-90213 GCA_040757715.1 Pseudomonadota bacterium | reverse complement strand
TCAATCGCATCAAACAGTTCAGGCGCATCGCCACACGCTACGACAAAACCGCCGCATCATACCTCGGCTTCCTGGCTCTGGCCTCGGTCAAACTCTGGATGCCAACTTATGTCAACAGGCCCTAGGTGCGAGCGACGCCAGTGTTGAAGCGAGTTTTTCTTCGCACCGAGTTCAAATTTTATGCGTGGGATCTGGAGACGATTCCAATATTTCATATTGGCAAAACTCTACAGCTAAAGCTGCGGCAAGTTAACTTGTGACCAGTCCGCCGAGGGCCCCGCCATCAGGGTCGGGCGCAGAGTTTTGTATGATTGAAATAAAGATTTGAGCTACATCACTTGTGGCTGTAGCGCGCGGGCGTAACTCAGGTATTGCAAGATAAAGAGCCTGTGAAACGGGCGATAAGGGAGGATGTCTATATGGGGAACGAGTTCCCGGTGATTGTGGCGGGGGGCGGCCCGGTCGGTCTGACGACGGCGTTGGACCTGGCGACCCGCGGAATTCGCGTTTTGGTGCTGGAGCGCAATCCCGCCACCACCCGACATCCGAAGATGGACGTCACCAACGGTCGCAGCATGGAGCATTTCCGCCGACTGGGCGTTGCGGAGCGCATTCGCGACAAGGCCGTGCCGCGCGAGCATTGCATGGACGTAACGTGGGTGACGCGGCTGAGCGAATGGGAACTGGCGCGCTTCAACTATCCCAATGTCCACCAATGGCGTGAGCAGATCCGCCTGCGCAATGACGGCTCGCAACCGCTCGAGCCCAACATGCGCCTGAGCCAGGTGGTGCTCGAGCCCGAGCTTCGCGACATGCTGGACGCCTCGCCGCTCGCCGAGATCCGCTTTGGCTGGGCGCTGGAAGATTTCACTCAGGATGAGGACGGCGTCACCGTCACGGCGCTGGACGTCACCACCGGCCAACGCCACCAGATCCGCTGCGCGCTTCTGGCCGGCTGCGACGGCGGCGGCAGCGTGGTGCGCGAAAAGTTGGGATTTGAGCTGAACGGCGACTTCAACGTGCTGCGCGTGTTCATGACCCATTTCCGCTCCCCGGCGAAAGCGTTCCTGCAGAGCTTCGGCGTCGTCTGGCACTATCAGTCTCCCGACGGTTCGACCCTGATCGCCCAGGACGACGAGGAGATTTGGACGCTTCATGTGATGCTGCCGCCGGGAACCGACGAGGCGGCCATCGATCCCAAACAGATCGTCCACCATGCCCTCGGGCGTGAATTTCCGCTGGACGTGCTGCAGGCCAACGCCTGGTCGCCGCATCTGGTGGTCACGAGCGGCAGCGGGCGTGGCCGCGTCTGGCTGGCGGGCGACTCCGTGCACCAGCTGATCCCCACCGGCGGCTACGGCATGAACACGGGCATCGCCGAATCGGCGGACTTGGCGTGGAAGTTCGCCGCCGTGCTTCAGGGCTGGGGCGGGCCGCGCCTGCTCGAAACCATCGACACGGAACGGCGCCCCATCGCCCAGCTCTCGGTCAACGCCTCGCGCGAGAACGCCGGGGTGCGCCTGGCGATCGCTCAGAACTACGATCCCGTGATCCATCAGGACACGCCCGCCGGCGCCGCGGCGCGCGACAAGCTGGGCAAGCTGATCCTCGAGCTCGGCAATGCCGAAAACGAGTCGCTGGGCGTCGAGCTCGGCGCGCGCTACCGCAACTCGCCGATCATTTGCCACGAGGCTGATGAACCTCAGTGGGATCGGGTCCGGTTCATCCCCTCCACCTGGCCGGGGGTGCGAGCGCCGCATGTGTTCCTGGAGAACGGCGAGGCGATGTTCGACCTGTTCGGCCCCGGCTTCACCCTGATCCGCTTCGCCGACACAGATGTCGACAGCCTCACGGCGGCGGCGCGCGGCGTGCCGCTCAAGCTGCTCGATGTGCGCGACGCCAATGCGCGCAAGATCTACGAGCGCGACCTCGTGCTGGTCCGGCCCGATCACTACGTCGCCTGGCGAGGCGATGCAGCGCCAGCCGATGCATTGGCTGTGATCGATCAGGTGCGCGGGGCCTGATTTCAAACACCGAGATGTGCGCAACGTCTTTGCGGCTGATGAGGCGTTGCTGGAAGGTGAGGCGCATGTAGATCGGGCCTTGGGCGGAGAAAAAACCCATTTCGTCGCCCTGGCGCCAAAGCAAATCCTGAGGAGCGTCACAACGTTTATTTAAAGCTTGGAGCGGAGAGTTTTCCCAAAATACGCTATAGCACTTCCGAAAAGCGGGAACCGGTTTTCGGGTGAAAATGCGCTAGATTCAATCTGGTGTGAGCAAGGTCCGGTTCGGTTTGAGCGGCATTTGCTCTAGGGGAAAACAGATAGAGATGGTGGATGCGACAGCGCAGGTCGCCCTCGGCGACGCCATAGCGATAAGGTCGAAGTCCTCCTTGTCGCGCATCGCCATCATGGCGGTCATCGCCGCCCTGTTGTGGCAGTTTTCAGCCTGGCGTTGGGCGCCGCTGTGGTGGTCGCTCTACTGCGCGCTGCAACTGACATTGGTCCGGCTTGACGCCGCTAGAGCAAAATCCGATCAAGCGGAATCGGATTTTGCTCATACGCAATTGAATCTAGAGCATTTTTCGTCCGAAAACCGGTTCCCACTTTTCGGAAAATGCTCTAGCGACGCGTCCGCTCGACGCTGGGTCTACATCCTATCGTTCGCGAGCTACGCCGTCTCCGGCTTTCCCTGTTGGCACATGTGGCGGAACGCCGGCGATCTGGGCATCGCCGCCTCGACCATGTTCCTGTGCGGTATGCTGGTGCAACTGGTGGTGTCATCCCTGGGCGCGCGGCGCCTGTTCTGGGTCAGCGCCGCGCCGCTGATCGGTTATCTGACGCTCATCCCGCCC
Organism: Pseudomonadota bacterium; assembly: GCA_040757715.1. Taxonomy (GTDB): domain Bacteria; phylum Pseudomonadota; class Alphaproteobacteria; order Caulobacterales; family Caulobacteraceae; genus CAIMFV01. The sequence continues at coordinate 87,359 of JBFLWS010000014.1, read as the reverse complement.
CTGGCCTTCGGGGTCGAAAGGCTGGCGCAAGGCGTCGCCGCCATGATCTGCGCCCTGTTGTTCACCGGCTATCTCGCCAAACTTTGGTTGGCTCAGCAGCGCGCCCTGGAGGCCATGGACGAGGCCCGGGTCCGCGCCGAGGACCTGCGACGGGACGCCGAGGCCGCCAACCGCGCCAAGACCGATTTCCTGGCGGTGATGAGCCACGAGATCAGGACCCCCATGAACGCCGTTCTTGGCGCGGCGGACCTCCTCAAGCGAACCCGCCTCGACGCCGGTCAGGCCGAGCATGTGGAGATGCTGGCCGCGGCCAGCCAATCGCTCATGCAGATCCTCAATGACGTGCTCGATCTTTCGAAGATCGAGGCCGGCAAGCTCGCCATCGACATGACGTCCACCGACGTGCAGGCGTTTGTGCGCCGATGCGCCGCCGTCTGGCGGCCTCGCGCGCAGGACAAGGGGCTGGCGTTCCATCTCTCCATCGCTGCAGACGCGCCGCAGTATGTGCTGATGGACGCCTCCCGGGTGGGGCAGATCGTGTTCAACCTCCTCTCCAATGCGGTGAAGTTCACGGCCTCCGGCTCGATCAGCCTGCGCCTCGTTGTGGAGGCGACGACGGACGAGACCTGTCGCTTGAAATTCGAGGTCGTCGACACGGGCATCGGCATTGCGCCGGGGGTCGTGGCGCGGCTGTTCACCGCCTTCGAGCAGGCCGACAACTCCATCAGCCGCAGGTTTGGCGGCACCGGTCTTGGCCTCTCCATCAGCCGCAAGATCGCCGACATGATGGAGGGCGACATCGAGGTGGCGTCGGCGGAGGGCCATGGCTCGACCTTCACTTTGGCGCTGCCCTGTCGCTATGCGCAGGCGCCGCACACTGTTGACGACAGCCCAGAACTCGACGAGACGCCGAGCGAGCCTCTGGTTCCCCGGCGAATACTCCTGGCCGAGGACAATCCAGCCAATCAGCGCATTGTCGAGCTGTTCCTGGCCCCCATCGGCGCGAGCCTGACCGTGGTCAGCAACGGCGTGGAGGCCGTGGCCGCCGCCAACAGCGGCCAGCGCTTCGACGTGATCTTGATGGACATTCAGATGCCGGTGATGGACGGAATCGAGGCGGCCAGACGCATTCGCGCGGGCGGCGTCAATGCGACGACGCCGATGTTCGCTCTCACCGCCAATGTCATGCAGCATGCCGAGGACGAGGCGCTGATCGCAGGCATGAACGGGATCATCGCCAAGCCCATCGATGCGCGCCAGCTGATCGCCGCCGTGCTGGCCGCTGGCGACACCGGCTTAGATCGAAGCCACATCGAGCCCAAGGATATCGCGGCTCGCGCCTGAGCCGCTCCTGAGCTGAGCTGAGCCGGGCGATCCTCGAAGCCTCGGCCTGCGCCGCGAGATCGGCTGTGGGAGCGTCTTGGCGCCGTGTTTGAGCGACCTCCTCCGCGGGCAGGTGAGAATTTGGCAACCGTAACGGTCTCTTAAAGTCATGCCATCCATTGTGGCGAGGACGACGGGAATCCGGCATCCGGGGGGATCGTCGTTCGGATGAACCAGCAAATGGGGGTGTGCATGGACCCGAGGTCTAACGGAACGGCGATGGCCTTGCCGGAAGTCTTGGATCTGAACGCGGCCGGGCCCTTGGCCCACGAGATCCTGGCCAATCGCGGTCAACCCTTGATTCTGGATGCGTCGAGCGTGCGACGCCTGGGCGCCCTCGGGCTCCAGGTGCTCATGTCCGCGCGCAATACTTGGGAACACGATGGCGCGCCTTTCGCCGTCGCTAATCCTTCCGAGGCGTTTAGCGACGCTTTGGCTGCTTTCGGAGCCGAACCCTTTCCCGCCGCCAGCGCCGAGGCGGCCGACATTGCGGAGACCCGCTCGTGACCAAGACCGTGCTGACCGTGGACGACAGCCGCACCATGCGTGACATGCTGATGCTCGCCCTCACTGAGGCGGGCTTCAAGGTGGTGCAGGCTGTGGACGGTATCGATGGGCTCGAAGCCCTCGATGCGGCCAATGCCGATGTGATCATCACCGACATCAACATGCCGCGCATGGATGGTTTCGGCTTCATCGAAGGGGTGCGGGCCAACCAGCGCCACCGGGCGACGCCCATCCTCGTGCTCACCACCGAGAGCGATGCCGAGAAAAAGGCGCGGGCGCGGGCCGCGGGCGCCACCGGCTGGATCGTCAAGCCGTTCAACCCTGAAAAGCTGGTGGACGCCATCCGCCGCGTGGCGGCGTAGCGCTCATGACTAGTCCCGCGTCCGATCCGTTGGCGGCCATCAAGGTCACCTTCTTTCAAGAGTGCGAGGAGCAGCTCGCCGAGCTTGAATCCGGGCTATTGGCCCTGGAGGCCGGCGAGGCTGATCCGGACACGGTCAATGCGGTTTTCCGCGCCGTGCACTCGATCAAGGGCGGCGCGGGCGCCTTCTCCCTGGAAGCCCTGGTGCGCTTCGCCCACGTGTTCGAGACGGCGATGGATCGCCTGCGCTCGGGCGACCTGGCGCCAGAGCCCGATATTCTGAAGGTGATGCTCCTGTCGGCCGACGTGCTGGCCGACCATGTGCGCGCCGCTCGAGATGGCGGCAGCGTGGACGAGGGGCGCACGGTGGCCATGGCTGCGGCTCTGGCCGGCCTCGGCGTGAGCGCGGCCTCGCCGGCGTCGGCCGGGCCTGCGGTCGAGGACGATGGTTTCGGCGACTTCGAATTTACCCCCATGACGCTCGACATCGGCGATTCGGACGGGGGCGAGACACTGGGCGGCGAGCCGGGGGCTGCGCCCGCCGAAACCCGGCCCTGGGTGGTGAAGTTCTATCCGCAGGCCGCGCTCTATGCGAAGGCCAATGAGGCGGGTCTGCTGCTGCGCGAGCTGGAGCGGCTTGGCGAATGCCGCGTGGCCATGGATTCTTCCGGCCTGCCCAATCTCGACCGCTTGAACCCCGAAGACGCCTATCTCGGCTGGACCGTCACCGTGTCCAGCGAGGTGGCTGAGGCGCAGATCCGCGAAGTGTTCGAGTTCGTGGAGGGCGACTGCTATCTCGACATCCGTCGCGACGGCGAGCTCAGCGCCGCCGATGCGGCCACCGCCGAGGTGTGCGAGGAGATGCTGGCCGAGGCTTCCCCGGCGGCGGCGACTGTGGACGTGCAGGCCCTGATCAAGAAGGCTCAGGAAGCCGTGGTGCCCAACGCTGGCGCCGCGCCCCCGCCCGCCCCCACAGCGGCGCCATTGGTCGCTAAGGCCGAACCCGCCGCGGGCGGCGGCGGCGCGGCGGTGGGCCAAACCATCCGCGTCGACCTGGAGCGCGTCGATCGCCTCATCGATCTGGTGGGCGAGCTGGTCATCAATCAGGCCATGCTGACTCAGCGCGTGGCGGAGTGCGGCCTTGCCCGCGCCTCGGCCGTGGCGGTGGGGCTCGACGATCTGGAGCAGCTGACCCGCGAGATTCAGGACAGCGTCATGGCCATCCGGGCCCAGCCGGTGAAGTCGGTGTTCCAGCGCATGCCGCGTCTGGTGCGCGAGATCGCCGGCATGACTGGCAAGCAGGTCCGTCTGATCACCGAAGGCGAGGGCACCGAGGTCGATAAGACGGTGATCGAGCGCCTGTCCGATCCGCTCACTCACATGATCCGCAACGCCATCGATCATGGCCTGGAACAGCCCGAGGAGCGCATCGCCGCGAGCAAGCCGGCCGAGGGCGTGGTGCGTTTGCAGGCTCTGCACCGATCCGGTCGCATCGTCATCGAGGTCACGGACGATGGCCGCGGCATCAATCGCAAGAAGGTGCGCGAGATCGCCGTGAACAAGGGGCTGATCGCGCCGGAGCAGCAGCTCAGCGACGACGAGATCGACAACCTGATCTTCATGCCGGGCTTCTCCACCGCCGATCAGGTGTCCGACATTTCGGGCCGCGGCGTGGGTATGGACGTGGTGCGCCGCTCCATCCAAGCGCTCGGCGGGCGGATCAATATCAGCTCGCGCCCGGGCCTTGGCTCGACCTTCACCATGAGCCTGCCGCTGACGCTCGCCGTGCTGGACGGCATGGTGGTCACCTGCGCGGGCCAGACCCTGGTGGCGCCGCTCACCGCCATCGTCGAAAGCCTGCAGCCGCGTGAAAGCGATGTGCGTCGCCTCGGCCCCTCGGCCTCGGTGATCGCCATCCGCGACAGCCATGTGCCGCTGATCGATATCGGCCAGTGCCTCGGCTATCGCGCCAGCTCGCCGCGGGCCACGGACTGCGTGGCGCTGTTGGTGGAGGGCGAGGGCGGATCGCGCGCCGCGCTCTTGGTCGACGCCATCCAGGGCCAGCGCCAGGTGGTGATCAAGAGCCTTGAAGCCAACTATCGCCCGGTGGAGGGCGTGGCCGCGGCCACCATCCTCGGCGATGGCCGCGTGGCTCTGATTTTGGACGTGGACGCCATCATCGCCACCGGCCGGCGCGACGGCGGGCGATCGGACGTCTCTAACATGGACTTCTCCAAGCCCCTGGCTCTGGCGAAGGCGAGTTGAGGTGATTTGGGGCAGACGATGAGTGATTCCCTGAGAACCCATCTGGGCGACCGCCGCGAACTGATCGCGTTCAGCATCGGCGATCAGGAATTCTGTGTGGATATCATGTCCATCCGCGAAATCCGCGGCTGGGCGCCCGCGACGCCGTTGCCGCAGGCCCCGCCCTTTGTGAAGGGTGTGATCAACCTCCGCGGTGCTGTTCTGCCTATCATTGACCTGGCGGGCCGCCTGGGTCTTGGCCTTTCCGAGCCCACGGCGCGCCATGTGATCATCGTCGCCCGTATTGGCGAGCAGCAGGTAGGTCTCTTGGTGGACGCTGTCTGCGACATCATCACTGTGGGCGACGACGCCTTGCAGCCGACCCCGGACGTGGCCTGTGAGACCGTGCGCACCTTCGTGAAGGGCATTCTCGCCCTCGACGGTCGCATGATCAGCCTCATCTCCCTCGACCGGGTGCTGCCCAACAACGACGCCGACCTGATCGGCGCAGAACCGGGGAAGATGCGTGCCGCATGAACGCACGGGTTGACCATAGCGCCTCGTCGCAGAGGCTGGTGGAAGGCGAGTTCCTGTTCACGGCGGAAGACTTCCGCCGGGTCGCCGCCATGTTGCACGCCGATGCGGGCATCGCTCTCGCGGAAGGCAAGGCGACGCTGGTCTATTCGCGCTTAGCCAAACGATTGCGAGCTTTGGGCCTGCAAAGCTTCCGCGACTATTGCGCGCTGGTGGCCAGCGCCGAAGGCGTGGACGAGCGCCAGCGCATGCTGGCGGCTCTGACCACCAACGTCACCCGCTTCTTCCGCGAGCCGCACCACTTCGAGCACCTGGCCAAGAACGTGCTGCCGCCCCTTCTCGACGCCGCCAAGCGTGGTGGGCGCGTGCGGCTGTGGTCGGCCGGCTGCTCCACGGGGCAAGAGCCCTATTCCATGGCCCTGACGGTGCTGAATCTGTGCCCGGAGGCGGCGGACCTTGATGTGCGGATTCTGGCCACGGACATCGATCCCAACGTGGTGGAGACCGCGCGCCAGGGCTATTACAGCCTCGAACAGACCGACGGCGTGCCGCAGGACTATCTGCGGCGCTGGTTCGAGCCGGCGGCGGGCGATCGCGCCGGCGAGCGCGGCCACGTGGCGGGCGAGGCCATGCACAAGCTGGTGTCGGTGAAGGAGCTGAACCTCATCGGCGATTGGCCCATGAAGGGGCGCTTTGACGCCATCTTCTGCCGCAACGTGGTGATCTATTTCGACGAGTCCACGCAGACCGAGGTCTGGCGACGCCTGATCGGCCGCTTGAACCCGGGCGGACGTCTTTATATCGGCCATTCCGAGCGGGTGGCCTCGTCCCTTACCCAGATCGTCCAGGACGGGCTGACGACCTACAAGCTTCGAGGAGACGCCGCATGAGCCGCGTTCGCACCCTCATTGTCGACGACAGTCCGACCATGCGCAGCCTCATCGCCGCCATGCTGCGCGGCGACCCGCAGATCGAAGTGGTGGGCGAGGCGGGCGACCCCCTACAGGCCCGCGAAGCGATCAAGAAGCTCGACCCGGACGTGGTGACGCTGGACATCGAGATGCCGAACATGAACGGCCTCGAATTCCTGGAAAAGATCATGCGTCTGCGCCCGACGCCGGTGGTGATGGTCTCCACCCTCACCCAAGCCGGGGCTGAAGCCACGCTCAAGGCGCTCGAGATCGGCGCGGTGGATTGCGTCGCGAAGCCCAACGGCGACGACGGCGCTCGCGGATTCGCCGAGCTGGCTGAGAAGGTGAAGGCCGCCGCCCGCGCCAAGCTGCGCGCGTCGAGCGAGCGCCGCGCCGCCCCCCCGCCCAGCGCCGGTGAGCGCTTCACCCCGGAAGATCGGATCATCGCCATCGGCGCCTCCACCGGAGGAGTCGAAGCGCTGCTGACCATCATTTCGCGCTTCCCCGCCAATTGCCCGCCCACGGTGATCACCCAGCACATGCCGGCGACCTTCACCAAGAGCTTCGCTGAGCGCATGAACCGCAGCTCGGCGGCGCATGTCGCCGAGGCCTCTGACGGTGCGACGCTGGAAGTGGGGCGCGTCTATCTCGCCCCTGGCGGGCTGACGCACCTCGAGGTCGCGGGCAACGGCCATCTGCGCTGCCGTCTGGTGGACGCCGAGCCCGTCAATGGGCACCGACCATCGGTGGATGTGCTGTTCAATTCCGTGGCCAAGTGCGCCGGCGCCAAGGCTGTGGGGGCGATCCTCACCGGCATGGGGCGCGATGGCGCGCGGGGGTTGAAGGCCATGCGCGACGCCGGGGCCCAGACCATTGCTCAGGATGAGGCCACCTGCGTGGTCTATGGCATGCCCAAGGCCGCCGTGGAAATCGGCGCGGCCACACGGCAGGCGCCGCTAGAGCGCATTGCGCCCACCATCCTTTCGCTTTGCAACGCTCATCGGACGGAGACGCACTGATGCCGGCCGCCGCTTCGCTCAAATTCCTAGTGGTCGACGACCAGCTGACCATCCGCGCCCTGGTGCGCAGCGGGCTGCAACAGATCGGCATCACCCAGGTGGACGAAGCTCCCGATGGCGAGGAGGCGTTGCAAGCCCTCATCGCTCGCCCGGTGCACATGGTGATCACCGACTACAACATGCCGAAGCTGGACGGGCTCGGCCTCTTGCGGGCCATCCGCGCCCATCCGCCCATCGCCAAGACCGGGGTGATCATGCTCACCGGGCGCGCCGACGCAGATCTGGTGAAGCGCGCGGTTCAGTTCGGGGTCAACAACTACCTGGTCAAGCCGTTCACCGTCGCGACCTTGAAACAAAAAATAGAAGCCGTGGTGGGGACGCTGACATGAGCCATGGACCGCATGCGTCCGGACACCATCACCCGCCTTCGCCACCTGAAAAACGCATCCATCTGGTGCAGGGCGAGCACGTGGTCACGTCTGACCCCAACGCCGTGCTGGTCACGCTGCTGGGCAGCTGTGTCGCCGCGTGCATTCGCGACCCGGTGGCCGGGGTCGGCGGCATGAACCACTTCCTCCTTCCCGGCGAGGACGATCGCGCCGACGCCATGCGCCGCGGCGTGCACGCCATGGAGATGCTGGTGAACGGCCTTCTGACCCAGGGCGCCCGGCGCGAGCGCCTGGAAGCCAAGCTGTTCGGCGGGGCGCGCATGGTGGATGGCCTGACCGACGTCGGCAGCAAGAACGGGGCCTTTGCGGAGCGCTTCCTGGAGCGCGAAGGCATCAAGTATGCGGGCGGCAGTCTCGGCGGCGATCAGGCCCGGCGCATCCAGTTCTGGCCGGTGTCCGGCCGGGTTCGGCAACTTCTGGTCGAACGCCAGGACGACGCGGTGTTCCAGTCGGAGCGGGTTCGCGTGCGGGCCCCGGTCGTGGCGCCCAGCGACGGCGCAGTGGAGTTGTTCTGATATGGCGATCTCCCCAAACATCGGCGCGCCGGCGCCCACCGAGGATCACGACATGGGCGTTCCCGTGGCGGACGTGATGCGGGCGGTGGCTTCCGAATTGGCCGATCTTGGGGATGCCGCAGACTCGTTGCAGGGCCTGTTCGGCCAGCTCATGCGGGAGCGGCCAGGCGCGTTGAATCGCGAAGCGCTTGAGGATGCGCAGGCGTTGGATTCGCTGGTGCAGCGCCTCGGCGCAGTCTCGACCTTCCTCAGCGAGCTGGCGTCCACCATGGCGACGGACATGCGTGTGGACACCCGCAGCGCCGCCGATCTCCTGTTGTTGGCGGCTGTGGCGCAGCGACTGTCGCGCCCGGACGTGGCCGTCGGGGTCCCGGCGCCTCACGATGAGGGACATTGCGACTTTTTCTAGAGCCATTGTCAGCGGCGGCAGTTGATTGCTGCGCAACTCTAGCCAAGCTGTCGCATTAGGGCGCTAATGCGGGGTCCGCCATGATTCACCTCCGAGACCTCGAAGACGACGACATCCACCGCCTGTTCGAATGGCGGCGGGAGCCGGAAGTCGACTATTGGCTCTATCAGAACCCGCCCGCGGCCTTTGAGCGTCATGAGGCCTGGTTCGCTAATTTCCGGGCCGACCCGAACCAGGTGGGATGGGTGATCTGCATCGACGATCGGCCTTGCGGGTTCCTTTATCTTTCGGGGCTGGAGAGCACCCAGAAGCGCGCGCAGTGGGGCTGGTACATCGGCGACGCTGAGGCTCGCGGACGAGGGGCCGGGCGCGCCGCCCAGGCCTTGGGCCTCGATCGGGCCTTTGAGACCTACGACCTGCAGAAGGTATGGTCCGAGGTGGTGGCGGAGAACGAGACGGCGTTGAAAGCCCAGGCTGCGGCCGGTTTCCGGCGCGAGGGTTATCTGCGCCGGCATTCCCTGAAGCACGGCGCCTATCGTGACGTCGTCCTCCTCGCCATCCTGCGCGAAGAGTGGAGGGCGAAGCGCGCCCAGGTTCTGGCCGGCCTCGCCAGCTCGCGCCTGATCGCCGCAAGTTAACGAATCCTTGGCGATGGGGGCTTAGGCTGGGCGGCCAGGAAAGGTGCGCCCGCCGTGACCGTGTCGTTCGACCCCACCGCGTTGATGAGCTACTACTCGGCCAAGTATGGCGCGGGCTCGTCGAACGCGTCGGCGACGACGAAAGCGAAAAACCCGACGGCCCCGTGGGCCCCAAAGACGACCGCCTCGGCCTCGCACACCAATACGCACGCTGTATCGAGCACCGATCCCGCCACGGCGGCTCTCCACGGTGGGGCGTTCATTGATCCATCGTCCGCCAAGCTGGACGTGCTGACCAAGGATTCCGCGGCCAACACCAATTACAAGGATCTGTTCGCCCTCTACCGCGGACTTGTGACGCTGCAGAACCTGGCCACCCAGGCGCAGAAAGCCAATCTGCCGGCGTCGCAGCTATCGCAGATTCAAACGACCTTCGCGCGCGGCGTGCATGAAGTCCAAAGCTTCCTCAGCGGTCGACCGTTCAATGGCATCGACATCACCGCCACGGCTGCGGAAGTTAATGCGAACGCTTCAGTGAAGGAACAGACCGAAACCGACAGCTACACCACCGGCGCCTTGGTCAGCGGTTCGAAGAGCGCGGCTTTGTCCCACCTGCCGGCCGACCTGAAGTTCAATCTTACAGTCACCAAGTCCAACGGCAATCAGGTGCAGGTCGCCTTCGACCTCTCCACCATCGCCAATCAGCCGCCAAGCCTGAACGACGTGGTGAACTATTTGAACACCAAGCTGGTGGGGGCTAGCCTCAATACCCGCTTCAGCACGGTTCAGATCGCCGCCACGCCGCAGACAATCGGCTCGGGATCGAGCAAGATCACCCTCTCCCAAGGCAAGGTCGGCTACGCCTTGAAGCTCGTGGGCGTGCCCAGCGAAAAGCTGAACTTCTCGGCGGATTCCGCCACTTCGCCAGCGGTCTACGTGGCCCAGGCGGCAGGCGCCTCCGGATTTAACCCGCTCACCGGGCAGAGCGCCAACGGCGTGCAGCAGCTGGTGAAGCTGAATGCGGATCCGTCCATCCATGCGGCGGGTGGGTCGGACGTCGTGCGCACCACGAGCCTCGGGAGCAATATTTCAGGGGCGGTGGCCACGGCGACGGGGCCGGATGGGTCAGTTTACGTCGTCTCGACCCAGAGCGGCAAAACGGCGGACGGCCAGGTGCTCAAGGGCGCGAACGACCTCGTCCTCACCAAGTATGACTCCACCGGCCAGGCGGTGTTCACCCAAGCGCTCGGCGCGGCCAATTCGGCCAAGGGCGTCACGGTGGCGGTTTCTCCCGACGGCAAGACCGTGGCGGTGGCCGGCACGGTGAGCGGCGCTCTCGACGCCAACGATAGGCCCGCACCTCCGGCCAGCCAGACCGACACGGTGGTGTCGAGCTTCAGCACCGCCAACGGGGCCGAGAACTGGACCACCCGCACCGCCAGCGTCGGCGGCGACGCCCCCACCGCCATCACCTTCGGCGCCGACGGCAAGGTTTATGTGGCCGGAACCGCTCAGAAAGCGCTGCCCGGGAACAAGCAGACCGGAACCCAGGAGGGCTTCTTGCAGGCCTTCAACACCAGCGGCGCGGTGCTGTGGACGCAGGAGTTCGGCGGCTCGGGCTTCACCACCCCCGCCGGCATTGCGGTCAACGGCTCGACCCTCTATGTGGCCTCCAACGAGAACGGCCAGGGTGTGGTGCGCAGCTATGCGCTCAATGGCTCGACCGCCCCGACCCTGAGCGCTTCGCGTCAGCTCGGCGCGCTGGGCGGCGGCAACATCGCGGGCGTCGCCGTCAATACGGATGGCTCGGTGATTGTGGCGGGCTCCACGTCCAAAACCACGCTCAATGTCGGTCAGATCGGCGCTCCGGCCATCGGCGGCTCCAACGCTTTCGTGGCCAAGCTGGCGGCCAGCCTGACCCCTGATTCAACGGAATTGCTGAACTATTTCGGCAACGGCGCCGCCACCAGCGCCACCAGCCTCACGGTTTCGGGCGGCAAGGCCTATATAGCCGGTCAGATCGTCGGCGCGGCGACGTCGCTCACGGGCGGCCTCAAGTCAACTCAGGGCTTCGCGGCCCAGATCGATCCGGCCACCGGAGCGCTGGGCTGGTCCGAGCTCCTGCCCGGGGCCGGCGGCCAGGATGCGCCCAGCTCTATCGCTGTGGCTCAGCACGGTGCCTCGGTGCTGGATTCGCTCGGTCTGCCCACCGGAACCATAAACTACACGCCAGACACCAAGCTGGTGGACGAAAGCGCGCTGCGAGCTGGGGATCAGTTCACCATCAGCGCCGGGCCCGCCAACACCGCCACCATCACCATCGCCGCTACCGACACCCTCACCACCTTGGCGCAAAAGATCAATCAAGCCAGCGGCTTCCAAGCCAATGCTAAGGTGACTTTCTCCAACGGCGTTAACGAGCTGCAGATATCCACCAACCAGCCCAGCAACCAAATCTCCATCGGGGCAGGGCCGGCGGGAGCCAACGCCCTGCCAGCGCTGGGACTGTCAGAAGGGGTGATCACGCAGAACGCCCTGTCCACCAAGGTGGTCTCCAAGACTAACAGCGTGAAGAGTTCGCCCTACGCGCTCGGCCTGCCGTCTACCCTCAACCTGTCCTCGGCAGCGGATATCAAAACGGCTCAGACCGACATCGCCGCGGCCATCAAGGTGGTGCAGCAGGCCTATAGCGACCTGACCACGCCGCCCAAGAAAACCACGTCGAGCCATGCGACGGCGTCGGCCAAGTCGCTGGCGGCGATCAATTCGCACACCAGCAATTATCTGAGCGCCCTGGCGCGTCTCAGCACGCTCACCGGCGTGAGCTCGCCGCTGCTGGCGTCGTCGAGCGCGTTATCGAGCGCCGCTCCGAGCTCCTCCAGCAGTTCGACGAGCGCCAAGAAGAAGACGGCCTGAGCGCGAAGGCTTCTCGCCCCAGGCGGGATGCGGCTTGCGCTGGAACGCAGCGCCGCGTAGCCAAAGGCCATGGAAGCCTTCAAAGATCGACGCGTGGTGATGGCCGTAGCGGGCGGCGCAGCGGTGCTCGTGCTGCTCCTCATCGTCGTGTTCCTGGTGGCGCGCGGTCACAAGACGCCAGGCGCCGAGGCGGGCGCGCCGGCGCGGCTGCAGCTCTCCATGGACCCGGACGCCAAATTCAATAAGGCTCAGCCGCAACGCTGCTATGTGAACGGCCAGTTCGTCGGAGAGTTTCCATTGGCGGACTGCGCTCAGAAAAATGGCGTGGCGGCCAAGGCCGATGTGGGGCTCGACGCCAGCGGTCCGGTGGTGAACGCCGCTCCGGGCGTAACCCCCATGGGACCGGCGGCAAGCGCCGGACCTGCGCCCGGCGCCACGGCCGACTGCCTGCGCTATGGCGCCGATGGCTGGAAGGGCGGCGGCGCGCCGGTGAGCCTCTCGGCCTGCGTGCGCGTGCTCTATGAGGGCCACTGCGCCCGTCCGAGCGAGGCGGTGTTCGGCCGCTGGGGCGCCTCCACCTTGCGCCTCTACGCCGGCCGCATCTCCATCAGCGACGACGGCCGCAACTGGCGCGGCGTGGCGGACCAGGATCCGCAGTCCTGCGCGATCCTGCCGGGCTGAACGCATCTCGCTGAACCCTCGCCACGGCGAAGTTCAGCGTGTTAAGCTTCTTCGCATGACTCGCGCCCTTTCCTTGAAACTCCTCGCCGTCGTCGCCCTGGCGCTCAGCGGCCTCTCCGCCTGCGAAAAGTCGGTGGAGGCGCCGGACGACACGGGCGTCTGCTGGCAGATGGTGGAAGAGGGCAAGGGCAAGGTCCACTTCAACATCGTGGCCAAGAACGTGCCCAACCTGGAGCGCTGCGCCGCCAATCTGGAGGCCCTGCGCCTGAAGTTCCTGGCCATCGGCGGCAACAAGACTGAACTCACCGGCGCCTACCAGGGCCAGTTCATCTTCGTGCAGCGGGAAGGCATCTTCGTCGGCCAGAGCCTCACCTCGGGCCGCTATCCGGCCCTGGTGCGTACCGGCGACGGACGTCTGGCCGTGCCAGGGGCCATGCCGCAGTAGCCGGCGGCGCGCCCCTTATCGATTGACTCGCACCGTTAAGGTGTGGAACGTAACTAGAACACCCCAACCGTAAAGAGCATTCTCATGGCCGGCAGCGTCAACAAGGTCATTCTCATCGGCAATCTCGGGAAGGATCCCGAAATCCGCACCCTCAACTCCGGCGACCGCGTGGCCAATCTGCGCATCGCCACCTCGGAGACCTGGCGCGACCGCAATTCGGGCGAGCGCAAGGAGCGCACCGAGTGGCACCAGGTGGTGATCTTCAACGACAACCTCGTCAAGGTGGCCGAGAACTATCTGAAGAAGGGCTCCAAGGTGTACCTCGAAGGCGCTTTGCAGACCCGCAAATGGACCGACCAGCAGGGCGTGGAGAAATACTCCACCGAGGTGGTGCTGCAGAAGTTCCGCGGCGAGCTGACCATGCTCGACGGCCGCTCTGGCGGCGGTGATGCGGAGGAGGGCGGCTACAGCCGCTCCGGCGGCAGCGACTACGGCGGCGGCGGCCGAGTGCAGAGCTCAGGCCCGCGCGAGAGCTTCAACGCCGACCTGGATGACGAAATTCCGTTCTAAGGGATTGGGCGTCAAATCGGCGGAATATATGCGCCCGACTACCCGCCGAGATTGACTTTTTCGCAGTGACTCCACTATACCCTGATTGCACAAGATACTTGACGCCTCGCTGAGAGGTGACAATCCTGAGGGGCCCTTACCACTTGAGGTAGGGGCCCTTCGCATATGGGGGCGTCAAGATGAAGACTGCGGTGCTCATTGACGGCGGCCATCTGCGCGCTTCCACCAAAGCGGTTGGGCGCGAATATGATAATATTCTAATCGAAAAATTTGCTCACACCTGTGTTCATCCGGATGAATACCTGCTTCGCATATTTTATTATGACTCTCCACAATTTAGGGGAACTGTGACTCTGCCTGTTTCTGGGCTGCAAACCAAATTTAATGCAAGTGATCAGTGGTTAAAAGAATTGGCGAAGCTGGATAGATTTGCCGTGCGGCGAGGGGCGATCGGATTTCGCGGTTGGCATCCGCGAAAAATTCCAATTGCACCTGCTGCTCCGCTTCAAGATCAAGATTTTAAGCCGATCTTTGAGCAAAAAGGCGTGGATATGCGCATCGGGCTAGATGTTGCATCTTTTTGCGACCGCCGAACGGTTGACCGGATAGTTTTGGTGTCTGGAGACACGGACATGGTTCCCGTGATGAAGCACGCACGCAAAGCGGGGCTAGAAGTCGTGCTATGCCAGATACCCCCGCCAGCTCTAAGGCTTCACGACGATTTGGTCGGTCATGCCGATCTTATCCGAGCTGTGGCTTGGCCTTAGCCGAGCTTTCATCCCCCATCATTTTTTGCAGCGCCGGCAAGGGGATGCTAGGAAGCGTCAGGCGCGGCCTCGTCTGATTCCAGCCAGGTCTCCGGCGCCTTCACTGCATTCGATTTCGAGCCCCAGGCTCCCCCCCCGAAAAGGCCGTAAGTTCCGTTGAGCGACGACGCGCAAACCCCCCCAGTTCCCGAGGATCGTGGCGGCGTGGCCCCGGTGGCCATCGAGGACGAGCTGAAACGCTCCTATCTCGACTACGCCATGAGCGTCATCGTCGCCCGCGCCCTGCCGGACGCCCGCGATGGCTTGAAGCCCGTGCACCGGCGTATCCTGTTCGCCATGCACGAGCAGGGCTTCAGCTCCGGCGGGGCCTATCGCAAGTCGGCCCGCGTGGTCGGCGATGTCATCGGTAAGTACCACCCCCACGGCGACCAGGCAGTCTATGACGCCATGGTGCGCATGGCCCAGGACTTCTCCATGGGTCTCACCCTGGTGGATGGCCAGGGCAACTTCGGCTCGGTGGACGGCGATCCCCCCGCCCACATGCGTTACACCGAAGTGCGCATGACCAAGGCGGCCGAGGCGCTGCTGGCCGACATCGACAAGGACACGGTGGACTTCCGCCCCAACTACGACGGCGCGGAACAAGAACCCTCGGTGCTGCCCTCGCGGGTGCCGAACCTATTGGTCAACGGCGCCGGCGGCATCGCCGTGGGCATGGCGACCAACATCCCGCCGCACAATCTGGGCGAAGTGGTGGACGCCTGTCTCGCCATTCTCGACGATCCGCAGGTGTCGCTGGAGCAATTGCTCGACCTCGTGCCGGGTCCCGACTTCCCCACCGGCGGCGAGATCATCGGCCGCACCGGCGCGCGCCTCGCCCTGATGACCGGCCGCGGCTCGGTGGTGGTGCGCGGCAAGGCCGAGATCGAGGCCCGCGCCAAGGAGCGCGAAGCCATCATCATCACCGAGATCCCCTACCAGGTGAACAAGGCCTCCCTCGTCGAGCGCATCGCCGAGCTGGTGCGCGAGAAGCGCATCGAGGGCGTGTCGGACCTGCGCGATGAAAGCGACCGCTCCGGCATGCGGGTGGTGGTGGAGCTGAAGCGCGACGCCTCCGCCGACGTGGTGCTGAACCAGCTCTATCGCTTCACCCCGCTGCAATCGAGCTTCGGCGTGAATTCGCTGGCCCTCAACCTCGGCCGGCCGGAGCAGATGGGCCTGCGCGCCCTCCTCGACGCCTTCCTCGCCTTCCGCGAGGAGGTGGTGGTCCGCCGCACCAAGTTCGAGCTGAACAAGGCCCGCAACCGCGGTCACCTGTTGGTGGGCCTCGCCATCGCGGTGGTGAACATCGACGAGGTGATCCACATCATCCGCTCGTCCCGCGATCCCGCTGAAGCGCGCGAGCGTTTGTGCGGTCGCGACTGGCCGGCGGGGGACATGATCGCCCTCATCGACCTGATCCAGGACCCGCGCACCACGGTGATCGAGGGCGGCAGCGTGCGGCTGTCGGACGAGCAGGCCCGGGCCATCCTCGCCCTCACCCTCTCGCGCCTCACCGGCCTCGGCCGCGACGAAATCTTCGCGGAGGCGCGCGAGCTGGCCGACACCATCCGCGCTCTCCTGGAAATCCTCGCCAGCCGCGAACGGGTGATTGGCATCATCCGCGAAGAGCTGGTGGGGGTGCGCACCGCCTTCGCCATTCCGCGCCGCACGGCCATCGTCGAGGGCGACGCCGATGTGGAGGACGAGGACCTCATCCCGCGCGAGGACATGGTGGTCACCGTCACCCACGGCGGCTACGTGAAGCGTACGGCGCTCTCCGCCTACCGGACGCAGCACCGCGGCGGCAAGGGCAAGTCCGGCATGTCCATGAAGGACGAGGACGCGGTGGTGCGGGTGTTCGCCGCCTCCACCCACGCGCCGGTGCTGTTCTTCTCTTCGATTGGCAAGGTCTACAAGCTGAAGGTCTGGCGCCTGCCGCTCACGGCGGCCAACGCCCGCGGCAAGGCCTTCGTCAATCTGCTGCCCCTGGAAGAGGGCGAGGCCATCACCACCGTCCTGCCCCTGCCGGAGGACGAGGCGAGCTGGGACAAGCTCGACGTGATGTTCGCCACCTCCGCCGGGGATGTGCGCCGCAACAAGCTGTCCGACTTCGTGCAGGTGAACCGCGCCGGCAAGATCGCCATGAAGCTCCCTGAAGCGGAGCACATCGTGGGCGTGGCCCTGTGCTCCGAGAACCAGGATGTGCTCCTGACCACCGGCGCCGGCCGCTGCATCCGCTTCGAGGTCACTCAGGTGCGGGTGTTCGCGGGGCGCGAGTCCACCGGCGTGCGCGGCATCCGTCTGGCCGAGGGCGACGAGGTCATCTCCATGGCCGTGCTCGCCCATACCGAAGCGACGCCGGCCGAGCGGGCGGCTTACTTGCGTTATGCCGCGAGTCTGCGGGCCGCCAGCGGCGACGCCGCAGAGGCTGACGCCGACGCCGTAGAGGTCGAGGCTGAGGACGAAGACGTGGTCGCCGCCGAGGGCGAGGTGTCGCAGGAGCGGCTCATCGAGCTGGGCGCCGCCGAACAGTTGATCCTCACCGTGGCGGACACAGGGCTCGGCAAGCGCACCTCGTCCTACGACTACCGCTGCTCGGGCCGGGGCGGTCAGGGCCTGATCGCCCACGACCTCACCCGGCGCGGCGGGCGTCTCGCCGCCTCCTTCCCGGTGGAGGAGGGCGATGAGCTGCTGCTGGTCACCGACGCGGCGCAGATGATCCGCACCCCGGTGAGCCAGGTCCGCATCGCCGCCCGCAACACGCAAGGG
Organism: Pseudomonadota bacterium; assembly: GCA_040757715.1. Taxonomy (GTDB): domain Bacteria; phylum Pseudomonadota; class Alphaproteobacteria; order Caulobacterales; family Caulobacteraceae; genus CAIMFV01. The sequence continues at coordinate 70,199 of JBFLWS010000014.1, read as the reverse complement.
GTGAACATCTTCCGCACCGCCGAGGGCGAGCGGGTGGTGTCGGTGGAGCGTCTGGCGGAGTCCGGCGACGATGACAGCGCTGACGAGGGCGAAGACTAGAATTCGTCTGCTTGGCGAGGAACCAAAGTCATGGTTTTCTCCGCCGCCGGTCGGCGAGCCGGCGCAGGGGGAGGAATGATGCGAGTCGGGCTCTATCCAGGGACCTTCGATCCCATCACCAACGGCCACCTCGACCTCATCGGCCGGGCGGTGAAGCTGGTGGACAAGCTGGTGATCGGCGTGGCCATCAACCGCGACAAGGGGCCATTATTCAGCCTTGAAGAACGGGTGGATATGGTCATGCGCGAAACCGCCCCGCTGAAGGGCGAGGCGGAGATCGTGGCCGTGCCGTTCGAGAACCTCCTCATGCATTTCGCCGAGCGCGTGGGCGCCACGGTGATCGTGCGCGGTCTTCGAGCGGTCGCCGACTTCGAGTACGAGTTCCAGATGACCGCCATGAACCAGCAGCTCAACCGCGAGATCGAAACCGTGTTCCTGATGGCCGATCCGCGCCACCAGGCCATCGCCTCGCGCCTCGTGAAGGAGATCGCGCGGCTGGGCGGGGACATCTCCTCGTTCGTCACCCCCGGCGTGGCCGAAAAGGTCTACGCCAAGTTCGGCCGGGTCGAGCCCCTGGTCATCGCCAAGAACGCCCATCGGTGAGCGCCCCTGTGAAACTTTTCCCTTTGATGGCGGCTGCATCCGCCGCCGTTCTGCTGGCCGCCCCCACCCTTGTTGCGGCGAAGGCCAAACCCGCCAAAGCCGCCGAGCTCGTGACGCCGAAGCCGGAGGAGTGGATTGCGGTCGATCCCAACAACCTCTTGGTCATCGAAACCAGCAAGGGTCGCATCCTCCTGGAGCTCTATCCCTGGATCGCGCCCAAGACCGTGGCTCAGGTGCGGCAACTGGCGCACGAGCATTTCTACGACGGCCTCAACTTCTTCCGGGTCATCGACGGCTTCATGGACCAGACCGGCGATCCCACCAACACCGGCGAGGGGGGCTCAAAGCTGCCCAACACGCCGGGCGAGTTCACCTTCCGGCGCTCTGGGGCCACGACGTTCCTTCAGGTGTCGGACGAGGATCCCCCCGTGGGCTTCGTCGGCCCCATGGTGGTGCAATCCAAGCCTACGTCTTTGATGAGCATGACCGTGGACGGCGCGGTGGCCGCCTTCGGCATGTTCTGCCCGGGCGTCGCCGGCATGGCCCGGACCGCCCAGGACGTGAACTCAGCCAACAGCCAGTTCTTCCTGATGCGTCAGGAATACCCGTCGCTGAACCACAATTACACGCCGTTCGGCCGAGTGCTGGTGGGGCAAGACGTGGTGCGCGCCATCAAGGTGGGCGAGCCGCCGGCGGATCCGCGCGATGTCATGACCACGGTGCGCCTGGCCGCCGACCTGCCCGAAGCGCAGCGGCCGAAGCTCTATCGCATCGACACGTCGGGCCCCTATTTCAAGCTGGCGGTGGAGCGGCTGAAGCAGATCGAGGGCTCGGGCTATAATCCGTGCGAGACCCCGATCTCTGTGCAGCAGCGCTAGAGCAAAATCCGATCAAACTGAATCGGATTTTGCTCATAGCTGTTTGAATCTAGAGCATTTTTTGTCCGAAAACCGGTCCCCACTTTTCGGAAATGCCCTAACTTGCGCTTGGGCCTTAGCCCGTCCTACGCCTTGGCAAGCCGGCTGGCGCGGATGGAATAGGCGAAATAGAGCAGGAGCCCGATCCCGTTCCAGGCGAAGAAGGCCAGCTTGGTGAAGTCGGGCAGGCTCCAGAACAGTGCGATGCAGCCGATTACCCCGCCGACGCCAACCACCGGCCAAAGCGGGGCCTTGAACACCCGCGGGTGATCGGGCGCGCGCAGACGCATCACCACCAGGCAGACGCACACCGCGGCGAAGGCGCACAGCGTGCCGGCGTTGGACACGGCCACCAGGTCGCCGAAGGTCATGAAGCCGGAAAGGCCCGCGGCCAACAGGCCGGTGACCACCGTCATCAGCACCGGGGTCCCCGAACGCGGGTTCACGGTGGAGAGGCGGTGCGGCAGGAGCCCGTCCCGCGACATGACGAAGAAGATGCGGCTCTGGCCATACATAAAGGCCATGATCACCGTGGGCAGGGCCACCACCGCCGCGCCGGCGATGATCTCGCCCAGGCTCACCACCCCGAACAGGCGGGCGGGCTCCAGCTTGTCGAGGATATAGACCAGCGGGGCCGGGCTCTTGGCGAAGTCCGGGATTGGCGCGGCGCCCACGGCGGCGGCGGCTACGGCCATGTAGATCACCGTGCAGGCGGCGAGCGAGCCGATGATGCCGACCGTCAGGTCGCGGGCCGGGTTCTTGGCCTCCTCCGCTGCGGTGGACACGGCGTCGAAGCCGTAGAAGGCGAAGAAGATGATGGCCGCCGCCGGGGCGACCCCCAGCTTCTGGCCGTTCTCCACAGTGTAGAAACCGTGGGTGTAGAAGGGCTGGAAGTGCTTCGGATCGAAATGGCTCGCGGCCACGGCCACGAATACGCCGAGCGCCAGCACCTTGAGGATCACCAGGCCCACATTCACCGAGGCGCTCTCGCGCAGGCCGATGAGCAACAGCCCCGTCACCGCCAGGGTGATGAAGATGGCCGGCAGGTTGGCGATCCCGCCGGCGCCGATCCCCGCCAGGAAGGCCTTGGGCACGCCGAGGGGGATGAGGAACTCCGCCGCGTGGCCGGACCAGCCTATGGCCACCGCTGAACAGACCACGGTGTATTCGAGGATCAGGCTCCAGCCGACGATCCAGGCCAGGGCCTCGCCCAGCACCGCATAGCTGTAGGTGTAGGCGCTGCCCGCCGCCGGGATCATGGTGGACATCTCGGCATAGGCGAGGGCGGCGCAGACGCACACCACGCCGGCGAGCACGAAGGAGATCATCACCGCCGGGCCGGCCATGCCCGCGGCCTGACCCACCAGGGTGTAGATGCCGGTGCCGACGATGGCCCCCACGCCCAGCGCCACCAGGTGCGGCCAGGAGAGGGTGGGCTTCAGGCGCTTGTGCGGCTCGGCGACGAGGATCGCCTCCAGGCTCTTGCGGCGGAGAAGGTTCATGCTGGAAACGATCCTGTGGCGGTGCGTTTTGCGCTTATTTCGACGCTATGATCAGCGCAGTCCCCTTGTCGAGGCGGGCGGCGTAGGCGTCAAGCGCGGCGGCGGTCTTCACCGCATAGGCGTCGGCCTCCGACCAGCGCCGGCTCTCGATGGCTTCGCGCACGCCGGGCACGGTCTTGGGCGCGTAGCCGGTGAGCATGCCGGGGGCGTAGATGGCGTGACGGAACCAAGGCCGGCCGGGCAGGCCGCCCTCCAGCAAGAGGTCGCGCTCGGCGCCCAGCATGAGGCCCTGCAGCGCCTTGGTCTGCGCCTTGGAGAGCACGCCGGCCTTGTCGGCGAAGGCCTTGTCGAAGGCCGCCGCGCTGGCCTTCAGCCGGGTCACGGACTTGTCCAGCGGGGTGAAGTCCACCGCCTGCACCGGAGCCTCGGGCTTGGGCGCATAGGTGGGGTGCAGCGGGTCGGACGCCAGCTCATAGGCCTTGGCGGAGCGCAGCTTGGCGTCGGTCTCTTCGCGTTCCTTCATCTGCTCGCGGAGGTGCTTCAAGTCGGCCACATAGCGCTCCACCGTCTCGGCGAAGCTGGTGAAGCGCAGAGGCGGGGCCTCGGCGTCTGCGGCGCGCAGCATCACCCGGCCGGCCACCTGGGCCAGCGCCACCTCGTACTCTAACTTCGGATCGCCATAGCGGATGAAGTGGTCGTAGCTGTCATAGATGGAGTGATAGACGCCGCCTTCTTGCCCCTCGCCGCCGAAGCCGAGATTGAGCGAGGCCACGCCCAGATGGCCGATGAAGGCGGTGTAGTCCGAACCCGAGCCAAGCGCGCCCAGCAAGAGTTCGCCGCCGCTCGCCGCGGCCTTGGCGGCCGCCTTCAACTCCGGACGGGCGTTGGGAGCAGCGGCTTCAACCTGCACCACGCCGCGCAGGCGGTCCGACACGGAGACGCCGGTTTCCGGGTCCTTCACGTCGGCGGTGGCGCCGTTCACCAGGGCCTGCAGGCTGTGGCTGCCCTCGGCGTCGAAGAGGCCGCGCAGATTGACGTCCGAATTCAAGTAGAGCACCGCCTTCTTGGACAGCTCCTCGGCGTGGGCTTCGGCCCATTCGGTGGAGCCGATCAGGCCCGGCTCTTCAGCGTCCCAGCTGAGATAGACGAGGGTGCGCTTGGGCCGCCAGCCGGTCTTGGCCAGGACCCCGATGGCCTTGGCCTCCTCCATCAGGGCCACCTGACCGGACAGGGGATCAGTGGCGCCGAACACCCAGCCGTCGTGGTGATTGCCGCGCAGCACCCACTGATCCGGATATTGCGAGCCCTTCAGCACGGCCACCACGTCGTAGATGGTCTTGAGGCTCCAGTCCGACTTCACCAGCAGATGCGCCTTGGGGCCCGTATCGCCGCCGCCCAGGTGGTAGGTGATCGGCAGGGCGCCGCGGAAATTCTTCGGCGCGATCGGCCCGTCCATGGCCTCCAGGAACGGCCTGGCGTCGGCGTAGGAGATGGGCAGGGCCGGGATCTTGAGGATGGTCTCGGCGGTTTCGCGCGTGAGCCGCTTGGCGTCCTTGGTGGCGGCGACGCCAGGCGTGAGCGGGTCGCCCGGATAGATCATCATCTTCTGCACCGAGCCGCGCTGCACCCCTTGCGGCGGCCGCTCGGCGCCCTTGGGCCAGACCTCGTCCGTGGCGTAGCCGTCGTCGGCCGGGTCCGAATAGATGATGCAGCCCACCGCGCCGTGTTCCTGCGCCAGCTGCGGCTTCAGCCCGCGCCAGCCTGCGCCGTAACGGGCGATGACGATTTTGCCCTTCACGCTGACGCCCTGGCGCTCCAGGGCCTTGTAGTCGTCGGGCATGCCGTAATTGACATAGACAAGGCCGGCGGTGACGTCCCCGTCGCCCTGATAGGCCACATAGGGCGGCAGGGCGTCCTTGGTCTTGCCGGAGGTGCGGTCGCCTGCAACCTCGGTCTCATGCAGGGCGGCCTTGAAGGGCGTCGGGCCGACGAGTTCAAGCGATTCCGCCAGCGGCGTCGGATAGAGCACCTCGAAGGTCTCGATGTGCGCGTCCCAGCCCCAGGATTTGAACTGGGCGAGGCTCCACTCCGCCAGCAGCTTGTCATGGGCCGAGCCCACGTGGTTCGGCTCCGCGGCCATGAATTCCAGGCGCTGGCGCATGGCCTCGGCGCTTAGGGCCTGATCAAAGCTCTGCTCCAGCGAGCGCTCCTTGGCGGCGCCCTCCGCTGAGAAGCCGAGCAAGGGGGCGGACTTGTCCGCCGCCTGCGCGGCGACAGCCATGGCGAGGGCGGCCGTCGACACGGCGACGGCGAGAACAGGGCGTAGGGACATGAAAGCGCTCCACCAGCGATGCGTACAGGTTTCGGTGGAGACTAGACTGCAAAAGCTTCGCGCCGCTAGGGGCGATTGTCCTGGCTGGGGTGCAAAAAAACGGGCGCCGGCGGGGGAGGGGGCCGGCGCCCGCTGGGGTCAGGCGGCGATGGGCTGCCCGCCTTCCATGGCGTGCAGGATGCGCGGATCGTCGGTGATCTTGATCCCGGCCTCTTCGTACTTCTTGCGCACGGTGGGGGTGAGCAGCCCGACGCGCGCCAGGGCCGGAAGCATCAGGTCGTCCACGGCGTGGATTTGGCCCGGCGGCAGTTCGCCGGCGATGCCCAAGGCCTGCGCCTCTTCCATGCCCTTGAAGAAGTCATCCGGGTCGATGTTGCTGTTGGCCAGCACTTCCATGAAGCCGGGGTCCACGCGATTGGCGAGGGTGCCGCCCACGCCCGCGCCGTTGACCAGGATGTTCACGGCGGCGAAGGCGAAATTGGCCAGGTCCTCGCGCTCGTCCTCGGGCAGCTTGGCGATCACCGGTCCCAGATAGACGTGGCCGAAGGACACGTGCCGGCTCTCGTCGCGCATGACGTTGAAGGTCAGCTTCTTCAACAGCGGGCACTGGGTGGTGCGGTACATGTTGTTGAAAGCGCCTAGCGCCAGGCCCTCCACGATCATGTTCATGCCGATCATGATCTTCTCATAGCGGCCCGACTTCAGGGTGGCGTCAATGAGCGCCTTCAGCCAGGGCGACATGGGATAGACCATGGCGATCTTGTCGCAATACTTGGCGTAGACCTCCACGTGCCGCGCCTCATCCATGGTCTGGGTGGCGGCGTAGAGCTTGGCGGTGGCGTCGGGCACGGAGTGGGTGACGCAGGCCGCGGTCATCAGCGCCCCTTGCTCGCCGTGCAGGAACTGCGACAAGAGCTGGGCGGTGGAGTGGGCGGTGAAGGTCTCCTGCTGCGACTTGGACAGCTTCGCGAAGAACGGCATGCGGTGGTAGGGGTCGGAACGGTCGTTGATCAACGGCCGCGAGGGGTCCACTTCGGTGTCCCAGGGCAGGAACTCATCGGAGTCCCACTGGTTCTGCTTGGCGCGCTTGTAGAGGTCCTCCACCTTGTCGCCGGATAGGGCGTAGGAGAACTTCCAGGCGATATCCAGGGCTTCCTTGTAATAATCGTCCGGGGTCATCGAGACCTTCCAGGCGCCCTTGATCACTTCGTTCGACGTGTTCGCGACCGACATACGCTCCTCCTCTTTGGTTAGACTTATTGTGGGTTTTTCGACTCAGTACTGGCGCACGGGCGCGCGCACGACGAGCCCGTCGAGGCTGTCGTTGAGCTTGATCTGGCAGGCGAGACGACTGTTGGCCTGCACATCGCAGGCGAAGGCGAGCATCTCGCGCTCGATCTCTTCGGGGGCTGGCAGGCGGTCATACCAGCCGCCCTCCACATAGATGTGGCATGTGCCGCAGGCGCAAGCGCCGCCGCAGTCTCCGTCCACGCCTTCGAGGGAAATGCGGTGCGCGCCGTCCAGCACTGACACGCCATTCGGCGCATCCACCACGCGTTCGGCGCCGCAGCGCTCGATAAAGGTCACCTTGGCCATGTAGGTCTTCGTTCGCTCCCTGACGCGGCTCTGTCAGGCGGATCGCCAGCGGCCGCTTTGAGCCTGAAGCGTAGAAGATGACGCCGGCGTCATCTTTGATTTAGATCAAAGTGATTCTCCACCTGAGCGCGCAACTTCCGAAAGTTACGCGTGGGGGTTAGCGAAGAAAGGCGGCCATATGACCAACGCGATTACGTCGAGCTCGAGTTCACCCAATCTTTTGCAAGACGAGGCCGCTGCGCAGGCGGTTGTGGCGGCGGCGGCCAAGGCGCAGGCGCGAACCAGCGTCGACGTCAAAGGCGAGGCCGCAGCCATGGTGATCGCGGCTGACGAGGCGGCCGTGCAGTCGGAGCTGTTGGCGGCGCAAAGGGCCCTGACCAAGGTCCAGTCGGATCAGAAGGGCGCAGGGCTCGATATCAAGGTCTGAGGTCGGCCTCCGCCCCGGTTGAGCGCCGAATCCGATGGAATAGATGATCGGTTCTGAGATCAGCCAAGGCGCGGGTCGCAACGCCTTCGCTGGTCTCCACCACTTCCATCCAGGCGCCGCGGCGGCGAATCAGGGATTTGGGCGTCGGCCCCGCCAGCTCGAATTGATGGCTGAAGTAGTAAAGACTTAAATCCTGATCGAGCACATATTCGAAGTGAACATTGTGATCATCGGCTAATTTTGTGTGATCAAAATAGAGATGATTATGAGTGTTATAGTTCCACCAATGGGGAATAACTACTGCCCCGCCAAGTTTTTGTCGTGACGTGTCAATGAGCCAGCCGCTTACCGCTATGATTTTAGGGCCAATTCTGCGTTCACTTTCACATTGCCGTTGAGTTGCATTAGCAAAGCACGCGTTTTCCGGACGATCGCCTACGTAATAAACGCGCACAAGTTGTGGATGGTTATTGGAGTATCTTTCGCGCTCAGCGATGAACTTCTGAACTATGATCGATTTTGACATATACGACGTCGCTCACGTTAACAATACAGCGCATCGCCCCCGACTTAAAATGTACACAGACAGGTTATTGACGATTACCTGAAGTGTCCAGAAGGTAATTTTGTGTATCTATTGTGATAATGTTTCACGGATGAAACGCGAACGATTGCCATGCGCTGGCAATCGCGCGCAGGGCATGCCGACGCTTCCCGACGGCGCTAAATTCCGCAGGTAAGGCGGGCGCCGACGGGCGCCCATCCGCGCGCGCCTCAGCGCAGCGAGGCGTTCAGCGCGTCCAGCGCCTGGGCGCCGGGGACAAGGTCAGTCGTGCCGAGACTGTTCAGCGGGCGCGCCACCGTGCCAAGACCCTCGTGCAGATCTTCCGCGGCGGGATCGACGAACAAGAGGCCGGTGACGATCTCGCCTAGGGCGTGGCGCTCGCCAAGATAGTTCAGCGCCGCCACCCGGTCTGACGGATCGTAGTGCTCGCCGAGCTTGTGCAGCGACAGGACCGAGCCGTCATGCTGGGTGACGAGCTGGGTGGTTCCCGGCTCATGATCGATGCTGAGCGGCGCCCGCGGGGTGATCACATCCAGCCGGTTCACCGCCTCATTGTGCTCGCGCACATAGTCGTAGCTCTTGGTGGAGCCGGTGTGGTTGTTGAACTGGATGCAGGGGCTGAGGCAATCGATGAAGGCCGAGCCCTGGTGGCGCAGGGCCGCCTTGATCAGCGGCGTCAGCTGCTTCTTGTCGCCGGAGAAGCTCCGGGCCACGAAGGTGGCGCCCAGCTGCAACGCCACGCTCACCAGGTCGATGGGCGAGTCGTGGTTGGCCACGCCTCGCTTGGACTTGGAGCCCTTGTCCGAGGTGGCCGAGAACTGGCCCTTGGTGAGGCCATAGACCCCGTTGTTCTCCACGATGTAGGTCATGTTCACGCCCCGCCGGATGGAGTGGGCGAATTGGCCAAAGCCGATGGAGGCGCTGTCCCCGTCGCCGGAGACGCCGAGATAGATCAGCTCGCGATTGGCGAGGTTGGCGCCGGTGAGCACCGAGGGCATGCGCCCGTGCACGCTGTTGAAGCCGTGCGAATTGCCAAGGAAATAGTCCGGCGTCTTGGAAGAGCAGCCGATGCCCGACAGCTTGGCGATGCGGTGCGGCGGCAGGTCGAGCTCATAGACCGCCTGGATGATCGCCGAGCTGATGGAATCGTGGCCGCAGCCGGCGCAGAGGGTGGAGATCGACCCCTCATAGTCCCGCCGGGTGAAGCCGAGGGCGTTCTTGGACAAGCTCGGATGGTGCAGCTTCGGCTTGGCGATATAGGTCATTGAGCGATCTCCGAGACCTTGGCGCCGACGGCGACGCCGAGGCGCTGGGCGATCTCGCGGACGATGAAGCGGGCGGTGATGGGCGTCCCATCATAATGCAGCACGGCGGGCAGCTTGGCCGGGTCCACCCCGCCCTCGGTGACGATGAGGGTGCGCAGTTGGGCGTCGCGGTTCTGCTCCACCACGAACACCTGGTCGTGGGTGGCGATGAAGTCATACACCGCGTCGCAGAAGGGGAAGGCCCGCACGCGCAGGGCGTCCAGCGCATGGCCGGACGCGGCCAGCACCTCCAGCGCCTCATCCATGGCCGGGCTGGTGGAGCCGTAATAGATCACGCCGAGCTTGGTCTTGGCCTTGGCCTTCTTGAGCACTGGCGGCGGGACGAGCAGCTTCGCCGTGTCGAACTTGCGCAACAAGCGCTGCATGTTGTCCACATAGACCGCGCCCTCCTCGCTGTAGCGGGCGTAGGGGTTGCGCGAGGTGCCGCGCGTGAAATAGCTGCCGCGGTTCGGGTGCACGCCGGGATAGGTGCGGTAGGGAATGCCGTCGCCGTCCACGTCGAGATAGCGGCCGAAGTCCTTGCCCGCCTCCAGCTCCTCATAGGTCATGACCTTGCCGCGATCGAGCTGGCGGGCGTCATCCCACTGGAAGGGCGCGGTGAGCCAGTCGTTCATGCCGATGTCGAGGTCGAGCATGACGAAGACCGTGGTCTGCAGCCGGTCGGCGAGGTCGAAGGCCTGGGCCCCCATCTCGAAGCATTCGGTGGGGTCCTGCGGCAAGAGGAGCACGTGCTTGGTGTCGCCGTGGGAGGCGTAGGCGGCCAAGAGCAGGTCCGACTGCTGGGTGCGGGTGGGCATGCCGGTGGAGGGCCCGCCGCGCTGCACGTCGAAGATCACCGCCGGAATCTCCGCGAAGTAGGAGAGGCCGATGAACTCCTGCATCAGCGAGACGCCGGGCCCGGAGGTGCAGGTGAAGGCCCGCGCCCCGTTCCAGCCCGCCCCCACCACCATGCCGATGGAGGCGATCTCGTCCTCCGCCTGGACGATGGCGAACTTGGCCTTGCCGGTTTCGGCGTCCACTCGATAGTCGTGGCAGAACTCGGTGAAGGCTTCGGCCAGGGACGTGGACGGGGTGATGGGGTACCAGGCGCAGACAGTCGCCCCGCCATAGACGGCGCCGAGGCCCGCGGCGGTGTTGCCGTCCACATAGATGCGATCGCCCACCTTGTCCGCCCGGCGCACCTTCAGGCCGATGGGGGCGATGTGCTTCTCCACATAGTCGCGGCCGAACTTCAGCGCCTCGATGTTGGACTGAACGAGCTTCGGCTTCGACTTGTACTGCTCGGTGAGCAGGGCCTCGATTACGCTCTGGTCGATGTCGAGCAGGGCCGACAGCGCGCCGAGATAGACGATGTTCTTCATCAGCTGGCGCTGGCGCGGGTCCGTATAGGCCGCGTTGCAGATCTCGGTGAGCGGCACGCCGATGATGGTGATGTCGGATCGCGTGTCCGGCGGGACCGGCTTGGTGGAATCGTGCAGCAGATAGCCGCCGGGCTCGATCTCGGCCACGTCCCGGGCCCAGGTCTGTGGGTTCAGGGCGACCATCAAATCCACCCCGCCGCGGCGACCGAGATGGCCGGCCTCCGACACGCGCACCTCGAACCAGGTGGGCATGCCCTGGATGTTGGAGGGGAAGATGTTGCGGGCGGCCACCGGCACGCCCATGCGCAAGATCGACTTGGCGAACAGGCCGTTGGCGCTGGCCGAGCCGGAACCGTTCACATTGGCGAACTTGACGACGAAATCGTTGCTGCGGGTCAGCGGGCTTGGCATGGCGAACCGGCGTGAGTCATTTCCAGGGTGAAGCGCTGCATGTCCCAGGCGCCGGTGGGGCACCGCTCGGCGCAGAGGCCGCAGTGCAGGCAGACGTCCTCGTCCTTGACCATGACGCGGCCGGTCTTCAGCGGATCGGAGACCAGCAGGCCCTGTTCAGGGTGCAGGGTGGGGGCCTTCAGCCGGCTGCGGAGGTCGTCCTCCTCGCCATTGGCGGTGAAGGTGATGCAGTCGGTGGGGCAGATGTCCACGCAGGCGTCGCACTCGATGCACAGGGGCTCGGCGAACACGGTCTGCACGTCGCAGTTCAGGCAGCGCTCCGCCTCCTTGAAGCCGAGGCCCCTGTCGAAGCCGAGCTCCACCTCCTTGCGCACGTCGCTGAGGGCCACGCGCTTGTCGAGCTGGGGCACGGCGAAGCGTTGGTCGTTGGAGATGTCGTTGTCATAGCTCCACTCGTGGATGCCCATCTTCTGGCTGACGAGGGTGGTGTGCGGGGCCGGGCGGCGGCTGACATCTTCGCCCCGGCAGACGAGGTCGATGGAGACGGCGGCGTCATGGCCATGGGCCACGGCCCAGATGATGTTCTTGGGACCAAAGGCCGCGTCGCCGCCGAAGAACACCTTCGGATGGGTGGAGCGAAGCGTGGTCTTGTCCACCACCGGCATGTCCCACTTGTCGAACTCAATGCCGATATCGCGCTCGATCCAGGGGAAGGCGTTCTCCTGGCCCACCGCCACCAGAACGTCGTCGCAGGGGAAGTGCTGGTCCGGCTCGCCGGTGGGGACGAGATTGCGCCGGCCTTTCTCGTCGTATTCGGCGCGCACCTTCTCGAACACCACCCCGGTGAGGCGGCCGTTCTCGTGGGTGAAGGCCTTGGGGGTCATGAAGTCGAAGATGGGGATGTCTTCGTGCTGGGCGTCTTCCTTCTCCCAGGGCGAGGCCTTCATTTCCGCAAAGCCGGAGCGGACCACCACCTTCACGTCCTCGCCGCCCAGGCGGCGCGCGGTGCGGCAGCAGTCCATGGCCGTATTGCCGCCGCCCAGCACCACCACGCGCTTGCCCACCTTGTCGATGTGGCCGAAGGAGACGTTGGAGAGCCAGTCGATGCCGATGTGGATGTTGGCGGCGGCTTCCTTTCGGCCCGGGATGTCGAGATCGCGGCCGCGCGGCGCGCCCGAGCCCACAAATACCGCGTCATAGCCCTCGGCCAGCAGCGCTTTCAGGCTGTCCACCCGCTGGCCGAGCCTGAGGTCCACGCCCAGGCGCGTGACAAAGCCCACCTCCTCGTCGATCACCTCTTCGGGCAGGCGGAAGCGGGGGATCTGGCTGCGGATCATGCCGCCCGACTTCGTCTCGGCGTCGAACACCACCACCTCATAGCCCAGCGGCGCGAGGTCGCGGGCCACGGTGAGGGCGGCGGGACCGGCGCCGACGAGGGCCACGCGCTTGCCGTTCTTCTGCGTCGCCGGGGCGGGCATGCGATCGAGCACATCGCCCTTGTTGTCCGCGGCCACGCGCTTCAACCGGCAGATGGCCACCGGCTCCTCCTCTACCCGGCCGCGGCGGCAGGCGGGCTCGCACGGGCGGTCGCAGGTGCGGCCCAGCACCCCCGGGAATACGTTCGACTTCCAGTTGACGAGATAGGCGTCGGCGTAACGTCCGGCGGCGATCAGCCGGATATATTCGGGAACCGGCGTGTGGGCCGGACAGGCCCACTGGCAATCGACAACCTTATGATAGTAATCGGGCCCCGACGTCTGGGTGCGCTGCACAATCCTGATCCTCTCACTACGCTCTTCGTGAGGCGAAAGGGGGCGTCGCTCTTGGATCGAGCAGGCAGTCCCCCCGCCGACTTGGGCGTTTGGTGTGACCCTAAACCCGCGACATCTATGTCGCCAATCAAGTTTTTCCCCTAAGGCGCGGATTTTTTTAGGTCACGCGCAAAATCCGCCCCGCGATAACTGACGACCTGCCGTAGCGTCACCTATTTCGCTGGGGTTCAAAATGGGGCAGTGAGACTGGCGTCTTAACTAAGAAATGCGCTGGAGGAGCCGCCATGGAAGAGATCAACGCCGTCGCCAAGTTGGAGCTGGGCGAGGTCGCCGTGCTCACCCTCAATTCGCCGCCGGTGAACGCCCTCTCGGCGCCCGTGCGCGACGGCATTTGGCACGGCGTGCACAAGGCCATGGACGATCCCTCCGTGAAGGCCCTGGTGCTGATCTGCGAGGGCCGCACCTTCATCGCCGGCGCCGACATCACCGAGTTCGGCAAGCCGCCGCAGGGCAAGAGCCTGTTCGAGGCCATGGACGCCATGGAGAGCGCCGCAAAGCCGGTGATCGCCGCCATCCACGGCACGGCGCTCGGCGGCGGGCTGGAGACCGCGCTCTGCGCCCACTACCGCATCGCCGTCCCTTCGGCCAAGGTGGGGCTGCCGGAAGTGAACCTCGGCCTCCTGCCCGGCGCCGGCGGCACGCAACGCCTGCCGCGCATCGTCGGCGCGCAGAAGGCGCTGGAGATGGTCACCACCGGCCAGCACGTGCCGGCCAAGGCCGCCCACGCCATGGGGCTCATCGACGAGCTCGCCCCGGAAGGCGATCTGCGCAATGCGGCCATCGCCTTCGCCAAGAAGATCATCGGCGAGAACCGGCCCCTGGTGCGCGTGCGCGACAACAATACGAAGATCGAGCAGGACCGCGCCCATCCGGAAATCTTCAGCGAGTTCCGCAAGGCCAACGCCCGCAAGTTCCGCGGCTTCATGGCTCCTGAGCACAACATTCGCTGCATCGAGGCGGCGGTGAACCTGCCCTTCGAGGAGGGGCTGAAGGTCGAGCGCAAGCTGTTCATGGAGCTGATGACCGGCAGCCAGTCGGCGGCCCAGCGCTATGTGTTCTTCGCCGAGCGCCAGGTGTGGAAGGTTCCGGACATCTCCGACGACATCCCGCTGATCCCGGTGAACAAGGTGGGCGTCATCGGCGCCGGCACCATGGGCGGCGGCATCGCCATGAACTTCCTCAACGCCGGCATTCCGGTGACCATCGTGGAGGCCAAGTCAGAAGCGCTGGAGCGGGGCCTCGGCGTCATCCGCAAGAACTATGAGACCACCGCCAAGCGCGGCCGCCTGACCCTGGACCAGGTTGAACAGCGCATGGGCCTGCTCACCGGCTCGCTGGACTATGCCGATTTCGCCGACTGCGACCTCGTCATCGAAGCCGTGTTCGAGAACATGGAGGTGAAGAAGGAGGTGTTCAAAAAGCTCGACGCCATCGTCAAGCAAGGCGCCATCCTCGCCACCAACACGTCATACCTCAACGTGGATGAGATCGCCGCCGTCACTGCCCGCCCCGAAAGCGTGGTCGGCCTGCACTTCTTCTCGCCGGCCAATGTCATGCGCCTCCTCGAGATCGTGCGCGGCGAGAAGACCGCCAAGCCGGTGATCGCCACCGCCATGGCCCTCGCCAAGAAGATCGGCAAGATCGCCGCCCTGGTGGGGGTTTGCCACGGCTTCGTCGGCAACCGCATGCTGAGCCAGCGCCAGCGTCAGGCCCAGGCCATGATCCTGGAAGGCGCCATGCCCTGGGACGTGGACCGCGCCCTCTACGACTTCGGCTTCCCCATGGGCCCCTTCGCCATGAGCGACCTCGCCGGCCTCGACATCGGCTGGAACAAGGAGACCTCCAAGGGCGAGACCCTGCGCGACCAGCTGTGCGAGATGGACCGTCGCGGCCAGAAGACCGGCGCCGGCTTCTACGATTACGACGCTGAGCGCAACGCCAAGCCCTCGCCGGTGGTGGAGCAGCTCATCCTCGACTTCCGCGCCAAGAAGGGCGTCAACGCCCGCAGCTTCACCGACGAGGAGATCGTCGAGCGCTGCGTGTTCCCCATGATCAACGAGGGCTGCAAGATCCTTGAGGAAAAGAAGGCCACCCGGGCCTCGGACATCGATATCGTGTGGATCAACGGCTATGGCTGGCCGGTCTATCGCGGCGGGCCGATGTTCTACGCCGACCTCGTGGGCCTCGATAAGGTGATCGCGGGCTTGCGCGAGCTGCAGAAGACCCAAGGCGATGAGTTCGCCCCCTCGGCCCTCCTCTTGAAGGCCGCCGCCGAGGGCAAGAAGCTGTCGGAGCTGTAGAGCATTTTCCGAAAAGTGGGCACCGGTTTTCGGTCGAAAAATGCTCTAAATTCAATTGGACACAGGCAAAATCCGATTCTATTTGATCGGATTTTGCCCTAGGGCCGGATCAGGCGACGCCGGCTTCGCGGGTGTCGCCGTCGCATCCACCCAAGAGTTCCGCCACGCCGCGCACCACGCTCTGGTAGCTCACCGGCTTGGCGATGAAGCCGTCGGCGCCGGCGGCGTGGGCCTGGTTGCGATGCTCGGCCGAGGTGTTGGCGGTGAGCATGGCCACGGGCGTGCGCTCAAGACCCTGGGCGCGTTCCTTGGTGCGTAGCGCGCGCAGGCAGGTGAGGCCGTCCATCACCGGCATTTGCATGTCCATGAGCACGCAGTCGAATTGGTCTTCGGCGAAGCGCTGCAACGCCTCCACGCCGTTGTTGGCGAGGGTGAGCCTCACGCCGAACGGATCGAGGATCAGCTCGATCACCTTCTGATTGGTGGGGTGGTCCTCCACCAGGAGGACGCGAACCTGCCGGTCCTTGATCAGGTCGACGTAGTCGGGCTCGTCGATGCGCTGGCGCGTCTCGGCGGCGCGACGCAAGGGGAAGCGGACCACGAAGGTGCTGCCTTCGCCCAGCCGGGACTCGAAGGCGATGTCGCCGCCCATGATCTGAGCCAGCGAGCGGCAGATGGATAGGCCGAGTCCGGTGCCGCCGAAGCGTCGGGCGATGGAATTGTCAGCCTGGGCGAAGGGCTGGAACAGGAACGCGGCCTTGGCAGGATCAAAACCGATGCCGGTGTCCTTCACCGCGATGGTCAGCTGGCCGCTGGTGCGATCTTCGTCGGCGGGCTCGAAGCACACCGTCACCCGCACCTCGCCCGTCTCGGTGAACTTCACCGCGTTGGAGGCGAGGTTGGAGACGATCTGCTTGATGCGGGTGGCGTCGCCCACGAATTCTCCCTCGCAGGCGCCGCAGAATTCGAGGGCGAAGGCGAGGCCCTTGTTGTCGGCGCGCACGCCGATCAGCTCCGCCGCCGCCCGCACCTCGGCGCGCAGGTCGAAGGGCGCCAGCTCCAGCTTCATGCGCCCGGCGTCCATCTTGGAGAGGTCGAGCACGTCGTTGAGGATGCGCTCCAGAGTGTGGCCGGAGCGGATGATCAGATCCACCATCTCGTGCTGGTGCGGCTGGAGATAGGTCTTGGCGAGCGCCTCGGCCACGCCCAGCACCCCGTTGAGAGGCGTGCGGATCTCGTGGCTCATATTGGCGACGAACTGGTCCTTGGTCTTGGACGCCCGCTCCATGCGCTCGCGGGCCACGGCGAGGTCGGACAAGGCCTACATGTGGCTGGTGACGTCGAAACGAATGGCCACATAGGCGGCGATGCGCCCGCGATCGTCCAGCTGGGGCACGATGGTGGTGTCGACCCAGTAGAGCTCTCCGGTTTTGCGCCGATTGCAGATCGTGCCGCGCCACACCCCGCGATTGGCGATGGTGCTGTAGAGTTCGTGGAAGAAGGCGCGGTCATGCACGCCTGAATTGACGATGCGGTGAGTGGCGCCGACGATTTCCTCCCGCTCGAACCCGCTCACCTCGCAGAAGCGATCGTTGCAATAGGTGATGCGGCCTTTGGGGTCGGTGACGGCGACGATGGCCGCCTCATCCAGCGCCTGGGCCAGATTATCCCCCCGCGCCCAGTGCGGTTCGCCTGAGGGTGTCTGCGGCGGCGGCGACATCACCATGGAGCCCGTCTGTGAATGAAGGTGGCGCGAAAGCTTGAACGCTATTCTTGACGGAGAGGCTTTTCCTACAGCGACAGGCTGCAATCTCAGGGATCGATACAGGCGAATTCGCCTTTGAGATTGCGACCCATAGTCTAATGATCGCTTAAGTTTTGCGAGACGATTGGTGATTCGATGGGGTTAATCGTCCTGTTGCTGGCGG
Source organism: Pseudomonadota bacterium (assembly GCA_040757715.1). GTDB lineage: Bacteria > Pseudomonadota > Alphaproteobacteria > Caulobacterales > Caulobacteraceae > CAIMFV01. The sequence continues at coordinate 53,001 of JBFLWS010000014.1, read as the reverse complement.
ACGCGCCGGCTTAGAGGCGGCCTTCCTCGATCATCCAGTCGAAACAATCCTTCACCATGGTCTTCAATGGCACGATCTTGAACCCAAGGTCGCGTTGCGCCTTTTCGGCGGTGATGCGCACCGAGCCGCCGAGCCCTTCGGCCATCTCTGGCGTAAAGCTGGGCGCCCGGCCGGTGAAGTTGCTCATCAGGTCGCCTACCTGCGCCACCAGCTTGACCACGGGGGCGGGCAGGGCCTTTTGCGGCGCCGGTTTGCCCAGGAGGTCGGAGATGTCCTGGATCAGCTGCAGCATGGTGGCCTCTTCGCCGCCCAGCAGATACTGACCGCCGTTCTCGCCCTTGTCGGCGGCGGCCACATGCGCCCCCACCACCTCGCGCACATGGGCGAAGGTGAGGGTGGCCGGGGGCACGCCCGGCAGCTTGCCGTCCTTCACCAGGTGGAACATGCGCGACCAGGTGCCCACGTCGTAGGGCCCCATGATGGCGCCGGGCTGCATGATCACCACTTCCAGCCCGCGCCCCACCGCCGCCCGGGCGATCTCTTGGGCGCGATATTTGGTCAGCTCGTAATTGACCTTGGACTGCTCGGCCTTGCTGGGCGTGGTCTCGTCGATCAGCCCTTCCACCGGCCCGTAGGCGGAGATGGACGAGGTGACGATGAGCCGCCGCACGCCCTTTTTCAGCGCCGCCTCCACCACGTTGCGCGTGCCCTCCACGTTGTTGAGGGTCTGCTCGGCGTTCTTCTTGCGCCACATGTTGGTGTCGCCGGCCACATGGAACAGCGTGTCGGTTCCCGCAGGCAGCGCCGCCTCCAGCGAGACCCGATCGGTGATGCTGCCGGTAGCCAGGCGCGGGCTGAATCGATTCAGATAGGTGAGATCCGACGAGGGTCGGTGCAGGGCCGTGACGTCCCAGCCGTCGGCCATCAGACGTTGCACTAGATTGAGCCCGACAAACCCTGTGCCGCCGGTGACAAAGGCCGTACGCGCCATCTGCGTCTCCCAAACATTTGTTCTTATGTGTGCAACCTAGTGGGGCGACGGCGGCGTCACAATGGGCGCCTGACGTTCCAAGGTGTTATATTCCAGTTGATCGAGCGCAACGCCGGCTGTCTCGGCTGGTGGCGCACTCCACCGGTTTCGCCGAGTCGACGGATCGCGCCGAATCCGCCGCTATTGGCGTCCGCATCATATTCAACGAGGGGTCCATGGCGTTCGATTGTCCCATCGCCGGTGAAATCTGGTCCGCCAAGTATCGCTTCGGCGGGGCCGAAGGGGAGGGCGATCGCTCGGTGGAGGATACCTGGGCCCGCATCGCCGAGGCGGTGGCCTCGGTGGAGGCGCCGGAGCTGCGCGCGCCGTGCCGGCAGGAGTTCTATGACGCCCTGCGCGACCATCGCTTCCTACCAGCCGGCCGCATCATCGCCGGCGCCGGCACGGGGCGCAGCGTCACCCTGTTCAACTGCTTCGTCATGGGGGCCATCCCGGACGACCTCGGGGCCATCTTCGAGCACCTGAAGGAAGCCGCCGTCACCATGCAGCAGGGCGGCGGCGTGGGCATGGACTTCTCCTCCATCCGCCCGGCCGGCTCGCCCGTGCGCGGGGTGGGGGCGGACGCCTCCGGGCCCTTGAGCTTCATGGACGTGTGGGATTCCATGTGCCGCACCATCATGTCCGCCGGCCAGCGCCGCGGGGCCATGATGGGCTGCCTGCGCATCGACCACCCGGACATCGAGGCCTTCATCGACGCCAAGCGCGACGCCGCGCGCCTGCGCAATTTCAACGTCTCGGTGCTGGTCTCCGACGCCTTCATGACCGCGCTCGCCGAAGACGCGCTCTGGCCGCTGCAGTTCGACGGCATCGTCTACAAGACCGTCCCGGCCAAGGACCTGTGGGCGCGGCTGATGCGCGCCACCTACGATGCCGCCGAGCCGGGGGTGATCTTCATCGACCGGGTCAATAAGGCCAACAACCTCGCCTATTGCGAGACGATCCTCGCCTCCAACCCCTGCGGCGAGCAGATGCTGCCGGCCTATGGCGCGTGCCTCCTCGGCTCCATCAATCTCGCGCGCCTGGTGGAGCGCCCGTTCGAGCCCGGCGCCCGCCTTGACCTGGACGAGCTGGCGGAGCTCACCCGCACCGCCGTGCGCCTCTTGGACAATGTCATCGACCTGTCCCGCTTCCCCTTGCCGGCCCAGGACCGCGAGGCCAAGGCCAAGCGGCGCATCGGGCTCGGTGTCACCGGCCTCGCCGACGCCCTCGTGTTCTGCGGCGCGCGCTACGGTTCGGATGAAGCCGTGGCGCTGATGGAGTCCTGGCTGGAGACCATGAAGCGCGCGGCCTATCGCGCCTCGGCCCATCTCGCCGCCGAGAAGGGGACCTTCCCGCTCTATGACAAGACCATCCTCGATGCGCCGAACCTCAAGGGCCTGGACGACGAAACCCGCAGCCTGATCGAGGCCCATGGCCTGCGCAACGGCTGCCTCACCTCCATCGCCCCCACCGGCACTACCTCGCTGCTGGCCGGCAACGTGTCATCGGGCGTCGAGCCGGTGTTCGCCTACGCCTATAGCCGCAAGGTGCGCCAAGCCGACGGCTCGCGCCGCGAGGAGCAGGTGGAGGACTACGCCCTGGCCGCCTGGCGGCAGCTGAAGGGCGACGAGGCCCCTCTCACCGAGGCCTTTGTCAGCGCCCAGACCCTCACCCCCGCCGAGCACCTGAAGATGCAGGCGGCGGCGCAGAAGCACATCGATTCCTCCATCTCCAAGACCGTCAACTGCCCGGAGGACATCAGCTTCGAGGACTTCGCGGACGTCTATCTCGAAGGCTATCGGCTGGGCTGCAAGGGGCTCACCACCTATCGGCCCAACGCGGTGACCGGCTCGGTGCTCACCGTGACGCCGAGCGCGCCGGCTGCTGCGGCGCAGGAGCCCCCCGCCGGCCGCGACATCCTGCGCGTGGAGCCTGTGTTGTCGCCCCGCCCGCCGCGGCTGGAGGGCTCCACCTACAAGATCAAGTGGCCGGAGAGCGCCCACGCCCTCTACGTCACCATCAACGACATCGATGAGGGCGATGGGCCCAAGCCCTTCGAGATGTTCATCAACTCCAAGAACCTGGAGCATTACGCCTGGACGCTTGGCCTCACCCGCATGATCTCGGCGGTGTTCCGCCGCGGCGGCGATGTGAGCTTCATCGGCGAGGAGCTGAAGGCGGTGTTCGATCCGCGCGGCGGGGTGTGGATGGAGGGCCGCTACGTGCCCTCGCTGCTGGCCGCCATCGGCGAGGTGATCGAGGGCCACTTGGAGCGGGTGAAGGCGGGGCTGCACGCGGAGACCGGCGCCGAAGCCCACGTCCATGCTCATGCTCACGCCCATGGTCATGCGGAGACCGCGCACGATCACCCGGTGTCGGACGGCCCCCGCAGCGCCTGCCCGCGCTGCGGCACCTACTCCCTCATCCGCCGGGAAGGCTGCGACACCTGCCTCTCCTGCGGCTACTCCAAGTGCGGATGAGCCTCACCCCATGGGGTACATGATCTCGCGCGACACCGCGTCGATCTTGCTCATGGTCTCCTTGTCGAGCACCAGGTCGGCGGCGGCGAAGATGTCCGCCAGCTGATCCTCGCGCGACACGCCGACGATGGTGGAGGCGACGAAGTCGTGCTGCTTCGACCAGGCCACGGCGAGGGTGGTGGGCGAGACGCCCGCCTCGGCGGCGATGGCTATGAAGCGCTCGGTGGAGGCCAGGGTCTTCTCATTGAGGAAGCGCCGGGCCATGGCCGCCTGACGCCCGCCGATGTCGATATATTTGGTGAAGCGCGCGCCCTCGGGCCGGGCCCCGCCCTGGTACTTGCCGGACAAGACACCGCCGGCGATGGGCGAATAGGGGATCAGGCTCACCCCCTCCATGCGGCAGGTCTGGGCGAGCTCGGCCTCGAAGCGGCGGTTGTTGAGGCTGAAATTGTTCTGGATGGTCTCGAAGCGGGCGAGGCCTTCGCGCTCGCTCACGGCGAGGCTCTTCATCAGGCCCCAGGCGGTTTCGTTGGAGCAGCCGAGGATGCGCACCTTGCCGGCCACGACGAGATCATCAAGGGCCCGCATCATCTCGTCATAGGGGGCGTGATGATCCGGCCAGTGCACCTGGTAGAGGTCCACATAGTCCGTCTGCAGGCGAGTGAGGCTGGCCTCGATGGCCCGCACGATGTTGTGGCGATCGAGCGCCGTCATGCCCGCGCGCTGCGAGCCCTTGATCCAGCCGTGGCTCGGCCCGCACACCTTGGTGGCGAGGATGATGGCGTCGCGGTTCTTGGTCTTCATCCAGCGACCGAAGATCTCTTCGGTGAGGCCAGCCCAGTCCTCGCTGGGCGGCACCGGATAGTTCTCCGCCGTGTCGAAGAAGTTGATCCCGGCTTCCAGCGACTGGTCGAGCACACGGAAGGCGGTGGCTTCATCCGCCTGCGAGCCGAAGGTCATGGTGCCCATACAGATGTCCGACACCACGATGGCGCTGCGGCCCAAACGGCGATGTTGCATAGATCCCTGCTCCCCTCGGTTTTGTGATCCGTCACCATATGGGGCCCCGCGTCCGGAGCGCGAGGCGTTCGCGACAGATTTTCCTTCCTTGCCTCGGCTGACCTTGCGCAAGGCAAGGGCTGGCGAGATCGTAGACGCTCCTGAATGACAAGCACGAGGTGCCCGCTTGGCCGTCGCCGGTTCCACATTCGAGGTGCGGGGCCTGACCAAGGTCTATGAAACCGCCGGCGGCGCCGTGCGCGCGCTCGATGGCGTCGACCTCGACATCGGCAAGGGCGAGCTACTGGTGCTGCTGGGCCCGTCGGGCTCGGGCAAGTCGACCTTGCTGAACATTCTGGGCGGGCTCGATCGGGCCAGCGCTGGCGTCGCGCGGTTCGAGGGGCGCGACCTCGTCCAGGCCAATGACGCCGAGCTGATGCGTTATCGCCGCCGCTCGGTGGGCTTCATCTTCCAGTTCTTCAACCTCTCGCCCAGCCTCACCGCCCGCGAGAACGTGGAGCTGATCACGGAGATTGCCGAGCATCCCATGGCCCCGGACGAGGCGCTCGCCATGGTGGGGCTCGCCGAGCGTATGGACCACTTCCCTGCCGAGCTGTCGGGCGGCCAGCAGCAGCGGGTGGCGGTGGCGCGGGCCATCGCCAAACGTCCGCAGGTGCTGTTCTGCGACGAGCCCACCGGCTCCCTCGACAGCGCTTCAGGGGTTCAGGTGCTGGAGGCCATCGTCGCCGCCGCCGCCGAGACCGGGGCCACCGTGATGATGGTCACCCACAACGCCGCCATCGCCGCCATGGCCGACCGGGTGATCCGCTTTCGCGATGGCAAGGTGGCCGAAGAGACGCGCAACGCCGTGCGCCAGAAGCCCTCGGAGATCGCCTGGTGAAGCCGCTGGACAAGAAGCTCCTGCGTGATCTTCGCCGCCTCGCGCCGCAGGTGCTGGCCATCGCCCTTCTCTCCGCCATGGGCGTGGCGGTGGCGGTGATGTCCTTCGCCGGCCTCAAGGCCCTTACCGTGGCCGAGGACCGCTTCTATGGCGCCACCCGCTTCGCCGACGTGTTCGCCACCGCGACCCGGGCGCCGAGGAGCCTGGTGCGTCAGCTTCAGGCCATCGACGGGGTGACGGCGGTGGACGCGCGGGCTGCGACAGGGGGCTTGGCGCCGATTCCCGGACTGGTCCGTCCGGCCTCTGTCCGGCTCATCGCCCTGCCGGACGACCCGCACAGCGCCCTCAACGGGCTCGTGCTCGATCAAGGGCGCCTGCCCGACGCCGCCCGGCCGAACGAGGCGGTGGCGCTGAAGTCCTTCCTCAAGGCGGCGAACGTGAAGCTCGGCGACCGGCTTGTCGCCACCGTGGGGGGGCGGCGGGTGAGCGTGATCATCGTCGGTTCGGTGATGTCGCCGGAATATGTCTATCCGCCCAGCGGCGTCTCCACCTTGCCCGACGACGCCCACACGGCGGTGATCTGGGCCCGGCGCGCGTTGGTGGAGGGCGCGGCGGGGCAGGTGGGCGCCTTTGGCGAGGTGTCGCTGAAGCTCGCCCCTGGCGTGGTCCCCGCTCAGGTGACGCCGCAGGTGGACCAGCTTCTCGCTCCCTATGGCGGGATCGCCGCCGTGGGGCGGGCGGACCAGGCCTCCAACCACATTCTCGAGGCCGTGCTCGGGCGTCTGCACAAGATCAGCGTCATACTGCCGCCGGTGTTTCTGATCATCGCCGCCGGCCTAACCCAGGCCGTGGTGGCGCGGCTGATCGACACTGAACGCGAGGAGATCGGGCTCCTCAAGGCCTTCGGCTACAACGATCTTGAAGCCGCCGCGCCCTATCTGAAGCTCTCCGTCCTCATCGGCCTTTTGGGAGCGCTCACGGGCGGGCTTCTCGGCGGGGGCATGGGGGCGCTCATCACCGGCCTCTGGCGCGGCTATTTCGCCTTCCCGGTCCTCGCCGCTCAATTCGACTGGACGGTGTTCCTGATCACCGGTTCGGCGTCCATCTTCGCCTCCGTGACCGGCGCCCTGATCGCGGTGCAGCGGGTGGTGAAGCTGCGCCCGGCGCTGGCCATGCAGGCGGAGCCGCCGGCCAGTTACCGCAAAGGCTTTATCGATCGCATCGGCCTCACGCGCTGGCTCGATCAGCCGACCCGCATGATCCTGCGCCGTATCGCCCGATTTCCCGGCAAGGCTGCGCTCACCGCGGCGGGCCTCGCCGCCAGCCTCGCCCTGCTGGTGGGCACGCAATATATTCGCGAGGCCTTGGACCTGGTGGTGGACCAGACCTATTACGTCGCCCAGCGCTGGAGCGTCGAACTGGGCTTCCAGCATCCCCGCGCGCGCTCAGCCGTGGCGGAAGCGCTGCGCCTACCGGGCGTTCTGGCTGCGGAGCCGGTGCGGACCTCGTCCGCCTGGGCCCTTGGACCCAAGGCCAGGAAGCAGGTGGCGGTGCTCGGCCTTGAACCGGGCGCGCGGCTCAATCGCCCGCTCGATACGCTCGGACGTCCGATTCCGTTCCTGGGCGAAGGCGTGGTGCTGAGCCAGTCCCTCGGGACCAATCTCGGCCTTCGCCCCGGCGATCGTCTGGAGCTCGACATGCTGGAGGGCCGCCGCCAACGCCTGGTCTTGCCGGTGAGCGCCCTCGCCGACGACTATACCGGCGTCTATGTCTACATGGACCGCCGGGCGCTGAACCGGGCGCTCGGGGAGGGGGATTTGGTCACCGGCGCTGATCTCGTCACCGGCGGCGCTGACCCTCAGCCGCTCTACAGGGCGCTCGAAGCTCGGCCGCAGGCCCTGCGCGCCGCCTCCCGCGACGACACCGTGGGCAATTGGCGCAACACGGCGACCAAGTCGTTCTCCGTCACCCTCAGCTTCTATGTCGGATTTGCGGCGATCATCGCCTATGGCGTCGCCTACAACATGGGCCGGATCACCTTCGCCGAGCGGGCTCGCGACCTCGCCACCTTGCAGGTGCTGGGGTTCAGCCGGGGCGAATGCCTCTATATTCTCGCCGGCGAGATTGGCGCTCTGGCTCTGCTGGCCACGCCGTTGGGGCTCTGGGCCGGGACCGGTCTCGCTCATGGGCTCGCGGCGGCCTTTTCGCGCGAGGAGTTGCGATTTCCCGTTATCATCTCCGGGCGAACCTTGGGCTTTTCGTTTCTGGCGTATCTGACCGCCGTGGCTGTGGCGGCGGGCATGGTGGCGCAGCGGGTGTGGAAGCTCGACCTGGTGACCGTATTGAAGACGAGGGACTGACATGACGTGGCGCCTCCACCCTCGCATCTGGCTGATGGGCGCCGCCGGCCTCATCGTGCTCATGGCCATCGCCGCCATGCTCTGGCCGAAGCCGGTGGCGGTGGAGGTCGGGACCGTGGTGCGCGGCCCTATCGCCGAGAGCGTCGCCGATCAGGGGCAGGCCCGGGTGCGCGAGGCTTACCAGGTGGCCGCCCCGGTGGCCGGTCGGCTTGAACGCACTGCGTTGAAGGTCGGGGATCATGTGAGCGCGGGGCAAAGGATCGCGCAAATACGCCCAGGCGCTGCGCCTTTGCTCGACCCCGCCGCCCGGGCCCAGCGGGAAGGGGCCCTCGCTGCGGCCCGCGCCGACCTCGCTCGCGCCGAGGCGGAGAAAGCTCGCACCGCCCTCTTCGCCGCGCGCAATCTCGAGCTGGCCAAGTCCGGCTTTGTCTCCCGGCAGCAGATCGACGACGCCAGCGCCGCGGCCAAGGAAGCCGCCAACGCGTCCGACGCGGCGCGCAGCAATCTGGCCCAGGCGCAGGCTGCGCTCTTACCGCCCCTGTCGCCCACGGCCGGACTGGTGTTCATGACCGCGCCCGTCTCCGGCTACGTCACCAAGGTGCTGGAGCCCTCGGCGCGCACGGTGACGCCGGGGACGCCGCTCCTGGAGATCAGCGACGGCACCGGTCTTGAAGCCGTGATCGAATTTCTGACCCAGGACGCGGCGCGTATTCGCGAAGGCATGAGCGCTGAGGTCTATGACTGGGGCGGGCCGCAGACCCTGCCGGCCTTCGTGCGCCGAGTGGAGCCGTCGGGCTACACCAAGGTCTCGGCCCTGGGCGTCGAAGAACAGCGCACCTATGTCTGGCTGCATTTCAACGGCCCCGCCGAAGCGCGCGCCGGCCTCGCCCCCGGCTATCGGGTCTGGGGGCGGGTGATCCTGCGCGCCGAGCCGCACGCCCTGAAGGTCCCCCTGGGCGCGCTGGTGCGTCGCGCCGGCGCCTGGATGGTCTATCGCATTGAGACGGGCCGCGCCCGCGCTCGGCCGGTGCAGGTGGGGGCGCTCACCGACACTGAAGCCGAGGTCAGCAGCGGCCTTGCCGAGGGCGACAAGGTGGTGGTGTTCCCGCCGGATACGGTGGCCGAGGGGGTGCTGGTCAAGCCAAGATAGGGCGTTAGGCCGGCTCGGTTTCCGGGATGACGAACCCGGCCCAGCTCTTCATGTAGTTGAGGAAGGGCTCGCCCAGGCCCTCGCGGCGCAGGTGTTCGGCGCTCACCGGCAGGGCGTCCATCTGGAACGCCGGATTGGCCGCCGATCGCTTGGGGAAGTCGTGGTGCACGATGGCCGCCCGGCCGATGAGCAGGAAATCGGCCCCGGCATCGAGCAGTTCCTTGGCCCGCGGGGCCGAATAGATCTTGCCGGCGAGGCCGAGGCGCACCTTGCCCTGCGGCAGGCTGAGAAACAGCTCGGCGAGGCTCTTGCCCTTGAAGCCTGCGTCCTCCGGTTCCTTGCCCGCGTCCCACAGGGACATGTCGAGGAAGTCGAGACGCTCGTCGCGCAGCACCTCAGTGGCGAGGTCCAGCATCTCGCCGGTCTCCACCCCGAAGCGCTCCGGCGACAGACGAAGCCCGAGCTGGAAGTCCGGCCGGCAACGGGCGCGGATGCCAGCGATGATCTCCTTTATCGGTCGGGCGCGGTTCTCCAGCGAGCCGCCGTATCTGTCGTCGCGCCGGTTGGTGGCCTTGGAGAGGAACTGGGCCAGGATGTAACCGTGGGCGCCGTGCAGCTCCACGCCGTCGAAGCCGGCCTTTTCCGAGCGCACCGCCGCTGCGATGAAGTCCTCGATGAGCTCTTCCACCTCGGCGGTGGAGAGACCGCGCGCGCCGGTCTCAGCATCGTCGGAGGCGCCCACCGGCTGGCCGACAAAGCCGGCCGGGGAGCGGATGCCGCCGTGGTGCAGCTGCACGTTGGAAACCGCACCCCCCGCCTTCAGCGCGCTCGCCAACTTAGCGAGGCCCGGCAGGTGGTCGTCGGACCACACGCCGAGCTGACCCGGAAAGCCCAGCCCCACCTTCTGCACATTGGCCGCCGCGGTCATGACGACGCCGAAGCCCCCCTCCGCCCGCAGGGTCAGCCAGCGGATCTCGTCGTCCGACAAGGTTCCGTCCGGATGGCTTTGCAGGTTGGTGAGCGGCGCCAGCATCAGCCGGTTCTTCATCGCAGGACCGTGCGTGAAGCTGAGGGGCGAGAAGAGGTCGGTCATGCAGCGGAGCCTTTGTTAGACGCTTAGAGTCGTTCGATGATGGTGACGTTGGCCAGCCCGCCGCCTTCGCACATGGTCTGCAGGCCGTAGCGCTTGCCGCGGCTGCGCAGGGCGTGGACAAGGGTGGTCATCAGCTTGGCGCCCGACCCGCCCAGAGGGTGGCCGAGCGCGATGGCCCCGCCGTTGACGTTCAGGCGCGCGGGATCGGCGCCCAGGTGCTTCAGCCAGGCCAGGGGCACGGGGGCGAAGGCCTCATTCACCTCATAGAGGTCGATCTCGTCGATCTTCATGCCGGCGCGCTTGAGCGCCTTTTCGGTGGCGAAGAGGGGCTCCTCCAGCATGATCACCGGGTCGCCGCCGGTGACGGTCATGTGGTGGATGCGGGCCAGCGGCTGCACGCCCAGGGCCTTTAGGCCGCGCTCGTTGACGATCATCACCGCGGCGGAGCCGTCGCAGATCTGGCTCGAAGTAGCGGCGGTGATGCAGCCCTCCTCGCTGAGCAGCTTCACATTGCCTATGCCCTCGCGGGTGACGTCGAAGCGGATGCCTTCATCGATGCTGTGCACATCCTTGGCCCCGTCGGCGAGGGTGATGTCGAGGGGCACGATCTCGTCCTGGAAGGCGCCGGCCTTGGTGGCGGCGATGGCCTTCTGGTGGCTGGCGAAGCCGAAGTCGTCGAGGTGTTCGCGCTTGAAGCCGTGCTTCTTGGCCACCATTTCGGCGCCCACGAACTGGCTGAACTGGATGCCGGGATAGCGCTCTTCCTGGCGCGGGCTCTTGGGCTGGCCAAAGCCGTTCTTGTAGGGGAGCGAGGTGGCGAGGCCCATGGGCGCGCGGCTCATGCTCTCCACCCCGCCGGCGATGACCACGTCCATGGCCCCGGCCATCACCGTGGCGGCGGCGAAGTGGATGGCCTGCTGGGAGGAGCCGCACTGGCGGTCCACCGAGGTGGCCGGCACGCTTTCGGGCAGCTTGGAGGCCAGCACGGCGTTGCGCGCTACATTGAAGCCCTGCTCGCCGGCCTGGGTGACGCAGCCCCAGATCACATCCTCCACCAGGGCCGGATCGGCGCCGGTGCGGTCCACCAGGGCGTTCAGCACTTCGCTGGCCAGGTCGGTGGGGTGCCAGCCCGACACGCGGCCGCCCTTGCGGCCTCCGGCGGTGCGAGCGGCGGCGACGATATAGGCTTCCATGGGGTGTCTCCTGGGGACGATTTCTTTTCCTATGTTCCGTCGACATAAGCCGGCTGACCCCGCGTCAGGCAAGCGCGCGGCTTTTCAGAAGGTAGGATTTGGTCCTATGGCTGCGGGTAAAGCGCCAAGGGAGAGGCCATGCTGTTCGACACCGCCGCCGGCGCCATCGCCTACGACGACTTCGGGCCGAAGGCTGCGCCCGCCGTGGTGCTGATCCATGGCTTCGCCTCCAATCGCAACGAGGGCTGGCGACGTACGGGCTGGCTAAAGGCGTTCGAGCCGCGCGGCGAGCGGGTGATCGCGCTTGATCTGCGCGGCCATGGCGAGAGCCTGAAGTCGCACGACCCGGCCGACTACAGCCATGTTGCGATGGCCGAGGACGTGGCCGCGCTGATGGACCATCTCGGCGTGGCCTCGGCCGCGGTGATCGGCTTCTCGCTGGGCGCACGCATGGCGCTCGGCCTCGCCCTCGATCATCCGCAAAAGGTGCAAAAGCTGATCCTGGCCGGGGTCGGCGAGCGGCTGTTCGAGCCTTCGCGCGAGGCCGGCTCGCTCGCCGCCGCCATGCGGGCCGAGGACCCGGCGGCCATCGACCATCCGCTCCTGCGCAGCTTTCGCCAGTTCGCCGACGAGCAGGGCGAGGATCGCCTGGCGCTCGCGGCCCTGTCGGAAGGGCAAGGGCGGAGCTTCTCGCTCGAGGCGCTTGACGCTGTGCGGGCGCCCACCCTGGTGGTCGTGGGCTCGCGCGACGCCCTGGCGGGTCGCGCCGAGGGGCTCGCGGACGCCATCCCCGGCGCGCGGGCCGAGACCGTGCCCGGCTGCGACCACTTCGGCCTCATCACCCACGGCCTCTTCAAGGGCAAGGCGTTCGACTTCCTGGACGGCTATCTCGACGACGACTTCCCGCCGTTCGAATAGGCAATAGGATTTTTGTCACGGCCACGCGGTTGCGCCCCGACATGATCTCACGCATATCCCGCTGGAAGCGTGGGGATGCTGTCTTGAAGCGTCATGTTTTTTGCGCTGCCGCCGCGGCGATGTCCATGTCGGCTGCGGCAGGCTCCGCCCACGCCGCGCCGGAAGAAATCCAGGTCTATGAGGACGACACGGTGAAGCCGGGCCACTTCGGGCTCGATCTGCACAATGTCTATGTGGCCTCAGGCGCCCGGACCGCCGACTATCTCGCCGGGCAGGTTCCCAACCACGATTATCGGCTGACGCCGGAATTCTATTGCGGCCTCGGGCCGGGTCTGGAGGCCGGGTTCTATGTGCTGTCCCAGCTCGACTCGCACGGGACCTACACCGTGGGCGGGGAGAAGGTGCGGCTGAAATACATCCCTCCGCGGCCGGAGAGCCAGCCCTGGTACGTGGGGCTGAATTTCGAGATCGGCCGGGTCAGCCATCGGTATGATGAGAACCCCTGGAACGCCGAGCTGAAAGGCATCGCCGGCTGGAAGGCGGGCAAATGGGACCTCGCCGTAAACGCCAATGTCGATTGGACCGTGAGCGGTCCGAAGCCCGCCCCGGTGTCGCTGGAGCTCACCGGCAAGGTCGGCTACGAGGTGACGAAGGGCCTCTCGCTGGGCGTAGAATCCTACAACACCCTGGGCGACCATCGCAATTTCGGCCGCTTTGATCAGAACGAGCAGAGCCTCTATGCGGTGGCCGATGTCGACGTCCACGGCTGGAACCTGAATCTCGGCGTCGGGCGCGGCTGGACCAAGGTCACGGACGGCTGGGTGGCCAAGGCCGTCATCGGTGTCCCGCTGCCGTAAAGTCAGCCTTCGAATAGCAGCCCGAGCGTCTGGGAGGCGTTGCAAAGCGCCGTATCGAGGCTGGCCAGAGGAAGGTTGCGACGCTGCGCCAGCTCCAGATAGGCGGCGTCATAAAGGGTCAAGTTGAACCGATCGGCGAGCGTCAACGTGGCGGTCCACGCCTGTGTGTCTGTCTCGACGTCTACCGCGACCGCGAGATCTGCGAGGTCGGCCAGCGCCTGATCACGCTGCGCCAGCGTCATGCGCCCGCGTCGCACAGCCATCTTCAATGCGTTGGCCACTTCCAATCGCCACAGACCAGGGACCACGCCGCCCGAAACGACAAGCTCGTCAAGAGCACGCTCGGCGAGCGCTGAGGTTTCATCCTGAAAGCACCAGGCGAGGGCGACCGACGCATCGAGCACCAGGCTCATCGACGCCCTTCGTCGATCAACGCCTTCAGCTCAAGGTCGCCCAACGTCACGCCCTGCCGATGCCGGCGGAGCGCAGCGGCGGCTTGCTGGCTGCGCTCTCGCGAGGAGGGGCGATTCGCGGGCGTCAGTCGCGCAACGGGCTCGCCCTGGCGCGTAATCAAAACCTCCTCACCGGCCTCGACCAGGTCGAGTAACTCCGCGAGCTTGGTCTCGGCTTCGACGGCTGCGACTTCTTTCATGGCTTGCCGCACCAAATGGCGAACAGGTTAGAAAGTGTAACAAATTTAAGCCGTGCCGACGAGTCGCGCGTCTTGGCCTCAACGCTGCCAGTGCAGCCGCACGCCGAGGATCGACACCGGGCCGCGGTCGCGGTTGTAGGCGGGATTGTCAATGTACTGATAGTCGAGGCTCACCGCCGCGCCCTTGGCCACCGTCACCTTGTAATAGGCCTCCAGGTCGCGCTCGTCGCCGTAGTGGGGCAGCTTGCCGTCGCCCACGGTGACGCCGAGGCCGCCGGCGTTGAGGAAGGCCCGATGCGCGACGCCGATGCGGTTCACCACCCCCGCCACGCCAATGGTGTCGTCGGACCGGCCCCAGGCCTTGCCCTTCACCGACACGCCCGCCGAGGCGGTGGAGTCGATGTCAGTGAACTCGAAGGTCTCGTGGTGCGGGTCGGCGGCGCCCATGCGGGCGAAGGCCGTGACATCGGCGGTGAGCTGCTGGTCCACCGCCAGGCTGAAGCCCGGGCGGTTGGCGTAGCGACGCACGACGGCGGTGTCGGCGGGTTGGCCGGATAGCGTGGCCTCGGCCACGGCGTCGGTGAACTTGCCCATGCGGCCGCGGCTGACATAGCCGGTGAGACGCACCGAGCCGGCCATGTCCTTCACCGTCCAGTCGCGCTCCAGCTCAGCGATGAACTGCACCTGGCCGAGGTGCGTGTCCCAGCGGGTGGAGTTGGGCACGTTGGACATGTCCATCACCGCCACGCGCGCCGCCCAGGGCTGCCAGTAGAGCTCGGCGGCGGCGCCCGGCGTATAGCCCCAAGCGTCGGCGGCGTAGTCGAAACTGCCGGCCTCCACGATCGACCAGTTCATGAAGTCGTTGCGCGGATCGTGGGCCACGCTGGAGGCGTCGAAAATGTCGGGGACCGAGAACTTGCCCACGGTGAACACCAGCCGGTTGTCCGTCTGCTTGCCGGCCATGACGTTGAGATCCGCGTCCACAGCTTGGCTTTCGCCGCCGAGATTGACGGTCTGGCGCAGGAAGAGGCGTGGTGTGCGGTAATAGGTATGGGCCTTGCCCACCTTGTAGGCCTCGCCTGAGGGGAAGCCGGCGACGCCCAAGGTGTTGGAGAGGCCGAAACCTTGATCGATCTCGGGATTGACCCACAGCTCGGCGCCGGCCCACGGCCGGACGCCGAGATAGAGCGTGGCGTCGAAGGTTTCGTTGCCGCGCGCGCCGTGGTTCAGGCTGTTCGCGCCTTGATAGGGCGCACGAAACGCCGGGTGGAACTGGTCCACCAGGGTCGCCTGAGCATGCACGGCCCACTCGGGAAGGCTTAACTTGGGGGCGGGGATTTCAGCAGCAGCGCTTTGCGGATCGGCAAGGACTCGCTCGGTCAGGCCAAGGTTCAGACCCAAGCCAAGGCTGGCGGCGGCCGCCGCCGATATTAAACGGATCATCATGCTCCGCCCTCCCGCAGTCATAATGCTGGTCCTGCTGTAGGCGGCAATCATGACAACGATTGCACACGCGCGCCGCGCCGCAGGACATGGCGGCGCTGATATACCCGGAGGGGGTATGCGTCAAGTGGCGCTTAGGTGATGTAGGAGTGGACGATGGCGATGAGCTCTTCGGCCGCCTGACGACGCGAATCGTCTTGCGGTGCCGTCTCGTCCACCATGTGCTCGCGGATGTGATCCTCGATCACCTCGGCGATGAAGCCGTCGAGGGCCCCGCGGCAGGCGGTGGCCTGTTGCAGCACCCGGGCGCATTCGCTGTCGGCGTCCACGGAGCGTTCCAGGGCGTCGAGCTGACCCTTCAGCCGGCGCAGACGATTCAAGAGCTTGGTCTTTTCCGACGCGACGTGCGCCATGGCGAACCCTCGACCTGATGAGACGCTAAAGGCCTAGCAAAGCGGCGAGCCCGCGACCAGGGCTGAGACCACCATAACGCTACGTCACGCTTGCGTCGCGCCGCCTGAGGGTGAAAGACCGGGGACCTATCGACAAGCAAGAGGGAGGGCCGATGCGCCTGTTTGATCTCACGGGCAAGGTGGCGCTGGTCACCGGCGGCAATGGCGGCATCGGGCTTGGCATGGCCGAGGGTCTGGCGAGCTGCGGCGCGCAAATCGTGGTGTTCGGCCAGAACCCGGACAAGAACGCCGCCGCCGAAGCCAAGCTGAAGACCCTCGACCCCACCGCGCGCGCCATGCAGGTGGACGTGGGCGACGAGGCCGCCCTCTGCGCCGCCATCGCCGAAGTGATCGCCACGCGCGGCCGGCTCGACTTCGTGGCCGCCAATGCCGGCGTGGGCGGCGGCGGGCAGGCCTTCACCGACGTCACCACCGAGGCCTGGCGCCGGATCACGGCTATCAATCTCGACTCGGTGTTCTGGACCTTCCGCGAAGCCTGCAAGCACATGATCGCCCGCGCCCAGGCCGGCGATCCGGGCGGCTCCCTGGTGGTCACGTCCTCCACCTCGGCCATCCACGGCGCCCCGCGCAACGAGGCCTACGCCTCCACCAAGGCCGCGGTGCAGGCCATGATCCGCGGCATCGCCGTGGAGCACGCGCGCTACGGCATCCGCGCCAACGCCATCCTGCCCGGTTGGATCCGCTCTGACATGACCAAAGGCCTGCAGGCCTGGGACACGTTCAACGAAAAGGCCATAGGCCGCGTGCCCATGCGCCGCTGGGGCGAGCCGGAGGACTTCGCGGCCATCGCCGCCTACTTCGCCTCGGACGCCTCGCGCTTCCACACCGGCGACTCCATCGTCATCGACGGCGGATATACTATTTTTTGACGCGGCTCCGCGGGCGGAAAACCGGTTCCCACTTTTCCTCGGAGCCGCGTTAATCCGGCTCCACCACGGTGCGGATAGAGAACTGCGACACCAGCCGCTGCACGCCGGGCAGGCGGGCGAGGGTGTCGCGGTGCACCCGCTCGAAGCTGTCGTCGGCGCGCACGGCCACCTTCAACAGGTAGTCGCTGTCGCCGCTCATCAGGTGCGCTTCCTCGATGTCCGGCTCCCGGCGCACCGCCTGTTCGAAGCGGGCCAGGGTCTCCTGCGCCTGATCCTTCAGCGTCACCGAGACGAACACGGTGGTGGGGTGCCCTCGCGCGCCGCGGGACAGGCGGGCGCGATAGCCCTGGATCAGGCCCTCGCTCTCCAACAGCTTGATGCGCCGGTGCGTGGCCGAGGGCGACAGGCCGATCTCGCCAGCGATGTCGGCGCTGGTGCGAGCGGAATCGCGCTTCAGGGCGTCGAGGATTTTGCGGTCGAGCGCGTCCATATTGGAAGAAATCCAAACTACTGGGGTAAATTCGCGAACATATCCTAATCCACGCCGTCGCGCCGCGAAATATGGGAATTCTTGCCGAGGTTGCGGGATTATAATGCTCTCAAATCGTGCCTCAGGAGGAAACTCATGCGTATCGGCGTGCCCAAGGAGATCAAGGTTCACGAATATCGCGTCGGTTTGACGCCGGACGCTGTCGCCGAGCTCACCGCGCTCGGCCATTCGGTGGTGGTGGAGACCAACGCCGGCAAGGGCGTGGACTTCCTCGACGCGGACTATGTGGCCGCCGGAGCCACCATCGCCCTCGAAGCCAAGGCCGTGTTCGACGCCGCCGATCTGGTGGTGAAGGTGAAGGAGCCGCAGCTGCACGAATGCGCTTGGCTGCGCCGCGACCAGACCCTGTTCACCTATCTGCACCTGGCCGCCGACAAGCCGCAGGCCGAGGCGTTGATGAAGTCGGGCGCCACCTGCATCGCCTATGAGACGGTCACCGACACCCGCGGCGGCCTGCCGCTGCTGCGTCCCATGTCCGAGGTCGCCGGCCGCATGAGCGTGCAGGTGGGGGCGCACTACCTCGAGAAGGAACCGGGCGGCCGCGGCGTGTTGCTGTCCGGCGTGCCCGGGGTGCATCCGGGCCGAGTGATCGTGCTGGGCGGCGGCGTCGCCGGAACTCACGCCGCCGAGATGGCGGTGGGCCTGCGCGCCGACGTCACCATCTTCGACATCTCCACTGCGCGCCTGGCCGAGCTCGACCATGTGTTCGGCGGCAAGGTGAAGACCGCCTTCGCCTCACGCAACGCCATCGCTGAGGCCGTGAAGTCGGCCGACCTCGTCATCGGCGCGGTGCTGGTGCCGGGCGCGGCGGCGCCCAAGCTCGTGACCCGCTCCATGCTGGCCACCATGCAGCGCGGCGCGGTGATGGTGGACATCGCCATCGACCAGGGCGGCTGCTTCGAGACCTCGCACGCCACCACCCACGCCGACCCGGTGTTCGTGGTGGACGGGGTGGTCCACTATTGCGTGGCCAACATGCCGGGCGCCGTGGCCCGCACCTCGACCCAGGCCCTGAACAACGCCACCTTGCCCTTCGTCATGGCCATCGCCAACCAGGGCGCGGCGGCGGCCATGGCCGCCAATCCGCACCTGGCGCGGGGCCTCAACGTGGCCGCCGGCGTCATCCGTCACGAGGCGGTGGCCGAGGCCCTCGCCCTGCCGTTTGCAGCCTAGGCCAACAGTTCAGCGAAAGCCCGGAGCGCCGCGTCCAGCGGCGCGACGGCGCTGGGCAGGGCCTGGCGCATATTGATCACCCCGTGGATCAGGCCGGGCAGCTCGGCGTAGCGCACGTTCACCCCGGCGGCGATGAGCTTGCCGGCGTAGGCGCGGCCCTCGTCGCGCAGGGGATCAAGGCCGCAGGTCACCACCACCGCCGGCGCCGCGCCGGCGTGATCCGCCGCCAGCAAGGGCGAGCAGCTCGGGTCGGCGCGGTCGACGCCATCGGGCAGATAGCAGCCGCCGAAATAGTCCATGGTGTCGGCGTCGAGCATGTAGCCCTGGCTGAACTGCTCATAGCTGGCCGTGCGCCCCACCATGTCCACCGCCGGGTAGAGCAGGAGCTGGGCGTCCGGCCCGCCGCCGGCCCGCGTCGCCAGCGCCACCGCGGCGGCAAGATTGCCCCCGGCGCTATCGCCCGCCACCCCCAGTTTGGTGGGCTTCGGCCCCAGCTCGGTCGGACCTGACCTCGCCCAATTGAAGGTGGCGAGGCAGTCGTCATAGGCCGCCGGGAAGGCGTGCTCGGGCGCCAGGCGATAGTCCACCGCCAGCACCCGCAGGCCAAGGCTCGCCGCCACGTGGCGGCAGAAGCTGTCATGGGTGGCGAGGTCGCCGATCACCCAGCCGCCGCCGTGGAAGAAGACGATCAGCGGCCCGTGGCTGGCCGTGTCGCCATAGAGCCGGCCAGGAATTGCGCCGGCGGGGCCCGGAATGGCGATCTCGGCGGTGGGGCAATCCACCGGCGGCGGATCAGCCATCTGGGCGAGAGCGACGTACATGGCCCGCCCGTCCGCCGGGGGAATGTCGCGCAGCTTCGGGCCGGCCTGCGCGGCCAGCATGGCCAGCAGTTGAGCAGCGTCGGGGGAGACAAAGGGGGCGGTCATGCGGGCTCCTGCGGCGTTTCCAGACTGTTTTCCTGGAGTATGGCGGGCGCGGCAGGGCTTGTCGTCACTGACGTGGCGTCAAGCGGTGGCGAGCGGCGGCTTGTCTCCCCAACCGAAGCATGCATGGTGACGTGGTGAGTGCGGGCTTCTCTTGCTCCGTTTATTTTGAACTGTTCTCGCGTCGCCCATTGCATTGCGTCATTGCCGCGGCGACGAAGGTGCGAAAATCCTGTCTTAACGCGGTCGCCACATAGAATCTTGGCATCTGGCGAATTAATGCTGCTTTCGGTATACTTATGATGGGGTCATGACCCTCGGTTTTTAACTGCTCAATATCTTTAATTATTTGTTTGGCCGGGTATAAGACCTCTACAGCGCCAATTTCAGCTACAAGTTCTGATTGCGTTGGGTTCCCCGTGGGATTGTTTTTTGCGCTTGCGAGGCCGATAATGCCTTTTTCAAGCATTTCATCAATTCTGTCGTTGCCGTAAGGAGAATAATCTTGTGCTGAATCTATCAGCAAGTGCATTAATTCTTTTGCGGCGCAGAATCTTTTCCATCCGATATCTTGATCGGACCTCACAGAAATTTCTATTCTGTCTTTATAAACCTCAAGTCTAGATCCTATATTTGTTCCTTGAAATGAAACGTCCCAAAGGTGAACTTGAATATCAAATTTAGTTTGAACATACGCTAACATTGCATCTATTGATGCGTGTCCTGAATAGTCTCCGGGTGATCGATACACGCCAGGTGCCTTACAAACCGCGTCGGCGGCCATTATTGCATTTTCAACTCTTTCGTCGTCGATCAAATACATCGGTTGCGCCTAGAAAAAAGGCCCGCATCAGCGGGCCTTTAGAATCGTAATTTCCAACGTGTATTTAATCGTTGCGGTGGCGGTCGTCAAACACGAGCGGCACATACGCACCATCGGCGATGGCTGCATCGAGCCGATTCACCTCGGCGCAGACTTCCTCGCTCAGCACCTTGTCTGTGGTGTGCAGGAAGAATTTAACATCCAGCAAGCCTTCAGCCCGTTTATCTTCGTAGCGGGCGGCAAGCTTTGCGCATTCCGAATTTTGCATACTCGCCTCCTTTGGCTGCTCTCCATACGCGTTCCATCGCCAACAAGGCGATCGAATGCGCAGCTTTGAGCAAGAGTTAATCGAAAAACGCGAGTTTGTCAATAATTTTGCTTGACAAAATTTTCGATTCGCACCTGCGAGCGCCATTGACTCACACACATAAGGCTATGCACGACAACTTGCGCGTCTTCAAGTCACAATGGTGATGCGAACGGCGTTCGCATCACGCTGTTGCAAGACGGCCAGCAATTGCACGCCGCGCGCATAAATTGTTGTCCCCTAACACCCTTCACCCGCCCAGGCCTTGCGGGTGGCGGTCTGCAACAGGTGCAACGCCGTGGCCCGCGCATGATCCGCCGGCCGCTCCATCAGGGCCGAGAGCCGGGCGCCGAAGAGGCCCACGCCCAAGGCCAGGCAGATGCTGGCCAACATGAAGTCCTCCACCTCCTCCGGCGGCAGGTGCAGGCCCTTTTCCGCCCGGGCTGCGATCACCTCGCGCACGGCGCCGCGCACCACGGTGAGGCGGCGCGACTCGCCGGTGAGCTCCAGCCAGGCCGCCAGCCGCGCCACGCCCCGACCCTCGAAGGTGTCGAACATGTCGGAAATGCCGGCCATGGTGGCTTCGCTCAAGTCCGCGCGCTCGTGAGCAATGGCCACGATGCGATCGACGAGGGCGCGGATCATGCGGGTCATCAGCGCCTCCTGCACCTCGTCGATAGAGCCGAAGTGATGCAGCACCGTGGCGTGGGCCACACCCGCGGCCTTGGCCACCTCCAGCACCTTCAGATGCTGAGGACCCTCCTCAATGAGAATCTTCTCCGCGGCCGCGAGGATATTGTCCTTGGCGGCTTCGGCAGAGCGGCGGGTGCGGGTCGGTGCAGCGAGGCTTGTTGACATTTTTGTCGATATAACGCATCTAAGGATCAACGACACTAAACACAGGCAAGGGGTCTTTGCCATGACCACCCCCGACAACCACGACGTCATCCCCCGCGATCTGCACTTCGTCACCGATGCGGCCAAGAGCAACGCTTGGCTGGGCGGCGACCCGGTGGGCAGCGCCGTGTTCAACGCCATGTCGATCACCTTCCCGGACGGGGAGCGCATGTTCATTGACGCCGTGCGCAACTATCGCCCGCAACTCACCGGCAAGCTCTTGGATCAGGCCAAGGCCTTCATCGTGCAGGAGGCCATTCACACCCGCGAACATGTGAGCATGAATTCGCACCTCGATCGTGGGCACTATCCCCTGGACCAGATCGAGAGCGAGCTGCGCGCCCGCCAGGACATCGTGCGCGAGCGCGGCCCCATCGCCATGCTGGCGGCCACCATGTGCCTGGAGCACTTCACGGCGATGATGGCCGACTGGTTCCTCGGCAATCCCAAGATCTGGGAGGGCGTCGATCCCGAGATCGCCAAGTTGTGGCAGTGGCACGCCATGGAGGAGAGCGAACACAAGGCCGTGGCCTATGACGTGTTCATGGAGATCGCCAAGGACTGGAGCCCCTGGCAGCGCTACGTGCTGCGGGTGCGGGTCATGGCCATCATCACGGTGATGTTCACCCTCAACATCAGCCGCTTCGGCGCCCTGTTGCTGGCCGCCGACGGCATGGACTTCAAGAAGGCCCGCCGCGCCACGTTAGGCTATCTGTTGTGGAAGCCGGGCCTTTTCCGCATCAGCTGGTCGAGCTACTGGGACTGGTATCGCCCGGGCTTCCATCCCTGGGATAAGAATGACCAGGACAAGCTCGCCACCTGGCGCGCCGTGTTCCCACCCCCCGCGGCCGCGGCGGCGGAGTAGGGGAGGCGCGCCCTACGAAATTGGCCCAAATCGCGCCTCTTTCCTTCCCCGCCGTCCGGGGCTAGCCTCAGCGTCTTTGGTCCCGCTCCGCCGGGACGCACCGGAGAGCCGCGTAGATGCCGCGCGACTATGATGCACGAGCGGGGGATCGCGCCCTGTTCGACGCCCTGATCGACGCCCGCGACAGGTTCGGCGCCAAGAAGCCGATCATCGAGGACCAGGAACGCAAGCCGCTCAGCTACACCGACCTGATCCGGGCCTCGTTCGCCCTCGGTCGGCGGATCGCCAAGCTCACCGGCGAGCGCGAGCGGGTAGGGGTGCTGCTGCCCTCCAGCGCCGGCGGGGTGGTGACCTTCTTCGCCCTCACCGCCTTTGGGCGCACGCCCACCATGCTCAACTTCACCGCCGGCATCCGCAATCTGAAAGCGGCCTGTCGTCTGGCGGGGGTGAAGCGCATCCTCACCTCGCATCGCTTTGTCGATCAGGCCAAGCTGGACGATCTTATCGACGCCCTCAGCGCCGACTGCGCCATCACCTATCTCGAAGATGTGCGCGAACAGGTGGGGCTCGCCGACAAGGCCTTCGCCGCCGTGGCCGCCCTGGCCCCGCGCCAGTTCCGCGCGCCCCTGAAGGTGGATGATCCGGGGGTGATCCTGTTCACCTCGGGCAGTTTCGGCGCCCCCCGCGGCGTCATGCTGACCCAGGGCAATCTCTGCGCCAATGTGGAGCAGGTGGCCGCTCACATCGACCTCGACCCGGCCTGGGTGATGTTCAATCCCCTGCCGATCTTCCACTGTTTCGGCCTCACCGGGGGCGTGTTCCTGCCCATTCTCACCGGCATGAAGGCGTTCCAGTACCCGTCGCCCCTGCACGTGAAGCAGATCCCGACCCTGATCCGCGACAGCAAGTCCTCTATCCTGCTGGCCACCGACACCTTCGTGAACCAGTACGCTCGCGCCGCTGATCCGGGCGATCTCTCAGGGCTGCAATTCGTGGTCTGCGGGGCAGAGCGGGTGCGCGACGAGACCCACCACCTGTTCGACCAGCTGTTCAAGGGCGTGCAGCTGCTGGAAGGCTACGGCGCCACCGAGGCCGCCCCCGTGGTGGCGGTGAACCAGCCCGGCCGCAATCGGGTGGGCACGGTGGGGCCCATGCTGCCGGGGCTCGAATGGCGGCTGGAGAAGGTCGAAGGCATCCAGGGCGGGGCCAAGCTGCTGGTGCGCGGGCCCAATGTCATGGCCGGCTATCTCAACGACGACGGCAGCGTGGAGGCCCCCGACGACGGCTGGCACGACACCGGCGATGTGGTCTCCATCGACGCCGAGGGCTTTGTCAGCATCCGCGGCCGGGTGAAGCGCTTCGCCAAGATCGGCGGCGAGATGGTGTCCCTGTCGGCGGTGGAGGACCTGGCCGCCGGGGTGTGGCCGGACGCCCGCCATGCGGTGATCTCCCTGCCCGATTCCAAGAAGGGCGAGCGGCTCATCCTGGTCACCGACCGCCTCGACGCCCAGGTGACGCCCCTCGTCGACCACGCCCAGCGCATCGGCGCGCCTGAGCTCGCCGTGCCCAAGCGCATCGTCCGCGTGCCGGAAATCCCCGTGCTCGGCAGCGGCAAGACCGACTATGTGGCCATCCAGCGCATGGCCGAGACGGAGGTGCGGGCGGCGTAGGCTCGCCAGGTCCAGCTAGCTCACCTTGCCCGGCGCCCGCTACACTCGGTCGCGACTCAACCCGCGCATTCGAGCGTTGACAACGCTGTCACGATGCGGTGTCTACGCCTGCGGAGGAAGAATGAACATTGTCATAGCCGGCGGCACGGGCGATCTGGCGCGGCGCATGCTGCTGCCGTCGCTCTATTTCCTGGACGCGGACGGCCTATTGCCCCCCGAGCTGAAGGTCATCGGCCTGTCGCGGCAAGCCCTGAGCGTCGAGGCCTTTGTCGGCATGACCCACGCCGCGGTGAGCGAGCGGGCCGGCGCCGCGCCCCCCGCCGAGGCCTTCGAGCGCTTTGCGGCGCGGCTGAACTATGTGGCTGCGGACCTTGGCAAGCCGGCCGGCGCCGCGGCCTTGAAGGCGGTGGTGGGCGATGAGGAGACCATCTTCTATCTCGCCGTGTCGCCCAATCTGTTCGACGCCATCTGCGAGCAGCTGAACGCCGCCGGCCTCAGCCAGGCCCCCAACCGGGTGGTGCTGGAAAAGCCCATCGGCCGCGACGGTCCCACCAGCGACGCCATCAACGCCGCCGTGGCCAAGGCCTTCCACGAGGAACGCACCTACCGGATCGATCATTATCTCGGCAAGGAGACGGTGCAGAACCTCATCGCGCTGCGCTTCGCCAATGTGCTGTTCGAACCCTTGTGGACCAATCAGACCGTGGACCACGTGGAGATCACCGTCGCCGAGACCGAGGGGGTGGGAGACCGCTGGCCCTATTACGACGACTACGGCGCTCTGCGTGACATGCTGCAAAACCACATGCTGCAGCTCCTGTGCCTGGTGGCCATGGAGCCGCCCGCCAACATGGACCCGGCCGCGGTGCGCAGCGAGAAGGTGAAGGTGTTGCGCTCCTTGCGGCCCATCGGGCGCGACCAGGCGGCGCATCTCACCTTGCGCGGCCAGTACCGGGCTGGCGTCTCCGGCGGCAAGCCGGCGGCGGCCTATGTGGACGAATGCGGCAAGGCCACCGACACCGAGACCTATGTCGCCCTCTGCGCCCATATCGACAATTGGCGCTGGGCTGGCGTGCCCTTCTTCCTGCGCACCGGTAAGCGCCTGCCAGAGAAGCGCACCCAGATCGTGGTGCAGTTCAAGCCCGTGCCGCACAATGTGTTCAACGGCGTGGGGGCCCATGATCTCGAGGCCAACAAGCTGGTCATCGACCTGCAGCCGGACGAGGACATCAACCTCCTCCTGATGAACAAGGCGCCGGGGCTCGACCGCGAAGGCTTCCGCCTCTCGCCCCTGCCGCTGAGCCTAAGCCTGGCCAAGGCCTTCGGCGGCGGACGGCGGCGCATCGCCTATGAGCGGCTGTTGCTGGATGTGATCGATAACAACTCCACCCTGTTCGTGCGCCGCGACGAGGTGGAGGCGAGTTGGGCGTGGATCGACGGTCTGCGCCAAGCCTGGGCCGACACCAGCCAGACCTGCAAGCCCTATGACGCCGGCTCCTGGGGCCCCACCGCCGCCTACAAC
The DNA here is from genome assembly GCA_040757715.1 of Pseudomonadota bacterium. Taxonomy (GTDB): domain Bacteria; phylum Pseudomonadota; class Alphaproteobacteria; order Caulobacterales; family Caulobacteraceae; genus CAIMFV01. The sequence continues at coordinate 27,853 of JBFLWS010000014.1, read as the reverse complement.
CTCATCGCCCAGATGGGCCGCAGTTGGAATGAATAGGGTCGCGTTGAAGCCGGCCGTCGGGGCCTTCCTGCGCCACCCGAGCAAGGCGGCGTTCATCGCCGCTGCGGCGGAGGATCTGGCGGTGCGCCTGGCGGAGGCGGTGGACTTGCGTGGCGCGGCGGTCATGGCCTTGGCGGGGGGCAAGACTCCCGAGCCGGTTTATGCCGAACTGGGCAAGCGCGATCTGGCCTGGGCCAAGGTCACCGCCACCCTCACCGACGAGCGGTTCGTGCCGCCGACCTCGCCGCAGTCCAACGCTGGGCTTCTGGCCCGCTCGCTGTTCGCCGGTCCAGGCTGCGTCTGCGGTTTCATCCCCCTGTGGCGCGACGTGGCGACGGCGGCCGAGGCCGCTGACCTGGCGGATCAACGCCTCGCCAGTCTCGAAGCGCCCTTTGACGTGGTGGTGCTAGGCGTGGGCGACGACGGCCACACCGCCTCCTTGTTTCCGCACGCGCCGGAGCTGGCCGTCGGGCTCAACCCCGCGGCTTCCCGCAAGGTCATCGCGGTGGCGCCTGGAGCGCCGGCGCCGTTCGAAGCCCGGCTGTCCTTGACCTTGCCCGCGATTCTCAACGCCCGCGCCATCCTCGTCCTCGCCGCCGGCCCCGATAAACTTCGGGTGTTGGAAGCCGCCCTCGCTGGCGAGAACGCCAACGCCATGCCCATCCGCGCGGTGCTTCACCAAACGCGGGTCCCCGTTGTGATCCATTGGAGCCCGGAAGCCTGAACATGGCCGGCCAAGCCTTAAACCCCGCGGTGGCCAAGACCACCGCCGCCATTGTCGAACGCTCACGGGGCGCGCGCGCCGACTATCTCGCCCGCATGGAGGAGGCCGCCAATCGCGGTTCGCCCCGCGGCAAGCTGTCCTGCGCCAACTTCGCCCACGCCTTCGCCGCCGCCCCCGCCGCCGACAAGCTTAGGGCGCTCGACCCGGCCACGGTGAACCTCGGTATCGTCACCGCCTACAACGACATGCTCTCGGCGCATCAGCCCTATGAGCATTTCCCCGAGCTGATCCGCGCGGCGGCGCGGGAGGCCGGGGCCACGGCGCAGGTGGCTGGCGGGGTGCCGGCCATGTGCGACGGCGTCACCCAAGGCCGGCCGGGGATGGAGCTGTCGCTGTTCTCCCGCGACCTCATCGCCATGGCCACGGCGGTGGCGCTCAGCCACGACGCCTTCGACGCCGCGCTCTATCTCGGCATCTGCGACAAGATCGTGCCGGGTCTCGTCATCGGCGCGCTCAGCTTCGGCCACCTGCCGGCGGTGTTCGTGCCCGCCGGTCCCATGACCTCGGGCGCCTCCAATGCCGAGAAGGCCAAGGTCCGCGCCCTCTACGCCGAGGGCAAGGCGGGGCGCGACGAGCTGCTTCGTTCCGAGATGGCCAGCTACCACGGCCCCGGCACCTGCACCTTCTACGGCACCGCCAACTCCAACCAGATGATGATGGAGATGATGGGGCTGCACCTGCCGGGCGCGGCCTTCGTGCATCCCTACACGCCGCTGCGCGAGGCCCTGACCAAGGCGGCCACGCACCAAGCGGTCAGCCTCGCCCCCGGCAAGCAGCTGCACACCCCCATGGCCAAGGTGGTGGACGAGAAGGCGGTGGTGAACGCGGCGGTGGGGCTCCTCGCCACCGGCGGCTCCACCAACCACACCCTGCACCTCATCGCCATGGCGCGGGCCGCCGGGGTGCTGTTCACTTGGGACGACTTCGACCAGCTGTCGCGGGTGGTTCCGCTCATCGCGAGGGTCTATCCCAACGGCTCGGAGGACGTGAACGCCTTCCAGGCCGCCGGGGGCATGGCCTTCGTGGTGCGCGAGCTGATCAAGGCCGGCCTCGCCCACGACGAGGTGACCACCGTGGCCGGTCCCGGCCTCTCCCGCTACGCCCAGGAGCCCTATCTGGACGAAACCGGGGCCCTCGCCTGGCGCGACGGCCCGGCCGAGAGCCTCTCCCGCGACATCCTGCGCCCGGTGGACGACCCGTTCGATCCCCATGGCGGGGTCAAGCTGCTCACCGGCAATCTCGGCCGCGCCGTGGCCAAGGTTTCGGCGGTGAAGCCCACCGGTCGCGTGGTGGAGGCGCCGGCGCGGGTGTTCGACAGCCAGGAGGCGCTCAGCGCCGCCTTCCAGCGCGGCGAGCTCGACCGAGACGTGGTGGCGGTGGTGCGCTTCCAAGGCCCCAGGGCCAACGGCATGCCCGAGCTGCACAATCTCACCCCGCCGCTCACCGTGCTGATGGAGCGCGGCCACAAGGTGGCCCTGGTCACCGACGGGCGCATGTCGGGCGCCTCGGGCAAGGTGCTGGCGGCCATCCACGTCACCCCTGAGGCGGTGGAGGGCGGGGCCATCGCCCGCATCATGGACGGCGACATCGTCCGGGTGGACGCCGAGACCGGCGCCTTGCTGGTGCGGGTTCCGGCCGACGTGTTCGCCGCCCGATCGTCCGCCGTCCCTGACCCGAGCCATCGTCAGCACGGTTTTGGGCGCGAGCTGTTCGGCGCCTTCCGTCAAGCGGTGGGCCCGGCGGACACCGGCGCGTCGGTGCTGTTTTGAGAGCGCTCGGTCTCGTTGGCGACATCGGCGGCACCCACGCCCGCTTCGCCCTGGCGGACGTGGGCGACGAGGGGGAGATTCGCCTGCATCACGCCACCGCCCTGAAGGCCGCGGACTATCCGCACCTTGAGGCGGCGCTGAGCGACTACCTCGAAGGCTTTGGCCATCCGAAGCTGGCCTTCCTGGCGCTGGCCTGCGCCGGACCAGTGATCAATGGCGTGGTGCGCTTCACCAACCTCGCCTGGACGGTGGCGGCCGATTCCATCGCCCTGCACTTCGGCGTGCCCAATGTGGTGCTGGTGAACGACCTCGGCGCCTTCGCCTGGGCCGCGCAGGAACTCGCCCCCAAGGACCTGCGCGAAATCGGCGAGGTGTCCACCCGGCGGGGCGGGCTCTTGGGCGGCACGGTGGGGATCATCGGCCCCGGCACTGGGCTCAACGCCTCGGCCCTGGTGGCCGCGCCCTACGTGGGCCAGCCGCTGGTCTGCGTCGGCGAGGCCGGCCACGTCAGCTTCGCCCCCTGCGACGAGCTCGACGATCAGATCCTCTGCGTGCTGCGGCGCCGGTACGGACGGGTGTCCGCCGAGCGAGTGGTGTCGGGGCCTGGCCTCCTCAACCTCTATGAGGCCCTGTGCGAGATCGAAGGCGCGTCGCCAACCTGCCCGACACCACGGGAGGTGGGGGAGCGCGCAGCGCTCGGCGATCGCCTGGCCGCCCTGGCGGTGGAGCGCTTCATGCTCTCCCTCGCCACCTTGGCCGGCGACATGGTGCTCACCTTCGGGGCCACCGGCGGGCTCTATATCGCCGGCGGCGTGACCTTGATCCTGATCGACCAGCTGAACGCCGTGCAGTTCCGCCAGCGCTTCGAAGACAAGGGAAGGTTCCGCGACTATCTGTCCGCCGTACCCACCTTCCTCATTCGCCACCCCTATGCGGCGCTCATCGGCGCCGCCCGCGCCGCACTCGCCGCCGAGGCCTCCGCATGACCGATCCCGCCGCCCTGGAACGCATTCTCCGTCTCGCCCCGGTGATCCCGGTGCTGGTGGTGGAGGACCTCGCCGCCGCCTTGCCGCTGGCCCGCGCCCTGGTGGCCGGCGGCCTGCCGAGCCTGGAGATCACGCTTCGCACCCCCGCGGCGCTGGAGGTGATCCGCGTCATCGCCGCCGATGTGGAGGGCGCGGTGGTGGGCGCTGGCACGGTGATCAGTCCCGCCCAGGCCGAGGCCGCCGCCAAGGCGGGCGCGCAGTTCCTGGTCAGCCCGGGCTTCTCCAAGGCCATTTCCGAGCGCGCGCCGGTTCCGCTGCTGCCAGGCGTCTCCACGGCGACGGAGGCCATGATGGCGCTGGACGCCGGCCACGTGTTCGCCAAGCTGTTCCCGGCCGAACAGGTGGGCGGGGTTCCGCTCTTGAAGGCCCTCGGCGCGCCCTTGCCGCAGCTGAAGTTCTGCCCCACCGGCGGGGTCAGCCTCGCCAACGCCCCGTCCTATCTCGCCCTTCCCAACGTGGTGTGCGTGGGCGGCAGCTGGGTGGCGCCCGCCGAGGCGGTGCAGGCGGGGGACTTCGCCCGCATCACCGAACTCGCCCGCGCCGCGGCGCAGCTGAAGGGGTGAAGCCCTTCAGGCGCAGGGGCTGAAAGCTGGATCGCGCGCCAAACTATGGCCGAAGGTCTCGCAGCGCCTCTTGCAGCTCCGAGGGCAAAGCCTCGGCGGCGGCCAACAGGGCGTCCCACCCGTCTGGCGGATTGCCGCGCGCGAGCATGTTCTTGAACACGGCGTAGGGGTCAGTCTTGCTGCCTCGGGCGCGCAGAGAGTTCTCGTCGTTCACCCAGGCGTAGACGATGATCCTGGCGGCGCTGTCATAGCGAAAGAACAGGCGAAAGCGCTGACCGAACTTGGCGCGGGACCAGTGGCGATAAGCTTCGCCCATCGTGTTGCCGATGCGAAAATCCGCATGCCCAGGGTTTTGCGGGATCACGTCCAGAACCAGCTTCGCGACCGAGGCCAGCACACGAACATTGGCGTTGGAGCGGTAAGCGTCCGGATCAGACCGCCGCGCCCGGTCATAGCCCTCAGTCAGATTGGCGATCTGGCCGACCATCATCTGGTGGAACAGCAGCGTCCACCCGTTGACGATCAGAGGCACACGTCGCCCTCAATCGGCGCATCGAGATCGACCTCCGCCTCCTTGAGCGCGTGCTGGAGGCTTTGCACCAGATCATCGGGAAGCGCGCCCACGCCGCGGCCGGCGGCGATGTCTCCAGCGATCAGACGCAGAAAGGCGCCGATGGCGGGATCGCGATGCGCGTCGTCTACGGGCTCGATGACGATGCGCCGCCCCTCGGCGCGGACCAGAATATGGCCTCCGTCAGGCACGCCCAAGAGTTGCCGAATGGCTAGAGGCAGGGTGGTTTGCCCCTTCCGCGTCACGGCGCAGGTCTTTTCGATGGTCGCGGACGCACCCATGGCGCACCTCATTGGTTGTCGCCACAGAGTAAGGAATTTTCATTACCTTTTCAAGGCGGGCTGAGGGAATCTACCCCGCCCAGGGTTCGGTGGTGGATTCCCGCTCCACCAGGTCGAACGGCATGAGCTGGGCCGGGGGCGGGGCGCCATCCTCCAGCTTGGGGGGATTGATGAGGAACTCCGCCGCCGCCTCGCCCATCTCCACCACCGGCTGGCGCACGGTGGTGAGGCGCGGCCAGACGATCTCCGCGGTGGGGGTGTCGTCGAAGCCGGCCACCGACAGATCGCCGGGCAGGTCGAGGCGCAGCCGGTGCGCCTGGGCCATCACCCCGAAGGCCATGTCGTCATTGGCGCAGAAGATGGCGGTGGGGCGCGGATCGAGGGCGAGCAGGCGTTCCGCCGCCTCCAGCCCGGAGCGGAAGGTGAAGGCGCCTTGACCGAGGTCCACATCGGGAACCTCCATGCCGGCTTCGTGCATGGCCTCGAGGAAGCCCCGGCGACGCTCGGCGGCGGCCAGGTGCTCCGGCGGGCCGGCGACGAAGCCGATCCGCCGGTGGCCGAGCGCGATCAGTCGAGAGGTCATGTCATAGGCGGCGCGCCGGTCATCGCCATAGACCCGCGCCGAGCGCTCCGGCGCCTGGCTTGGGGCGATGCGCACATAGGGGGTCTTGGCGGCGTCGAGGGCGTCCAGCGCCTCGATGCGGTCGCAGATGGGCGGGGTCAGGATCACTCCGTCCATGCGCACGGTGCGCAGCAGCACGGCGAGGCGGCGGGCGAGATCCGGGCCCTGATCGCTCACCTGCTCCACCAGGAGGTGGCGGCCGGAGGCGCGGCACACCTTCAACGCTCCTTGCTCCAAAGCGGCCACATAGGCGGGGCTCGGATTGTCGAACAGAAGGCCGATGAGATAGGCCTTGGCCCCGGCCAGGGCCCGGGCGGAGATGTTGGGGGTGAAGTCCAGCGCCGTTACCGCGGCCAGCACCTTGTCGCGGGTCTCGACGCGCACGAAGGGCTCGTTATTCAGCACCCGCGACACGGTCTTGATGGAGACGCCGGCGCGGCGCGCCACATCGTCGATGGTGATTTTCGCCAAGGCCGCTGATCCCTTCGCCGCCCGTGGAGGTGGGGGCGTGTGGGCGGAAGCTAGCCTAGTTTGTCCCGCGCTGTCATGGAAAAGGCGTACGGAAATTATGGCTATAGCGCGCCGCGCAGATAGGCGCGGGTGAGGGGGACGGCGTCGGGCTGCTTGGCCAGTTGCAGCTGGAACACCATGTGCCCGCCATCTCGGAACGAGATTTCGCTGGCGGCGAGATAGAACTCCCACATGCGGCGGAAACGGGCGTCGAACATCTCCTCGATGCGCGTGCTGGCGGCGTCGAAGCGCCGCCGCCAGTGCCAGAGCGTCATGGCGTAGTGCAGGCGCAGAATCTCCACGTCGGTGACCCACAGCCCCGCCCGCTCCACGCAGGGCAGGATTTCCGACAGAGCGGGAATATAGCCGCCGGGAAAGATGTAGCGTCGCACCCAGGGATTGGTGACGCCGGGCGGGTCGCGCCGGCCGATGCAGTGGATCAGCGCCACGCCGTCGGCGGTCATCAGCCGCGACACCTGGTCGAAGAACACCTGATAGTGGTGCAGGCCCACATGCTCCAGCATGCCCACCGACACCACCCGATCGAAATGGCCGTCCACGTCGCGGTAGTCCTGATTGCGGAACACGAGGGCGTTGTCGAGGCCGCTGTTGCGCGCGCGGGCGGCGGCCTCGGCCAGCGGTCCGGGGGACAGGCTGACCCCGGTGACGCTGACCTGCTCCCGGTGCGCAAGGGCGCGGGCCAGGGCGCCGAAGCCGCAGCCGATGTCGAGCACGGTCTGCCCCGGCTGCAAGCGGAGCTTGGCCGCGATCAGCTCGGCCTTGGCCGCCTGGGCCGCCTCCAGGTCGGTCTCGGGGGTGGGGAAATAGGCGCAGGAATAGTGCATCTCCTTGTCCAGCCACAGGCGGAAGAACTCCACCCCACGGTCGTAGTGGAGATGCAGATTGCGCCGGGCGGTGCGGGGTCCGTTCCAGTAATACAGCTGACGGTGCAGAAAGAGCGGCAGGCGGCCGAACCAGCCGCGCCGGCGCCGACGGCGGCGATCGAATGTGAAGTTGCGGCCCAAGAGGCGCAGCAGGCTGTAGATGTCGCCCCGTTCCATGATCAGGTCGCCGTTCACATAGGCCTCGCCGAGGACCAATTCCGGCGCCAGGGCCAAGCGCAGCAGGCTGCTGCGCCGAAGCACACGAACCCGCACGGGCGCGGCCTCCCCGTGCTCCCCCACCTGCACCAACCGTCCATCGGGAAAGACAAGCTCCAAGAGCCCGACGCGAATGAACCGCCGCAGCCTTTCCAGCAACATGGCGTTCCCCATCTCCCAGTGTGCTCGCTTCTGAGCGCTCACTCCGACGACGCTCAGGCATGACGCGCGGGAGCGCTCAATTGTTCCCTTGGCTGCGGCAGTTGAAATGCGCGTGAGGTCGAGCCTCGGCGGCCGGACGCTTGGGCGCCGCTGGGAACTGACCGTCTGCGCTCGGGTTATCCCCGCATGAGCTTGCTGGGCGAGCGGGCTGCCACGTTGGAGGAGGTTGTCGCATGCCGAAATCTGAAGACTCGAAATCTGAAGACACCAAGCCGTCCGCGGAAAGCGGCGGCGCCGGCCGCAGCGCATCTGGCGCGAGCCAGGGCGGCGGTCAAAGCAGCAGCCAGAGCAGCGGCAAATTCGGCGCCGAGATGTCGGCGTCCAGCGGCGCCCGCAGCTCCAATACGAGCGGCGCGCCTTCCGGCGACGCCATCGCCGCGCTGCGGCTGGAGCATCGCGAGGTCGAAGCCTTGTTCGACCGCTACCGCAAGGCCGGCGCGCGGGAGAAGGAATCCATTATCGACAAGCTGTGCAACGCCCTCTCCCTGCACATGATCCTGGAGGAGGAGCTGTTATATCCGGCCTGCGAACCCAGCAATGGCGACGGCATCGACGAGTCGCAGGTGCAGCACGACTGCGCCAAGCTGCTCATCGCCGAGCTGCGGGCGATGGACGGGAGCGATCCCTACCTGGACGCCAAGGTCAAGGTGCTGGGCGAGGAGATCCGCCATCACATCCAGGAAGAAGAAGAGCCGCTGGACGGCGTCTTCGCCAAGGCGCTGAAGGCCGGGGTGAACACGCCGGAGCTGGCGCAACAGATCTCGGAGCGCAAGCAAGAGCTCCAGGAGATGCAGTCCGTGGAGCCGCCGCCGCCGGCTTCCCTCTGCATGGTCGGCGTCAAACGCAATCCTCGCCAGGAGAGGTCCAAGATGAACCCGCAGTATGGATCGCAGTCTAGGGACGAATATGGTCGATTTGTCAGCGAATACGATGAAGAGCCATCCTATCGCCAAGGGCGTGGTCGTGGCGGTTATGGTGGTTACGGCGGCGGCCGTTCTGGCGGCTATCGTGATGAAGACGAAGCTGGCGGCGGTCGTCAGCGTATGAGCCGCAGCCGAGGCGACTACGGCGAACGCGACGAGGACGGCGGGCGCGGCTATGGCGGCGGCTCGCGGGGTTATAGCGGATCGAGCGAGTACGGCGGCTACGGTGGCGCAGGCCGCGGCGGCGGCTTCGCGGAGCGCTACTCTGGCGAGGGTTATGGCGGTCGTAGCGGCTACGGTCAGCGCAACGCGGGCGGCTATGGTTATTCAGGCCAGGGTAGTTTCGGGCAGGCTCAATACGGCAGAGGTTACTCCAGTCAAGGCGGCTACGGCGGTCGCGAGGAAGACGAGGATGGGTATCGCGGCCAGGGCGGCTCTGAGCGCTGGTCTGGCCGGAACCGGGAGTCGCGCATGTATGGGCGCGGCTACGAGGACGAGGAGGAAGGGCGCGGCTACATGCGGCGTTGAGCCGGGTTTCAGAGCCCTCGGACTTGCGTAGACGAGCCCCGCGGCGCGCCCGCGGGGCTCTGTCGTGGGGCGTCGATCAGCCCGCCTCCGGACGGATAGCCGGCCGCGGTCTCCATCGCCGCGATATCGAGAATGACCACCCGACCGCGCCTAAGATCAAGCACGCGCTCGGAGCGAAGTTGCTTGAGCACCCGATTACAGTGCACCACGCTGAGCCCCGCCACGTCGGCGAGGGTCTCCTGGGTGAGCGGCAAGGACAGCCAATGCTCCCCCGCCAGGCCGACCACCTTCAACCGATCGCGCAGCTCGAGCAAAAGGCTGCATACGCGTTCCGTCGCGGATTGACGCCCCAGCCGCACGATCTGGTTGATCATCTGCTCCTGTTCGCGCTCGGCCAGGGCGGCGAAACGCTCGGCCAGGTCGTTGGCGGCGGCGTCGTCCGGCGCGGCGGCGATGAAGCGGTGCAGGGGGCGGGCGTTCAGGCTCACTACCGGCGTCAGGGCGGCCAGGGTCAGGCCGTGGCGGCGGCCCAGGCTTGGGAGGGCCCCGACGGTTTCGCCGGGCAGGACGAGGTTGATGATCTGCCGTCGACCGTCCCTGAGGTGACCGATCTTGGCCGCCCAGCCAGAAGTGATGAAACAAAAATGCGAGTCAGATCCCTGAGCCGATAGCAATTCGCTGCCTACATCATGTTGAGAAAAGTCATTGAGCGCCGCGACATGAAAGGCGGAGCTGGTTGGCAATTCACCAAATCTGGAAAGTTGCAACAGCGCCGTGTTCGCGCAGTGAGGGATTTCGTGAGGAACGCGGCAAGGCGCCGACATTAAGGTAAACCATGTCCTTCTGCGCCCGCTTAGCCTTATAGCACATCTTCGGTTCAAGTGTAGGGCGAAACTACTATCGCGTGAAACGCCTAAAAGGTGAATAATCCGGAACCTCAGGCAGCGTTGGGACGTTTCAAGAACGTCGCCAGGTGCGGCAAGTCTTCGGGCGCCCTGCAGCCCGGATCAACGGAAGGATCAAAGTCATGACAATGGATGCAAGGGAGCGCGATCTGGCGCAGGTCTACGCCCATTCGCTGATCTGCTGGCCGTCCATCATCGCCGGCGCCCTGGTCGCTGTCGGGCTGGGAGTGATGTTCAACCTCTTGGGCGTCGCCATCGGCGCCAGCGCTTTCGATCCCACCGCGTCCCTGCGCGGTCAGGCCCAGACCATCACCCTGGCGGCCGGGATCTGGCTTTTGGTCGCCACCGCCGTGGCCATGTGCATCGGGGCCTATGTGGCGGCGCGCTCGGCCAAGTTTCCAGATCATCGCCACGGGCTGTTCCAAGGCGTGACGGTGTGGGCCTTGGCGGTGCTGCTCATCGTCGCTATCGGCGGCTTCAGCCTGCGCACGGCGGCGGAGTCCGCGGACGAAACCACCGCGGCCCTGATGGCCCCGCAGCAGGCGCAGACCGAGGCCGGGACGCCTCCGTCAGCCGCCGCCACGCCCGGCGCCAACGCAAACACCGGCGCAGCGCCGCCGCCGATGACCCGCTCCGAAGCGGAATCGCTGGCGCGCGCCACGCGCGACGCCCTGGCCGTCACCGCCTGGTGGTCCATCGCGACCTTGTTGTTCGGGCTGGGCGGCTCTCTGCTCGGCGCGCGCATGGGCGCGGCTCATCCGACGGATTGGCCCCGCGTGCGCATGACACCGTCGCCGTCGACGCTCTGAACAGAGGGCGCCCTTAGCGCCTGAGCGGGCTGGGGGCGGCCCGGCTGCCAGCGATCCTGCCGTCAACGCTTCGTAGAGCGTGGACGGCCGGGGGGGCGAGGCGCAGGCGGCGACGACGTCGCTGAGGCGCGCCGGGACCAATCGGCGCCTCCGGCCTTGTCCGCTAGGGCCCGGGCGCGAGCGTCGGTGGCGCTCTTTAGCTTATGGCCGCGCGGGCGCGTGATCGCCGGCGGGTCGCTGGCGGGGAAGGTGCCCTCCAGCTCCCGGTCCAGCTCCTGCTGCTCTCGCCCATGTTCATCGATCACGGGCTGACCAACGTCTTGGCCGGGGGTCTTGTCGGACGCGCTCATGGATAGGCTCCTCGCCAAGCCGCTCGGTCGAAGGCCGGCGAAGAGGGAACCGACGCCGGTCGCGCGCGGTTCCGGCGCGCCCCCAGCAGACTGGCGTCGGGGCGAACAGGAACCCGGGCGCCGGGGAGGGCGTTTTGCTGCACGGGCTCAGCCACCGGTTCATGGAGACGCCAGATGTTGGAACGTACGACCATCCACGCGATCGCGACCCCCATCGGGCCGCCGCCCGGGTCCCGCCCGCTCACCGGACCGCTGTCCATTCCGCTGTCTGGCCCGACCATTGGTGAAGACGACGCCCTGGTCGAGCCCCCGCCCCTGGGCGATCCGGCTGGCGATCCCAGCGGCGATTTCGAAGACGAGGGCGGGCCTGATTCCATTGATGGTCAGGAGGACATGGCGGACTTCAACTGATCGGCGCGAGGGCGCGCTGGCTAGAGCAAAATCCGATCAATCGATATCGGATTTTTCTCATATCCAATTGAATCTAGAGCATTTTTCGCCCGAAAACCGGTTCCCACTTTTCGGAAAATGCTCTAGGTTTTTGGCGTACGCCGCCGGCGGTTTCCGACCCGCCCGCGGCGTCCCGCGGCGGCCGACGCCGGTCCTGCAACGGCCGGCTCTTTGGAGCGCCCTCATCCCCGGGGTCGCGTCGCGCCGCCGCGGCCTATATTCAATTAAAGATAGAATTTTCTGGCATTTTTGAGTTGAATGCATGATGTCGGCGGCGGTGGCGATCGCGCGCGATCCGTTCACATCTTTGTTCCCACTTAGCAAATGTTATTTTGCCGATCGCGGCGCTGTGAAATCATATTTTGAGATAACATAATACAATAAAAACATGTACAGCGGAGAGTTTTCCTGAGCAAGAGGTGATCGAGCCATGACCTATGCAGGAAATTTTGAGGCGGATTTTGCGGACGAAATCGGCAAATACATCCCAAACTTGAAGATTTTCGCGAAATCACTCTGTCGAAACGCCACGGAAGCGGAAGATTTGTTACAGGACTCGCTGCTGCGGGCCTGGTCGGCGCGACGATTGTTTCAGCCGGACACTAATCTCAAGGCCTGGCTTTATGTGATCATCCGCAATCAATTCTACTCCACGCGCCGACGGCAGAGCCGACAGCAGGCCTTGGTGGCGACCCTCGGCGCCCTGGAAATGGCGGATCAGGCCGATCCCATCGCCCGCTTCGAGTTGGAGGATGTGCGCCGAGCGCTCTCGCTCCTGCCCGAGGACCAGCGCCAGGCTGTGCTTATGGTGGGGGCGGCGGGAATGTCTTACGAGGAGGCTGCGGTGGCCGCAGCCTGCCCGATCGGCACCATCAAGAGCCGGGTGAACCGGGCCCGGGCGCGCCTGGCCTACCTGGTGACGGACGGGCGCTATCGGCGCGAGTTCGATCTGCGCGGCGAGCAGAGCGCCAACGGGAACCGCGCCTCTGCGCCCGGCGTTGTTCGATCGTCAGGGCTGAAGCAGTCGGGGGCGAAACCGATTGGGCCGAAGGAGAGCGCCGCCATGGACAAGACCCTCGATCACACCACCGCTGAAATGTCGGGCATTCCCGAAAAGCACGCCTCCATCCTGGCCGACAAGGTGAAAGGCGCGACGGTCTATAACGCCGCCGGCGAAAAGATCGGCCACATCGACGATCTCTCCATCGACAAGGTGTCGGGCCACATCACCGCCGCCATCCTGTCCCTGGGCGGCTTCCTCGGTCTTGGGCAGAAGTACCATCCGATCCCCTGGAACGTGCTGCACTACGATGTGACCAAGAACGGCTATGTGGCGCCGTTGGATCGCGACCAGCTGATGAAGGCGCCGTCCTACGACAAGCACGAATTGGGCGACACCGGCGAGGGCCGGCGCGAAGAGGTCTACACCTATTACGCGCCGTTCGGGGCCAAGCCCTATTGGTGATCCCATGCGTTGGCTTCGCGATCGCTGGGGCGGCCTCCACGCCCACTTGAGCCAGGAGGAGGCGCGCCAGGGCGATGAGCACACCGAGAACCAGGCGGCGCTGAATTTCAGTTTGGTGCTGGTCTGCATCGTTTTCGCCGTGCTGTTCGTCGCGGTCTGGCTGTCGCGATAAGCCCGACGCCCAATGCCGAAAGAAAAGCCCCCACGGTCGCCGTGGGGGCTTCAGTTTGCGCTGAGCTTGAGGCGGGTCAGCGCGGGGGATGGATGTGTGAGATCTTCGAGCCCTCGATGCTCACCCCGGCCATCAAGCCCTTCTGGTCGAAGATGAAGGCGTAGACGTCGTTCTTCAGGGTGTTGGTGGACAGGTTTTCCGCCACGCCGGCGTTCACCACCACCACGGTGGGGCCGACGCCCAGCTCCCAGCCATGGGCGTCGTGCAGAGCGTCCACCGCCGCCGGAGTCATCAGGAAGAGCGCGTACCCATAAGACTGGGCGCCCGCTTGGAGTCCCCAGGAGCCGGTGACGGAGTTGTAATAGCCCGCCACGCGGCCGCCTTCGATCTCCTCGCCCTCGCCATAGGCGGCGCCGAACACCAGCCCGGCCTTGACGATGTTGGGGAAGATCAGGATCGCCCGCGCTTGCCGCGCCAGGGCCTGGGCGCCGGGGTGGGTGTGATAGAGCTGGTCGAGGGCGTCGCGCGACTGGCGGCTGAGGTCCTCGGCGGTGGCCGCCTGGGCCGCGGTCTGGGGAGTCAGAAGCGCCAAGGCGCTCACGGCCGCAGGGGCGCCGAGGGTGAACAAGGCGAAGGCGGAGGCGGTCGCACTCCGCAACGGATTTCGGTTGCTACGCATGTCAGGGGTCCTTTGGTGAGGTCCATTGGGCAAAACAACGCCGCCGCCTGCACAAGGCGGCTCACAGACGTCCGGTCAGCAACAGGACGATGACGATGATCAGAAGGAGGGCGACCGCGCCGCCCGGGTAATAGCCCCAGCCCGTGCTGTAGGGCCACCGCGGCAGGACGCCCAACAGGACGAGGATCAGCAGGATAGTCAGGACGATTCCCATGACCGGCTCCTATGGCCGCCCCCCCAATATCGGGTCCCCAAATGTCGGGCTGCAAAAGTCAGGGTCGACGCCGTGACGCCGACCCCGACCCAGCTTGGCTGCGTCTAAGCAGATGGATGGGCTAGCCGTGCTCGCCGCCGGGCTGTCCGGGCTTGCCCGACCCGCCTGAGCCGCCGCCCGAACCGCCGCCGGGCTGCCCCGGCTTAGGGGAGCCGCCGGAGCCGCCGGAGCCGCCGCCAGAACCGCCGCCGGGCTGAGACCCGCCGGCCTGCGACCCGCCAGCCTGGGCCGCGAGCTCGTCGTCCTTGTTGGTGAGGTCTTGGTTCACTGTGCTTCCTTTCCTGCGGGGGATCGCAGGTGCGATCGGGGATATGGGGGAAACGTCCAGCCGCCTTTCGAGGTTCCTTTTCGAGAGGGAGGCTCCATCGGACGACGGACTGGCTGCAGGCTGTCGCCCCGCCGTCCGATGGAGACCGACGTCAGCGGTTGGGAGTGGAGGGGGTCCCGGAACTGCCGGCCGCCGCGCCGGATCCTGTCGCGCCTGATCCCATCTGACCCCCGCCCATGCCGCCTTGCGCCCGCGCGACGGCGTCGTCGTGCTTGCGCAGTGCGGGCAAGGTGTCGGCGGCGAAGCGCTTCAGGTCGGGGTTGTCGCCATTGGCGGCATAGTCGCTGAAGGCCTGGATGGCGTCGTCATGGGCGTTCTTCTGCTGGTCGAGATAGGCGCCGTTGAAGTCTTCCGCCCGCGCGTTCTTCAGCTGATCGAGCATCTGTCGGCGGCGGTCGTCCAACGCGGTGGGCAGGGGAGGCAGGCCGTTGCGGTCGATCTGCGCCAGGCGGCGGCCGGCCTTTTCGTGATCGCCGCGGATCATGCGGGCCAGGGACTCCACGTGCGGATCGCGGCTGCGCTGCAGGGCGAGATCGGCGGCCTGAATCTCATAGCTATTGGCTATGGCCGCCTCGCGGACGAAGCTTTCCGTGGATTGGCCCGCCGAGCCGATGGCGGGCGCCATGCCGTTCGCCATGTTCGTCGCGCCGCCGCTGGAGTCGGCGCCGGCGCTGGCCCCGCCCTTGCTGCAGGCGCTGAGGACGAGGCCGAGCGCTAGGGTGGTTCCAAGACATACCGAGAGCCTGGCCTTGCTGGGCATGTGTGATCTCCTCGCCGAAAGTGTGTTGATGCGACTGACAAGCGGACGCTCGACCCGGCGCGCATCCGACAAGGGTAACTGGCGACCGCGCCGCCAGGTTCCAGGTCCATCACGAAATCGCGCCTCTCCGAGGCTTGAGCGCCAGACCGGAACTCAGGCCGGAACCTGGGCTTTCGCCAGAAGGTTTCCTCCACGACGCCGGGGTCCCTCAGACCCCTCCTCGTCGTTGTGCGCGGCGAGGCGCCGTCAAGAAGGAGACCTAAGATGCCCTATTCGAGATACGACTTTGAAGGCGAACGCGGCGGCTATCGTGCAGAGCGCGGCGGCTACGGCGAGCGCGAGGACTATGGAGGCGAGCGTTACGGCGCCCGGCGCGGCGGTCGCTTCGCCAGCCGTTACCAGGAGGGCCGCTACCAGGAGGACGAGGAGGACGGCCGCTCCCGCGGCGGCGGGCGCTATTATTCCGAAGCTCGCCGCGAAGGACAGATGCGCGGCGGCGAGGTGCGGCACGAGCGCGCCATGCAAGCGCCGCGGGACTATGAAGGCCATTCCCGCGACATCGGCCAAGGCGGCTGGTTCGGCGACTACGAAGGCCACTCGCAGATCGGACGTTATGGCGGGCAAGTTCGCCATGAGCGCGCGATGCAGGCCTCCCACGACCGTGAAGGCTACGCCGAGGATGTGGGCCAGGGCGGCTGGTTCGGCGATCACGAAGCCCATGCGGAGCTTGGCCGCTATGGCGGCGAGCTGCGGCATGAGCGGGCCATGCAGGCCCCGCACGACGACCGCGGCTACGCCAGGGACGTCGGTCAGGGCGGCTGGTTCGGCGACTTCGAGGGCCACTCCCGCGCCGCCCGCCGCGGCTGGGGCGAGGACCCGGACGAGGAGGCTTCGCGTGGCCGCTCACGCAGCCGTTACGGCCGTTACGAGCACTAAATAGAGGCAGGTTTTGCGGAGGAGGCCGTCCCGGGGCTGGGGCGGCCTTTCGCTTTTTAAGAGGGGCTCAGATGAGCGGGTAAAGCTAAATTGCCATCGACGATTCAGATTGCCCGGCCAGAGAAAGCCATTTCGCGAAGGTTGGTGCAGGCCTGTTCAAACAATGCGTGGACGTCCACCTTCTCACCCCGCTCAACCCTTTTCGAGATCGCTGTCAGGGGAAAACTCAGTAGCGAGGTGCCGGGCCAGTTTAGCGCAGCTGTAGCGCCGAGTTCGTCTTCGACGGACACCCAATCCAAGCAAAGCTCCTGGCTCAACGCGTCGCCGAACGCAGCGCCTAACGCTTGAAGTTTCCAAGTCTCCTGCGCGAGGACCCAGCCATTCGCAAGAATCGCGTCGAGCACGCGCAGTTTTCCCTCAACTGACGCATACTTTTTTTCGGGATTCTCGGTGAAATGGCCTTTGACCCAAGCGCGCGCGACTTCGAGCCATTCGCGGTCAGTATCCGATAACGGTTTGTGGCTGGCCTTGGCGGTCATGTCTTCATCCGAGACGCGTGGTCTCGCCTCGACCACTCAATCGGCCGTTCTGGACGGCCTAGCCAGGAACGATGGTGCGGTCGAGAAGACTCGAACTTCCACGGGTTGCCCCACAGCGACCTCAACGCTGCGCGTCTACCAATTCCGCCACGACCGCTCGCATCGGAGGCGCGGGGTTAGCAAACGCCGCAAGCTTTGTGAAGTGCGGATGACGCGTTGGCGCGAGATTGTCCGCCGACGGACCTCAGTCCCCGGCCATGAAGTCATAGACGTCGGCCGGGCCGGTGACGCAGATGGCGATACGGTCTTCGCTGATCTGGATTTCGCCCCGGGCCACCGGATGGTTGTTGGCCAGGATCCACACCGGGTCGTGCTCGTGGGCGTTGAGGGGAATCACCGCCCCGCGGCCCATGCGCAGCAGCTGCTGCATGGGCAGGACGCTGCGCCCCAGCACCACCGAGATTTCCACATTCACCGCGTTGATCTGACCCACTGAACGTGCGTTCCCTTGCCGAAGCTGTACACCGCGGCTTGTATTCCCCGCCGCGCCGACCACCTTGGCTTAACGATGATTGCTTCAGAGTTAAATCCGCCCCCGCCTGCGCGTTTTCATCGCCTCGACGGCCAGCCGGCCGAGTGGGCGGTATCATCCGGCTATGTGGACTATCCCGCCGCGGTGGCGGCCATGGAGGCCCGCGCCGCGGCCATCGCCGAGGGATCAGCGGGGGAGCTGGTCTGGCTCTTGGAGCATCCGCCCATCTACACCGCCGGGGTCTCAGCCAAGGGCGAGGACCTGTTGGCGCCAGATCGCTTTCCGGTGTTCGCCACCGGACGGGGCGGGCAATACACCTATCATGGTCCCGGCCAGCGGGTGGTCTATGTCATGCTCGATCTGCGCGCGCGCCAGAAGGACGTGCGCGGCTTCGTGGAGGCCTTGGAGAGCTGGGTGATCGGGGCGCTGGACGCCTTCGGGGTCAAGGGCGAAATCCGGCCTGGCCGGGTGGGGGTGTGGGTGGAGCGCAAGGCCCCCGGCGCGCCCACACGGGAGGACAAGATCGCCGCCATGGGGGTGAAGATCCGCCGCTGGGTCTCCTTCCATGGGATCAGCTTCAATGTGGAGCCGGAGCTCGACCATTTCGGCGGCATCGTCCCCTGCGGCATCAGCGAGCACGGGGTGACCAGCCTCGTGGACCTTGGATTGCCGGTGACCCTGGATGAGGCGGACGAAGCGCTGCGAACGAGCTTCGTCGAGACCTTCGGGCCGGTGACGCCGGGCGCCGCGCCAGTCTAGCTCTCAGAAGAAGCCCAACACCTTCATCAGGGTCAGCGAGATCAGGGCCAGCACGGCGAGGCTGAGGCTCACCACCGCCGTCACCTTCAGCCCGGCGCGGGCCACGGCGCGGATGTTCACCCCAAGCCCAAGGGCGGCCATGGAGACAATGGTCAGGGCCGTGGCGGTGGTGGAGAGGGTGGGGAGGGCGGCGGTGGGGATCAGCCCCGCGGAGCGGAGGCCGATCATGAGGAGGAACCCGAGGATGAACCAGGGCGCGAGGCGGGAGGGGCCGATGTGGGCGAGGCGGGCGGGCCCGTTCTGACGCGCACCCAGGAGCGACAATCCCAGCACCACCGGTCCCAGCATCAAGACCCGCACCAGCTTCACCAGCGTGCCCATCTGGGCCGAGACGGCGCTATAGCCCACCGTGGCGGCCAACACCTGCGGCACCGCATAGACGGTGAGGCCGGCGAACACGCCATAGGCGATGGGCGAAAGGCCGATGAGGGCGCCGGCGAGGGGCAGGCCGAGCACCGCCACCACGCCGAGCACGGCGGTGAAGGAGATGGAGGCGGCCACCTCTTCGCCGTCGGCGCCGATCACCGGGGCCACGGCGGCGATGGCCGAGTTGCCGCAGATGGAGTTGCCGCAGGCCACCAGGGTCGCCAACCGGTGCGACAGGCCGAACAGGCGTCCGAGCCCGTAGCTGGCGGCGATGGCCAGGGCCACCACGCCGGCGATGCCGAGGAGGAGGGCCGGGCCGGCGGCGATGAGCGAGGCGGCGCTGATGGAGCCGCCGAGCAGCACTACGGCGATCTCCAGGATCAGCTTGGCGCTGACCTCGATGCCGCGCCGCCAGAAGGCGCCAGGGGTCCAAAGCGTGCGCACCGCCGCGCCGATGAGGATGGCCAGCACCAGGGCCTCCAGCCAGGCGCGGCCGAACAGCTGCGCCTCCAGGCCCTGGGCGGCGAAGGCGACGGCGGTGATGAGAAGGCAGAGCCCGATCCCCGGCGCGGCGGCGAGCGCGGGCGTCGCCAGCAGGCGTGCGGTGGGGGCGGGGCGGGTGAGCGTAGCCATAAGGGCACCCTGCGCCTCGCCCATCAAACGTTCCAATGGATTGTTATGGTCTTTTCAATCGGAATATACGATTGATTGGCCATGACCCTGGAGCAGCTGCGCATCTTCGTCGCCGTGGCCGAGCGGCTGAACATGACCGCCGCCGCCCGCGCCTTGAACCTCACCCAGTCGGCGGCCAGTGGCGCGGTGGCGGCGCTGGAGGCGCGGCATGGGGTGAAGCTGTTCGACCGGGTGGGGCGGGGGCTGCAGCTCTCGGCCGCCGGGCGTGCCTTCCTGCCCGAGGCGCAAGGGGTGCTGGCGAGGGCCGACGGGGCCCAGCGGGCCCTTGATGATCTCGCCGGTCTGAAGCGGGGCGAGGTGCGTCTCGCCGCCAGCCAGACCGTGGCCAGCTACTGGGTTCCCGGCCGCGCCGCCGCCTTCGCCCGGGTCTATCCCACCATCGCCCTCACCCTTCGCGTTGGCAACAGCCAGCAGGTGGCCGACCAGGTGCTGTCCGGCGCCGTGGACCTCGGCCTCGTGGAAGGCGAGGTGGCCGAAGCCGATCTGGTGCGCAAGGTGGTGGGCGAGGATCGCATCTCGCTCTATGTCGCGCCTGGCCATCCCCTCGCGCGAGGTGGGGTGGTGACCCTGGCCGATCTCG
Organism: Pseudomonadota bacterium; assembly: GCA_040757715.1. Lineage (GTDB taxonomy): Bacteria > Pseudomonadota > Alphaproteobacteria > Caulobacterales > Caulobacteraceae > CAIMFV01. The sequence continues at coordinate 8,238 of JBFLWS010000014.1, read as the reverse complement.
ACCGCGCCCAGTGGGTGCTGCGGGAGAAGGGCTCCGGCACGCGGGCCGCCTTCGAGGCCGCCTATCGCGCTAAGGGCGGCGATCCGGAGCGGCTGAAGGTGCTGCTGGAGTTTCCCTCCAACGAATCGGCCCTCGCCGCAGCGGCGGGGGGCGGGCTCGTCACCCCCGTGTCCGACCTCGCCGCCGCCCCGCGCCTGGCCTCAGGTTCGGTGGCCCGGGCGCCCTTCGACCTCGGCAAGCGCCGCTTCACCGCCATCCGCCACCGCGACCGCCCCCCGAGCCGGGCTCTCGCGGCGTTTCTGGAGATGGTTTGAGGGGGGCAAGAGGGCCGTGAGCCCTTCACATCAGGGCCTGAAATCCAGGTCCGCCGAGCCAGGTTTGCCAGGTGACCACCACCAGCCAGTGGAAGATGACGGCCGGCCACAGAGATGCGGATCGCCAACGCATGATGGCGCAGGCTGCGCCAAGGACCGCTGCGCACACAAGGAAGTCGGTCCGCAGAAAGATGGGCGCGGCGTGATGTAGGAAGAGGGTTTCGATCCCGTGCCAAGCGACGAACAGGACCGTGGCCAGGGTCGCGGAAACCCAAGGGTTTGAAGTCTCAGAGCGATCTTTGACCAACAGGCCCCGAAAGAACATCTCTTCGGCGAGCGCCGGCACAAATAGCACCCTCAAGCACCTAAGGGGCAACGCAGAGATATCCGTTTGCTCAATGTGGAGCAGATGAAAGGGAAAGCCCACGACGGTCATCGCAGCCGCCGCAACTCCGCCGACAATAACGGAAAAGCGCCAAGCGTGACCGTCGGGAAGTGTGGTCAGGCTTCGCGAAAGCCGACGAACTGCTGGCATCAATACGAAGCTTGCCATTTTCAGCGCCCAATTCAGCCTCGCCAAGGGCTACACCATAGCTTGAGATATTGCGATCGCCCGCCCAGCCGCGCCCTGGCGGCGTTTCTCGAGATGGTTTGAGGGGGGCAATTAAAGGTCAGAATCGTCGCGCGCGTCAGGCGTCTTGTCCCGCGATTGGAGGCGCCATTTCTGGCCAAGGAAGAGCGCGATCACCCCAATGATGACGCCGCCGCCAAGCGATCATCGCTCGGCGAAGGTCTTGGCCCACCTTCGCCCAGTCGCGTTGAAGTCCGCTGGGCGCCAATGTCGCGAGGACTTCTGTGGCGTCCGGAAACAGCTGAAGCGTCATCATGCCGTTCAGGAAGCCTGTCGTTGAGCGGGTGCTTGCGGCGATATTCTCGCGGACCTTGCGCAAAGACGTGGGGGCGCAAGTTTTCCCCCACGATGGCGCCTTGCCGCCCGAGGTCGTCGTGTGATGCTGGACGTTGCGCATATGGTTCATGTGCTCTTGCCGGCCGTCCTGTTCAACGGAGGGAGAGTATTTTCCGCAACAACTCTGCGCCAACACTTACTATTCCAGATTTACGCAGTAAGGGGAATGTTTATCCCAATCGCCCCTTCAATAGCAAGATGCTAGGTTGTGTTAATCAACGGTAACGGGCTTCGCACTGCGCCCTTCGGTAGCGAGGCCCGGGAGGCTGAAGTGCGCGGAGGGAGTTCGTCGCAAGTTTCGGATTGCCGGATCGGACGCCGCTTCCTAGCTAAGCCGCTTCGTTATCGCCCATGAGGCCGTCATGACCCGCCCCGACCCCGACTTCGCCGCCGATTTGGCCGCCCTGGAGGCCGCCGCCCGCGCCGCCGTGGCCTATCGGACGGCCATGCCGAGCGCCGAGCGCTGGCCGGTGAAGGCCTATGACGCGCTGCTGGCCGACTTCCGCACCCCGACGCCGGAGACCGGCGCAGACCCTGCGGCGCTCATTGAAGAACTGGCGGCCAAGAGCGAGCCGGGTCTGCGCGGGGCGACCGGCTCGCGTTTCTTCGGCTGGGTCATCGGCGCTTCGCATCCTGCGGGCGTGGCGGCGGACTGGCTCGCCTCGGCCTGGGGCCAGAACTCGGCCAATGTCACCGCCGCCCCGGCCGCCTGCGCGGTGGAGCAGGTGGCCTGCGAGTGGTTGCTCGATCTGCTCGACCTGCCGCGGGAGTCGAGCATCGGCCTCGTCACCGGGGCCACGGTGGCCAATTTCGTCTGCCTCGCCGCCGCTCGCAGCGCCGTGCTGGCCAAGGTGGGCTGGGACGTGGAGCGCGACGGCCTGTTTGGCGCGCCGGAGGTGCATGTGGTGCTGGGGGAGGATGCCCACTCCACTCTCTATTCGGCGCTGAAATATCTCGGCCTCGGCGCCGGGCGGGTGAAAAAGGTGGCCACCGACGATCAGGGCCGCATGATCCCGGCGGCCTTCGCCGAAACCCTCCGTACACTGAAGGGCCCGATCATCGCCATCGCTCAGGCGGGGCAGATCAACACCGGCGCCTTCGATCCCATGGCCGAGATCGCGCCCCTGGCCAAGGCCGCCGGCGCCTGGCTGCACGTGGACGGGGCCTTCGGGCTCTGGGCTCGCGCCTGCCCCAGCCGCGCGCATCTGGGCGAGGGGTACGAGCTCGCCGACTCCTGGGGGACCGACGGGCACAAGTGGCTGCAGACCCCTTATGACTGCGGCTTCGCCATCGTGCGCGACGCCGAGGCGCACCGCCGGGCCATGGCCATCTCCGCCAGCTACCTGCCCCCGGCGGAGGGCGAGGCCCGCGATCCCTCGCAATATGTGATGGAGCTGTCCCGGCGCGGGCGGGGCTTTGCGACCTGGGCGGTGATCAAGGCGCTCGGCCGCACCGGCATCGCCGAGATGGTGGAGCGCCATTGCCGCTTCGCCGCGGACCTCGCCCAGCGCCTCGCCCGCGAGCCCGGCGTGCGCATCGTCAATGACGTGGTGCTGAACCAGATCATCATCCGCTTCGGCGAAGGCGAGGGCAGCGACGCCGAGACCCTCGCCGTCATCGACCGGGTGCAAGAGGATGCGCGCTGCTTCATGGGCGGCGGCGTGTGGCGCGGCCAGTGGGTGATGCGCGTGTCGGTGTGCGGCGGCCCCACCGGCCCTGCCGATCTCGATCCGGTGGCCGAGGCGGTGATCGACGCCTGGCGCGCGGTTCGAGGCTAACCCTTGGGCGCGATGGGTCGGGGCATGGCCGTGGCCGTGGCGGTGGCGAGCAGCCGGCCCTCGTCATCGCGCAGCTCGCCCTCGGTGAAGGCGATGGTGCGGCCCCACTTGCGCACGCGGCCCAAGCCGATCAGCCGGCCGGGCTTGGCGGAGAGAAGGAAGCTCGTCTTCATCTCCAGCGTCGGCATGACCATGGTCAGCCCTGAGGCCACCACGCCGGCCACCGACATCACCTCGTCGAGCATGGCCATGAGGAAGCCGCCCTGAATCACCCCCATGGGATTGGTCCACTCCTCGCGGGCGAGGAAGGCCGCCTCCACCTCCATGGCCGCCTGATCCACCCGCAGCATCTCGAAGCCGAGGGTCTGGGTGGCCTTGGGGGCGTTGCGGGTGCGGCGAAAGCGTTCCAGGAGCACCGCGTCGGTGGGGCGCTCAGCCTCGCCCGGTTCGAGGCTCATTATTTCTTCCGGAACTGGTCGAGGGAGACCACCTTCGGCCCGCCGTCGCCGTCCGGATCGTCCGTGGGCGGCTCAGGCGTCTCGGCGGCGCCCGCTTCAGCGAGTTCCGCGAGCGCCGAGACCGGCTTCGGCTCGGCCTTCTTGGGCGTGCGGGCCGTGGCCGCCGGGACGATAGGCGCCTGGATGATCTCGGCGGGAGCGACTTCTGGCGCTGGCCATTGCAGCATGAACTGCACGCTCGGGTCGAAGAAGCGGGTCACGGCCACGTAGGGGATCGAGAGCCGCTTGGGCTGGCCGCCGAACTTCAGGGTCACCGAAAAGAAGGTCTCGCCGGGGGCCAGGTCCCAGAACTGGTGCTGCAGAACGATGGTCATCTCGTCCGGATAGCGCTCGGTGAGCTCGATGGGCGCCGAAACCCCCGCCGCCCGGGTCTTGAAAGTGATGTAGAGATGATGCGCGCCCGGCAGGCCGTCCGGCTGGGCGGCGCGACGCAAGGCGCTCTTGATCACCCCGCGCAGGGCCTCCTGCGACAGGGCTTCATAGCCCATCATGTCCTGATCGCTGCGATCCTGCGCCATACGCGTCCCCGACTGTATCGGCGGCGACCATACACCGAGGCGCCGCCGCCTGTCCTCAGCCCGGAGGCCAAATATTTCCTTAAACGAGGCGGAGGGCGAAGTGGAGGGGTTCTGTTGCCAGGCCCCCTCCGAGCCCCGCCTAGGGCAGCTAAGACCCTAGGGCTTTAGGTCGAGTTCGACCGGACCGCATTACGCGGCCAAGGCGTACTCTTCAGCGAAGTTGTCGTTCGCATCTATAAAATGGGCCGATCGCGGGGGCCCACTCCGAGAGAAAGCAACGCCTTTACACGTCTGTCGATGCTGATCGGCCCCGCAACGTCCGGCGACAACCCGGAGAGGGATTTGGTGGAGCCGCCGGGAATCGCACCCGGGTCCAGTCCGCTTATTCCGCGCGCGTTTATCTCCATAGTTCGGCCGAAGCCGGACAAAGCCAATATAGGCGCTCGGCCTTCACGGGAAAAGACCCAAGCGCGGGAGAGGCGACGCGTGCTAGGCTTGCTCAACCATCGATACAGGATGAGAGGCCATGGCGCAGAAGCTGTTTGCGGAATTCTTCGGGACCCTTGTGCTGGTGCTGTTCGGTTGCGGCGCAGCGGTGCTGGGCGGCTTCGCCCACATCGGCCAGGTGGGGATCGCGCTCTCCTTCGGCTTCACCCTGGCGGCCTTGATCTATGGCCTTGGCCCGGTGAGCGGCTGTCACGTCAATCCGGCGGTGAGTCTCGCGGCCCTGGTGGCCGGGCGCATGAGCCCGCGCGACATGATCGCCTATTGGGTGGTGCAGTTCGCCGGCGCCCTGGCCGGCGCCGCGATCCTGACCGCCATCGCTGGCGGAACCGGCGCGGGCCTTGGGGCCAACGGCTTCGATACGGCCTCGCCAGGCGGCTTTCAGCTCGGTTCGGCGGCGGTATTCGAGACCGTGGCCACGGCCATCTTCGTGGTGGTGATCCTGGGGGTCACCGGCAAGGACGGGCAGGGCGCCTTTGCTGGCCTCGCCATCGGTCTCGCCCTCGCCGCCATCCACATCGTCGGCATCCAGATCACCGGCGTGTCGGTGAACCCGGCGCGCAGCTTCGGCCCCGCCGTGTTGCTGGGCGGCCTGCCCCTGAAGCAGCTGTGGCTGTTCATCCTTGCTCCCGCGGTGGGCGCGGTGCTGGGGGCCACGGCGTTTCGGTGGAAGCTGCTAGAAACTTGAACCTGCTCACGCTGCGTCAGGCTTGCCGGCCCGTTTGTCCTCGTTAGGATCGCGCTCCAATCAAATGACGGAGGACGCAATGATCGGCGTGGTGGCCACCTTGAAGGTGCAGACGGACAAGACGGCGGAGTTCGAGGCGGTGTTCCTCGACCTGGCGGCCCAGGTAAAGGCCAATGAGCCGGGCTGCCTGACGTACCAGCTGACCAAGAGCCGCAACGAGGCCGGCGTCTATAAGGTGCTGGAGCTCTACGCCGACCAGGGCGCCCTCGAAGCCCACGGCAAGACCGACTATTTCCGCGCCGCCGGGGCCAAGATGGGGCCGTTCATGGCCGATCGCCCGAACATCGAATATCTCGACTCGGTGGGGTAGGAGTATTTTCCGAAAAGTGGGAACCGGTTTTCGGGCAAAAATGCTCTAGGTTCAAATGGCTAGAGCAAACCCTCAGGCGCCTGTCATAGCGCGCCAATCGCGCACAGCCGCGGCGATGAGCCCGCCCAGGTCTCGGCGCAATCGATCAAAGCCGGGCGTCAGCTCCAGGCGCGCCTCGTCGAGATAGAGAGACCGGTTCAGCTCTATCTGCAGCGCATGCACGCCGTCCGCAGGGCGTCCGTAGCGCTCCATGATGTAGCCGCCGGCGTAGGGCTGATTGCGCTGGCAACGATACCCTTGGCGGGTGAAGAAGGCTTCGATACCGTCGATGACGCTTGGCGCACAGCTGAGGCCATGGAAGTCGCCCAGCACCACGTCGGGCGCAGCGCCGCCCCCCATTCGCGCCGCCGAGCTCGGCATGGAATGCCAATCGAGCAATAGGGCGCAGCCGTGGGCCTTGACCGCGGTCTGCACTACCTGCTCGAGCGCAGCGTGATAGGGCCGATGTGCGAGCGCAAGGCGACGCTCAATTTCACGGGCGACCAGACGCTGGCCATAGATTTCGCGGCCGCTCGCCGAAAGTTTAGGAATGACGCCAAGTCCGGCCGCCACGCGAGGCGAGTGAATCTTCGCCCCCGCCGGCAAGGGTCCGTCGAACATGGCCGGATCGAGTTCAAGCGGATCGCGGTTGAGATCGACATAGGCGCGGCCGAGTTCGGCCGTCAGCAGCGTGGCGCCTCGCGCGGGCGCGCCCTTCACCAGCTGATCAACGTAAGCATCTTCGGTTCGGCGGAGTTGGCGCAGATCGAGCCGCGCCGCGGCCAGGAGCTCGGACGGATAGCGGCGGCCGGAATGGGGCGAAGCGCAGATCACCGGCGAAACCTCGCCGGGTGGGAGTTCGAGGGAGAACACCGGTGCGAGATCCGCCGCCGGGGGCGCGTCCGCCATTACCGCCCGTTCGTCAAATCCGCCGTCGTCCGCCGTCATGCGGCTATTTCCTCCACTCGCGCGCTGGAGGTCAACGCGCGACCTCAGCGAATTGCATCATCGCCCCCTCGCCACCGCTTTATTCGGAGTTTACCCTTGGGGCCTAGGTTCGAGCCTCGGAACATCCCCTTGGAGCCCCCGCGCCACATGAGCCGTATCCTGCTCGCCGAAGACGATGACTCCCTGCGCAACTTCCTGGCGCGGGCCCTGGAGCGGGCCGGCTACGAGGTGCGCGCCTGCCCGGACGGGGAAGCCGCCATCACGGCCTTGGACGATGGCCCTTACGACCTTCTGCTCACCGACATCGTCATGCCTGGCGTGGACGGCATCGAGGTGGCCCGTCACGCCGCCAATCGCGCGCCTGGCCTGCGCATCATGTTCATCACCGGCTTCGCCGCCGTGGCCCTGGCCGCCAAGGATCAGGCCCCGCAAGGCTCCAAGGTCCTCTCCAAGCCGGTGCATTTGCGCGAGATCGTGGCCGAGGTGGAGCGGATGATCGCGGCATGAGCCGACACACGCGCTTGCGGGTCGGCTTCAGAGTCCGTATAGAACCAGCCCTTCCCGGGCGGACGCGTAGCTCAGCGGGAGAGCACTACGTTGACATCGTAGGGGTCACAGGTTCAATCCCTGTCGCGTCCACCATCTCCCGCACATATTCATGAGCTCGGCATTGCGGGTGGCGCGCCGCTAAGGCTGCTGACCTACGCCGCTGCAGGAACAGACCTGTCAGCAATGTGAGTATTTGCCGGCGAACGCGCACCGTCCGCGACGATACGGAAGAAAGAGTTCAACTACACAAGTCGCAATCGCCTTAAAGTCGAGGGCGCGAGTCTCAATTGAGGGCTGCGCTTAAGAATTGGGCGCCGCTCGCCAATCTGGGGCGAAATTGCGCGCTTTCATGCACACGCTTTAACGCCGCCACCCCGCTTCGTGATGAATCCTTGACATCATTCCTGCCGCTTACAAGCTCTAAATTCAACACGGCCAAATCGACGCTGTAAGGCGATCATTTGGCCAATTCAGACTTGGGACACACTAAGCTGAAATATAAAATTGGGAGGAGCGTCCTCGATCGGCAGGCAATTTCTCTTGCAAACGGGGATGATAATGCGAGTTTTATTTGGCGGCGCGAGCGCCGTTGCGCTTATGAGCGCGTTGAGTGCGGGCAATACTGCATGGGCGGCGGATGCGCCGGCTGCTGCGGCGGCCACGTCGGACGGTGCGGTGGAGGCGGTGATCGTCACCGGCACGCGCACCACCGGCCTGAAGGCCGCCGACAGCCCGGCCCCCATCGAGGTGGTGGGCGCGGACGCTCTGAAGCATGTGGGTCAGCCCGACCTGATCCAGGGCCTGGCCCAGAACGTGCCCTCCTTCACGGCTGAGGCTCTCGGCGGCGACACCGCCAACCTCACTCTGTCGGCCCGCCTGCGCGGCGTCAGCCCCAACGACACCCTGGTGCTGGTGGACGGCAAGCGTCGCCATACGAGCGGCAACCTGCACGTCCTCGGCGGACCCTACCAGGGCGCGGCCACGGCCGATCTCAGCCTGATCCCGGTGGCCAGCATCGACCACGTGGAAGTGCTGCTCGACGGCG
>JBFLWS010000013.1:0-92346 GCA_040757715.1 Pseudomonadota bacterium | reverse complement strand
AGTGCGGGATAAAGGGCGAAGGACGTAAGCTCGCCCATCGGTCAGAGGCTGTCGGCCTCAAGCCGCCCGCCCAGGGGCTAGATCGCAGGTGAAAGGCCGAACAGGTCTGCGCGCCCGCGCCCTCTGGTCAAAACTTCGCGCGAAGCGTGACGGCCCACCCGCGCGCCCCTTCAACAAGGGCGCGCACCCAGACCACCGCGCGCCCTTCGCCGAGGGCGCGCACCCCCGGCGCCTCCTTGAGAAAGACGCGCCAAACTGAACTCTCGGGCCCGCCCGAGCGCTTCGCCCCCTCCCCATCTTCCAGATAAGGATCGACGCCTCGCCCGATGAAGCCAAAATCGAAGCTGTCGAAAGCGGCGCGCCTGAAGCGCCTTCTCGCCAGCAGCCCGGAACTGCGAAAGGTCTATCTGGAGCTGAAGGCGCTGAGGCGCGCCTCCATCCCCAAGGGCCGGCGCAATCCCCTGCCCTTCGTGCGCAACACTAAGCGGCGGCGGCGGCGAAGAAACCGCGCTCGGCTTTCGCGGATCTCGCGAAGATTCTAACTTTGGCGCCGCCCCCGGGCGGAAAACCGGTTCCCACTTTTCCTGGGCCGGCGCCCTAGATCGGCATCCGCATGATTTCCTGATAGGCCGCGATCACCTGATCGCGCACGGCCATCATGGTCTCCAGGCTCGCCTGGGCCGAGGCCACCGCCGTCACCACGTCCACCAGCTCGGCCTTGCCCTGGGCGTGGGCGCTCATCTGAGTCTCGGCCCGGCGCGATCCCGCCACCGCATCATTCACCGCCGAGGTCACCAGCGAGGCGAAGTCCGGCCCGCCCGCGCCGCCCAGGCGCGGCTTTTCGTCCGTGATCGGATTTTGTATCTGCGCATAGGCGCGCGCAGCCATCAGTGGACTGACCATCTAGCGCTCCCCTACTTCTTGATGATGTCGAGGGTGCGGGCGTCCATCACCCGCAAGGTCTCGATCATGTTCAGATTGGCGTCGTAGGCGCGCTGCGCCCGGCGCATGTCCAGGGACTCGGTCAGCGGATCCACATTGGGCATCTTCACATAGCCCTTGGCGTCCGCCGCCGGGTGTGACGGATTATATTCCGTCTTGAACGGGGTCAGGTCGCGCCGCACGCCCTTCATATGCACCCCCGTGCCCCCCTCCTTGGTCACCGACGGCTCGAAGATCGGCATCTGACGCTGATAGGGGTCGCCCCCCGCCGTGGTGGCGGTGGAGTCGGAATTGGCGATGTTCTCGGCGATCACCCGCATGCGGGCGTCCTCGGCGTGCAGGGCCGAGGCGGCGATGGACATGGCGGCGGAGGAGTTGCTGATCGGGTCGACCATGGCGGAGCCTCACAAACCTTTCGAGATCATTTGCCCAACACCTACTTTCCGGGCGCGCGGGCGGCGGTGCGCAACAGGTTCAGCGCCTGGGTGTAGAAGGTGATGGCGGTGTCGTAGTCGTCCCGCGCCTCGCTCATCTTCATCATCTGATCCTCCAGCACCACCTGGTTGCCGTCGAGCCGCGCCTCGGTGTCCGGCGAAGTCATCGGCCGCAGCGGACCCGCGGGGGTCCGCCGCGCGGCCATGTGCCGCGGGTCGCTGCGCTGCATCTCCAGCCCGTCCGAGCCTGAACCAGCGCTTGCGCCGCTCGCCCCGTTCAGCGCCTGCTGAAACGTGAACGGCTTCAGGTCCATAGGCGCATAGTCGGGCGTGTCGGCGTTGGCGATGTTCTGGGCGATCAGGCGCTGGCGCTCGTTGGTGTAGCTGAGCTTGGACTTCAGCATGGCGAACAGCGGAATTTCGTCGAGGGTCATGGCAGCGCCCTCCTTCTCCAGAAAACCGACGCTAGGCAGAGTTTGCCGCCCGCTTGGTTAACGACCCGTTAGGAGAGCCTAACGAGATTGGCCTCGAGGCCGTCCTCGCCTCGCCGCTTGAGTCGCCAAACGCCGCATGTTGCTCGACGTCCTTCGCGCCATCATCGCCCTCGCCTTCACCCTCGGCCTTATCGCCCTGGCGGCCTACGCCCTGCGCCGCTGGGGTCCGGGGGGCCTGCTCAGCCTCGCCGCCCCCCGCGCCGAGCGGCGCATGAGCGTGGTGGAGACGCTGATCCTCGACCCCTCCCGGCGGCTGGTGCTGGTGCGGCTGGACGGGCGCGAGCGGCTGTTGCTGCTGGGCGAAGGCCGACTGCTGGCCGACCTGGCGGACGGCCCGACGCAGGCCTCTATCCCCGCCCCTATCCCCGCTATTACCCCTGAGGTGTCCGCGTGATGCGCCGCGTCTTCTCTCCCCTGAAGCCCATCGGCAAATCCGGCGCCGCCCCCACCGTGGCCGAGCTGAAGCGGGCCCTCGCCCTGGCCGTGCTGGCCACCATCGCCAGCCTCATCGTGCCCACCGTGGCGCTCGCCCAGGCCATCAATCTCAACCTCGGCACGGGAGGCGGGCTCACCGACCGGGTGGTGCAGCTCATCGGCCTGCTCACCGTTCTGTCGCTGGCCCCGTCCATCGTCATGATGACCACGTCGTTCGTGCGCATCGTCGTGGTGCTGTCGTTGCTGCGCACCGCGCTTGGCCTGCAACAGAGCCCGCCCAATGCGGTGATCATCAGCCTGTCGCTGTTTCTGACCGCCATCGTCATGGGACCGACCTTCACCGCCAGCTATAACGCCGGCATCAAGCCGCTCTTGGACCACAAGATGGAGCTGCCGGCGGCCTTTTCCGCCTCCTCGGCCCCGGTGAAGACCTTCATGCTGAGCCAGGTGGACCGCGACGATCTTGGCCTGTTTATCAAGCTCGCCAAGATCCCCCGCCCGGTGAACGCTCAGGCCACGCCCCTGCAGGTGGTGACCCCCGCCTTCATGATCTCGGAGCTGAAGCGGGCGTTTCAGATCGGCTTTCTGCTGTTCGTGCCCTTCCTGGTCATCGACCTCGTGGTCGCCAGCGTGCTGATGAGCATGGGCATGATGATGCTGCCGCCGGTGGTGGTGTCCTTGCCGTTCAAGCTGATCTTCTTCGTGCTGGTGGACGGCTGGCGCCTGGTGGCCGGCTCCCTGGTGGAGAGCTTCCGCCACGGCGGCGGAGTGCTAGGCTGACGCCAAGCCTTTCGCGCGCGCGCCGATGCGCGCCGCCATGAGGGCTGCGGCGAGCGATCCGGCGATCACCAGGGCCATGGCGAGACCCGAGCCGTCGTGGAACAGGCTGCACAGGGTAGAGAGGCTCGCCCCCAACAGGAAATTGGCCGAACCTGTAAAGGAGGCGATGGCCCCGGCCCGGCGCGGGTCGGCGTTCAAGGCCTCGGCGGCGGCGTTGGGCTGGGTGAAGCCGAGGCTGGCCATGATCAGGAACAGCGGCCCGAACACGCCATAGACGCCGCCGAAATGGTTGGCGGCGGCAAGGGCCATGGCCAGCGCCGGCAGGATCGCGCCGATAATGGCGCTCGACAGTATGGCGGAGGAGCCGAACCGCCCCACCAGGCGCCGGTTCAGCTGGGCCGAGGCGATGTAGCCCGCGGCGTTGGCCCCGAACAGCCAGGCGAACCCCTGCGGGGTGAAGCCGAAGGTGTGGATGGCCAGCTCAGGTGAATTGGCGATGTAGGTGAACAAGGCCGCGCCGGCGCAGGCGCCCGCCAGCGCGAAGCCAGCGATCTTCGGGCTGCGCAGGAGCGTCAGATAGGTGGCGAGCACCGCCTCCCCCTGCGTATGACGCCGATCCTCCAGCGACCGGCTTTCCGGCAGGGCGACAAACACGATGGCGCAAAGGCCGGCGCCGAACAGGGCCAGCACCACGAAGAGCGCGCGCCAGCTCGACACCGCCACCAGATAGCCGCCGGCAAGGGGCGCGAGGATGGGCGCCACGCCCATGACCAGCATGAGCTGCGACAGGACATGCACCACCTGGGTGTGGTCGAACCGATCGCGCACCACCGCCCGCGCAATGACCATGGCCGAACAGGCGCCGAGAGCCTGGACGAAGCGGGCGGCGATGAGCTCCGGCAGGCTGGGGGCCGCGGCGCAGGCGAGGCTCGCCGCCACATAGAGGCAGAGGCCGGCCAGCAAGGGCCCGCGTCGCCCCACCCGGTCCGACAGGGGGCCGTAGATCAGCTGGCCTATGGCGAGGCCGATGAAGAAGGCCGACACCGAGGGCTCGGCCGATCCCGCCACCCCGTGCAGATCGCGGGCGATGGTGGGCAGGCTCGGCAGGTACATGTCGATGGAGAGCGCGCCGGTGGCGATCATCGATCCGAGCAGCAGGACGAGGCGCCAGGTGGGCTTGGTCGGGGCGGCGACGGGATGGGACGCGATCTGTGACATTGACGGTGGCGGTAAAGCATCCGCCCGCGCCTGTCTAATGTCGCATCATACGACGCCGCCTAGTGTCGGTCGTTGGCGAAGCCGAGGTCGCGATAGTCGCGCTCGCCCCGGCGTCGGCGAAGGGACGACATGACCAGGGGCGCGGCCACGTCGGAACGCGCGGCGTCGAGGCGGTCCTTCTCCAGGTCGATCACCTGGGCGAGGCCGTGCAGGAGCCGCCGCGCGGGCGTGTCGAGCACGGGCGCGGCGGCGTGGTTGTCCTGATTAACGCCGGGATCCTGATAAAGGTCAGGGGCCCCATAAAGGTCAGAGTCCTGATTAAGGTCAGAGTCCTGATTAAGGTCAGAGTCCTGATTAAGGTCAGGGGCCAGCGCCAGTTCCGGCGGGGCCTCGAACAGATCTTCGTCGGCCAGGTCGTGGGCCAGGTCGTCAGCCAGATCGCTGGGGTGGAAGGGCGTGGCGGCGAAAGCCTCTTCGGGGGCGACGGCTGCGGCCAGGGCGTCGAGGCGCAGAGGCGTCTCGACGGTGCGGTCGGTGAGCAGGAGCGGCGCGACGTTGGCCGGCACGCCATGGGCCCGCTTGCCGAAGATGGAGCGCTTGGCCGGCGGCGCGGGGGCGGCGAAGGGCGGCGGATTGCTCGCCTCCAGCTCCAGGGCCGCGAAGAGATCGCCTGTGGCCTCGGCGGGAGACGGCGACAGCGCCTGGCGCGTCAGCGGTCCCGCGCCAGGGTCGGACCGCGCCGGCGCGCCCTTGGACGTGGGACCTTTAGGCGCAGCTTGGGCCCGCAACAGGGCCCGCATTTCCTCAAGATCGACGTGGCTCACCGCGCGCTCCGATCAGGCTCGATCGCCACATGGTTAGCCGCAGGGTCTCAACAGGAAATGAACGCGACGGATTAAGATTCGCCGACGACGCGGCGACGCGGGCGACCTCCCAAACGAAGGAGCCGCCCGCGCCTCGTTCAGCCCGCCTTGGCCTTGCGGGCCGCCTCGGCCCTGGCGATGAAACCGAACATTTCCGGGTTGAGCGGCAACTTGGGCGCCGCCGCCGGGTCGGCCATGGCGTCCTTCCACATGGCGCCGGCCTTGGCGAACAGGGTCGGATCGCCTCCGGTGAACCTGGCCACTTGGGCCATCCAGCGCCCGGCCAGGTCCATGGCCTCGGGACTCGTGGGATCGCCCTTCTCCATCAGGGCCTTGCACTCGGCCATGAGCGCGCCCCAGGTCGCCGCAGCCTCCGCGGGATCGAACTCGTGCCGGCGCGCTTCCAGGCCCTTCAGCTCCTCCGGGCTGAAATGGCGATAAGCCAAAGGATCGAAAATCTGTTTCATGGTCTCATCGTCGCTCATGGCGATCTCCTTGGTCAGTTGGGATAGATCATCGACCGTCAGGGCTTCGCCAGCGCGTAGCTTGGACCTGGCCGCGGCGATCAGGCCAAGGGCGTGGTCCGCCCGATCCCGCGCCAGAGCCATGGCCTGCTCCTGCAGCGCCAGCACGGCGTCCATATCCACGCCGCCGCCGCGCATCAGCTCGGCGATGCGGGCCAGGGAGAGGCCGAGCCGCTTCAGCGCCAGCACCTGATGCAACTGGGCGAAGGCCGCGGCGCCATAGACGCGCCAGCCCGCCGCCGTACGCAGGGGCTGCACCAGGCCGTGGCGTTCATAGACGCGCAGCGCCTTCACGGTGACGCCGAGACGCGCGGCCGTTTTCGCAGGACTGAAGTACTGTTCGCTCATTCGAGCTCCATGATAAGGTCGACGCCAAGCACCGTGAGGCCGGACCCTGGGTCCGGCGCAAGGGGGCGTCGCCAATTGTTTTCGGCCCATGGCCGACGGGAGAGCGCTTGTGAAGCAAATGGGTCTGAAAGAGATCGGTTCGACCGTGATCATTCTCGCTGCGGCGATGGCCGGCGCCGTGCAGGCGGCGCCGAACCCCGATCCCAAGGCGCGCGCCGTGGTGCTGCAATCGGTGCTGGACTGCCGCGCCATCACCGACAAGGACCAGCGCCTGACCTGCTACGACGCCGCCGTGGGTCGGCTCGACCTCGCCCAGAGCAAGGGCGAAGTGGTGGTGGTGGACCGTGAGCAGGTCCGCGAGGTGAAGCGTCAGGCCTTCGGCCTGCAACTGCCGAGCCTGGCGTCGTTCTTGCCGAAGATGCACGACGATATCGATGAGAAGCTGGATGTGGTGCTGAAAAGCTGGACCCTCGCCCCCGACGGCCATCGCTATTTCACCTTCGAGGACGGGTCGGTGTGGCGCGAGGTCGACACCAGCGAATTCGGCCGCGAGCCGCGCCCGCAGATGCACGGCGTGATTCGCTCCGGCTTGATGGGCAGCTTCTTCCTGTCCTTGGAAAGCGCCCCGGCCTCCCGCGTGCAACGGCAGCGCTGACGGCCGGATTGGAGTTGCGACATGACCATCACTCTACCCAACACCGCCAACGCCTCGGCCATCCAGGCCATGGCCGCTGGCGATCGCAAGCGGGCGCGGGATATCCTGGAGCGGGCCATCGCCTTGGAGCCCAACAGCCTGCAGGTCTGGCTGAACTACGCCGGCCTGCTGCGCGCCTCGGGCGAGGAAGACGCGGCGATGGACGCCCTGACTCAGGCCCTGCGGGTGGAGCCGCGCTCGTTCCACGCCCTCTTGATGAAGGGGCTCATTCACGACAAGCGCGGCCACGCCACCGAAGCGGGACGCGCCTTCGCCCTGGCCTTGACCTTTGCGCCGCCAGCCGATCGGCTCGACGCCGCCACCAACGCGGCGTTGGACCGCGCCCGCGACGTCTATCAAACCTATATTGACGGCCTCACCGATCAGGTCTGGCAAGCTGTCAACGCTCAGTCCAGCGGCTATACGCAGCAAGAGCGGCGGCGCTTGAACAAGTTCGTCGATCTGGCCACAGGAAAGATCAAACGCTATGACTCTCATCCGTCGGATTTCTTCTTTCCGGATCTTCCGCAGCTTGAATTCTACGACGACGAACTGTTTCCCTGGCTGAAAACCTACGAGAGCTACACGCCTCACGTCATCGAGGAGTTCACCGCCTACGCCCAGCGGGGTATGGATGGCTTCAAGCCCTATGTGAGCATTCCCGTGGGCGCGCCGGTGGACCAGTGGGCCGAGCTCAACAACTCGGTGCGCTGGACCTCGCTGCTGCTGAAGAAGAACGGCAAGATCGTCGAAGAGTACGCCCCGCTCTTCCCCAAGACCCTCGAGGCGCTATCGCATGCGGACCAACCGGTGACGCACAACCGCTCGCCGGTGTCGATGATCTCCGCCCTGCAGCCGCACACCCGCATTCCGCCGCACCATGGCGTTTCCAATGCCCGTCTGGTGCTGCACCTGCCGCTGATCGTGCCGGAAAATTGCGGTTTCCGGGTCGGATCGGAGACCCGCGAGTGGGTGGTGGGCAAGGCCTGGGTGTTCGACGATTGCGTGGAGCATGAAGCCTGGAACGGGAGCGACAAGCTGCGCGTGGTGTTGCTCGCCGACGTCTGGAACCCGTTCCTTACCACCTATGAGCGCGATCAATATGACGTCGTCCTGCGCGCCATGGACACGTTCCACAATGAGGTCGAATTGCCGGATTCGCTGGCCTATCTTTAGGCCGCCTTGCGGCGATACTTAGCGGCTGACCCGCGTCTCTTTCCCCTAGTCTCCAGGCGAACATTTTGGATCCTCAAGACCTCTTCAACAACATCAACGCCAAGCTCGCCGCCAACGATATCGAAGGGGCCATCGACCTGGCCGAGGTGGCGGTGGCGCTCGGCCATCAGCACCCCACCTTGTTCAATCTCTGCGCGCATCGCTTGGAGCAGCGCGGCGAGTATCAGGCGGCGCTTGATCTATTGCATCAGGCGTTGCAACTCGACCCGAACGACGCCTCGATCCTCAGCGCCATCGGCCACTGCTGGCTAAAACAGGGCCAGCCGGATCGGGCCCTGCCGGCGTTTAACGACGCCGTGCGGCTGGATCCCCGGTTCGCACCGGCTCACCATGGGATCGGCCTCGCCCTCGCCTGGCAAGGCGACCTCGCGCAAGCTCAAGTGGCGCAGGAGCGGGCGGCGGCGCTCGACCCCAACTATCCAGACCCGCTCGGGGCCTTGTCGATTTTCGCCTTGAATAACCGCGAGCGCGACAAGGCGCGCGCCTATGCCGAAGCCGCCTTGCGCCTCGCGCCGGCAGAGCCGTCGGCCCTGATCACCCTGGCGCGTCTCGACGTGCTGGAGGAGCGCTATGACGACACTACTACGCGCCTCGCCGCCGCCTTCGCGGCTGACGCCATTCCGCCGCTGCAAAAGTCCCCTCTTTTGCGCCTCCTAGGCGACGCCCTCGACGGGCTTGGCCGTTATGACGACGCCTTCGCCGCCTATCGCGACTGCAACCTTCTTCTGAAGACGGTCTATGAGCCGGTGCTAGGCGGGGACACCAGCGAAGACGTCGCCGACACCTGGACCCGGGTACACCAATCGTTTGATCGGATCCTGCAGGCCGGGCGCTTCGACGCCGCGCCCCGCGCCGACGGTCCCAACGTCAACCACGTGTTCCTGGTGGGGTTCCCCCGCTCCGGCACGACGCTGCTGGAGCAGGTGCTGGCCAGTCACCCCGATATCCTGGCGCTGGAAGAGAAGCCGATCCTTCACAAGCAGATCAACGAATACTTCGCCGATGCAGATAGCCTTGAGCGATTAATCCAGCTCTCGGACGCGGAAACGGCGGAGTTGGCGCGCGCCTATTGGCGGCGGGTGGCCGAATTCGGCGTCCATCCAGAGGGCAAGACCTTCGTGGACAAACAGCCTGCGCTGACGCTCTATCTGCCGCTGATGCTAAAACTGTTCCCGACGGCGAAGATCATCTTCGCTGTGCGCGATCCGCGCGATGTGTTGCTGAGTTGCTTCCGGCGCGGTTTCAATATGAACGCGACGATCTTCCAGTTCACCACCTTGGAACGGCTGGCGATCTATTACAGCAACGTGATGAAGGCCTATGAGTTCTATTCGGATCGGATGTCGTTCCAGGGCTTCACCTACAAGCACGAAGACACGGTGGCCGATTTCGATGGTGAAATCCGCCGTCTTTGCGCCTTCCTCGGCGTGCCCTTCGACGACAACATGCGCAACTTCGTCGAGACGGCCAAGCAGCGCGACGTCCGCACCCCCAGCGCCCCGCAAGTGGTGAAGGGACTAAATACCTCCGGCGTCGGCCATTGGCGCAACTATGAGCGCCATCTTGAGCCGATCCTGCCGGTGCTCCAGCCCTGGGTGGAGCGGTTCGGCTACGCCTGAGCCCAGAGGCCCCCTACCCGCCTACTTTGGTTTGACGCCGCGCCGGCCCGCCGGGGCGGCGTTTTCACGCGCGCGCCCTGCCCGAGCTCACCCTGGCGCAAAATAAAACGGCGGGAGACCGAGGTCTCCCGCCGCCAAGCTGTTGGATCAGAACGCCGCTTAGAAGTCGGCGGTCAGGCCCACGAAGATGTTCCGGCCGAGGGTGTCGTACGTCTGCGGGAACGTGTTGCCATTGCCGCCGCCGAAGGCGCCGGTGTTGGTGGAGTCGCCGCGGGGCGGATCCTTGTCGAACAAGTTGTTGATACCGCCGCGCAGCACCAGGCCCGTCTTCACCTTCCACTGAAGCGAGAGATCGAAGTAGCTGACGTCCGGAATTTTGGCGTCAATGACATCGTTGAAGCCGCCGTTGAGGAACGGGTTCGGGTTGTTCACGTCAATCTTGGTGCCAGCAATATAGCGCCAGCTGAGGGTGGCGTTGACACTCCACGGGGTGTTCCAGGAGGCCTGGAACTTATGACGCCACTTCGGGGTCGGGGTGCCGCACTTCACACCATAGAGGCCCACGCAATCATAGGTGCCAAAACCGGTGATCGGCTGGGTCACATAGTGATTCGTGACGGTGCCGTAGAGAGCGAAGGACAGCGAACCCCAATCCGGCAGGCCCCACTTGGCAAGGGTGGTGCGGTAGTGGGCGTTGACGTCGATACCCTTGGTCTGCAGGAAGCCGGTGTTCACGTTACGCGCATCCACATAGCCCGAGCCGAACAGGTCGCCGGTGGCGGGGTCGCGGTGGACGGCGCTACAGAAGGTCGACGATCCGGTGGCCAAGCATTGCGACAAGGTCTGGGACGGACCGCCAAGTCCGCCCGCGATAACGTTGCGGATGCGGATGTTGAAATAGTCCACCGAGAAGTTGAGGCCCGGGATGAACCGCGGTTGGGCCACGAACCCATAGGTGTAGGTGTCGGCCACTTCCGGAGCCAGGTACGGATTGCCGCCCGAAAGCGATCCGCACTGAGACGCCGGACACTGGTCGATGGAGCCATACTGGGCCGCCGTCACGCCGCTAAGCTGGCAAGCCGCAAGCGGCTTCGACGGACTAGAGCCGGCGCAAGGATCGCTGCCGTTCCACAGGTTCTGCACCTGGGCCGAGAACAGTTCGTTGATGTTCGGCGAGCGCACCGCGTGGTTGTAGCTATAGCGCAGGCGCAGATCATCCACCGGCGCATAGTTGGCTTCAGCCTTGTAGGTGTCGGTATTGATGCCGGCGCCCGTGTTATAGGCCGAGAAGCGATAGCCAGTGGCCACGTCCAAGGACTTGATCCACGGTTGATCTTCGATCAACGGCATACGCGCTTCACCGAACAGTTCATAGACGTCGAAGCTGCCCGAGTTGGCCTTGGACTGGCTGCCGCCCGACAGGTCGCCGAGGGAGTATTCGTTGTCCACGCGATAGTTGAGCGATTCCCGGCGATATTCGCCGCCGAACGCCACGGCCATGCCTTCCTTCGCCCACGGGCTGACCACATGATAATGGGTCAGATCGCCGTTGAGGGCGATGCTCGCCACCTGTTCGGTGGTGTCGCCGTTCTTGAGGCCCGGGGTCAGCAGGTAGTTGTAGGCGGCCTGGCTGATGTTCTTGCCGAGGGCGGCGAAGATATCCAGCGGCACGCACGAGCCGCCGGACATACACTGGCCCGTGACAGGATCCACCAGCAAGGCGTTCTGGATCTTAGCCAGCGAGGTGTAGCCGCCTTGGGTGTCCTGGAAGAAGGTGCGGCCGAACTGCACATAGCCGTCATAGTGCCACACGGAGTCGAGATCGCCGCGCAGCCCCGCATTGATGCGGTAGGCCGTGTGCATGTAGTCGTCGGTCCGCGGCACCGAGGTGAAGCGATAGCCCGCCTGAACATGGGCCAGCGCGGACGTGCCAGCACCAGCGCCGCACAACGCGGTCTGTTGCGCCGCGGACATCAGCGGGTTGTTACAGTTGATGTTGAAGTAGCTCTGGCTGACCGTGGCGCCCGAACCCGCGAACAGGCCGCTCGGCGCGTACTGGGCCAGCGAACGGTCGGACGCGAACATGAATTCCGAATAGAGCTCGATCTTCGGATCGATCTCATAATGGGCGAAGTAGCCCGCGGTGTAGCGGTCGTCTTCCCGCTGCAGGTAGCTCAGCGTGTTGAAGTTATAGGCGAAGGCGCCGGTGCTGGGCACGAAGGTCTTGGTGCCGTTCGGATTGTCGGCGAACTTTTTCGTGTTCGCCGGAATCGGACCGCCCGGATAGAACAAAGACTTGAACTTGCCGTAGGCGCCGTTGGACGAACCCGCGCAGTAGTAGCTGTCGTAGGTGGTGGACGTGGAAGCGAGACCGCAAGCCGAGTAGTCGCGCTTGGACTGGGTCACCGGCTGCGAGTTGAAGTAGGTGGCGTAGGCGGTGATATTGCCCTTGCCGCCGTCGAAGTTGCCGCCGATTTTCATCGAGGCGGTGTATTGCTGGCCGTCGTTGGCGTCGCTCGGCACAGCGTAGTTCTTCTTCTGCAGCAGCGCCGAGACCGTGCTGTCGGTCTGATGGTGGTTGTTGAAGCTGTACTGAGCGTCGAACTGAACGCCCTGGAAGTTCTTCTGCATGATGAAGTTGACCACGCCGGACACCGCGTCGGCGCCGTACACGGCCGAGGCGCCGCCGGTCATCACGTCCACCCGCTCGACCATGGAGGCCGGGATGGTGTTCAGGTCGGCCACCGCGTTGGTCGGGTCGCCGGGTTGCAGGCGGCGGCCGTTGATCAGCACCAACGTGCGCTGCGGGCCGAGGCCGCGCAGGTCGATGGTGGCGGTGCCGGTGGAGTTGATCGACTGACCGAGGTTCTGGCCGCCATAGACCTGCGGCAGCGAGTTGGTCAGGTTTTCAATGGTGGTGACGCCGGCCAGCTTCACGTCCTGTTGGCCGACGGTGAGCAGCGGGCTGTTGGAGGTCAGGTTCGGTTGCGCGATGCGCGTGCCCGTCACCACGATGGTCTGGGGCGCGTCGTCAGCCAAAGCCATGCTGGGGACCGCTAGCGCAGCCGCTCCCAGGATAAGAGTTGAGGCGAGCAAGCGCTGCCGAGTGCCGATCTTCATAAAGTCAGTCCCCTTCAATTTCCCTCACGCGTCGAAGGCCCTTCTTCGCCGCCATCCTTACGAGGGTGGTGCACCTTGGCGGCATGCGCCGGTGCTTCTGTCGTTAAGTTGTCGCGTCACAGTCAAAATTTGCAAGAGACATTTTGCCCGGAAGGTGGCGGCGTAAGCGCACAATCGACCATAATTTCATTGGTTTTTTTGGTCGCTCTCGAACGGTTCGATCCTACAAACATCCGCATTTCTCTGGATATTGGGGAATGGAATTCTACAACCGGGACGCTCGGGCCGAAGATAGAGTTATCAGCGGATCGACGATTTATCATGTGATTTCAAATAGATAGATGACCAACACGCGGATGATTGCGTCGAATTTCATGCGCCGCCGGCCGACACCGCCCCCTGCCGGAAGGTCGCGCCTTAGCGGTCCGGATTGAGGCCAATAGCGCCAAAAATGCGGCAAGATCGTCCCCGGGGGCGCAGCAAGTTAAGCCCAAAATGTGGCGCTAGCGACACAGCATATCGCCACAAGCCTGGGGCGACGGTCGCACCCAACCGATCCCGCGGCGACGCCTTGTTCGGTCACGATTCTCGTGATCCGAGATGTGGCGTGGCGCCGTTGGGACTGGCGTCAGCGCACCTCACGCACCAAAGGCGCCGGGGCGATGTCGAAGGCGATGGTGATGCGCCGCTCGTTAGAGGTGAAGGGCACGGTGCCGTGCCACATATGGCTGGGAAACAACACCAGCGTACCCGCCTCCGGCTTGACGAAGTGCTCGGCCTTCAGCGGCGGCGAAGTGGGCTGGCCCGGCTCGCCGAACTTGATCCAGCCGGCGTGGGGGTCGTCTGACAGCGCTTCGGGCGTCTCGACGTAGAAGGCCGAGGACAGCCACCCCATGGGGTGGATGTGGTCCAGGTGATAGCCGGTGGGGCG
This sequence comes from Pseudomonadota bacterium, assembly GCA_040757715.1. Classification (GTDB taxonomy): domain Bacteria; phylum Pseudomonadota; class Alphaproteobacteria; order Caulobacterales; family Caulobacteraceae; genus CAIMFV01. Next base: position 78,708 of record JBFLWS010000013.1, on the reverse strand, counting down.
TAGAAACACCGACCAACAGCCGTTCAACACATAGTTTCCGGTGTAACGGCGACCGAGCCCCTGAGGGAATTGGCGGAGATATTCCATATGCCGGCGGATGGGGCCGTCGATGGCCTGGAAGAAGGCCTTGATGGCCGGATGACTTTCGCGCTCCAGGTTCTGCGAGGTCTGGCTGCCATGGCGCAGCGACTGATCGAACGGGTGGGTCTGGAAGCCGTGCAGCTCGGTCAAGGCGGCCCGCAAGTCCACCAGATAGGCCTCTAAGTCAGGCCAGCCCTTGGGCGTATCCACCCGATAGGGCTTCACATAGTTCTGATAGTCGTAAAGCTCGCCATAGCGGGGATCGCCGGACATCCGCCAGGCGCTAGCGAGGCGCGCGAGCGCTGTGACATTGTCGGGGTCGTCCACCAGCACCCGCTCCATCAGGGCGATGGCGCGCTCAGTTCGACCTTGAGCGAGCTCGGCGTCCGCGATGCGCACCTGGGCCATAAGATTCTCTGGCTCAAGTGTCAGCGCCGCCTCGGCCTCCACTTGGGCCGCCGGAGCGTCGCCCAAGGACAGGGCCACATCGCTGGCGAGCATGTGCAGGAGGGCGTTGGGCCGCGACGCCGCGGCCATGGCCTCCTTCAGCGTCGCCTGAGCGCCCGGCAGGTCGCCCGCCATCTGATGCAGCTTGGCCAGGGTCGCCGCCGCGTCTGCATCATCGCGATCCACCGCCAGGCGGTGGCGCAGAAAATCGCCGGCCTCCGCCACCGACCCGGTGCGCATCCATACCAGCTGGGTCAGGTCACGATAGATGCCGGTGGAGCCAGGACCGCGCGCCAAGGCCTCGCAGAATGCGGCCTCGGCCTCGTCCAGCCGATTGAGCCCCTGCAACGCCCGCGCCTTCACCAGCCAGGTGGCCTGACCGTTTTGCCCAAGCCGCATGGCCGCATCCGCCGCGGCGAGGGAGGCTGCGAACTCCAGCGTTTCGGCGTAGGCGGCGGCCAGATTGTGCTGAGCCACGCCGCTGCGGGGATGCGCGTCGGCCGCCAGCCGATAGGTGTTCAACGCATCCTCTGGACGGCGCATGGCCTCATAGGCCGCGGCGAGCCCTACGAGCAGCGCGTGATCGCGATCGCCCCCAGCCACCAACGCCGCCATGGTCTTCACCGCTTCCGCCAAGCGCTCGGGCGTCGTGGCCACCTGGGTCAAGCCCACAAGGGCGGCGCGGTGGCGCGAGTCTCGCCGCAAGACGTCGAGATAGGCCGCCTCCGCTTCCGCATGACGTCCCATCACCCGGTAGAGGTCCGCCAGCGCCAGGGGATAGACGATCTCGCTGGGCGCCAGGTCTCGAGCGCGCTTCAGCGCGACCTCGCAACCCGCCGCGTCCCCAGTGCGCCGCCGCACAAACCCCGCCAATCCATGCAGGCGCGCGTCGGGATAATCCGAACGTAAGAAAGGGGCCAGGCGCGCCTCGGCCTCGTCCAAGCGCCCCGCCTGGAACGCCGCGGCGGCCGCCGCATAGGCCTGTTCGGCCACAAAGGCTGATTGGGTCACATCGCCCTCTTGATCCCGACGGATGAAGCTCCGTCTCAATTATGTAATGAAGCGCGCGGGCGCGCAGCGCGGAAGCCTCTTTTTCTACAGGAGATTTATCAGCGCGTGCGAGGGCCCGCAGCTGCTAAGCGGCGTCGATACGCTCGCCTTGCAGCTGATCGCCGCCCAGACTGCCGCTCAACAGGGCATAGAGCCGCGCCACGTCGATGGGTTTGGCCAGATGCGCGTCCATGCCGGCGGCGAGATATTCCTCCACTTGGAACGGCATGGCGTTGGCCGAGACCGCGACAATCGGCGTACGCGCACGCCCAGCCAGCGTCTCGCGGCGACGGATCTCCCGCGTAGCGGCCACCCCGTCCATCTCCGGCATCTGAATGTCCATCAGCACGAGGTCGAAACGGTCCTGGTCCAACGCCTCCACCGCCGCGCGGCCATCGCCCACCAGGGTGAGGTCCACCAGCAGGCTCTCCAAAACCGCTCTCAGCACCAGCTGATTGGTGAGATTGTCCTCGGCCGCCAACACCCGCAGCGCCTGTCCGTCCTGACTCTGATCGGTCGCAGCGTCGGCAGCAGCCAGGACCGGTTCGGCGGGCCTTGACGGCGCAGCATCGGCTGGCGCCTCCGCAGCCGCCGCCGGCAGGTCGATCATCACCCGCGCGCCGGCCCCAGGCGCGCTCTCCATCCAGATACGTCCCCCCATGAGCTCCACCAGCTCCTTGCAGATGGCGAGACCGAGCCCCGCCCCGCCGAAGCGTCGAGTGTTGGAGGAGTCCACCTGGCTGAACTTGCGGAACAACAGATCAAGCTTATCCGGGTCGACGCCGATGCCGGTGTCCGACACCTCGATGCGCAGGCGATCGGGACCTTCAGGCGAGGCCGCCACGTTCAGTCGGATATAGCCCTCGTCAGTGAACTTCACGGCGTTGGAGGCGAGATTGCCCAGCACTTGACGCAGTTTGCCCTGATCGCCGCTCACCCATTGCGGCGCCACGTCGGCGACCTCGCACACGAAATCGATCCCCTTGGCCGCCGCCATCTCGGCGAAGGGCGCAGCGGCGGCGCATACCAGAGCGCGCAACTCGAACGGCGCCCGCTCGATGGTGACGAAGCCGGACTCGATCTTCGCCACGTCGAGAATGTCATTGAGGATGGCCAGCAAGGCCTCGCCCGACTGCTGCACAACGCCCAGGCGCTCGAGCTGCGTCGGATCGGCGGCTTCGGCCCGCATGAGCTGGGTCATGGCCAGCACGCCATTCAGCGGCGTGCGAATCTCATGGCTCATATTGGCCAGGAACTGGGTCTTCAGGCGATTGGCGGCCTCGGCGGCGTCCTTGGCCTCCACCAGTTCGCTCATGGTCAGATCGAGCTCGCGCCGCTTCACCTGCAGCTCGGCGAGCAGGTGGTTGAAGCTGTCGATCAGCCGGCCGAGCTCGTCATCGACGGCGACCGGCACGCGCAGGCTGAAGTCTGCGTTCTGGGCCACCAGCCCCATGGCCGCCGACAGGCTCTGGATCGGCGCGGCCACCCGCCTAGCCAGCCAACGCCCCAGGAACAGGGCGACGCCGGTGGCGGCGAAGAACAGCGCGCCGATCATGGCCAGGTACTGGGCGGCGATCACCTCCACCCGCAGGGGCGTCTCGTCGATCTCCAGCGCGCCGCCGCCGGGCGCCGCCGCGCGCGTGGTGCGCACCGCGTTCGCGGGATCGCCCGGCGCTACGTAGCGGGCGCGCAATCGTCCCTTGCGGTCGTACAGTCTAGCCGCTCGCACCTGGGGTGTATCGGCCAAAGCCGACAGATCTCCGGAGGGCGAGATCATCCGCACGAGGGTGCGGGTCAGGGCGGTCTGGGCGACGACCTCGCGGCCGGCGTCTTCCTCGAATCGCTCCAGCACGAACACCGCCGAAGCCAGAATCATGACGGCCACGGCGGTGCCGAGCGCCGCCGCAGCGATGCGCCCCTGCAAGGAGGCCCTCGTCCGTGGCGCGCCGCCATTCGGGGCGTCGACCTTAAGTCGCTTGATTATGGCTCGCCCGCTGAGATTCATTCTTTCGCCCGTCGCAGCCACCACTTGGCCGCGATTATTTTCCTGAGATACTAGCGCAGCAAGCCTAACGTTTTCTTAGGGGGGCGACGATTTAGCGGCACGGAATGTGACGAAAATAAATGGAACAGCACGCCTAGCGCGAGCGTTAATAATTAGTTAACGTCACCACTCCTGGTTAGGTCCTTTTTAGAGGCGCGACATGGATAAGGTGACGGTGGTTAAGGGCGTCGTGGGCAAGCTCTACACGACGGAAAGCTCAATCGATCAAGCGATCGCGGACGCGAGCCAGCTGATCGGCGAAATGATCAAGGCCCGGCAAGAGCTCGGCCTCGCCGCGCCCATGGGCGACGCGGCCATGCAAAAGCTCACCGCGGCGGTGGCGGCTCTGGCCGACGCCCGCACCTCGGTGGTCGAGGCGCACAGCGCTCTCGACGAGGTGCGTCTGCGCCTCGGCGTGCGCACCCGCATGGCCGGCGTTGTTCCGAAGGCGGGCGTTGAGGAAGACGACGTCGCGACTCTGCGCTCGGTGAGCTGAGCCACGCGCAGTTCCATATATTTTACCTAAAAGCTTTAGGGTCGGTTCTCTGGGATACGGAGGATCGACCCTTGAGCGCCTTTTGGTACGCGGCTGCCGTGCCGGCGGAAGCGCTTTTGATAATCGCCGCCACGCCTATTATAGCCTGGCGCATTGGCGGTGCGGCGGAGAGATGGGGGGCGACGCTCAATTCCAGCGCCGCCTTGGCCGTCATCGCCGCGCAAATCGTCACGGTGACTGCGCGCCCCGCCGTCGCCTTCCTGGCCGTCGACTTCTCCCTCGCCACTGGCTTTCTCGTCCTGGCCCTGCGCTACAGCAACATCTGGCTGGGGGTGGCCATGCTGCTCCAGTCCGCCGAACTGACCCTCAACGCCGTCACCTTGAGCGCCGGACGCCAGCCCAGCGCCTTAGACGCCCTGATCACCAACCCCATCAGCCTCGCCGTGGTGGCGACGATTCTCGGCGGCGCCTGGGTGAATTGGCGCCGCGCGAGACGGTCCCCGCGCAGCGGCGCTCAGGCGGCGTCGCCTCAGCCCTGAAACCTCACCAAATAAGTTATTGTAAATTTTAACCTTTTCCAGAGTTGTCCGATTCGTGATCGAGGTGCGTCAATCCGCCGCACCCTTACGACCAGCAAGCGTGATGCAGGAGAGGATGGCGTATCATCACAGAACGGTGTATGGAGCGGGAGCTCGCGATCTAAAGCGACGCCAATCTCCAAAGGGACTCTTCTCATGACCTCCACCACCCTGCGCAAGGTGCTCGTCGCCACCGCCGCCATCGCCGCTCTGTCCGTCGCCGCCTGCGGCAAGAAGGCTGCTGACAACAACACCGCCAACGCCACCGACAACAACGCCGCTGCCGCTCCGGCCGCCAACAACACCACCGACAACGCGGCGGCCAACGCCACCGCCAACACCACCAACGCGACCGCTCCGGCCGCCAACAACACCACCGAAAAGAAGTAAGATCTTCGGATCTTATGGTGTTGAGAGCCGCTCCTCTGGGGCGGCTCTTTTCTTTTGCGCGCTGGCCTTTTGCGATTTGAGCCGCGCCGACCCGATTTGCCCCACAGCGTTAATTCCGTAAGCTCCCTCCACAAAACATACGGGGGAAATGCGCATGCGGTTAATCATACGCGGGGGCCTGGCCCTCTTGCTGGTGGTGGTTCTCGCCGCCGGCGGCCTCATCGCCCTCGACCGAATCAGCCGCCCCGCCCCGGTCGCCCCCTCGACCTTCCTCGACCGCGCCGCCCAGCATCAGGTGCGCATCCGCCGCGACGAGTTCGGCGTGCCGCACATCAGGGGTCGCACTGACGCCGACGCCGCCTTCGGCCTTGCCTACGCCCACGCCGAGGACGACTTCGCCACCTTCCAGCAGGTGATTCTCGCCACCCGCGGCCAGCTCGCCGCCGAAGACGGCCCCAAGGCCGCCGTCACCGACTACCTCGTCAATCTGTTCGACATCTGGCCCACGCTGAACGCCCACTACACCGAGCTGCCGGCGGACCTGCGCCAGGTGGTGGAGGCCTATGCCGACGGGGTGAACTATTACGTCGCGCGCCACCCGAATCTGGCCGCGCCTGACCTCCTGCCGGTGACGGGCAAGGACATCATCGCCGGCTTCATGTTCAAGACGCCGTTCTTCTACGGCCTCGACGAGACCCTTAGCGCCATCGTCAAGCCCAAGACCGCCAAGGCCGGCCTGCCCATCGGCTCCAACGGCGTGGCTGTCGCTCCCGCCCGCAGCGCCGACGGCGCCACCCGGCTGCTGGTGAACTCGCACCAACCCTATACCGGACCGGTGGCCTGGTACGAGGCGGTGGTGGAGAGCGATGAGGGCTGGCACGTGGCCGGCGGCTTCTTTCCCGGCGCGCCCTTCATGCTGCACGGGCATAACGCCCATCTCGGCTGGGCCAATACGGTGAACAAGCCGCGCCTCGCCGACGTCTATCGCCTGACCCTCAACCCGGCGAACAAGAATCAGTACCGGCTCGACGGCGCCTGGCGGGATTTCCAGCGCACCGACGCCGCGATTCGGGTGCACCTGTGGGGGCCATTCTATTGGACCGTCCACAAGCCGGTGCTGCGCAGCGCCCACGGCCCGGTGCTGGAGACCGACCATGGCGTCTTCGCCATCCGCTACGCCGGCATGGGCGAATATCGCCAGGCCCTGCAATATTACCGCCTGGACAAGGCGGAAAACAGCGACGCCTGGCGATCAGCCATGGCCCTGAACGCCCTGCCCTCCATCAACTACATCTATGCCGACGAGAGCGGGACCATCGGCTATGTCTATAACGGCCAGTTCCCCAACCGCCGTCAGGGTGTGGATTGGAAGGCCGAGATGCCCGGCGACCGCTCCGACCTGATCTGGAACGGCTATCTGCCCTTCGACAAGGTTCCGCAGATCTGGCGGCCGAGGTCAGGCCTCGTGTTCAACTCCAACAACACGCCCTTCACGCCGCTAGCGGTGGGCGACGGGCTGAAGCCGGAAAACTATCCCGCCTCCATGGCCATCCAGAGCGACATGACCAACCGCGCCTGGCGGGCGCTGGAGACCTTCGCCGCCGATCCGCGCATCTCAGCCGAGGCCTTCCGCCGCTACAAGTTCGACATCGCCTATAGCCCGAAGTCCGACATGGCCGACTATGTGCACGAGGCCCTGGCCCTCGACGCCCGTGGCGATGCCGACCTCCTGGCCGCCCAAGCCCTGCTGAAGACCTGGGACTTCCGCGCCAATGTGGACAACCGCGCCGCCGCCATCGCCATCCTGGCCGCCGAGCCCTATGTGCGCTCGAAGAAGCCAGGCGCCGCGCCGCTCACCGTGGAAGCGACCCTGCGCGCGGCGATCACGACCTTGAAGACCCATTTCGGCCGGCTCGACCCCAGCTGGGGCCAGGTGAACCGCATCCGCCGGGGCAATGTCGATCTTCCGATCGATGGCGGTCCCGACACTTTCCGCGCCGTCTATGGCCAGCCGCAGAAGGACGGCACCCTCACTGCCGACGCCGGCGACACGCTGATCATGTTCGTCGCCTGGGACAAGGCGGGCAAGCTCTCGTCGGAGAGCATCCACCAGTTCGGCTCGGCCACGCTGGACGCCAGGTCGCCGCACTACGCCGACCAGACGCCCATGTTCGTGGCCATGAAGACCAAGCCCGTCTACTTCACCGAGGATCAGCTGAAGGGCCACATCCGGGCGGACTACGCCCCCGGCGACCCCCGCTGAGACGTCAGGCTGATTTCAGGAGGCGGCCGAGGCGGGCGATCCCCTCCTCCACCACCTCGGGGGGATTGAGCGAGAAGGAGAGGCGGAGGCTGTTGCGCCGCACCCCGGTGGCGAAGAAGGCCGCGCCGGGGACGAAGGCCACCCGCTCTTCCTTGATGGCCCGCTCCAAGAGCTTGGCGCCGTCGAGACCTTGCGGCAGGTCGAGCCACACGAACATGCCGCCCTTGGGCTTGGTCCAGGCGACGCCTGCCGGCATGTGCCGCGAGAGGGCGTCCAGCATGGCCCGGCAACGCTCGCCATAGGCGGCGCGCAGGGTGTTCATGTGCTCGGGCGTGAGGTTGGCCAGCACTTCGCTGAGCGCCATCTGCGACAGGGAGCTGGTGTGCAGATCGGCGGCCTGTTTCATCAGAACCAGCTTGCGGATCACCGGCTTGGGCGCAATCACCCAGCCGAGGCGCAGACCCGGCACCACGGTCTTGGAGAAGGTGCCGCAATAGATCACCCGCCCGGCGTCCACCGAGCCCTTGGCCCTGGCCTCCAGCTCTAAGAGCGAGGGCGGGGTCGCCCCATCGAAGGCCAGCTCCACATAGGCCGCATCCTCCACCAGAGCCACGCCCGCGCGGTCCGCCGCGGCGAGGATGGCCTGGCGCTCCTGCTGCGGCAGGGTCTCGCCGCTGGGATTGGCGAAGTCGGGCATGACGTAAGCGAGCTTGGCCTTGGACCCGCCCGTGATCAGCTCGGCCAGATCGCCATGCTCCGGCGCTCCCGCGTTGAAGGCCTGCAGGGCGCCGAGGTAGGTGGGCCGGGCGCTGAGCAGCCGGTCGCCGGGATTGAGGAACAGCCGGCTGATCAGGTCGAGCGCCTGCTGCGAGCCGTTGGTGATCAGGATGTTGTCGATGTCGAGAAGGGCGCCCTTGGCCCGCCAAGGCGCGGCCAGCTGTTCGCGCAGGGGCGCATAGCCCTCGCTCACCGAATATTGCAGCGCCTCGCGCGACAGGGCCGCATCGCCCAGCACCTTGGCGTGGGCAGCGGCCACCAGCTCGCGCGGGAAGAGGGCCGGGTCGGGAATGCCGCCGGCGAAGGAGATGATGTCCGGCTGCACCAGGAGCTTCAGGAGCTCGCGGATTTCCGAGGCGGAGGCGCGGGCGCCGTAGTCGGAAAAGCGATCGTCCCAGTCGACAGGATCAGCGGCGGCGAGGGTGGGTTCGGCGAGGGTCATGCCCCTCCTTCAAGACCCGATCCGCCGCCGTGACAAGCCCCCGCCATCGACTAAACCAACCGATGCAGCGCTGCTTCCGGGAACGCCGCGGCCGCCAACAAGCCCAGCGCCACGGCGGCGAAGAACAGCGTCATGCGCGGCCGACTGCGCCACGCGCCAGTGAATAACAGCACGGCCGTAGCGCCAGCATTGGATACGAAGCCCGCAGCCGCCACGCCCCAGGGGAAACGGCCCTGCATCGCCTCCATCAAGCCCGAGCCATAGACCACCAGCAGCGCAAGGATGGCCACGCCGTACAGGCGATAGACCACCACCCCGCCGGGTCCAGGATCAGGAGATGCGAGCCGACGGGACGGCGCGAGCAGGAGCGGCAGCGCCACCAGCGCTCCGGTAACGGCGACTTTGGCGATCAAGAGAAGGATGAGCGGGCTCACATCTACGTTCCGATTTTGAATTTAGCTACGGATCGCCTATTTGGGTTCAAATGTCAAACCCTGCCCCTGCCCCGCCCCGCGTTGTCGCCGCCCCCGTGCCCCAAGACCAATGCGGCCTCGCCCACGCCGCCGACTTGCTCGGAGACCGGTGGGTGCTGCTGATTCTGCGCGAGGCGTTCTACGGCGTGACGCGATTTGACGATCTTCAGCGGGACCTGCAGGCCCCGCGCGCCATGCTGAGCCAGCGCCTGGGACGGCTGGTGGAGCACGGGTTGATGCAGCGCGCCCCGTACCAAGACCCAGGCGGTCGCACGCGTCATGAGTATCGCCTCACCGCCAAGGGGCGCGGGCTTGGTTTGTCCCTGATGGCCTTGATGGCCTATGGCGACGCGCACTTGCGCGACGCCTCTGCCCGGGTGAGCGTGGTGGACGCCTTGGACGGCGCCCCCCTGGCGGTGAGCTTCGTTCGGCCGGACGGCGCCGCGGTGACGCCCGAGCGGGCGCGTCTGCAAGTGCGGGATTAGCCCGCCTAATCAGCCTTGCGCCGACATGTCGTGCAGTTCGCCATTGACCATCCAGTGGCAGCCGAAGCGATCGGTGACCATGCCGAACTTCTTGGCCCAGAAGGTGTCGCCGAAGGCCATGCTCACCTTGCCGCCTTCCGAGAGGGCGTTGAACACCTGTTCCGCCTCGGCCACCGTGTCGTAGTTGAGCGAGAGCGAGACCCCGTGCATGCCCTGATAGGGCATGCTCGCCGGGCTGTCGCCGCCGTAGATCAGCATGCCGTCGTCCAGGGTGAGGCGGGCGTGAATGACCCGATGCTGATGCTCCGGCGGAATCTGATCGGCCATGGGCGACTCCCCGCCGGTCATGACGAACAACTCGCCGCCCAGCACCTTTTGATAGAAGGCCATGGCCGCGGCGCACTCGCCGTTGAAGGCGAGATAGGGAATGGGTTGCGGCATGGCCGGCTCCGTCATCAGGCGTGGAGCGTCGATACTAGCACGCAATTGCAACCGATTTCGCCGCGACCTTGATTGCGGCGCTCAACTTATCTGGAAATGGGGAGATGGTGCCCCCGGTCGGACTCGAACCGACACACCTTGCGGTACCGGATTTTGAGTCCGGCGCGTCTACCAATTCCACCACAGGGGCAAGAGGCCGTGGTCATAAACCAGTCGCAGGGCCTCGGTCCAGGGCCAAAAGAGGGGCGTTAGGCGCAGGGCGCCGGGTCGATGTGGCTCAGCGCGTCGGATTTCGCTTGAGTTCAAAGTCCGCAATCAATTTGCAGATGCGCGATCCTTGCATGGTTGTATTATCATATGCATTTTGCCCCTTTACGTGCAAGATGGGCTCCCGCGATGCAAATTCCCTTGGCCCTGTGAGCAGCACGCCCGATCCCTTCAAGGTCGTGGCGACCTTCGCGATTGCAGCCGTCGCGGAGGTGCGAATCTACGAGTCCACCTGGGCTCATGTGCTGGAGGACCACGGCGAACCGCCGCACCTGCGTCCCTATTTCGAAGCTGCGGTGATGGCGACGATCGAGAATCCCACAGCTGTTCATGCCAGCGCCACCGACCCCAAGCGGGGATATTTATTTGTCAGCGATGAGAATACGCGAGAGGGTAGGCCGCTGGTGATGGTGGTGAAACTGGTGGAGGGCGCGTCCGCGCGCATGACCAGCGCCGTCTATCGCACCAAGGCCTCCGGGCCCTTGCTGTACAAGAAGAAGGAGGCGGATGATGAACCCTGACTCGCTGCACCTTCGCTACGACGAGGGTGCCGATGTGCTCTACGTCATGACTCCCCGCTACGGCCCCGCCTATGGGGAAGAAGACGGGCCGGGTCTGGTCTGGCGCTACCTCGACGCCGACCACAGCCTCGTGGGACTCACCATCCTGGACTACGAGGCCTATTGGCGGCCCCGGCTGGACGAGTTGGTCGCAATGATGGCGGATCGCTTTCAAATACCGGCGAGCGCCGCGCGAAAGGCGCTGGAGCAAGGGCCGCACAAGAAAAGCGCCTGAACCGCCTTTCAGATTCACCGATGATATCAGCTTGCATCAATATGGCGATCCCACCATATTTAAGCATGGCTGAAACGACTGTTCCTGTCGAATGGGTCGCATCGAGCAAGAAGGACTTCCTCAGGTTTCCGGAGGAGGTGCAGAGCGAAATGGGCTTTGGCCTTTATGTGGCCCAGCGAGGCGGGAAACACGACGGCGCCAAAGTGATGAAAGGTTTCGGCGACGCTGGCGTCGTGGAGCTGATCGAAGATCACCAAGGCGACACGTATCGCTGCGTCTACACCGTGCGTTTCGCGAGCGCGGTCTATGTGTTGCATGCGTTTCAGAAGAAATCCAAATCCGGCGTCGCGACGCCGAAGGCTGATCTCGACTTGATCAGGCGACGGCTGAAGGCGGCGCAGGACGACCACCACACTAAGCGTAAGGGTCAGGGCTCATGAGCAGTAAAACAATAGAGCGCGGCAGCGACAATGTGTTCGCCGACCTCGGCTTTCCCGACCCTGACACCCACAAGCTCAAGGCCGAGCTCGTGCTTCGCATGACCGAGATTATCCGGGCGCGAAAGCTGAGCCAAACTGAAGCCGGCAAGATCATCGGCCTTAGTCAGCCGGACGTGTCTCGCCTCATGCGCGGCCACGTGCGCGAGGTGTCGACCGATCGGTTACTGAAAATGCTGACCAGGCTCGGCTGCGAGGTGGAGATCACCCTTCGGCCGCCCGGCGCGGCCGATGCGCTGCCGGTGATCCACCTGGCTCCGGCTGCGGCCTGACCGTCCCCTAAACAATCCCCGGCGGGCGGGCGGCGTCCCCCTCCCCCGGCTCGGCGCCGAGGATGGGGGCCTTGGGCGCGGCGCGGCCGGCGGCGAGGGCGAGGAAGATGGCCGGCGCCACCAGGACCGCTCCGCCGATGAAGGGCGCGGCCACGGACACCTGTTTGAAGGCGAGGCCGGCCGACAGGGGGCCTAAGAACCTCGCGAAGGCGTTGGTGGCGTTGTTGAGCCCCAGGGCCTGGCCCTGTCGGTCCGGGTCGGACACCCGCGAGATCAGGGCTGAGACATTGGGGAAGGCCACCGACTGGCCAAAGGCCATGAGCGACATGAAGAGAGCCGCGCTCGGCAGATTCCAGGCGAAGGGAACCATCAGCGTCGCCGCCACCGTCAGAGCCATGCCGGCGGCCAGCATGCGCGCCTCGCCAAAGCGGCGCGACAGGGGCCCGGTGCAGAACCACTGGGCGAGGGCGTTGGTCACCCCCACCAGGCCGAACACGAGGCCGGTCTCACGCGGTCCCCAGCTGAAGCGATGCTCGCCCCAGAAGCCGAAGGTGGACTCGATGCCGTTGAAGGCGCAGCCGGCCACGAGGGTGAGAAGCAGCAATGGCCCCACCACCGAATGGCGGGTGGCCTTGCCGAACATGGCCCAGCGGCTCGGCTGGCGGTGCATGGTCACATTGCGCGCCCGACTTTCTTTCACCAGCAAGAAGACGCCGAGCGCTGCGCCGCCGCCGAGGGCCGAGGCCACCAGGAAGGGCAGACGAAAGCCCTCCGGCCCCGCCGCCGGATTGGCCAGGAGCCCGCTCAGGGTGGGGCCGACGATGAAGCCGATATTGAAGGCGAAGCCGATGCGCGACAGCTTGCCCGCGCGTTCGTCCGGCGGGGTGACATCGGCGATATAGCCCTGCACCACCGAGGCGTTGCCGGCGAACATGCCGCCGAAAAAGCGGATGAAGAAGGCGCTCCAAACACTGGGCGCGAAGGCCATGAAAAAATAGCACAGGCAGTTGCAGGCCAGGGTGGAGATCAACACCGGACGCCGGCCGATACGGTCGGACAACCGCCCCCAATAGGGCTCGCCGATGAACGAGCCCATGGCGTGGGCCGAGAAGATCAGCGACACCTGCCACGGCTCGGCATGGAACGACTGGGCGTAGAAGGGCAATAGCGGGATCACCATCCCAAACCCCAACAGGTTCAGGAACACTACCGACAACAGGGTCGGCAGGGCGGCGGGGGATGGCGTGATGGGCGCGGCGTCGCCGGATTTCGTCCCGACGGTGGTCTTGGGCCGCCCCGCCCTTTTTTGCGATGCAGGAGCGGTCATGACGCCGTGATACGGGGCGCCGTCCAGCGCGGCAACCCCTGGCGCCCGCTAAATTTAACAGCGTTTACTTAACGAGGCTGCAGCCGAAGCCCCTGGTGAAGCGCGCCTCGCCCGACCAGACCAGCATGCGCGCGGTCACCTTGGCCGAGCTGGGTGCGCCGCTGGCGGGGGTCTGTTCAACGGTCACATGGAACCGATCAATGTCCGGCTTGAACTCGGCATGGCAGCTCTGGTCGCTGCGCCCGGCCAGAAAGCGGCAGGAGCAATATTGCTTGGCCAGATAGGCCGTACCGATGCGGCCATAGGGGGCGAGTTGACGATATTCGTAGGCTGCGCCGATCACCGCCGTCACGGCGAGGAAGCCCACAATCGTCCAGGCCCAATGAGGTTTGCGTTTCGCCACGGTCCGCCCCTACACTTGTTGGTCTAATCGCCAGGAACATGGTGACATGAAGCGCAGGGAATTCGCCATAGGGATAGGCGCCACGGCCGCAGCCGCGGGCTGGCTGAAGGCGCAGCCGGCTACGAATGCGCCGCGCTCCTCGTCCGATCCGGACAAGGCTTGGGCCGCCGCCCAGAGCCTGCCGGCGCTCGGGACCACCAACGCCTTCCTCATCCAGCAGCACGGGAAAATCCTGTTCGAGCGTTATGGGCCCGACCACGGCCCGCAGACGCCGCACATTTCCTGGTCCATGGCCAAGTCTATCACCCACGCCCTGGCGGGGTTGGCGGTGAAGGCGGACAAGGTGGACATCGACGCGCCGCTCGCCACCGTGGCCCATCCCGATCCGAAGCTCAGCCTGCGCGCCCTTCTCACCCTCACCGACGGGCTCGACTGGCACGAGGCCAATTATGGCCTGGTGGATTCCGACGCCACCAAACTTCTGTACGGCGAGGGGCGCTTCGATGGCGCGGCCTTTGTGGCGGCCAAGGCCCAGGCGATCCCGCCGGGGACGCGCTGGAACTACTCCACCGGCGCCTTCCAGCTGGCGGCCGCCGAGCTGGCGCGGCGGCTGTTCCCGGAAGCGACGACGCCCGACGCCAAACGCGCCGCCATGCGCGACTGGATGAACGCGGCCCTGTTCCAGCCCCTCGGCATGAGCACCGCCCAGCCGGAATTCGATGCGGCGGGAACTTTCATCGGCGGCTCGCTGGTCTACGCCTCGGCGCGGGATTTCGCCAAGTTCGGCGAACTTTACCGCCTGGACGGCGTCTGGAACGGCCAGCGCCTATTGCCCGAGGGCTGGGTGGAGTTCGCCCGCACCCGCACCCGCTCGCCCAACTATGGCGCGGGTTTCTGGCTGGAGAGCGCCCAGAAGGACCCGGCCGGGCGCTGGTCGCTCATGGCTGGTCAGGGCCCCGCCGACGCCTTCTCCGCCCAGGGCCACGCCGGCCAGGTGATCGTCATCATTCCCGCCAAGGCCGCCGTCGTCGTGCGCCTCGGCCTCATGCCCGACGGGCCCGAGCACTGGCTGGCGCTGGGCTACTGGCTCGCCCCGATCCTCAACGCCCTTCCCGACGCCAAGGCCTGATCCCCGCATGTCCCGCTATATCCTCGCCCTCGACCAGGGGACCACCTCCTCGCGCGCCCTCGTGTTCGACGAAGCCGCCAGCGTGCGCGGCGTCGGCCAGTACGAGTTCGCCCAGCACTTTCCGGCCTCGGGCTGGGTGGAGCATGAGGCCGAAGACCTGTGGAGCACCACCCTCGCCGCCTGCCGCGACGCCTTGAAGGCTGCCGGGATCGAGGCCCGCGACCTCGCCGCCATCGGCGTCACCAATCAGCGCGAAACGGTGGTGGTGTGGGACCGCGCCACCGGCGAGGCCATCCACCGGGCCATCGTCTGGCAGGACCGCCGCACCGCCGACCTGTGCCAGGCCCTGCGCGCGACGGGCGAGGAGGCGGACGTGGCGGCGCGCACCGGCCTCCTCCTGGACCCCTACTTCTCCGCCACCAAGGCCGCGTGGATCCTCGACCAGGTTCCGGGCGCGCGGGCGCGGGCCGAGCGCGGCGAGCTTTGTTTCGGCACGGTGGATTCCTGGCTGATCTGGAAGCTCACCGGCGGCAAGACCCACGCCACCGACGCCACCAACGCCTCGCGCACCCAGCTCTACAACATCCGCACCGGCGAATGGGACGAGCGCCTGCTCAGCCTTTTCCGCGTGCCGCGGGCCATGTTGCCGCAGGTGCGCGACTGCGCCGGCGACTTCGGTGTGGCGGAGGCGAGCCACCTTGGGGCCGCCGTTGCCATCCGCGGCGTGGCGGGGGATCAGCAGGCGGCCATGATCGGCCAGGCCTGTTTCCAGCCAGGCACCATGAAGGCCACCTACGGCACCGGCTGCTTCGCCCTGGTGAACACCGGACCCGAGCCCGTGGTGTCGAACAACCGCCTCCTCACCACTGTGGCCTATCAGCTGGCCGGCCAGCGCACCTATGCGCTGGAGGGCTCGATCTTCGTGGCCGGGGCGGCGGTGCAGTGGCTGCGCGACGGGCTTGGCGTGCTGGAAAGCGCGTCCCAGTCGGGGCCGCTGGCGGCGCTGGCCGACCCGGCGCAGGACGTGATCCTGGTGCCGGCCTTCGTCGGGCTGGGGGCGCCCTATTGGAACGCCGAGGTGCGTGGCGCCCTCTTTGGCCTCACCCGCAACACCGGCCCGCGAGAGTTGATGCGGGCGGCGCTGGAATCGGTGTGCTTCCAGACCAACGACCTGCTCACCGCCATCCGCGCCGACTGGACCGGGGCGGCCCAAACCGTGCTGCGGGTCGATGGCGGCATGGCGGCCTCGGACTTCACCCTGCAGCGCCTGGCTGACCTGGTGAACGCGCCGGTGGACCGGCCGGAGGTCACCGAGACCACGGCGCTGGGAGCCGCCTATCTCGCCGGCCTCGCCGCCGGGGTCTATCCCGAGCCCGCCGTGTTCGCCGACCGCTGGCGTCTCGACCGGCGCTTCACCCCGCAGATGCAGGACGCCGAGCGCGCGCACAAGCTGGAGGCCTGGCGCCGGGCCGTGCGCGCGGCGCTGTCAACGACGGAGGGTTAGTTCGCTCCATCGCGCCGGATGGCGGCGTCAGCGTGCTTCAGGAAGAGCTTGGGCCAGCCGTCACGGCGCAAGTGCGCGTACAACTCGGGCCAGATGTGCTTAAAATACAGAATATTAGCAAATATAGAGTCTGTCGCGTACCAGCGCTCCAACACGCCACGCCGCTGTGCATTGAATTCAAAAATCAGAATATTCAAAAAACTATATATAAATGACATATCATTCCTAGTTATATCTTCCCAGTCCACCGCGCCATCGGCAATCAACGCCCAACGATCGGCGTAATCCGCGTCGATCAGCAAGCGATTGAACGCCTGCCAATTGTCCAGCGATTTGGAAAACCATTCGATTTTGCGGATCGAGCGAGCCTCCACGAACACCAGCAGTGCAATGCCGGCGGTGGCGGCGCTCATAACCGCGCCGACGATGGCGGCCGTCGCCTGAATCTGGTCGGTGGACGAAAGAGAAAACGGATCGAAACTGGCCATGACGCCCTCGCTCACGTGAGGTCCAGGGTAACCCACTTTTCGAACCAGCGCATGACAACGAAAACGGGCCCGGAGGTCGCCCTCCGAGCCCGCAAATCACAGCTGTTGAGCCGTAAGGTCTTACTTGATTTCGACCTTGGCGCCGGCTTCTTCCAGCTTCTTCTTGACTTCTTCGGCTTGCTGCTTGGAGACGTTCTCGACGACGTTCTGCGGCGCGCCTTCCACCAGGTCCTTGGCTTCCTTCAGGCCGAGGTCCGAACGGACGCCGCGGACTTCCTTGATGACGTTGATCTTCTTGTCGCCGCCGTTGACCAGCACGACGGTGAATTCGGTTTGTTCTTCCACCGGCTCAGCGGCGGCGGCGGCGCCGCCGGCCGGCAGGGCGGCCACGGCCACCGGCGCGGCGGCGGAAACGCCCCACTTCTCTTCCAGGAGCTTGGAGAGTTCGGCGGCTTCGAGAACGGTGAGGGCGGAAAGCTCTTCAACGAGCTTGGAGAGATCGGCCATGATGGCGGTCCTTCTTTCGGATCAGGTGAGGTTCGAGGAGTTGCGGAATGTCGGCTTGCCGGCTCAGGCGGCGTCCTTGGTGGCGTAGGCGTTGAACACCCGCGCCAATTGACCCGCCGGCGCCTGCAGCACGCCCGCGACCTTGGTCGCCGGCGCATTGAGAAGGCCGAGGATCTGAGCGCGGAGCTGGTCGAGGGACGGCAGGGTCGCCAAAGCGCCCACGCCCGTCGCATCCAGCACCGTCTGGTCCATGATCGCGCCAATGACCGAGAACTTCTCGTTCGTCTTGGCGTACTCGACCACGACCTTGGCGGCGGAGACCGGGTCCGGCGCGAAGGCGATGGCCACCGGGCCGGTGAACAGCGCGTGCGCTGCGTCCGACTGCGTGTCGCCCATGGCCTTCTGAGCCAGAGTGTTCTTCACCACCTGCAGCGTAGCGCCTTCCTTGCGGAGGCGACCACGCAGGTCCGTCATTTCCGCAACGGTCAGACCCATGTAGTGGGTCACGACGACAGCCCCGGCGCCAGCGAAGACTTCCTTGAGGTCTTCGATCGCCTGGGCCTTCTGTGCGCGGTCCATTGCGGTCTCCGTTACGTGAACTCGAGCGACCGGACCATCCGACCGCCCGTCGGCCGCCAAGCCGCGCGCACGAAGGCGCTCGACCTTGCGGCCTTAAGTCCTGTACCGATGAGGAGGCGTCACAGAACGGCTGTCGCCGGACGCCGGGGCGTCCGTTGGCCGATCCAATTGGTGCATCCCCGTCTCCCCGCGGTGAGAGTTTTGAGGCCTAGGCCCCGCGGTTCTCGGACAGGCGACGAGGCGCGCCTTGCGGCGAGTCTGCGTCGAAGGGCGCGTCTATACAGGAACGCGCTGGAAAGGCAAGGCGGGGGAAGCTGGGCCTTAAATCGTCCTTGGCGATTCTAGGCTTGCTGAGGGAACGATAGGTGGGCTACGGCATTTTTTAATGATCGGCGGGCGAAACAGCCGCTTCATGTTATCATTATAACTCCTACCTGAAGCCAGAAGAGCCCGCTCCCTCCGTTCGGAAGCCGTCCAATGCCCCTTTTTGTCGTTATCGCGAAACGCGATCCGACCGCCGTACGAGAAAAGGTCAAAGAAGGCTTCAAAGACTCCTTCTATGAATTACGCTCGGACACCTGGATTGTTGACGCCCCCGCAACGTCAAACGAAATTGCGGATCGGGTCGGCATACGCGGCGAACCAAATGTCGGAACGGGACTAGTGGTTTCGATAAATGGATATAGTGGCCGCGCCGAAAATGATTTGTGGGAATGGTTGAAGGTGCACTGGCCAAAGGCGCCGACATGACCGCCACACAAGGTCCAAAAGGTCGCTCGGGCCGCGAAAGCCCATCAGATTCACCAATTGTGCCCTCGGCCGGTCCGCCGAGTTACGAGCCATCGCACGTCATCCAGAGCCTAATTGAAATCCAAAAAGAATTGAGCGCGCTGTCAGCAAAAACAGACAGGGTCATCGACGATGTCAAATTGCTCAATTCTCACGTCGATGATTTGCGAAAAAAGCTGAACTGGGCTGAAGGGTTCGCCGTCGCAGCCGCCGTATTAATACCAGCCTGCGCGACGCTAATTTGGTGGCTAATTGGAAATCAACTAACCGACATTAAGAATAAAATATACTCTCCGCCTTCACAGGCATCATATTTGCCGGATGCAACAGTTCCAATAGGACATCGCCCAAACCGATTGGGCAAAACGCCCCGGTGAGCTCGAAGCTCAATCCTTTAAAGCCTTGGCACAATTCAATAGCTCATTCAGAAGCGCTCGTCCCCAACGGACTCGCCAAAGTCGATCTCGTCATGCCGGTTGTTGTCGCTGATCTGTGCGAGCAACGCCTGAAGTTGAAACGGCGCGCTCGGAAGCGCCTCCGGGATCTGATCCGCATCTTCCATCGACTGAGCCATATCGATCCCCCAACGTCCACCGCGCTAGCGGCTCTGAAATTAGCACGGTGGCAGAAGTTCCAGAACTCGCACCCCCCGCATGGACAATCCTTAACTTGAGCGGTCAGGAAACCCGACCTAGTCCTTGCAAAACGCTTGCAGGACTTCCCATGATCGATCGCCGTCGTCTTCTGGCCGCCGCCGCCGTGCTCGCCGCCCCCGCTCCGGTCTTCGCCGCCGCGCCCGAGGCGGGCGACCGTCACACCGCGCTGAACGCCCTGTTCGACCGCTTCGTGAAGGAGGGCCTGGACCTGTCGCCCGAAGGGGTCACCTCGCTCGGCCTCGACACCGGCGAGCGCGCCTATCAGAAGTCCCAGCTCGGCGATCGATCCCTCGCGGCCGCGGCCAAGAACATCGCCCTCAACGAAGCGCAGCTAAAGGCCCTCGACGGCTTCGGAACCGCCGGGCTTTCGGCTGCCGACCGCATCCATTTCGACATGGTGCGCTTCGGCCTCGCCAATCAGGTGGAGGCCGGGCGTCGCTTCCCCTACGCCGGCGGCGGGGCGGGCGCGCCCTATGTGCTGAACCAGTTGCAGGGCGCCTATCACGACCTGCCGGACTTCCTCGATTCCCAGCACGGCATCGAGACCAAGGCCGACGCCGACGCCTATCTCGCTCGTCTCGACGCGGTAGCCACGGCCATCGACCAGGACAGCGAGCAGGCGCGCCATGACTCCGGCCTCGGCGTCGTCGGCCCCGACTTCGTGCTCGACAAGACCATCGCCCAGCTGAAGGCCCTGCGCGACACCCCGGCCGGCAAGGTGGTGCTGGTGCAGTCGCTGCTGCGCCGCACCGGTGAGAAGAAGATCGCTGGGGATTGGGCCACGCCCGCCGCCAAGACCTATGAAGAGAAGATCCGCCCGGCCCTCGACCGGCAGATCGCCCTCGCCGAGTCCCTGCGCGCCAAGGCCACGCACGAGGCCGGCTGCTGGCGCCTGCCCGACGGCGAGGCCTATTACCAAGCCTCGCTGGTGAACTGGACCACCTCCAGCCGCAATGCCGAGGAGATCCACAAGATCGGCCTCGACATGGTAGCCAGCCTCACCGCCCGCATGGACGCGCTGATGAAGGCGCAGGGCCTGACCCAGGGCACGGTGGGCGAGCGCCTGGCTCACATGTACGACGATCCGCGCTTCCGCTACCCCAACACCGACGAGGGCAAGGCGAAGCTTCTCTCGGACCTGAACGCCAAGGTGAAGGTGGTGCAGGCCAAGCTGCCGCAGTATTTCGGGACCCTGCCCAAGGCCAAGGTCGAGATCAAACGCGTGCCGCAATATATCGAGGCGGGCTCGCCGGGCGGCTATTACAATCCAGGCGCGCTCGATGGCTCACGGCCCGGCGCCTACTACATCAATCTGCGCGACACGGCCGAGGTCCCGAGCTGGACCTTGCCCACCCTCACCTATCACGAATCCATCCCTGGCCATCACCTGCAAGGCAGCCTGCAGCAGGAGGCCGACATCCCGATGATCTGCCGGCTGTCCTTCTATTCCGGCTATATCGAGGGCTGGGCGCTCTACGCCGAACAGCTGGCCGACGAGATGGGGCTCTACGACAACGATCCCTGGGGCCGCATCGGCTATCTGCACGACGCCTGTTTCCGCGGCGTGCGGCTGGTGGTGGACACTGGCATGCACCACCTGCGCTGGTCGCGGGAGAAGGCCATTCGCTACATGATGGAGGCCATCGGCGACAAGGAATCGGCCACCATCACCGAGATCGAGCGCTATTGCGTGTGGCCGGGCCAGGCCTGCAGCTACATGCTGGGCAAGCTGGAATGGCTGAAGCTGCGCGAGGAAGCCAAGCAACGCCTGGGCGCGCGCTTCGACATCCGCAAGTTCCACGACGCCGGCCTGCTCAACGGCGCCGCGCCGCTGGAGGTGATGGACTCGGTGATCCATAACTGGATCACCAGCCAAGGCGCCTAAATGGGCGCCTAGCCTACTTCAGCACCAGGGCCGCTTGGGCTCCTGCGGGGGCGTGTAGCGGTCCTGGCCCGAGGCGCGGGCCCACTGGGCCGAGCCGGTGTAGCTGC
This sequence comes from Pseudomonadota bacterium, assembly GCA_040757715.1. Classification (GTDB taxonomy): domain Bacteria; phylum Pseudomonadota; class Alphaproteobacteria; order Caulobacterales; family Caulobacteraceae; genus CAIMFV01. Next base: position 57,536 of record JBFLWS010000013.1, on the reverse strand, counting down.
CGAAATAGTTCACGGTGAAGGTCTTGCCCTTGTCGGCGGAGACGATGCGGCCGCGATAGTCCTGCACGCCCATGTCCTGCGGCGCGGCCGGGCCCATGGCCTTGTTGCTCATGCCGGTGGGGATGTTCTCAGCGCGCAGGATCGGCCCCTGAGGCGTCAGCTCGACCAGGTCCTCAGCGGAGACGGCGCAGCCCTGGGCCATGGCCGCGCTCTCAGCCACCAGGGCCACGTTTTCGAATAGATCGCCCCGCGTGCGCCAGCGCGGCGGAGCGCCGAACTCGCCCCCCTGCACGGCGTCGGTCCAGGCCCCCACCACCTCCACCCCCTGGGGCGTGCGGTGCAGATAGTGGATCGAGAGCGCGCCGCCGCAGGCGTGGCAGGTGTCGCGATTGGTCCCCTTGGAGATGAGGGCCACCACGTCCGGCCCCACGGGCACGAAGCCGGCGGGCTCGAAGCTCACCGTCATGCGCTGATCGCCGCGGCCCACCTCCAGCGTGGCCGGCGCGGGCTGGCCGAAGGCGACCTTGAAGGCGGGCAATAGATCAGACGAGCCAAGCGGCGGCAGGGCGTCTGGCGGCGGCGGGGGGCCTGCCCCATTGGCCAGCTCCGGCGGCGGGGCGCCCGGAGTCATGCCCGGAGGCGCCCCGGGTCCCATCACATTGGCCTGAGCATTGGCCGCGGGCTTGGGCTTGCCGCAGCCGGCGAGTCCGCCGAGCACGGCCCCCAACACCATCACGCCCAGGACCCGTTTCACGCCGCACTCCCACCTTCGCGAATTTTGGATTATCCACGGCGCAAAGAAAAAGGCGAGGCCGAAGCCCCGCCTTCCATCTTCACAGCTTAGAGCGGTAGGCGCTTACGGCGCGCCCACCGAGCCGGTGTCGACCTTCACGCCCGGTCCCATGGTGGACGAGAGCGAGATCTTCTTGATGTAGGTGCCCTTGGCGCCCGACGGCTTGGCCCGGTTCAGGGCGTCCACCAGGGCGCGGATGTTGGTGGCGAGAGCTTCCTCGGTGAAGGAGGCCTTGCCCACGCCGGCGTGCACGATGCCGGCCTTTTCCACGCGGAACTCCACGGCGCCGCCCTTGGCGTCTTTCACCGCCTGGCCGACGTTCATGGTCACGGTGCCCACCTTCGGGTTCGGCATCAGGCCGCGCGGGCCGAGCACCTTACCGAGGCGGCCCACCAGGGCCATCATGTCCGGGGTGGCGATGACGCGGTCGAAGTCCATGAAGCCGCCCTGGACCTTTTCCACCAGGTCCTCGGCGCCCACCACTTCGGCGCCCGCCGCGGTGGCTTCGTCAGCCTTGGGACCACGGGCGAACACGGCGACCTTCACGTCCTTGCCGGTGCCGGCGGGCAGATTGACCACGCCGCGGACCTGCTGGTCGGCGTGACGGGGATCGACGCCCAGGTTGATGGCGATCTCGATGGATTCGTCGAACTTGGCCTTGGCGTTGGCCTTCACAGTCTTCACCGCCTCATCGAGGCCGTGCAGCTTGTTGACGTCGGCCGTCCAGGCCTTGATGCGCTTTGCAATCTTGGTCATGGCTTAGTCCACCACCTGCAGGCCCATGGCCCTGGCCGAACCCATGATGATGCGGGTCGCGGCTTCGATGTCGTTGGCGTTGAGGTCTTTCATCTTCTTCTGGGCGATTTCGGCGCACTGCGCCTTGGTCACCTTGCCGACGATTTCGCGGCCGGTCTTGTTGGCGCCCGACTTGATGCCCGCCGCTTCCTTCAGGAAGAAGGTGGCCGGCGGGGTCTTGGTGACGAAGGTGAAGGACTTGTCCTGATAGACGGTGATCACCGTCGGCAAGGGCGTGCCCTTGACCATTTCAGCGGTCCGAGCGTTGAACTCCTTGCAGAAGCCCATGATGTTGACGCCGCGTTGACCCAGGGCCGGGCCGATCGGCGGCGAGGGAGTTGCAGAGCCAGCGGCCACCTGCAGCTTCACATAGCCGAGTATCTTCTTTGCCATCTTTTCCTCTCAATGAGCGCGGGACCATCCCGCCTCAGGAGCCGTGGTGCGGGGTTGCGATGCGTCCCCTCCCACGGATTTCCATAAAATCGGTCAGCTCGACTTCTCGACCTGGCCGTACTCCAGATCCACAGGCGTCGCCCGCCCGAAGATCGACACGCTCACGCGCAGGCGCGTGCGCTCCTCATCGACGCTCTCCACCACCCCGTCAAATGAGGCGAAGGGACCGTCAGTGACCTTGACCTTCTCGCCGATGTCGAAGCGGATGGTCGGCTTCGGCCGCTCCACGCCCTCTTCGATGGCCCCGACGATGCGCTGAACTTCCTTGTCCGACACCGGCATGGGCTTGGAGCCCGAGCCGAGGAAGCCGGTGACCTTGGGGGTGTTCTTCACCAGGTGGAAGGCTTCGTCGGTGAGGTTCATCTTCACCAGCACATAGCCTGGGAAGAACTTGCGCTCGGAATTGATCTTCCGGCCCCGGCGCACTTCCACCACGTCTTCGGTGGGCACCAGGATTTCGGAGAAGCAGTCGTCCAGGCCCTGGTTGTGGGCCTGTTCGCGAATGGCCTCGGCCACCTTCTTCTCGAAGTTCGAGTAGGCGTGGACGATGTACCACTTGTGGTTCGGATTCGAATTGTGTTCAGCGCCGGCGTTCATGGCATTCATTCCAATAACGGGCTTATTTCGCGAACTGCAGCAGCTGCTGCATCAGAAAGGACAGGGAGCCGTCCACCAGAAGGAAAAACACCGAAGTGAGGGCCACCATGATGAACACCATCACCGAGGTGATCCAGGTCTCCTTCCAGGAGGTCCAGGTGATCTTGCGGGCTTCGGCGCGCACTTCCCGGAAGAACTGCTGCGGGCTCGTCTTGGGCTTGGGCTCAGCCTTGGCCACAGGCGCAGCCGGGCTCGCCGCGGGCGTGCGCGCGGGGACGGTAGGCTTGGCGGCCTTGACGGGCCGGCGCTTAGTGGGCGCGTCGGCGCCCTGATCCTTAGCCATGGAGCGGCTCACTCACATCCTGGAACGGACCGGCTAAGCCGGCTTCGTCCCTCATATGGGGCGTCGACGATGATCGCGCCGCCCCGACGAAAGAAATGGCAGGAGTGGAGGGACTCGAACCCCCGGCCCTCGGTTTTGGAGACCGATGCTCTACCAGCTGAGCTACACTCCTCCGAGCAATACAGAACGCGCCGGACGGCGAACCGACCGGCGCATGCGCATCGCCGAGCCGCGCCATCTAGCAGCGAGCGCCCGTCAAGGCAAGGCGGCGAAGGGCGCGGGGACGAAAATCCGGTGGAATATCCACGCCCTATCCTTGGTCCGGCCCGCCCAGCGTCTGCACCACGCATGGGCCCGAATAGGCCGCCCCTGAAATCCTCAATCCAAACAATATATTCTCGCTATAGGTTAAATATAGTTGAGACACCCTTATCAGTTGCATATTCCCACGATGGGAGCGCCCGTTATACGGGAATACCCTGGACAACAACCCTAAAACGGGAATCAGCCTCATGAACAAGATCATCGATATCGACATCGTCTTCGACACCGCTACCATCGTCGGGAAATATCCGAAGCCCAGCCAGAACTCACAAAGCCCCACTGGCATCCAGCACGCCGACGCCTACATGATCGCCCAGAGCTCGGATGTGATCAGCGGCCAGGCCACCGCCGACCTCAACGTGTCGGCCAGCGTGGGCGACGTGATCCGCTGGCGCGCCGATTCCCTGTCCGGCAATTCGGATCAGAGCGCCGTCATCTACAACATCGTGAAGTTTTCAGGGACGCAGGTCACCGGCCCTATTCAGCCGATCACCGCCAGCCCGACCGTGCCGATTCCTAATGCAGCCAACCCTGTTCAGTACACGCCGACGTCGCAATTTGATTATTTCATCAACGCCATCGTCAACACCAACGGAACCGAGGGTTACCAAGTCTGGTTTTACATCGTCGAGCGCAATCACTCCACCCTGAAGACCCTCGGATATTACTACTGGGATCCAACCTTGACGGCGAGCTAAGCCCGAGGCGGCGCCCGCCCCTCGAACAGCGGGCGCCGTGTTTCGCGCCAATCGCGCCACGGACTTGGGAGACTCCGATGAGTCGCGACCACAACCTTTTGGCCATGCTCGACGTCATCGCCATCCTCGCCGACGGTCGCGCGCTGAGCCCGAACCCCGAGCGCCCCAGCGAGGCGGTGCACGACAGCGTCTGTCTCGTCGCTGGCCGGGCCGGGGTCCTGCTGGCGACCCGCCGCCGCCTGATCCTGGATGTCGACCTCGGCGATCACCTCGTCTGGCGCAGCCGCGCCCAAGCCGGGTCTGCCGACTACAGCGCCATCCTCTATTCGGCGGCGCGTCGTCATGGCGCACGGGCCCTCGGGCCGGCCAGCGCCGAGACGGAGGAAATCCTCCTGCCCATTCCCGACCCTGCGAACCCGGTGGACTACGTGGCGCAGCCGCAATTCGACTACCACTTAGAGACGCCGGTCACCGGCTTTGGGGCCCTGACCCTGCGCCTTGGCTTTTGCGTGGTGCAGCGGCGCAAGTCGGCGCTGACCACGCTGGGTCATGTCTATTGGGACGCCCCGCTGGTGCTGGAGGCAGCCGAGGCGGCGGCGCCCTCATAGCCCCGCGGCGTGCTCCACCGCGAGGGCGAGGTCGAGGGCCCGCTCGCCATCGAGGCCGCTGGCGATGGGGCGCACGTCTTCGCCACGCACGGCGGCGAGGAAGCGCGTGACGCTGACGCCCAGCGGGTCCTTGGCCGCCGGGCTGTCGGCGAAGTTCGGGTTTAGAGCGAAGGGGGTGGTGTTCTCGAACGACGGGGCGAGGAAGTCGATGGCCACCTGGCCCTCGTCGAACACCGCCTCGAAGCGCCGCTCGCGGGCCTCCGCGATGCGGCTCGCCTCGAAGCTCGCGGTGGCCCCATTGGCGAAGGTGACCTCGGCGCGCACGGCGTCGAATTCGCCTTCGGCCTCCACGGCGATAGCCTCCTCGCCCATGAGGATGAGGGCGAGGTCGAGGTCGTGGATCATCAGATCGAGCACGCAGGAAATGTCGCGATTGCGCGTGTTGGGGGTGCCGCGACGCAGGGCGCTGAGGCGCAGCGGGGCCTTGGGCAGGGTGGTCAGGCCCATGGCCTCGAACACCACCCGCTCCTGATGCCCGCAGGCCAGCACCCGGTTCTGCGCCGCCGCCAGGGCCACCAGCGTCTCGGCGTCGTCCACGGTCACCGCCAGCGGCTTTTCAACATAGACCGAAGCCCCGACGCTGAGCGCCCTGGCGGCGATCTCGGCATGGGTGAATCCAGGGCTCGCCACCGTCACCACGTCGAGGCCGGCGACGAAGGTATCGAGATCATCCACCGCCTCGGCGCCCAGGGGCTCGGCCAGGGCCTTGGCGCGGTCGAGGTCCACGTCGAACACTCGGGCGAGGCGCACCCCTTCGAGGCTCGCATATTTCTTGGCGTGGAAACCGCCGAACACGCCCGCGCCCGCGACGCCGGCCTTCAACTCGCCCATGACCCCTCGCAACTGGAAAACGTCCCCCGCCCCTTCCATCCTGCGCCGCGGCCGGAATCGCAAGCTGAAAGCGATATAGGAATGCGATCTTCGGTGGTTGTTCCCGTCTGGTCGCATCCCTACTCTTGGATGACGCATAATCGGGAGGAACCCACAATGACGACTTCGCGCGAAATCCGGCTGAAGAGCCGCCCCGTCGGCATGCCCAAGCTCAGCGACTTCGAGCTCGCCACGGTGGAGGTCGGCGCCCCCGGTCCCGGCGAAGTGCAGGTGAAGAACCTCTACATGTCAGTGGACCCCTATATGCGGGGCCGCATGTACGACCGCGAAAGCTATGTGCCGCCGTTCCAGATCGGCAAGGCGCTGGAAGGCGGCGCGGTGGGCGAGGTCATCGCCTCCAACGACCCGGGCTTCAAGGTCGGCGACCTGGTGAACTCCATGCTGGGCTGGCGCGAGCTGTTCAACGCCCCGGCCGGCTATCTGCAGAAGATCGAGACCCACGGCCTGCCGCCGCAGGCCTTCCTCGGCGTCGCCGGCATGCCGGGCCTCACCGCCTATGTGGGCCTTTTGAAGATCGCCGGCTGCAAGGCGGGGGATGTGGTGTTCGTCTCGGCCGCGGCCGGCGCGGTGGGCCAGATCGTCTGCCAGATCGCCAAGCTGAAGGGCGCCACGGTGATCGGCTCGGCCGGCGGGGCGGACAAGGTCGCCTTCCTGAAGGAGATCGGCTGCGACCACGTCATCGACTACAAGGCCGAGCAGGACCTCACCGCCGCCCTCGCCAAGGCCGCGCCCAAGGGCATCGACGTCTATTTCGAGAACGTGGGCGGCGCGCATCTGGAAGCGGCCATCAATGCGGCGCGTCCCTTCGCCCGCTTCGCCTTCTGCGGCATGATCTCGCAATATAACGACACCGCGCCCCAGCCCGGCCCTTCCAACATCATCGCCGTGGTGGGCAAGCGCCTGCGCCTGGAAGGCTTCATCGTCTCGGATCACTTTGGCGAGTTGCCGACCTTCATCGCCGACATGTCGGGCTGGATCGGCGCTGGCAAGATCAAGTGGCGCGAGTCGGTGGACCACGGCATCGAGCAGGCCCCCGCCGCCTTCCTCAAACTGTTCACCGGCGAGAACATCGGCAAGATGCTGGTGAAGCTGAACTAAACCCCGCAGAGACGGTTTTCATCCGATCTGGCTTGGCCCGGTCGATCTTGCTTGCCAAGCGCGCGGGGGTGCTTATGAAGGCGCGCCCCCGCCCCTCCCTGCCTGGAGCCGCTAGAAGCCATGTCGCGCCTGTTCAACGCCTATGTGATGGTGGACTGGAGCTCCGCCGCCGCGCCGAAAACGGGCAAGGATTCGGTGTGGATCGGGGTGATCAAGCGCGACATCCGCTTCCGCCCCAGCTTCGAGGCCTTCAACCCGCCCACCCGCGCGGCGGCCGAGGCGCAGCTGAAGGAGATCATCGCCGATCTGCGCCGTCGCAACGACAAGGCCCTGATCGGCTTTGACTTCAATCTCGGCTTCCCCGCCGGCACCGCCGAGGCGCTGAAGCTGAAGAGCCATGACTGGTCGGCCCTGTGGGCATTCCTCGCCGCCAACGTGGTGGACAAGGCCGACAACACCAACAACCGCTTCGCCGTGGCGGCCAAGATGAACCGGCTGATGACCGACGAGGCGCGGCCCTTCTGGGGCTCGCCGCCCAAGGACGCCCAGCGCTGGCTCTCCACCACCAAGCCTGCCGAGCATGGCGCAGATGTGCCTCCCGTGCTGCGCCTCACCGAGGAGGCCGCGCAAGGCCTCGGCAAGTCGGCCCCCAAGCCGGTGTGGCAGATGATGGGCGCCGGCAGCGTCGGCGGTCAGGTGATGGTGGGCGTGCCCGCCGTGCGCCGCTTCCTGGAGTTCATGGGCGACAAGGCCGTGGTCTGGCCGTTCCAGACCGGCTGGAAAGCTATCGCCCCCGCTGACCTCGACGGCCGCGAAGTGGTGGTGGCCGAGATCTATCCCTCGCTGATCCCGGCCAAGGCCGAGCCCGGCGAAATCCCTGACAAGGCCCAGGTGCGCACCCTGTGCGAACACTTCGCTAAGCTGGACGAGCAAGGGCGCCTCGGCCAGGCCTTCGCCGCCCCCGCCGGCGCGGCTGAGGCGAGCGTCGAGAAGGTCGAACGCGAAGAGGGCTGGATATTGGGGGTGTGAGGGGGGGGGGCTGATTAGCGCCGCGCGCCCCCCTTCATCGACAGCCAGCCGAGGCGCCCCGCCAGCAGCCCGGCGGAGAGGAGGCTCGCCCAGATCACCGACCGGACGACGCCCATCAGCCCCAGCCCCGCCGGCGAGGCGCCCCTAACTTTACAGGCTCAGACGAGCACGATGCTGGCGACGTAATAGGGCTGAGTGTCTTGCAGCGCTTGCAGCGACAAATTCTCAATCGTCGTGTCCACAACGCCGATTGCGGAAATATCCACTTCGAAGGTCTGCCACTGATTCGCCACGAGCTCGGGAAGCGTCTTATTCGGGGCAAAAGGCTTTTTATCCGTTGAGGCGATCAGTGCGAGCTTTTGCCCGCCGGTCTTTCCGCCATTGATTTTCACCACCACCTTGCTGAAACCCTTGGTGGAGAAGTCGGCGTGATGAAACTGTAGCGCCGACCAAGCGGCGCCCTCGACCTGGATGGCCGGCGCACCGCCGAAGCTCGAGCCCAAATCGACTTTCGCCCAGCTGTTGTTTTGCCATCCGTTTCTCAACTGACCGTCAAAAATGACGTGCGGACCGGACGACGTTTGCGCTCGCGCCACAGAAGAGATCGATGCGCACGCGCCAGCGAATGCGACCAAGGCGCCACGACGAGAGATATTCATGGAGTTTCCGTTCCCTACCACATTCTTCGAGGTGGATCGCGCGGCGAAGATTTTCAGCACGATCCGATTGCATTTGTAATACAATACATACAAAACGCAACGTCGCGTCCGCCGGCCTGCGGGACCAGGGCGGCGCGAGGACGGCGCTTCAGACGCCGCGTGGGGAGAATGATCATGAAGACGTTTCTGGCGCTGGCGCTGAGCCTGGTCTGCGGCGTGTCAGCCGCATCGGCGACGCAATGGCCGGGCGGAGCCAAGGCGGCGGTGGTGCTGACCTACGACGATACACTGGACTCCCAGCTCGACCACGCCGTGCCGGCGCTGGACGCGGCCGGGTTCAAAGCGACCTTCTTCCTCGCTGGCGCCGGGGTGAAGCTGGCGGACATTCCCCGCTGGCGCGCCGCAGCCGCGGAGGGCCATGAGCTCGCCAACCACACCCTCTATCACCCCTGCCCCGCCTCCAACTTCTCCACCGATCGCCGCTACACGTCCGAGGCCTATACGACGGCGAACATGCTAAAGGAGATCGAGCTGGAGAACGTCCTGCTGACCGCGCTGGACGGCAAGCCGACCCACGGGTTCGCCTCGCCCTGCGGCCAGACCCTGGCCGGCGGCGTCGACTATCTGGAGGCGCTCCGGGCCGCGAAGCTGGTGACCTATGCGCGCGGGGTGTGGACCTCGCCCGACGACCTGCGCGCCGACGTCGGCCGGATCGATCCGATGCACGTGCCCTCGCGCGGCTTCCCTGAAGAGGTCGCTGGCGCGCAGTTGATCGATTTCGCCAAGGAGGCGGCAGCCGGCGGCGGCATGGCGGTCTATCTGTTCCACGGCGTCGGCGGCGACTATCTGCAGGTGTCGGACTCCGCACATCGCGAGCTGATCGCCTGGCTCGCCGCCCACCGCAGCGAGGTCTGGGTGACCACCTTGCAAGGCGCGCTGGACTGGGCCAAGGCCCACCCAAGCCCGAAGCCGTAGAGCGCTTTACGAAAAGTGGGAGCCGGTTTTCGGTCTAAAAACGCTATGCCGCGCGCGGCCGTACGATCTCGATGGTCACGTGCGACAGCGCTGCAAAGCGCGCCAACTGGGCGCGATAGTGCGCCTCGTCCCGCTCGCCAGCCCCCGCCACGCTGAGGATCGCGCCCAGGTGGCCCGGCCCCAGCCGCCACAGGTGCAGGTCGACCACCGCGTCGCCTGAGGACTCCACCGTCTGCCGAATCTGGTCGGTGAGTCGGCGATCGGGGTTCATGTCGAGCAGGATCGCGCCGGTGTCGCGGATCAGGCCGTAGGACCAGCTCGCGATCACCAAGGCGCCGACGAGCCCGGCGAGCGGGTCCATCCACATCCAGCCGAACAGCTGCGCGAGCACGAGGCCCACGATCACCAGCACGGAGACGGCGGCGTCGGCCATGACGTGGATCACCGCCGCGCGCATGTTGTTGTCGTTATGATGGGCGTGGCCCGATGCGTGCTCGTGCTCCTCGAACACAACCGAGCGCCGTTGCGCCTCAGGACCTGAGCCCAAACGCACCTCGGCCGTGAAGGCGTGCGGTTCAGGAATGTCGTCGAGGCTCTCCAGCACCCCGTCGCGCCAGGCCATGGCGAACACTTGCCGCGTGCCATCGGGGCGGATGGTCTCGACCTCGATCGGCTCGGGCGGCGACCAGTCCGCGTGGATGCGAAACCTCGGCGGGACGCCGTCTTCGAACACCTCCAGGCGCAGCAGCCCGTCAGGGAAGCCGATCACCTGCGCCTCAGCGTGGTCGTCGTGGTGGGCGTGGCCGCCCCCGGCGCCATGATGACTGTGGCCGTGACTGTGACCGTGGCCATGATCGTGGCCATGACCGCCGCTCAAGAGCCACGCGCTGGCGAGGTTGACCGCGAGGCCCAGCGCCGCGATGGGAATGGCCTCGGCGAAATGGATCGGCACCGGCGCGAACAGGCGCGACACCGCCTCGTAGCCGATCAAGAGCGCGATCATGGCCAGAACCACGGCGCTGGTGAAACCGGCGAGGTCGCCAAGCTTGCCGGTGCCGAAGCTGAAGCGAGGATCGGCCGCATATCGCCGGGCGTAGGTATAGGCCAGCGCCGCGAGCAGGAGCGCGCCCGCGTGGGTGGACATGTGCAGGCCGTCGGCCACCAGCGCGATCGATCCGAACAGCAACCCGCCCACGATCTCGATCAGCATCATCGCGCCGCACAAGGCGATGACGAACCAGGCGCGACGCTCGTTGCGCTCATGCGCGGATCCGAGGAAGATGTGGTCATGGGCCGAGGGGGCGGGCCCAATCCGAGCGCCAGTCATCGGTGGTCTCCTATTTCAGATAGGTCCGCACCACCGCGAGCAAGTCCTCGGCGGCGTCGGCGTTGAAGGCGTCGGGGTGCTTCTCCCGGTCGACCAGGTGCGTGAGCACATGGTCCTCGACCACCACCGCCATGAGCCCGGCCATGGCGGCGCGCGCGCTGGCGAGCAGGTGCATAACCTTCTCGCAGCCCGCCTCGCTCTCGATGGCCCGCTCCACCGCCACGACCTGTCCCCGGAGGCGGCGGGCGCGGGCGAGGAGCTTGTCTTTTTGTTCGATGGTGTGAGTCATGACGGCGACATAGCATAGGGGGCTACCCTATACAAATGGTGCGTCAGAGTCCGCCCTACTTCCCCAACGCCTTCATCGACAGCCAGCCGAAGCGGCCCACCAGGAGCCCGGCCGACAGGAGGCTCGCCCAGATCACCGACCAGACGATGCCCATCAGCCCCATCCCCGCCGGCAGGGCGAGGCCATAGCCCAGCGGCAGCATCACCACCGCGTAGCTGGCCACATGGGTGACGGTGGGGACCACCACGTCGCCTCTCGCTCGAAGCGCGTTGGCGCCCACGGTCTGCAGTCCGTCAGCCACGAAGAACAGCGAGGCCAGCACCAGGGCCGGCGCGATCACGGCGATGAGGGCCGGGTCCCGGCTGTAGGCCCCCGCCACCAGGGGCGCACAGAGGCCCACGAAGAGGGCGCAGACGGAAGTCACCCCGATGGCGGCGATGAAGCCGGTGATCCCGGCGCGGGTGACGGCGGCGGAATCCTTGGCCCCATAGGCCTGGCCCACCAGGATGGAGGTGGCCGCGGAGATGCCCAAGGGGGCCATGAACACGATGGCCGCCACGTTCAGCACCACGGCCCAGCCTGCGACGGCGAGGCCGCCGAGCCAGCCGGCGACGATGTTCATGCCGGAGAAGGCGGCCACCTCCACGAACAGCGACGCGCCGGCCCCATAGCCCACATGGCGCTGTTCACGCTCGGCGGCGGGATCGGATGCGGGGCGCTTGAAAAGGCCGAAGCCCTTGGCGCCCGGCATCATGGCGATCCAGCCGAGCAGGATGATCATCATGACTATGCGGCTGCCGAAGGTGGCGCAGGCCGCCCCCACCGCCCCCAGCGCCGGCAGGCCGAAGGTCCCCGGCACCAAGAGCAGGTTCAGCGCCAGGTTGGCGAGATTGGCCGCCCACATGGTCACCGCCCCCATGCCGGGCCGGCCAAGGCCCTCCACGAAATTGGTGGCGGCGATGTAGATCAGGTTGGGGGTCAGCGAGAGGCTGAACACCAGCATCACCGGAATGGCCCCCTCGGCGAGGCCGTCCTTCATGCCGAGGCTGCGCAGGAACAGAGGCCCCGCGAACACCAGGATCAGGCTGGAGGCGAGGCCGATCCACAGGGCGTAGACCACGCCCCGACGTAAGGCGGCGCCCGCCTTTTCCGGCTTGCCCTCGCCCATGGCCCGGGCGGTCATCACCTGCACGCCTTGCAGGAGGCCGACCCCGGTGACCAGGGCGATCATGGTGGGGGCCCAGGCGAGCGCATGATAGCCGAGCTGGGTCGCCGAATACTGGCCCACCACCACCGCATCGGTGAGGCCCATCACCTGGATGCCGAGGCGCGCCACCACCACCGGCCAGGCGAGCTTGATCAGCTCGGCCAGGTCGCGACGGGAAACAGCCATGTGCGCGCGGCGGGCGACAGCCACGGGGAACGCTCCAGTTGCTCGGGGTGGCGGACCGTAACGTCCGTAACCAGGAAGGCAAGGCACATGGCGCCTATTAGGCGTCGATCAAGATCACCCGGAGGTCGGCGAGGTTGGTGCGTGTCGGCCCGGTCACGATCGCATCGCCAAGCGCGTTGAAAAAAGCCCCCGAGGCGTGATGGGCTAGAAGCTGCTCGGCGTCGAGCTGAAGCGCAGAGGCGCGGGCGAGGGTGGTGGAATCGATGCGGGCGCCCGCCTCGCCGCCCCTGCCGTCGATCCCGTCGGTGTCGAGGGCGCAGGCGGATACGCCCGGCGCGCCGTTCAAGGCGACGGCGAGGGCGAGCAGATACTCGCGGCAACGGCCGCCGGGCTCGCTTCCGCTGGCGCCGGTGACATCGAGCTCGCCTCCGGAGATGAGCGCGGTTCCGGGCGCGGCGTTCAGGGCCAGCCGGGCATGTTCGGCGGCGATGAGGCGCGCCTCGCCCCGCAGCGCGTCGCCCAGCATCACCGGCCGATAGCCGAGCCCCTCCGCCGCCCTCCCCGCCGCAGCCAGCATGTCGGCGGGGCGAAGGATGAGCTGATAGGCGCTACGGGCGAGGCGGGGATCGCCGGGCTTGGGGGTTTCATTGGCGGGATCGCGCAGCGCCGCCAACACCGCGGCGGACGCCTCGACGCCATAGCGGCTGAGGGTGTCGAGAGCGTCCGCCAAGCTGGTGGGATCGCCCACCGTGGGGCCGGAGCCGATCACCGCCGGATCATCGCCGGGCACGTCGGAGACGGCGAGGGTCAGGGTCCTGGCCGGCCAGGCGGAGATCGCGAGGCGCCCGCCTTTCAGCCGCGACAGGTGCTTGCGCACGCCATTGATGGCGGCGATGGGCGCGCCGCTGGCGAGGAGTGCCCTTGTGAGGGCCTGTTTTTCCGTGAGGCTGACGCCGGCCACGGGGGCGGGCAGTAGCGCTGAGGCCCCGCCGGAGATGAGGGTCAGCAAGAGGTCCCCCTCCCCCAGGCTCTCCGCCAGCTTCAGCGCCTTCGCTGCCGCTTCAAGCCCCCGCGCGTCCGGCGTGGGGTGCGAAGCCGCGATCATCTCCAGAAATCGCAGGGACGCGCCATAGCCGTCCGGAGCTACAGCGAGGCCGGTCACCTGGTCGCCGAAGCGGGCCTCCGCCGCCTCAGCCATGCGCGCGACGGCCTTGCCAGCGGCGAGCACCGCCAGGCGCCCGCTGGTCGGCGGGTCCGGCAAAGCCGCGAGGGTGGCGGCGTAGGGGTCGGCGGCTGTCAGCGCCGCGCGCCAGAGGCTCTCCAGCGCAGCGGCGCTCATCTCACCCCGCGGCGGCGGCGAGGACGGCTTCCGGAGTGCGGGTGGACTTCAGCTTCTCCGCCACCAGGAAGGCCAGCTCCAGCGCTTGGTCGGCGTTGAGGCGCGGATCGCAGTGGGTGTGGTAGCGGTCGGTGAGCTGGTCTTCGCTCAAGGCCCGCGCCCCACCGATGCACTCGGTGACGTTCTGGCCGGTCATTTCCAGATGCACGCCGCCCGGGGGCACGCCCTCGGCCTCGGCCACCTCGATGAAGGTTTTCACCTCGGCGAGGATGCGGTCGAAGGGACGGGTCTTGTAACCGTTGCCGGCCTTCAAGGTGTTGCCGTGCATAGGGTCGATGGACCACACGACCTTCAGCCCCGCCTTCTTGGTGGCGGCCATGAGGGCCGGCAGGCGCTGGCCCACCTTGTCGGCGCCGAAGCGACCGATGAGGGTCAGGCGGCCCGCCTCATTGGCGGGATTGAGCGCCTCGGCCAGGCGCAGAAGCTCGTCCGGCTCCATGGTCGGGCCGCACTTGACCCCCACCGGGTTCTTGATTCCGCGGAAATATTCCAGGTGCGCGCCGTCGAGCTGACGGGTGCGCTCGCCGATCCACACCATGTGGGCCGAGGTGTCGTACCAATCGCCCGAGGTGGAATCGACGCGGGTCATGGCCTCTTCGACGCCAAGCAGCAGCGCTTCGTGGCTGGTGAAGAACTCCACCCGGTGCAGTTCGGGATTGCGCTCCGGGGTCAGGCCGATGGCCGACATGAAGCTCAAGGTCTCGGAGATCTTGTCCGCCAGTTCACGATAGCGCGCGCCTTGCGGGCTGCCCTCCACGAAACCGAGGGTCCAGCGGTGGATGTTGTAGAGGTTGGCGTAACCGCCGCCGGCGAAGGCGCGCAGCAAGTTGAGCGTCGCCGCCGACTGGGCGTAGGCCTTGATCAGCCGCTCGGGGTCCGGAGCGCGGGAAGCGGGATCGAACTCCTGGCCGTTGATGATGTCGCCCCGATACGACGGCAAGGTCACGCCGTCGATGGTCTCAGTAGGCTCCGAACGCGGCTTGGCGAACTGGCCGGCGATGCGGCCGACCTTCACCACCGGACGGCCGCCGGCGAAGGTGAGCACCACCGCCATCTGCAACAAGAGGCGGAAGGTGTCGCGGATATTGTCGGCGTGGAACTCCTTGAAGCTCTCCGCGCAGTCGCCGCCCTGCAGCAGGAAGGCGCGCCCCTCGGCGGCGTCGCCCAGCAGCGACTTCAGCCGCCGCGCCTCGCCGGCGAAAACGAGCGGCGGCATGCGGCGCAGCTCGCCCTCCACGCGGGCGAGTTCGGTGGGGTCAGGGTAGTCCTGCGGAATGTGCTTGGCGGGCTTCGCTCGCCAGCTCGAGGGGGTCCAACGCTCAGTCATAGGCCGTCTTCTGGAAAAAGAATTGCGCTGCATATAGGGCCTTCGCGGCCAATGCGCAAAAATAGTCTCGCGATCACTGAATTATGGGGGGCTAGAGCACGATGCGATTAGCCGAAACCGGCTAATCGTTGAATCGTGCTCTGCATCCTTGGACTGGAGCGCGTTCTCATCGAAAAACCGGTTTCCACTTTTTCGGAACGCGCTCTAGTCGAGCAGCGGCAGGAGGTCGTCCTTCACCGCGTGCGCCCGCTCGTTCACGCGCGCCACGGCGTCCACGGCGATCATGCCGGCGGTGAGGGCGCCGAGCCCCAGCCACCACTCCTGCCAGACGCCGAAGCTGAGCGCGCCGATGACCAGATAGGCCGCCACCGCGCCGGCCGCCGCCCCGGCCATCTCGGCGTCCTCCGTTTGCAGTTCGCCGATGCCGTAGAATATCCAGGTGAACAGCATGGCGGCGATGGTGGCGCCCGGCAGGCCGAGCTCCAGCCAGATCTGCAAGGCGGCGTTGTGCGGATGCAGCGGAATGCCTTGGATAGTACGGGCGGCGTCGAGGCCCCAGCCGGTGAAGGGCTTTTGCTCGACGAGCTGTTCGGTCAGGCGCCAGATGTCGAGACGCGCGGCCCAGGACACCTTGCCCACCTGTTGCGCGCCGTTCGCCGCCAGGTGAACATGATCGAGCACCAGCGCCACGGCCAGGGGCGCCAGGGTGAAGTAGAGTACGCAGGCGCCCATACAGGCCCAGATCGCCTTCTTGCCGCCGTAGCGCACCAAGAGGTAAGCGGCCAGCGCCGCGATCAGCGCTGCCACCGTAGCGTCCTTGCCTAGCGCCAGACAGGCGAGGAAGATCGCCACGGCCAGCACCGGCGCCAAGCGCGGCCAACGGGAGCGCGTCATGGCCAGGGTCAGCGGCGCGGCCCACACCGCCAGCGGATAGCTCACCCGGTCGAGATCGCGCAGCTCAAGGTCGGACCGGATGCGCTGGTGGAACAGCTCCCGCAGCCCGACATAGACGCGCCCCCCGTCCAGGGCGTCGGTGAAGGCCACCGCCGCTATGGCCAGGGTCAAAACTCCGAACAGGGTAAGGCCGCGCCGTCCGTTCTTGGGCGTGATACGCGTGGCGCCGAGGAAGAAGGTGCCGTAGAGCGCGAACTCGAACACCAGCTTCAGACCGGTGATGGACTCCACCTGCTTGTACTTGGAGAAATCCGCATGCAACGGCAGGGCCGGGCTCCAGCTGTAGGTGATCAGGCCCCATATCAGCAGCACCCCCAGCATGGCGAAGCCGGGGCTCATCCGACGCTGACGCAGCAGGAACGGGGCATAGAGAAGACCCGCCAAGGCCACGGTGGCGGCGAAGCCCATGGAGGCGACAAAGGCGAGGATGGGCGAGATTCCCGCGCTGACCAGCCAGACGCCGTCGCGATGGCGCTGAAGCAAGCGCGCCGCCGAGTGACGGCGGGCCAAGGTCCAGGCTCGCAAGGGGGCGATGTCGAGCATGACGACGGTCATTCCGCCGCCTGCATCTGCGGCGCCGCCTGCTTGTCGCGCAGGGTGACCAGCTCTTCGGCGAGGGTCGGGTGCACGGCGCAGGTGGCGTCCCACTGGGCCTTGGTCAGCTTCGCCTTCACCGCGATGGCGGCGAGCTGGATCATCTCCGGCGCGTCCGGGCCGACGATATGGCAACCCAGCACCACATCGGTGCGCGCATCGACGATGAGCTTCATCAGGGCCCGGTCCTCCTTGGCGGCGAACACGGTCTTCATGGGCCGGAAGCGGGTGAGATAGACGTCCACGCCATCGCAGACCTTGCGCGCCTCAGCCTCGGTCAGGCCCACCACCCCGATGGGCGGTTGGGAGAAGACGGCGGTGGCCACGTCGGCGTGGTCGAAGGCGGTAGGGCGGTTGTGGTAGACCGTGTCCACGAAGGCCGCGCCCTCGCGAATGGCCACAGGCGTCAGATTGATGCGGTCGGTGACGTCGCCCACGGCGTAGATGTGGTCGACATTGGTCTTGGAATAGGCGTCGACCTTCACCGCGCCCTTGTCGTTCAGTTCGACGCCCGCGGCCTCAAGCCCGAGCCCCTCCACATAGGGTTCGCGGCCGGTGGCGAACATCACGACGTCGCTCTCCAGCTGGTGGCCATTCTCGAAGTGGCTGACGAGGCCGGCCTCGGTCTTTTCGATACGGGTGTGGCGAGTGGAGAGGAGGACCCGCAGGCCCTGCTTGTGCAGCTCGTCGGCTAGATGCGCGCGCACGTCGTCGTCGAAGCCGCGCAGAATGTTGGGCCCGCGATAGACAAGGGTCGTGTCGACGCCAAGACCGTGGAAGATGCCGGCGAACTCCACGGCGATGTAGCCGCCGCCCACCACCACCGCCCGCTTGGGCAGCTCCGGCAGGTCGAAGGCCTCGTTGGAGGTGATGGCGTGCTCCACCCCCGGCAGGTCGGGCGGCAGGGTCGGGCGCCCGCCGGTGGCGATCAGCACCCGCGCCGCGGTGACCTTGCGCTTCTCGTCCGTCAGGTCCAGCGTGTGGGCGTCGACAAATCGGGCCTTGGACTGGATCAGCTCCACCCCGGCCTTGTGCAGGTTCGCGGTGTAAATGCCTGAAAGTCGGGCGATTTCCGCGTCCTTGGCCATGAGGAAACGCCGCCAGTCGAACCCGCCCGGCTCGGGGTTCCAGCCATAGGCGCGGGCAAGCTCGAAAGCCTTCGAAAATTCAGAGGCGTAGACCATGAACTTCTTGGGCACGCACCCGCGCACCACGCAGGTGCCGCCCACGCGGTACTCCTCGGCGATGGCGACCTTGGCGCCGGTGAGCGACGCCAGCCGCGCGGCGCGCACGCCGCCCGAGCCGGCGCCGATGACGAACAGGTCGTAGTCAAAGGCCGCCATGCCATCCTCCGCCCGTCGCCGGGCTGTTGGGACTAAGGGTTCAAGCCTCGAGCGTGAGACGCTCGACCGCTCCGCCCGCCGCGATCAAGGCCTCCTGGGCGAGGCCGATGAACAGCCCGTGCTCCACGACGCCAGTGATCCCCTTCAGGGCCGACGCCAGAAACTCCGCATCCTCGATCGCGCCAAGGGCGAGATCGTAGATGAGGCCGCCATTGTCGGTTTCAAAGGGGGCGCCGGTGCGATTGAGGCGCAGCTTGGGCTCGACGACGTAGCCGAGGTCCTTTAGGAGCCCGGACAGTCGCCCCGCCGTGGTGGTGTGGCCGAAGCTCACCACTTCCACCGGCAGGGCGAAGGCGCCGAGGCGCGCCACCTTCTTGGAGGCGTCGGCGATGACCACGCAGCGCTTGGCGGCCTCCCACACCAGCTTCTCGCGCAAGAGCGCCCCGCCGCCGCCCTTGATGAGGGCGAGGGCTGGATCGATCTCGTCGGCGCCGTCGATGCACAGGTCGATGGGCGGGGCCTCGTCCAGCTCCACCACCTTCAGCCCCTCCTCCACCGCCTGGGCGGCGGTGGCGCGGGAGGTGGCCACGCAGACGAGGTCGAGACGCTCGTCCCAGGCGCGGCGGCCCAGCGCCGAAACGAACTTGGCGGCGGTGGAGCCGGTGCCGAGACCGACCACCATGCCGGACTGCACCAACTGGGCGGCGGCGAGGCCCACGGCCTCCTTGGGATCAGGCGCTTGCATGAAGTCGGCCTTTTTCGGAACGGGAATCATTCAGGTTTCCTGCGAGAGAGCTTAAGGGCGCGGAAGCGGGCCGCCCACCCCGGCTTTTCCTGTTGCGTTTCCCGTTCGAGGGCGAGCGCGTCGGCCGCCACATTCTTAGTGATTACCGAGCCCGACCCCACGATCGCCCCATCGCCGATGCGCACCGGCGCCACCAGGGCCGAGTTGGAGCCAATAAAGGCCCCCGCCCCCACATGGGTCTCGTGTTTGTCGAAGCCGTCGTAATTGCAGAAGATGGTCCCGGCGCCGATGTTGGCGCCCGCCCCCACCGTACCGTCGCCCAGATAGGCCAGGTGATTGGCCTTGGCGCCTTCGCCCAGGGTCACCGCCTTCACCTCGACGAAGTTGCCGATGTGCGCATTGGGACCAATGTCGGCCTTGGGACGCAGACGAGCATAGGGCCCGACGATGGCCCCCTCGCGCACCAGGCAGCCCTCCAGATGGCTGAAGGCGCGGATACGGGCGCCGGTCTCGACGCTGACGCCGGGCGCGAACACCACGTGCTGCTCCACGGTGACGCCGGGGGCGAGGCGGGTGTCGTGGCTGAACCACACGGTGTCCGGCGCGGACATGCAGACGCCGGCGTCCAGGGCGGCGCGACGCATGGCGCTCTGGAACACGGCTTCGGCCACGGCGAGTTCGGCTTGGGAATTAACTCCCATGACGGCGGCTTCGTCCACCACCGCGACCTTCGGCGTGAGTCCCCGCCCGCGGGCGAGGCCGATCACGTCGGTGAGATAGTATTCGCCCTTCGCGTTCTCATTGGTCACCTCGGCGAGGAGGCTGAACAGGAGCTTGCAATCGGCGGCGAGAACGCCGGAATTACAGAGGCTTATGGCAAGTTCCTGCGGGCTGGCGTCCTTGGCCTCGACGATGCGCTCCAGCACCTCGCCCGCTCCCACGACCAGACGGCCATAGGCGGCGGGATCGGCGGCCTCAAAGCCTAGCACGGCCACGTCGGCGCCGGCTTCGCGCAGGGCGAACAGGGGCGCCACGGCGGCGGCGTCGAGCAAGGGCGTGTCGGCGTAGGTCACCACCACATCGCCGTCGAAGTCGCTGAGCGCAGCCTTCGCCGCCAGCACGGCGTGGCCGGTGCCCAGCGGCGGGTCCTGGATGGCCACGGCAGCCGCGCCCAGCCGCGCCTTGGCCCGCTCGGCCACCTGCGGCGAATGGGCGCCGGCCACCACCACGATGCGCGCGCAGCCCAGCGCCTCGGCGGCGTCGACGGCGCGGTCAAGCATGGCCCGACCGCCCACCGAATGCAGCACCTTGGGCAGGGGCGAGCGCATGCGCGTGCCCTGCCCCGCCGCCAGGATCACCGCCGCCCGCGGGCGCTTAGGGGGGGCCAGCTCTGTCGCCATGGACAAAGGTCTCTCCGAGTTGGGCGCGGCGCAAGCGCTTGCCGCCGGCGCGGATTTAGCCCAAACCGCAGCGGCTTTCGACGATGAAGTGTGCGGCGGTTAGCCTTGAGGACAGACGTGAGCATTGATCGACTTCAAGACCGCCCCTTTCTGAGCGGCGTCCTTATCGCTTTCGACCTCGACGGCACCTTGGTGGACACGGCCCCGGACCTGATCGGCGCCCTCAACGGCGTGCTGGCCGAGCGGCGCCTGCCCGCCGTGCCGGTGGAGTCCGCGCGCGCCCTTGTGGGCCATGGGGCCAAGGCCCTGATCGAGCGCGGCTTCAGCGTGGCGGGCGAGCCTCTGTCCGCCGAGGAGACCCCGGCCCTCGTCACCCGCTTCATCGACATCTATCGCACCCGCATCGCCGCCGAGAGCCGGCCCTTCCCCGGGGTGGAGCGGGCGCTGGACGACCTGGCGGCGGCGGGCGCGGCGCTCGCCGTCTGCACCAACAAGCGCACGGATCTTTCCACCGAGCTGCTCACGGCCCTGAACCTCGCCGACCGATTCGCTGTGATCATCGGCGCGGATCTCGCCCCGGCGCCCAAGCCCGACGGCCGCCACCTGATCTTCACCGCCGAGCGCGCCGGCGTCCCCATCGGCCGCACGCTGATGGTGGGGGACAGCGCCAATGACGTGAACGCCGCCAAGGCCGCCGGCGCTCCGGTGGTGGCGGTGAGCTTCGGCTATACCGACATCCCTGCCGCGGACCTCGGGGCCGATCAGCTGATGCACCATTTCGACGAGCTGATGGGCCACGCCCGCCGGCTGTTGCCTTAAGCCTTGGCCTCTATTGCCGCGATCGACTAACTAGAGCCGAAGAATTCACGGAGCCCCCATGACGCGCCTTGTCCTCAGCGTGGTCGGCAGCGACCGCCCCGGCCTCACCAAGGCCCTCGCCGCGGCGGTGCTGAAGGCCGGCGGCAACTGGTTGGAGAGCCACCTCTCCCAGCTCGGCGGGCTCTATGTGGGCTCAGTGCTGGTGGAGCTGGCGCCCGGTCAGGAAGCCGCCCTGCGCGCGGCAGTGAGCGCGGTGGACGCCGAGGGGCTGGAGGTGCGCATGGCCCCGGCCGCCGCTTCGGTTGAAGTGTCTGGCGAGACCTTCAGCTTCAGTCTGGTAGGCCAGGACCGCCCCGGCATCGTCGATCAGGTGACGGCGGTGTTGAGCGGCCTTGGCGCCAATATCGAGAGCTTCAACACCCGGCTCAGCGAAGAGCCGCACTCCGGCGCGCCCCTCTTTCACCTCGCCGCCAGCCTGCGCCTGCCCGCCGGCCTCTCCGCCGCCAAGGTGCAGGACGCGCTGGAGGCCATCTCCGGCGAGATCATGGTGGACGTCACGGTGAGCGCGGCGGCTTAGGCTGCCTTACGCCACCAAGGGATGGATGGCCGCCACCTCGGCCGGATCAAGGTTCGCTGTGGCGAGGTCATAGCGCGTCTGCAGATTGAGCCAGAAGCCGGGCGTCGTGCCCAACAGCCGCGCAAGCCGCCCCTCAAAAATAACTCGTACATTTAAAATGTGCGCGCTATCATCGCTTCAAGACGGTCCGTTTGAGGCCGTCAGCAAGCGCTTGAGGAACCGTTCCATGATGCTTTCGCGCCGCGGTGCGCTCACCGCCTTTTCCGGCCTGGCCGCCGCCGGAGCCCTGCCGTCCATCGTCCGCGCCGAGCCGGCCGACTCCCTCATCGTGTATGACGGTCAGCTGCGCAACGGCTGGGCCAACTGGAGCTGGGCTACGGTGGACCTCGTCGCTCAATTCGACGGCCGCCGGGCCATCAAGATCGAGGGCGGGGCCTATTCCGCCCTGCAGCTGCACCGTTCCGGCTTCTCCACCAAGGGCCTCAGCAAGATCATCGTCACCCTCAACGGCGGCCCGGATGGCGGCCAGAAGATCGGCGTGGTCACCTCCACTGAGGAAAAGCACCTCGACCCGTACAAGATGTTCGACGACCTCGCGGCCAACACCTGGCGCACCATCGAGACGCCCCTGGCCGAATGCGGCGCCGCCGACACCGTCCTGGCTGGAGTGCTGTTGCAGTCGCCCATGGCCTACAAGCCCTACTACGTGTCCATGATCCGCTTCGCCTGAGCGAGCCGTCCGACGCGCATTCACCGCCATTGATGGCCGCCTTGATGGATTGACGCCTTGAAACTCTGTTCTCTTCTTGTGGGCGCCGCCGTCCTGGCGGCGGCCTCTGTCACCAGCGCCGGCCCGGCCTCGCCCTGGCTGCCCAGCTGGTACGCGGCCCCCGCCGCCTCCAGCAACGAGACCGCCCCGGTCAAGGACCTGACCCTGCGCCAGATCGTGCGCGTCACCGCGGGGGGCAAGCAAGTGCGGGTCACCCTGTCCAACGCCTATGGCAAGGCCCCGCTGCACATCAACAGCGCCTATGTGGCGGCGCGCGAGGACGGCGCCACCACCAAGGGGCCGGCGGTGAAGCTGCGCTTCAACGGGGCCGACGATGTGACCATCGCCCCCGGCGCCTTCGCCGTGAGCGACGCGGTCGCCTTTGCGGTGAAGCAGCAGTCGGACCTGGCGGTGAGCCTCTATGTCGCCGAGGGGGTGGCCGCCACCGGCCACCTCACCCAGCGCAGCGCCATCTATTTCGCCAAGGGCGACGTGGCCGCTGAGGCGCATCTGAACGCTGGCGCGGGTCCGGACGGCACGTGGGGCTCGAACCTGTTCGTCACCGAGGTGGAGGTGTCCGGCTCTTCCGACAAGGGACTCGTCGTGGCCTATGGGGACTCCATCACCGACGGCATGAACGTCGCCGGCGACGCCGGGCGCACCTGGCCCGACCGCCTGTACGAGCGCCTGCATGCGGACCATCGCCCGCTGGCGGTGATCAACGCCGGGCTCAGCGGCAACCGCCTGACCCGCCCGCCGCAATGGGCCCCGTTCGGCGAGATGGGCGTATCGCGCTTCGACCGCGACGCCCTGAACCAGCCGAACCTTCGCCACGTCATCGTCATGCTGGGCATCAACGATATCGGCCAGACTAAGCCCGGCGCCTGGGACTACGCCCCCGCCGAGGAGATCGAGAAGGGCCTCGCCCAGCTGATCGAACGCGCCCACGCCAAGCAGGTGAAGCTCTACCTCGCCACCCTGGCCCCGTTCCGCGGCGCCAAGGACGGCTATTTCACCGAGGACAAGGAGAAGCTGCGCCAGGCGGTGAACGCCTGGATCCGCACGGACTCCAAGGCCGACGGCGTGGCCGATTTCGACAAGGCTCTGGACGATCCGGCCCACCCCGGCCAGCTGAAGCCTGCCGACGATTCCGGCGACCACCTGCATCCCAACGCCAATGGCGCGGCGGACATGGCCGACGCCATCCCGCTGGCGTGGTTTCACTGAGGCCGAAGCGCTCGCGATCTTGAGTGATGGCGGGGCGTCTTCCTGCCATCGCCCCTCGCCTCAGGCCGCAAGCTCCAGGAGGGTGACGGGATCGCCGCGGGAGTCCTTGGGGACGGAGACCTGCACGCCCTTAAGGTCTTGCCGCCACTTGACGCTCTCGCCGGACAGGTTGCGCACCGCCGTCACGCTGCGCGCCAGGGGCGGCAGGTCCAGCGCCTCGTTCGGCCAGCTGTAGATGTGCAGATAGATGCGGCCCTCGCGCTCCACCGCTCCGTAGACGCCGTCCACCGGCTGCCAGGGGCCGGGTCGGGTGGCGTAGATCGCCTCGCCATATTGCGCCAGCCACAGGCCGACGCCCTCAAGCGTCTCGGCCACCGCAGCCGGAACCACCCCGTCGCGATCCGGTCCCATATTGGCCAGCACATTGCCGTTGCGCACCGCCGCATTGGACAGGAGCAGCACCACCTCGCGCGGGCTCATCACGCCGCCATAGGGGGTGTAGCCCCAGGCGCCCCGGTTGATGGAGAAGCACTTCTCCCAGGGCTTGCGGCGAATAGGCCCCTTGATGGGCGCATCGCCCTCCTCGGTGTCGAAATCCCCCTGCCAGCCAGAGCGCGGATTGATCAGCACCTTGGGCTGATATTTGCGCACCATGCGGTTCAGCTTGTCCGGCTCCCAGAACCAGGCTGCGTCGGCGTCCGTGCCCTGGTGCGCCAGCCAGCCGCCGTCGTACCAGAGGATGTCGATGGGGCCGTAATTGCGCATCAGCTCTTCGACCTGGCCATAGGTCTGCTGCTTGAACAGCTTGGCGTTCTCCACCAGCTCCTTCGGGTGGAAATAGGCCGGGAAGCGCCAGTCCAGCGGCGAATAATAGAGCCCGACGCGCAGATTGCGCCGGCGCAGCGCCTTCACATAGGCGCCCACCAGGTCGCGGTGCGCGGCGGCGTGCATGGCGTCGTAATGCTGATAGCTGGCCGGGCTGTCCCACAGGGCGAAGCCGTCGTGGTGGCGCGTGGTCAGCACCATGTACCTGGCCCCGGCTCGCAGCGCGATCTGCGCCCACTGGTCCGGATCGTAGTGCTGCGGATCGAACTGCTGCGCCAGCTTGGCGTAGTCTTCGGCCGGGACCTTGTCATTGTACATGTGCCACTCGCCCTTGCCGGGGATGGCGTAGAGCCCCCAGTGCACGAAGACGCCGAACTTGTCGTCGCGCCACCACTTGAGGTCCTTGGGCGGCAGCAGCAGGTCCGGCGCCAGTGTGGGATCGGCGTTGGCGTGCTTGGCGGCCGACTTCTGTTCGTCGGTCAGCCGATCGGCGGCCGCAGCGGGCAAGGCGCTGAACAGGGCCGCGGCGGCGAGCAGCGTATCGCGACGATTGAACATGGCGGCTTTGGTTTCCTCGTCCTCTTGGTCTGGCGACGCGGATAGAGCCGGCGCCGCCCCCTTCGTGGGTTCGCCTCACTATGCCGAGATATGGTAGCGATATCAACGCGGGCGGGCCGAGTCTGCCCTCGCAAGGCGCGCTCAGGCCTCTCGGGTCATTTCGCGCAGGGTGGGGCGAAAGCCGAGACTGGCGAACAGGGCTTGCGCCGCGGCGTTCTGTTCGGCGGTGGAGAGCACCACGCGCGGCGCGCCGAGCGCCTTCAGCTCGGCGAGCATGGCCAGAACGAGGCGCCGGCCGAGCCCTGCGCCGCGGTGCTCGGGCGACACCACCAGGTCGTAGATGGCCCCGGCCGGGCCGCGCAGGGCCATCCAGTCCATGCCCTCCAGGGCGCCATAGGCGTAGCCGACCACCGCCCCGTCCGGGGCCTCGGCCGCCAGCACCCGCACCTCGGGCTTGGTCAGCTCGCCGGCGAGGAAATGGGCGTAGCCCGCGGCGCTGCGCGGGGTGGGGGCGATGAAGCGCTGCGGGTCATAGGCGTGGTGCTGGGCCACCAGGGCCGCGCCGAGCTGCCCGAGGGCGGTCGCGTCGGCGGCGGTGGCCGGGCGGATGAGAAAGGCGTCGTTCGATGGATTGTTCGGCATTGGAGAAGCCCTCGACTCGGCCCGGCATTATGCGCCGCCCCTGCGCTCGCTCCACCTGCTTGACCCGCGCCCGGCGAGTTGCTACCGCTGTTACAAATAAAAATTATTTCATAGGTGGAATATGCCCGATGTCAGCCGCCGCAATGTTGTGATTGGCGTGAGCATCGGCGCATTGCTGCAAGGGCTGTCCCTGGAGAGCCGCGCGGCCACAGAGGCGACGACGCGGTCCACCCGGCGCCTCGCCTTTCCCGCTCCGGCCAAGGACTGGATGGAGGCCCTGCCCATCGGCGACGGCCGGATCGGCGGCATGGTCTTTGGCGGCGTCGACGTCGAGCGGGTGCAATTGAACCACATCGAGCTCTGGTCCGGCCGCCCGGCGGAGACCGACCGAGAGGCGTCGCGCCTGGCGCTCGGCAAGGTGCGCGAGCTGCTGTTCCAAGGGCAGTATGCGGCCGCCAACACGCTCGCCCAGGATCAGATGATGGTCCCGATGGACGAGAGCTTCGGCAATTATCAGATGCTCGGCGACCTTGAGCTTCAGGTCCGTCACGAGGGGCCGGTCGCCGACTACGCCCGGGAACTTGACCTCGACAGCGCCGCGGCGACGGTGAGCTACAGGTCGGGCGGGCACGCCTACAGGCGCACCTACATCGCGTCCTGGCCGGACAAGACCATCGCCATCCACCTGGAAACCGACGCCCCGGCAGGTCTGAATTTCCACAGCCGCCTGTCGCGCCGCCAAGACGCGACAGTGGCCCGCGCCGGGGATCTGATCGTGCTGCGGGGCAAGCCGGCGCCCCACGGCGTGTCCTTCTGCGCCCATATGACCTGCGAGGTGGAAGGCGGATCCGTCGCCGCCCATGCCGACGGCCATGTGGTGACCGGCGCCCGCCGGGCGGTGATCTACTTGACCGCCGCCACCGATCTGCTCGCCCCCGACGCCGAGGCGCAATCGCGCCAGGCCATCACCCGTCTCGCCGGCAAGTCCTGGCGCAGCGTGCGCGCCGAGCAGGTCAAGGACTATCGGCGGCTGTTCAATGCGGTCCACCTGGAAATCGGCGCCGAGCCGCCCACCGTTTCCGCCAAACAACGCCTGGCGGAGGCCCAGTCCGCCGCCAATACGGGGCCCATGGCCGAGGCCTATTTTAATCTCGGTCGGTATCTGCTGATCGCGTCGTCGCGTCCCGGCTCGCTGCCCCCGAACCTGCAAGGCCTGTGGGCGGATGGCTTCAGTCCAGCCTGGAGCGCCGACTACCACATCAACATCAATCTGCAGATGAACTACTGGCCGGCGGAGGTCTGCGGCCTGACGGAATTGACGACGCCGCTGTTCGATTACGCAGAGCGGCTTCTGCCCCATGCGGCGCGAACCGCCGCCATCGCCTATGGCTGTCGCGGCGCAGTCGCCCATTACACGAGCAACCCATGGGGACATACCGCCCTCGACGGCGCGACGCAGTACGGCTTGTGGCCGGACGGATTGGCGTGGCTCAGCCTGCATTTCTGGGAGCACTACAGGTTCACCGGCGATCGCCAGTTCTTGCGCGAGCGGGCCTACCCGGTCTTGAAGGCCTGCGCCGAGTTCAGCCTGGACTATCTCGTTCCCCATCCGGTTTCAGGACGCTTGGTGGCCGGCCCGGCCACCTCTCCGGAGAACACCTTCCGTCTTGCGGATGGATCGGTGGGATGCATCACCATGGGACCGGCCATGTCGCAGACCATCGCGCACAATGTGCTCGGACGCGCCGCGGACGCCGCGCAGATCTTGGGGGTGGACCCGGCCTTGGCTGGTCGGTGCCGGACGGCGCAGCAGCGCCTGCAGGGGCTGCAGATCGGGCCGGACGGGCGGGTCATGGAATGGCCGGAGCCTTTTGCGGAGACCGAGCCTGGCCATCGGCACATCTCCCACCTGTTCGGCCTCTTCCCCGCCGCCGATATCGACGTGGCGACGACGCCTGAGCTGGCCCGCGCCGCACGAAAGACGCTGGACGCGCGCTTGGCCCACGGCGGCGGCCATACGGGCTGGAGCGCCGCCTGGCTGATGATGTACTGGGCGCGTCTCGGCGAGGGCGACGCCGCCCACGACATGCTGGCGAAGATGTTCCGCGACTCCACGGGCGAGAACTATTTCGACACCCACGGGAAGGGCGGCGTGTTCCAGATCGATGGCAACTTCGGCGCCACCGCGGCCATGGTCGAAATGCTGCTCCAGAGCCATAACGACCGCCTGCGAATCTTGCCCGCCCTGCCGTCCGCCTGGCCGTCCGGATCGGTGCGAGGCCTCAAGGCGCGGGGCGGCTTGACCGTCGATTTGGCTTGGAAGGACGGCAAGGCGATCTCGGCGACGCTGGTCGCCTCACAGGCCGCGGCGATGCACATCCTGCCGCCGCCGGGCCAACGCATCGCCAGCATTTCCGGGCTTGCGGCGGGCTCTGAAGCTTCGACGGTCCAACTGGCGGCCGGCCGGACCTATAGAATTCGCTTCGGTTAGGCGCCGACGTTTGAGGTGCTGATTTTTGAGGGCGGAGATGGTGGACGCGGTAGGGATTGAACCTACGACCCCACCCGTGTGAAGGGTGTGCTCTCCCGCTGAGCTACGCGTCCGCCCGGCCCGGTGAACCACCGGCGCGTCAGGAAGGCGGAGGCTATAGCCGAGCGGCCCGGCCCTCGCAAGCGCTAAGCTTTGGGGATTTTCACGTCTCGGCGCGGCCCTGCATGCACACCCCGCCGCTCTGCGCGGTCCACAGGCTCGCCCCCGCCCCCTCCGGCGCGCCGCAGACCTCAAGCGGGGCGAGATCGAGGGCCGGGGCGCGGCCCCTATAGGAAAAGCGCCGCACGGGCTCGGTGAGATGTCCGCGGGCGAGGTCCAGCATCAGCAGGGCCTGCAGCGGCCCGTGCACCACAAGGCCGGCGTAACCCTCCACATCGCGGGCATAGTCGCGGTCATAATGAATGCGATGGCTGTTGAAGGTCAGGGCCGAAAAGCGAAAGAGGAGCACCGGGTCCGGCGTGATCTCCCGCCGCCAGGTCGCTTCTGTCGGCGGCGGCGTCCGGCGGGGCGCGCTGGCGGGGGCGGGTGCGCGATAGACCAGATCCTGGCGCTCGGCCACGCACAGCCGCCTGTCCTGGCTCAGCTCATGCCGCACCGTGACGAAGGTGAGCGGCCCGCTCGCCCCTGATTTCTGCGTCACCGCCGCGATCTCGCTCACCCGCGATACCGGCTGGTCGAAAAGGAGGGGCGCGAGGAACTCCACCTCGCCCGCCGCCCACATGCGCCGCGCGCCCGGCATTGGGGGCAGGAAGCCGCTGGTGTTGGCGTGACCGTCGGGGCCGGTCTCGGCTGGGGTCTTGGGGTCCCAGAACAGCAGCCAGTGGCGCAGCGGCGGCGCGGCGTCGGCCGCCGTCGGCGCATCCCCCAGCGCCGCGGCCAGGGCGTCGGCGCGGCGGCGGTCCATCAAATCTTCCCGCGTCTCCCGGCGGCCGATCCAGTCGGCGAAGGCCTCGCTCATCCCTTGTCTCCCTCCCCGCCACGATGGCCCAGCCGCTCTGGCATCCAAATTACCGCCTCGCTCATTTGTGATTCGCTCAAGCGGCGACACAAGGCCGGATCGACGCGCGCCCGTCGCGCAATAGCGGTATGAGGCGCTAAGAGATTACGAGGATTTTGGGGCGGCCGCGTTCTTGCTTGGGGGAGCGAGGACACCCCTCAGTCGTCTCAAGTTGGGTCACATGCAGCTGCATCCGCGGGTCACCTCTGCCGCCGTCGCGCTCGTCAAGCGCTTTGAAGGCTTCCGCGCCAAGGCCGCCCGCCTGCCGAACGGCGGCTGGACGGTGGGCTATGGCCACACCCGCGCCGCCCGCGAGGGGGCCGAGGTGAGCGAGACCGACGCCGAGGCGCTCCTGATGTTCGACCTTTCCGAGGTCGCAAGGGCCATCGAGCCGCTGATGCTCGCGCCCATCAACGCCAATCAGTTCGACGCGCTGGTCGCCTTCGCCTTCAATATCGGGGTGGAGAACTTCAAGGGCGCCACGGTGCTGAAGCGCCTGAACGAAGGCGCCTATCTCGAGGCCGCCGCGGCGCTGGAGCTGTGGCGCCGGGCCGCCTTCGACGGCGAAGACGTGGTGGTGGACGCTCTGGTGCGCCGACGCGCCGCCGAGAAGGCCCTCTTCCTCACCCCGCCGGAAGGCTTCGCCCCCGCCCCCTCGCCGGTGGTGCGCCCCGAGTTCGACAACTCAGTGGTGGCCGCGGCCAAGGCCTGGGCCGAGGCGCACGAAAAGGCGGTGATCGTCACCGCGCCCCTGGAAGGCCCCGCCGCGACGGTGGGTCTGCAGATCCCGCCGGGCCGGGAGGGCGACCTTGCTCCCACCCCTGCCAGCGCCATCGCCGACGTGGCCGCGCGTCAGGCGGCGCTGAAGCTGGCCGAGCCGTTGCCGGAAGCCTCGCCCCAACCCGTCGCCGAAGCCGCGCCGCCCGCGCCCCCGGTGGTGACGCCAGTGATGGTTTCGCCGCCCGCCCAGCCGCCTGAGCCGGTGCTGGTCCCGGAGGAGCCGGAAGTTCACGCCGAACCCGCCGCCCCGCCCTTCACCCGCGACGCCGGCTTCGAGCTGCCCCCGCCGCCGGCCCCCATCGCCTGGTCGCCGCCCCCGCCGCCGCAGCGCCCGACCTTTTACGCCGCGCCGCTGCTCTCCCAGCCGGAGGTTCACGAACCCGAGCCCAGCCTGTTCGACGCACCCGAACCCTATACTCACGAGCCCTACGAACCCGAAGCTCACGCTCCGCCGGCGCCCTGGATCGACCACGGCGCGCCGGAGGCCGAGCCCGCGCCCAAGCGCTCGCTGTTCAACCGGCCTGAGCCCTTCTACGCCCTCGCCATCGCGGGAGTGGCGCTGTTCGCCTTCGCCATCGTCTCCCTGTTCCGCCAGGCCAACCTCCTGAACCTCGCCCTCGGCCTCGTGGGCGTGGTGATGATGGCCCCGGCGGCGGCCTTCTTCCTGGTGCGGGCGCTCGGCGCCGCCGCCCCGGCCGAGCCGGTGGACGAGACCGCATTCAGCGAGCATCCGGCCGGCTTCCACCCCGGCCCCGACGCCCACGCCGACTGGCCGCACGCGGAATAAGCACCTCATTGACCGTTTTGGGCGGCGTGGTAGCACTCCGCCCATGCTGACCAATCACGCCCCCGGACTCGACTTCGGTCTTGGCGACACCGCCGACGCCATCCGCGACACCACGGCTCGCTTCGCCGCCGACAAGATCGCGCCCCTGGCGGCGGAGATCGACGCGACCAACGCCTTCCCGCGCCAGCTCTGGCCGCAGATGGGCGAGCTAGGCCTGCACGGCATCACCGTGGAGGAAGAGTTCGGCGGCCTCGGCCTCGGCTATCTGCACCACGTGGTGGCCATGGAGGAGGTGAGCCGGGCCTCGGCCTCGGTGGGCCTCTCCTATGGCGCCCACTCCAATCTGTGCGTGAACCAGATCCGCCGCTGGGGCAGGCCCGAGCAGAAGGCCCGCTACCTGCCCAAGCTGATCTCCGGCGAGCATGTGGGGTCGCTCGCCATGAGCGAGGCTGGCGCCGGCTCCGACGTCATGGGCATGCGCCTGCGCGCCGAGCGGCGGGGCGAACGCTATGTGCTCAACGGCACGAAGTTCTGGATCACCAACGCCCCCCACGCCGACACCCTGGTGGTCTACGCCAAGACCGACCCGGAGGCGGCGAGCCGCGGGGTCACCGCCTTCCTCGTCGAAAAGGGCATGAAGGGCTTCAGCGTCTCGAACAAGCTGGACAAGATGGGCATGCGCGGCTCGGACACCGCCGAGCTGGTGTTCGAGGACTGCGAAGTGCCTGAAGAGAACGTCATGGGCCCGGTGGGCGGCGGCGCGGGCGTCTTGATGAGCGGGCTCGACTATGAGCGCGCGGTGCTGGCGGCCGGGCCTCTCGGCATCATGCAGGCCTGCCTCGACGTGGTGCTGCCTTATGTTCGCGAGCGCAAGCAGTTCGGCAAGCCCATCGGCTCGTTCCAGCTCATGCAGGGCAAGGTGGCCGACATGTATGTGGCCCTCAACTCGGCCAGGGCTTACGTCTATGCGGTGGCCAGGGCCTGCGACGCCGGGCTCACCACCCGCTTCGACGCCGCCGGCTCGATCCTGCTCGCCTCGGAGAACGCGGTGAAATGCGCGCTGGAGGCCATCCAGACCCTGGGCGGCGCCGGCTACACCAAGGAGTTCCCGGTGGAGCGCCTGCTGCGCGACGCCAAGCTCTACGACATCGGCGCCGGCACCAACGAGATCCGCCGCTTCCTCATCGGCCGGGAGCTGTTGGGGGGATGAGCGGGTCGAGCCGCTTTCACCGCTGACCGTTTTGGAGGATGTGGGCTGGCGGCATGGAACTCCAACAGGAGTTCAAAGACTGTTCCGCATCGTCAACCCACTTGGCGACAGGACTGCCATTCGATCCGCCCACTTCGCCACGTCCAGAGTAAAAGCCCGACGGATAAATCGCCTTGAACCAGATACGGTAGTCGTCCCCATCAATGACTTCCACGGGCTTCGGTGTGGAAACAACGCCTGGCGGCGTTATTCGCGGAATCTCCAGATTGGATAAGGTTTTCAGGACCGCCATCATTTGCGGGCAAGTTCTTGAATCCGCCCAAGACCATGCTTCCTGCGGCTTGTGGGAAAATTGAAGAAGGGGTGTTTGATGCCTTTCCAGCACCCACCACTCCGGTTGCGGCTCATGCGAGTCTGATGATGGTGAGATTTCAAGAACCCAGGTCGTCGAATTGCTCGGGAGGCTCCATCGGGAAAATCCTCCCCACTCTCGGACACGGAAGCCCTCGCCGCTTCCCAACTGAATGGACGAAATCACGGCCAGTTCCAGCAGCATGTCTGCACGCCCCCAAAAAGCAGAACCACCTATCCGCTAATTATCGCCGCAAGTGAAGCTCTCTGCGCGCACCATATTCCCGCTCATCCTCGCGGCAGCGAGGACCTAGGTTTGTTTTTCAATTCAAACACTAGCTAGGCGCAGGTCATCCAAAAACGCCTGGGCCCTCGCCTCCGCGAGGGTGAGCGGAATTTGAGATATCCACCCCGTCACCCCGGTGCGGCGGCCGAGCCTGCCAACAGCCCGCCGTCGATGTTGAATTCGCCGCCGGTGACGTAGGTCGCCTCGTCCGAGGCCAGCAGCACTGCTATGGCCGCCACCTCTTCAGGCCGACCGAACCGCCGCAAGGGCGTGTCGGCGACGAAGGCCGCCATGCGGGCCTCGCGCTCCGGGCCCTCGCCCAGCATGGGCTCCCACATGGGGGTGAGGATCGCCGCGGGATGGATGGAATTGCAGCGGATGGCCCATCCCATTTGCGCGCAGTAGAGCGCCACCGACTTGGTATGGTTGCGCACCGCCGCCTTGCTCGACGCATAGGCTGCCGCCATCGGAATGCCCACCAGGCCGGAGCGAGATGAGATGTTGATGATGGCGCCCGTCCCTCGCCCCTTCATGGCCCGGATCGCATAGCGGCAACCGAGAAAGACCCCGTCCAGGTTCACCGCATGCACGGCGCGCCAGGCCTCAAGCTCGGCATGTTCCGGGTCATGGGCGACCGCGCCCCCTTCGAACCCGGTGACGCCGACGTTGTTCACCAGCACGTGCGGCGCTGGCGCGCGCTTGGCCAGGGCCGCCCAGTCCGCCTCGCGGGCCACATCCATATGAATAAAGTCGCAGCCGGTTTCGCGGGCCATGGCCTGGCCGCCGACCTCGTCCTTGTCGGCGGCCAGAACTTCAGCGCCCTCGGCCAGGAAGGCTTCTGCTATGGCGCGGCCAATGCCCCGCGCCGCGCCGGTGACGACGCACGTCTTTCCAATCAGTCTTTGCATGATGAGTCTCGAATTGGGGTTTGGTCAGCGATGTCTCGCGAGCGAGGATTTGCCGCTTCAGCGGTGACGCTGGACCATGTTGAGATCTCCCAAAACCGCCGTCGGCGTAGCTTACCTGAGAGGTCCAGGCAATCGCCAGGGCGGCGTTCGCCGCGCTTTGGCCGAAGTTCCATCACATGAACGCGAGGTGAACCGCCTTGTCGTGCGGCCTTCAAGGAAGGGCCGCTAAGACTGGGCCATGCCGACGGCGCGCCTGGCTTCGCTTTTTGAGGGATGAAATTCCTCGTTTGGAGCGTTGAGCGTACCGTAGGATCATTCGTTCTAGTGGAACCCTTAGTTTGAAAGGCGCAACATGTTGATGAGCCCCCAAACCTCCCCCTGGCCGGCGCGGCTCGCCGTCGGGTCCCTCCTCGCCGTGCTGCTGGCGGGCGCCGCCTCGGCCCAGTCCGTGCCCTATGGTTGCGTCAAGGTGAAGGATCCCAACGCCACCGCGGAAGGCGCCATCATCGGCGGCATCGCCGGCGCCCTCTTGGGCAGCGCCGTGGCCGGCCATCACCACAAGGGCGAAGGCGCTGTGGTGGGCGGCGTCGGCGGCGCCGTGGTCGGCGGTATGATCGGCAGCGACGCGGGTCAGCACGTGGCCTGCCCCGAAGGCTATGTCTACGAGGCGCCCCCGCCGCCACCCCCGCCGCCCCCGGTCTATGAAGAGCCTGCCTTCGCGCCGGCCCCCTACGGCGATGTGTGGTACGGCGCCCCGCCGCGCATCCACGAGCGCATCGCCTTCCTGCGCAGCCAGGTGGCGCGGGTGGATCAGGACGGCTGGCTGTCGCCGCGTGAGCGCAACCGCCTCTATCACCGCCTGGACGAGATCCAGCATGAGGAAGACAGCGATCGCTTCCACAATGGCGGCTATTTGACGCCTCCGGATCGCAATCGCCTGTTCAACGAGCTGAACGACGTCGCCCACCGCATCCATTGGGACGAGTACATGTCGGAGCATCCGCGGACTTACTGATCCGCGCCTTTGAAGTCTCGAGCCCCGTCAGGTCCGCGCCTGGCGGGGCTTTTTGTTAGGATAAACTTTTTTTCGCGGGCTCGCGGGCGGAAAACCGGTTCCCACTTTTCCTCGAGCCCGCACAAAAACGGCGAAGGGCCGGCCCGGCGCCGAGCTTTCGCCCCCGCTGGACCGACCCTTCTTTCCATCGTCGTGGCCGCGTGTGCGGCTCCGAGACTAAAGCCTTGAGTGCTCGACGCCCTAGAGCAAAATCCGATCAATCGGATTTTGCTCATATCCATCTGAATTTAGAGCATTTTTCGCCCGAAAACCGGTACCCACTTTTCGGAAAATGCTCTAGGCGCGATCCCCCATCGTCAGGCTCCAGGTCACGGATTGCATCCGCGGTTGGGGACAATGAGACACTGGATCACCTCCTTTCAGCTGTGGAACAGGAGCCTAAAGCTTAGACCGCGACTCAGCTGTAGAAAAAGCTAATTTCCTCACGGGCGAGTCGGCGCCCAATCTGGAGGCGCCTGTTGAGCGAGTGGATCGGCCAGGGTCGGGTGCGGGCGCGGGAGACCGGCGAGGTGCTGGAGATCGCCGTGGACGGCCTCACCACTCAGGCCAAGTACTACAAGCCCCTGATGTACGAGTTCTTCCGCAAGGAGTGGCGCGGCGCACGGCCAGCCTGGGGCGAATATGTGGTGGAGATCGGCATGGAATATACCGGCGACCCACCCTGGCTTGATCTCGACAACCTGGCCAAGGCGATCCTCGATTCCATCAAGGGCTACGCCTTTCACGACGATAGTCAGGTGGGGCGCCTGGTGGTGGAGCGCCGCGCCGGCGAGCGCGAACGCATCACCGTGCGGATCAGACCGCGATAGCCGGGGTCTTGGACGGGTTGGGGCCGAAGCGATTGGCGCCTTGCTCGCCCGGCATGAGGCCGAGCTCCACCACCGACCACAGGATCACCAGCGCAAACAGCGACCAGAAGCCGTGCGGCTGGGGCCAGTTCACCGAGAAGGCGAGGAGGATCAGGGCCGCCCACCAGCCCGAGCGGCCGCGGTCGTGCAGGCGCTTGGACAGCACACAGGCGGAGGAGAACACCAGCAGCGGGTAGAACAGGATCGCCAGCACTTCGCGCAACACTGGCGGCACGGCGTTCTCGAACAAGAGGAGCGCCAGGATCAACGCCGTCATGGCGATGAGGAACGGCCCTCGCCCCAGCCGTCCGCTGGACGACAGAAACAGTTGCGACCAGTCGAACAGACCATCGTTCATCGCTGCGCCGTCGCCTTCCAAAAATCCAAGCTGCTGAATAGCGGCCGACCTAATTAGCGGCAGATTCAGGCGAATTCCACCAGCACTTCGTCCGCCGCGACGCTGTCGCCGGCTTTCGGCCCCACGGCCTTCACCACCCCGTCGCGCTCAGCCTTGATGATGTTCTGCATCTTCATGGCTTCGATGACGGCCAAGGTCTCGCCTTCCTTCACTTCCTGGCCCACGGCGACGTCTAACGAGACCACGAGGCCGGGCATGGGGGAGACCACCAGCTTGGAGGTGTCAGCGGCTTCGCGCTCGGGCAGGCGGGCGTGCAGGTCGGCGGAGGCCGGGGTCAGCACCAGCACCTTGGCCTTGGCCGCGCGGTGCAGGATGACGAAGCCCTCGGCGGCGGTCTCGATGCGGGCGGAGAAGCTTTCCCCGTCGAGCACGGCCTGGAACAGCGGCTTGCCCGGACGCCAGTCTACCGCTTCCAGACCCAGCGTGCGACCCTCGGCGGTGAGATCGATATCGAGCGCGTCGCCCTTGGCGGTGAGCTTCACCAGGCGGGCTTTGCCGGCGGTCACCGCCACCCATTCGGTGCGAGCGAGCGGCGAGGACAGCCCATTGCCCACGCGCCGGGCGCGAGACGCGAGGAGATTATGCGCATAGGCCGCCACGGCGGTCATGATGTCGAGCTGGCGCGGCGTGGGCTCGGTCCCGTGGAAGCCCTCCGGGAACTCCTCGGCGATGTAGCCGGTGGTGATCTTGCCCGAGCGGAAGCGGGCCTGGTCCATCACCGCCGCCAGGAACGGGATGTTGTGGCCGAGACCCTCGATGTGGAAGTCCTCCAAGGCCCGGCCCATGCCGACCACCGCCGCCTCGCGGGTGGCGGCGTGGGTGGAGAGCTTGGCGATCATGGGGTCGTAGAACATGGAGATCTCGTCGCCCTCGCGCACGCCGGTGTCGTTGCGCACCTGGTAGAGCCCATGCTCGCCCTCGGCCGGCGGCTGGTAGCGCACCAGACGGCCGATGGAGGGCAGGAACTTGCGGTAGGGGTCTTCGGCGTAGATGCGGCTCTCCACCGCCCAGCCGTGGATCTTGATGTCGTCCTGGGCGAGGCTGAGCTTCTCGCCCGCCGCCGAGCGCAGCATCTGCTCCACGAGATCGACGCCGGTGATCAGCTCGGTCACCGGGTGCTCCACCTGCAGGCGGGTGTTCATTTCGAGGAAGTAGAAGTTGCGGTCCTTGTCGACGATGAACTCGACGGTGCCGGCGCTGTCGTAATCCACCGCCTTGGCCAGGGCCACGGCCTGGGCGCCCATGGCGGCGCGGGTGGCTTCGTCTAGGAAGGGCGACGGCGCCTCCTCGATCACCTTCTGGTTCCGGCGCTGGATGGAGCATTCGCGCTCCACGAGGTGGATCGCGTGGCCGTGCTTGTCGCCCAGCACCTGGATTTCGATGTGGCGCGGCTCGGTGACAAACTTCTCGATGAACATGCGGTCATCGCCGAAGCTGTTGCGGGCCTCAGCCTGCGACGCCGGGAAGCCCTCCTCCACGTCCTTGCGGTTCCAGGCGATGCGCATGCCCTTGCCGCCGCCGCCGGCAGAGGCCTTCATCATCACCGGATAGCCGATCTCCTCAGCGATCTCGATAGCGTGGGGCACGCCGCCGATTTCGCCGATATAGCCCGGCACGGTGGAGACCTTGGCGGCGTTGGCGAACTTCTTGGACTCGATCTTGTCGCCCATGGCCTCGATGGCCCGGGGATTGGGGCCGACGAAGACGATGCCGGCCTCGGCGCAGGCGCGGGCGAACTCGGCCTTTTCCGACAGGAAGCCGAAGCCCGGGTGGATGGCCTCGGCGCCGGTGGATTTCGCCGCAGCGATGATCTTGTCGGCCAGGAGGTAGCTCTGAGCCGCCGGGGGCGGTCCGATGAACACCCGCTCATCGGCCATCTCCACCGCCAGGCTGTCGGCGTCGGCTTCAGAATAGACCACCACCGTCTTGATGCCGAGCCGCCGCGCCGTCTTGATGATGCGAACAGCGATCTCGCCCCGGTTGGCGATCAGGATCTTGGAGAACATTGGTCGGGCCGCCCCTGAAAAATTCAGTGGACGGTGGTTAGCTGGGGTTTCGCCGCATTGCAAATAGACAAACGCCGCGAAAAGGGCATGAACGCCCGTGACGCAGCGTCGCCCCGGGCGTTTTCAGGCAAGATCGTGCCTTGTTGCGGCGATCAGGCGATGCGCGTGGTGGCTTTCAGCCGACCATAGAGGGCGACGAGCCCCCCCACAGCGGCCAATACCTGCGCCGAAGTGTCCACCACCGCCTGCTGTTGGCCGGGATCGGTGACGCGGGCGGCCTGTAGCGCCAGCGGGGTCAGGGCCCCGATCAGGGCCAGGAGGCTGCCCCACACGCCGGTGGAGGCGTAGGCGGGTTTGGTGTCGTACATGGCTAGGCTCCTTCGGTTGAGATGAGCAAGGAAGGTCGAGCCGGAAGAGTTGGGAGAGCAGTCGCCGCAGACTCAGCGCGTTCGCTCCAGGCACGGCGCGGCATCAGGGACATAGGTCACGCCGAAATGGGTCGGCTTGCGCCATAATAGGATTGGATTGCCCACGTCGCACGACAGGACCGTACCGAGATGCACATTGACATGCGCTCCGGTATCCAGCCGAACGCTCGCCCCGTAGGACGGTCCGTGTTGGTCCTCGCTCGCGACGTAGATGCGCTCCACCGATCCTCGCGCCGGCGTCGACGGCCCTGTGGCTTCAGTCGCCCACACGACGAGTCGAGCGACGACCACGATCGCCAATGTGGCTATCAACATCCCTGACAGGCCCGGCCGCGCGTAAAGACCGCTGCGGAAGTCTTTCAAAACACTCAGGAATGTGTTCATCGATAAAGTCCGCGCCAATAGCGAATAAGCCATCGGACTGGATGCAGCACGCCAATCAACGCGACGACAACCAAACAAAAAGCCGTACTATAGGTCGGAAGATCGAGCATCTTATAGTTCCGACCATAGAAGGCTTGGCCGTTCTTTAGGGCTAAAATAACCTCTAACCCTACCCCAATAAGAATAAGTCCGATGAGGACCACCCCAATAACCCGGATGGCAAGTCGCACGTCGCCTCCCCATACCACCAAGCGCCAATTACGCCCCACAGGTAGACGATACTCGCATTTCGGAACGTCGGCGAAGGTTTTCACCCCACCCACTCGCCGCAGAAGCTCGACCCGGCCGCAGCGATGTAGCCGTCGGCGCCGGCGAGGGTGGCGCGCACGTCGATGACGTCGCCTGCGGAAAGGGCGAGGGCCACGGCGAGGTTGAGGCTCGACGTCTGGTCCTGCGGGCTCGCCACGCTGGCGATCCCCCGCCCCGCCGCCGCGCCGTTCTTGTAGAGCTCGACCTTAGCCGCCGTGGGCAAGGCGGCGTTCTTCTTGAACAGCACCGAGACGCTGAAGCGGTAGTAGCCCGCCGCTGGGGCGGTGAAGCTGTTGCTCGCTGCGCTGAAGGCGTTCTGGGGGTTCAGGTCGGTGATGTTGAAGCCGAGCTTGGTGGGCGTCCCGGCGGCGATGTAATTGTCGAAGTTGCTGGTCGCCGCGAACCTCGGATTGGCCGGCAGGCTGACGCGGCCGCTCGCATGATCGGCGACGAGACCCACGTAGTAGGTCGCCCCGTCCGGGCTCGTCTTCAGCGTAAAATCGTCGCTCTCCAGGAGCCCCGCCAAGGCCCTCGCCGAATAGCCGGTCTCGAACACTAGGGCCGCGTCATTGGCGCTGGCGGTCTTGTTGAGGGCGGCGCGGAAGCTTCCACCGGAGGCCGCCTCGAACAGGGCGGAATTGCCCTTCACCGACAGGACGTTGGCGACATCCTCCGTGGCGTTGGCGCCCGAGGCGTCAATCCGAAGTCCGCCCGACTGACCCAGCAGGGCCCGGGTGAGTATGGCGGCGGCTCCACTTGGCGTCGTGCAGAGGAGCAGTTGGGTCCCCTGGGCCGTATCGCTCCAGGTTTCGGCGGCAGAGGCCCGCACCTGCGCCCGCGCTGACACGGAGTAGCCGGTGGCGCCGTAGCCGAACCAGCTGAACTGGCCGATGACGTCGCCGGCGTTGAGGGCGCTGGGCGCGGCGGCGACGCCGTCCGCCCGACGATAGATGAAATTGCCCTGCGCCCCGAAGGCGTCAAACACCAGCCGCGCCTGATGCCCGTCCTGGCCCGAGACGCGGAGCACCGTATCGGCGGGGGCGTTAGGCAACGTCCCGCTATTGTTGGTGATCTCCTGCGACCCGTTTATGGGCGCGAGGGTCAACCGTCCGGTGGCCGGATCGACCTGCAACGCCGCCACCCAGCCATTAACCCCGAATAGCACGAGGTGGTTCTCGTCCTGGACGAAGGCGAGCCAGCCGAGGCCGGGGGTGATGAAGCTCCAGGCCCCGGCGGTGAACTGGGCCAAGGTCCCCGCCGCCTTCCCCGCCCAGTCGACCCCGGTCGCACCCGCCGGGAGGATATAGATCGCGCCGTCCGCGGGCGTCGTGGGCTCGACGACCGTGCTGCGGCTCGTGACCGAGAGCTGCACCAGCCCGTC
This sequence comes from Pseudomonadota bacterium, assembly GCA_040757715.1. GTDB lineage: Bacteria > Pseudomonadota > Alphaproteobacteria > Caulobacterales > Caulobacteraceae > CAIMFV01. Next base: position 17,306 of record JBFLWS010000013.1, on the reverse strand, counting down.
GAGGCGGGTGAGCGCCGCGTTCAGGGTGACGTGCTTCTGCGCCTGGGCGGCGGCGAGATAGGGCAGACCTAGGCGGGTGGAGGCGTCGTTGGACAAGGTGCGGGCTCTCGAAGGGCGGCGCATCGCCGCAGGACTTCAAGTGTCCGCGCCCTTTGACGCTGTGGGATAGGTTCGCCTATTCGGCGGCTTCGGCCACGCGCTGGACCAAGGCGGTCTTGGCGGCGAGCTCCACCTGGGCCTCCTCGTATTCGCGGATAAGCCGGGCCACGACCTCGGCTGCCGGGGCGACCTCGCCCACCGCGCCGATGCCCTGACCGCAGCCCCAGATGTCACGCCAGGCCTTGGCTTCCTGGTTGCCGCCGGAGCCGAAATTCATCTTGGAGGGGTCGCTCACCGGCAGATTGTCGGGATCAAGCCCGGCCTGGACGATGGACGGGCGCAGATAGTTGCCATGCACCCCGGTAAAAAGGTTCGTATAGACGATGTCTGCAGCGCCGCTGTCGACGATCATGTCCTTGTAGCCCTGCTGAGCGAAGGCCTCTTCGGTGGCGATGAACACCGAGCCCATATAGGCGAGGTCCGCGCCCATGGCTTGGGCGGCGAGGATGGAGCGGCCGTGGGCGATGGCCCCCGACAGGGCCACCGGCCCGTCGAACCACTGGCGGATCTCCTGCACCAAAGCGAACGGCGACAAGGTGCCGGCGTGCCCGCCCGCGCCGGCCGCCACAGGGATCAGCCCGTCGGCGCCCTTCTCCACCGCCTTCTTGGCGAAGGCGTTGGTGATGACGTCGTGCAGCACGATGCCGCCATAGGAATGGATGGCGTCGTTCACCTCGGTGCGCGCGCCCAGCGAGGTGATCACCAGAGGGACCTTGTGCTTGACGCAGAGGGCGAGGTCTTCCTCTAGGCGGTTGTTGGTCTTGTGCACGATGAGATTGACCGCGAACGGCGCGGAAGGAGCCTCCGGATGGGCGCGGTCGTGAGCCGCCAGCTCCTCGCGGATGCGCACCAGCCACTCTTCGAACTGGGCCAGCGGGCGGGCGTTCAAGGAGGGGAAGGAGCCCACCATGCCGGCCTTGCACTGGGCGATGACCAGCTCGGGCTTGGAGATGATGAACAGGGGCGAACCGATGGCCGGCAGGCGAAGGCGGTCTCGCAACAGGGGCGGCAGAGCCATGGGCGCGTCTCCAAGGGGTCAGCAAAGGGCCGTGCGAAGGCCCCGCTGGTCGTTATGGCTTATCGGCGATCACTGTAGCGAGGGGCTGGTCCTTCGAGCAAGGCTGTCCCAGCGTTAAGCCATTGGTGGGAGAGACTTGACGCCGCCGCCGCCCCCGGCGCATGTCGGCGCAACATTTTTGCACGGGACTTGAGGACGCGTGGCCGACAATCCTACCGCATCCGAGCTGATCAAATTGGCCGATGGCTTCGCAGCGCCGCAGGAGGCGGCGTGGCTGGAGCTGGTGAAGACCACCCTCAAGGGCGCCGATTTTGACAAGCGCCTCGTCTCCAAGACCGCCGATCACGCGCGCATCGAGCCGCTCTATACGGCCAAAACCGCTTCTGCGCCCTTCGGCGGCCTGATCGGCCCGCGCGACGCCGAACGGCCCTGGGATCTGCGCACGGTGGTGAGCCACCCCGACCCCAAGACCGCCAATCGCCAGGCGCTCCATGATCTGGAGAACGGCGCGGCCTCGATCCTGCTGAAGCTTGATCCGAGCGGGCAAAAGGGCGTGGCCGTGGCCGGCAAGGCCGACCTCGCCGAAGCGCTGGACGGGGTGTTGCTGGAGCTCGCCCCGGTGGCGTTGGACGCCGGCTATATGGGCCCCGCCGCCGCCGACTGGCTAGCAGAGCTGGGCAAGCTCGCCCCCCAGGCCCCCCTCGCCGCGCACATGGACCCGCTCACGACGTTGGCGGAAACGGGATCGAGCCCCGGCCCCATCGAGAGCCACCTCATTCTGGCCGCCGAGACCGCAGTTCGCCTATCCGGGCCCTACGCCAAGGCCACCTGGTTTCTCGCCACCGGCCGCGCCGTGCATGAGACCGGCGGCGCCGAGGGGCAGGAGCTCGGCTTTGCGCTGGCCGCCGCCCTCGCCTACGCCAAGGCCATGCAGCGCCAGGGCCTCGCGCTCGACGAAGCCTTCCGCCGCATCGTGCTCGGGCTCGCGGCCGACGGCCAGTATTTCGTGACCCTGGCCAAGGTCCGCGCCGCCCGCCTCTTGTGGGCCAAACTCACCACCGCCTGCGGCGTCGAGGCGCCGGCCAAGATCGAGGCCCGCTCGTCCCGGCGCATGCTGGCCGCGCTCGACCCCTGGACCAACCTCCTTCGCCTCACCGCCGCCGGCTTCGGCGCGGCCGTGGGCGGAGCGGACGCGGTGATCCTCGCCCCCTTCACCGACGCCATCGGCGCCCCCACCGACTTCGCCCGCCGCCAGGCTCGCAACACCCAGCTGGTGCTGATGGAGGAGAGCCATCTCGGCAAGGTGGCCGACCCCGCCGCCGGGGCCTGGTTCATCGAGACCCTCACCGACCACATCGCCCGCGCCGGCTGGACCGCTTTCCAGGCCATCGCAGCCGCTGGCGGGATCGTGGCGGCGCTGGAGAGCGGCGAGCTCGCCCGGGCCGTGGCGTCCGCCCGCTTCGCCCGCGAGGTGGAGACGGCCACGCGCAAGGCCGGCCTCATCGGCGTCAGCGAGTTCCCGGACCTGGCCGAGGCCGGGGTGGCGGTGGAGCCGATCGAGCCGGGCAAGTTTGCAAAACCTGCCCCGTCCACGCGCATGCCCGGACCCGACAGCAAGGTCGAGCCCCTCGCGCCGCACCGAGGGGCCGAGCCGTTCGAGGCCTTGCGCCGACGGGCGCGCGCGCTTGCCAAACCGCCGAAGGTTCTCCTGGCAACCCTCGGAACCGCCAAGGATTTCGCCGCGCGGGCAGGCTTTGCGCGCAACCTCTTCGCCGTAGGCGGGCTCGCCGCCGAGACCGGCCCAGCGCTGGAAGCGGCCGACGCCCCGGCCATCGCCATCATCTGCGGAACGGACGAGGCTTACGCCGCCGAGGCCGAAGCCGCCGCCCGCGCCCTCAAGGCCGCCGGGGTGAAGCGCCTCTATCTCGCCGGGCGCGGCGGGGCGCAGGAGGCCGCGCTGCAAGCCGCTGGCGTGGATGATTTCGTCTATGCGGGTTGCGACCTCATCGCCGCCCTCGACCCGGCCCTCGCCCTTCTGGAAGCGCACGCATGAGCAAGACCGGCTTCAGCCTCGCAGACTGGGACTCCGTGCAGGTGTTCCATGGCCGCCTCGCCACCCAGGCCGACGTGGAGAAGGGCCAGGCGGTGTTCTCGCTCTCCGACACGGTGAACGGCCAGGCCTTCGAGGAGCCCCTGCCGCAACCTTGCGTCTGGTACGAGGACGACGACGAGTTCCCCGCCCTGATCATCCAGGCCGAGCAGCACGAGACCGAGGACGGCGAGATGCTGCAGGTGCTGGGCCTTCTGATGCCCGACGGCGAGACCGCGGTGGCTTTCGCCGAAGACGTGGATGAGGTGTCCGCCGACGACCCGTTCTGGCAGGCCCTGGTGGAGGCCTTCGACCCCGCCAACGGCCTCGACACTGACGACCTTAACGGCGACGACGACGAGGACGAAGACGAAGACGACGGGGACGACGAATACGAAGGCGATGAGATCGAAGAGGAAGACGAAGACGACCTCGAAGACGACGAGGACGACGAGTTCCACGACGACGAGCCGAAGGACAAGAAATGAGCCCGCGCCTGCCTGACTTCGCCGCCCTCGACTTCGATGACATCGCCCTTCCCCCGGTGGACCGCGCCGGCGGCGAGGCCTGGACCACGCCCGAAGGCCTCGATGTGAAGCCCGCCTATGGTCCGGACGATGTGGCGGGCCTCGACTTCCTCGACGGCTATCCCGGCCTCGCCCCCTTCGCGCGCGGCCCCTACCCCACCATGTACGTCACCAACCCGTGGACCATCCGCCAATATGCGGGCTTCTCCACGGCGGAGGACTCCAACGCCTTTTATCGCCGCAATCTGGCGGCCGGTCAGATGGGCCTCTCCGTGGCCTTCGACCTCGCCACCCACCGCGGATATGATTCCGACCATCCCCGGGTGAAGGGCGATGTGGGCATGGCCGGGGTGGCCATCGACTCCATCCTCGACATGCGCACGCTGTTCTCGGGCATTCCGCTCGACCGCATGAGCGTGTCCATGACCATGAACGGCGCGGTGCTGCCGATCCTGGCCCTCTATATCGTGGCCGCCGAAGAACAGGGCGTGCCGCACGACAAGCTTTCAGGCACGATCCAGAACGACATCCTGAAAGAGTTCATGGTGCGGAACACCTACATCTATCCGCCCGCCCCCTCCATGCGCATCATTTCGGACATCTTCGCCTATACGTCGAAGGAAATGCCGCGCTTCAACTCCATCTCCATTTCCGGCTACCACATGCAGGAAGCCGGGGCGACGGCGGACCTGGAGCTGGCCTACACCATCGCCGACGGCATCGAATATGTGCGCGCGGGCGTGGCGGCGGGCATGCCGGTGGACGCCTTCGCGCCGCGGCTCAGCTTCTTCTGGGCCATCGGCATGAACTATTTCATGGAGGTGGCCAAGCTGCGCGCCGGGCGGCTTTTGTGGGCCAAGCTCATGCGTCAGTTCGAGCCCAAGGACCCGCGCTCGCTTTCCTTGCGCACCCACAGCCAGACCTCGGGCTGGAGCCTCGCGGCGCAGGACGTGTTCAACAACGTCGCCCGCACCTGCGTCGAGGCCATGGCCGCCGCCGGGGGCCAGACCCAGAGCCTGCACACCAACTCCCTCGACGAAGCCCTTGCTTTGCCGACGGATTTCTCCGCCCGCATCGCGCGCAACACTCAGCTCGTCTTGCAGACCGAAAGCGGCCTCACCCGCTCCATCGATAGCTGGGGCGGCTCCTGGTATGTGGAGCGCCTGACCCACGACCTTGCCGCCCGGGCCCTCGCCCATATCGAGGAGGTGGAGACGCTCGGCGGCATGGCCAAGGCCATCGAGGCCGGCCTGCCCAAGCTGCGCATCGAGGAGGCGGCCGCCCGCACCCAGGCGCGCATCGACTCCGAGCGCCAGACGGTGGTGGGGGTGAACAAGTACCGCCCCGAGGTGGCCGACGACATCCCGGTGCTGAAGGTGGACAACACCGCGGTGCGCGAGCAGCAGCTCGCCAAGCTCGCCCGCCTGAAGGCCGAGCGCGATCCGGCCGAGGTGGCGCAGAAGCTCGACGCCCTCACCGAAGGCGCGCGCGGAAACGCCAATCTCCTCGCTCTCGCCGTGGACGCCGCCCGGGCCAAGGCCACGGTGGGCGAGATCAGCTTCGCCCTGGAGAAGGTGTTCGGCCGCCATCGCGCCGAGATCCGCGCCATCGAGGGCGTCTACGCCAAGGAGGCGGGCTCGGACCTCAAGGCCGCCCGCGCCAAGGCCATGGTGGAGGCGTTCAAGCGCGCCGACGGCAAGCCCCCGCGCATCATGGTGGCCAAGATGGGCCAGGACGGCCACGACCGCGGCCAGAAGGTGATCGCCTCGGCCTTCGCCGACCTCGGCTTCGACGTGGACATCGGCGAGCTGTTCCAGACCCCCGAGGAAGCCGCCAGCGAGGCGGTGGACAAGGGCGTGCACGTGGTGGGCGCCTCCTCGCTCGCCGCCGGCCACCTCACCCTGGTGCCGGAGCTGAAGGCCGCGCTGGGCCGGCTCGGTCGCGACGACATGATGGTGGTGGTGGGCGGCGTGATCCCGCCGGACGACTTCCAGGCCCTGCGCGACGCCGGGGCCGAGGCCATCTTCCCCCCCGGCACGGTGGTGGCGGAAGCCGCTATCGAGATTCTCGACAAGCTGAACCAGCGCCTCGGCTACGCCCAGGAAGGCGCGGCGGCGTAGGGCTCGTTCGGCCGTCATTTCGCCGGCATGCGCCGGCGTTTCGCCCAGGTTCCATCACATTGGCGCCGCGGTCGCTTGCCAACCTATCAATGATTGGCGGCGAGGAACGAACCATGGCGCGGCGGGCGGAACGGCGGACGACAGCGGCTTTGACCGCGCTCATGGCGGCGAGCTTCGCCGGCGGTTCGCTGCGGGCGCAAGACCTCGCCCCGACTGCTCCATCAGCCACCGAGTGGTCGGACAACGCTGTGGCCGTCCATGCTCATCGTCGCGGGCCGCCCCTGTGGCGCGTGAGCAAGGGAAATTCCGAGGTCTGGGTCCTGGCCACACCCTCCGCGGCGGTGCTGCAGGACTGGGACGCCTCGGCGCTGGAGCGCTTGTTCGACACGGTGAAGGTGGTGAAGACCGCGCCTCAGGCCCACGTGGATCTCTTGGGCGCGGCCTGGTTTCTGCTGAAGGGCGACTATAGGCTCCCCCGCGACCAGACCCTCATTGCGCTGCTCGGGCCGGAGGATTGGAACCGCCTCGCCGGCCATCTGCGCGCGGCCGGCGCCGATCCGGACGACTACAAGCATCTGCGGCCCGGATTCGCCACGGTGATGGTCTGGAGCCAGGCCATGAAGGCGCGCAAGGCGATCGCGGTGAGCGACCGCGTGGGCCGTCTGGCGGAAAAGCGCCATCTCACGGTGAAGCCTGTGGCCGACTACCCGGCCGGCCCGTTGCTGGCCAAGGTGGCCGCCTTGTCGCCTGTGGAGGCGACCGCCTGCCTGCGCCTGGCCCTGGATGATCTCGACTTCGCCCGCGACCACCTGGCGCCGGCCTCCGCCGCCTGGGCGGAGGGCGATCTCGCCGGTCTGCGCCAGCACTATCGCCCCGAGCGGGGCTTTGAGTGCATCGCGAGGACGAGCGGCCTTTCCGGCGCGGTGGAGCGCAGCGTGAGCGACACCGCGCACGACATCGACGCCGCCATGACCGGTCCCCCGACTCTGTTCGTGCTCAATCTGGCGAGCTTTGTGCGCAAGGGCGGGGTGATGGACGCCCTGCGCGCCCAGGGCTACGTGGTGGAGGAACCTGGCGGCTGAAGCCGGGAGCTAGTGCAGATAGACTACCCGGCGCTTTTCCTTGCCGGACTTGACCTTGGCCATGAGGTCGATGTGCTCGGGATCATTGGCCAGGCTCTTGGGCGTGCCCTCGAAATAGATGGTCTCGTCCATGGCCTTGACCAGCATGTCCGCCGACCACTTGTGGGCGGTGAACAGGTCCGCCGCCACATCGCCCACCACATTGGCCCCGGGCACCGCGCTCAAGGAGCCCATGAAGGTTCTCATCGCGACCAGGGTGGCGATAGACATGAGGGTGGAGGCCGACACCCGCGCCCGGATGCCTTGGATGATCAAGAGGCCGCCGGCGCCCAGGCTGTACACCTCGCCCACTCCCGGCACCCAGGTGAGGATGCCGTCGAGGCCGAGCTTCAGCGGGCCCACATGGATGATGTTGTCCGAGACATTGCCGATCCGCTCGATCGACATGCGGATATTGTGCAGGTCCACATGACTGCGGGCGAACATCGCGGCGGCTCCTTCATCCAAACCGATCGGCGGCTGGCGTGTTAAGCCTCAGTCTGCAATATTCTGGGACTCGCCGGAAGCCTAGGCGCTTCACCCGCGATCGAAATTTCCAAGCTGGCTCGCCCGCGGGGCGAAAATGGCGGTGGAGATGCGGGTTTTTCGCCATAATGGCTCCGCGGCGTGCGCCGACCATGACGTGAGAGTTGGACCTTGGCCAAGCCGAAGAAGCCCGTTCTGATCATCACCACCGCCCAGGTGGAGGGGCGTCCCGTGGAGGCCTATCTCGGTCTCGCCGCCGGTCAGGCCCTGGTGGGCGCCCATGCGGTGCGCGACGCCCTGGCCAATCTGAAGGAAGTGTTCTCCGGCCGCTCGCACACCTATGAGCGCATGCTCGAACGCGGCCGCGACCACGCCCTGGAAGACCTTGAAGACGCGGCGCGCGACCTCGGCGCCGATGCGGTGATCGGCGTCAGCCTCGCCTATTCGGCGGTGGGCCCGCATGGCGGCATGCTGATGGTGTCCGCTTCCGGCACGGCGGTGAAACTGGCGGACGCCGTGGCGGCGAGCGCCGCGCGCTCGCCGCTCATCGCCAACGGCTGAGCCGTAAGTTTAAGCTTCGGACTTCTTGCGGCGTGGAGCCGACGCCTTGCGCGGCGCGGTCGCTCGCGCGGCCTTGGGGGCCGGCTTAGGCTCGGGCGCGAGGTCCAAGGCCGGCGCGATCACCGCCACGGGGGCCTCGATCACCGGATCGATCACCGTCTCAACCACCGTGTCCACGGGCTGGACTTCGGCCGGGGCCGCTACGGAGTCGTTGGCCGCCGGCGCTTCCGCCGTCTCCAGTTCGGACGCCGCCACGTCCACCGCTTCCACGCCCGGCTCCTCGGTGAACGGCTCGTCCGCCAAGGTTTCAGCGGCCACGGTCTCGGCAGCGACCATGCCTTCGCCGGCTTCCAGCACCGGCGCTTCGGCGATGGCGTGCTTGGCCCATTGCGACCAGTACCACCAGGCCACGCCGGCGCTCGCGGCGGCGGCGAAGGTGGGCCACAGCGGCGAAGCAAGGCCCACGCTCAGATTCAAAACCCGGTTGGTGTCCGGGGTTTCATGCTCAAGCCACATGATCAAGCTCCCGACAAAAGGGGGGTGAGGGAGAAAATTGTGCGGCGCAACATAGCACACCGCTTTGATTTCGCACGCGCGAAATATTTGTGGCGTCAGGCGCGGATAATTCGGCCCCGCGCGCCGGGGGATGTCCCCGCCGCCCAGCGACAGATCGCCTCCAACTCGGCCGGCCATTCGGGCGCATTTTCCTCCACACCCAGCATAACCACCGCGCAGCCGTTCAGTTTCATCGGGTCGACGAGGGGGCGCAGCCGCGCCTCGGCGCTGAGCAGCGGCCGATCGACGCGGGCGGCGAGCCGGCGTAGGAAAGCGTCGTAAGTCTCGAGATCCTTTATGGGAATCCAGATGGCGATGAGGGCGTCCGGCTGGCGCGCCAGCAGCGCGGCGGCGGCCTCCTGGGCGTTCAGATAGTCGTCCGGGCGCTCGAACGGCGGGTCGATGAGGGCGAACAGGCGTGCGCCCGGCTTGAGCGTGAGACTGGCCGCGGTGGCGTAGCCGTCGGCGCAGCACACCTCCACCTGCGGTCCCTTGGCGCCCGCGAAGGCGCTGAGGTCGGCGGCCAGGGTCGCTTGATCGTCCGGGCGCAGCTCGCAGCCCACATAGCGGTCGCCCGGGCGCAGGGCCTCGATCATGAGTCGCGGCGAGCCGGGATAGAAGCGCAGCCCGCCCTTGGGGTTGGCGCGGCGCACTGCGGCTTTGAGGGGATCAAGCGCAGCGGGGATATCCGCCTCGCTCATCAGCCGCCCCACCCCGGCCGCCGCCTCCTTAGACTTTTGCGCCTCGGGTCCTTCAAGATCGTAGAGCCCAGCCCCGGCGTGGGTGTCGAGGACCGCCAGCGGACGTGCATCGCGCACCAGACGCGCTAGGAGCGACAGCACGAGGCCGTGCTTCAGCATGTCGGCGAAGTTGCCGGCGTGGAAATGGTGGCGATAGTTCAAGGGCGCTCTCCTCGCCCCGCACTAGAACCCCCGCCCCCCAATCGCAAGCCGCCCCTGGCGCAGCGGCGATGCGAGCCCTAGTTAGGGCCCATCCCCGGCGCGGCGCGGATGGTCTCGCCCGCTCGGCGCAGGCCAAGGCCTTGCAGTCTTGTGCGTAAATCTGAGGCCCCACTGGCGCTCATGACACTTATCCACAGCTTGTGTTCTTGTTTCGTTCTTGTAAATTCCCCCTTCCCGCCCTGAGAGTCAAGGCGTTGATTCGGTTCAGCGGAAGGGGCCGATGGGCGGGCGAACGAAGACGCTGCGCGGGGGGCTCTGCCGCACCGATCCGTCGCCGAGCGTGGCGCGCAAGGCCAGACGATGTTCGCCCGGCGCGGCCAGGGCGCCGGGGATGTGGGCCTCGAAGCTGAGAGCCGGATAGCGCGGATCGAAATCCAGGGCCTTGGGAATCCAGCCCGCTGGCGTCCCGCCATAGGCCGCCGCCCCAAGGCTGCGCCCGTCCCAGATCGTCTCCACCTGGCGCACGCTCCTCGGATCGGCGGCGAGGCCGTAGCTGAGAATGGGCGCGCCCGCCTTCAGCCCCTGCCCCGCCGTGGGCTGGGCGATATAGAGGTGAGGCAGGAAGGGGCAGTCGCTGAGCGGCGTCCCCTCGCCCCCGACGATGCCCGTGAACACCTCCACGGTCGAGCGCGCCGTGGCCGGGCTCCAGCGGCGGGACAGCTTCACCTGCGAGACCTGGCGGCAGAGCGCGGCGCGGAAAGCGGTCTCGTCGGCCTGGTGGTAGAGGTAGTTGGACTCGGGCAGCACCAGCACGACGGGCGCGCCGGAATGGGCCTTCAGCAGCGTGACGCCGTCGAGCCCCCAGCCCGCGCGCATCGGGCCGAAGCGGGTGATGGCGTCATTGGGCTCGCCGAGGGCGAACACGGCGCGATCGCGGGGACCGAGCGCCTCCAGCCGCACGGCGGCCACATGTCCCGAGGCGGCGATGAGGGCCGGAGCGCGGAAGCGGCTCTTGGCCTCCCGCGCGGCCTCCTCCACTTCAGGTTCCAGCGGCGCCCAGTCCTCCTGGCGCGGCGGGGTCCAGCCCGAGCTCTTGGCCGTGGCGGTTTCCGAGATCACCGCGCCTAGAAGCGCCGCCAGAAAGAACAGCGGTCCGAAGGCCCACACCAGCACGAGACGCAGGGTATATCCCCTCTGGCTCTCCGCGCGCTCGCAAAACCGCGTCCAGACGCCCGTCAGTCCCGGCAGCAGGGGGACGAGCCCGAGGATCGGCCAGTGCGGCAGGATGCGCGCATCGAAGGGCGAGAGCAGCAGATAGGGCGCGAAGATCGCCGCGGCGACGCAGGCGATGAGCGCTGATTCCGGCTCGCCCAGCACCGCCTCGACCAACCGCCGCCGCCACAGCCCCGCCATGGCGATGAGCGCCGCCGGGGTGGCCAGCGCCAGTTGCTGGGCCAGGAACTTGCCCGCCAGCGCCAGGTCGAAGCGCCACACCGGGCGGCTGGCCAGCTGATAGCCGAGGGCCGGCCAGCCCTCCTTCATGTTGTAGACGAGGCTGGGGGCGAGGCCGCAGGCGGCGATGAGACCGGCGACCCAGAATCCCTGCCGCCGCCACAAGGCCCGTCCGCCCGGCGTCGCCGCGGCGAAGATCAGCACCCCGACCCCGGCAAGGGCGAAACGGTAGTGGATGAAGAGCCCGAGCGCCCCCGCCGCCCCCGTGGCCGCCCACCAGATCAGGCGATCCGAGCGCCAGGCCTCCACAAGGGCCGTCAGCATGAGCAAAAGCAGGAGCTGCAGGGCGATCTCGGGATAGAACAGCGTGCCCATCAGGCTCACGGCCGGAACCAGGATCGCCGCCAAGGCCGACCACAAGGCCTGCCGATGATCGCTGATCTTGCGCGCCAGGGCGTAGGCGGCGAAGGGCGTCGCCTCGGACAAGAGCCAGCCGAACAGCCGCGGCGCGGTCATGCCCGGACCGAACAGGGTCTCCAGCAAGCGGGCGATGAGCGGCCAGCCCGCGGGCACGTCGGCATAGGCGATGGCGGGATGGCGGCCGAGGGCGAGGAAATGCGCCTCCTCCCAGATCATCGGCGCGGTAAGGGCGAGCCACAGCTTGACGAGGCTCACCACGAGGCCGAGCGCGACCACGCCCCGCAATAGGAGGCGATCGCTCGGCGCGGCCACCGGAGCCGGTCCGTCCGTCTCCAGCGGCAATAGGGTCAAGTCCGACATGTCCGCCCGCCTTCCTTACACGAAGGCAGAGTGACGATTCTGCGCTGCAACTCAAGCCGCGCGGCCGTGCCTGACGCCGGCTAGGACCTCATCGGGAATAATGAACTGGTCGAGCAGCCCCGCCAGCCGCTGGGCCTCGTGGATCAGGCTCTGGCTCGCCGCATGGGTCCCGTCAGCGCCGCCGGCGTTGGCCCCCGTGACGCTTTCCAGTTGGCCGAGGGCCCGGTTCACCTCGGCGAGGCTGGCGGACTGCTCGGCGGCGGCGGCGGCGATGTCCTCCACCCGGCGGGCCACGTCCTCCACCTCATCGACGATCTCATTGAGCGCTGCGCCGGTGGCGCCCACCAGATTGACGCCCCTGGACACGGCCTGGGACGAGGATTGGATCAGGTTCTTGATCTCCTTGGCGGCGTCGGCGGAGCGCTGCGCCAGGGCGCGCACCTCCTGGGCCACCACCGCGAAGCCGCGTCCGGCGTCGCCCGCCCTGGCCGCCTCCACCCCCGCATTCAAGGCCAGGAGGTTGGTCTGGAAAGCGATCTCGTCGATCACCGAAATGATCTGAGTGATCTGATGCGACGACTGAGCGATGGAGCTGATGGCGTCGGTGACTTCGGTGACCACCGCGCGGGACTTTTCCGCGCGTTCGCGGGCCGCGGTGACGCGCTTGGCCGCCTCGCGCGAGGTGTCGACGGTCTTGCCCACCATGGCGGTGATCTCGTCGTGCGCGGCGGAGGTTTGCTCCAGAACCGCGGATTGCCGCTCTGACCGGCGGGTCAGATCATCGGCGCTGGCCGCAAGCTCGCCCGCCGCGGCGGAGACATGGCTGCTGGAGTCGCGAATCTGGCTGAGGGCCAGGGCCAGTTCCTGCACCGCCTGGTCGAACTCCACGCGCAGGCGCTGGAACTCCTCTGGGAACGCGTCGCCGGAACTGGCGGATAGATCGCCCCGGGCGAGGCTTTGAAGCCGCCGGGCCAGCCCTTCCACTACTTTGCTTTGCTGCGCCACCACCTGATCGCGGGCGGCGTCCTTGGCCTCCAGCTCCTGCTGACTCAGCTTTTCTTGGGTCAGATCGCGCAAGGTCTCCACCACCGCCGCCGCCTGACCGCGCTCGTCGCGCACCACGCCGGCGTCGATGGACAGATAAAGGCGCCGGCCGCTGGGCATGTCGCACCAGTTCTCCGCATGCGCCCGCCCAGTGTTCGCATCGAAAGCGATGTTGGCGTAGGCGGCGGAAAGGCCCTTGGCCGAATTCAACACCAGATCCGCCAGGCAGGGACGCGATTCGCGATAGAAGCCGCGCCAGTGTTCGCTGGTTCCTTCGACGCCGAAGGCGGGCAGGCCGGTGAGCTCTGCGCAGGCGTCGTTCCAAACCATCACCTTGCCGTCGGCGCCCAGTACAAAGGCTGGGACCACCATTTGGCGAACCATTTCCAGCGACAAACCGGACAGACGCGCCTTGGCGTCCTTCTGCACCAGACCCCGCAACATCGTCGCCTCGCTCGGCTTCCGCATCTGAGCCGAGAATAAACGCGAGTCGTAGTTAACGATCCACTTAAGAGCGGGCCGCCCTACCGCAGCATTCGACCAAAGCATTAGAATGCGACCCGCTATCAAAATCACCCTCTACTTTTGATCGTCTTGAATGAAGACGGTTATCGCAAAATCGATAAGTATGATCCGTCGTCGACGATCATGCTTTCTCGATGGCCTGGCAGCTGATGCCCGACAGCCAGGGCGCGTCTCACATGGGCCGAAGTCACACCTCAGCCGCCGCCGCGACCAAGGCCGAACGCAGCCAGCGGTGGGCCGTGTCGCGTTCGCGCGCAGGCGTCCAGTACATCGCCACCTTCAGCGGATCGCAGGCGAAAGGCGGGGCGTGCAACTCGATGTCGTGGCTGCGCGCGAAGGCCTCGGCCATGCGGCGATAGACCAAGGCAAGGCACCGCGAGCTGGCCACGATGGTGGGCAGGGCGAGAAACGTCTCCACCAGCACCCGGTCGCGGTGATGCACGCCCTCGCGTTCCAACTGCACGGATTCGTGGCTCTGCCGGTGCTTGGGCTCCATGCAGAACATGGCGTGCGCCGCATCCTCGTAGATGTCGCGGGTGAGCTCGCCCACGAACGGTCGACGCTGGCGAGAACTGATGATCACGGCCTCGTCCGCGAACAGGTCCATCGAACAGAACTGCTGGGCGAGCCGACCCTCGATGGTCCTTGGGATCAGCAATAGATCCGCCTCTCCGCGCGACAACAGGCCGATGGTGTCGGGCGGATAGCCGACGAACTGCACCGATAATCCCGGCGCTGCACGCTCCAGCACAGAGATCAGCTCTGGGGCGAGCACGAAGGTGATATAGTCGGCGGCCGCGATGACGAACCGGCGCGTCTCGGTTTCGGGCTTGAAAGTTACGTGGTCGAAGGCCGCCTCCAGTTCGGCGCAGGCCCGCTCCACCGGCTCGATGAGCGCGCGCGCCCGCTCGGTGAGCTCCATCCGCCGTCCCACCTGCACCAAGAGGTCATCGTCGAAGGCCTCGCGCAGCCGGGCGAGAGCCGAGCTCACCGCCGGTTGGCCTAGGCCGATGTTCTCCGCCGTTCGACTGACGCTACGCGTGCGTAAAAGTTCGCGGAGGATCGGAAACAGATTGAGATTGTGCCGGCGCAGCAGCATCGCCATCCGCCTCTCTTGCATCGATGAATGGCGACAAGCAGACCTTTATCATTCGATTTGATCAATAGATGAATTGGGAAAATCGGTTGGGCCGACCTCACGCGAAACGCCAATCTGGGCAGACCGCGCCAATCAGAAACATCATGGGACGCTGCGCCTGCGGGGGCGACGGCGTCGACGAGGAAAGCCCACATGCCGACGCCGATCCTGCCTGCCGCTGGCGCCATCCCCACCCAACAGGGCGAGCTGCCCGCCCATGCCGTCGACGTCCTGGTTATCGGCACGGGTCCCGCCGGCGCCACCGCCGCGCTGGGCCTGGCCAAGGCCGGGGTCAGCGTGACCATGGTCAACCGCTATGGCTGGACCTGCCGCACGCCGCGCGCGCACCTGCTCAATCCGCGTTCGCTGGAAGTGCTGGCTGACCTCGGGGTCATGGAAGGCGTGCGCGCCTACGCCACGCCCACGGAGCTGCTGGCCGAAAACGTCATCTGCACCTCCCTGGCGGGGGCGGAATTCGGGCGTATTCGCACCTGGGGCAACGATCCGGCGAGACGCTTCGCCTACGCGGTCCACTCGCCCGAGACCTATGTCGACCTGCCGCAGAACTATTTGGAGAACATCCTCGTCTCGGCCGCCGCCCACCATGGCGCCAATGTGCTGTTCTCCACCGAACTCGTCTCGTTCGAGCAGGACGAGGAGGGCGTCACCTCCATCCTGCACAATAAGCTCACGGGCACGAACCTGCGCGTGCGCTCCAAGTATCTCATCGGCGCAGACGGCGCCCGCTCCATGGTGGCCGAGCGTCTCGGCCTGCCCTTCGCCGGCGAGATGGACAAGATGGGCGCCACCAACATCCTGTTCGAGGCGGACCTCTCCCGCTACGCCAGCAATCGCCCAAGCTCGCTCTACTGGATGCTGCAGCCGGGCGAGGCCGGGGGCGTGGAGTCCGGCACGCTGCGCATGGTGCGGCCGTGGACCCGCTGGCTCGGCACCACCGCCTACGACCTCAACAACCCCATCGACCTCACCGACGATCTCGCTCGCAAGCTCATGCAGCGCCTGATCGGCGACGACAGCGTCGATATCCGCATAATCTCCACAGCGCTTTGGTCATTCAACGAATGCTGGGCCACCCGCCTGCACCAGGGTCGCGTGTTCTGCGCCGGCGATGCGATCCACCGCCATCCGCCGACCAAGGCGCTGGGGGCGACCACCTGCCTGCAGGACTCCTACAATCTCGCCTGGAAGCTCGCCTTGGTTTTGAAGGGTTTGGCGGGTCGCGACCTGCTCGAAACCTACACGGCCGAGCGCGGACCGGTGGCCGCGCACTTCGTGCCAGCGGCCTATCGTTGCGCCGAGCGCTTCATCCCCATCGCCATGGCCATCAACCCCACGGGGGCGCAGGCGCCGGCGGAGATCGAGAGCGAAATCGCCACCCTGCGCAGCACGGCGCCGGAAGCTGCGGAACGGCGCGCAAAGATCGTCGAGGCCATCGCCGACACCTACATCACCTATGACTGCCCTGGCATCGAGATGAACCAGCGCTATTCGGCGGGGGCCATCGCCGTGCCGGAGGGCGAGCTAGAGCCGCCGCTGCTGGGCGATCCCGAGGTGGACTATTCCGCCACCAGCTTCCCTGGCGCGCGGTTGCCGCATGTCTGGCTGAGCAAGGATCAGCGCAAGGTGTCCTCGCTCTATGTCTGCGGCGACGGGGCCTTCACCCTGCTCACCGGCAATAGCGGCGCAGGTTGGCGCGAGATCGCCCAAACGGTGGGCGAGACGCTTGGCCTCGCCATCCGCGTGATCGTCGTCGGCCCGGGTCAGGACTACGAAGACACCTATGGCGACTTCCAGCGTCGGCGCGAGGTGGCGGAGGACGGCGCTATTCTCGTGCGTCCCGACGTCTATGTCGGCTGGCGCGCCCAGAGTCTCCGGCCCGACTCCGCCCAGGCGCTGGAGCGCGCCCTGCGCACCATCCTGCACCGCTGACGAGATCGTAGCCGTGAGTTGGCGGCGCCGCGGGGTCCGTGGCGCTTCCAACGCGGATCGTCACCGGATTCAGACTGCCAGCGCCCAGAACGAAGAAACCCGCCAGATCAGAGACCTGGCGGGCTTATATCTTGGGTGCGGGGAGAGGATTTGAACCTCTGACCTTCAGGTTATGAGCCTGACGAGCTACCGGGCTGCTCCACCCCGCGGCAAGCTCATGAAGTAAAAGAAGGATTGGATCTTGAAACTATCCGTCTAGCAGACCTGGCGACGACCTACTCTCCCGCGCCTTGAGACGAAGTACCATCGGCCCTGGGAAGCTTAACGACCGAGTTCGGAATGGGATCGGGTGGGGACCTCCCGGCATAGTCACCAGGTCAGCAAGACGGATAGTTGATGAAGACATTGTCTGACAAAGCAAAGCCTTGCATGACGACGACTTCGTCGCCGCGCATGGGCTTAACTGAGATAACGATCAAGCCGATCGAGTTATTAGTACCAGTAAGCTTCACGGGTCGCCCCGCTTCCACACCTGGCCTATCAACGTGGTGGTCTACCACGACTCTCGGCGAAGCCTTGTTTTGAGGTGGGTTTCCCGCTTAGATGCTTTCAGCGGTTATCCCGTCCACACTTAGCTACCCTGCTGCGCGGCTGGCGCCACGACAGGTCCACCAGAGGTGTGTCCATCCCGGTCCTCTCGTACTAGGGACAGATCCTCTCAAGCTTCGTACACCCACGGCAGATAGGGACCAAACTGTCTCACGACGTTCTGAACCCAGCTCACGTACCACTTTAATCGGCGAACAGCCGAACCCTTGGGACCTGCTCCAGCCCCAGGATGTGATGAGCCGACATCGAGGTGCCAAACTTTGCCGTCGA
>JBFLWS010000012.1:0-93601 GCA_040757715.1 Pseudomonadota bacterium | reverse complement strand
CAGCGTGGCGGTGAGGTAGCCCAGGTTCAGCGACATGGAGAGGGCGTCGCCGCCGGTCTCACCCACCGTGGTGGCGCAGATCTTCACCACCCAGAACATCAAGATCGCCGGCGGCGCCTTGCTGAGCACCTCCTGGACCGCGCCAACTTTTTTCCCAGATTTTTCGGAGCCGTGCATCCGTATTTCCTCGCATTTGGGCGACTCGACCCCGGCGGCGACATCTATCGCCTGAGCCTTCTGCTGTGGATTGCTCGACCGTTGTAAACAACCCCAGAAAATGCAGTCTCTAAGAGCCGCACCCTTGTTCTATTCATTCGCTCGCGGCAATTGATCGTCACGAACTGGACAAGGCGACAATCAAGGTTCAGACTAAACTTCGGCTAACGCAAACCTGAATTTATATTCAGGTTGCAGTTCGGAGCCAGAAGACATGAAAATACTTGTTGTTGAAGACGACCCGCGGCTTTCCAAATTTCTACGCCAGGGGTTGTCCGAGAATTCATACACGGTGGGGACCGCTGGCTCCTGCGCGGAGGCCAGCGATGCGCTGGCGGACACACATTACGACGCCATCGTGCTCGACCTGACCTTGCCGGATGGGGACGGCCTCGACCTCATCACCGAATGGCGGTCGAGCGGCTTCAACGAGCCGGTGCTGATCCTGTCCGCGCGCGATGGGCTGGGCGATCGCATCAAGGGGCTCAACCTCGGGGCGGACGATTATCTTCCCAAGCCATTCAGCCTGGAGGAGCTGCTGGCGCGGCTGCGCGCCCTCATCCGGCGCCAGTCCGCCCACAAACAAACCGTGCTGGAGCGCAACGGCATCCGCCTTGATCTCCTCGGCCATATGGTCACCGTCAATGGGGAGCAGATCGATCTGACCGGTCGCGAGTACGCCTTGCTTGAAGTCTTCATGCAGAACGCAGGGCGCGTGCTCACGCGCACGCTGATTTCAGAGCGGATCTGGTCGTCGCATTTCGACGTCGATACCAACCTGTTGGACGTCTATATGAGCCGCGTGCGCAACAAGCTCGAGACGGCCGCCCAGCGCCCGGTGTTCAAGACCGTGCGCGGCATCGGGTATCAAATGCTGTGAGGTCGATCGGCGCGCGTCTCATCTTCTGGTACGCCCTCAGCGCCACGCTCACCTTGTCGGTGCTGATGGCCCTTGGCTACCAGATTCAATCGACCCAGCTCAGCACCGGCCTGGACCGACTGTCCATGGCCACCTTCGAGCAGTTGAAGGCGCGTTTGGGGGCTGACTACGCCAGTTCCGACAACAAGACGCTGCGCCGAAAGCTGGAGGAGACCACCGAATATTCTTCGGCACTGTTCTACATCGCGGTGGAGAACCCCAAGACAGGGGTGCGGTTCAGCTCCAACAACCTGAAGGGACGGGCGATCCCCGATGTGAAGGGGGCCCGGTCCTACAACACCGCCATTGTCGGCGTCGGGCCGGTGCGGGTGAACGAGTACCTGCTGCCGCCGCTGGACGTCACCGTGGCCACCCCCACCCTGCCCATCGATCAGAGCCTGAAGGCCTACGTCAACGCCTGCATCCTCCTGGTGCTGCTGATGCTGTTCATGAGCGTCGCCATCGGGTTTGGCCTCAGCCGGCTGCTGCTGCGGCCGGTGCGGCTGATCCAGGCCACGGCGGCGCGGATCAGCTCGGACAACCTTTCGGAACGCGTCCCTGTCGCGCGGGTTCAGGACGAAATCTCCGACCTGGCGCGGCTCCTGAACCAGATGTTCGATCGCCTGGAAGCGGCCTTCAATCAAATTCGCCGCTTTACCCAGGAAGCCTCGCACGAACTGAAGACGCCGCTGTCGCTGGTGCGGCTGCACGCGGAAAAAATGCTGGCCGACACGTCGTTCGACGATCCGCGCGCCGAGTCCCTGGTGGTGCAGATCGAGGAGATCACGCGGCTCAACCACATCATCGAAGACCTGTTGTTCCTGTCCAAGGCCGAGGTGCGGGCCGTGGCGTTGAACCGCGAGCCGTGCAGCCTGCCCCGCATGCTGGACAGCTTCCTGCCCGACGCCCAGGCGCTGGCCGAGCACCATGGTCTCAATCTCGTCTATGAGGTTCGCGGCGACGGCGTGGCGCTCATCGACAGCATCTGGATCCGGCAGGTGCTGCTGAACGTGCTGTCCAACGCCATCAAGGTCTCGCCTCCCGGCGGGCGCCTGCGGATCGAGGGCGACGCCGCTCATGGCCGCTGGCGCGTCGCCATCACCGATGAGGGACCTGGCGTGCCCGACGCAGACATCGAGCGCATCTTTGACCGATTTGTGCGCCTAAGCGCGGGCGCATCCACCAGTACGGGCAGCGGCCTTGGCCTCGCCATCAGCCGCAGCGTGGTGCAGCTGCACGGCGGCCGCATCTTTGCCCGCAATGCGCATCCGGGGCTGGAAGTCGCCTTTGAACTCGACCTCCAGCCCTGAGCGGCGCTTGGGTGGGGGTCAGCGCGGTGAAATATCGAACCAGATCAGCTTGCCCAGCGCCTTGGTGTCGCCCGGCGATTGCGCGACATAGAGGCGTTTGGCGTCGGGGGTGAGAATGGCGGTCTTGGCGCCAAGTCCGCTCGGCGCCCGCTGCACCTCGGCGTAGTGATCCGCGTCGATCTGCTCCACCACGCTGACATAGCCCTCGCCGCCGGTGACATAGACGCGCCGGTTCATGGGGTCCCAGGTCACCTGATCCGTGCGGCCGGGCGCCGTGAACTCAGCGATGGTCGCCAAGGTGTCGGCGTTCATGACGATCAGCTTGCCCGGCTTGCGGGTGACCACGAACAGGCGATGCGTCGCCTCATCCAGGGCGATGGGCGCGTTCTGCTCGGCTTCCTTCACCTTCACCGACTTGAGGACCTTGCCGGTGGTTTTGTCCAAAACGACCAGCTCATTGCGGGCGGTGTCGTTGATGAAGATGCGCCCGCCCTTGGCCTCCACCGCCAAGGCTTCCACATGGTCCGACGCGAACTTGGTCGCCCAGAGGGTGCGGCCGGAATGGGGATCCACGGCGTTGAGGAACGACACCGGCATGGAGACGTCCTTGCCGCCGGTGACCACGAACAGGCGGCCGCTCGCTGGATCATAGGCGGCCGAGTCGGCGCTGGCCGCGCCCAGCGCCTTCACCCGCTTGACCTTCAAGGTCTTGCCGTCCCGCCACATCAGCCCCTTCTCGCCGTCAATGACCAGCAGCTCGTTGGTCTTGGGCAGCCAGAGCAGGCTGTGCGGCGTCGCAAGGCCCTTCAACTCGACGATCCGCTGACCGGTGGAGAGCTTGAACACCTCCAGGGTCTTGCCCTCTTCCCCGGCGAGGAACAGGCGATCGCCTTTCACGTCCACGTCGAAGTGGTCGAAATCGCCCTCATAGCCAGGGATGGCGGTTTCGCCGGCCAGTTTCACCGCATCGGCCGCGCGCGCGGCGGCGAGGGGCGACAAGAGGAGAGCGGCCGCCGATGCAGCCAGAAGCAAGCGCTTATGCAATGTCATGGGTCACCAATGGGGTTTGGGGAAATGAAGCGGCGATCTAGCGAGGTTGGGCCAGGACAGCGGCGCTCTTGATCTTGGCGGCCATCTCGTCGCGAACCTTCAGGGCTTGCTGATGCAGGGCTTCCTTGTCGTCGCCAGCCTTGTAGGCGAACACCACGCCCAAGGCGCCGATGCGCTTGCCCTTGGCGTCGTTGAGCGGCGCCTCGGCTTCGAACCGCTTGCCGTTTTCCGCGACCTCCAGATTGGTGGAGCCCTTCTGGATCACCCGCAGGTCGTCCTCGTCCGCCGCCTTGCCGATGCGGCCGATGGTCGAACCGGAGATGATGTTGATCTTCTCGTGGGGCGGAGTGGCGTGAATGGCCAGGATGATCACTTCAGGGTGCTTGGCGAAGGTCTCGTCCACCAGCGCCTGGGCATAGGTCCGGTCGGTGTGCGACTTGTCGTAGGGATAAGGGTCAAGGCCGTTCTTGGCGCTGATCAGACGGTGGGCCAGGGCCTGCTGCACGGCCTGGACCACGGTGCGATTGCCGGCCTCAGCCGCCTTGAACTTGAAGTCGATGACGCCGATCGGATCGCCGGAGACGTCGAGCAGATTGACCCGCACGGCCGGGCCTTCGAAGGACGGCGTCGCAACCACCGCGGCCTTGTCCTTGGGCGTCGCAACGATCTCGATGATCTCGCCATGGCGGCCCTTTTCCAGATCCGCCAAGTGCTGCGCATAGGTCAGCGTCCCGGCGGTCGCCGCCGACCCCATGGTCAGCACTCCGATCGCGGCGATGGAACTCAAGACACGCATTGCAAACCTCCCTCGGCAGTCTCTGCTCGCCATTATTGCTCTTTGGGAAAGCTCGCCCGGGCCCATGACGCCAGGCTGAAACCTTCCTGAACGTGAATTCAGTTAGCGGCCGCTGGTCGGGCGATGCTCAAGGCCCGCCACGCCATCACCTCATGCGACGCAGCACGTCATCCTTGAGGATGAAATGGTGCACCAAGGCGGCGCTCGCATGAAGGGCGGCGAAAACGAGCAGCGCGTTGGCGGCGAGGGCGTGCCAGTCCGTGATCTGGTTCGCGGTGGCATGACGCTCCGGCGGCGCATATGGACCGAGAGCCGGCAGGCGCGCCAGGTTGAACAGACTGTCGCCGCGAAGCCCCTCAAGGATCAGACCCAAGGCCGCCACGGCGCCCACGGTGAGCAACAGCCCCCAATGGGCGGCCCGCGCGGCGGCATCCAGTCGATCGCCCGGCGTCGCCGGCGCCTTGGCGGCGCGGAATAGCTTCCAATAGACGCGGAACACCATCGCCGCGGCCAGGATCGCGCCGACCAGGATGTGCACCGACCGCGCATCGATCCTCAGCTCGCCCTTGGGAAACCAGTCTATGGTCCGCCCGCCGACCCATTGCGCGACGACCAAGGCCGCCACCAGCCAGTGCAGCGCAATGGTGGTCGGGTCGTAGCGAAAGCCGAGGAGGCGTCTCGATCTGTGGGCGGACATGGTCTCACTCCGGGTTGGCGACGGCCCAAAGCACAGCCGCTCGGAACAGGGCCAGACCCTCAGGCCTCAGACCGGCGAAGGTGTCTTGCCAGAGGAAGAAGCTGACGCGACGGGCCGGGGCCAGGAATTCGGCGTTCATGGTGGCGCCCTTTTCATAGGCGAAGATCGCGGCCTTGTCCGGCTCCCCGAGCAGGGTGGCGATGCGGACCGCACCGGGCCCCGGCCGGCCCCAGTTCATCTTGTAGTGCTCGTCATTGAGCACGTTTTGCGCGCCGGCTTTCAGCCCCGCGGCGAGCGGGTGCGGTGCATTGACCACGAAAATGAAGCGCTGATTGTCATCGGTGCCGTAGTCGAGCCCGTTCTTCCATCCGGTCATGCCCAGCTCGCCGAGCAGATCGTTCTCGAAGGTCAGCAGCGGGACCGGCGCGTTGCGGTACTTGTCGCCCACATCGACCGCGTCGACGGACTCCGAGATCAGGATCAGGTCCTGCCCCTTGGCCAGGTCCGGCGAGGAATATTCATCGGTCATGCGGACCTTGAAGCCCAGCGACTGCAAATAGGCCACGGCCTTCAGGTCATTGTCGCGCCAGGTCTGCAATTGCTGCACCCGCTTGGGGTCGAGCGGTTGCGCCGCCTTGGCCTTTTCCAGCTTGGTCAGGTTGCCGACATAGAGCGCGAGCTTGCCCCGACCCGCTTCGGCGTCGACGCTTGCGGCCCACGCCGGCGAGGCCCCGATCATAGCCGCCGCGCTTGCCACAACGGCCAAACCGGTCAGCAAAGCTCGGCGATTGGAATCGTGATTTCGGCCTAGGGGCCTCGCATGCCGCGTCACGGTCGTTCTCCCGGAAATGATATTTTGTCCCGGGCTTAGATGCGGCGTCTGACGCCAAGCTGAATTGGGGCTGAAAGCCCGCAATATCGGCGCAAGGCGCCTATTCAGCCTGATCAGGTCCATGAATGGGATCGAGGGCGGCGTTGTTGCACACCATCGCCGTCGCGGGTGAGAAGCCCGCCGCCGGAGACGTTCAGAGTGAGGTTCGCAGATCTGTGCTGAAATGGCGCGCCCGGAACGATTCGAACGTCCGACCCTCAGATTCGTAGTCTGATGCTCTATCCAGCTGAGCTACGGGCGCGCACTTCATCCGCCTGCAAGCACCAGGCGGCGAGGGCGCGGAACCTAGTCGCAAAGATCGGTCCGCGCAAGCGGGGAAATTGGCTTCAATTTCGAGTTTTTGCGCGGCGCATCGCCCGATTTTTTGGCGCCCGCGCGCTTTGCGCTAGGCTTATCCTATCGGGGGCGATTGAAGGGCCTTAGGTAGGGCGGGAATTGGCGATTGGGGAAGCCGTGATGCGTTTGATGTTGATGGCGGGGGCCGCGCTGGCCGTGAGTTGGGCCGCCTTGCCCGCGCCCGTCCTGGCCGAGCCTACCTTGGCCAACTCGGGTCCGCCCGCGCCGCTCCCCGCCCGCCACGCCATGATCGCCGCCGCCAACGCCGATGCGGCCGATGCGGCGCTGAAGGTGCTGAAGCGAGGCGGGTCGGCGGTGGACGCCGCGGTGGCCATCCAGGCGGTGCTGGGGCTGGAGGAGCCGGAATCCTCCGGCGTCGGCGGCGGGGCCTTCATGGTCTATTACGACGCCAAGACCCGCCGCACCACGGTCTATGACGGGCGCGAAATCGCCCCGGCGGCGGCGGACACCACCCTGTTCCTCGGCCCGGACGGCAAGCCCCTGCCCTATCTCACCGCCATCCTGTCGGGCCACTCCACCGGCGTGCCGGGCGCCATCGCCATGCTCGACCTGGCGCACAAGGCCCATGGCAAGCTTGCCTGGAGCGGTCTTTTCAGCGACGCCGAACGTCTGGCGAAAAAGGGCTTTGTCGTCTCGCCCAAACTCGGCCGCTGGATCAACAGCCCCGTGCCCATGGGGCATACGCCTGACGCCAACGCCTATTTCACCAAGCCGGACGGGAGCCGCTACCAGACCGGCGAGACCCTGAAGAACCCGGCCTACGCCAAGACCCTGCGCCTCATCGGCGAAAAGGGCTCCAAGGCGCTCTATGAGGGCAAGCTGGCCGAGGACATCATCGCCAAGACCCACGAGGGGCCCATGCCGGGCGCGCTCACCTTGGCGGATTTCAAGGCCTATCATCCCATCGAGCGGGCGGCCCTGTGCCGGCCCTACCGCGCCTACGTGGTGTGTCTGCCGGGCGCCCCGGCGGGAGGCGTGGGAACCTCAGAGCTGCTGGGCCTCCTGGAGCACACCGATATCGCCACGCGGGGGGCGAACGACCCCCAGGCCTGGTATGCGTTCGCTCAGGCGAGCCGGCTCGCCTACGCCGATCGGGACTATTTCGAAGGCGATCCGGCCTTTGTCGCTGTCCCCACCGCGGGTCTGAACGATCCGGCCTATGACAAGCAGCGCGCGGCCCTGATCGACACCCTGGGGCCAGGCGCCCCCGCCCATGGCGATCCGCCAGGCGCCAAGCCCCACGCCAGCGACGCCACCCATGAGCCTGGCGGCACCACCAGCTTCGTGGTGGTGGATGCCGGCGGAAACGTGGTCTCCATGACCACCACGGTGGAGAGCCTGTTCGGCTGCGGCCGCATGGTGGGCGGCTTCTTCCTCAACAACCAGCTCACCGACTTCTCCATGGACCCGGTGGCCGCCGACGGAACCTTGGCCGCCAATGCGCCGGGACCGCACAAGCGGCCGCGCTCGTCCATGTCGCCGGCCATCGTGTTCGACCGTCAGGGACATTTCGTGCTGGCGGTGGGCTCGCCAGGCGGCAACTCCATCATCGCCTATGTGGCCAAGGCCCTGGTGGCCATGCTGGACTGGAAGCTGTCGCCGCAGGAGGCCGTAGCCCTGCCCAATATCGTGGCCCGGGGGGCGGTGGTGTCGGTGGAGGCGGGCGAGGACGCCAAGGTGGTGGCCTATCTCACCGCCAAGGGCCTGCCGGTGCGGCCGGACCAGGGGGAGAATTCCGGGCTTGAGGCCGTGCGCGCCACGCCGAAAGGCTATGTGGCCGGGGTCGATCCGCGCCGTCCGGGCAAGGCGGAAGGCTACTGATCTGGGCTGATCGTGCGGGCGGGCAAGGTCAGCTCAAAGGCCGCGCCTTCCGGACCGCTGTGGGCGAGGGTCAGGTCGCCGCCATGGCCCCTGGCCAGCTCGCGGGCAATGGCGAGGCCAAGCCCCGCCCCGCCGGCCCTGGCCGAGCCTGAGAAGGGCTGGAACAGGTGGTCGAGGGCCTTGGCCGGCAGACCAGGGCCATTGTCAGCGATGACGATGTGCGCCCCGCCCTCGGCGTCCTGATCGGCGCTGAGACGCACCTCCGCCTGCACCCCTTTGCGCGGCTGGGCCTCCATGGCCTGGCGAGCGTTGCGGAACAGGTTCACCAGCATGCGATGCAGCTGATCGGGGTCGGCGAACACCTGGAATCCGGGCGGCAGCTCCAGCCGCGGGGCCACGCCCTCCGGCGTGAGACCCGCATCCTCGGCGGCGATTTCAGCGCAGCGGGCGAGGTCGAGCCGCTCCACCGCCGGGGGCGGCTCCTCGCTCTTGCCATAGGCGAGCACGTCCTGAGCCAGGCGCAGGGCCCGGTCGAGGGCCCGCTCCAGGCGCGGCAGGGCCTGGCTCACCTTGGGATCGCCGAGCGAGGCGAGGCGATCAGACGCGATCTGGGCGCTGGTGAGGATGTTGCGCAGATCGTGGTTGATCTTGGCCACCGCTTCGCCGAGGGCCGCGAGGCGGGCGCGGGACTGCAGAGCGGCGAGCAGGTCTTCCTGCATGCGGCCGAGCTCCACCTCGGCGCGGCCGATCTCATCCCGGCGGCCGGAGGGAGGAATGCGCGCCTCGGGATCCTCCGGGCGGGCGCGAAACCGCTCCATGGCCTCGGTGATGCGCCGCATGGGCCGCACGAGGAACAGGTTGAGGCTGAAATAGACCAGGAGCCCCGCCACCGCCGAGGTGAACAGGGAATTGAGCAGGGTGGTGGCGAGGTGCTGCCACAATAGGGCCTTCAGCGGCGTCTCCGGCGCCACCACGTCCACATATTCGCCGTCGCGGAACTGCGGCCGGGCGATGATGCGCAGCATGCGGCCGTTGGGGGCGACGAGGGTGTCGAAGGGATCGATCAGGCGTTCGAAGCCGTTGCGCCGGCGCAGGTCGACGATCTCCGGCGGGTGAGCCAGGGGCGGTCCGGCCAGGAGCAATCGGCGCAGACCGCCGGAGGACACTGACACCGTCACCACGCCCGCCCCTTGCAACAGCTCGGCGGTCTTGCGCTGGGGGATGGCGTTGAGGGGGGCCAGCTCCACCGCCACCGAGGCCTCCTCGGCCAGGCGCACCCGCTCCACCATCCAGGCCTCATCGAAATCGGCCATGGAGGGGCCGAGCACCATCAGGTCGGCCAGCATCACGAAGACAATGGTGAGGATCAGCAGGCGGGCCGAAAGGCCGCCTGGCCAGCGAAGTCGGCGCAGCACTGAGCTGACGGCCATGCGATCACGGCTTCCCATCGTCGCCGTCGAAGGACGGACAGCGGCCTTTCCGGACTACAGCACAGAAGCGCTTCGGACAATGAAGACCGACAGGCGATCAAGACCGGTCGCGCAATTCGTCTGCATACGCCCTGTCCGGCTTGCTCCTAAGCCGTGGCCCGCACGCGCTGGCGCCACAGGTTCACCGCCACGGGCAGGAGGGCGAGGGCCGACAGTCCCACCAGCATGGCGATCCACTGCGGCTCCAGCATCATGCCAAGGTTGGGCCGCTTGCCGCGCTCGAACAGGCGGCCAAGGCCGGAGCCCACGCTGGCGTAGAGCAGCGTGGAGGGCAACACTCCAAGCGCCGTGGAGAAGAGGTAGCTCAGCGGATGAATGCGCAAAACGCCAGCGCCGATGTTCACCATCCAGATCGGCACGCCGGGCATGAGGCGTAAGGTGAGGAAGGTGGAGAAGGCGTGGCTGTGGGCCGCCCGCTCCAGCCGGGCCAGGGTTGAGGCGCTCACCAGCCGGCGCAGGGTCCCGCCCCAGGCCGAGCGCGCCACGGCGTACATGGCGAAGGCCCCGGCGGTGACCCCGACCGCGACGCCGAAGGTCCCCTCCGCCACCCCGAAGAGGAAGCCGCCGGCCAGGGTCATGATCAAGGCGCCCGGGATGGAGAAGGCCACCACGCAGAAATAGGCGAGGATGTAGAGCTCAAGGCTGAGGGTCGGATGCTCGTGCACGAAGCCCAGCAGCATCACGCGGTCATGGCTGAGAGCGTCGAGGGAGAGGTAGCGGCTGATCCCGCTCAGCGCGATGGCCGCGGCGATGGCCGCGACGAGGACGAGGGGCAGATAGCGCCGCCACGGCCTTGGGCTCAGCGTTTCAGCTGTAGCTTCCGCCGGGGAGTTGAACATTCCACCTCTCAAACGCCGCATACTTGCATACCGACTGTTAGCACGACGCGGCGTAAGCACTAATGGCTTGCAACCAACGGCGACCTTGACCTTAAACGCCTGAGCGCAGAGTTTGCGCCGCGCGCGGACCCAGGCCGGCCCGCCTTTCTGCATTTCTCTCGGGGATATGAAGTCCATGGCTCAATACGACGTGGTGATCATCGGCGGCGGCCCCGGCGGCTACAACGCCGCCATTCGCGCGGGTCAGCTCGGTCTGAAGGTCGCCTGCGTGGAGAAGCGCAAGACCCTGGGCGGGACCTGTCTCAACGTGGGCTGCATCCCCTCCAAGGCGCTCTTGCACGCCTCCGAGCTCTATGAGCTGGCCAAGACCGATTTCGCCGGCCTCGGCATCAAGGCGCAGGTGGGCCTCGACCTGCCGCAGATGCTGAAGCAGAAGGACGACAGCGTCGGGCAACTGACCAAGGGCATCGAGTTCCTGTTCCGCAAGAACAAGGTGGACTGGATCAAGGGCCAGGGCCGCCTCGCCGGCGCCGGCAAGGTGGTGGTGCGCGGCGAAGACGGCGCCGAGACCACTCTGGAGGCCAAGAACATCGTCATCGCCACCGGCTCGGAACCGTCCAAGCTGCCGGGCGTCGAGGTTGACCAGAAGCATATCGTCGACTCCACCGGCGCTCTCGCCCTCTCTGAAGTGCCTAAGCGCCTGGTGGTCATCGGCGCCGGCGTCATCGGCCTGGAGCTCGGCTCGGTGTGGCGCCGCCTGGGCGCCGAGGTGACGGTGGTGGAATATCTCGACCGCACCATTCCAGGCGCCGACGCTGAGGTGGCCACGGCCTTCCAGCGCGCCCTCACCAAGCAGGGGATCCAGTTCAAGCTCGGCCAGAAGGTCACCGGGGCAAAGGTGCAGGCCGGCAAGGGCGGCAAGCCCGGCGCGGTGAGCCTCAGCTTCGAGCCCAAGGCGGGCGGCGCGGCCGAAACCATCGAGGCCGACGTAGTGCTGGTGGCCGTGGGCCGCCGTCCCAACACTGACGGACTCTCCCTCTCCACGGTGGGCGTCACGCCGGACCAGCGCGGCTTCATCGACACCCACCACTACAAGACCTCGGCTCCGGGCGTGTGGGCCATCGGCGATGTCACCCACGGCCCCATGCTGGCGCACAAGGCCGAGGACGAGGCGGTGGCCTGTATCGAAATCATCGCCGGCAAGGCGGGCCACGTGAACTACGACGTCATTCCGGGGGTGGTCTACACCTTCCCGGAGGTGGCCTGGGTGGGCAAGACCGAGGACGAGCTGAAGGCCGCGGGCGTGGCCTACAAGGTGGGTAAGTTCCCCTTCGCCGCCAACAGCCGCGCCAAGGTGAACCACGAGGCCGAGGGCTTTGTGAAGGTGCTGGCCGACGCCAAGACCGACCGCATTCTCGGCGTGCACATGATCGGCCCGCAGGTGGGCGAGATGATCGGCGAATACTGCGTGGCCATGGAGTTCGCCGCCGCGTCTGAAGACGTGGCCCGCACCTGCCACCCGCACCCCACCCGCTCCGAGGCCCTGCGCCAAGCGGCCATGGGCGTGGAAGGCTGGACCATGCAGGCGTAAAAAGGGAGCTTTAAGCTCCCTAAACCCGCGTTTCTTCGCCGCCGGTGACGTCGGCCCAGAAGCGCTTGGCCTTGTTGAAGAAGCCGGTGTGTTTGGGGTGGTGCTTGGCGCAGCTCCCCTGCCAGCTTTCGGCCAGCTCCTTCATCAGCTCCTTCTGGCGCGCGGTGAGGTGGGTGGGGGTCTCCACCACCAGCTCCACGATCAGGTCGCCGCGGTCGCGCCCGCGCAAATTGGGCATGCCCTTGCCGCGGATGCGGATGGTGTGGCCGGTCTGAGCCCCCTCGGGCACCTTCACCTTCACCTTGCAGGCGTCGGCGTCGCCGTTCTTCAGCCCGGTGGGGCAAAGCGAGGGCGCCTCCAGCTCGCCGCCCAGCGCGGCCATCCACATGGGCGCCACCACCTGACAGCGCAGGTCCAGGTCGTCGCGCTCGAACAGCTCGTGCGGGTTCACTGAGAGGAAGATGTAGAGGTCGCCGCGCGGACCGCCCCGGGCGCCGGCATCACCTTCGCCCGCGAGGCGGATGCGCGCGCCGTCGTCGACGCCGGCGGGGATGCGCACCTGCAAGGTCCGCTCCTTGCGCACCATGCCCGCGCCATGACAGGTGCGACAGGGGTCGGTGATGATGCGCCCCTGACCGCCGCAGCGGGGGCAGGTGCGCTCGATGGCGAAGAAGCCCTGGCTGGCGCGGATGCGTCCGGCGCCGCCGCAGGTCTGGCAGGTCTGGGGCTGGGTGCCCGGCTTGGCGCCGGCCCCATCGCAGGCCTCGCAGGTCTGGGTGGACGGGACCTTGATCTCGACGTCCGCGCCGGTGAAGGCCTGTTCGAGGCTGATCTCCAGATCATAGCGCAGGTCTTGCCCCCGCGCCGGACCGGATGAGCGCCGGCCGCCGCCGCCGAACATCTCGCCAAACACGTCGCCGAACACTTCGGAGAAGATGTCGCCAGCGTCGCGGAACCCGGCGCCGGGGCCGAAGCCGCCCGCCCCGCCGTTCACCCCGGCATGGCCGAAGCGGTCATAGGCCGCGCGCTTCTGGGGATCGGAGAGCACCGAATAGGCCTCGTTGCAGGCCTTGAACCGCGCCTCGGCGTCGTGGTCGCCCGGATTGCGGTCGGGGTGATGCTCCATGGCCTTCTTGCGGAAGGCGGTCTTGAGCTCGACCTCCGTGCACTCCCGGGTCACGCCGAGGATTTCGTAATAGTCTTGAGCCATTCGGGCCTAGGACCTCGCTAAACTGGCGCCACGCGATCGTTCCCGGCCAAGACTTAAGACGCCTCGGCCGGGTCGGATCACAGGGGGTCTCAGGCCGACTTCTTGGAGTCGTCCACTTCCTCGAACTCAGCGTCCACGACGCCGTCGTCCTTGTGCGCTTCGGCCCCGGCTTCGCCGCCCGCGGCTTGCTGGGCCGCGTACATGGCTTCGCCGAGCTTCATGGAGGCCTGGATCAGGGCCTGGGTCTTGGCCTCGATGGCCGCCACGTCCTCGCCGTCCTTCACCGCCTTCAGATCGCCGAGCGCCGTCTCGATGGCGGTCTTGTCAGCCGGCGCGACCTTGTCGCCGAACTCGGCCACCGACTTCTCGGTGGAGTGCACCAGGGCGTCGGCGCGGTTGCGCGCCTCCACCAGGGCCTTGCGCTTCTCGTCCTCGGCCTTGTGGCTCTCGGCGTCCTTGACCATCTGGTCGATGTCGGTGTCGGACAGCCCGCCATTGGCCTGGATGCGGATCGACTGCTCCTTGTTGGTGGCCTTGTCGCGCGCCTGGACATTGACGATGCCGTTGGCGTCGATGTCGAAGGTCACCTCCACCTGGGGCACGCCGCGCGGCGCCGGCGGGATGCCCATGAGGTCGAACTGGCCGAGCAGCTTGTTGTCCGCGGCCATGGGGCGCTCGCCCTGGAACACGCGGATGGTCACGGCCGACTGGTTGTCGTCGGCGGTGGAGAAGACCTGGCTGCGCTTGGTGGGGATGGTGGTGTTGCGTTCGATCAGCGGGGTGAACACGCCGCCCAAGGTCTCGATGCCGAGGGTGAGCGGGGTGACGTCGAGCAAGAGCACGTCCTTCACGTCGCCTTGCAGCACGCCGCCCTGCACGGCGGCGCCGAGGGCCACCACTTCGTCCGGATTGACGCCCTTGTGCGGCTCGCGACCGAAGAAGGTCTTCACCGCCTCCTGCACCTTGGGCATGCGGGTCATGCCGCCCACCAGCACCACTTCGTCGATGTCGGACTTCCTCAAGCCGGAGTCCTTCAGCGCCTGTTCGCAAGGGCCGATGGTCTTGACGATAAGGTCCTCCACCAGCGCCTCAAGCTTGGCGCGGGTGAGCTTCAGGTTCAGGTGCAGCGGACCCGAGGCGTTCATGGAGATGAACGGCAGGTTCACGTCGTACTGCGCCGTGGTGGAGAGTTCCTTCTTGGCCTTTTCGGCCTCTTCCTTCAGGCGCTGCAGAGCGAGCTTATCATTGCGCAGATCCACGCCCGACTCGCGCTTGAACTCGTCGGCCAGGTAATCGACGATGCGCAGGTCGAAGTCTTCGCCGCCGAGGAAGGTGTCGCCGTTGGTGGCCTTCACCTCGAACACGCCGTCGCCGATCTCAAGGATCGAGATGTCGAAGGTGCCGCCGCCGAGGTCATAGACGGCGATCTTCTTGCCTTCGCTCTTGTCGAGACCGTAGGCCAGCGCCGCCGCGGTGGGCTCGTTGATGATGCGCTTGACCTCAAGCCCGGCGATCTTGCCGGCGTCCTTGGTGGCCTGACGCTGGGCGTCGTTGAAATAGGCCGGGACGGTGATCACCGCTTCGGTGACCGGCTCGCCGAGATGGGCCTCGGCGGCTTCCTTCATCTTCTGCAGAATGAAGGCGGAGATTTGCTGAGGCGAATAGTCCTTGCCGTGAGCGCGGACCCAGGCGTCGCCGTTGGGGCCCTTGACGATCTCGTAGGGCACCATGCCCTTGTCCTTGGTCACCATCGGGTCGTCGAAGTTGCGGCCGATGAGGCGCTTGATGGCGAAGAAGGTGTTGGCGGCGTTGGTCACCGCCTGGCGCTTGGCGGGCTGGCCGACCAGGCGCTCGCCGTCTTCCAGAATGCCGACCACCGAGGGGGTGGTGCGCACGCCTTCGGCGTTCTCGATCACCTTCGGCGCCTTGCCGTCCATGATGGCCACACACGAGTTGGTGGTGCCAAGGTCGATGCCGATAATCTTGCTCATTTGGGCTCAAACTCCTTCGCGGCGGACGAGCGCAGGGCCTTCATGCGAAGCGCCGTCTCACGCTCGGCCCCAAGCTGGGTCCGTTCTGACGAAATCGAAGCGTCCGGCTATCCGCGCCGCCCCCTCACCTGCCGGATCAGATGGTCGCGCGGACGCCATGCTTCGCTGACGCTCGATATGGGGTTCTTGGCTCATCGCGCAAGCCCGCATTCGCGGTAGGGGCTCTGTTACCGCGCCTCAGAGGTCCCTTGTGGCGACCTCAGCGGTTATGCGCGGCGATCCACCGATCGATTTCGGGAATTCGCTCAGTGCGGAGTTTCACTGTGTAGCGAATGGCGCTTTCGGCCTTGACCACGCTCTGCTGCGCCGATGCGGGGATGTGCTCCGCCGCCCAGGTCTTCAGCATGTCAATCATGGCCAGATCGCGGGCGCTCGTCGCCAGGTTCGGCAAGTACTGGGTGCGGCTGTCCGGCTCGAGGCGCTTGTTGAGCTCATCCAAATGCGCGGCGGCGAAGGCGAAGGCGAGCTCGGGCCGCAGTCCCCCCACGCGGCGGATCATGCTCGGACCCGTGGTCTCCGGCGTCTCGGCGGAGAAGGCGAGATTAAGCGCCTTTTGCGCCAGGGCGTCGTCGTCGGCGGAGGCGAGGTCGCTGTAGTACTCCTCCCGCTCAAGCTCGGTCTTGGCCGTGCGGGCTAGGGCGTGCAGTTCGTCCCACACGGCGGCGTCGGCGTGCCGCGAGACGATGTCGAGCACGGTGCGACGGGTGGAGGAGGACAGGCTCGCCGGATCGGCGCGATAGGCTTCAAACCGCCGGCGCGCCTCGGTGATCACCGCTTCGTCGCCGAGATCGGCCAAGGCGTAGAGCAGGCTCACCCGCAGTTTGGCGGCGTTGTCGCTTTCGCCCGGCTTGGCGTCCCAGCCGACACGGGCGTAGAGCGGCGCCAGCGCCTGGCGGCCAAAGGCCTTGAACGCCGCCTCGCCGGGCAGGCCGCGCTCAAGCAAGGCCAGGGCGTTGATCCGCCCCACCATGGCCGCCGACACCACGGGATCGGCATTGTCCGGAACACGGGCGAGGAGGCTCAACAGGTCGCCCACGGGTTGGCGACCCGCGTAGGCCAGGGCGCTGGTGTCGTTGAAGACGCCGAGCTGATCCGTCGATTCCAGGGTCGCATAGGCCGCCGCGATCTTGGCGAACTCCGCGGGCGTGTAGAGGGTGCGGAAATATCCGGTCTGGCCGGCGTTCACCAGCACTGGGCCCGCGCGAACGGCGAGCTTGCCCGGCTGATCGCGAGAGACGAGCTCGCGCCCCTCGCTGGTCACTACCGGCGTATGCCAGGTGAGCGGCGCATCGGCCGAGGCGTCGACGCCGAAGCGCGACTGGACGAGCGCCAGTTCGGCGCCCGCCGGCCGCTCCTCGATCAAGGGCACGCCCGGCTGCTGGGTGAAGTCGTGGGCGATGGCGGTGATCTTGCGCGGGCTCACCGCATCCAGTTCACGCCACAGGTCGTCGGTGACCGTGTTGCCGTAGGCGTGGCGCTTGATGTAGCGGCGCACGCCAGCGCGGAACACGTCCTCGCCCGCATAGGCCTCGATCATGCGGATGACCGACTGCCCCTTCTCATAGGTGATGGCGTCGAAGGCCTGATTGGCCTGCAACACATCGCTGATGTGCTGAATGACGGGGTGCCCGCCCGCCCGCTGGTCGAGGTTCATGGCCGCCTGCTTCGACCCAAGCTGAGCCAACCACTCGTGCCACTCGGGATGGAAGTGGTCGGTGGCCTTCAGCTCCATCCAGCTGGCGAAGCCCTCGTTCAGCCAAAGATCGTCCCACCAGTCCATAGTGACGAGGTCGCCGAACCACTGGTGGGCCATTTCGTGAGCGACAACGATGTACACGTTCTCGCGGTCGGACTCGGTGGAGATTTTTGGATCCACCAGCAGATCGCGCTCGAAATAGAAGATGGCGCCCCAGTTCTCCATAGCCCCGAAGAACTGGCTGGTTCCCGGCCCGGCGATGAGATCAAGCTTGGGCAGGGGGTACTTCACGCCGAAATAGTCGTTGTAATAGCGCAGGATATGCTCGGCGGCGTCGAGGGCGTAGGCGCCGCGCGCGGTGTCGCCGCGCTTGACCACCACGCCCACATCCACCCCGTCCACCACCTTGGACACCCGCTCGAAGTCGCCGAGGCCGAAGAACATCAGATAGGTGGACATCTTCGGCGTGGTGGCGAAGGCGACGCGCTTCAGACCGCCCGCCACCGGCTCGCTCGCCTGGATCGGCATATTTGAGACGGCGACGAGATCGGCCGGAACCACCGCCGAGAAACTGAAGGTCGCCTTCTTGTTCGGTTCGTCCCAGGACGGGGCGAAGCGGCGGAAATCCGAGTTCTCGAACTGGGTGAACAGGGCCTGGGCCGGCTTGCCGCCTGCGTCATAGCCGAGGCTGAACAGCCCGGCGGCGTGGCTGTTGATCTTGCCGCCATAGGCGATGCTCAGCTGATAGCGGCCCGGCGCCAGCGGCTTGGCGAAGCGCAGCGTCGCAGTCTCTTCCTTCGGATCGAGATCGACGCCGATGGCGTTCGGACCGGTGATCGAACCGAAGCGGCGGATCACCACCTTGCCGAAGGTCAGGTCGGCGGCGTTCAGTTGAATGCGGTCGGCGGTCGCCTTGAGCGTGAGGTCAATTTTCACCTCGCCCGTGAAGGTCCCCGCCTTGAGGTCCGGCGTGACTACCAGATCGTAATGCGAAGGCGCGGCCGCGGCCGGCAGCACGATGCGCCCTTCCGACGGCGCGGGGGGCGCGGCCGCTTCGGCGCAGGCGACGCCCGCCATGGCCAAAAACATCGTCAAGGCGAGCGCTTTCGATACAACGCGCATAGATAACTCCCAAGCCGGCGCCTGACCGCAGCCGGCGCCGCTGATAACGCAGACGCAAAACCCCGTCGTCGAGTTAAACTAAATTCATGTTGTTGCGTTCGGAACCAGTTCGAGCGGACTTTTCGGTCCACCCCGAGGCGCTGACCGCCGCGGCGCAACGCGAATTGCTGGAAGACGTTCTCCTGGCTGTAGACCTTGCACCCTTCTATCGCCCCGTCACGCCGGGCGGACGCCCCATGAGCGTCATGATGACCAACCTTGGCGCGGTCGGTTGGTTCACCGACAAGGACGGCTATCGCTATGTGGAGCGCCATCCGGTCACCGGGGCGCCCTGGCCGCCGATGCCGGCTTCGCTGATCGCGCTTTGGAACAGATATGGCGACCCGGCCCGGCCGCCCGACGCCTGCCTGGTCAACCTCTACCGCGAGGAGGCGAAGATGAGCCTGCACCAGGACAAGGATGAAGCCGATTTCACGGCGCCCGTGGTGTCGGTCTCGCTCGGCGACACGGCCGTGTTCCGCCTGGGCGGACTGAAACGCGGCGACCCTACCACTAGTCTTCGATTACGTTCCGGGGATGTCTGTGTCCTGGCGGGGGCGGCGAGGCTGGCCTTCCACGGCGTCGATCGCGTGCTCGGCGGCTCCTCCCAGCTCGTGCCCGGGGGCGGGCGCATCAATCTGACGCTCCGACGCGCCCGATCTTAATGAGTCAGGGTCTGACCGGTCAGGCTTTGACAGAAGTTCGCGCCGCCGCCACCTTCGTCTCGCCGCGCACCCGATGAAGGAGCCTTCCATGACCCGCATTCACCTCACCCGCGCCGAGGGCCCTGAGCCGCAGGACTTCCAGCTCTCGCGCCGGGGGATCGCGGCGTTGATGTTCGCCGGCTATGCGGCCTATGCGGCCAGCGCCGAAGCTGAGCCCATTCACACCGACGAAGCGGGTCTGATCGTCGAACAGATCACCATCCCGTCCGCCGGCGCCGAATTGCCCCTCTATGTGGCGCGGCCGGCCGGCGCGGGCCGTTATCCGACGGTGCTGGTGATCAACGAGATTTTCGGGGTGCATGAGTGGATCCGCGACGTGTGCCGCCGTCTGGCTCACCTCGGCTATGTGGCCGTCGCGCCGGCCTTCTTCTTCCGCGCCGACCGCGAGGGCAAGCTGCCCGGCATGACCAACTTCGCCGACATCATCGCCATCGTGAACCAGGCCTCCGACGCCCAGGTGATGGGCGATGTGCACGCCACGCTGCAATGGCTGGAGGCCCAGCCCTTCGTGGACAAGAAGCGCCTCGCGGTCACCGGCTTCTGCTGGGGCGGCGGCAAGACCTGGCGCAGCTGCGAGACCTTCGCCGACTTCAAATGCGGCGCAGCCTGGTACGGCCCGCTCAAGGGCGATGTGATCAACCACGCCGCCGAGCTGAAGGCCCCGGTGCTTGGCCTCTATGGCGGGCTCGACAAGGGCATCACCGAAGCTGACGTGGAGGCCATGCGCGCGGCCCTGAAGGCCGGCGGCAAGACAGGCAGCGAAATCATCGTCTTCCCCAAGGCCGAGCACGGATTCCTGGCCGACTATCGGCCCAGCTACAACCCTGAGGCCGGCAAGGACGGTTGGGCGCGCATGCTGGCCTTTTTCCGAGCGCACGGCGTTTAGCATCAAATACTGACGCCTCCGTCACTTTTGCATTGACCCCTTTGCGAATTGCTATGATGCTCATTCGCAAGGGCAGGCCTGCGCCTTGCCCAACTCGCCGCAGAGCGAAATCGATTGGGAGAAGGCCGTGACGATCCGCAACATCACCAAGGACGCCATGTATGACGCGGTGGCGCCGGACGACTTCGAGTCCCTGCTCGAGATCGACCGCTACAACAACCGCTCCAGCGCCTTCGACAAGATCATCTCGGCCACCCACGACCACTTCTGGGACCCGCTGAACAAGGACTACATCGACTTCGATGAGCCCTTCGACATGGAAAACCAGCCCATGGTCCCCGAGACCTTGGTGGTGGGGCTGCAGACCGACTACGTCTCCAACCATCTCAGCGATCCCAAGCAGCGCACGGCCTTCATCAACGAGGTGGTGCGCTGGAACCTCTCCTCCATCCTGCATGGCGAGCAGGGGGCGCTGAACCTGTCGGCCTCGCTCTGCCACGTGCTGAAGGACCAGGGGGCGCAGGAATACGCCGCCAACCAGGCCCGGGAAGAGGCGCGCCACGTCACCGCCTTCGCCAAGTACATCAAGGCCCGCTGGGGCGCTCCGGTGGAATGCGGCCCGGTGCTGAAGACCCTCCTGGTGGAGATCATCGGCGCGCCGGAGGTCTATAAGAAGATCATCGGCATGCAGATGCTGGTGGAGGGTCTGGCCATGGGCGCCTTCGCCACCTTCTTCAAGGAATTCAACGACCCGCTCGGGCGCAAGCTGATGCAGCTCGTGATGACCGACGAGGCGTTCCACCACAAGTTCGGCAAGATCTGGGCTGACCGCACCATCCCCAAACTCGACGCCGAGGAACACGCCATCATCGAGGACTGGGCGGCGCACTGCTTCCAGACCCTGCTGTTCAACCTGGTGGCCCCGCACCAGATGCGTCCGGTCTATGAAAAGTTCGGCCTCGACCCGGACAAGGTGATGGAGGAGTTCCAGAAGATCGCCACCGACGACCAGCGGCGCGAGAACATGAAGGAATCCACCAACATCTTCCGCGTGCTGGTGAAGACCCTCCTCAACGCCGGCATCATCACCGATCGCACCCGCGGCTTCTACGCCACCTATGTGGACATGGAGGAGCTGAAGGCGGAAGGCGAACACATGGTGGGCGACGACATCGCCGAGGAAGGCATTCGCTATCTGCAGTCGGTGAACTTCAAGAAGCCGGTGAACCCGGTGCTGGTGGCCGCCGAGTAAAGTCGGGGGTTACTCCCCCGCCTTAGCCAGCCCCCGGCCTGTGGCCACGAACAGCTGGATGGCGTCGAGGTAGCGCTGCGCCCGTGCCCGAGCGAGACCAAGGCGGGCGGTGTTGAGTTGGCGCGAGGCGTCGATCACCGGGAAAAGTCCCGTGCCGCCGGCCTGATAGGCGAGGCGCGCCAGGGATAGGCCGCGTTCGGCGGAGGCTTCGGCCCGCGCTTCGGCGTTGAGCTGCTCCTCGTCGTGGGCCAAGGCCTGCATCAGATCGGCCACCTGGCCGAAGGCGCGCAGCACGGTCGCCTCATACTGCGCCCGCGCCGCCTCGGCCTCCGCCCGCGCCGCCGCCGTGGCGTGCTTCACCGCAAAGCCGTGAAACAGGGGCAGGCTCACCGACGGGCCGACATTGTAGGCGTTGGAGGTCCAGCGGAACAGATTCTGCGGCTCCAGGGCCGACTGGGTGATCCCGGCGTTCAGCGACACATTGGGATAGGCCTCGGCTTCAGTGGCGCCGATGGCCGCCGTCGCCGCATGCAAGCGCGCCTCGGCGGCCAGAATGTCCGGTCGCTGTCGCACCAGGGTGGAGGGAAGGCTTACGGGGATCTCTCGCGGCAGGGTCAGAGCGTCCAGAGAGAATTCCGGCGCGGTCCAGTTGGCCGGCGCCTTGCCCAGCAAGAGCGCCAGGGCGTGGCGCGCCACGGCCATCTGCTGGCGCAAGGGCGGGGCGAGGGTTTCGTCGGCGGCGAGCTGCGACTCGGCGTTCACCTGAGCGGCCCGCGGTTCGCTGCCGGCGGCCTCGGCCTTGCGCACCAGCTCAAGATTGCGCCGGTCGTCGGCGATGATCTGGTTCACCGCGGCGATTTCGGCCTTCAGGGCGGCCAGGGCGGCGGCTTGTGACGCCACTTGCCCAGCGAGGGTCAGATAGGCGGCGTCGAGCTCATGGGCCTGCGCTTCAGCCTGTGCTCTCGCGCCCTCGATCTTGCGCCGCTCGCCGCCGAAGAGGTCGAGGGAATAGCTGGCCGTCGCCCCCACCGAATAGAGCGAGAAATCGGCGTTGGTGGGAAAGCCCGGGAAGGTAAGGCCGAAGGTGGTGAAGTTCAGCCGCTCGCGCTGCGCCGAGGCGCTGGAATCCACGGCGGGCAGGGCCCGCCCCGCCTCGCTGCGCGCCAGCTCCCGAGCGCGAACGAGGCTCGCCTTGGCCGCCGCCAGGGACGGATTGCCGGCATAGGCCTGACGCACCAGGGCGTCGAGCTCGGCTGAATGGAATGCGGTCCACCAGTCGGCCGCGGCCTCAGACCCAAGCTTCAGCGCCACCTCGCGGCTGGCGGCTTCCCCCGGCGAGAGATAGCCGCCCACCGCCGGCGCCGCGGGCGCGTGGAAGTCGGGACCGAGCGTGGTGCAGCCGGCGAGCGCGCTGGCGGCGAACAGCGCGGCGAGGACGCGAATGCGATGGCCGCCCGCGGCGAGGCTCATGACCCTATTCCACACTGAGGTGACTTTCCTGCGGGAGGCGCTTCGGCCGGCGCATGAGCAGCAACAACGGCATGGCGGCGAAACAGACCAACATCATCAGCTTGAAATTGTCGAGATAGGCGATCATGGCCGCCTGACGCGCCATTTCCCCGGAGAGCTGCGCCAGGACCATGGGATTGGCGAGGTCGTAGGCCCGCCCGCCCAGATGAAACACCGGATTGTCCGGACGCACGTGCTGCACCATCCCGGCCTGAACGACGCGTTCGTTGGTGATGAGCAGCGCTTCCAGGATCGAAATGCCGATGCTTGAACCGAGGCTGCGGGTGAGGGTGTAGAGGCCCGCCCCTTCCGTGCGGAGACTTGTGTCCACCGTCGAAAAGGCCAGCAGCGACAGGGGCACGAACAGGAGGCCCATGCCGAGCCCCTGCAAGAACCCGGTCACCAGAATGGGGCCGGCGGGCATGTCGAGGCTGAACTTGGTCATCTCGAACATGGCGAAGGCGCTGATGGCCAAGCCCACCACAATGATCAAGCGCGGATCAACGCGGTTCACCAGTCGTCCAACCAGAAACATGGAGATCAGAGTGCCGAAGCCGCGCGGCATGGTGATCTGGCCCGTATCGGTGACCGAATAGCCGAGCAAGGTCTCAATCATGGGCGGCAGGAGGGCCATGGTGGCGTAGAGGATCAGGCCGATCACCATGCCGAACACGCAGGCGGAGACAAAGTTCCGGTCGCGCATCAACCTTCGGCGCACGAAAGGCGCCGGCGCCGTCAGGGTGTTCACGGCGCACCAGTAGAAGCCGAGAATGGCCAGGATCAGCTCGATCCAGATCTCCGGCGATGAGAACCAGTCCTGGGCCTGGCCACGGTCCAGCATCATCTGCAAGGCCCCCACGCCAAGAGCTAAGGTGGCGAAACCGAAGAAGTCGAACTTCTGGCCCTGCGCGCGTGGCACGTCGTGAATGAACAGGAAGATGCCGGTCATGGCGGCCACGCCGAACGGCACGTTGATGTAAAACACCCAGCGCCAGCTGAAATTGTCGGTGAGCCAGCCGCCAAGCGCCGGCCCCATGATCGGCCCCAGCATCGCCCCCATGCCCCAGACCGCCATGGCCTGGCCGTGGCGCTCCGGCGGGTTGATGTCCAGGAGCACGGTCTGGGCCAGAGGAATAAGGGCCGCGCCGAACACGCCCTGGAGCAGTCGATAGGCGACGATCTCAAACAGGCTCCCCGCCACGCCGCACAGCGCCGAGGCCACGGTGAACCCGCCCACGGAGACCATGAACACCATCTTGCGGCCGAAGCGGCCGGCGACCCAACCAGTGAGCGGCGTGGCGATGGCCGAGGCGACGATGTAGGAGGTCAGCACCCAGGAGATCTGGTCCTGGCTGGCGGACAAGCTGCCCTGGATGTGCGGCAGGGCCACATTGGCGATGGTGCTGTCGAGGGAGTTCATCACCGTGGCGGTCATGATCGACAGGGTGATCATGGCGCGCTGGAAACCCTCCGCGCGGGCGGCCGCCGGTTTGGGCTGGGGCGCCGTCATCGGCCCGGCGCCGACTTTTTCGGCGGCTTTCCGAACAAGGGATTATGCGGGCCGGTGTCGATGACCACCTTGGCCGACAGACCCGCCTCCAGCGGCTCCTGCGCCAGGTCCTGCTCGTCGAGCACGATGCGCACGGTAAGGCGCTGCACCACCTTGACCCAGTTGCCGCTGGCGTTCTCCGCCGGCAGGATCGAGAAGCTCGCCCCGGTGCCCGGCGACAGGCTGGCCACCTTGCCGTGGTAAACGACGCCCTTGCGCGCATCCACCGTCACCTTGGCCGGCTGCCCCGGCCGCACATAGCCGAGCTGGTCCTCCTTGAAATTGGCGTCGACCCAGACCCGTGGCGACACCAGCGAGAACAGCGGCTGGGCGGCGTTGACGTAATCGCCCACCTGGAGTTGCTCGACCTTGGTCACCACCCCGTCCTGGGCGGCGGCGACCACGGCGTAGGATTTGTTCAGCTGGTTGCGCGCCACCACCGCCGCCGCCTGTCGCACGGCCGGGTGCTGGTCGGGCCGGATGTCGGACGAGCCGCCCAGGCTGGCCTTCACGCTGGCGAGGGCTTCACGCGCGGCCGCGACCTGTTGCTGCGCCGTGTTGGCGGCATTCTGCGCCTGGTCCACCTGCTGTTGCGAGGCGACGCCGGCGGCGAACAGTTCCTTCTGGCGCGCCAGTTCGCGCGCCCGATAGGCGGCCTGATCCTCGGCGGATTTGAGATCGGCAGCGCGCTGGCCATAGGCGGCCTTCATTGAATCCACTTGCAGCCGCGCC
Source organism: Pseudomonadota bacterium (assembly GCA_040757715.1). GTDB lineage: Bacteria > Pseudomonadota > Alphaproteobacteria > Caulobacterales > Caulobacteraceae > CAIMFV01. Next base: position 68,852 of record JBFLWS010000012.1, on the reverse strand, counting down.
GTGGCCAGCTGCGCCTGGGACTCGGCCAAGGCCGTGTCGAGGGGCTGGGGATCGAGCCGGAACAGAACCTGGCCAGTTTTCACGAACTGATTTTCACGCACCTCCACGGTCACAACGCGGCCGGGTATATTTGACGAGACATTTACGCGCGCAGCTTGTATATACGCGTCGTCAGTCGATACATAGCGGCCGCTGGTCATGAAAATGTAGAGCGCTACCAACAAAATCGCAGCAGGGACCGCGACCATGAGAGGAATTCTATATTTCTCTAAAAATCCGCGGGATAAAAACCTGGCAATGCCCGGCGCATTCTCAGTGGATTGAGCTAAATTCACCCTGGACAATTGGAAATCTTCCTCGATTTTCGCGGCCTTTGTTGACCTATGTCAGATCAATTCCGGAGATATGTTTATGAACTAATCCAGAATGGACGGACAAACCTTCGATATTTGCGAGCGCAGCGCACCTTAGCGCGCCCATCGCGCTCTGTCTGTGCCGCAGTCGATCGTAGAAATGGATCGTTCCGATGGATTCGCCAACATTGGCCACCTTGGATTTAAATTTACTACGCGTTTTTCATGTCATGATGGAAGAAGGCAGCGCTACGCGCGCCGCTCAGCGGCTCGGCTTGACGCAATCGGCCATCAGTCATGCCTTGAAGCGTCTTCGCGTGGCGCTTGATGACGATTTGTTCGTTCGGGCTTCCGATGGCATGCGTCCAACAGCATGGGCCGATGAGGCCGCGCCCTTACTGGCCGAGGCTCTGCGCCAGATCGAGCGCGCCCTTGCGCCACGTCAGTTTTCACCTGAGGACAGCCATCGGATCTTCCATGTTTGCGCCGCCTCCTACGCCGCCAGCATCCTCCTGCCGCGCGTGGTGGCGCGCTGCCGCCGTGAAGCTCCGCATGCGAAGCTGGCCGTGCGCGCCTGGGATCAGACGTCGGCGGACTCCCTCGACACTGGCCGCGCAGACATCGCAATTGGAATATTCAAAAGCTCCCCGGAGCGTTTTGAATCGGAGGTCCTGTTCGAGGAGCGCCTTGTCTATGCTGTGAGAAATGATCTCGCCGATCGCCCCAGTTTCCCGAACATCGTCAAGGTGGACCATCCCGAAGACATTGACGGATATGATTTGTGTGCGCTTGCGGACACGCCAACGGGGCAGCCCTCCGCCGCCGCCATCGCTCCCGATTGGCATTCCGCCATCGCCATCGCCGCCAACAGCAATCTGGCGGCCTTTGCGCCGGAGCGTCTTGTGCGCGCTTATCAGGCCTATCTGCCCATCGCCTGCGTGCGGCCCCGGCGCGACCCGCCTTGCCTGCAAATTCGTGTGCTTTGGCGGCGCGAGAACAGCGCCCATCCCGCAATTATCTGGCTTAGGAATATATTGCGGCAAGAAGCTGTAAATTGTTGACGCTATATTCACGACTATTACCGAAATTCTTAAGAAGAATATATTCGATTAATCACCCATAATCCTTACGATAAGACACCCCACCCCAATTGACCGTATCTTAAACAAGTTCCTCCACCGTATGTACAAACCGGCGGAGTATGCCTTTGTCAGACGTCATCGCCTGCCTGACTGAACGCCACGACCTGAACCTGGTCGTGATCGCCGTGCTGATCTGTCTGGCGGCGTGCCTTTGCGTGTTCCGCATTCGCTCGCGCATGCGCCATACCGAAGGTCTGGTTCGCGCGGCCTGGATCTTTCTCAGCGGTCTGGAAGCCGGTTGCGGCGTATGGGCGACCCATTTCATCGCCATGTTGGCCTTTCGACCCGGCGTGGCGGCGGGCTACGATCCCTTAGGAACTCTCGCCTCGCTTCTGTTCGCGGTCACAGGCTGCACCCTCGCCTTCTCGGTAGCCTGGACGGGCGCGCAGGAACGCTCGCGCATGGTCGCAGGCGGTCTTTTGCTCACCCTCGCCATCGGCGTCATGCATTTCACCGGCATGGCGGCCTATCGCGTCCAAGCGGCCGAATCCTGGAACCCCGCCATTATCTGGGCGGGCATGGCGCTGGGGACAATTCTCACCACCTTGTCCCTATCGATCGGCGGACGCACCAAGGCGTTTGCGCGGCAATGTCTCGGCGCAGCATTCTTGGCGGGGGCCATTTCCGCGGTCCACTTCCTGTCCATGGCCAGTCTCGCGCTGACGCCCGACCCCTCGATCTATGTGCCGCCGCAGATGATGGACGAGAATGTGCTCGCCTTCATCGTAGTCATGCTGGCGGTGCTGATCATTCTGGGCGGTTTGGGCGCGGCCTATATCGATGACGAGTCCTCCCGTCATTCGGTGATCCGTCTGCGTCGCCTGGCGGACTCCGCCCGCGAGGGCATCGTCGTGTTGATGGATGGACGGATCAACGACGCCAACGCCGCCTTCTGCGCGCTTGCCGGCGCCTCGCCTGAGGTGCTCGCGGGACGCAGCCTGCTCGAAGAACTGTTGCAGCTGGACGAGCCCGACCCGTTTGACCTCAGCGGCGAGCGCCGGGAAGGCGCGCTGCGCCCGATCCACGCGGAGGAGGAGCTTATCCCTGTCGAGGTCTACATCCGCGACCTCGAAAAGGAAGCGGGTGCGCCGCCCATGTCCATCGTCTCCGTGAGGGACCTGCGCGAGCAGCGCGCCGCACAGGATCGCATTCGCTTCCTCGCCGAGCATGATCCTCTTACAGGTCTCCCCAACCGCCGCGCGATGCAGCAGCAGCTGGACGCCGCCATCGAGCGCGTGCGCCGCACGGAGGAGCATCTGGCCGTGGTGAGCGTCGACCTGGATGATTTCCGGGCGGTCAATGATCTGCACGGTCACGGCGCTGGCGACGCCTTGCTGATCAGCCTGGCTCAGCGGCTGAAGACGCTCGCCACCGGCGCGTCGTTCGCAGGGCGGCTGGGGGGTGACGAGTTTGTCTTCGTCTATGTGTCGAACGATGCGGACACAGTGGCGAAGCTGGCGGAATGGGCGTCGGGGCTGGTCGCGAGCCTGAGCCGGCCTGTGATCTATCAGGGCCAACCCCTCGACCCGACGGCGAGCGTCGGCGTCAGTGTATTTCCCATCGACGGTGCGGACGCCTCGTCGCTGATGAGCGCCGCTGAAGCCGCGCTGTCCAGAGCCAAGGAGACGGGACGCAACAGCTTCGCCTTCTTCAAGCGCGAGATGGACGTGTCGGTGCGCGAGCGCCGCGCCCTGGCCCGCGACCTGAAGCAGGCGATCGCCGAAGATCAGCTGCTGGTCTACTATCAACCTCAGGCGCGGACGTGCGATGGCAGCCTCAGCGGATTTGAAGCCCTGGTGCGTTGGGTTCACCCAGTGCGGGGATTCCTGCCGCCCGACCAATTCGTGGCCATCGCCGAAGAGTCCGGACTGATCGCCGACCTTGGCGCTTGGGTCCTCCGGCGCGCCTGCGCCGATGCGGCGAGCTGGCCCAAGCCCGCCCACGTGGCGGTGAATCTGTCGCCGCTCCAGGTCACCTTGAGCACCTTGCCAACCCTCGTCCACGAAGTGCTGATCGAGACCGGCCTCTCGCCAGCGCGCCTGGAGCTCGAGATCACCGAGAGCGCGCTGATCCAGGACTTCCAGGCGGCGCTCGACACCTTGCGCAGGCTGAAGGCGCTCGGCGTGCGCATCGCCATGGACGACTTCGGCACCGGCTATTCCTCGCTGTCGACCCTGCACTCCTTCCCCTTCGACAAGATCAAGATCGACAAGAGTTTTGTCGAAGGGATCGGCGTCCTGGAGCGCTCCACGGTGATCGTGCGCGCCGTGCTAGGCATCGGCCGGGGGCTCAACATCCCCGTGGTGGCCGAGGGTGTGGAGACCCTTGATCAGTACGAGTTCCTGCAGCGCGAAGCCTGCGCCGAGGTGCAGGGCTACTTCATCGGTCGGCCTGGCCCGTCCGAAGCCTGGGGAGAGCTGTTCGAAGCCGACACGGCGGCGCCTCGCGCGTCGCGGTCCGCCAGCGCCGCGAGCGCCGACGCGGCCTGATCCGAACCTTACCCTCCACCGCCCTCCAACGCCTCCAGCACGCGGACGCCGCGATCCGTCAGGCGACACACCAGCCATTGCGGGGCCAGGGGATTGGCGAACCAGGTCTCGGCCCAGCCCTTGGCGATGCAGGCCTTGATGATCTCGCGCCTGATTTCCACGCCGTCTGTGTCGAAGAGCGGCAATTTACGTCCCGGCTGCCCCAGACCCAGGCGTAAATAGTCGCGTTGAGCGCGAGTGGGCAGCACCGCCGAGGACCGTTTCAACCGCTTTTCCCCCTCCACCGGACGCCCGTCGGTCGCTTCGCCGCGCCGCCGAAGGCGTTATAGCCGCGGAATTCGAAGATTCGTGGCTTTGAAGCTTCCTCAGCAGGCTGTAGTTTTCGTGTGGCGCGCGAAACGATAAACCCCCTTGTCACCGCGGCGCGCGCAGCAATCAGGATTCCAGCCCGTCGTGATCAAGTTCAAGCAGAAAAAACCCGCCGCCACGCTGCTGAACCTGGACGCCGCCGCCAGCGACGCCGAGTCGAGGCCGTTTGCGCTCGAACTGGAAGCGAAAGCGCAGCCGGAGCTGACGCCCGACGGGGTCGATCCCATATCGTTCGGCCGCCGGGCCTATCTGTTCGCCGCCATCGCCGCCTGCGTTTGGGCCGGCTGCGTGGTGGCCTTCGCCATGGCCTATCAGGGCCGCGACTGGTCGTTCGAATTCCGCCCGGCGCAGACCGTGCTGCTCGTCTTGGTGGCGGGCCTGCCCTCCGCGTTTGTCTTTCTTTTGGCGCGGGCCTTCCAGGACGGTGCGCGCCTCGCCGGCGAAGCTCGACGGGCCCGCTCGCTCTCGGACGACCTCGTCGCGCCCGCCGCGCTCGCCGCCGTACAGGCCGCCGGCGTCGTGGATGTGGTCCGCGCGGAGATCGATCGCGCCGTCGCCGCAACCGAGCAGGCGCGCGAGAACCTTTCCAGTCTGCGCGAAGCGCTCGCCGCCGAGACGCGACAAATCTCCGAAGCGGCGCAAGAGGCCGTCCAGTCGGCCCAAACCCTTGCGGGCGCGCTCTCCAGTGAGCGCAGCGAACTGTCCAGCCTCTCCGAGACCCTCGGTGCGCAGGCTGGCGACATCGCTCGCGCCATCGCCGACCATACCCGGCTGGTGAGCGAGGCCTCCGACCTCGCCCAGACCCAGATCCAGGAAGCCGAGGCGGTGCTGGCTGGCCGGGCGGCGGACTTCGCCGTGGCCGCGGGCGACGCTCGTGCGGCTGCGGCCCTCGCCGCGGGAGAATTGGCCGAACAGGCGCAGAAGCTCGGTCACGTGGGCGACGACGCCGCCGAACGCCTGGGCCGGCTGTGGACCGGCCTGTCGGTGGAGCGCGACCTGATGGCCAGCCTCCTGGAGCGGTTGAAGGCTTCGCAAGACGAGGCGGCGGTGCGGCTGGAAGCCCAACGCGCGCTCCTGACCGACGCCGCAGACGCCGCGCACGACAGCGCTCACGAGATGCTGGCCGCGGCGCGCGAGGCCGCGGAGGGCTTCAAGGCGCACGCCGCTGACGCCGCGCTCGAAGTCGAGAATTTCGCCCAGCGCGCCCAGGCGGCGCACGACGGCCTCGATCAATCCGCCCGCACCACGCTCGGCCTCTTCACCAGCGCCGTGGCCGATGAGCGCGCGCTGCTGGACGCCGAAGCCCGGGCCGCTATCGCCCATCTGTCGGCCACCGCCGCCGAGGCCCGCGCCGCCGCGCAACAGGACGCCGAGGCCGTGCGCGCCGACATTGAAGCCTTCGCACAAACGGCGCGCCATCGACTGGAAGAACTCGGCGAAGCCGCCTTCGCCGCCGGTCAGCGCGCAGACGTCGCCGTGGACAGCCGCATCGCCGCCGCCCGCCGCCTGATTGAGGACTCGGCGTCGCTGGTGGAAGCCGCGGGCCAGGCCACCGCCCGCCGGGTGGAAGCCGCTTTCGCCCCGGTGCGTGGCGCGATCAGCGACCTCGAAGCGCTGATGAGCACCATCGAGCGACAGGCTGACCGCCTGCCCGAGGAGGCGCGCGCGCGTACCGAGCAGGTGCGCAAGGCGGTGGAGCAGGGGGTGGGCGATCTCACCGCCGCGGCCCGCCGCGCCGCTGAAGAGACCCAAGCCATCGACGCCGCCTTCCAGGAACGCGTGCGCCAGAACTACGAGATGCTGAACGAAGCGGTGCAGATGATGGGCCGTGTCGCCGGCGCTGTGGAAGAGGCGGTGCAGGCGGGCGAGCCCAAGATCGAGCCCCCGGCCGCTTCGCCCGAGCCGGCGATCAATGGCGCTGGGCGCGGCGCGATGCAGCTGGGCCTGCGCGGCGCGCTCGACATCGGCGACGACGAGGAGGAGGAAGAGCCCGTGCTGGCCTTCCCCGCCGCCAAGCCGCCGGCGTCCCTGTCGGCCAACGGCCCGCCGCCCACCTCCGCCGTGCGACCGAGGCTCAAGCTCACCCCGACGGCCGAAGACAAGGCGGTCAAGACGGTGTTCGAGGGCGCGGCTGGGGCCAAACCCCGGCGCGATCGTACGGCGCCGTCTCCGGGCGCAGACGGCTGGACCTGGAAGGAGCTTCTCTCGGGCATGGACGGAGACAAGGTGGACGACGACGTGCTGGCCGAGCGGCTGATTTCTGAAATCCAGGCCCTGGGCGTCGATTCCACCGCCCTCTTGCCGCGGGCGCGCATCGACGAGATCAGCCGTACCGTCTCCACCAGCGGCCTCGCCGCCGGCAGGGCTCTGGTCCGCCGGGTGGCGCCGGCGGCCGTGCGACGCCTCTCCCGCCGCATCGCCGAAGACGGCGGCCTGCGCCGCGACGTGGAAGGCTATGTGCGGCGCTATGAGGATCTGCTGAGCGAACAGACCAGCCTTGAGCGCGACAACGGCATGGCCGAGACGCTGCTGGGTTCGGACCCTGGCCGCGCCTTCCTGCTGCTCGGCGCCGCGGTGGGCGACGAAGCGTGACCTCTGTGCGATTGAGCGTTCGTGAAGAGCGTTGGCCCATCGCCGGCGCTTTCGTCATCGCTCGGGGCGCCAAGACCGAGGCGCGGGTGGTGGTGGCCGAGCTCACGGACGGCCTCCATATAGGCCGCGGCGAGTCCGTGCCCTATGCACGCTATGGCGAGACGGTGGAGGGCGTGCTCGCCGAGGCCGAAAGCGTGGCGAGCGCCATCGCCGCCGGCGCCGATCGCGCGGCGCTGCAAACGCTGCTGCCCCCGGGCGCGGCGCGCAACGCCATCGACTGCGCCTTCTGGGACCTGGAGGCCAAACGTTCCGGCCAGCGCGCCTGGACCCTGGCGGGCTTCACCCGGCTTGATCCGGTGAAAACCGCCTACACCATTAGCCTCGGCGCCCCGGAGACCATGGCCGAAGCCGCCCGCGCCGCCGCTCGCCGCCCGCTGCTGAAATTGAAGATTGGCGGGGCCGACGACCTGGACAAGGTAGCCGCGGTGCGCGCCGCAGCCCCCAAGACGCGCCTCATCGTCGACGCCAACGAGGCCTTGAACTTCGATGATCTGGTGAGGCTCGCCCCCGAATTCGACCGGCTGGGCGTAAAGCTGATTGAGCAGCCCCTGCTGGCGGGCGAGGATGAGGCTCTGGCGGGCTATTCGTCGGGTCCGCCGCTCTGCGCCGACGAGAGCCTGCACAGCCGCGCCGAGCTCACCCGGTGCGCAAGGCTCTATCAGTTCATCAATATCAAGCTCGACAAGACCGGCGGCCTTACCGAAGCCCTGGCCCTCAAACGTGAGGCGCAGGCGCTGGGGCTCGAGATCATGGCCGGGTGCATGGTGGCCACCTCGCTTTCGATGGCGCCGGCGATGCTCGTGGCCCAGGGCGCGCGGTTCGTCGACCTGGACGGCCCCCTGCTGCTGGCGAAAGACCGCGAACCGGGGCTCGTAATCCAGGGCTCGATGCTCGAACCGCCCCTAGAGGATCTCTGGGGCTGAGGTCTCGCCGCAACAGAAAAAAATCCTAGGCCGTGCGAATGCGCCAAACGCGGGCAGCGACTTGACGTCGCCCCCTCCGATCCGCCAGTGGTAATGAGCGTGTCATTGAAGCGTCACGCAATATGTCGGAAGCGGTGATGACGACGGCTGCAGAGCCTGATTTTGGAAGCGAGTCCGAGCATCCGGATGATCGCTGCCTGCTTATTTGCGGCTTTCAACCCGTCGACGGGGCGTCCGCGGACGCTACCGAGCGCGCCATGGCTCAGCTTGCCAACGCCGATTGGGCGCCTGCTGGAATCACGGCCAGCTATTTCTTCGCGCCGCGGAACTGGAACACCGCCACGGAGGCCATCGACGACATGATGCGCGCCAGCCGCGCCGGGGCGGTGCTGCTGGTGGCGACGGCGCGGCGCTCCCCCGACTTCGCCATTGAAATGCGGGCGCAGAACCGGGTCAGCATCACCAAGCCGGACTCGGTAGGCCAGCTGCGCCCATCCGGTCGCATCGCTTCGGTGGGGCCGGCCGTCGCGCGCGCCACCGCCCCCGTAGCCGACATGCTGCATGGTCTGCTGGACGCCGGTCTGAAGGCCCATGCCTCGTCCGAGGCCGGCGACTACATCTGCAACTATGTGCTCTACCGCCTACTCACCGAAGTCGCCTCGGACAGCGGCGCGCCGCCGGTGGGATGCCTGCGCGCGCCGGGTCTTGGCGCCGATGGACAGCCGCTCAATGCGCAGGACGAGCAACTGATCGACCACATCGCCCACGGCGTCATGGCCTGTGCGAACGTCGTAGCGGACTTTATCCCCGGCTCGCGAGAACCTGCCGGAGTTTGACCGCGCCGGCGAGTCCCAGCGCCGACATGGCGGCCATGACAAAATAGCCCGCCGATCCAACGCTGGCGTACAGCCATCCGGAGACTAGCGTGGCGAGGCCGATCAAGAGGCCGGACGAGAATGACGCATTAAGGGTCTGGGCGGCCGAAGCGTTCGATGGCGGGCTCAGTCTCTCGACGAGCTGGAGCGAGCCGAGAAACGTCGTCGAAAAGCTCGCCGCGTGCAGAGCCTGCAAGGGAAACAGCAGCCAAAGCGGCGGGGCGAAGGCCAGAGCGGTCCAGCGGATCAGCGCGCCGAGACCGCCATAGATCACCAGGCGCTCCGGCCCCATGCGCCGCCGCCAAGGTTCGGCCAGCCAGAAATACAGAATCTCCGCCACCACGCCCACGGCCCACAACACGCCCGTCATCAAGGGCGAGAGTCCCTGCTTCAGCCAGAGCACGGTGGAGAAGGCGTAGTAGTAGGCGTGGGCGGCGTTGATCAGGCCGGCGGAGAGGATCGCCAGCATGAACACGGGGTCGCGCAACAGGGCGCCGAGCCCTCGCCATCGGACGGCGCTCGCGGACGGCTCGCCCTCAGGGTGGGTGGGCTCCGGCGGCAATAGCCACAGGGCGACCATGAGCGTGGCGACGGCGGATAGGATCGTCCAATAGAGCACCCAGTCGGGGGACAGACGCGAGATCACCGCCCCGCCCCCCACATTGCCGATGATGTAGGCCGCGGACCCGACGCCGCGCGGAAGGGCGTATGGGAATCCGTCCAGACGTCCTCGGCGCAGGGCGATCACGTCGGTCAACGGCGATAGCGAAGCCACCAGCACCCCGCTGATGAACCAGAACACGAACGCCGCCCAAAAGCCGCTGGTCAGGCCGAGCAGCACGAAGGCGGCGAGGGCGCCGGCGGCCATGATGGCGAGGCCGGTGCGTCGATATCGAAAGCCGTCAGCCCACACCGCCAGCAGCGGGCTCGCCGCCACTCGCCCGAGCATGGGCGCGGCGAGGATCACCCCGATCTCCGGTCCCGTCAGCCCGCGGTGCAGGAACCACACCGATATCCACGTCATGCTGACCCCGGTGCCGACGTACATGGCCGCGTAGAACAGGCCGATGCGCAGCGCCATGGCGTAGCCCGGCGGATTCATCGGAGTCTGGCGGGGCGATGGAGTCACGGATTGGCGGCCAGCGTGGTCAAGATCTGCAACCCTGCTTAGCCAGCTCCGCGCCCCTGTGCGAGGCGCAAATTCACGTCCGATGACCTTGGGCCTCAGCCGCGGTAGAAGGTCCAGCCCATGCGACTCGCAGCAGGCGGCAGGGGCTCGCCAGCGTCGTGCGAGTCGTGTTCTATCCTGTATCCATTCCTCGATTCCCTTGGCGGTTGTTAAAGGGTGGGCTCGCCTTGACAAGTTTGGGCCTTACGCGGACAAGGTGGTTAAGTAACCTTAACGAAGGTGGCGGGGATAAGGGCGATGGCCGCATTCGGCTCCAAGGCGGCGCCCAGGCGGGTTGGACAGACCAGCTCGCGTAATGTCAGGCGTGTCGGCGTCGCCGCCGTGGTATCGGCAGTGATTGTTCCCCTGATGGGTTGCGACCTCATGCACGAGGCGGCGCGCCGCGCCGGCGGCTTCTGCCCGCGCCCGGCGGTGGCCGTGGCCAATACGGCGCCCCAATTCAACCAGCAGGCTTCGGAAATCCACAACCTGCGCCGCCACGCCTTCCGCAACGACTTCTTCGCGCAGCTTGAGCTGGCGCGCCGTTATGAAGGCTCGCGCACCACCGACAAGAACCTGGAAGACCTGGTGGAGTCGGCCACATGGTACGCCATCGCCCTCACCAACCCGGCCGGGTACGACTCCATCGCGGGCCAGTCCGAGCGCGGCGGCGGCGCGCGCGTGCGCGCGGCGGCCCAGTACGACGACTGCCGCGCGTTCGAACGCCGCGACGCCTATTTCCACCTCAACATCCTGCTCACCCGCATGTCCAGCGAGGAGCGGGATAAGGTGCGCAAGCGGGCGGTGTACATGCTGTCCACCCTGGGTGCGGACGGATTCCGCACCCTGGCGCGGTTGCATGACGCGGCTTTCGGCCCCTTTGGCGAGCCCATCGACAATCCGCAGGCGCGCTGGGCGTTCGGCAAGCCGGACCATCCGGGCGTGCCGGCGGTGCTCGGCCTGTTCGAGCGTAACGACGTGGACGCCTATCTCTACAATTACCTCGCCGCCCAGACGGGCGATGTAGGCGCCTTCGTGATGATGAAGGAATCGGAGAAGGCCCTGCGCGAATACGAGCGCGGCGACCCGGCCCGGGGCGGCTTCGCCAATCTGGTGGAATCCAAGGCCAATCGCTGGACGCCGCCCTACGAATTCTATCCGCCGGAATCGCCGGAATCCGGCGTCCCGCACTCCGATGAGAGCGAGCCCAACAGCGACGCCGCCGAAAGCGCGCTTGGCCGGGTATACCAATTGCCCTTCACGCACATCGCCCAGGCGCTGGCCTTCCTGCACATGGCCGACAAGCCCACCGGCCATGAAGAAAGCGTGGGTCGGAACGCGATCTTGGCGCTGCAAGCGGCGCTGGGCCGTGAACAGACCGGCGAGCTGTCGCCCATAGAGCGGGTCCGCGCCATTCAGCTCGCCGCCGTGGACGGCTCGGCCCGCGCGCAGCTGGTGCTGGCGGTGATGTATTCCGAAGGCGTCGGGGTGCCCGTGGACTACGCCCGCGCCTATCACTGGTACGAAACCGCCGACAAGCAGGGCTCGCCCGAGGCCAAGTACGCCATGTCCACCTTCTTCTCGCTCGGCGTGGAAGGCGTGGCCGACCAGGACAAGGCCAAGGCCGTGGTCTACCAGATCGACTCCGCCCTCTCCGGCTTCAAGCCGTCGGCGGAACGCTTGGCCGGCATCCTCGCCCGGGTGTCCCGACCGCAGCATCGCACCCCCGGAGGGTATTCGTGGTGAGCCGCTCCTTGCAGATACGAACCCTCATGCAGCGCAACCTGGCGTCGGCCCTGGCGCTGACGACCAGCCTCGTCGCCCCGGCGGCCTTCGCCTTGCCGGACACTGCAGCGGTGGACGCCGAGCTTCGCCCGCACTTCGGCGATCTGCTGGGCGGCGGGGCCGGATATGCGCACCGCTCGGCGCGCCCGGCGGACCGCTATTGCAACGGCTATCGCTATCGCGCCATCTGGCGCCATCGCCATTGGGAGTTCCCTGCGCCCAGCCCCTACGGCGCGGCGCCCAGCTATCCATCGCAAGACCCTTACGGCGCCTCGCCCTATGGCTATAGCGCGCAAGCCGCGCCCCAGGCCGCCCCCACCGCCGGCGTCTACACCCCGCAGACCGCTCAAGCCTATGCGCCGCAATCGGCGCAAGGGGCCGCGCCGCAAAGCTACGGCCAGGCCGGCTACGTCGACCCCTATGGTGGACAGGGCCAAGGCCAGGGCGGTTATGCTGACCCCTACGGCGGTCAAGCCGGCTACGCCGATCCCTATGGCGGGCAAGGCCCCGGCTACGGCTATAACGACGGCTGGTGCGCCAATGGCGGCGGCGGTTACCCAGGGGGCTACCCCGGCGGTTATCCGGGCGGCTACCCCGGCGGTTATCCGGGCGGCTACTATCCTGGACAAGGCTCCGGCGCCCAGGTGGTGGCGGTGGATTGCGGCGACACCTCCGGCCTCAACGGCTCCATCAACGCCGCCCTCGCCCAGGTGGCCGACGGCGGCACGGTCTATGTGCGCTCCCATGGCAAGGCCTGCGTCGAGACGGTGAACATCGTCCGGCCGGTGAAGATCGTGGGCGAATCGAACTCGATCTTCACCACCAGCCTGACGCCCGTGGTCCCCACCATCGCCGCTCCGACCGGCGCGCCCTGCGTGCTGATCAATGACGGCGTCAAGGCGGTGGAGTTCGTCAACATCGTCATCGACGGCTCGCAGTCCGGCCGCGCCGCCTGCGTGCAGTCCACCAACGCCGATGTGGCCTTTGTGGGCTCGACCCTGCGCTATGTGGGCGACGCCTCGGCCCTCGTCATGAGCGACGGCCAGCTGCGCATGCGCAACGCCGACATCCAGGCGGCCAGCTATGATCCGGCGGTGATCGCCAGCCGCACGCGGCTTAACCTGAACCGCGCCTCGATCACCTCGTCCTCCACGGCCCTCTTCCTCACCCCGGGTCCTGATGGCGAAGACCTGTTCGATCACGTCTCCATCCTGGCCACCGCGGGCGCCGACGTGAGCAATACGCCGAGCACCGGGATCATGGTGCGCGGCGCCGGCTCGCCCCACGGGGTGGTGGTGCTCAGCCACACGGCCATCGACGGTTTCCGCACCGGCGCCGTGTTCGGCCCGGGGCTCAATGTCTCAGTCACCAGCTCGCGGATCCAGAACGCCCGTCTCGGCATCTCGTCCGACGCCGCGCGGCTGGAAGTGATCGCTTCGGCCATCAGCGCCTCCAACACCGGCGTCTATTTGAACAGCGGCCATGCCTGGCTCGACCACAACTGGTTCGACAGCTTCCGGCGCGCGCCGTGGGAGAGCGAAGCCGGCTCCGACGTACAGGCCGGCGACAACTGGATGTACTGGTCCGAGCCGTGCGAGCACCCGCACCGCTGGGGCGCCTGGTGCGCCCGCGCGCCGGGGGGCCTGTTCTTCGGCCATGTCGATCATGACGGCCGGCGTGGCTGGGACGGCTGGAACTGGGACGCGCCGCGGGGCTTCGGACATGGCGAGCCGCGCCGGCGCTTCGGCTTCCACATCTCCTTGGGCCTCGGCGCCTCGCTAGGGCCGGGGACGGAATAGGGCGATACTGGCGGCGCGTCTTACGTTCAATGGGCGCCTAAGCGGCTTGCTTGGGGACGATTTGTTGAGGAGAGGCGGCTCGGTTGCGCCCGCGGATGGACTGGATCGTGCCGACCAGGAGCGCGAGCAGGAGAGCATGGCCCGTCCAAATCCAATTCAGTCCGAGATAGCCAATAACTGGGACATGTAAATGTGTCATGGCGACTAAGTGCGCCACAACGCCGTTAAGCTGCGATGCAGATAAAAAGAGCGTCCAAATTTTGCGATATTGAAACGAAATAAGCATAAACAACACAAGAGCGATAACGTCAGAAACTACAATGCCTATTTCTGGCATTTTTGGATGATGGCGATCATGAAAAATCGGCTGCGTATACCAGCCAATTAAAATAATTATTGCCACCCATCTTTCTGCGCGACCACCACATAATATCGCGAAAATACAAACGCACGCGGCCCAAACGGCGCTGATCCACCACCAAGCGGTTACGTCATACACTGTCAGGTCGCGTGCGCTGTTAAACTTGCATCTATTTACGCGATAAGTCGAAGGGCGCCAGCCACTTCATTTTCGGCAGGCGGATTCGAGGTGAGTTCGGCGAAACTAGAGGGTGGACAATCGGCTTGACCAATCGCCACCGTTCGGCAACCGATCTGACACCGAACATCATTCAGGTGCGCATGGGTGTTGACCATGGAGCGCCGCGCCTTGGTCAGGCCGGCGATGGTGTCCGAAATCTCCTCAAAGGCGGTTTGCCCGATCACCGGCGACAGGCCGCCTTCGATCCGCAGTCGGCCCAGCAGGCTGCCGAGCGCGGCCGTCTCCATCAAAGCTCTCTCAAGAGCTTCTTCCGCCACTAAAAGTTGAGCTGCGCCGTTGCGCACCATATCCGCTCGCTTCATCAGTGTTCTCCTATCGCATTTGCGTGAAAGTTGCTGATGACCGACAGCGATCAGCCGACGTAATGGCGATAGAGGGCTTCTATGGAGTCGATCCCCCAAATCGCTATGCCGACGAGGCCGCCAACGGTCACCGCTGAAGCGCCGGCGACGCCGACGATCAGCAGGAACCACTGGGCGTGGGTCAGCTCATGCCACCCACTCCCCCGTAGCTGGGCCCGTCGTCCATCAGCCAGGCTGACAGGGACAGGATCGCCAACATCGTCCTGTTCGGCGACTGACCGTCGCATTGAAGCTTCACGGCTCTGACCGCCTCCGGCACCATGGACGCCTTGGAGGGCGACGCCAGCAGGCTCAACGCCTGCTCCACCGCCTCCCAACTCACCAAGAACACCGGACTGGTCATGTCGTGTCGCCTCCGAACACGACGAGCCTGGGTCCTCGGGGCCGTCGTCAGCAATCGGCGTCGGCGGCCATTGTCCGTCATGGACGATGCCCCAGCGCCCCTCGTGCAGGGCCAGCAGCCGCGCCGCCTCGCGGCTTGAGCTGACCCCCAGGCGACGCCGGGCCTGATCGGTATGGGAACGAACGGTGCGTTCGCTGATCTGCAGAACGCGCGCCACCTCCTTGGCCTGAAGGTGTTGGGAGACCAATCGTAGAATTTCGCGCTGACGCTCCGAAAGCGCCCCGATTCTCAGGTCTGGGGAATCTTGACTTTCCGCCATCCTTGTCGCTCCATACCACTTATAGTTTCGACCGTAAGAAAGGGGCGAGTGAGCCGACGCGATGAGCTACTTCGCGACTGTTCGCAATTCATCATATGCCGCAAAAAACACAACAAAATCGACCCCGAACATGAGTCTGGCCACCGCACGCGATTGTCTCGAAGACGTCGACATCTATGTCGGCGGTCGTCTTCGTTCTCGGCGCAAGCGCCTGGGGGTCACCCAAACAGCATTGGCGCAACGCATAGGCGTGACATTTCAGCAGGTGCAGAAGTATGAAAAGGGCGCCAACCGCATCAGCGCGTCGCGTCTTTATCAGTTAAGTCTCGTGCTTGGTGTTCCTGTAACATACTTTTTTGAAGAACTTCCTCAGATGCAGGCCGGCGAGGCCGACAGCGAAGCGTTGTCCTTCTTGCGCGAGGTCAGCACTGGTGAGGCCAAAAAGCTGTTTGATCTCTATTTTGCGGCGAATCCGCGCGACCGAAAACGAATCGTCAATCTGGCGAGGACAATCGTCGAACCCTGAAGACGGGCCGCCTGGAGCAAAATCCGATCAATCGGAATCGGATTTT
Source organism: Pseudomonadota bacterium (assembly GCA_040757715.1). GTDB lineage: Bacteria > Pseudomonadota > Alphaproteobacteria > Caulobacterales > Caulobacteraceae > CAIMFV01. Next base: position 53,100 of record JBFLWS010000012.1, on the reverse strand, counting down.
GCTCATAAGAAATTGAATCTATAGCATTTTTCGACCGAAAACCGGTTCCCACCTTTCGGAAAATGCTCCAGTTTAGCGGTGCGCCATGCGTTCGGCTTGAGCTTCCTTCTTGCCGCTCTCGGTGGCCTTCATGACGGCCGGGCCGAGAATCACCAGGAACAGCACCGGTAGGAAGAACACCACCATGGGTACGGTGAGCTTCGCCGGCAGCTGTGAGGCCTTCTTTTCGGCCTCGGCGATGCGGAGTTCACGATTCTCCTTGGCCATGACCCGCAGCGCCGCGCCGAGGGGCGTGCCATAGCGCTCGGCCTGGATCATGGCGGTGGACACCGCCTTCACCCCGGCATGGGCGGTGCGCTTGGCGAGGCCGTCATAGGCTAGGCGCCGCTCGGGCAGGTAGGAAAGCTCGGCGCTCAGCAGCGACAGCTCTTCGGCGAGCTCGATGGAGCGGGCGCCGATCTCCTGGCTCACCTTCTGCACAGCGAGCTCGATGGACATGCCGGATTCCACGCAGATCAACAGCAGATCGAGGGCGTCCGGGAACGCCCCGACAATGGACTCGCGGCGCTTGGCGATGGCGTTGGAGAGATAGACGTTCGGCGCATAGAAGCCGGCCATGAAGGCGGCGAATACGGCGCTGAGGCGGGTGATGGGCGGCCAGTTGAATCCGTTGACCATAAACAGGTAAGCGCCCGCCGCCACGGCGAACACGAACGGCGTCAGGAAACGGAAGAAGTAGAAGGTGGTGATTGGACGCGGCCCGCGCAGGCCGGCCTGAGAGAGCTTCTCCTCCACCTTGGGATCTTCCAGCAGACGGGTCAACTGAAGCCGCTCCACCACCTTCTTGGCGAAGCCCTCGTCCTTCTGGCGCAAGGTCGGACTGTGGTCGTTGCGCAGCTGTTCGCGCGAGCGCCGGCGCAGTTCGTCGCGGCGATTGGCCACCGACTTCATGCGGCTCTCAAGCCGGTCGCCGTGGATCAGCGGCGAGACCAGGGTCGCCACAGTGGCGAAGACCAGGATCGCCACGATGAAGGTGATCAGGTTCTTGATGTCGGCCAGGCTGTAGATCAGATCGAGCATGGCGGCCTCAGAACTTGAAGTTGATCATCCGGCGCATGACGAAGATGCCCACGCCCATGAGCGTGGCCCCAATCAGCAGGATGATATGGCCGTTGTCGGTGTTGAACAGCGGCGCCATGTAGGCCGGGGTGGTCACCGTCACCAGCAGCATGATGGCTGGCGGCAGGGAGCCGATGATCACCGCAGAGGCCACCGCTTCCCCCGACATGGCCTTGATCTTCTCGCGCATGAGCTTGCGCGCGCGCAGCACCACCGAGAGGTTGTTCAAAGCCTCTGCAAGATTGCCGCCGGTCTTTTGTTGAATGGAGAGGACGATGGCGAAGAAGCGCACCTCGGCGGTGGGCATGCGCCCGTACATCTTCTCCAGCGCCATGTCGGTCCCTAGACCCACGTTCACATTGTCCACCAGCCGCTGGAATTCCGACTTCAGCGGCTCGCTGGCTTCCGTGGCGATGATGCGCAGACAGTCGTTCACCGGCAGGCCGGACTTGATGCCGCGAACGATGACGTCGATGGCGTTGGGAAACTCCTCGGTGAAGGCCTTCACTCGTTGCTTGGCCAGCATGGTGATCAGCCACTGCGGCGCGCCGAATCCAAATGCGAAGGCCACGCCGAGGCTGATGAGCGGGCCCGCGTGAAACAGGAGCGCCGTCACGCCGGCCGTCAAGGCCAAGGCCGCCGATCCGATCCAGAAGTCTCGCAGCGACAAGGAGAGGCCGGCTTGGGTCAGGCGCGCCTGCAAGGTGAGCTTGGCCTTGCGCTCCTGCTTTTCCTGCGCCTTGAGGTTCTGCAGGATCTGCTTGCGCCGCAGACCCGCGGCGTCCTGCTGCCGCTTCTGACGCCCAGTTTCGCTACGCGCTGGCGTGGCCAGGGCCTGGATGCGCTTGTTGGTCTTGGCTTCGCCGCCGTCGCCCACCAGGGCGAGACCGAGCGCCCCCACGGCGACGAAGCCGAGCACCGCCACCAGGATCATCATGAGGCCCGCGGACATGATCTACTCCGCCGCGTCGAGGGCGTCAGCCAACTCGCGCTCAAGACCGTAGTAGCGAGCCCGGTCCCAGAAGCGCGGCCGGGCGATGCCGGTGGAGCGATGGCGCCCGGCCACGCGGCCTTGGGCGTCCTCGCCGGTGATCTCGTAGAGGAAGAGATCCTGGGTAATGATCACGTCGCCTTCGAGGCCGAGCACCTCGGTGACATGGGTGATGCGGCGTGAGCCGTCGCGCAGGCGCGCCGCCTGAATGATCACGTCCACCGAGCCGACAATCATCTCACGGATGGTCTTCGAGGGCAGGCCGAAGCCGCCCATGGTGATCATGGATTCAAGGCGGCTGACGGCCTCGCGCGGGCTGTTGGCGTGCAAGGTGCCCATGGAGCCGTCGTGGCCGGTGTTCATGGCCTGCAGGAGGTCGAAGGCCTCCGAGCCGCGCACTTCGCCGACGATGATCCGCTCCGGGCGCATGCGCAGGCAGTTCTTCACCAGGTCGCGCATGGTCACCTGGCCCTGGCCCTCCAGATTAGGCGGGCGGGTTTCCAGGCGCACCACGTGCGGCTGCTGCAGCTGCAGTTCCGCCGCGTCCTCGCAGGTGATGATCCGCTCATTGGGGTCGATGAAGGCGGTCATGCAGTTGAGCAAGGTGGTCTTGCCCGAGCCGGTGCCGCCGGAAATCACCACGTTGCATCGACTGGCGCCGATGACCCCCAGCACCCGCGCGCCCTCCGGACTGATCGAGGCGTACTCGACCAGATTGCGCATGGTGAGCTTGTCTTTCTTGAACTTCCGGATGGTGAGGGTGGGGCCATCCAGAGCCAAGGGCGGGGCGATGACATTGACGCGGCTGCCATCGGGGAGGCGCGCATCGCAGATGGGGGAGCTCTCGTCCACGCGTCGTCCCACCTGCGAGACGATCCGTTGGCAGATGTTCATCAGCTGAACATTGTCGCGGAAGCGGACATTGGTGAGCTGCACCTTGCCGTTCACTTCGATGAACACGCGACCGGCGCCATTGACCATGATGTCGGCGATATCGTCGCGCGCCAGCAAGGGCTCCAGCGGGCCATAACCCAGCACATCATTGATGATGTCCTGGATCATGTACTCCTGCTCGGCGCCCGACATGGACACGTTCTTGATGGCCACCAGCTCGGCGACGATGTCGCGGATCTCCTCGGCGGCGGCCTTGGCGTCGAGCTGGGCCAGCTGGCTGAGGTCGATGGTGTTTAGGAGCGCCGTGTAGATGGTGGTCTTGGTGGCGTGATAGTAATCGCTCTGCTCACGGACGATCTCGGCCACCTGAGCCGGAGCGGTGTTCATCTGAGCCGAGCGCAGCTGCTCAAAGGCCGGCGTCGGCCGCGGCGCCTTAGCGACCTTTGTCGGGGGCGCGGAGCGGACCGGCTCTTCCGTCAGGACCGGCGGCGTGTCCAAGCGTTGCGGGCGCGTGGCCGTCTCCACCCCCGTGGCGGGGGGCGGCGCGGGACTTTGGCCAGCGGCGGCGCGCTTTCCGAACACCTAGACGATCCCTCCTCAGCCGCGACCGAGCAGACGGTCGATGAGGGTGCGCGGCTTGGGCGGGGCCGCGTCGCGCCGCGACAGCATCTGGGCGAACTGCATGAGCCCCTCCACCGCCTTGGCCTTGGGATTGACCTCCTGGATCATCTGGCCGTTGTTGGCGGCCTGGCCGAACAGCTTGGCGTCGAAGGGCAGGACCAGGGATGGCTCAAGGCCGAGCGCCTTGCCGAACTCCTTCACCGGAATCTCGGGGCGTCCCGGCATGCCCATCTGGTTCAGCACCAGATAGGGCGGCGCGTCGTTGGGCCGGCCCTTGCGGATCAGATCGATCAGGTTCTTCGAATTGCGCAAGGAGGCGAGGTCCGGCCCCGCCACGATCACCACGTCGTCGGCCGACAGCAGCATCTGGCGCAGCCAGGGCGTCCAGACGTGCGGCAGGTCCATCACCACATAGGGAGCGGTGGCGCGGATCTTCTGCGCCACTTCCTCAAAAGCCTCCTCGGCGATCTCGTAGTCGTCCTCAAGGGTGGCGGGCGCGGCGAACAGGCTGAGGCGCTCAGTGCAGCGGGCGGCGATGCGATCGAGCAGCACCGGGTCCACGCGATCCGGTTTGGTCAGGGCGTCCGAGACGCTCTGGATCGGATCATGATTGAAGTCCAAGCCGGCGGTGCCGAAGGGCAGGTCGTAATCCACCAGCACCGTATTGGCTTCGATCCGCTCGGCGAGGGCGAAGGCCACGTTATGCGCCAGGGTCGAGGCGCCCACCCCGCCCTTGGCGCCCACAAAAGCCATGGCGCGCCCCACAAAGGGCGTGGCCGGATCGGAATAGAGCGAGGTGATGGTGTGGATCAACTGCAGGGTCTGCAGCGGCGGGGCCAGATATTCGCTCACCCCGCGGCGCATGAGCTCACGGTAGAGACCGATGTCGTTGGTCTGGCCCAGCACCACCACCTTGGTGCCGGAATCGCAAACCTCGGCTAGGGCGTCGAGGCCGGCCAGCAAAGCATCGGGCGCTTCGAGGCATTCGACGATGATCAACGGCGGCGTCGGCTGGTTCTGGTAGCACTCGAGGGCGGCCCGCAATCCCCCCGGATGAATTTGGGTCGAGGCGCGAGCCAGGCGCCGGTCTTCAGCGGCCTTGGCGGCGACGTCCGCCGTCTCCGGTCGCTCGTAATAGAAGTGAATGGCGATCCGCGGCACCGAGACATCGCCGAGTGCAGTCTCGGCCGCGGCGATAAGAGACCCCACCGGATTGGCAGCTGGCCCCATCGGCGCTTCAACGGGCGCGGGCGACAAGCTTTCGTCGTCGAAGTCGAGTTCGTCGAACAGGGCCGTGCCGGACTCGGACGGCTTCAGGTCGAAGTCGTCATCGACATCAAAGGACAGATCGTCGTCCAGACCGCCGCCGATGGAATAGGAAACCGAACCCGCCATCTTATTTCACCGCCTGAGAAATGGCGCCGGTGGCCTGATCGTCTTTCTGCGACGAGGTGAGCTCCCCCTTGCGATACTTGCCGAGCACCGTCTCGCGACGGGTGGCGTCGTATGGCGTCTCGGTCTTCGGGCGGGTCAGATCGTGCGGATCGGCCACCATGGCGGCGAGATTGGCGGCGTCGGCGCAGCCGAAGTGCGCATAGGCCCTGTTCTGGCCTGTGGCGGCCATATTGTCCCAATGGCCGGCGCAATCCGGCCCGCGCGCCACCGCCGCTTCGAAGCTGAGAGCGATGACGGCGCCAGCCGGACTAGCCGGTCCGGTGGACTGTCGGATCGAGCCGATCGGCACGCCGGCGTCGGTCAGCGCGGCCACGGCGTTGGCGCCCATCAGCTTCCCGTCGCCGTCGTCCGGACTGCGCACGGTGACGCTATCGCCGCCGGCGTCACGCCAACGCTGGGCGAAGTCCAGGAGGGCCGATTTCTGATGCTCGGACAGGGCGCCCTGCGGATGGACGGCGAGGGCGAGGTCCACTGGATGGGTCTCCACCACCGGCCTGAACTGCTCGGTGGGCAGCTTCGGCTGCGCCACCACGGTGGGGTCGGACTTGTGCGGCGCGGCGCAAGCGCTGATGAGCCCGAGCCCGGCGGCCAGGCCAGCCGCTGTCCGCCAATATTTTGCGCGATCAGTCGACGACATAGCCATAGGGTCCCTGATAGGTTTGAGTCTCTCCCGCCTTCGGCGCCTTGCCCAGGCTCTTGTTCAGCCGGCCGAGGATATTCGTGTCGAGGTCGGAGGCGATGACAAGGCCGTCCGCCGGCGTCGCCAGCTGATCCGGGCGCACCGGCTTGACGATGTAGGCGGTGACCAGCACCACCAGTTCGCTCTCGTTATTCTGGAAATCACGCGACCGGAACAGTGCGCCCAGCACCGGCAGCTGCATCAGGCCCGGGACGCTGTCGAGGGTCTGCTTGGTGGTGGACTGCAAGAGCCCGCCGATCATCATCGCCCCGCCGGAGGGCAGCTCCACCGTGGTCTCGTCGCGGCGCACGGTCAGGGCCGGCACCGACAGGAGCGAGCTGTTGTTGGAGGAGGCGAGGGTGAAGGCGCCGACGCTGGAGAGCTCGGACACTTCGGTGGACAGTTTCAGCGAAATGCGCCCGTCGCTCAGCACCACCGGCGTGAAGCCGAGGCCGACGCCGAAGGGCTTGAACTCCACCGTGACGCGCCCGTTGTTGTCCTGGGAGACAGGCACCGGGAATTCGCCACCGGCGAGGAACTTGGCGCTCTCGCCCGAAACGGCGGTGAGGTTCGGTTCGGCCAGAGTGCGCATCAGGCCCACGCGCTCGAAGGCCTGGATCATGGCGCTGGCCTTGTTCACGCCGGTGGAGCCCGCGGTGCTCTGGGGCGTGGCGGCGTTCCAGTTGGAATAGCCGGACGTAGGGCCATGCACCACCGCTGGGCAGAGCGAGCCCGTGGGGAAGCCAGCGCCGCAGGGCACCTGCAATTCGGGTTGGGTGGTGGTGTTGATCTGATAGCCGCCCGTGACCCCGCCCAGCAGCGAGCCGTTGACGCTGTAGGTCGGGGTGATGCCGGCGAGCCACTGATTGGCGCCCACCTGACCGAGCACCTCGTTCAGATTGAAGCCCAGCTGCTTGATCACCGAGCGGTTCACCTCGACGATGCGCACCTTCAGCATCACCTGATCGCGCCCGGCGATGGACAGCATGTTCAGAACGAGCTCAGGCTTGGCCACATATCCCTGAGCGAGACGCACCACCTTGTCAGCATCGCTCGCATTGGCCACCTGGCCCGAGAGCACGATGTTGTCGTTCACCGCCTCGACCTTCACCGCCGCGCCGGGGATGACCCGGTTCACCACGTCGGCGAGGGCCGCCACGTCCTGGCTGACGCGAATGTCGAGGCGCAGCAGCTGGCGTCCAGCGCTGTCGAAGAACACCGCATCGGTGGTTCCGGCGCCCTGTCCCAGGATGAAGATCTTTCGGGGCGTGGAGAGCACGGCCTCGGCCACCTTGGGGTCCGAAACCAGCACGTCGCGGGCATCCACCGGCAGCTCGATCACCGCCGACTTGCCCCGCGGCAAGCTGAGCACTCGGGTCGCAGCCCCGCCGATATCCACCTTCACCGTCCCGCCCGTGGGCGGCGCTTCGATCACCGGGGCGGGCTGCGCCTGAGTGGGGACCTTGCTGCGGCTCTGGGCTTCGCGGCCCTTGGTGGGCTTGCCAGCGAGACTTGCATAGTCGGCGGCGGTCGCGCCATGGGCGGCGAGGCAGAGCGCGGCGATCGCAAGAAGCGCGCGCGGGAGCTTGGCTGCGCCGCCGATCATCGCGCCACCCTTACATCAGCCGCCGCCCCACCGCGGAAGACGTGCACCACCTGCGGCGTGATCAGGTCCTGGGCGCGCTTGATCCGGCCTTCCACCGTAGGGCCGGCGGCGTCGGCGTAGGAGCGCAGCACCAGGGTCAGCTCCCCTTGAGCACGGGCCAGCACCAGGGCTTCAGCCTGCTCAGGGGCCACTTCCAGGGTCGCCGTGGCGCCAAGGGTGGCGATCTTGTCCATGCGGCCGGCGTTCTGGTCCACCGCCAGCACGCGCACGTTCTTCATCACGGTGGAGGACACCACCTGGGGGCCCTCGATCTTTCGGGTCTGCACCACGTCCACATGATCGCCGGGCAGGATGAAGCCGCCAGCCGAGCTTTCGGCCGAGAGGGGCACGGCCATGGCCCGCATGCCAGGCTCAAGGCGCACGGCCATGACGCCCGAAGCGCCGGCGCGCACCACCTTTTTCTCCGTCAGGGGCTCGCCCTTCGACACCGTCTCGCGCACCACGGCGCCGATGAACATGGCGCTGGGGCCCGTATTCATGCCCGACATGGCGCTCTTGGCCTTGTCGGCGGCGTTGGCGGCGAGGGCCGCCACCTTGTCGCCGGTCGCGGCCTTGCCGGCGGCGTCCGGAGGCGCGGCACCGCCGGTGACGAAGGCGGGGTTGAGGCCGTCCGCAGGCCAGGGCTGCCAGGCGAGATCGCTGTCGTTGAGCCGATCGCCGACGGCGAGGTCGCGCGCCGCCACCAGCACCTTGATCTGCGAGGGCTGAATCGCTCGCGGCGCGCCCACTGTCGCGGCCTGCGAATTATGATCGCCGCCGCCCAGCATGCGCACGAGCAGGGCGGCGCCCACCGCAGCGACGAGCGCGATGGCCAGTATGATGAGGCGCTTGGGGCCCATGGCGAGCCTTTCCCACGATCGAAAACTCGACGCGACTACGGTATTGGCCGCAGTTCGCGTTCTGCGTCAGCATGACGAGGTTCAAGTTAACGCCGAGCTAAACCTGTTTACTGAATTGAAGATTCAGGTCGCTGCGACGCGTAAAAGGTGCTCAGACGCCGGCGCCGCGGGAGAGCATCAGCACGCTTTCGGGGAAGCTCGCCAGGGCGCCCACGGCGATGGCCACGCCATAGGGCACGGCGGCTTCCGGGGACAATAGCCGCACCAGCCATTGAGGACCCGCCACCGGCCAGGCGCGCGCGCCTTTTCGCGCCACCAGGAGACCGGTCGCCAGCACACCGCCTGCGAGGGCTGTCCACAGCAGAAAGGGTAGAAACGCCGGCCAGCCGAGCCAAAGGCCGCACGCGGCGAACAGCTTGGCGTCCCCGCCGCCGATCCAGCCGAGGGCGAACATGACGATCCCGGCCGCCAAGGCCGCCAGACCGACGCCGAGGGCGACGCCCCACTGCGCCAAGGTCAAATGCATGATGAACGCCGCCGGAAAGAAGCAAAGGGCGGCAAGCCCGCTCATCCAATTGGGGATGGTGTAGGAGGTTGCGTCGCGCACCGCCGCTGCGATCACCACGGCAGGAAACACCAAGAGCGCGAGAAGCGCGATCGTCGCCGACATCTGAGCCGCCACCACAATTCCATGCTGGATCGGCGAAACCTAATCGCCGCATGCTGAAGATTGTGTTGCGCAGCGCGGCCTATTTCACCGCGTTGGCGATGTTGTTGAAGGTCATGCCGCTCTTGGTGAACAGCTGGGTCGCCGCGGCCACCACCACGAGAGCGACGAGCCCGGCGATGAGGCCATATTCGATGGCGGTCGCGCCGCTGGCGTCGCCGAGGAGTCTATTGAGGAATCGGCGCATCAATTCTCTCCACTCCGCACCTGACCGGCCCGCTATTTCGCGACATTGGCGATGTTGTTGAACTTACCCTTCAGATTGGTTCCCACCGCCGTCACCGATCCGATCACCACCACGGCGATAAGCGCGGCGATCAAGCCGTACTCGATGGCGGTGGCGCCGTTTTCATCTCGCCAAAAGCGCCGCAACAGCGAGGCCGTCATCGTCTCTTCCTCTGGGTCGTCTCAAGCAAACGGCCGCGACGCAATTACGCCGCGGCCGCCAAGTCTAAACTCTCAAGACCCATCACTCGGTCTTTGGGCGCTCTTCTACTTACGCATCACACTACTAGAACCACTTTGAGGCCGATGCATATTCGGCCTCCGCCGAATTACTTCGCGGCGTTGGCGATGTTGTTGAACTTGCCGCTCAGGTTGGTGCCGACGGCGGTCACCGCACCGATCACCACCACGGCGATGAGGGCGGCGATCAGGCCATATTCAATAGCGGTGGCGCCGGACTCGTCCTTCACGAAACGGGTGACAAACTTGGACATGCTGATCTCCTTTGGTCGCGAGCGGGGCTGGAGCAATCCGCTCGCTGAACCCCCTAAACACACGAACACTTTGGCCCGGCGCAGTTAATTGCTGATGAACGGGAAGCCATGTTCGAATTTTTATTGTGGTTTATTTGATATTAATCCCGTCATATAGTTAATGGTTGCTAATTAAGTTTTTCTATTACTTAATTCGCGCAACACCATCTCTGACTGAAATGCGACTTCGTCCCGGCGCCTTGAAGGGTTTGTTCACCAAATGGCGCGAGCATCGCAAGGCCGGTTCCTTCCGGCGCCACTCTCATAAGATCAAGGCATCGCCGACATGCGCGTACCCGCCTTCCTCATCGCTGGCCTCGCTTTTGGCCTCGCCGCGTCAGCTCACGCGGAGACGCTGGTCATCTCCATCGACCACTCGCAACGCTTACCCATCGGCGGCGCCGTGCAGTCGGTGGTGGTGGGCAATCCCTCGGTGGCCGATGTCACCGTGGTGGACAGCCATACGCTCTATGTCATCGGCAAGAGCTTCGGGCAGACCGACGTGATCGTCTTGGACGCCTATGGCCGCACGCTCTATCAGGGCGATGTGGTGGTGGGATCGGCCAATGTCGGGCGGGTGACCGTCTATCGCGGCGGCGCGCGCACGGACATGGCCTGCGCGCCCAATTGCCAGGCCGTGGTGCGCAACGGCGCCCCGACCTCCATGAGCGGCGGCTCCGGCGGCGGCACGAGCGGCGGCGGCATGCCCAACCTCGGCGCTGGAGCGGCCGCTGCGCTTTCGGCCGCGGCGGCGGCCGCCCCGGGCCTGGTCACGCCTGGCGGCTAGGAATCTCATGCTGCGCCGTCGACCGTCATCGCCGCCCAGCAAAAAGCGCCGCGGCTTTCGTCGCGACCAGCGCGGCGCCACGGCTCTGGAGTTCGCCCTCATCGCCACGCCGTTCATCTTCATGCTGATGTGCGTGTTCGATCTCGGCTTCATCTATCTGGCGCAGGTGAGCCTCGATTCCGCCACCGCCCAGACTGCGCGCACCATCCGCACCGGCCAACTTCAGAAGGCGGGCGGCGCCACCGCCGCCACCTTCGCCTCGTCTATTTGCAGCAACATGAGCTGGGCGGGGACCAACTGCAGCTCGAATTTGTCGGTCAATGTGCAGGTCTTCACGAGCTTCTCCAGCGCCTCGAGCCCCAATCCCGTGACCAATGGGCAGTTCTCCAACGCCAACCTGACCTTCAACACCGGCAACGCCGGGGACATCGTGCTGGTCACCGCCTATTACCAATGGACGCCCCTCACGCCCTTTCTCAACCAGGGCCTCCACCTTCTCAACAACGGCGCGACCCTGCTGACGTCTTCAGCGGCCTTCCGCAACGAGCCCTATAGCTGACATGGCGCAGCGCTCCGCCCGACGCAGAATCTGGACCGTGCTTTGGCGCGATCGCCGCGGCGTTTCGGCGCTGGAGTTCGCCCTCATCGCGCCGGTGCTGATGCTGATGTTCTTCGGGCTTGGCGAGTTGGGGCAAGGCTTCATGGCGCAGCGCCGCGCCACCTCGGTGGCGGCTTCCATCGGCGACCTCGCCGCTCAGGCCCAGACCCTGCACGACACCGATGTCGCCAATATCTTCGCGGCGGGCGCCGTGATTATGCAGCCCTTGGCCACCTCGCCGTTGCAGATGCGCCTGACCAGCGTCACCGGCAACGCCAGCGCCCAGGCCATTGTGGACTGGAGCGACGGCTATGGCGGTCTCACCGCCAACACCGTCGGGGCCACCATCACCGGGCTTCCCACCGGCCTCATCGCCAACAGCGGCGACAACGCCATCATCGCCGACGTGCATTACCACTACACCTCGCCGATTTCGGTGGTGCTGCCCAACGGTCTGCAGTTCAACGAGACCTTCTATTTCCGCCCCCGTCTGTCGGCGAAGGTCACGCGCGTTTCTCCCTAATCCGCAGGGCGACGCATCCGGCTCGGATCGCGCACGAACCCCATGCCGACAAAGCCCAGCAGGAGCAGTCCGGCGATGGGAAGGAAGCCCGCCTGCTGGCTGTGAAAGCCTTCGGTGAACAGGCGCACCAGCAACGAGCCCAGCCACATGGTCACCGCCCCCGAGAGGGCGTAGAGGCCGAAGAAGGCCGCCGACTGGTCCGGCGGCGCGAGGCGGGTGAGGAAGGTGCGGCTGGAGCCATAGGCGGCGGTGACGAAGATGGCCGTGCCGAAGCCGATGGTCAGATACAGCACCTCCGGCAGGGTCTGGAACATGGGGCCGTTCCACAGGGGCGCGTGGGCGGCCGGAGCGTAGGGCAGCACGTAGAGAATCTGATCGCGTCGCATGCCCATGGTGGCGGCGAGACAGGCGAAGGAGCCCATGACCTCGATCTGGATCGCGAGTTTGGGGCCGACCCGCTGGTCGAGCCAGGCGCCCGCGAAGCCGCCGAACACGGCAAAGACGCTCAGCAAGATGCCGTAGGCGAGCATCTCCAGCACGCCCCAGTGCATCACTCCTGCCGCATAGACGCCCCCGAACAAGAGAAGCGCCGTCTTGGCGTCGGTGTAGAGCATGCGCGCGCCAAGATAGATGGCGGCGTCGCGGTGGCCCTTCAGCGATCGCAGCGTGGCGGCGAGACTGGAAAGCGCATGGCGAAACGCCTCGCTCGCCTTCGCCCCCGTGGCCGGCGCATCGGGCGTAAACAGGAACAACGGCACAGCCCCGACCGCCATGAGCACGGCGGCTATGGGCGCGACGATACGGTCCGGCTGGTGGCTCACCGGATCAAGGCCGAACAAGGGATGGCTCGGCACAAAGCCCCAATGCACCTTGCCGGGCAGGGCGAAGGCCCACAGCACAAAGGTCAGCGACAAGACCGAAATGGCGTTGGCCAAGGAATAGGCGAGGCCGGAGGTCTGTGGAGCCGTCTGCGGCGTGGCGGCTCGAGCCAGCAGCGAATTGTGCAGCACCTCGTTATAGGCGAACAGCACGCCGATGGCGCCGAAGATCACCGCCGCGGTGATGATGGGCATGCCGCCCTGGCCCGCCGGCTTCACCCACCAGAGGGCGACGATGAGCGGCAGCAGCAGGATGTTGGTGCCCAGGAGCAGGGGCTTGCGCCGGCCGAGCCGGTCCACCGCCGCGCCGAGCAGCGGTCCGGTGATCGCAGCGATCAAGCCGTAGATGGTGCCGATATCCGCCAGCAGCGCCTGGCCCCGGATCGGATCGCCCACCGCCACATTGGCGAAATAGGGCCCGAAAATGTAGATGGTGATGAGGATCACATAGGGGTCGCGCCCGCCTTCGTAGAGGGCCCAGGCCCAGGCCGCGCGGCTCAGCTTCCAGGCGCCGAATGGCGTTCGCGCCCCGGCTATTTTCGGCGCGATCTCGTCGCCGGGATCAAGGCCAGGGCCGAGCGCCCCCGCCAGCCCCTCGGCTGCAGGCTCGATAGTCATGTCTCCTCCCGCCGCAGCGTCGTTCCATCGCGCCTGCGTACAACTTTCAATGCTGGACCGAAGGTGACGCCGTGTCAGCAAAAAACATCGCGTGGCGTGCATAGCGCATCATCACGCCCTGTTGATTAGAACACTGATGATCCCCGGGTGCAGAGTGCGGTCCTTGGATGGAGGTCCAAAGTCCTCGCGCGCAGAACCCGAATGCGTGGTGAAGCCAACGCGATATAAATCTAGGCCGCGCCGCCCCTCGCAGAGGCCGAGCGACGCGGCCTTTTCTTTTGAACACAGCTATCCTCAGCCGCGCCTAGGTCTTGTGTCGAGCCGCGCCGACGACTAAGAACAAGTCATGAACATAGAGCTTCTCCTCACGGCGCTCTTTGCGGGAGCCGCGCTCGCGGCCCTGGGCGGCGCTTTCCTCGCCTGGCGTCAGGCGGGCGCGGAGCGTCGCCGCGCCGAGGCCCTGGCGGAGCGGTTGGAAGTCGCCGTGCTGGAGAATGGCCGGTTGCAGGAGCGCGTGCGCGGCCTGGAAGCCGAGCGCACCACCTTGGGCGATTATCTCAAGGCGCAGGCGGCCCAGTCGGCCCAGGCGGTGGCCGAACAACTCGTGCAGCGGGCCTCGGAGACCTTCCAGGCCCAGGACCGCCACGCCCGCGCCGCCTTGGAGGCGCAACTGAAGCCGGTGGCGGAGACCCTCGCCAAGTTCGAGGCCAAGGTGGGCGAGATCGAAAAGGCGCGGGCCGAAGACTCCGGCGGCCTGAAGGCCCAGATCGAGGCGCTGATGCAGGCGTCCGTGGCCACCCAGGCCGAGGCGCGCCGCCTGTCCGGCGCGCTGCGCCGCGGCGCCGGCGTGCAGGGGCGCTGGGGCGAGCAGGCCCTGCGCAACGCCCTGGAAATGGCCGGCCTTACCCATCACTTCGATTTTGTCGAGCAGACCAGCCTCGACACCGAGGAGGGGCGGCGGCGGCCGGACGTCACCGTCCGCCTGCCGGGCGGCGGTGTGTTCGTCATCGACGCCAAGGCCAATTTCACCGCCTTCATGGAGGCTCAAGAAGCCGAAGACGAGGAGGTCCGCGAAGCCGCCCTCCTCCGCCACGCCGCCGCCGTGCGCGCCCATGTGTCGGGCCTGTCGGCCAAGGCCTATTGGGACCAGTTCGCCCGCCAGGGCTCGCCCGATTTCGTGGCCATGTTCGTCCCCGGCGACGGGCTCCTGGCCGCCGCCCTGGAGCGCGCGCCGGATCTGATGAGCGAGGCCATGGGCAAGCGCGTGGTGATCGTCACCCCCACCACCCTCTTCGCCCTGTGCAAGGCGGTGGCCTATGGCTGGCGGGTGGAGGAGCAGGCGCGCAACGCCGACCAGGTGGCCCGCCTCGGCCGCGAGCTCTACAAGCGCCTGTCGGTGATGGGCGGACATGTGACCGGCGTCGGCAAGGCCCTGGATCAGGCGGTCCGCCGCTACAATGATTTCGTTGGCTCCCTGGAGACCCAGGTGCTCACCGGCGCGCGCAAGTTCGAGGATCTGGCCGTGGATCACGAGGGCAAGACCCTGCCCCCGCTCGACCCGGTGGAGACCGCCGTGCGCCAGCCGGCCAAGCTTCTGGCCGACGCCGAACCGCCCACGCCTTGACGGCCCCTGCGCCCGGCCCTACCTCGAAGCCATGGCCCTTCGTCCCATCCTCAACGTCGCCGAGCACGCCTCGGTCCTGAAGCAGAAGTCCGCGCCGGTGGCCGTCGTCGACGACGCCCTGCGCGCCCTCATGGACGACATGTTGGAGACCATGTACGCGGCGCCCGGCATTGGCCTCGCCGCCATTCAGGTGGGCGAGCCGGTGCGGGTCATCGTCATGGACCTCGCCCGCGAGGAAGAGCCCAAGGCCCCGCGCTTTTTCGTCAATCCCGAGATCACCTGGCGCTCGGACGAGATGTTCGTCTACGAAGAGGGCTGCCTCTCGGTGCCGGACATCTTCGATGAGGTGGAGCGGCCGGCCAAGGTGCGCCTCAGCTATCTCGACTATCAGGGCGTGGCGCACGAGGAGGAGGCTGAGGGTCTCTTCGCCGTGTGCATCCAGCACGAGATCGACCACCTCGAAGGCAAGCTCTTTATCGACTATCTGTCGCGGCTGAAGCGCGACCGCGCCGTGGCCAAGGTGCGCAAGACGGTGAAGAACGACGCGGCCTAAATTCGCGCAGAGGCTTCGCGCCGGATTCGCTCGACCATCGAGAAGAGCCCGTTGGAGCGCTGGGCCGACAGGGCGCCGGCGAGACCGAGCCTCGCCATGGCCGCCTTGGCGTCGAAGGCCAGCATGTCCGCGGGCGCGCGCCCTGAATAGAGCTGGAGAAGAATGGCGATGAGGCCGCGCACGATATGGGCGTCGCTGTCGCCGCGGAAAACCAGCCGCCCCTCCGCGGCGGGTTCGGCCACCAGCCACACCTGACTGGCGCAGCCGCGCACCTTGTTGGCTTCCGAGCGTTCCTCGTCGCTCAGCGGCCCCAAGCCCTTGCCCAGGTCGATGATGTGGCGGTAGCGCTCCTCCCAGTCGCCCAGAAGGTCGAATTCGTCGGCCAGCTCGGCCAACTGCGCGTCGATTTCGCTCGTCATGGCCCGCACTTAGGCTCGGGCGCCCGCCCCCGCAAGCCGCCTCAATCCGCCAGGGGCAGGCGCATGGTGGCGGTGAGCCCGCGCGCCGCGCCCGAGGTCAGGCGCAGCTTTCCGCCCATGGCGTCGCAGATGAGCCGCGCCAGCGGCAGGCCAAGCCCCGGCCCTTCGGATGTGCGCACCAGGGAGCTGTCGTCCTGGCCGAAGGGGCGCATGAGCTTGGCCAGGGCTTCCGGCGGGACCCCCTCCCCGTCGTCCTGCACCTCGATCACCACGGCGTTGTTGGCGAGGCGCGTGGCGACCCGCACGCTCGCCCCTTCGGGGGAATAGGCGATGGCGTTGCGCAGCAGATGCTCCAGGGCGGTGGAGAGCCCGCGCGCGTCGATCCTCGCGCGCAGGGCCTGATCGATCTGATGGGTCTCAAGCTTCACCTGGCGCTGAGCGGCGAGAGGCTCGAGGCTGCGCACGGTCTCGGCGATGATGGGCGCGATCGGCTCGGCGCGCAGATCAAGGTCCGCCGCCCCAGATTCCAGCCGGGCGATCTCGATGATCTCGTTCACCAGCTGCAGCATCTTCAGGCCGGAGACCCGAATGAACTCGGCGTGTTCCTGGTACTTGGGCTCGCTGATCGGCCCGTAGAGTTCCTGGCTGATGATGTCGGCGAAGCCGATGATGGAGTTGAGCGGCGTGCGCAGCTCATGGCTGACCATGCGCAAGAAACTGCGCCGCGAATCGTCCATGGCCCGCTTGCGGAAGCTGGGCGCCACGGTGACGCCAGACGAAGCCTGGGCCGCTTGCGGCGACTCGCCCGACGACGGATTTGCGAGGGTGCGCCTCGAAATCGGCATGGATTGGACGCCCTGCTCCAACGGTTAGACGCACACAATACGGGGCGGTCCTTACGAATCAGTTGCCTCATGTCGCAATTGCAACAATCTCGGCGACGAACCTCGCAGAGAGGGGAAGAACCAGCTAGGAGATCGCGCCTCACGTGAGCCGGCTCGCGCCACGCCTTCGCCCCGACTACACTGTCGAAGCCCGTGACAGGGATTCGTTCGTTAGCGCCTCGAAGAACTGATGAAACCCAGCTCCGCCAAGACCTCTCCCCGCTCCGGCGCGCGTTCGGCGGCCTGGCGCATCGCCGCCTGGCACCTCGGTTGCGCCCTCGTGGCCGCATCGGCATGCGGCGCGCTCATCGGATTGGCGAGCAGCATCAGTCCGATGCTGGAAATCTCGCTCGGCGCCCTGGTCGCGCCGGGCTTGCTTGGATTTCTCTGGCGGCCTCGCGGTACGGGCGGGCGGCGGGTTCTGGTCGCCGTCTGGGGGCTCGTGTCTGTCGCCGCCGTGGGCGTGTGCGGCGGACTCGCGGGACCGCTAGCGGCGCTGCTGATCCTGCCGCTCGCCGCCGGCATGGCCCTCGGCGTCGCATTCGAGGGACTCTTGCTCAGCCTGGTCGGACTTGGCGTCGCCTTGCTTGTTCCAGGGCCTGACGCCGCCACCGTCGCTCTCGCCGACACATTGTCGCCGCTGAGCCTCGCCGCCGCCCTGCTCGCCGCCGCTGGCGCCTTTGCTGTGGCGGCCCTCAATGCCCGCGCACGCGAGGCCGAGCTCAACGCCCAGACCCGCCAGCTTGAGACCATCTTGGGCGACTTGCCGACCATGGCCATGGCCCTGGCGCCCGACGGCCGCACCGAAGCCGTGTTCGGCCGGCCCTTGCACGCTTTGAGCCTCGATCGTCTCCATCATGGCTTTCTGGAAGCCGCCGCCGACGAGGCCGATCGCCAACGCCTGGAGGACGCGCGCACGGAGGCTCTGGCTCTGGGGGAGGCCAGCGTCGCCTTCCGCCCCTCCGAAGCGCCGGATCAATCCTTGATCGCCGACCTGCGGCGAACGGAAGCCGGCGGCGTCGCCGTGGTGTTCCGCGAGGCGGCGCCCGAACCCGCGCGAGCCCCGGCTGCGGTTCTGCGCCCGAATCTGGCGGCGATCACGCCGGCCGTCGCCCTCGCCAAGCCTGAGCACCGGCCCGAGTCCAAGCCCGAATCCGGCGTGAAATTCCTCTCGCTCACCGCCCGCCTCATGGAATCCCAGGCGGCGCTGAAGGAGACCCGCGAGGCCCGCCGCCGGCTTGAAGCGGAGCTCGACGCCCTGCGCGCCAAAGCTCCCGCCGAGCCTGTCGCGCCTGCGCCGGCCGCCGTCCCCGTCCCCGTCCCTGCAGCGACGATGGAGCCCGCCCCCTTCTTTGAGCGCATCACCAATCTGGAGACGGCTCTCGCCGCGGCGGTGGAGGCGCGCCGCAAGGCCGAAGCCCGCGCCCGCGACGCCGAGTCGCTCGCCATGGCGCGTTCGCGCTTCCTCGCCAATATGAGCCACGAGCTGCGCACGCCGCTCAACGCCATCATGGGCTTTTCCGACATCATGCGCGCGCGCATGTTCGGCGCCCTGCCGACCAAATACGGCGACTACGCCGAGCTGATTCACGAGTCCGGACGCCATCTCATGGACCTGATCAACGATGTGCTCGACATGTCGAAGATCGAGGCCGAGCGTTTCCAGCTCAATCTCGAAACCTTCGACGCTCGTGACCCGGTGAACGCGGCGCTGCGCCTCATGCGGCTGCAGGCGGACGATGTGGGGGTTCAGCTGCGCGGACGCCTGCCCGCCCACGCCGTGATGGTGGAGGCCGACCGGCGCGCGGTGAAGCAGATCGTGCTCAATCTTGTCTCCAACGCGCTGAAGTTCACGCCCAAGGGCGGGCTCGTGGCGGTAAGCGCCGACGGGGCGGCAGGGGCGCTGGAGATCGTGGTCGCCGACACCGGCGTCGGCATCGCCGATGAGGATCTGGTGCGCCTTGGCAAGCCGTTCGAGCAGGCGGGCGACGCCGGCTCCCAGGCGCTCGGCTCGGGACTTGGCCTCTCCCTGGTGAAGGCCTTCGCCCAGCTGCACGGCGGCGATATGAGCATCGAAAGCCGGCTTGGCGAAGGCACGGCTGTCACCGTGCGCCTGCCCGTGCTGAAGCCGCCGGCCGACGCGGCAGCGGAGAAGCCCCCGGCGGAAGTGATCCCCTTCACCCCGGCGCACTAAGCTCTAGGCCTTGCGCTTCGGTCCGGTCTCGGGCACGGCGGACGCGTGAAACCGCAACGTCCTCCCAAGCCGGCCTCCGCGCCCCGTCCGCGCCGCGCCCAATCTCGCCCCGCCGCCAACACCGAAGGTCTCGCCGCGCGCAAGGCGGCCCTGGCCCTGGTGAGCGCTGCGCTCTCCCGCCGCGGCGGCTTCGATGAGGCGGTGGGCGACCCCGAACTGGGCGCGCTTGAACCCCGCGATCGCGCCTTCGCCCGCTGGCTGGCGGCCTCCACCTTGCGTCGTCTGGGCCCGGTGGAAGCGGCGCTGGACGCCCGCCTCAAGCGCCCGCCGCCGGACTCGGTCCGCGGCCTGTTGCGGATCGGCGCGGCGCAGGTGATGTTCGCCCTCGCCCCCGCCCACGCGGCGGTCTCCACCGCCCTCGCCCTCGCGGACCAGACCCGCGAAACGCGCCCCTTCAAAGGGTTGATCAATGCCGTGCTGCGCGGCCTCGATCGCGAGCCGCCGCCCAAGCCTGAGCCGGCGGCCTTCCTGCCGTCGTGGCTGGCGGCGCGCTGGACCGCGGCCTACGGGCAGGAAACCGTGGCGGCGCTGGTGGAGACGCTGCTCGCCGACCCTCCCACCGATCTTTCCCTGAAGCCGGAGGCTGATGCGGCGGCCCTTGCCGAAGCCCTGGAGGGCGAGGTCCTGCCCGGCGGCTCCGTGCGCACCCGCCAGCGCGGCGATATAGCCAACTGGCCAGGCTTCGCGGAGGGCGGCTGGTGGGTGCAGGACGCCGCCGCCGCCGTGGCGGCGCGTCTGCTCGCCCCAAAGGCTGGCGAAGACGTGCTTGACCTCTGCGCTGCGCCGGGAGGCAAGACCCTGCAGCTAGTCGCCGCCGGCGCGCGCGTGGTCGCCCTCGACAAATCAGAGTTCCGGTTGGCGCGGGTGCGCGAAAACCTCGACCGCACCAGCCTGACCGCTGAAGTGGTCGGCGCCGACGCCGCGGCCTGGACCGATGAGCGCCAATTCGACGCCGTGCTGCTCGACGCGCCCTGCTCCGCCACCGGCACCTTCCGCCGCCAACCGGAAGTGCTGTGGGCCGCGCGCCCTAGCGACATCGCCAAGCTGGCGGTGATCCAGGCCAAATTGCTCGACAGCGCCGCGCGCCGGGTGCGTCCGGGCGGTCGCCTGGTCTATGCGGTCTGTTCCCTGGAGCCCGAAGAGGGCGAGGCGCAGATCGCCGCCTTCCTGGCCCGCCATCCAGATTTCGCCGTAACGCCTCCAGAGCCGGACAGCGTCGGCGCGCCTGCCGAGGCGCTTCGTCCGCAAGGCTGGCTGCGTATCTTGCCCAGCTATTGGCTTGAGCGCGGCGGCATGGATGGGTTCTTCATCTGCCGCTTGGCGCGGGCTGAGGCCTGATCCAGCACCGCGCCGCGCCTTGGCGTGGATTCGGCGGCGTAACGGAGTTTTGCGGCGACGGTTGTTCCCTCTCCACGTCGTTGAACGTCTAAAGATCGCCCAGATCGAGCCCTATTGTTTCACGGGGAGCTGAGGAGGTGTCTGATGACTAGCATCCATGCCTTTCGAAACAGCGGCGTGGCCTTGGCCGTGATCCTCGCCACAGCAGGCCTGAGCGGTTGCGCCCAGGACATCGGTCCGAACAATTACGCGCCCTATGAGACGGGCACGGCCGCCCAGGTCGAAGAGGGCGAGGTGGTCGGCGTCCAGCCGGTGACCCTGAACAAGCGCGACACCGGAACCGGCGCGGTGGTGGGCGGCGTCGCGGGCGGCGTGGTGGGTTCGCAATTTGGCGGCCGTCACTCCGACCATGTGGCAGCCGGCGTTGTCGGCGCCATCGGCGGCGCGCTCCTCGGCAACGCCATCGAGAAGAGCGGCGACAAGGTCCCCGGCTTCGCCTACACCGTGCGACGGCGCAACGGCGAGCTGATCCAGGTGGCCCAGGCCGACGCCCAGCCCCTGCCCGTGGGAACCCACGTCTATATTTCCTTCGGCGCTCGGGTGCGGATCCAGCCGGTGGGCGGCTATGCGCCGCCCCCGCCGCCGCCGAACCCCTGATGCCCGCTTCAAGGCGCAGCGGCCGGGGCTGAGGCGCTTCGGTCGCTTGCCACCTTCGGACGCGAGGTCTATCCGAAGGACATGACTCGCACTCCCATTATCGCCCCGTCGATTCTCGCCGCTGATTTTGCGAAGCTGGGCGAAGAGGCGCGCGCGGTGGAGGCGGCCGGCGCCGACTGGCTGCACATCGATGTGATGGACGGCCACTTCGTGCCCAACATCACCCTCGGGCCAGATATCGTGAAGGCGCTGCGCCCGCACTCGAAGCTGACCTTCGACGTGCACCTGATGATCGCCCCGGCCGACCCCTATCTCGAAGCCTTTCGCGCCGCGGGCGCCGACATCATCAGCGTGCACCCTGAATCCGGCCCCCACCTCAACCGCAGCCTGAAGCAGATCCGCGCCCTCGGCGCCAAGGCGGGCGTCGTGTTCAACCCCTCCACGTCCCCCTCGGTGGTGGAGTGGATGCTCGACGACATCGACCTGATGCTGGTGATGACCATCAACCCCGGCTTCGGCGGCCAGAGCTTCATGCCCTCGCAGCTCGCCAAGATCGAAGCCCTACGCAAGATGGTCGACCGCGCCGGCCGCAGCGACGTCATCATCGAGGTGGACGGCGGGGTGAATCAGACCACGGCGCGCCAGTGCGTGGACGCCGGCGCCACCGCGCTGGTGGCCGGCACGGCGGTGTTCCGCGGCGGGCCCTCCACCTACGCCGACGCCATCGCCGTCTTGCGCGGCGAGGCCCCCGCCAAGGCGCTGGTCTGATGCGCCGGCGCCGACGCGCAAGGCGCGTCTGAAGGGGGCGGCCTTGCAGGGGGGCGCGCTCGCAAAACCGCCGTTCGCAAGCCCTAGGCCGCTGCCGCTGGGCCTCTCCTCGGCCGCGCTGGCCGAGGATGTGTTCGAAAGCCTGCGCCGTCAGGCCGACAGCCTGTGGAGCGCCAACCTTCCCAGCCTGCGCTTCCCGACGCTCCACGCAGAGGGCTTGACGGCTCAGCCCCGCGACATGCGGCCGCTGCGCCTTGAGTCGGGGCGCGCGCTGATGGCCGGTCGGTTCACCCTGGCCGGCGTGCAACTCGCCGTCGGCCCCAAGGGCGACCCGTGGAGCGCCGTATTTCCATCCGAGCGGTTCGAGCAGGAAATGCACCGCTTCGCCTGGCTGCCCGAGCTGATGTCTGTCGGTCCTGCCGGCGCTCGAGAGGCGTTGCGACACTTCCTCGAGTGGCGCCGCGGTTTCAGCCGCATGCGCGGGCCGGCCTGGACTCCGGAAACCCTGGAGCGGCGGGTGTTCCATCTCGCCTGCGCGGCCCGCCGCCTCGCAGAGCCGGCGTCCGACGCCGAGCGGCAGATCATTGTTCAGACCTTGGCCTTGAGCGCCAATCGCCTGATGCAGGTCCCCGCAGGGCCGGGGCGACGCGCCGAACGCCTCGCCGCCGTCTGCACCGCCGGAACCGCCCTTGCCGGTCGCGCGGGCGATCGCCTGTTGATGCGCGGTCTGCCTCGCCTGGCGCGTCAGCTCGATGAGGCTGTGTTGCCGGACGGCGGCCTGAAGACCCGGTCGCCAGAGCAGGCGCTAGAATTGTTGTTCGACCTGCACACCCTCGACGACGGCCTGTCGCAGCGGGGCGTCGACCCGCCCGAAGCGCTGAGCCGGGCCATCGACCGCCTCTCCGGCGTGGCGCGATTTTTTACCCTCGGCGATGGCAGACTTGCATCGTTCCACGGCGGCGAGGCGGCGAATGCGGCGCGTATCGCCGCCGCGCTCGCAGGGGAAGATCTCACGGTGAAGCCGTTCGGCTTCGCGCCCTACGCCGGCTATCACCGCCTGAGCGGAGGGGCCATCGAGGTGATGGTGGACGCCGCCCCGCCGCCGACCGGGAGCTGGAGCGAAACGGCCTGCGCCCAACCCCTCGCGATCGAAGTGCTGTGCGATGGTCATCGCCTGATCAGTAATTGCGGCTGGTCGCCCCTGGCCGCGCATGCCGCCGCGGCGCTACGTCTGACGTCCGGCGGCTCCACAGCGGGATTGGCGGAAGCCTCCGCCGGCGCGCCAGCGACGGGCTATTTCGCCCGCACGCTCGGCCCCCGGCTCATCGAGGGCTGCCAGCGCGTGGAGGCGAGGCGGAACGAGAACGAGGCCGGCGTTTGGCTGGAGCTGGCGCACGACGGCTGGTTAGCGGAATTCGGCCTGGTGCACGAGCGGCGGCTTTTCCTTGATCTGCGCCACGACGAGCTGCGCGGAGAAGACCGGTTCACGCCCGGCCCGAGCGGCGGGCGTCGCCGCCTGACGCCGTTCGCCGTCAGGTTTCATCTCCCGCCCAGCGTGAAGGTTTCCCTTGCCAGAGACCAGAAGAGCGTGCTGTTGCGGGGGCCGACCGATCGTGGTTGGTGGCTGCGCAACGATGCGCAGGAAGTGCTGGTGGAGACTTCAGTGCATTTTGAAGAGGGGCAGCCGCGGCGGTGCGCCCAGGTGGTGATGAAGGGCCAGGTTGACGCTGAACGCGGGGCGAAGTTGCGCTGGAAACTGACCCCTGTGGACCCCGGGCAGGAAGGGCAGGGGCGGCTTCGCCCATGAGACCCGCCGTTACCGCGCCCCGAAACGCCGGCCTCACCGCCTTGGCTGTCGCGCTGCACGACCTGTTCTGGGCGGCGACGATCATGACCAGCGTCTTGGTGGTGCGCTATGAGTTCGAGCCCAAGCCTCTGCCGCTCGCTATGGTTCTGCACGCCACGGCGGTCTTCACCGTGCTCGCGGCCGGGACCTTCTACCTGGCGCGCCTGCACCTGCGCATGTGGCGGTTCACAGCGCTGAACGACGTCGTGATGATCGGTCAGGCCGTGGCCTTCGCCAACATGTTGCTGTTCCCCGTCCTGTTCCTCGTGGACCGCCTGGAGGACTTTCCGCGCACGGCGGTCTTCATTGAAGCCCCGATCTTGTGGTTTATCCTCGCCCTGGCGCGAGTGTTGGTGAAGGCGATCCATCGCGGCGATCTTTTCGCTCTCGGACGGTTCGAGGACCGATCTCGCGCGCCCGTGCTGGTGGTGGGCTCGTTGGAGGCCGCAGACCGCTACCTGGAAGCCGCGCGGCGCGCGGCGCAATCGCCGCCGCCGGTGGCGGGCGTGGTCTGTCCCGACGGGGCCCCGCACGGGCGACGCCTGCAGGGCGCGCGGGTCTATGGCGGCCTTGATCGTCTCGGCGAGGCGCTCGCCCTCGAGACCGAGGCCGCCGGCCGCCCGCCGCTGGTGGTGGTGGCTGATCCTCGCCCGGGCAAAACAACCTTGGAGGCGGTGGTGAAGGCGGCGTCCGACGCCGGCGCTCGGGTGGAGCGTTTGCGCGACGGCGCCGGGCGCGCGGAGCCGGACCTTTCCGCGCTGAACGCCGTGGACCTGCTCGACCGCCCCCCGCGGCGGCTCGACCTGGCCCGAGCGCGCGGCATGATCGAAGGCCGCCGACTCCTGATCACCGGCGCGGGCGGCACCATCGGCGGCGAGCTGACGCGGCAGGCGCGGCGCTTCGATCCGGCCCATCTCGTGCTGGTGGATTCCGCTGAATACAATCTCTACGAAATTGACCGCGAGCTCTCGGAAAGCGGGGCCGGCGCGGCCTGGACGGCCGCTCTTGGCGATGTGCGCGACGAGGCGCGGCTGAAGGCGCTGTTTGATGTCCACCGGCCGGAAGTGGTGATGCACGCCGCGGCGCTGAAACACGTGCCGTTGATGGAGCTCAACCCCACCGAGGCGGTGCTGACCAATGTGGGCGGGGCGCTCAACGTGGCGCGGCTCGCCGCCGGTCGCAGTCGCGAACTGGTGTTCATCTCCACCGACAAGGCCGTGAACCCGTCCAACGTCATGGGCGCCACCAAGCGCCTGGCCGAGCAGGTGGTGCGAGCAGTGTGCGAGCCCACCCCCACCCGCGCCGCCGTGGTGCGGTTCGGCAATGTGCTGGGCTCCAACGGCTCGGTCGCGCCCCTGTTCGAGCGCCAGATCGCCGCGGGCGGGCCGGTGACGGTCACCGATCCGAACATCGAGCGCTATTTCATGACCATCCAGGAGGCCGCGAGCCTGGTGCTGCAGGCCGCCGCCCTGCCCATCGACACGCGCCATGACGGCGGGGTCTATGTGCTCGACATGGGCTCGCCAGTGCTCATCGACGAACTGGCCCGGCAGATGATCCGCCTGCATGGCCTTCAACCTGGCGCGGACATCGAGATCCGCTACACCGGCCTCCGTCCTGGCGAGAAGCTCTATGAGGAGATCTTCTACGCCGAGGAAGAGGTTCATCCCACCCCCGCCGATGGCGTACTGATGGCCCACGAGCCGGCGTCGAGCTGGCAGGAGCTGGAGGGACCGGTGAATGCGCTGCTCGCCGCCGCCCTCCGCCGGGACGAGGCCGAAACGCTGGAGCGCCTGCACGCTCTGGTGCCGGGCTTCCAGAGGCCCTGACGATCCCGAGCGCCTGACGGCTTACGCGTCGCCTATGGCGGCGCCAAGCCCGGCCATCAGCACCCGGAACCCGGGAAAGCTGGTGGCGATCATGTCCGGTTCGTCCACGGTCACCGGCGCCTGAACCGCCAGCCCCAGCACCAGGTGCGACATGGCGATGCGATGGTCGCCCTTGGTGACCACCGTGGCGCCGCCAGCCGGAGCGCCGCCGAGGCCGTGCACGATGAGACCGTCCGGCTCCTCCACCACAGGTACGCCGCAGGCGGCCAGCCCCGCCGCCATCAGGGCGATGCGGTCGCTTTCCTTCACCCGTAGCTCGCCGATGCCCCGCATGACCGTGTGGCCTTCAGCGAAGGCGGCGGCCACGGCGAGGATCGGATATTCGTCGATCATGGAGGGCGCCCGCTCCGGCGGCACAACCACGCCCTTCAACTTCGAATAGGCGGCGGTGAGATCGCCCACCGGCTCGCCGCTCTCCTCGCGCTGGTTCTCGATGACGAGATCAGCGCCCATGTCGCGCAGGGTGTCGAACAGGCCTGTTCTGAGGGGATTGAGCAGCACGCCCTCCACCGTGACCCGAGACCCTGGCGTGATCAGGGCCGCCACAATGGGGAAGGCGGCGGAGGACGGATCGCCCGGCACGGCCACCTCAGTCGCCTTCAACGCCTGTCCTCCGGTCAGCCGAACGTGGCGACCGTCCGCCTGATCCTCGACGCTCACCTTAGCCCCAAAGGCGCGCAGCATGCGCTCAGTGTGATCTCGCGTGGGTTCGGGCTCGACCACCTCCGTCTCGCCCTTGGCGTGGAGGCCCGCCAGCAGCACCGCAGACTTCACCTGGGCCGAAGCCACCGGCAGGACGTAGCGAATCGCTTGCAAGGCGCCGCCGTGCACGGTCATGGGCAGTTTCTCGCCCTCGAAGCGCGCGCCCATCTGCATCAATGGCCCGGTGACCCGGCCCATGGGGCGCGAGCGCAACGAGACGTCACCGTCGATGATCACGTCGCTTTGATAGCCGGCCACGGCGCCCATGAGCAGTCGCGCGCCCGTGCCGGAATTGCCGCAGTCGATGGAGGCCGAACTCAGTTTTGCGGTCCCGACCACCCGCCAGCGGCCCTCGCCCAGGCGCTCCACCTTGGCGCCCATGGCGGCGACGGCCTTGCCGGTGTTGAGCACGTCCTCGCCTTCGAGCAGGCCGCTGATCTCGGTGGTCCCCTCCGCCATAGCCCCAAAAATCAGGGCGCGGTGCGAAATTGACTTGTCGCCGGGCGCGCGAATGCGGCCCGAAAGCGGGCCCGAAGCATGAGATTTCCACCGGCTGGTCATCGCCTTCGCCGTCGCTCCGAAACTTTGCAGTTGAAAAAGGAAGGGCTTTGGTTTTGACAGCGCGAGGCGCGCGTGGCAAGGGACGCGCCGCTCCTGATCTTGCAGCATTTTTGAAGGGTCCGCCTTGGCCAATCCTGAACTCGGCGCCAAACAAGTCTGCCCCGTGGACGGTGTGAAGTTCTACGACCTCAACCGCCGCCCCGCCGTGTGCCCCAAGTGCGGCACGGCCTTTGATCCCGAGGAAGCGGTGCGCTCGCGCCGCGTCCGCGCCCGCACCGCCGCGCCCGACTACGATACGGACGACGAGGCCGACGAAAAGGCCAAGAAACCCGACGCGGAGGTCGAAGGCTTCGAGGACGAGGTGGACGAAACCCCGGAAATCGACGTGGCCGCTGAGGCTGAGCCCTTGGAGACCGACGACGACGGCGAAACGCCCGGCGCGGAATCCGCTGCGGAACCCGACCTCGGCGTCGACTTCGAAGAAGAGGTCGCGCTGGAGGACGAAGGCGAGGACGTGCCGTTCCTTGAGGACGAAGACGACGACTTCGCCGACGAGGACATCGACGTCATCCCCGGGGACGACGACGAGGTGTGATCGGGGTCCGGCCGGCGCTTCCGCGGTCGGAGCAAAAAAACCGCTCCGATCACGGATTCAGCGGCTTGATCTGCGAAGCGCCCTGACATAGTGTCCGCGACCTCGCGACCGGGCCAACCAGACCTGGATCGCTCACAAGATAACCGACGACGCCGCAAGGTGTTATCGTTCGGGGCTATAGCTCAGCTGGTAGAGCGCTTGAATGGCATTCAAGA
This sequence comes from Pseudomonadota bacterium, assembly GCA_040757715.1. Lineage (GTDB taxonomy): Bacteria > Pseudomonadota > Alphaproteobacteria > Caulobacterales > Caulobacteraceae > CAIMFV01. Next base: position 25,642 of record JBFLWS010000012.1, on the reverse strand, counting down.
GGTCAGCGGTTCGACTCCGCTTAGCTCCACCAATCAAAAGACCCCCGCGCTGGCCGGCGCGGGGGTTTTACTTTGTCCGGCGGCAGAGACCGGCTCAGAACATCTTCTTTTCCACGTCGGTGTACGGGCGAAGCTTGCATTCGCCAAAGTAGAGATCGGCGCCCACCAGATCGCCGTCGAGCAGGATGCGTCGCTCATCGCGCAAGCGTCCGCTGGCGCGGTTGAGGGTCATGACCCGGTTGATCACCGTCGGCCCTTGCGGCGTCGGCGGGCTGACGAGCTCGATCTGCTGGTCGGACATTTTGAGATCGCCCACGGTCTCGCAGCGATCCTCGCACCAGCGATGCGCCACGAGGTCGATGCGCAGTGTCCGCTTGCCGTAAGGCTTCAGCCGCTTGGGCTCCTGGCGTTGGATCGCACAGACAAGATCGAAGCGCGTAGGCGGCGTCTGATCCTTGGCCGCGAAGGGCCAGAGGCTCAGGAGGAGCGCGAGGGCGGCGGGGCTCGGCATGGCCAGATCTCGTTGGGCGAATCTCATTGAGCGAATCAGCACTGGGCTGACAGGACCAGACTCGCACGCCCTCGCAATTCTTGCGCCCCATCATTGAATCGCCACCGATGCTGACACACATTAGTTGGACCGTTGGGTGCGCATGCCAATCTGGGTGCGGACCGGCGGGCGAAGTCGCTTGAGACGAGGACTTGGCCGATGAATACGCGAACCGTGGTGTTCGACAGTCCGTTTCTGCTCGGTTTCGAGCATACGCGCGCCCTGATCGAACGCGCCGCCAAGGCCGCCGCCGACAGCTACCCTCCCTACAATGTCGAGCAACTCGCCGAGGACAAGGTGTGCATCACCCTGGCCGTGGCGGGCTTCTCGCCGGACCAGCTTCAGGTCACCGTAGAGGACAATCAGCTGATCGTCGCCGGCAAACGCGGCGGGGACGAGCGGGACGGCGGCGCCTACCTGCATCGCGGCATCGCCGCGCGCGGGTTCATGCGCACCTTCATCCTGGCGGACGGGATGGAAGTGGCGGGCGCGCGGCTGGAACACGGCTTGCTGCACATCGACGTGGTCCGTCCCGAACCGGCAAAACGCATCAAGCGAATCCCGATCCAGTCGATTGGCTGATTGGCGATCCGATGATTCGGCCGGCAAAGTCTCAAGGCCTTCGGGTCTGTAACCCTGTATCCATTGAGGTGGTCCTATGACGCCCAACACGACTGAACATCCCGTCCTCACCCCGGAGGCCTTCGCGGCTCTGGGCGGACCCAACCTGGTCTATGTCCGGGAAATCAAGGCCGCGGACGTGTTCGCCAATGTGCCGAACGAAATCCGCGCGCAATATGACTACGCCCCGGACCGGCTGCTCTATTCGGTCTGCCGCGCCGACGGCGTGCGCATCGCCGTGCTGGAGGACCGCGAAGAGGCCTACGCAACGGCGCTCGCCAACCATCTCGCCCCGGTGTCGGTGCACTAATGCTCTAGATTCAATAGAGTATGAGCAAAATTCGATTCAGCTTGATCGGACTTTGCTCGGGGAACCTCAGATGGCCCCGAGCGAACGCAACCGGGCGCGCGGATGAATCTCGTTCTGGCTCATCACCACGGTCTGGCTGCGGAAGCGTTCAATGATTGAGCGCACATAGGGCCGGATCACAGGGCTCGTCAGCAGCACCGGCGTCTCGCCCCGTTGCGCCGCGGCCTCGAACGTGTCGCGGATCACGCGGATGAAGTCCTGAAGCTTGGATGGGGCGAGGGCCAGCTGCTTCTCCTCGCCCGGCCCGACCAGGGCGTCGCTGAACGCAACCTCCCAGTCCGGCGACATGGAGATGATGGGCAAGGCGCCGGAATCGTCCCGGTTCTGCCAGCAGATTTGCTTGCCGAGGCGCATGCGCACGTGCTCGACGATGCCGGTGACGCTGCCGTTGTGCGGGGCGATCTCGCCGATGGCCTCGAGGATGGTGGGCAGGTCGCGGATCGACACCCGCTCCTTAAGAAGGCTCTGCAGCACGCGCTGCACCGTGGCGGTGGAGACGACGGACGGGATCAGGTCCTCCACCAGCTTCTTCTGCTCGCCGGGAATATCCTTCAGGAGCTTCTGCACCTCCCCGTAGGAGAGAAGGTCCGACATGTTCTCCTTGAGGATCTCCGTGAGGTGGGTGGTGAGCACCGTTGCCGGATCGACGATGGTCAAGCCGCGGAAGGTGGCCTCTTCCCGCAACCCCTCATCGATCCAGGTGGCCGGCAGGCCGAAGGCGGGCTCCTTCACGTGCTCGCCCGGCAGGTCGACTTGGTTCCCGCGCGGGTCCATGGCCATGAGCATGCCGATGCGCACTTCGCCGGCCCCGGCCTCCATCTCCTTCACCCGGATGGCGTAGCCCTGGGTGGGCAGGCGCATGTTGTCGAGGATGCGCACCTGGGGCATGACGAAGCCGAAGTCCGCCGCCAGGGTGCGGCGCAGGGCCTTGATCTGATCGGTGAGCTTGCGCCCGTCGAGGTCGTTGATCAGGCCAAGCAAGCCATAGCCCAGCTCGATCTTCACATCATCGATGGCGAGGGTGGCCGAGATCGGCTCGTCCAGATCCGCCGCCGGCTGCACCGGCGCGACTTCCGTCTCGAGCTTGGGCTTTTCCGCATCTTGCACCCGCTTCCAGGCGAGCAGTCCTGAGCCCACGGCGATGAGGGCGAAGGGAAAGAACGGCATGCCGGGAATGACGCCGATGAGCCCGGAGGCCGCCGACACCATGCCGAGACTCACCGGATTGGTGGCGAGCTGGGTGACCAGCGCCTTGTCGGCCGAGCCCTCCACGCCGGCCTTGGACACCAGAAAGCCGGCGGCGATGGAGATGACCAGGGCGGGCACCTGACTCACCAGACCCTCGCCGATGGTGAGGATGGTGTAGGTGGAGGCGGCCTGGGCGAAGCTCACCCCGTGCTGCACCACCCCGATCAGCATGCCGCCGATGATGTTGACGCAGGTGATGACGAGGCCGGCCACGGCGTCGCCGCGCACGAACTTCGAGGCGCCGTCCATGGCCCCGAAGAAGGTGCTCTCCTGCTCCAGCTCCTTACGTCGGCGCTTGGCCTCCTTCTCGTCGATGAGCCCCGCCGACATGTCGGCGTCGATGGCCATCTGTTTGCCGGGCATGGAATCGAGGGTGAACCTCGCCGCCACTTCGGCGATGCGGGTGGAGCCCTTGGTTATCACCACGAAGTTCACGATGATCAGGATGATGAAGACGATGACGCCGATGATGTAGTTGCCCTGCATCATCAGCCGGCCGAACGACTGGATGATGGCCCCCGCCGGCTCGCCGCTCTCGTGACCATGGCTGAGGATCAGGCGGGTGGAGGCGAGGTTGAGGCCGAGGCGATAGAGCGTCGCCACCAGGAGCACGGTGGGAAAGGCGGTGAACTCCAGCGGCCGCCGGATCAACAGCGCCGTCATCAGGATCAGCACGGCGGCGGTGAGCGAGATCGCCAACAGGAGGTCGATCAGGATCGCCGGGATCGGCGCCACCAGCAGCAGGATCACCAGCACGACGCCGAGCGCCAGGGCCACCTCGCCCGTGGCCACGCGGCTCACAACGTCACGGAAGCTCAAGGCTCCGCCGGGACCTGGACGGGCGGCGAGATCAGCCATGGGCGTTGCTCAAGGCGCGGAGGGCGATGCGCGTGGCCTCCGCCAGCACGGCCTCGCGGCCGGCGTCGTCGAGACGGTGCGCGTTCGTCAGATAGAGGGCCAGCATGATCTGGCGCCCCTTAGCGTCGCGCAGATAAGCCACGTCGTTGCAGCAGCCGTCATAGGTCCCGGTCTTGTCCGCCACCCGCCATCCAGGGGCGCCGGCGCGAATCCGATGATCCCCGGTCTTGCACCCGTCCATCCAGGCCAGCAGCCGCGCCCGGCTTTCGGGCTTCAGCACTTCGCCCAGCAAGAGCTTGCGCACGCTGGCGGCCATGGCCCGGGGCGAGGTGGTGTCGGTCTTTGCGCCCACGGGCACGCGGTTGAGCTCCGGCTCCTTGTGATCGAGCCGGGTGACGGGATCGCCGATGCCCCGCAGCCAGCGGGTGAGGCCGGCGGGGCCATCGATCTGGTCGAGGATCAGATTGGCGGCGGTGTTGTCGCTGAGGCTCACCGCAGCTTCGCACAGCGCGCCGAGGGCGAGGCCGCCTTCGCTCACATGCGCCTTGGCCGTGGGCGCATAGCTCATCAGGTCGGCGGCGCTGTATTTGATGACGCGATCGAGGCGCTCCTCGCCCCGGTCCACCCGCGCCAGCACCGCCCCTGCGGCCAGACATTTGAACGAGGAGCACAGGGGAAAGCGCGCGTCGGCGCGGTGGGCCAGCACGCGGCCCGTGGTCAAGTCTTCGGCATAGACGCCCAGCGCCCCGCCGCTGCGCGCTTCCAGCTCGGCGAAGGGCGAGCCCGGCGCGGCGAGGGCCAAGCCCGGCGCGGCGAGGGCCACCGTGGGCGCAAAGACCGCCGCACCACCGGAGCTAATGAACTCACGACGTCTCAGCGTCGTCTCACGCCGCATAGGACCCGCCCTGGGGCGCGGGAATGCTCACGCCCGCCTCGGAATATTCCTTCAGCTTGTTGCGCAAGGTGCGGATGGAGATGCCGAGGATATTGGCCGCGTGGGTGCGGTTGCCGAGGCAGTGGTTGAGGGTGTCGAGGATCAGCTGCTGCTCCACTTGAGCGACTGTGCGGCCCACTAGAGCGCGGGCGGCGGCCTCGGCGGCGTGAGCGGCGGTCTCGCCGGTGCGATCTATGGCCGGCGACGGATAGGATGCGGACGCGCCGCCAGACAAAGGCTGACCGTCCGGCAGGCGCACCGCGTCCGGCGCGATCTCAGCGCCGGTGGAGAGCAGCACCGCCCGGTGCATGGCGTTCTCCAGCTCGCGCACATTGCCCGGCCAGCGATGCGCCAGGAGCCGGCGCTTGGTGTCGTCGGCCAGGGGGCGTTCGGCCACCGCGTTCGCCTGGGCGTACTTGCGGGAGAAGTGTTCGGCGAGGGCCAGGATGTCGCCCGGCCGTTCGCGCAACGCCGGCAGGCGCAGGTTCACCACGTTCAGCCGATAGAGCAGGTCTTCGCGGAAGGTCCCGGCCCGCACCGCCTCGGTCAGGTCGCGGTTGGAGGTGGCGAGGATGCGGATATTCACCTTCACCGGCTTGGAGCCGCCCACCCGGTCGATCTCCCGCTCCTGGAGGGCGCGCAGCAGCTTGGCCTGCAGGCGAACGTCCATTTCCGAGATTTCGTCCAGGAGAAGCGTGCCGCCGTCGGCTTCCTCGAACTTGCCGATGCGCCGCGCCACCGCGCCGGTGAAGGCGCCCTTCTCATGGCCGAACAGCTCGGATTCCAGCAGATTGTCGGGGATGGCGGCGCAGTTCACCGAGATGAACGGCTTGTCCGCCCGGCGCGACTTCTCATGGATGTAGCGGGCCATGACCTCCTTGCCGACGCCGCTCTCGCCGGTGATGAGGATGGAGGCGTCGGAGCGGGCCACCTGATCGGCCAGCTTCAGCACCTGCTCCATCACCGGGTCGCGGGTGACCATGGGCCGCTCGTCGTCGGCCACGGCGGCGAGCACCGCGGCGATGAGGTCGGCCTCCGGCGGAAGTGGAATGAACTCCTTAGCGCCCGCGCGGATGGCGTCCGCCGCGCTCTTGGGATCGGCCCCGACGCCGCAGGCCACCACCGGCACATGGATGCGCTCGGCCTCGTTGGCGGTGATCAGTCCGCGGATGTCCAGATGGTAGTCGACCATCAGAAGATCGGCCCCCTGGCCTGCGCGCAGGGCGTGGGTCGCCTGGGCGATGGTGTCCACATGGCTCACCTTGGCGCCGGCCTGCATGGCCATCTTGACCGCGGTGGAGAGCTGGCCGTTGAGCCCGCCGACAACCAATAGCCGCATGTTCTGTCTCCTCGTCTGGCGCAGTCAGACCGCGCCATGGATTGGCCTAAAGACTGCTGTCGCCGTCCTTGATGATTTCGGTCATGGTCACGCCCAGGCGATCGTCGACGATCACGACTTCGCCCCGCGCCACCAGGCGGTTGTTCACATAGATGTCGATGGCCTCGCCCACCTTGCGGTCGAGCTCGAGCACGCTGCCCTGGGCCAGCCGCAACAGGTCGGCCACCGACATGCTGGTCTTGCCGAGCACAGCGGAGATGTGCACCGGCACATCGAACACCGGGGCCAGGTCCGCGGCGGTCTTGTCTTCTCCGTCGTCGCCCCCCCCGAGTGCGGGGTTCATGTCGTCGAAGGATTCGAGCTGCAGGTCTTGATCGCTCATTGTCCGGCTCCCGGTTCAAGGCGAAGGGATTCAGCGTGCAGCCCCTCGGCGGCGAGGGCCGCGGCCAGGGCTTCGGTTACACGCTCGGCGGCGGCTGTCGGGTCGAAGGCCGCGCGGCCGTCGCCCCAGTCGAAACTGAAGGCGCCGGCGCCCATGGCGGGATCGGCGGATACCGTCACCGCGCCGTCGAAGCCGATGCCGGTCGCCAGCTGCGACAGGGTGTGGGCGAGGCGCTCGGCGGCGCCGGGACTCGCGCGCACCGTCACCCGCGGCGCGGTCTTGATCTCATCCGCCAAAGCCGCCAGCGCCGCCTCAGCCGGAGCAGCGGGGAACTGTTGCAGAGCCGCGTCGGCGATACAGCGCGCGCAGGCCAGGGCCAGCTCGGCGCTGGCGGCGCGGTGGTCGTGCGCCACCCGGCCGAGGGTCGAGAGCGCGCTGCCGAGCTGGCGGCCGACATCGGCCAGAGCCGACGCCGCCTGCTGTTCGGCGAGAGCGGTGGCGGAGCGTTCGCCCTCGGCATAGGCCTGGGCGCGGATCTGCTCCACCTCTTCCGGGGTGAAGGACCTCTTCGAGCGCGGCGCGGAGATCACGTGCGCGCCGTCGAACACGGTGTCGAAGGTGAACGGGCGAGGGGCGAGCTTTTCGGTCATGTCAGTAGATCAGCTCGTCGTCGCCGCCGGAGCCGGCCAGCATGATTTCGCCCTTGGCGGCCAGGTCCTTGGCCACCTGGACCATGGCCATCTGCGCCTGGTCCACGTCCTTCAGGCGCACCGGGCCCATGCTCTCCATGTCCTCGCGCATGATCTTGGCGGCGCGCTCGCTCATGTTGGAGAAGAAGAGCTCGCGCAACGAATCCGACGCGCCCTTGAGGGCGAGGCCGAGCTGGTCCTTCTCCACCGCCCGCAGCAGGGTCTGCACCCCGCCGGGGTCGAGCTTGCTCAGGTCCTCGAACACGAACATCAGGGCGCGGATGCGCTCGGCGCTTTCGCGGTTGCGCTCTTCCAGAGCGGCGATGAAGCGGCTTTCGGTCTGGCGATCGAAGTTGTTGAAGATCTCAGCCATCATCTCGTGGCTGTCGCGCTTCGAGGTGCGGGCGAGGTTGGACATGAACTCGATGCGCAGGGTCTGCTCGATCTTGTCGAGAATGTCGCGCTGCACCGGCTCCATGCGCAGCATGCGCGTGACGCATTCGAGGGCGAAGTCTTCCGGCAGGGAGGCCAGGACCCGCGCCCCGTGGTCGGCCTTGATCTTGGACAGCACCACGGCCACGGTCTGCGGGTATTCGTTCTTCAGATAGTTGGCGAGCACCGCCTCGTTCACATTGGCGAGCTTGTCCCACATGGTGCGGCCGGCCGGACCACGGATCTCCTCCATGATCTGGTCCACCTTCTCGGTGGGCATGAAAGCGGACAACAGGCGCTGGGTCTGCTCGTAGGAGCCCATGATGGCGCCGGTGGAGGACATGCCGGACACGAAATCCACCAAGAGCGTCTCCACCACCGTGGCCGACACGGTGCCGAGGCTCGACATGGCCTGGGAGACTTCCTTGATCTCCTCCTCGTCCAGCGATTCCCACAGGTAGGTGTGATCTTCGCCGAGGGCGAGCAGCACTACAGCCGCCTTCTCCGGCCCGGAGAGTTTGTTGGGGTCCTCGATCGCATTCTTTTTACGAGAGGCCAGCATCAGGATTCATGCAGCCAGCTGCGGAGAATCGAAACCGACTCATCCGGATGCTTCTCTACGAACTCGGACACCTTCTTCACCGAGGAGGCCTTCACCTGCCCCTCGATGCGCGCGATGTCCACGCGCTGGTCGAATTCGCCAGCCATCGGCAGCGCCGCGGCAGCGCCGTCATGTCCGGCCATGGCCAGAGCGCCGGCGTTGTCCGAGGCGCCCACGAGGCGCGCAGGCGCGCCGCCCGCCATGGCGAAGTCGCCCATGCCGCCGCCCTTCACAGCGGTGGTGAGCACCGGGCGGGCGACGAAGAAGATCACCAGGATCGCCACGACGCCGAGGATGCCGAGCTCCACGGCCCGCATGATGTCGTTCTTGTCGAACTCGAACGGGCTTGAGGCCGCCGCGCCGCCAAGGGCGTCCGCCGGCTTCTCGAAGCGCACGTTCACCACCTGCACCAGGTCGCCGCGCTTCTGGTCGTAACCGATGGCGCCCTTCACCAAGGCGTCGATCTTGGCCATTTCATCGGCGGAGCGGGGGGTCCAGGGCCCCGGCTTGCCCTTGGCGTCCAGGGCTTGAGCGCCATCCACAGCCACCGACACGGAGATCTTCTTGATCTCGCCCGGTTCTTGAATGCGGGTGGTGGTGGTGGACGAGTTCTCGTAGTTGGTGGTCTCATCCTGCTTATCGCTGGACGAGGTGGGATTGGAGACGCTGTTGGCGTTCTGCGCCCCCGGCAGGTTCTGGGACGAGGACACAGCGCCCTGGCTGGCGGACTTGTCCTCCTTGTTGGTGTCCTTGCCGGTGGAGGTGGACATCACCACCTGGCCGTCCGGATCGTACTTCTTCTCCTGGGTCGTAACTCGAGCAAGGTCAACGTCGGCGGCCACGGTCACGCGCGCCTTGCCCGGCCCCACCACGCCCTCCACCAGGTCCTTGATCTGCTTCTTCAGCCGCTCTTCGACGTCGGCGCGCTGAGCGCTGGAGGCGCCGCCGCCGGCCGGATCGTCCATGCCGGCGAGGAGCTCGCCCGACTGGTCCGACACCGCCACGCGCTCCGGCTTCAGCCCCGGCGTCGCTGCGGCCACCAGATTGCGGATGGAGCGCACCTGATCTGAAGACAGGCGGCGACCTGAGGTCGCCACCATGATGGAGGCCGAGGGCGTGGCGTTATCGTCCTCGAACAGCTGGCGCTTGGGCAGATTCAGCAGCACCCGTGCCGAGGTCACCCCCTGGATCGAGCGAATGGTGCGGGCGAGTTCGCCCTCCGCCGCCCGCTTGGCGTTGAGATTCTGCACGAAGTCGGTCTGGCCGAGGGCGGGGGCGGAATCGAAGATCTCGTAACCCACAGAGCCGGAGGTCGGCAGGCCCTTGCTCGACAGCATCAGCCGCGCCGAGGCCACCTGATCCCGCGCCACCATGACGGTGGTCCCGTCGCCCTTCACCTCGTATTTCACATTGGCGGCGTCCAGCGCCTGAGTGATCTGCGAGGCTTCCTTGAGGTCGAGATTGGAATAGAGCAGCGATTTGGGCTCGCCCCCGATGTTGAACATCAAGAAGGCGATCACAGCCAAAAGACCGGCCGCGCCCCCGGCGATGGCGCCCAGGCGTCCGATCCCAAATCTTTGCAGAAATGCCAAAAGACCCTGCACGCCCACCTCGCCGTTAGCCGGCGAACCAAACGCCAGCGCCCTGCTAGGCAGAAATTACCCAGCAGGGTGTAAACGAGGCTTTAAGACGTAGGGTTGACGGCGCGACGCTGAACACCATTCGTCCGTCGCGCGCAGACAGGAGCGGACGGCCCGAGGACCGCCCGCACTCGTCCTATTCGCGGTATTGCTGAATGCGCGTGGTGCGCAGGCCCGCTAGACCGTGGCGGTCGATGGCCTTCTGCCAGCCCACGAACTCCTCGTCCGTCAGCTTGTAGCGTTGGCACGCCTCATCAAAGGTCAACAGACCGCCGCGCACGGCGGCCACGACCTCGGCCTTGCGCCGGATCACCCATCGCTGGGTGTTCGCCGGCGGCAGGTCAGAGAGCGTCAACGGAGTCCCAGTCGGACCAATCACGAACTTCTCGCCCTTATTGTTCAGGCGTTGCTGTTGCAACATGGGTTGCACCCTTCCCATCACCAATTGGCGAGAGAATAGCGCAGGCGCTTAAACGTCGACTTAATTCGAATAGTAAAGAAAGCGTAATCGAAGTCGTGTCTTTTTGGGACATCTTATTTACCCAAGGTAAATATGAACTTTAATTCGTGTATTGCGCATGAATCAACGGATAATACTGAGCAAGTCCTGCAACATCTGATCAGCCGTCGTTATGATTTTTGAAGATGCGGAGTAGGCCCGCTGGGTGGTGATCAGGTCAGTGAACTGGGTGGACAGATCCACGGTGGAGGCCTCCAAAGACGAGGGCGAGATTTGACCTGCCCCGCCCGTGCCGGGCGCCTTCAGGTTCGGCGTGCCGCTGTCGGCCGTGACCGAATAGGCGTCGCCCGTTTGCGCTTTCAGACCATCGGCATTGGGGAAGGTGGCGATGGCCACCTGAGCCAGCAGGCGCGACACCCCGTTGTCGAAAGTGGCGGTCACCTTGCCTTTAGAGTCGATCACGACGTTGGTCAGGTTGCCGAAGGCGGTGCCGTTGGTGACGATGGACTGCGTCACCGAGGTGCTGGCGAACTGGGTGATGCCGCCGGGCGCCTGACCCAATTGGACGTTCAAGCTCTGGGTGGCGAGGCCGAGCGATTGCGCCCACTGCACCGCTCCGGCCGCGGGGGCGGTGGCGCTGGACGCGCCAAAGGAGATGTTGGGCGGATTGCCGAGCAGGGTTGAATTGACGGTGTCGAGCTGCCCATTGGCTTGGAACTTCAGCAATCCGGTGGCGATCTGACCGTTCACCAACGGCGCGCCCGTGACTACGGGAATCGTGCCGTTCTTGTCCGGCAAGGCTCGCAGTTCCGCGTACCAGGTATTGGGCGCAGTCGGAGACTTCAGCATGTCCAGCTCCAGCGTGTGCTGGGCGCCCAGACTGTCAGAGATGGGAATCTGCACGGTGAAGTCGGGGGTCACGGCGCCGCTGGCCATGTTGTTCGCGGGCGTTGCGGCGCTGTAGGTGGCCGCCGCCGCGCTGACGGTGGTGGTGGAGTTGACGTTGGCGTTGATGGCGACTTGGGTCGTCGGCGAGGACGCGCCAGATTGGCTCTCCACGTTGATGGCGGTGAGCTGCGTGACGTCCGAAGGATTGATCGTCACCGTATTGGTTGTCACATTGACCGGCGCGCCCTGCAGATAGAGCCCGGCCGAATTGCGCAAATACCCTTGCCTATCCACCGTGAACGAGCCGGCGCGGGTGAAATATCGGGGATCAGCCGGCGTGACGTTGGTTGGGTTGGTGGTGGTGACAAAAAAGCCCTGACCGTTAATAGCGAGATCGGTGGTCGAATTGGTTTGGGTGAAGTTGCCCTGCTGCGTCACCAACTGGGTGGCCTGGGCGTTGACGCCGCCGGCCGAGTAGTCGCCCTTGACCCCTTGCGAGGCCACCAGGGTTTCGAAATTTGTATCGGCGAGCTTGTAGCCCACCGTGTCGACGTTGGCGATGTTATCGGACACGGCGGCGAGGGCGGCGGACTGGGCGACCAGGCCGGACACGCCCGCGAGCATGGCGCTATTGATGCTCATGATGAAGGCTCCTGTGGCTTATGGCTTTGCTGAGAATTAATTGGAGACAGAGGTGACGGCGGAGAGCGGCACGGCGGTGCCGCCGATGAGGATTGTGGCGGCGCCGGTGGCGTCTTGAGCAACGCCCGTGGCCTGGCCGGCGATGACCGCCTGACTGGTCACATTGGCGCCGTTGGCGTCGGTGGCGCTGATCTTCAGCGTGTATTGACCGCCGTTGGGCAGCTGATTGCCGGAGGAGTCCTTGCCGTTCCAGGTGAAGCTGTGCACCCCCGCGGTCAAGCTGGGGGCGTTGGCGCTATAGACGGTCTGGCCCGCCGTGTTGGTGATGGTGAGGGTCGCTTGGCTGGCCGTAGAGCCGAGACTGTACGACCAGGGGATATGACCGCCGCTGAGCGTGGCCGTGGCGTCCGTGGCGGTGACGTTCTTGCCAATGAGGCCGACCCCGCTGAGCACGCCCTGACCGCCGGAGCTGGAATCGGCGATCTGCTGCAGCAGCTGGTTGGAGATCAGTTGCTGCTGCACCCCGGTCATCTGCACCAGCTGCTGCGTGAACTGGTTAGGATCGAGCGGCGAGGTCGGGTCCTGATTCTTCAGCTGCGTGGTCAGCAGAGTGAGGAAGGTCTGGAAGTTGGTGCTGAGCGTCTTCTGACCGGCGGCGATGTTGCTGGCCGTGGAGGTCGAGCTGTTGGCGCTCGTAGCGCCGCTTGTCGCCGTGGTTGTGGTCATGGCCGAAACTCCATCAAATCCGAATATCGAGACCGCGCAGGGGCGGGCCGCCGCGCGCGGGCGCTTGCAGGGCGGCGAGGTCTGCGACCTGTGCGTTGCGCGACGCGGCGCCGAAGGCGCCGGCGCTGAGATTGCGCCAACCCTGCTGGTCCTGTGCTGAGTTCTGGGAGGCCCCGCCGCCCGAGGACCCCATCCCCATATCGCCAGCGAAGGCGAGGCTGAGGCCGCCAGGGGCGATATCGAAACCGGCGTCCTTCAGGGCCTGCGACAGATCCGCTGCGCGGGCCTGCAGCTCGCCCGCCGCCTCCGGCTTCTGAAAGGTCAGGGCGGCCGTAAGTTCGCCCTTGGCGGTGATCTGCACCTGCACGTTCACCTGACCGAGGCCGGCGGGATTGAGGGTGATGTCGAACCGACTGGCCTTGCCGCCGGACTGCTGGACGATCTGCGCTGCGAGACTGGTGACCGTGGAGACGTTCGCTTGAGCGGCTCCACCGGGGACCGCCGCAGTGGTCGGCGCGGTCGCCAGCGAGGCCCCGCTGAAAGCGGCGTTCGAACCGTCCGGCGTGCTGGCGCTGGAATCCGCCGCGGGCGCGCTGGAGGACGCCTGAGCATCACTGGAGCCGTTCCCATTGGCGTTCCCGGATCCGTCGCTCGCTCCCCCGTTCCCGCCGTCTCCGGCCACAGCTGCAACTACGGTCGAGGCGGCGCCGGAAGCGGGCATCGACGACGCCGATGCAGGCGCCGCGCTGCTCGCCGCGGACTTGGGCGCGGCCGTTGGAGGGGGGGCGGCGAAAGGCCGCGCCGCGCCAAGGCTGGCGTTCAGGGCCGAAAGCGGCGCCGTTGACGAGCCAGAGGACAGGGCGGTGGTGGATGTCGCCGGCGCAGCGGTGGCCGTCTCGCCCTGGTCCGCGTCGGAGTCAGTGTCTGAGCTGGATGCGGCTGGGTCAGCGAGCAGACCAGCGCCCACAACCGTCGGCTTGGCGGCGGCCTGGTCTTGGGTCGGCGGAACAGCTGGGGTGGCGGCTGTGGGTTTCGCTAGCGTGTCGGTCGTCGCAGGGAGCGCGGTCGGAGCTGCAGGCGCAGGACGGGCCGGCGGCGCCAGCGGCGGCGGAGCGATCCCGGCCGATGCTGCGGCCGTCGCGAGTGTCGGCGTCGCTGGATCGGGAGACTGCGATGGGACAGCCGTCGTCACCTCGTCATTGGACTTGACGGCGTCCTTCGACTTGGCCGCGCCGTCGCCCGACGCCTTCGCAATCGGTTGCGTAATCGCAATCGGTTGCGTAATTGAGTCCGGCGGGGCGACGGCCTCCGGGGTGTTGAACGGCGTAGCGGCGGGGACTTGCGCCTCCGAGGTCATCGCAGCGGCGCCCGCGGTCGGGCCGGAGCCCTTAGCGGGAGCGCCCGTCGCGGCGGCGACAGGCGAGGTCGTGGTTGTCAGAATAGTCTTGGGCCCGGTAGCCGTCGTGGAGGGCGGCCCGGTCGTCTCAGTGGGCGAGGGGGGGGTCGTGGCGTCAGATCCCGAGCTTTGCTCGCCCACCAACGTTGAAAAGCTAGTCGTCGCCGCCTCGTCCGACCTAGCCGCCAGCATCACCGCGGGCTTGGCGGAGGTCTGCTGAGGTTGAACGGACAAAACTGCGAGGGACATGGCCTTGGCGTTGCGCGTGAGGGTTCGGACGCGGGATTGCGTCCGAGATGTTCAGCGTCGCGCCTTTTGCGCAGGAAGGATCGTCGAAGATCAGAGCAAGGCCGATGCCAGGCGCGACCATCAAATTTATCTCATTGTTTTTGCGTTACTTTTTCCGCATTCCACCGCCTATGAGACTCGCCGCCGCGCGGCGAATTCTGCCGAGACTCTGGACAATCCTGCCGAGCCGGGTTCAAGGCGAGGGCAGTATTGACGGATGAGGCGGCCATGGCCTGGGAGTTCTGGATCGATCGGGGCGGCACCTTCACCGACGTGGTGGCGCGAGCGCCCGACGGCCGGCTGCTGGTGGAGAAGCTGCTCTCCGAGAACCCTGAGCAATACCGCGACGCCGCCGCCGAAGCTGTGCGCCGCATCCTGGCCGCCGAGGGCGGGGGCGCTATCGCTGCGGTGAAGATGGGCACCACCGTGGCCACCAACGCCCTCCTGGAGCGCAAGGGCGCGCGCACCCTCCTCGCCGTCACCGCCGGCCACGCCGACGCCCTGCGCATCGGCTATCAGGCCCGGCCGCGCCTGTTCGATCGCCACATCGTGCTGCCGGACGCCCTCTATGAGCGGGTGATCGAGATCGACGAGCGCGTGGGCGCAGATGGGGAGGTGGTGCGCCCACTTGACCTTGTGAGCGCCCGGCGTCGCTTGCAAACCGCCTATGACGACGGCTTCCGCGCCGTGGCCGTGGTGTTCCTGCACGGTTATCGCTTCACCGAGCACGAGGCGGCCGTCGCCGCCCTCGCCCGCGACATCGGCTATACCCAGGTCTCGGCCAGCCACGAGGTCAGCCCGCTGATCCGCTTCGTCGGGCGCGGCGACACCACCGTGGCCGACGCCTATCTGTCGCCGATCCTGCGCCGCTATGTGGACGAGGTGCAGGCCGAGCTCGGGGCCGAGGCCCCGCTCCTCTTCATGCAGTCCAACGGCGGCCTCACCCGCGCCGAGCGCTTCCGCGGCAAGGACGCCGTGCTGTCAGGCCCCGCCGGCGGCGTGGTGGGCATGGTCAAGACCGCCGAGGAGGCCGGTTTTGCCAAGCTGATCGGCTTCGACATGGGCGGCACCTCCACCGACGTCGCCCACTACGCCGGGACCTATGAGCGGGCATATGAGACCCTGGTGGCCGGGGTGCGCATGCGCGCGCCCATGATGGCCATCCACACCGTCGCGGCGGGGGGCGGCTCCATCTGCCGCTTCGACGGCGCGCGCTTAAGGGTCGGGCCGGAGTCCGCGGGCGCCAATCCCGGCCCCGCCGCCTATCGCCGGGGCGGGCCGCTCACCGTCACCGACTGCAACCTCCTGCTCGGCAAGCTGCAGGCGGCGCATTTCCCAGCCGTGTTCGGCCCCAAGGGCGACCAGCCCCTCGACCTCGACGCCGTGCGGGCGAAGTTCGCCGTCCTGGCCGAACAGGTGACCAAGGCCACGGGGCTCGTCCGCACGCCGGAGGACCTGGCCGAGGGCTTCCTCACCATCGCCGTGGAGAACATGGCCAAGGCCATCAAGGCCATCTCCATCCAGAAGGGCTACGACCTCGCCGACTACACCCTCGTCTCCTTCGGCGGGGCGGGGGGCCAGCACGCCTGTCTGGTGGCCGATGCGCTGGGCATGCAGCGGGTGATGATCCACCCCTTCGCCGGGGTGCTGTCGGCCTTCGGCATGGGCCTCGCCGAGGTGCGGCGTCTGCGCGAGCGCTCGGTGGAGCGCATGCTGGAGCCTGCCGCCGAGGCGGAGCTGCAAGCCGTCTCTGACACCCTCGCCCTTGAGGCCGAAGCCGAGCTCGCCGCCCAGGGCCTTGCCTTCTCCGGGGTGCGCATCGAGCGCACCGCCCAGGTGAAGTACGCCGGCACCGACACCGCCCTCTCCGTCCCCTTCGCCCCGCCAGCCGAGCTGCGCGCCGCGTTTGAGCAGAAGCACCGCCAGCAGTTCGGCTTCAGCGCTCCGGACAAGGCCGCGGTGGTGGAGACCTTGTCCGCAGAAGCCATCGGCCTTGGCGAAACCCGCCGTCCGACGCCCCACGTCAGCCCCTCGGACGCGCTGGCCCAGCCGGTGGAGACGGTGACCGCGCGCCTGGCCGGCGAGACCCGCGCCACGCCCGTCTATGACCGAGACACCCTCCCCACCGGGGCCGCCGTCGATGGCCCGGCCATCATCGCCGAGCGCACCGCCACCACGGTGGTGGAGCCCGGCTGGCGCGCGCGGCTCGACCCCCTCGGCAACCTGATCCTGGAGCGCGCCGTCCCCCGCCCCACCGCCACGGCCCTGGGCGCCGAAGTCGATCCGGTGCGCCTCGAGGTGTTCAACAACCTCTTCATGTCCATCGCCGAGCAGATGGGCTACGCCCTGCAGAACACTGCCTATTCGGTGAACATCAAGGAGCGGCTGGACTTCTCCTGCGCCCTCTTCGACAGCGCCGGCGCCCTCATCGCCAACGCCCCGCACATGCCGGTGCACCTCGGCTCCATGGGGGATAGCGTGCGCGCGGCCGCCGATGGCCGCCGCCACGACGGCCGGGGCCTGAGGCCCGGCGACGTCTACATGCTCAACGACCCCTATCACGGCGGCACCCACCTGCCGGACGTGACCCTGGTCATGCCGGTGTTCGAGACCGACCACGACGCAGAGCCCGCCGCCTTCGTCGCCGCCCGCGGCCACCACGGCGACATCGGCGGCCTCACCCCCGGCTCCATGCCCCCCATGAGCCGCACCGTGGCCGAGGAGGGCGTGCTGCTGGACAACGTGCTGCTGGTGGAGGGCGGCCGCTTCCTGGAGGCCGAGGCGCGGGCGATCCTCAGCGCCGGCCCCTACCCCGCCCGCAACCCGGACCAGAACATCGCCGACCTGAAGGCTCAAGTTGCGGCCTGCGCCAAGGGGGCCGAGGCCCTCATCCAACTCATGGGCGTCTATGGCCGGGCGGGAGTCGCGGCCTATATGGGCCACGTGCTGACGAACGCCGCCGAGGCGGTGCGTCGGGTGCTAGGCGTGCTGGCCGATGGCGCGTTCAGCGTGGAGATGGACGAGGGCGCGACCCTCAAGGTCGCCATCCGCGTGGATCGCGCCGCCCGCAAGGCGGTGGTGGACTTTACAGGCTCAAGCCCCCAGCGCCCCTCCAACTTCAACGCCCCGCGCTCGGTGTGCCGCGCCGCCGTGCTCTATGTCTTCCGCACCCTGGTGGACGACGAGATCCCCATGAACGACGGCTGTCTCGCCCCCATCGAGATCATCACCCCGGAGGGCTCGATGCTGAACCCCAGCTTCCCGGCGGCGGTGGTGGCCGGCAATGTGGAAACGAGCCAGGCCGTCGTGGACGCGCTCTACGGCGCCCTCGGCGTGCTCGCCGCCAGCCAGGGCACCATGAACAACCTCACCTTCGGCGATGCGGAGCGGCAATATTACGAGACCATCTGCGGCGGTTCGGGCGCGGGGCCGGACTTTGATGGAACGAGCGCCGTGCAGACCCACATGACCAATAGCCGCCTCACCGACCCCGAGGTGCTGGAGCTGCGCTATCCCGTGCGGGTGGAGCGCTTCGCCCTGCGCCACGGCTCCGGCGGCGCGGGCGCCCATCGCGGCGGCGAGGGGGTGGTGCGCAAGATCGCCTTCCTCGCCCCCATGAGCGTGGCCATCCTCTCCAACCGCCGGCGCACCCGGCCGTTCGGCCTCAAGGGCGGCGCGGCGGGCGAGCCCGGGGTGAACGAGATCGAGCGTCAGGACGGGAAGGTTCAGCGCCTCGGCGCCACCGCTGCCGCCGAGGTTGAGGCCGGCGATGCGGTGATCATCGCCACCCCCGGCGGCGGCGGATTTGGCGAGGCGTAAGAGCCGATGCGGGCGCCGGCCTCCCCTTCACTCAGAGCCTAGTCCTCAAAGCCCACGAACACCGTCGCTTCGGCCACCGACTTGCGGGTGGAGACCACGGCGTTGGCCGGAAAGCTATCATCGGGCCAGCCGAGGGCGATGCTCTTCATGATCACCTGATCCTCGGCCACGCCCGCATGCTCGCGCACCACAGGCGATTGCATGATGCCCTGGCTGTTGATCACCGCCCCCAGCCCGCGCGACCAGGCGGCGTTGACCAGGGCCGTGGCCACCGCGCCGCAATCGAACGGGGCGTCGTCCATGCCGTGCAGGGCGCGGTCATAGGTCACGATCACACAGACCGGAGCGTCGAATTGCCGAAAGCCGCGCAGGACCCAGTCCTGGCGCGCGTCCTTGTCGTCGCGGGCGATGCCCATGGCCTCGAACAGCTGCTTGGCGACGCCGATCTGCCGCTCGCGGTGCTGGCCGGCGAAGGGCGCGTCGCCGACGCGGAACTCCCGCGAGTGCGGCACGCCGGCGAGATTGCGCTCGGTATTGCCCGCGCGGATGCGATCCAGCGCCTCGCCCGTGACCACATAGAAGTTCCACGGCTGGGTGTTCATCGACGAGGGCGCGCGCATGGCCAGGGCGATGATCTCCTCGATGAGCGCCCTCGGCACCGGGTCGGGTTTGTAGCCGCGGATGCTCCGCCGGCCGAGAATGACGTCGTCGAAGTCCATGGTCCTGCCCCGGATTATTTTCATCGTTAGAGTTGGGGCTTGGGTAGCCTATCTCTCACGCTGGCGGTAGCGGCCGATTTTCCTGGGGAGGTGGGGTGACCGGGAAGCGCATTACCAAATAAATCCGCTCATCCCAGCTCGCACCGGGATGAGCGGTGTTCAAGTCCTTACTCCGCCGCTTCCGGGCGGGCGAGGTTGCGCAGCACGTAGGGCATCACGCCGCCGGAGCGGAAATATTCCAGCTCGGTGGCGGTATCGATGCGGCAGCGCACCGGGAAGCGGGCCACCTTGCCGTCGGCGGCGCGGTAGAGCTCCACATAGAGGGTCTTGCGCGGGGTGATCTCTTCCAGCCCGCGGATGGAGACGATCTCCTCGCCGGTGAGGCCGAGGCGCTGCCAGCCCTCTTCGATGAACTGCAGCGGCAGCACGCCCATGCCCACCAGGTTGGAGCGGTGGATGCGCTCATAGCTCTCGGCGATCACCGCGCGCACGCCCAGGAGGCGCGTGCCCTTGGCCGCCCAGTCGCGGGACGAGCCGGTGCCGTATTCCTTGCCCGCGAACACCACGAGGGGCCGGCCCTCGGCCTGGTACTTCATGGCCGCGTCGTAGATCGGCATCACCTCGCCCGAGGGGAAGTGCTTGGTCACGCCGCCTTCGATCTCGGAGGTGATCTTGTTGCGGATGCGGATGTTGGCGAAGGTGCCGCGCATCATCACTTCGTGGTTGCCGCGCCGGGCGCCATAGGAGTTGAACTCCGATTCAGGCACCTGGTGACCGATCAGGTAGGACCCCGCCGGCGAGGTCTTGCGGATATTGCCCGCCGGCGAGATGTGGTCGGTGGTGATCGAGTCGCCGAAGATCGACAGCACCCGGGCCTCCAGGATGTCGGTCACCGGGGGCGGGGTCATGGTCATGCCCTCGAAATAGGGCGGGTTCTGCACATAGGTGGAGCCCATGTCCCAGGCGTAGGTCTGGCCGCCGGCCACCTGGATGTCCTGCCAGCGCTGGTCGCCCTTGAACACGTCGCCATAACGCTTGGCGAAGAGGGCGTTGTTGATGGCCGCGCGCTGGACCGTGGCGATCTCCTCATTGGTGGGCCAGAGGTCGCGCAAATAGACCGGCTGGCCGTCCGAGCCCTCGCCTACCGGCTCGGCCATCAGGTCCTTGGTCATGGAGCCGGCCAGGGCATAGGCCACCACGAGCGGCGGGGAGGCCAGGTAGTTGGCGCGCACGTCCGGGTTCACCCGGCCTTCGAAGTTGCGGTTGCCCGACAGCACCGACACGGCGACGAGGTCGCCTTCGGCGATGGCGGCGCTCACCGGCGCCGGCAGCGGTCCGGAATTGCCGATGCAGGTGGTGCAGCCATAGCCCACCAGGTTGAAGCCGAGGGCGTCGAGGTCTTCCTGCAGACCCGAGGAGGTGAGGTAGTCGGTGACCACCTGCGAGCCGGGGGCCAGCGAGGTCTTCACCCACGGCTTCACCGTCATGCCGCGGGCGCGGGCCTTGCGGGCCACGAGGCCGGCGGCGATGAGCACCGAGGGGTTGGAGGTGTTGGTGCAGGAGGTAATGGCCGCGATCACCACGTCGCCGTGGCCGAGGTCATAGCCGAGCGCCTTGCCCTTTTCGTCCTTCACCGGAACCCGGGCGGGCTCGCCGGCCACGTTGAACTCGCCAGCAAGGGCGCCGGCGAAGGCGCGGGAGGCTTCGGCCAGGGGCACCCGGTCCTGCGGACGCTTGGGACCGGCGAGCGAGGACTGCACCGTGCCGAGATCAAGCTCGAGGGTGTCGGTGAACACGGGTTCGGGGGTGGTCTCGTCCACCCACAGGCCCTGCTCCTTGGCGTAGGCTTCCACCAGGGCCACGCGCTCGTCGCCGCGGCCGGTTTCGCGCAAGTAAGCGATGGTGGCCGCATTCACCGGGAAGAAGCCGCAGGTAGCGCCATATTCCGGGGCCATGTTGGCGATGGTGGCCTGGTCTTCCAAGGTGAGGCGGGCGAGGCCCGGACCGAAGAACTCCACGAACTTGCCCACCACGCCCTTCTTGCGCAGCATCTGGGTGACGGTGAGCACGAGGTCGGTGGCGGTGGCGCCTTCCGGCATCTGGCCGGTGAGGCGGAAGCCGATCACTTCGGGGATCAGCATGGGGATGGGCTGGCCGAGCATGGCCGCTTCGGCCTCGATGCCGCCCACGCCCCAGCCCAGCACGGCGAGGCCGTTGACCATGGTGGTGTGGCTATCGGTGCCCACCACCGTGTCCGGATAGGCCACGGTCTCGCCGTTCTCGGCGAGGGTCCACACGGTCTGGGCCAGATATTCCAGGTTCACCTGGTGGCAGATGCCGGTGCCCGGCGGCACCACGCGGAAGTTCTCGAACGCCGAGGAGCCCCAGCGCAAGAAGCGATAACGCTCGCCGTTGCGCTCATATTCGCGCTCGACATTGCTGGTGAAGGCCTTGGCGGTGCCGAAGTCGTCCACCATCACCGAGTGGTCAATGACGAGGTCCACCGGATTGAGCGGATTGATCTTGGCCGGATCGGCGCCCAGGCTCTTCATGGCGTCGCGCATGGCGGCGAGGTCCACCACCGCCGGCACGCCGGTGAAGTCCTGCATCAGCACCCGGGCCGGGCGGAAGGAAATCTCGTGCTCGGCCTTGCCCCGGTTGTCGAGGAAGGCGGCCACGGCGCGCAGATCGTTCACGTCCACGGACTTGCCGTCTTCGTTGCGCAGCAGGTTCTCCAGGAGCACCTTCATGGACACGGGGAGCTGGGACACGCCCGAAAGACCCGCCTCTTCGGCGGCCTTCAGGCTGTAATAGACGTAGGTGGAACCGCCCACCGCGAGCTCGCGGCGGGTCTTGAGGCTGTCGATGGACGCCATTTCGGAGGTCTCCTTCTCGGGGGCCGCCTCGCCCGACGTTCGGGGCGGGAGCGCGCGCCGACCAAGGGGCCTCACAGCGACCCCTCGCGCGCCGCGTTCATCCCGCGCGGCCGAGGGGTGTTTAAACCTGCCCGCCCCTCACGTCCATGCAGGATCGACCCACTGCGGCCGAGACCTTGGGAGGGGGAGGGAATGCGCCTAATCTGCTAGGCCGAGCATCACCGCCAGGAGCGCGTTGAGGGTCAGCAGTTCGTCCGGCGAAAGGCGCCCAAAGGTCGGACCGCACTTGGCGCGCGGATAGGCGATGAGCTTGTCCACCATCACCTGGGACGGGGCCTTCAGCCCATTGGCCGGGCTGGGATCGAGGTCCAGGCGGTAGTAGGGCGCGGGCCGCAAATCGCTAGTGAGCAGGGCCACCAGCACGCTGTCGGCGGCGTCGAGGGCGTCGGATTGCACCACCACCGCCGGGCGCGGTTTGCCGTAGTCCCCAGGGGCGGCCACGGTCACCAGATCGCCCCGCCTCACGCCGTTGGCCAGTCAAACGCCTCACCGATGAAGTCCAGGGCCTCGCGCTCCTCGGGGGCGCCGGAGAGCAGGCGCCCTTGCCGGCGGGCCTCGGCCTGGAAGCCCGGCTGACCGGGGTCGGGAGTCCACAGGCGCAGCTGCTTCAGGCCCCGGCGCCGCTGTTGCAGCCGGTAGCGCTGAAACTTGCTCAGTCCGTCGTCGGATCGCCTGGGGCTCGACATGGCTCGCCTCGTAAGGTCGCGCGCTACTCTACCACAAACACCCCCTCCGCACATGCCCGGAGATGACAAGCCGCACCGAAGCCCGGCATAAGGCGGCAAGACATGGGCTCAAGGGGCCGGCCGCGTGATCACGAGCGTCAGCATCGACAACCTCGCCCTCGTCCGGGGCGAGCGCAAACTCTTCTCCCACTTGAGATTTCGCGTGGAGGCCGGGACCGCCGCGGCCCTGGTGGGGGCCAATGGGGCGGGCAAGACCAGCCTCCTGCGCGCCGTGGCCGGGCTGATCCACCCCGCCGCCGGCGCCGTGCGCTTCGAAGGTCCCAATACCGCCGAGCTGGAGGCCGAGACCGCCCGCGCCCGGGGGGTGCACCTCCTCGCCCACCATGACGGGCTGAAGTCCACCCGCACCGCCGGCGAGGAGCTGAGCTTCTGGGCCCGCTGGTCGGGGGGCACGCCTGAAAGCCTGACCGCGGCGGTGAAGCGCCTCGCGCTTGAACCCTTGCTCGACCTCGATATCCGCAAGCTCTCCGCCGGTCAGCGCCGCCGGGTGGCCCTCGCCCGGCTCATCGCCGCCCCCCGGCCGCTCTGGCTGTTGGACGAGCCCATGGCCCCCCTGGATGCCGAGCGCCGGGCGCTCCTCGGTCAGCTCATGGCCGAGCACCTTAGCTCGGGGGGGCTTCTCATCTGCGCCGTGCACGATCCCCTGCCCGTGCCCGCGCAAGAAGTCCGCATCGGAGCCGCCCCATGAGCGCCCTCCTCGCCCTGTTCCGCCGGGAGCTTTCCCTCGCCTGGGGCCGGGGCGGCGGCCCCCTCTTCGCCCTGGCCTTCTACGCCGGGGTAGCGGTGCTGATGCCCCTGGCTGAAGGGCCGGACCCCAAGCGCCTGGCCGGCGTGGCCATAGGCGCGGCCTTTGTGGCCCTGGCGCTGGCCTCGCTCCTCTCCCTCGAGCGCCTGTTCGAGCGCGACTATGACGACGGGGCGCTCGATCTCCTCACCCTCGGGGGACCTGGGCTGGAGCTGGTCTCGGCGGTGAAGTGCCTGGCCCAATGGCTGGCCCTCGGTCTGCCGCTCGCCATCGTCTCCCCCCTCGCCGCCATCACCCTGGGCGCTGACCCCAGCCTCTCCCCGCTGATCCTGGTGACGGCGCTCTCCGGCGGGCTCGGCTTTTCCTTCATCGGCGGGCTGGGGGCCTCCCTCGCCCTCGGGGCCAAGCGCGGGGGCGTCTTGGTGGCGGTGATCGTGCTGCCGCTGTTCAGCCCCATCGTCATCTTTGGCGCAGGCGCGGTGGAGAGCTACGCCGTGGGGCTCGACTGGGGACCGGCGCTGGCCCTCCTCCTCGCCTACAGCCTGGGCGCCGCGGCCCTCTTGCCCTTCGCCATGGCCGCGGCCTGCCGCAACGCCCTCAACTGAGGAAACTAAGCCGCGTCGACCATCACGAGTTCAGCGTCCTCCTTGGCGGTGAAGGTGAGCACGGTCTCGCCGGTGATCGCCGCCCCGTCGCGGGTGTTGAGCGCGACCTCGTTCAGCTCCACCGCCCCGGCCGCCGCCACCACATAGAGATGCCGCTCCGGCTTCGCCTCATAGGCGAGGCTGTCCCCGGCCTTCAGCTGCGCGCCGAGCACCCGGGCGTCGGTGCGGATGGGCAGCGCGTCCGTATCCTCCGGGAAGCCCGAGGCCAGGGCCACGAACTTGCCCGAACGGTCGCCGCGCGGGAACGGCTTGGTCCCCCAGCTGGGCGCCCCGCCCCTTTGCCGAGGCTCGATCCAGATCTGGAACAGCGTGGTGAGCCCGGGCTCCAGATTATATTCCGCGTGGCGCACGCCCGTTCCCGCCGACATCACCTGCACATCCCCCGCGGCGGTACGGCCTTGATTTCCCATGGAATCCTGGTGGCTGACGGCCCCCTCGCGCACATAGGTGATGATCTCCATGTCGGCGTGGGGATGGGGCGGAAAGCCGGTGCGCGGCTCCACCTCGTCATCATTCCACACCCGAAGCGCGCCCCAGCCCATATTGCTCGGGTCGTAATAGTTGGCGAAGGAGAAATGATGCTTGGCCTTCAGCCAGCCGTGATCGGCGCCGCCAAGCTTGTCGAAGGGCTTCTTGAGGATCATGGATCTACTCCATACTGAAACAGTATCTGTTGCCGATTAGATAGGCGGCTCAATGCGCCTCTGCAAGGGCGGCTCGCACGGCGGGCCAGGCGGTGGAGCGGGGGTCGATCAGCTCGAAATGCCCGGCGCCGGGAAGGGTCCGCCCCTTCACTCCCATGTGGCCGGCGAAGGCCTCGCCGAACCTCGCCGGCACGATGGGATCAAGCGCGCCGGAGATCACCACGAGCTTGGCGCCGGGCCGGGCCAGGCGCGCCGGAGAGGTGTCGGCATAGGGCGCCGCGCGATGGGCGGCGTCGACCAAGCTATCGATGGTGGTCGGGCCGCCGCAGGCGTCGGGGCCGCTGGCGCGATAGGCTTCAAGGTCGTTGATGCCGGCGAGGCTGACCACGCCCTGGGGCAAGAGAGGATTCGCCGAATAGAGCGGGCTTGTGCGCCCCAGGCGGTCCCGCTGCGCCGCCCACACCGCCAGATGCCCGCCCGCCGAATGGCCGCTGAACACCAGCCGGTGCAGATCAAGCCCGTACCTGGGGGCGAGGCCGCGCAGGGCGTCGATCCCCGCCCCTACGTCCTGGAACGTGCCGGGATAGCCGCCGCCGTCCTCGCCGATGCGGCGATAGGCGAGGCTCCACACGGCGTAACCCTCATCGCGCAGGGCCTCCGCCATCGGGGCCATCAGCTCGACGCTGGGAAGCGAAGCGAGCCAGCAGCCGCCATGGATCAGCACGATCACCGGATGCGGGCCGGGGCCGGCCGGCAGCCGCAGATCGGCGAATTGCTCCGCGTGCGGACCATAGGCGATGCGCTGGTCGGGCTTGGCGGCTGGGCGGGCGAGCAGGTCCTTGTAGCTGACCAGGCCCGCCGGCGGCGGGGTGTCGGCAGGCTTGTCGCCGGATTTGTTTGGGGGCGCGCTGGCGGCGGTCATGACGAGGGCTCCAGCAAGGGCGAGGAAGGTCAGGCGCATGGGGCGGACTGTGCCGGTTTCCCGTTGAGGAGGGAATAGGCGGCCCCCTATCCCCGCATTTTTGCGCACGCTACGTCTCTGAAATCAGTGGCTTAGGCGCCTTTGCGCCGCCATCTGTCCGACACGGACGCTGCTGGCCCATACTTCAGCCACGGTCGAGAGCTGGGCCCGGAGCACAGCAAACAGCTCAGCCCACAAATGGCTTGCCCAATTTGCGAGACCGGACTTTCTTCCCCCTTCCCCCCTGGAGGGGGAAGGGCCGGGGATGGGGGGGGACGAGCGCAGCGAGCCGTCCAGCTGGACCCGGGCCCCCCCCCCCCCCGCCCCCCCCCCCGGGGGGGGG
>JBFLWS010000011.1:0-96789 GCA_040757715.1 Pseudomonadota bacterium | reverse complement strand
CCCGCCGCCCAGCCGCCCGACACCGCGCCGCCGAGGGCGCGCATGGCCAAGGCGCCGCCTGCGACGCCGGCCGCGACGCCCGCCGCGCCCATCACGGCGCCGCCGGCGTTGAGCTGGGGTCCACCGCTGATCAGGGCCGCGGCGATCGACGGGATCTTCAGCGCCAGCATCACCATGACGACGGCGGCCAGCAGCAGGCCGACGTCCTCGCCGATGCCGGGGTCGGAGGAGACGGTGTAGTTGTCGAATACCGTCGTCCCCAAGCTGACGACGATGGCCAGCGCCATCAGCTTGATGCCGACAGAGACCACGTAGCCAATCGCCCGCTCGCTCATGAACGAGGTCTGGGTCAACACGCCGAAGGGCACGGTGACGAAGGCCACGAGGGTGACGATGTGGAATTCGATGATCGTCACCACGATCTCGACGGCCAGGATCACGAAGGCGATCAGGATGCCGATGGCCGCGATCAGCGCCATGGCGACGACATCGATATGAGCGAAGAACTCGATCGGCCCCGGGGAGATCTTCTTCACGTACTGCATCAGCCCGGAGATCACGTTGATCCCGGCCATGACGATCTGAGAGGGCGATGTGGTGAAGGTGGTGACGGTCATCGCCCCGCCGCCGGCTTTGAGCCCCAGCGCCGCAAAGCCGTTGACGACGGTCGTCGACAAGCTGTGCCACTGCGACACCAGCCAGGCGAAGAAGCCGACCAGCAAGACCTTGCGCACCAACGACGCCAGCACATTCTGGTTCTCGTCGATCGCCCAGAGCAGCGCGGTGATCACGATGCTGATCACGACCAAGGTGCCAAGCACGGTGGAAACATCGCCCTGGATCAGCCCGAACCCGGCATCGACCTGGGTCCGGAACTTGTTGAGGAAGTCGTCCAGGACAGCGGGATCGGCGGTGGCCATGACCAGCGGTTCCCGGTCCTAGAGCTTGCCGGGTTGCTGGACCCGCGCCGCTGGCTTCTGGACGTCGTAGAAATTCTTGGTGTGGGCGTCGGCGTCGGCCGCCTGGGCGTTCACGCAGTTGGGCGTGGCGGCCATCTTGCCGGGGTCGTTCTGGCAGGCGGACAGCTTCGTTGCCCGCTCGGCGTCATGGGCGGCGTAGTAGGCCTTGTCGTGGCTGGGCTCTGCCGGCGAACAGGCCGCGAGCGCCGCGGCCGCAAGGCCCAATGCACCGAGAAGCCGGAGGGCCCGCATCAGAGCTGCCCCGGATTCTGGACGCGGCTGGCCGGCGTCGGGGTGGCCCAGAACCGCTGGCTGTCGGCCGCGCCGGCCGCCTGCGAGGCCTGGGCCTGCGCGGCCAGGGTCTGCTCGGCCCTGGCCTGAGTGATCAGCAGGTTCTGCAACTGGGTCAGCTGGGCGCTCACCGTCGCCAGCAGCTGATTGGAGGCCTGGATGGCCGCCGTCTGGCCCGCCGCGCCTTGCGAAGCGCTCACCGCGCTGGCCACCTGGGCGCTGGTGGTCTGCTGGCCCTGGGCGATCTGATTCTGCATCTGCAGCGCATCCTGCAGGGCCAGGGTGTTGTTCTGCCGCCAAGTGGCCAGCGACGCCTGGGTCGAAGCCAGAGTCGCGCCCGGCATGGTCGTCGGATAAAGCGCGGCATATTGCTGGGCGACGTTCTGGGCGTTGTAGCCGATCCCTTGGGCCTGCTGCAGGATCGCCGTCGCTTGGCCGGTGATCTGCGCGATCGGGCCAGTGATGTCGGTCTGCAGGTGCTGCAGCATCGCCGCCTGGTTGGTGAGCTGCGATTCGAGCCGCTGGATCTGGGTCAGGCCCTGCGAGACCTGCTGCTCTGCCTGGAGAATCGCCCTGACGTCGACGACGGCCATCTGGGCCTGAGCGACCGGCGGCGCTGTGGTGACAAGCAAAGCGGTCGCGAGCGCGACCGAGGACAGGAATTGCCGACGACTACGCATGGGGATGGTCCTCCTTCGACAGGGATGGCGGCGTTGGCGGCCAGACCGCGGCCGCCTCCGCGCGCGCGAACAGGCGCTCGGTGCGGGCCCGAAACCCGCACGCCGCCCCAAACAACAGGAAGCCCGCGAGGAGCACGGCGAGGTTCTGATGCAGGGGCGTGGCGAACACGCAAAGGAACCCCGGCGCGGCGAGGCCGAGGAACAGAAGCCGGCGCCGGCGACGGCTCGCCGTCCACGCCGCCGGCAGGCGGGCGGTCAGCCAGCGCAGCTGCGCGAATTCCCTGGCCGATAGGGGCGGATCCAGAGGGTCGGGGGTCGTGGCGATCATGGCCATCACGCAACCCTCAAGGGCTGCTGGCGGGCGAGAAACTCCGCGACGTCGGCGTGACCCTGGGCGCGGTAGAAGTCGGCGGCGAAGGCGCCGCCACCGTCGAGCGCGGCATCGATGCGCGCCTGGTCGCCAGGCGACGAGGCCCCGACGGCGGCCAGGGCGATCGGCCCCAGGCCCAACTCGAACAAGCGGTTCCCAGCCGAGGACTGGTAGTAGTATTCCCGCTTCGGCGTGGCGCCCGCCACGATCTGCAACTGCTGGGTATTGAGCCCGAAGCCTTCGTAGAGGCTGGCGATCTGCGGGGTGTGGGCGTCGGGGTTGGGCAGGAACACCCGGGTCGGACAGCTCTCGATCAGCGCCGGCGCAATCGAGGAGCGGGCCACGTCCGCCAGGCTCTGGGTGGCGAACACCACGGCCACGTTGAACTTGCGCAGCGTCTTCAGCCATTCGCGGATCTTGGCCGCAAAGGTCCCTTGGTCGAGGAAGAGCCAGGCTTCGTCCAGCACCAGCAGGGTCGGCCGCCCGTCGAAGCGCCGCTCAAGGGTGCGGAAGATGTAGGTCAGCACGGGCTGCAGGGCCGCCTTGGACCCCATCAGCTCCGACATCTCGAAGGTCTGCCAGCGGGCGCTGACGCGGCTATTGTCCTGGGCGTCGAGCAGATGCCCGTGGGGGCCAGCGAGCGTGTAGGGCAGGAGCGCTGACTTCACCGCCTGGTCCTGGATGGTCGCGGCCAGCAGGGTGAGGGTCCGCTGCGCCGGTGGGCCCGAGGCCAGGTTCTTCAACGCGCCCCAGATCTCATCCTTGACCGCCGGCGTGATCTCGACGCCCTCGGCCGAGACGATGTCCTGCACCCATTCCTGGGCCCAGGTCTTGTCCTCCGGCCCCTCGAGGTCGGCGAGCGGCTGGAAGGCGAGGTCGGACTGATCGCCGCCAAGGACGAAAAACTGGCCGCCGGTCAGCAGGGTCGAGGCGCGCGAGCTGGCGCCCTTATCGAAGTAGAAGATTTGGGCCTCGGGATAGCGCAACCACTGCATGGCGATGGTGTTGAGCAGCACCGATTTGCCCGAGCCCGTGGGCCCGACAATCATGGTGTGGCCCACGTCCCCCTGGTGCAGGTCGAAGCGGAACGGCGTCGTACCGGCCGTCCGGGCGTACATCAGGGGCGGCTGGGGGCCAGGATGGCCGCGCTTGGCGCATTCGGAGGTCAGGTGGGCGTTGCGCGAGGGGCCCGGCCAGATGGCCGACATCGGCATCATGTCGCAAAGGTTCAGCGAGGAGACGAGCGGCCGGCGCAGGTCGGCATAGGCCTGGCCCGGGATCGACCCCAACCAGGCCTCCACCGCATTGACGTCCTCCACCTTGCAGACGAACCCGGCCCGGTTGATGGCGCTCTCCACCTCGCGAACCCGGTCGGCCAGGCGGTCGGGGTCGGGCCCCATCAGGGTGACGGTCGGGGTGAAGTATCCGATCGAGGCGTAGTCGCCGCCGAGAATGGCCAGGGCGGCATCGGCGTCCGAGGTCTTGGCCGTGGCGTCCGGGTCCTCGAGGAGCGACGGCTCCTTGGTCACCGCCTCCTTGATCAGCGCCATGACGCCCTTGCGCTTGGCGAACCAGCGCTTGCGCACCAGGGTGACGGCTTTGCGGGCGTCCTCCTTGTCGAGGGGCAGGAACCGGCAGGTCCAGCGATAGGCGACGCCCAGTTCGTTCAGCCGGTCGAGCAGGCCCGGCGAGGAGCTGGTGGGGTAGGCGCGCACCGAGATGGTCCGTACATACTGGCCGCCGAGACGGGGAAAGAGCCCGCCCTGGAAGTCGTCGTCGCAGAGGAAGGCGTCGAGGTAGGCCGGGGTGTCGGGCGCCCGGACGTAGTGCCGCTTGGTGGAGATGCAGCCGTGCAGGTAGGTCAGCGTCTCGTCGTCGTCGAGCTCGCGCACCTCTGGCATGATGGCGCCGAGGATGTCGGCGATCTGGCGCACCGTCGCCAGGAAGCCGCCGAGCGCCGCGCGGTACATGCCCTCGGCGCCGCGCCCGGACGGCGCGTTTTCCAGCAGCAGGCTTTCGGCCGTGGAGATGGCTTCCTCGGGCGGCAGGTAGGTGAAGGTCAGGAAATAGCGGCTCTCGAAGTGGCTCTCCTCGGCCTCGAACGCCGCGCGGCGCTCGTCATCGATCAAGGCGGAGACGGGGTCGGGAAACTGGCTGGTCGGATAGCCCAGCGCCCCGGCGCGCAAGGCCTCGATGTGCAGGCACCAGCGCGACCCCAGTCGCCGCAGGGCATTGTTGAGCTGGGCGCGGGTGGCGACCAGGCCGGCGTCCGTCGAGCTGGCGAGGTCTGGCCCGCGGAAGGCCAGGGTCTTCTGGAAGCTGCCGTCCTTGTTGAGCATCAGGCCGGGGCCGATCAGGGCCACCCAGGGCAGGTGGTCGAACAGTCGCTCGGCCTTGGCGCGGTATTCGCGAAGGTAGAGCATCTTGGGCCCCTAGCTGGTCGCCGGCGCTGTGAGGCGCTGGACGAAGGCGAAGACAAAGACCGCGACGGCCACGCTGACGCACACGGTGCTGGCGTAGCGGCCGCGCGAGAGCGCGCCCCAGGTTGGAAAGCCGGTCATTGGCGCCCAGGCGAGCGCGCCGAGCAGCGCGACAGCGGCGGCGGGCGAAGCGAGGAGGGCGACCAGCCGGTCCATGGTCAGGCGTCCCAGTAGGGCCGCTGGCGCATGTGCCGCTTCAGCGCATCGAAGAAGTAGGGGTCGCGCTTGTTCAGCCAGTAGGAGCCAGTGTGGATCGCCAGGCCCAGCGGGATGCCGATGATCGGCACTTGCAGGCCCAGGGAGAGCACGGCGGTGAGGGTGCCGTTCAGAACCGCGATCATGCGCGGCACGCCGGCGATGGTCACAGGCTCCGACAGGGAGCTGTGGAAGCCGATCTCGAACCCCTCGACAGCGGACGGACCCATCCTAGAACACCGCGCCGGAGGTGATGTTGAAGAAGCTGGTCATGAAGGTCGTGGCGGTGAAGGCGATGGCCAGGCCGAACACGATGCCGATGCCCTTGCGCACGACCGAGCCGCTCTCGGCGACGGCAAAGCCCAGACCGGTCAGGACAATGGCGATGACGCCGATCGCCTTGGCCACCGGCCCCGACAGGGAGTCCTGGATGGTCTGAAGCGGGGTTTCCCACGGCATGGCGGTGCCGCCCGTGGTGCCGGCGAAGGCCGGAAGTGCGAAGGCCAGGGAGAGGGACGCGCCCAGGATCGCCGCCTCGATCCGGGCGGGGAGGGTGAGGACGCGAGAGCGAAAACGGAGGCTCATCGGGGCATTCTCCTCGAAGCCCGCGAAACGCGGGCAGGCGAACCTCCCGCCGGTTCACGCCCCGGTCAAGCACTATTTCTACCGTTTTAGTGCGTCTCGCAGTTTCGTGAATGCTTTACAGCGCGGCCGCGTTGAGCGCGCGGACGGCGAGATCGATCGCCGAGCCCAGGCCGCCATCGGTCTCCGCAAGTTCCGCCGCCGTGTATCGCACGAACTGGATAGGGCTTGCGGCGAGCGCCGTCCAAGCCGCCGCGCTGGCCCGAAGCGTGAGGAGGAGATCGCGCAACTCGTCGAAGGTCGGGTCCGGACCGATCCGGGCATGGATGTGGAGGCAAGCGGCCGTCAGGACGAGGCGAGCCTGGGCAAGAAGCCCTGACGGCGCGTCTGAAGTGGCGAGCAGGGTCCGCGCGCAGGTCCGCGCCGCCAGGACGTCATCAGTCGGAAAACACTCAAACGCACGATCTAACACCAAGCACCCATTCGCCGTTTCTGGGTGTGGCGGCGGGGCGGCATGGACGCGCTCTCGCGGTCTCATGCACCTGCCCCAAATGGCGCACCTGTTGTCGGTCCTCACGGTCCAGCAACCACATGGGGAATCTGGCGACCGGCTCCCAAACTCGCAATATGGCGGAAGTGCTGGGGTACAAATACCCTAGCGATGATCGCTTCAGATGCGCCACTGCGCCGCTCGCACTATGCCGGGGGAGCCCGGATGATCCCGTCGCCGATCGCTTTCGCGACAGCCTGCGTCCGATTGCGCACGCCGAGTCGGGCGCAGGCGTTCAGGACATAGTGGTCGACCGTTCGCTTTGAGAGGCCGAGCGCCTCACCGATTTCGGCCGAGGTCTCGCCACTCGCGATGCGGGCGAGGCACTCGAGCTGTCGAGGTGTGAGCGGCGAGGGGACAGATCCACGATCAGCCAAGCGCGGCTCCGTCGCGCGGCGCGTCGGCCTGGTCCGTGGCGATCTTTTCCAGAGAAATCCTCCCCCAACCTGCTTGTGCAGGTTTTGCTTGCGGCACCCGGCATTGTTCTTGGCTCGCGATCGTAGCGGAACCAGCGGGCGCGTACGGACGAGAACAACCTGGAGTATATGCTAGTCCCTAACGCGAGGCTACAGCAGCGGCGCCTTTTCAACACATTGGACGGCCGCAATTCGCCGGACAGTTGTGAGACCGCCGGCGGCCATCCCCTGAGCCAACTGGACTGACGGAGCCGGCAATCCATCAGAGCTTCAGGCTACGCAGGCGCAAGGCGTTCGCAATCACAGAGACCGAGCTGAGCGACATGGCGAGCGCCGCGATGATCGGGCTGAGCAGCAGGCCAAAGGTCGGGTAGAGGACGCCCGCCGCGATGGGGATGCCGATCCCGTTGTAGGCGAAGGCGAAGACCAAGTTCTGGCGGATGTTGCGCATCGTTGCCCGGCTCAGGACGATGGCCCGGGCGATGCCGGCGAGATCGCCTTTGACCAAGGTGATCCCGGCGCTCTGGATCGCAACCTCGGTCCCCGTCCCCATGGCGATGCCGACCGAGGCCTCGGCCAGGGCCGGCGCATCGTTCACCCCATCACCCGCCATCGCGACGATGCGGCCTTCGGCGGTCAGCTTCTTGACGATGCGGTGCTTGTCCTGGGGAAGGACGTCCGCTTCGACCTCCGTGATGCCGAGCTTTTTGGCGACCGCTTCGGCGGTTGTCTTGTTGTCGCCGGTCAACATCACGATGCGGATGCCGTCGCCCCGCAGCTGATCCAGCGCGGCCTGGGTGGTCGCCTTGATGGGATCGGCGATTGCGATAACGCCGCCGGGTTTGCCATCGACCGCGAGAAACAGGACTGTCGCCCCGTCGCCGCGAAGTGCATCGGCCTTCTGTTCAAGATCGCCGAACGCGATGCCGAGGCCCGACATCAGCTTGGCGTTACCGAGCGCGACCGACCGGCCGCCGATCTTGCCGGTGACGCCCTGGCCGGTCACGGAGGCAAAGTCGGTCGGCTCCTGGGTCGAGAGCTTGCGCTCCGTCGCGGCGCTGACGATTGCCGCCGCGAGGGGGTGTTCGCTGGACCGTTCAAGACTGGCCGCGAGGGGAAGAAGGTCAACCTCCGTCAGGCCCGACGCGGGAACGATGGCGGTGACCCGCGGCTTGCCTTCCGTCAGTGTGCCGGTCTTGTCCACGACCAGGGTGTTGACCTTTTCCATCCGCTCAAGCGCCTCGGCCGACTTGATCAACACACCGGCGCCCGCGCCCTTGCCGATGCCGACGCCGATGGACATCGGCGTGGCCAGGCCCAACGCGCACGGACAGGCGATGATGAGCACCGAGACCGCTGCGATCATCGCGTAGGCGAACGCCGGCGGCGGTCCCCAGACAGCCCAAACGACGAACGCGACAACGGCGACACCCAGGACCGCCGGCACAAAGTAGCCCGAGACCGTATCGGCAAGGCGCTGGATCGGGGCCCGGCTGCGCTGCGCCTCCGAAACCATCGTTACGATGTGCGCCAGCATGGTGTCCGCGCCGATCTTGTCGGCC
The DNA here is from genome assembly GCA_040757715.1 of Pseudomonadota bacterium. Lineage (GTDB taxonomy): Bacteria > Pseudomonadota > Alphaproteobacteria > Caulobacterales > Caulobacteraceae > CAIMFV01. The sequence goes on along the minus strand of JBFLWS010000011.1, from coordinate 88,704 downwards.
CGCATGATCAGCGAACCCGTCCCGTTCACGGTCCCGCCGATCAGCTTGTCGCCGGGCTGTTTGGCGGCCGACATCGACTCGCCCGTGACCATGGACTCATCCACCGCACTCTTGCCCTCGAGCACTTCGCCATCGACCGGCACCCCATCGCCGGGCCGCACACGCAGGCGGTCGCCGACCTGGATCAGCTCCAGCGCGACGTCCTCGTCCTCGCCCGAGGCGTTCAGCCGATGCGCTGTCTTGGGGGCCAGCTTTAATAGCGCGCGGATGGCGCCGCCGGTCTGCTCGCGGGCGCGCAACTCCAGCACCTGGCCCAGCAAGACCAGGACGGTGATCACCGCGGCGGCTTCGTAGTAGATGGCGACCGTGCCGCCCATGCTGCGGAATCCGGCGGGGAACAGTCCCGGCGCGAAGGTTGCAAAGAGGCTGTAGAGGTACGCGGCGCCCGTCCCCAGGGCGATCAGGCTGAACATATTCAGGCTGCGGTGAACGATGGAGGCCCAGGCGCGCTGGAAGAACGGCCAGCCCGCCCACAAGACGACCGGCGTGGACAAGGCAAATTGAACCCACATGGAAACTTGCGGGGAAATTACCTTGTCGAGCCCGAGGGCTGGAATGTGACCGCCCATTTCGAGGACGAACACCGGCACGGTGAGGACCAGCCCGACCCAGAACCGCCGATTCATGTCCTTAAGTTCGGGGTTCTCGCCCACGTCCGCTGTCACCGTGACCGGCTCCAGCGCCATGCCGCAGATCGGGCAGGCGCCCGGGCCGACCTGACGAATCTGCGGATGCATGGGGCAGGTATAGATGACCCCATCAGCCGCTGGGGCCGGGGCCGCGGCTGGGCTGGCCGCGGTCTTGTTCAGGTATCGCGCTGGATCAGCCTCGAACTTGGTGCGGCAGCCGGTGGAACAGAAATAGTAGGTCTCCCCGTCGTGCTCGACCGTTCCGGCGGCCTTCGCCGGGTCAACGTGCATGCCACAGACCGGATCGGTCTTGGCGCCGTCGCCACCGGCGCGGGGCGAATGATCGTGACCAGCATGGCCAGCGGGTTGTGACATGGAATACCTCGGGCGGTCTGAGCCGCGGCCTAGCCGGCGCAGCGGCTCTCTAAAGGTCTACGCGTCCCAGGGGCTGTAGCCCGCAGCGACGCAACACAGCGGCGCGCCCGTCAGAGCAGGGTCGCGGAAAAGCCGACGTCCTTGATTGCGATCATGATCAGCCCCGCCTCGACCTCTGTGTCGGCTTCAACCGTCCGAGCCGCGCGGTTGATGCGGATCTGCGCTCGGGGATCTTGCGACTGGATGGCCCTTGTCACGGACCCCGCGCAGCCGCCGCAGTGCATGTCTTCAATATTCAAGCGAACCATCGATTGTCTCCCTATGGGAATGGCTTCGCCTGGTGGGATAGGGCTTCCCATCATGGGAAGGTCAAGGGTTGGCCTGCGAAGAGAACGCGCGAGACGTTCACAGGAAGCCCGCCCGTCTATTGGGACCCGTGGTCGCGCCGAGCCGCCTTGCCGCTGAGAGGTCATGATGCCGGACGCTTCACCTGGCCGACGGTCGCATATCGTCGTCGAGACGTTGGGCCAGGAGCTTGCGGGCCCGATAGATCCGCGTTTCGATCGTCTTGGTCGACACCCCGAGCATCCGGCCGGCCTCCTCTTGGGAATAGCCCTCAAACGCGGTGAGCAGCAGGGCTTCCTTTAGAGCGGTAGGGAGTTGTCCGATGATCTTGTCGAGACGACGCGCCAGTTGGTGGTCGATCGCCGTCTGGTCGGCCGGCGCCCCCGGATCGACGACGGACATCGCTTCCTCGTCCAGGCCCGAGGCGCCAAGCAGCAGCCGCCGCACCACCAGGCGGCGGCCTCGGTCACGGGCCTTGTTGATGGCGATGGTCTGCAGCCAGGGCAGGAAGGGGCGGCCTTGATCATATCGCCCCAGCGCCTTCCAGGCGGCGATGAAGGCTTCGTGCGCGGCCTCATAAGCCTCTTCGGGATCGGCGGTGTAGCGACGCAGCAGCCGGTAGACCCCCTCCTTGTGGCGGCGCACCAGGCGCTCGAAAGCCTGGTCGTCCCCGGCCGCGGCGAGGCGTGCGAGGACGGTGTCCGACGCCTCGTCCCCCCCGCTCACATCGGCTCTGTGTTCAGCGCTTTGACGACCGTCTCGTCGAACTGCGCGGCTTGCGCCGGCGTCAGAACGGATCGCATCGCCAGCACATGCATCATGGTTTCCTTCTGCAGCGCCCCCATGGCGGCGTGAAACCGGTCGATGGCCGCCTGGACCTTGGGCGTGTAGGCGTGATCCTGTTGGAAAGCCTGGGCGAGATCGGCGTTGGCGGCGCGCATCTCCGCCTCGAGCGCCGTCTGCCGGGTGGCGTGATCGCGCTCGATACCGGCTATCCGGCCTTGCTGCTCAGTCGACAGGTGGAGCTTCTGATGGACCAGCTGGTGGAGCGGCGTCGGTCGCTGCAGGCGATGGATCACGTATTCCGCGCCACCCCAGGCGCCGAACGCCGCGACGACGACCGAAAGCACCAGGGTCAGGACAATGCTGCGAACCATCGTCACTCGCCGCCTTCCAGCAGGTTCGACGGGGCGAGATGGGCGGAGGACGAGAAGACGCTGAGAGGTTGAGGGTTCAGAAGCGCTGCGGTCGCCGCGGCGCCCCCGGCGGTGACCCCCATCGCCAGCGCCAAGCCGAGGGAGGCGACCCGGACCGGCGCCAGCGTGACGGCGTCCCGCATGTCGCGCCGCCGCCGCGCGATGCTGCGTCCGACCTCAGCTTCGAACCCGTCGAGCGGACGATCGAGCGGGGACCCCGCCAACCGGCCGACCAGATCATCCAATCGATCGCTCATCTGCAAAATCCTTCGCGCCCCTACTTCGGTATACGTTGCTCAGCGGCCCAAACCCTACAGCAGCGCGTCGGCGGCGCTGACCGGTAGGGCGAGACGCCCGATGGGCGCCGAGGCAAGGGACGCGGCGCCTGCGGCGCGTATCCCAGGTGGGACAACATTTCACCGCCCGCAGGCCACGAGACACGTCATGAATATCGGAGAGGCCGCCAGCGCCTCGGGCGTGTCGGCTAAGATGATCCGCTACTATGAGCAGATCGCGCTTATTCGGCCCGCGTCGCGGACCGGCAGCAACTATCGCAACTTCAGCGACCGCGACGTCTACGACCTGCGGTTCATCAAGCGGGCGCGCTCGTTGGGCTTTTCCGTTCCGGAGATCACGGACCTGCTGGCGCTTTGGCGCGACCGGGTCCGTCCAAGCCGCGAGGTGAAGGCCATCGCCGATGGGCACGTCGCCGACCTGGAGGCCCGCATCGCGGAGATGCAGGCCATGACCGACACCCTAAAGGCGCTCTCTCGGGGTTGCGCAGGCGACGAGCGGCCAGATTGCCCGATCCTCACCGACCTGGCGGGGGGCGATGTTGGAGATCATGTCCCAGCCGGGCAAAGACTGCGCGACGGCCGGCGTCGTCCATGAGGGGCGCACCGTGGCAATTCTGCAGTCGCTGCCGAGAGCGATGAAAACGCGGTGAGGGCCGGGGCGAACGTGGCGCGTATCCCTTGAGACGCTGCGCGCCACGATGCGCGCCGCCGCTTCGCTTGGGACTCGACATGAAAGACTTCGACCGGCGCCAGTTGCTCCGCGCCGCCAGCCTTATGGGTGGCGGCCTCGCCGTGAGCACGCTGCTGCCGAGCTGGGCGCAAAGCGCGACGCCGGGTCTCGCGCCGGCTTTGCCAACGCTCACCGGGCCCAACATCGACCTGGCGATTTCCCATGCCCATCTCATGGTCGACGGACGCGCTGGGCACGCGGTGACCATCAACGGCACTGTGCCCGGCCCGCTGCTACGCCTGAAACAGGGGCAAAGGGTCAGGCTGTCGGTGCGGAACGAGCTCGAGGAAGATACCTCGGTCCATTGGCACGGCGTGCTGGTGCCCTTCCAGATGGACGGGGTCCCCGGCGTGACGTTCCCCGGCATCAAGCCCGGCACGACCTTCGTCTATGAATTCCCGATCATTCAGTCGGGCACCTACTGGTACCACAGCCACTCCGGCCTGCAGGAGCAGGAGGGCCATTACGGCCCGATCGTCATCGATCCGGAAGGCGAAGATCCCGTTCTGTACGATCGCGAGCATGTGGTCGTGCTGTCCGACTACAGCTTCATGCACCCGCACATGATCTTCGAGCGGATGAAGCAGCAGGCGGGTGTCTTCAACTATCAGAAGGAGACCGTCGCCTCGCTGCTCGCCGGCCAGGACCAGACGCTCAAAGAGCGGGCCCAATGGGCCAAGATGCGTATGGACCCGACCGACATCTCCGATGTCACCGGCGCGGCCCTGAAGTTCCTCATCAACGGCCACGGTCCGCAGGACAACTGGACCGGCCTGTTCAAGCCCGGCGAGCGCGTGCGGCTTCGGTTCATCAACTCCGCCTCACAGATGGAGTTCAATGTCCGCATTCCCGGCCTGAAGCTCACGGTCGTCGCCGCTGACGGTCAGCTGGTGCGCCCCGTCGAGGTCGAGGAATTCCAGATTGGCAACGCCGAGACCTACGACGTTATCATCCAGCCCACCGAGGACCGGGCCTTCACCCTGGTCGCCGAAGCGGTCGATCGCTCAGGCATGGCCAGGGCGACGCTCGCCCCCCGAGCCGGCATGGTCGCTGCGGTTCCAGCCCTGCGCGAACGCCCACTGGCGACCATGAAGGACATGGGCATGGATATGTCATCCATGAACATGGGCGGCGCGAAGCCGGGCGCCGGCGACCAGCCCGGCGCCATGCCCGGCATGGATCAAGCCGCCATGGGTCATGGGGCCATGGCGGGCATGGCCGGAATGGCTGGAATGGCCTCGGCCGGTCCGGGCACGGCCGCGCCCAAGCCCCGCGGCTCCGACGCCATGGGCGATATGGGCGGCATGAAGATGTCGATGCGCGACGGCCAGAACGCGCCTGGCGTCAAGATGGGGCCGGGCGTGCAGACCATCGCACCGATGCCCATGGATCGCACCGGCGAACCTGGACAGGGGCTGGAAAGCGTCGGCCACCGGGTGCTGGTCTACACGGACCTTGTCGCGCTGGAGCCGAACCCGGATCCGCGCACCCCCACCCGAATGATGGATATCCATCTGACCGGCAACATGGAGCGGTTCATCTGGGGCTTCGACGGCGAGAAGTTCAGCGACACGACCAAGCCCTATACCTTCGAGAAGGGCGAACGGGTGCGGGTCAACCTCATCAACGACACCATGATGACCCACCCGATCCACCTGCACGGGCACTTCTTCGAACTGGTCCATGGGCCTAAAGGCTTCCATCCCCGGAAGCACACGGTGAACGTCCTGCCAGGCGGCAAGGTGGCCTTCGACTTCACCGCCACGCCCGGCGACTGGGCGTTCCACTGCCACATGCTCTACCACATGCACGGAGGCATGTTTCAGGTGTTCAGTGTCCGGCCCCTCGCGGGAGCCGCCGCATGAACCGGCTCGCCCTGATCGCGCTTGCGCCGCTCGCCCTGGCGTTTCCGGCCCTGGCCCAGCCCATGGATCCCAACATGCCCGGGATGACCATGCCGAAGCCCGCCGCAAAAGCGCCCGCTATGCCCGCCCCCAAAGCTCACGCGAAAAAGCCCAAGCATAGGACCGCGGCGCCCGCGCCGGCGGCCCCGATGGAGGCCATGCCCGGGATGGCTGGCATGACGATGCCGTCAGACCACGCCGGCGACCACGACATGGCCAAAATGCCCGGGATGAAGATGGCCCCTTCCGGCGCCATGCCGGGGATGACCACGCCGGCGGCACAGGCGGCGCCGGACGCCATGGCGAACATGCCCGGAATGAAGGGCATGGCGATGCCGGCGGCTGGATCGGGCGCCGGGGAGGGGACGGCCGAGGTCGCTGAGCCTGAAATTCCCCGCGGCCCACCGCCGCCGCCAGCCCTGGACCATGCCGCGGATCGCTTCTACGACCCCGCCGCCATGGCCTCCGCCCGCAAGCAGCTGCGCGAGGAGCACGGCGGGTCCACGGTCTCCATGGTGATGGCCAACCTGGCGGAATACCAATCGGCGCCCGGCGGCGGCGGATACCGCTGGGACGGCGAGGGCTGGATCGGCGGCGACATCAACCGATTTGTCGTCAAGAGCGAAGGCGATGGCAGCCGGCGAAACGGGCTCGGCGCCGCCGAAGCGCAGGCGCTCTATTCGCACGCCATCGGACCCTATTTCGACGTTCAGGCCGGCATCCGCCAGGATGTCTCGCCGCACGCCCGCACCTATGCCACCGTGGGCTTTCAGGGCCTCGCGCCCTATTGGTTCGACGTTTCGGGCGCTCTGTTTCTGTCGACCAAGGGCGAATTGCTGGGCCGGTTGGAAAGCACCTATGACCTGCGCCTCACCCAGAGATGGATCCTGCAGCCGCGCGCGGAACTGAACTTCGCGGCGCAGGACACGGCCGACACCCGCACGGGATCCGGCCTTTCAAACGCGGAGCTCGGCCTTCGCCTGCGCTACGAGATCAAGCGTGAATTTGCGCCTTACATTGGCGTCTCCTGGGATCGCAAGGTCGGCAAGACCGCCGACTATGCCCGGGCGCGGGGTGAAGACATCGGGGGCGCGACCTTCGTCGCCGGCATCCGCGCCTGGTTTTAGCCGTCGGGGCCTGTCGCCCCGGTCCGCAGTCAGGACGCCGACGGGGGCGTTAACATCCCGAACCAGGCGACGAGGCCGAGCACGACGACGGAAAGCCCGGTCTCCCAAATCAGGCTCCCGCGGAGGGCGGCGACAGCACCTGTCGCCGGGCCGTGCTCGGGGAGAGCCGCACCAAGACGCGGCGTAAGATGAAAGCGATTGGCCGCCGCCAGGGCGAGCATCACGCCAAAAAGCACGAGTTTGACGGTGAGGAGCTGGCCATAGGTCGTGGTCCACATCCGAGGAAGGCCAGCCAGGCCGACCACGAACCAGCTGTTGATCAGGCCCGTCGCCACCAGCACCGCCACGAGGCCCGAGCCAACGCCAGCAAAACCGTGCAGCGCCTCATGCAACGCTGTTCGCCGGCCCAAGTCGGCGTCTCGGCCGTCGGACGCCAAAAGGATCAGGAACACCACGAGCGCGCCGATCCAGACGCTGGCGGCAAAGGTGTGCAGGATATCGCTGGAGACGTGAACCAGACCCGCGGCCCCCTTAGTCGCCGCGCCATGACCCATCCACGCGAAGCTCATGCAAATGACCCCGCCGGCCAGGGTGGCGATCCACCACCCGCGCCGACCAGGCCCAGCGAGCGCGAAAGCGCCGATGAACAGGCCGGCGGTGATCGCCCGCACGAGGCTGGATTTGCCGAAACTCATGCCGGTGAGCGCGGCGTTCAGCGCATCGACTTGAAGCCCGTCCTGGAGGGAGCCTGCGAGGACTATGGTTTGAGCCAGGAAGCCCGCGACGCATGCCACGAAAATCGCCGCGGCGCTCTTGAGCAGCAGCGGACGGGCCCAACGCTGCTCAAGGGCTGAGGCCGGACCGTTCTTTGGAAGGGCGTAGAGGAAGAAGAGCGATGATCCGAAGAGGATCATCGCTCCTGTCATCTGGACCCACCTGAGGATGATGACCGCAAGGTCGAACACCCGGCTACTTTACCGTGAAGGCCAGCACACCGGTCGATTTGTGTCCGTCGTCGGCCGCCGCCGCATGCCAGGAAATCTTGTAGGCGCCCGCCATCACCGGACCGCTGAAGACCCCCGTGACGGTCTTCTTGTCCTTGGAGACAGTGGTCTTGACCGGCATCTTCATGGTGCCGCCCATCATCACGTCGAAGCCGGTGAAGGCGGGCGTGACTTCTTCGTCGAAGGTCAGGGTGATCGCCTTCGGGGCTGCCACGGTCGCGTTGGCGGCAGGGTCGGACTTGACCAGCGACGCGTGAGCAGAGGCCTGGGTGGCGGATAGCAGCGCCACGGCGCCGAGGGCCATGGCGGCAGAGAGAGTCTTGCGATTGAACATTGGGCTTTTCCTCAGGTTGATCATTGTCCCTAAGCTGGATACGCGCCGGCTGAACCCCGCCCCTCAAGCGCTGCGGCGATCGGCGACGGGCCCGCTGGGAGTCGGCCCGCCGCCTCGGGCGGATGCTATTTAGGACGCACCGCAGTGACCTCCGCCGCCATGCCCCGGACCGTGGTGTCGAAGCCAATGGTCTCGCCGACCTTCAGCCCGGTCAGCAAGGCTGGCGGCGTCGCCTTGAAGGTCATGGTCATCGCGGGCCAGGAGACGGCCGGGATCGGGCCGTGCTGGATGGTGAGGGTTCCGGCCTTGGTGTCGATAGCCTTGATGACGCCGGTTCCCTGGCCTTGCTTGCCTGCGGGTGCAGCGGTCATGCCTTTCATGTTGGCCATGTCGTCGGCCGCCGCGGCGCCGGTGGCTGTGAGGACGAGGGCGCCGATGATGGCGTAGGCGATAGCTCTCATGATGATCTCCTTTGGGTCTGAGAGGCGGGTGTGGAACGGGTCTGTCGGCGCCGGCGCAGCAGCAGGTAGGCTGCGGGCACGACGAGCATGGAGAGGAGAGGGGCGGTCAGCATCCCGCCGATCATGGGCGCGGCGATCCGGCTCATAACCTCCGAACCCGTTCCATGGCCGAGCAGGATCGGCAGCAGGCCAGCCAGGATAACCGCAACGGTCATGGCTTTGGGCCGCACGCGCATCAGGGCGCCCTCACGGACCGCCGCCTCGACCTCGGCGTCGGTCGGGTCTTCCCCGCGATCGGCCAGGGCGTCCTTCAGATAGATCAGCATCACCACTCCGAACTCGGCAGAGACGCCGGCGAGCGCGATGAATCCGACGCCTGTGGCGACCGACTGGTGGAAGCCCAGCCAGTAGAGGGTCCAGATGCCGCCGGTCAGGGCAAAAGGCAGGGTGCCCATGATCAGGGCGGCCTCATCGAACCGGCCGAAGGTGACGTAGAGCAGCACGAAGATGATCAGCAGCGTGGCCGGCACCACAAGCTTCAGCCGCTCGACAGCGCGCTGCAGGTATTCGAACTGGCCGGAATAGGCGATCGAGACGCCGGGCGAGAGCTTCACATCCTTCGCCACGGCGCGCTGAAGGTCACCGACGACGGAGGCCAGGTCGCGGCCCCGCACATCGACATAGACCCAGGTCGAAGGCCGCCCGTTCTCGGTCTTCAGCATCGGCGGGCCTTCGGCGATCTGCAGCTTCGCCACGGTGCCGAGCGTGATCTGCTGGCCGCCCGGCGTGAGGATCGGCAGCGCCCGCAGGCCTTCCAGGCTGTCCCTCAGTTCGCGCGGATAGCGGACACTGATGGGGTAGCGGGCGAGGCCTTCGACGGTCTGCCCGACGTTGTCGCCGCCGATCGCGCCGGAGACAATGGCCTGCACATCGGCGATGTTGAGCCCGTAGCGGGCGGCGGCGGCGCGATCGATGTCCACGTCGACGTACCGGCCCCCAGTCAGACGCTCGGCCAGGGCCGAGCTGACGCCGGGCACGCCCTTGGCGACCGTCTCCACGTCATGCGCGATGCGGTCCAGGTCAGCCAGGTTCGACCCAGAGACCTTGACCCCGATCGGGCTCTTGATGCCGGTCGCCAGCATGTCGATGCGGTTGCGGATGGGTGGCACCCAGACATTGGCGAGGCCGGGGACCTTCACTGTCCGATCCAACTCCTCGACCAGCTTCTCCGGGGTCATGCCCGGCCGCCACTGGCTCTGCGGCTTGAACTGGATGGTAGTCTCGAACATCTCCAGCGGCGCCGGATCGGTGGCGGTCTCGGCGCGCCCGGCCTTGCCGAACACGGTTTCCACCTCCGGCACGGTCTTGATCAGCCGGTCGGTCTGCTGCAGCAGCTGCGATGCCTTCGCCACGGAAAGGCCGGGTAGAGCCGAGGGCATGTAGAGCAGGTCGCCCTCATTGATCTGCGGCATGAATTCGCCGCCGAGCCGGGTCAGCGGCCAGGCCGTGGTGGCGAAGATAAGGGCGGCGATGACCAGGGTCGTTTTCGGCCGCAGCATCACCCAGTCGAGCATGGGCTTGTAGAGCGCCGCGAGGACGCGGTTGATCGGGTTCCTGTTCTCAGCCGGGATGCGGCCCCGGATCAGCCAACCCATCAGCACCGGCACCAGGGTGACTGACAGGATCGCCGCACCGGCCATGGCGTAGCTCTTGGTGAAGGCCAGCGGGGCAAACAGGCGCCCCTCCTGACCCTGTAGGGAGAACACCGGCACGAAGCTCAGGGTGATGATGATCAAGCTGAGGAACAGCGCCGGCCCCACCTCGGCCGCCGCGTCGGTGATCACCCTCCAGCGCTGCTCGCCCCTTAGGGCTTCTCCCGGATGCTCATGCTCCCAGCGCTCGATCTTCTTGTGCGCGTTCTCGATCATCACCACAGCGGCGTCGACCATCGCCCCGATGGCGATGGCGATGCCGCTCAGCGACATGATGTTGGCGTTGACCCCCTGCATCCGCATCACGAGGAAGGCGAAGGCCAGTCCCAGCGGCAGGGTCAGGATCGCCACCAGCGCCGAGCGGACGTGCCCAAGGAAGAGCGCGCAGACCAGGGCGACGACAATGAACTCTTCGATCAGCTTCTCGCGCAGATTGCCGATCGAGCGGTCGATGAGTTGCGATCGATCATAGGTCGGCACGATCTCGACGCCGGCGGGCAAGCTCTTCTTCAGATCAGCCAGCCTGTCCTTCACCGCCGCGATGGTTTCGCGGGCGTTCTTGCCGGAGCGCAGGATCACGACGCCCCCGGCTACCTCGCCCTGGCCGTTCAGCTCGGCCACGCCTCGGCGCATCTCCGGTCCGATCTGGATGGTCGCCACGTCGCCCAGGCGCACCGGCACCCCGCCGGCCGCGGTCTTCAGTGGGATGGCGCGGAAGTCGTCCAGCGTCTTCAGGTAGCCGGTGGCGCGGACCATGTATTCCGCTTCGGCCAGCTCCAGAACCGAGCCGCCGGTCTCCGAATTGGCGGCCTGGATCGCGGCGACCACCTGCTGATGGGTGACGCCGTAGGCTGCCAGCTTCACCGGGTCGAGCACCACCTGGTACTGCTTGACCATGCCGCCGATGGAAGCGACCTCGGCGACCCCGGGCAGGGTCTTCAGCTCATAGCGCAGGAACCAGTCCTGCAGGGACCGCAACTCCGACAGGTCGTGATGGCCGCTGCGGTCGACCAGGGCGTATTCATAGACCCAGCCGACGCCCGTCGCGTCCGGCCCCAGCGCCGGCTTGGCGCCTGCCGGCATCCGGCTCTGGACCTGGTTGAGGTATTCCAGCACCCGCGAGCGAGCCCAGTAGAGATCCGTCCCGTCCTCGAACAGGACGTACACGAAGCTGTCGCCAAAGAAGGAATAGCCGCGCACGGTCTTGGCGCCGGGGACCGATAGCATGGTGGTCGCCAGCGGATAGGTGACCTGGTTCTCGACGATCTGCGGGGCTTGGCCGGCGTAGGGCGTGCGGATGATCACCTGCACGTCCGAGAGGTCCGGCAGCGCATCGACCGGCGTCGAGCGCACGGCCACCACGCCAGCGGCCAGCAAAGCCAAGGCGCCGATGACCACGAAGATACGGTTCTTGACCGACCAGCGGATGAGGGCGGCGATCATCGGCCGGCCACCGGGCTAAGACGACGAATGACCGGTCCCTCGGGCTTCTGCTCGAACCCGAAACTGACCTGGTCACCCACCTTCGCGGCCTTGGCCAGGCCGGGCGAGCCGAGCTTGAAGGTCATGGTCATGGCCGGCCAGCCGATCGCCGGAACGGGCTCGTGACTTAGGGTGATGGACTCCGCGGTCAGCGCCTCGATGCGCGCGCGGGTCTCATAGAGCGCCGACTTGGTGACCGGAGCAGGCGGCATGGCCATCGCCGGGGAAGCGGCAAGGAGCCGGGCCTGCACGCCGGCCAGACTGGCCTCGGAATCGATCAGGAACTGGCCGGACGCGACCACCTTCTGCCCCTCGTCGAGGCCCGACAGGATCTCGGTCCGATCGCCATCCTCACGGCCGACCTGGACCTCCACGGGCTGGTAGCGGCCACCGTCAGCGGCGAGCATCACCAGGGTCCGCTTGCCGGTGCGGATCACCGCCTCGGAGGGCACGAACAGCGCCGGATGGGCCGCGCCGCTCAGGTGAACGGTGGCGAACATGCCTGGGTGCAACCGCCCCCCCCGGTTCGCCAGCTCGACTCGGACCTGCAGGGTGTGGCTATCGATCTGGGTGGTCGGCAGAATCGCGGTCACCCGGCCGGTGAACGCCTCGCCCGGAAAGGCCGCGAGCTCCGCGCGGGCGGTCTGTCCGACCTTCACCTGTCCGCCCATCGCCTCCGGCACGGCGGCGTTCAGCCAGACCGTCCCCAACCCGGAGACCTGGGCGAGGGTCTGACCCATGCTCACGGTCATGCCCTGCCGCACGTCCAGCGTCTGGATGGCGCCGCCTTGCGGCGTGGAGATGGTGACGACCGTCCGCGCCCGGCCATCACGCGCCACGGCCTCGATGAGGCTGTCCGGCATACCGAGCAGTCGCAGTCGCTGGCGCGCGGCAGCTTCCAGGGCGGGGTTGCCGGAGCCGCGAATGGCCAGGTACTCGGCCTGGGCGCCGCCCCAGCTCGGAACCAGCAAGTCGGCGATCGGCGCCCCCGCGCCGACGACATCTCCGGGGGCCCTGGCATAAACCCGCTGGACGAACCCGGCCGCGCGGGCCTGCACGATGGCCACCTCGCGTTGGTTGAAGTCCAGGACCCCCGTGGCGTCGAGGCTTTGCGCGAACGCCCCGCGCTGCACCGCCGCCAGCCGCACGCCCAGGCTCTGGGTCGTGGCTGGACTGATCTGCACGCCGGGCGCCTGGCCGGCAGCCCCGTCCGCCGCGTAGCGGGGAACCAGCTGCATATCCATGAACGGCGACTTGCCCGGCTTGTCGAAATGCTGGGCCGGGACCATCGGGTCGTACCAGTAAAGCGGCTTGCTGCTGGGCGCGCTCGCGGCCATCGGCGCCGAAGACTTGGGCCTCTGAAAGTGAGCGACGCCGTAGCCGCCGGCCGCTGCGAGCACCGCGATGGAAGCCCCGGCGAACACGAGCCGCGCGGGTGACAGGGAGGGGGCGGTCATTGGGCGTCGCTTCCGTAGGTCAGGACAATGCGGGCGCCGTCGCGCGCGACATCGGCGTCTCGGTTGATGGCGTCGATGCGGGCTTCGGCCAGCGCGAGGAAGGCTTGCAGCACGTCCGACAGGGTCGCGGTCCCGGCCGCGTACCCGGCGGTTTCCAGGTCGGCGCGGCGCTGGGCGAGCGGCACCAGGGTCTCAAGCGCCCGGTGCAGACGGTCGTGGTGCATGGCGTGGTCGGCGAGGCCCGCATCCAGCGAGGCCAGGAGTTCGCGCCGCGCCGCCTCGCGCTCGATCCTCACCCGGCCGGCCGTCTCCGTGCGGGCCGCGATGATCGGATCCTGACGGGTGGACGCGAACAGCGGCAGGCTGACGGTCGCCTGGAGCATCACCATGTCGCCAAACCGAGGGTCGCGGTGCTGGTAGGCCAGCTCCCACCCCCAGTCGGAGTGCTTGTCGGCCTTGGCGGCATCGACGTCAGCGTCCGCCTGGCGCCCCATGGCGTCGTAGACGGCGAGCGCCGGGAGCCGATCGAGCCCCGCATGCAGCGCCGCGGCGTCGATCGGGAAGCCCGGTGGATCTCCGGCGACCTCGGCGTCAGGATCGCCGGTCCAGCGCCCCAGTTCCGAGCGCGCCTTGGCCACGGCCGCGACCAGGTCAGCGCGCCGGTCACCCAGCACGGCGGTCAGCTGCTCGGGCTCCAGCGTCTGGGCCGCCCGCATGGCGCCGGAGGCGAGTTGCGACGGCGCGGCGTCGCGCAGCGGGGCCAGCGCCTTGTCGATGTCGTCGAGCGCGGCGAGCCGGCGCTCCGCATAGAAGAGGTCGATCCAGGCCAGGGCCGTGTTCAGGCGCACCTCGCGGGCCTGGGCGATCTGGCTGGTCTGCGCCGCGCCGATGTCGGCCGCCGCGCGCTCACGGGCTGAGCGTCGCTTGGCGCCATTCGGCACGTCCTGCATCACGCCCACCCGCACGTCGCTGAAGTCGTCCCGTTCCGGCCGACCGGCGTTCGGGCCGGACACCGGAAAGCCTTCGACCCCAAAGGCCAGCTTCGGATCGGGCAGGCGCCCCGCCGCGATCGCGGACGACCGCGCCGCTCGGATGTCGGCGGCTCGCGCCTGAAGGACAGGCGCGGACACCTCGGCGATCTTCAGCGCCGCCGAATAGGTGAGGGGGGCGGCATGGGCGGTATTGGCGAACACCGCGAGCAGGGTGAGAGACCAGGCAGAGCGCATGAGGGGCTTCCGTCGGACACGGCGGTCCGTTGAATCGATGGGGTGGCCGCGAGGCGCGGCTAGGGATCGCGGTCAATCCGACAAACCGAGCGCTGAGCCAGAAGCTCAGCCAGCGGTGTCGTGGACTCGCGTCTAAAGGCCCGTCGGCGCGAACGCCGACGGCCTTACGCCATCGATCTGGGAGGTCGTAGGAGCCCTGCAGGCTCGTAGGCTTGTGAGGCAGCCGAGCGCGCAGGTGTCAGCTCTGCGGTGGAAAACACCAGCACGGAGCCCAGGAAGGGGCCGGGAAGCACTGCGCTAACGGCGCACGAGGTGGCGCAGGCCAGGGCGCAACTTTTCTGGTCCATGGGATGCTTGTTGCTGTGATCGCAGCAGGGATCTGAGGAAGGCTGCTGAACTCCGGGCTGATCCATCCCGGGCATGCCCGTCATGTCCACGCCGGCCACAGACGTTGAATCGGATTGTGCGCACGCCACCTGCGCCGCCGCGGCGGTCACCGGGCTGACAAGGAGGGCCAAGACGGCCAGAAGGGCGAGAACGTGCCGCATAATCACGTGAAAGCTACGCCGCAATCCTCAACTAGTCGATGGCCAGCATTCAGCCTTGGCACGCCGGGCAGAGGCCGTGGACTTCAAGCAAGATCCGCTCGACTTGGAAACCGTGCGGCTTGGCGACGGTCTCCAGGAGTCGGCCGGCGCCAAACTCCATCTCATCTGCGCACCCGCAACAATCGCAGATCAGGAACTCAGCGCGATGAAGGCCTGTCGTCTTTTGGCAGGCGATGAAGGCGCTGAGGCCGGTCACACGGTGGACCAGACCGAGCGATTCCAGGAAATCGAGAGCGCGGTAAACCGTCGGCGGCTTGGCGGACCGACGCGTCGGCCCGAACGCCGCGATCAGGTCGTAGGCCTTCACGGGCCGACCCGCTTTCGCCAGCAGTTCGTAGGTCCGGCGACGGGGCGCCGTCCACCGCTCGCCGGCCCGCAGGCAAGCGGCTTCCGCCTGGGAGAGGGCGATGGCGACGGCCCGATCTGAGCGGTCCGCGGGGCCGGCGTGACGACAGGTGGCAGGCGCGAGAGCCGTCAAACGGGCACCACCCGGGCCGGGTCGAGGTGATCCTGGGCGCACTGGCCGTGGTCGCCAAGGGCCTCGATAACCCGGCAGTCGGCGGCCGGTCCGCTACAGTTGGCGCCCACCATCCGCTTCAGTTCGATGCGCAAGGCGTCGAGTTGGGCGATCTTGGCTTCGACCGCCGCCAGCTGCTCCTCGGCCAGCGCGTTGGCGTCGCCGCAGGCGCGCTCGGGATGGTCGGCAAGATCGAGCAAGGTGCGGATGGCGTCAATGCCGAAGCCCAACTGGCGGGCATGTTTGACGAAGGCGAGGCGGCGTACCGCCGGCTGTTCGTAGGTCCGCCGGTCGCTCTGCGTGCGGTCCGGCGCGGGCAGCAGCCCGATCTGTTCGTAGAACCGGATCGTCGGGACCTTGACGTCGGCGGCCTTCGCCAACTTGCCGATGGATAGCGCTGACATGAAGACCTCCGCTTCGATCCCTGAAGATAGGCGCTTGATCCTCTAGCGACTAGAGGATGCATCTTCGTCGCATGTCGTCCTGTTCGTCAGACTCAGACCAGGCCTCTGGCGCCACGGGCTGTTGCGGCCAGACGGTCGTCTTCGACGGGGCCTCCCCGGCCTATCGGCGCGCGTTGGCCTGGGTGATCGTCCTCAACGTCGTGGGCTTCGGCGTGGTGGCGGTGGGCGGCTGGCTCGCCCGGTCGGCGTCGCTCGCCGCCAACACCTTGGATTTCGCCGCCGATGCCGCGACCTACGCGCTCAGCCTTTGGGCCATCGGGCGCAGCGTTCGGGTTCGTTCCAACGCCGCCCTGATCAAAAGCGCGAGCCTGGTCCTGATGGCGAGCGGCATCCTCGGGTTCGCCATCTGGCGGGCGGTCGCGGGCGCTGTTCCCAATGCGACGGCGATCTCTGGCCTTGGGCTCTTCGGCGTGGCCGCGAACCTCATCGCGGCGTTGCTGCTGGTGAAATATCGCGACGGAGACGCCAACGTCCGATCCGTCTGGCTCTGCACGCGCAACGACCTTGTCCAATGCCTCGCGGTGGCCGCGACAGGATTGGCCGTCGGCCTGACCGGGTCGCGCTGGCCCGATCTCCTCGTCGGCGTGGGGTTGGCCGCTGTCTTCTTGCGTTCGGCCTGGCAGATCACGGTGCAGGCGCGCCAGGAACTGCGGGCTTCAAAGCAACCCGCTCCCGCGGTCTTCGCGATCCATTCCCACTCTCGCTCCGCGCCTCTATAGACAGCGACATGATGGGACGATCGACATGGTGGCGGCGTTTGGGAGGCCTCGTGGCCGCCTGCCTGCTCGTCGTGCTCGCCGCCGCCCCTTCGATCGACGCCATCGTCTGCCAGGACGATGCCGCCATTGCGGGGTCTCAACTCGCAAACATCGACGCCGCTCACGCGGCGTCGGCGCCAACGCCGGCCAAGACGGGCGGCGATCCCGGCGACATCTGCCCACACGGCCATTGCCATCACTTCGGCGTCTACGTCGACAATCCGCCAGTGCGGCAGGTCATGACGGCGTTCCTGGAGGCGCCTTCGAACGCCCCGGAACAGCGGTTCCCGCCCTCGCTCCCCGGCGCCACACCGGAACGACCCCCTCGCGTTTGACGGCTGACTGCGCGCGAACCGCGCGCCTCTGTCTCGTCACAACGCAAGAGGAATCCCTTGTCCATCAAGCTCCGATGGCCGCTGCACGCGGCCCTCCTCGGCGCGGGCGTATATGCGCTTGTCGCCGGGCCGGCGCTGGCTGATCCAGCCCCGCCGTTCTCCGAACTCCTTCGCCAGGCCCAGTCCGCGCCAACTCTGGCTGAACGCCGCGCCGAGGTGGATCAGGCCGAGGGCCTGGCGCAGCAAGCCGCAGCGCGCCCCAACCCGAGCGTCTCCGTCCTGGTGGAGAACTTCGGCGGTTCCCGGCCCTATGATCAACTGGGCGGTCAGACCACCTTCCAGGTCGACCAACCGCTTGAACTGGGCGGTAAGCGCGCGGCGCGGATCGCGGCCGGGCGCGCGGGCATCGACGCCGCCAAGGCGCGCTTCACCGAGACGGTCGCCACCTTCGGGTTCGACCTGGCGTCGGCCTATGCGGAGGCGGAGGCGGCCGATCGCCGGCTTGTGCTGGCCCAGGAAACCCTCGGTCTCGCGCAGGATGACGCCCGGGTCGCCAGCGCCCTGGTCAAGGCCGGCAAGGAGGCTGACCTGAGGGCTGTTCAGGCCACCACAGCCGTCCAGGCGGCGCGGGCGGGATTGGAAGCCGCCCGCTCGGCGAAGGAGGCCGCCTTCGGAAGATTGACGGTGCTGGCCGGCGCAGTCACGCCCATCACCTCCATTCCCGTAAGCCTGCTGGCGCACGCCGATCGGCCGGAGGCGCCGGCGGTCCCCGATCCCATGGCCAGTCCCGCCTACCTGGCGGCTGAGGCGGCCCGCACGGCGGCAGCCCGGCGGGTGAGTGTAGAACGGACCCGCGCGGCCCCGGACGTCACCGTATCGTTCGGTGTCCGGCGCCTGGCCGGGGAGGATGCGACCGCGGTCATCGGCGGGGTGTCGGTGCCATTCCCGATCTTTGATCGCAACCGCGGCAATATCTCCGCCTCTCGGGCGGAGTTGGCCGGCACAGAAGCGCGCCTCAATCGCGCGCGACTGGAGGCCGAAGCCGAGAGTCGTTCAGGCGTCGCGCGCGCCCAGGCCGCGCTCGCCCGGATCGCCGCCGCCCGCGAAGGCGAGACAACGGCGGAGGAAGCCTACCGGCTTTCCCGGGTCGGCTACGAGGGCGGCAAGCTGCCCTTGATCGAAGTGCTCAACGCCCGCCGGGCGCTCGCCGAGGCGCGCACCCAGACCCTTGACGCCCGCCTGGAGCGCCTCGGCGCCGAGGCGGCGCTCGCACGCCTGCAAGGCGTCGCCCCGTTCGGAGATCAACCGTGAGACAAGACAATCGACGCCTCTTCGGAGGCGTGGCGCTGGCCGTCCTCCTCGCCGCCGGCGGCGGTTTCGGCCTAGCCAAATGCACTTCTAAACCGGCCGCCCCAGCCGCTGAAGCAAAGGCGCCTAAAGCCGAATCCGATCCGGGGCTGTCGATGACGGCCGAAGCCATCCATTCGGCGGGAGTCATCGTTCAGCCGGTCACGGCCGGCGGCCTCGCCACAGAAATTCTCAGCCAGGGGTCCGTCGTCGCGGCGCCGGGCGGGGAGGCGGTGCTAACCGCCCGGGCCTCCGGCACGGTCACCCGGATCTTCAAGCGGCTGGGCGACAGCGTGCGTAAGGGCGAAGCCCTGGCCGTGGTCGAGAGTCGCGACGCCGCTCAGATCGCCGCCGACCGCGCCACAGCGGGCGCCAAGGAGACGCTCGCGCGCCGCAATCTGGCGCGGGAGAAGTCCCTCTACGATCAGCGGGTCTCGCCGCGCGTCGACTACGAGCGGGCGGAGGCGGAGGCGGCAGCGGCCAGCGCCGAAGCGCGCCGGGCGCAGATCAGCGCGGGCGCAGCCAATGTCACGGCCGACGGCCGGGGCGTGATGGTCACGAGCCCGATCAACGGCCGTATCACTGTGATGCAGGCTAACCTCGGCGCCTTCGTGCAGCCGGAGAACGAACTCTTCCGCGTGGCCGACCCGAGGCTGGTCCAGGTCGAGGCGTCCGTTGGGGCGTTGGACACATCGCGCATCGCCGTTGGCGACCGGGCGGTGATCGAAGCGGCCGACGGGGCGACGATCGAGGCCCGTGTTCGGGCCGTGACCCCTGGCCTCAATTCCGAGACCCGCGCCGCCACCGCGGTCCTGGAGGTCACCTCGACGGCCTTACAGCCGGGCCAGGCGGTGCGCGTGCGCCTCTTCCCGCGCAATGTCGCGGCCTCAACGGCGATCGTCGTGCCCGACGAGGCGGTCCAATCTGTGGGCGGTCATGATGCTGTGTTCGTCCGGACCCCGAAGGGCTTTGAGGCGCGGCCCGTGACGATCGGTCGGCGCAGCGCGGGCCGCGTCGAGATCATCGCGGGTCTCACAGCCAATCAAGCGATCGCGGTGAAGAACGCCTTCCTGCTCAAGGCCGAACTCGGCAAGTCCGCCGGCGAGGAGGAATAGCCATGATCGCCAACCTCATGGCGCTCAGCGTCCGTGCCCGCTGGGTGGTGCTCGCCCTCGTCCTCATCGTCGCCGGCTTCGGCGCCTGGCAGCTCACCAGGCTGCCGATCGACGCCGTGCCCGACATCACCAACAAGCAGGTGCAGATCAACAGCATCGACGCCGGTCTCTCGCCCATCGAGATCGAAAAGCGGGTGACCTTCCCGATCGAGACGGCGCTGGCCGGCATACCCGGCCTGGAGACCACCCGGTCCTTATCGCGTAATGGGTTTTCCCAGGTCACCGCCGTGTTCAGCGAGCGGACCGACCTCTACTTCGCCCGCCAGCAGGTCAGCGAACGGCTGACGCAGGCGCGCGATAG
The DNA here is from genome assembly GCA_040757715.1 of Pseudomonadota bacterium. Lineage (GTDB taxonomy): Bacteria > Pseudomonadota > Alphaproteobacteria > Caulobacterales > Caulobacteraceae > CAIMFV01. The sequence continues at coordinate 68,861 of JBFLWS010000011.1, read as the reverse complement.
CCTGCCGCCCGGCGTCCAGCCGCAGATCGGACCGGTCACGACGGGCCTGGGCGAGGTCTTCATGTATGCCGTGGATTTCGCCAACCCTGGCGGAAAGGGCGCGAAGGTCACCGATGGCAGGCCGGGCTGGCAGTCTGACGGCAGCTTCCTGACGCCGGAGGGTGACCGACTGGCCGACGACGTGTCGCGCGCCGCCTACCTGCGCACCGTCCAGGACTGGATCATCGGACCTCAGCTGAAGACCGTCCGGGGCGTCGCGGGCGTCGACTCCATCGGCGGCTACGAGAAGCAGTTCGTGGTCGAACCGGATCCTGTGAAGCTCGCCGCCTATGGCGTCTCGTTTTCCGAGTTGGCCAAGGCGCTGGAGGCCGCCAACCTGTCGGTGGGCGCCAACTTCCTGGATCGGGGCGGCGAGGCCTATCTGGTCCGCGCGGACGCCCGCATCCGCAGCTTGGACGAGATCGCCCAGGCGGTAATCGCCACCCGCGGCGGCACACCCGTCGCGGTGAAGGACGTCGCCAACGTCCGCATCGGCGGCGATCTTCGGACCGGTGGCGCCAGCCTCAACGGCCATGAAGTGGTGATCGGCACGACGCTGATGCTGATCGGCGAAAACAGCCGCACCGTCGCCAAGGCGGTCGGCGACAAGCTGACGGGCATCGAGAAATCCCTCCCGCCGGGCATCAAGGTCACCCCGACCCTGGACCGGTCGAAGCTCGTCAATGCGACCGTCGCCACAGTGGAGCGCAACCTCACCGAGGGCGCGATCCTCACCGCCATCGCCCTGTTCCTGCTGCTGGGAAATATCCGCGCCGCCCTGATCGCGGTGCTGGTGATCCCGTTTTCCTTCCTGATGATGGCCATCGGCATGAACAGCCTGAAGGTGTCGGGCAACCTGATGAGCCTGGGCGCCCTGGACTTCGGCCTGATCGTCGACGGCGCCGTGATCATCATCGAAAACGGCCTGCGGCGGCTGGCCGAGCGCCAGCACAAGGAGGGCCGGCTGCTGACCCTCCGGGAGCGGCTGGGCGAGACCGTCCAGGCCACCCAGGAGATGATCAAGCCGACCGTCTTCGGTCAGGCGATCATCTTCCTGGTCTTCGCGCCGCTACTCACCTTTACCGGGGTCGAGGGCAAGACCTTCTCGCCGATGGCCATCACCATCATGCTGGCCCTCGGCGCGGCCTTCATCCTGTCGCTGACGTTCGTGCCGGCGATGCTGGCCATCCTGATCCGCGGCAAGGTCGCGGAAAAGGAGGTTTGGCTGATCGCCCGGATCAAGCAGGCCTATGCGCCCGTGCTGGACAGGGCCGTGGCCAGACCCTGGCCCTTCATCGCCGCCGGCGCCGGTGTCTTTGTCCTGGCCGGGTTTGTCTTCACCCTGCTGGGCCAGGAGTTCATTCCCCAGCTCGACGAGAAGAACCTGGCGCTCGCCTCCCAGCGCGTTCCATCGACCTCGCTGGAGCAATCGCTGGTGATGCAGCGCAAGGTCGAGCAGGCCGTGTCCCGTCTGCCTGAAGTCCAGACCATGTTTTCCAAGACCGGCACGGCGGAGGTCGCCACCGATCCCATGCCACCGAACATCTCCGACGGCTTCGTGATCCTGAAGCCCCAGCAAGAGTGGCCCAAGGACGTCAAGACCAAGGCCGACGTGCTGAGGCGGGTGGAAGCCACCGCTAACGCCCAGATCGGGCAGGCCTATGAACTCAGCCAACCGATCCAGCTGAGGTTCAACGAACTGATCGCTGGCGTGCGGGGCGACGTGGCGATCAAGCTCTACGGCGACGATCTCGACCAGATGAGCGCCGCAGCCGCCAAGATCGTCGCGGCCCTCCAGTCCATTCCGGGCGCGGCGGACGTCAAGGCCGAGCAGACCAGCGGCTCACCCACCCTCGATGTCAGTTTTGACCGCGCCGCCATCGCCCGGTTCGGACTGACCGTCGAGGAGGTGGCTGATACGGTCTCGGCGGCCATGGGGGGCCGTGAGGCCGGCCTGGTCTTCGAAGGTGACCGGCGCTTCTCAGTCGTGGTGCGGGTGTCGCAAGCCAGCCGCAGCAATCTCGACGCCCTGGCCGCGCTGCCGGTGATGCTGCCGGAAGAAGCCGGTCACGCCAGGCGCTCCATCCCGCTCAGCCAGGTGGCGCAGTTCCGCTTCACCGAAGGTCTGAACCAGGTCAGCCGCGAGAACGGCAAGCGGCGCGTCGTGATCCAAGCCAACGTCCGCGGTCGCGACGTCGGCTCGTTTGTCCGTGACGCCCAGCCCAAGGTCGAGGCGGTGGCCCTGCCGACGGGCGCGTTCCTGGAGTGGGGCGGCCAATTCCAGAACCTGAAGGCGGCGTCCGACCGACTGGCGATCGTCGTCCCGATCTGTTTCGCCGCCATCTTCGCGCTGCTCTATCTGGCGCTGGGCGGGTTTGGCCGGGCGATCGCGGTGTTCACCGCCGTGCCGCTGGCCCTGGCCGGCGGAGTGTTCACCCTGGCGCTCACCGGCATCGCGTTTTCGGTGTCGGCCGCGGTTGGCTTTATCTGCCTGTCAGGGGTCGCCGTGCTCAACGGCCTGGTCGTCATGACCAGCATCCGCCAGCGGCTGGAGGCGGGCATCGAGCTCAGCCGGGCGATCGTCGAGGGGACCTTCGAGCGGGTTCGCCCGGTGATCATGACGGGACTCGTCCCCGCCATCGGCTTCGTGCCGATGGCCCTGGCGACCGGCACCGGGGCGGAGGTTCAAAAGCCGCTCGCCACCGTCGTGATCGGCGGTCTGGTGACCGCCACCATCCTCACCCTTCTGGTGCTGCCGGCGATAACCCGCGTGGTCCTGGGCTTCGGCGAGCGACGCAAAGCCCGCCCCGCCGACGAAGGGGCCGCCGTACCTGCTGAATGAGCCCAAGCCCCGGCGCCCCGGCGCCGGGGCTTAACCCCCACTTAGGAGAACGACCATGGCGCAAGCCGCCAAGCTGTTGAGAGTCTACACCGACGAGGCCGCTTACTTCGGCGACCGAAAAGTCTTCGAAGTTGTCGCGACGCGCGCGCGGGACGCCCGGCTGGCGGGCGCCACCGTCCTGCAAGCCCTGATCGGCTTCGGCCGCACCGCGCATCGGCACACCCGCCATATTCTGGAAGATGACCAGTCGCTGGTGATCGAGATCGTCGACGACGAAGCCCGCCTGCGGGATTTCGTACGGTCACTCGCGGACCTGCCCGACATCGGGTTGATCACCCTGGAGGCGGTCGAAGTCCTCTGGCCGCTCCCTTCGAGTGAGGCTTGATTCTCTAGTCGCTAGAGGAAGCACACTTCAGATGGGGGAGGGGATGCGGCCCTGCCGACACCTTTCCGTTTGCTCGGCGTTGGTCGAGGTTCGCCGAATTCAAGGAAGCTGCTGATGCCCGCCCACGACCACGCCCACCCTGAGGCCCACGATCATGACCATAGCGGCCATGATCATTCGGGCCACGCGCATGGGGGTCACGGCCACAGCCACGCGCCCGCCAACTTCGACCGCGCCTTCGCGATCGGCGTGGCGCTCAATGTCGGCTTCGTCGTTGTGGAGGCGGCCTACGGCATCATCTCCAACTCCCTCGCGCTCCTTGCCGACGCCGGGCACAATCTCGGCGACGTCGCGGGCTTGCTGCTCGCCTGGGGCGCCGCGTGGCTATCGCGTCGTGCGCCGACCGCGAAACGGACTTACGGCTACGGCCGCACGTCGATCCTGGCCGCGCTTGCCAATGCGGTCCTGCTCCTGGTGGCGATCGGAGCTATCGGGTGGGAAGCCGTCCAGCGCTTCGCGCACCCCGAGCCCGTCCAGGGACTGACGGTGATGATTGTCGCCGCCATCGGAATCGCGGTGAACGGGGGGACGGCGCTGCTCTTCATGCGTGGCCGCAAGGGCGACATCAACATCCGCGGCGCCTTCCTGCACATGGCGTCGGACGCGGGCATCTCCGCCGGTGTTGTGGTCGCCGGCTTGGTGATGATGCTGACGGGCTGGCTGTGGCTCGATCCCGTGGTCAGTCTTCTGCTGGTGGCCGTCGTGGCCTTCGGCACCTGGGGACTGCTCAAGGATTCGGTCGCGCTGGCGATCGACGAAGTGCCTTCCGGCATTTCTCGCGATGCCGTCTACGCCCACTTGCAAGCGCTGGGGGGCGTGACCGATGTCCATGATCTACACATCTGGCCCCTCAGCACGACCTCGACCGCCCTGACCGTCCATTTGGTCTGCGAGGGCGATCGGATCGACGACGACCTCACTGGTCGCATCGTCGAACAGCTCAAGGCGCGGTTCAAGATCGACCACGCCACGATTCAATTCGAGACCGGCCGCCTGGATTGCCACCTTGAGCCGGACCATGTGGTCTAGCGGCGACCTCGTCGGCGCGAAGGCGGGCGGCTGATGGGCGCGTGGCTCTACGCGCTCGTGCCGGTCGCGGCTGCAAGTCTCGGCGCCGGCGTCGCCAGTTGGCGCCAGCCCGGCCCCGGGCTCACGAGCGCCATCCAGCACTTCGCCGCCGGCGTCGTGTTCGCCGCGGCCGCCGGGGAGATCCTCCCCGACGTGATGCACGGCGGATCACCGGCGGCGACCCTGATCGGGGGTGCAGCAGGCGTTGCGGTGATGCTCCTGATCAAGCGGCTGGAGCAGACAACGAAGGGGCCGCTCGGCCTGCTTTCGGCGGTGGGGATCGACATTCTCATCGATGGCCTGGTGCTGGGCCTGGCCTTCATCGGCGGCCAAAAGGCCGGCCTGCTCCTCACCGTCGCGCTGTCCCTCGAGATCCTGTTCCTCGGTTTGACCGTAACATCCGAGCTTGGGGAAATCGTTTCGGCGAAGTGGAAGGTTTTCGCCGCCACCGTTGGGCTTGCGCTTCTCCTACCGCTCGGCACGGTCATCGCCGCGCCGGTTCATCTCCTTCCGGCGGTTGTCGTCACCGGGTTCCTGAGCTTCGGCCTGATGGCGCTGCTCTACCTCGTCACCGAAGAGCTGCTCGTTGAGGCCCACGAGAAACCGGACAACGTCTGGATCACCTCGGCCTTCTTTGTCGGTTTTCTGGCCCTGCTCGCCCTGGAGGAGCTGATCGCCTAGCGGTCCCTCGACGGCGGCTCAGCCCGGCGAGACGCGAGGCCGGACTCCGCCGGCCGTGGCCGGGTCTGTGGGCGCTCCTAGATCAGGCGACGGCGCGGCGGCTGGCTAACCAAAAGCCGATCACGATCGCACACACCGTCAGGCCTTGAGCGGCCAATCCTTCCCACGTGGGGAAGACCCCCAGGACCTCGATGCGCGGGATCACCGCGAGGGGCCGGATGTCCAGGAGCCCCGCCTCCTGCAAAGCCGCAACCCCTTTGCCGGCCAGGACGACGGCCAGGACCGCGATCAGCATCGCGCTGTAGGAGAAGAATTGGGAAATCGGAAGCCGCTTGCTGAAACTGAGCAGCGCCCAGGCGATCAGACCGAGCGCCAGCACCGCGGCGCCGGCGCCTGACAGCATCGCCACGCGGCCCCCCTGGCTCCAGAGCGCCGCGTAGAACAGGATCGTCTCGAAAACCTCGCGATAGACGACCACGAAGGCCAACAGGAACAGGAACCACGCCGACCTCTGCGACAGGGCCGCCGAAAGCTTCTCCTTGATGTAACTCTGCCAAGCGTCCGCCTGGCCCTTGCCATGCATCCAGACCCCGACCGAGATCAACACCCCGGCCGACAGCAACGACCCGAAACCCTCGGTCAGCTCCCGGCTCGCGCCGCTGATGGAGATCAGATAGGTGGCGGCGGCCCAGGTCAGACCGCCGGCGCCGAGGGCGGAAATCCACCCGGCATGGACATACGGGAGGACATCGCGGCGCTCCGCCTTGCGTAGAAAGGCCACCATGGCGACGACGATGAGCAAGGCCTCAAGCCCTTCGCGGAGCAGAATTGTGAAGGCGCCGGCGAATGCCGCGGCCGGGCTGGCTTTCTCCGGCGACAGCGCCCGTTCTGCGGCGTCGAGCAGCGCGCCGATGCGTTCGGCCTTGGCGCGGGCCGCGGCGGGCGGCGCTCCTATCGACAGGGCGGCGCGAAACTCGCCCATCGCGCCTTCGATCCGCGTCATCAGGGCCCCGTCCCGCGCCGTTAGCGCCGGCTCGATCGGCTCGAACCCGTCGAGGTAGGCGGCCAGGGCCAGATCCTGTGCCGTTTTGCGGTCGCCGGCCTCATAGGCGGCGAGGCTCTGGGTGAGCTTGGTTCGGGCAATCCCCAAACTGCCGACACCCTGTGCCCCGGCGGCCTCAGGATGGCGGCGCAGATAGGCGGTGAGCTGTCGCGCCGGCTCTTCCCCAATGTCATGGGCCAGCATCGAGGGCGCCGTCTGCGTCAGCGCCTGCAGATTGGAGAACCGCGCCCGCAAGCCCGCGTCCTGCGTCCAGAGCTTTTCGCCGGCCTTCGCCTCGGCGTCGTCGAACGCAAACCGCCCGACGTAGAAGGCAAGCGCCCAGCGATCCTGCGCTGGGAGCTGCGCGAAGCTGGGCATCGCTGTCCCGTCGAGCCCTTGGCCGATGACCTGGTAGAGGCCGAACACACTTCGCTGCCGAGCCCTGGTCACGTCATTGAACGCGACCGGCTTGGGATCGAGCCCTTTGGCGTTGGGACCATCAGCATTGCCCGTCGACCCGTGGCAGGCCGCGCAGTTCTCGGCGTAGAGCGTCGCTCCCCGGGCGAGGTCTGGCGCCGTGGTCGGGGCGAGGGGGGTCGGATACGCCTGCAGCAGTTCCCCGCCGAGTTTGTGAGCACGATCGGCGATTTCGGCTGGCGGCGCCTTGCGATCGATCGCGGCTTTTAGGTCGTCGGCCTCAGAAACGAGCTGACCTTGGCGCGCCGTTGCGGGGAGTGCTGCGAGCCGCTCGCGAACCGATGCGGAGAACTCGCCCATCTCCGCATATTCAGAGGCGCTCACGACGTGGCCGTCCTTGACGGCGCCGGCGTAGTCCACCGCGAGATAGTCCAGAAGCCGCCAAGCGACCTGGGCTGAGGGGGTGGTCTCGGCCGCCAAGATGGGCGACGCAACGGCGACAAACGCCAAGGCGATAAGGAGTGGGCCGAAGCGCATCGAGTGTCCAACTTGCGACTGAGAATAGGTCTTAGTATCTGACCTACATCCTCTAGCTACTAGAGGATCAAGGGGAGGTGGCCACTCATGTTGACCACTTCACCGTCTTCTTTCGTGAAACGGTCCGGATGGCGTTCGAGCAGATTCAGCACGGCTTCCGATGGCCGGCAGAGCCTTACGCCCTTCGGCGTCACCACGAGCGGCCGGTTCACGAGGATCGGGGACGCGACCATGGCGTCGAGAATACGATCATCGTCGACCGCAGGATCGAGTAGGCCAAGTTCTTCTGCGGGCGTGCCCTTTTCGCGAAGAATGTCCCTTGGCCTGACGCACATCGCGGCGAGCAGACCTTGCAGCTGAGCGCGCGTCCACCCTTCCCGAAGATAGTCGATGACCGTCGGCGTGTAGCCGGCCGCCTCGATCATGGCCAAGACGTTGCGTGACGTCCCGCAGGCCGGGTTGTGGTGGATGACGATGGGAAAGAAGTCAGACATGGGCGGTCTTCTCCCGGAGCAGCCAACCGAACACGCCGAGCGCCGCGAGCGCACCGGCCAGTTGGGCGGCGATGAACAAGGGAACCGACGAGGGTGCGATGCCGGCGAAGGTGTTGGACAGGGACCGCGCGATGGTCACGGCCGGGTTTGCGAACGAGGTCGACGCTGTGAACCAGTAGGCCGCCGTAATGTAGAGCCCGACCGTCGCTGGCGTCATGGCGGGGCGGAAGCGCAAGGTGCCGAGGATGGTCGCCAGCAAGCCAAAGGTAGCCACCCCCTCTGAAAGCGCCTGCGCTGGGCCATCGCGAAGCTTGAGGGAGACCTGCAGGATCGGTTCGGCGAACATGGCATGGGCAAGCCAGGCGCCTGTGATCGCGCCGAGCACCTGGCAAACGATATAGGCGCCAGACGTCGGCCAGGCGATTTCCCGGCGAAAGGCGAACGCCAAAGTGACCGCTGGGTTGAAGTGGGCGCCCGAGATCGGCCCAAAGACTGTGATCAGCACGACCAGCCCGGCGCCGGTTGAGATGGTATTGCCAAGCAGTGCCACCGCGGTGTTACCGCCGGCCAGGCGCTCCCCCATGATGCCCGAGCCGATGACGATCGCCAGCAGGAGCGCCGACCCCAGGGTCTCAGCGGCGAGGCGACGTGAAAGGCTGAAAGGATGGACCGGCGGTTCGAGCGTCGCGGACTCGCTGCCCGTGGTCATGCCGGTTCCGGCGCGTCCTGGGTCTGGCCGATCCGGTCCATTTCACGCTTGAGGGAGAGCGCGTCGAGCTTGTCGATCGGCAGGCTGGCGAAGAGACGGATGCGGTTGGCAAGCATCCGGTAGGCCTCGGCGAACGCCAAACTCACGTCCGTCGGCGTCCCCTCGACCGCGGCCGGATCAGGAATGCCCCAGTGGGTTCGGAGCGGCTTTCCAGGCCAGATTGGACAGACCTCGCCAGCGGCGTTGTCACAGACGGTTATGATGAAATCGAAGACCGGCGCGCCGTCGGCCTCGAATTCGTCCCACGATTTCGAGCGGAGCCCCTCGAGCGGATAACCCATGCTCCCAAGCAATCTTAGGGCCCCAGTGTTCACGGTCCCCGTCGGATGGGAGCCTGCGGAGTAGGCGGCGAACTGACCATTGCACTCCCGGTTCGCGATCGACTCCGCAAGGATAGAGCGCGCCGAATTCCCCGTGCACAGGAACAGGATGTTGTAGCGAGGCTCGCTCATGCGGATTCCCTTTCGACGATCTTGATGTCGGCGGCGCAGCAGGCGGCTTGGCTGACAATTACCGCGAGTGGCGCGCAGACCTGTGGCGAGCCTCCACAGCAATCTTCCATCAGGTAGCCAAGCAACTCACCCATCTGGCCGTAGCCAGCGCTGTAAATGATGGAGCGGCCCTGCCGCTGGGACGACACCAAGCCGGCGTGGGCGAGGACTGTCAGGCTCGCGGACAAGGTGTTCGGGGCGATGCCGACGCGCCGGGCGACTTCGCCGGCTGCGAGTCCGTCCGGGCCCGCCTGCACCAACTCCCGGAATATCGAAAGGCGGCCTTCGTGAGCGAGTGCGGATAGCGCCTGAACGGCTTGCTTCGTTTCCATACTTCATCGATACATGTAATATGCGACAGAGTGAAGACCCATCCGATTTCCCAGCATTGAGCCCGGCTTTCATCGACACGCCCACGCTTCACGCTCTGACTCCGAAGGCCCCAGCGGCTCACCCGCCTCGATTTCTTCTGCTCTACGGTTCGCTCCGGGACCGGTCGTTCAGCCGCTTCATGGTGGAGGAGGCCGACCGGCTTTTGAGGCTTTTCGGCGCCGAGACGCGGATCTTCGATCCCCGCGGCCTGCCGCAACCGGATGACGCCAGCCCCGATCATCCGAAGGTCAAGGAACTGCGCGACGCGTCGCTTTGGTCGGAAGGTCACGTTTGGTGCAGTCCCGAGCGTCACGGCGCCATAACGGGCATCTTCAAGTCGCAGATTGACTGGCTGCCGCTGGAGAGTGGCGGCGTCCGCCCGACCCAGGGCCGCACCCTCGCGGTCATGCAGGTGAATGCTGGATCCCAGTCGTTCAATGCGGTCAACCAGCTGCGGATACTCGGCAGGTGGATGAGAATGATCACCATCCCCAACCAGTCGTCCGTCGCCAAGGCCTATGACGAGTTCGACGATGGAGGCCGCATGAGGCCTTCGGCCTACTACGATCGACTGGTCGATGTGATGGAGGAGCTCGTGAAATTCACCCTGCTGACCCGAGACACCGCCGACTATCTGGTCGATCGCTATAGCGAGCGGAAAGCCGAGGGCCGGCCAGCGCACGGGGCCGAGCACCTCGCCGCTGTCGGAACGGGAGAGCGGGCGAACTCTGGGTCGCCTGAATGACAAGCGGCCGGCTACGGCGCGTATACTGCTTTCGGATTCCAGCCGCGTCGCACGAGATGGCCGAGGCGCCCGGGAACTAGCGTGATGCAACGATCGAGCGGCGGGTTAGAGGAGCGGGTGGCGGCAGTATGAAGCCTTCAATTTCGTGGCCAGGTGCGCCGATGGCTCTGGCTTCGGCGGCGCTGTTCGGCGCGTCGACCCCGCTGGCCAAGCTCCTGTTGGGCGGCGGCGTCGATCCCTGGCTGCTGGCGGGTCTGCTCTATCTCGGTTCGGGAGTCGGCCTCGGGCTCATCCACCTGATCCGCGGTCTCTTGGGCGTCCAGGCGCCAGAGGCGCCGCTACGACGCGGCGACCTGCCCTGGCTTGGCCTAGTGGTGGTCTCTGGTGGCGTGATCGGCCCTTTGTTGTTGATGCTTGGGCTGGCGCGCACACCGGCATCTTCGGCGGCACTGCTGCTGAACCTGGAGGGCCTGGCGACGATGGCCATCGCCTGGCTATGGTTCAAGGAGAACGTCGACCGTCGCCTGCTGACGGGGGCCGCGGCGATCCTGGCCGGCGCCGTGCTGCTCTCCTGGCAGGGCGGACTCACAGGTGTGGGATTGGGCGCGCTCGCCATCGTCGGCGCTTGCCTGGCCTGGGGCGTGGACAACAACCTGACCCGCAAGCTTTCGTCAGCAGATCCGGTCCAGATCGCAGCGATCAAGGGTGTCGTGGCCGGTGCGGTCAACCTAGCGCTGGCCTTCGCGAACGGCGCCCGCCTGCCAGCGCCGGCCTCGCTCACCGCCGCCGGCGTCGTGGGCTTCTTCGGTTACGGAGTGAGTCTGGTTCTGTTCGTCCTGGCGCTGCGCCATCTGGGGACGGCGAGGACCGGCGCCTACTTCTCGACAGCGCCATTCCTAGGGGCCGCCTTGGCGCTCATGCTGTTCCGAGAACCTGTCACCCTGCCACTTGTCGGCGCTGCACTGCTCATGGGGGTCGGGGTCTGGCTGCACCTCTCCGAACGTCACGAACATGAGCACGCTCACCAGCCAATGGATCACGAACACAATCACGTCCATGACGCCCACCACCAGCACGCCCATCGCAATGGCGAGCCAGCCGGCGAGCCCCATACCCACTGGCATCACCACGCGCCGATGCGGCACAAGCACCCGCACTACCCGGACCTTCACCATCGGCATGGGCATGCTCACTGAGGTGTGGAATGGCGATGGCATGCCTAGCGCGCTAGAACCGTCCATCCTAAAATATACGCCTCATTTCCGATAATGCCCCTTGCTAGCGGCATCCGAAAACCCTTACGCCATAACGGTCTTACGCGATTTATTTCTGATAAGATATATTAGACGCAAAATATCTACAGCCAGATAGAGATGTCACCAACCTGCCCTTTATCCCACATAAAGGACGCTACGTGTGGTGATCGGCGGGCAGCGAGACGGCCTGGCCGCCAAGGGCCGGTATCGCAAGCGGCAGCCGTCGCGGCGACCCTCGCTTTGACTGATCAGGGCTCGACCGCTGGTTGGGTGGCGTTTGTCGACAAAGCGGGCTTCGATGCTGCCAAAACCCACTTCGACGGCAAGCCTTGGAAATCGAACGTCGTTGGCGCGGTAGATGGCTTCCAATCCACCATGCCGCGGCTTCGCGGCGCGCTGGTGAGGAATGGTGGCGTGGCGCTAGAATAGAGCTGCCGATTCCCGAAGCACTGGCCATGAATGAGAAGCTACAGAGAGCGCGCGGTCTTTGCCTTGAGCAGTCCGCTAAGTTCATCGCTGCGGCCGACCGGTTGGGGGGCGGCGCGGACTTCCCCCATATCGTCTACCACCTGAGCCTGCTGGCCCTCGAGGAGGTCGGCAAGGCCAGTATGCTCGGCGGCGGGATGGTCGATCCGGACCGCTTCGAAGGGTCGTGGGTGGCGAAGTCCCTCGATAATCACCGGCGCAAGCTGCAGTGGGCTATCTGGTCGCCCCTGACCCGCATCGATCCCGCCGACTTTGAGGCTGCGCGCCAGTTCGCCGAACACGCCCACGCGATGCGGCTGGCCTCGCTCTATGTCGATCCAGAGGCTGAGATCACCGAGCCGCCGCCCAGCGACGTGGTGTCGCCAGAGGCCGCCGCCGAGGCGCTTCAGCTCGCTTGCGCTCGCCTCGACTACGAGCAGGCGCGCGGCGCCGGGACCGGCGAGGCCGATGAGCTGACAAGGTGGTTTCTCGACGCCATGTCGGACCAGCAGCTCTCGCGCATGATCCTGAGCCCGGCCTCCATCGCCAAATACCAGGAGCTTGGTGAGCGACCGCGAGAATGGGTGGCGTGGATCCGCGAGGAGATCGCGCGCAACGACGAGGAAATGCGCGCCCTGGCCGAGGCGGAGCTGAAGCGGCCGGCGGCGGAAAAGGGTGAGGAGAAGCCGCGCTGGCGCGCCAATGTCACGATCTACACTCCCTCCCATTCCCTGCGGCCGAAGGCCCTGGCGCGTTGGAACGAGCGGTTCGACACCGTCCAGTTGCTTTGGGCGGGCAAGAAGGACCGCTGCACCCTGCAGATTACCCTACACGACAATCTGCCGGTGTCGGCCCTGCACGGGCGCCTCGCCAGCTTGTCGAAGGTCGTCTTGGCCTGCCTCAGCATCGCGACGATCGGCTACTTCTGGTTCGAGCCGCCGGGCTTCGAGAAGGAGATGTTCAAGGGCGTCCAGGACCTGGAGAACGGGGCCTCGATGAACATCGACATCGGCGAGAGCTTCTGGGGGACCGGCCGCGCGGTCGCGCTTACCGACGAGATGATCGACCGGGCGGTGACCTGCATGATGGCCTTCATGCCGCTGTCCGAAGCCGAGGCGGAGCCGATCTTCAGCCACTACTTCCACGGTCTGGCGTTCATCGCCAAGTCGGACGTCTATTACAACATGGACCAGACGGCCCGGATGGCCTTCACCTTCGCGCTGTTCGGAGCGCTCCGCGCACACGGCGGGTGGGACGGGACCCAGGCGGACGTCGATTCCCGTCTGCACGCCGCCTTCGCCGAGATGGTGCCCGAGCGCGAGCACCGCGAGCTCCTGTTCAAGTCCCTCACGACCGTCGGCAATCCGGACGAGTCGAGCCTGGCCAACCTGCGCACCGCCAAGCACGTCACGGACCTCTACCTGATCCAGGTCGCCAAACGCACCTGGCGGCGCATCCTGGAGGTTGGGACCGAGGGCGACGATGTGACGCCGGCGCAGGGGGACGCCCGGTGAGGACGCTTGCAACAACGCTCCGGCCCCTAGATTCATTGGGCACGAGAGGGCGCGATGGCTGACCTAGAGAAGCAGTCGAAAGGTTTCGGGCCCAAGCGCGTCTTCGGCTACATCAAAGTAAACCCGCACATGGCCGTCTCGGTCGGCCTGTTCCTTGGCGGGGGCGGGGCGCTGGCTCTTAACATCACGCCGTTGGCCGGGTCGTTGTTCGGCGCGGGCGGCGCCTTGCTGGGCTCCTGGATCACCGAGCTGAACAAGCGCCGCACCGATGCGGAGGACAAGGCAAGGCGCCAGGCCGAAGCGGTCGACACTTTGGCGCCAGAGCTGCAGCGCACGATCGAGCGGGTGCAGTACATCGTCGACCGGGCGTCGGCGAATTTCATCTGCGAGGCCGCGATCAACGGCGTCGAGACCAAAGACCAGCAGTCCGACTTCCGGCCCTATCGGCCGACCCTTTATCCGAACGCGCCGCAAGTGCGCGACCTACCGAGTGAGAAGGCGATCGCTGTGATCCGCTTCTACGACTCCCTTCACGAGATCGAGAAGCTCGTGGACGACTGGTGGGAGCGGGAGGGCCAGCTCGCGGTGAATATCTTCAACATCATCCTGCACGCGGCCGAAAAGAGCTTGCGGCTGGGCCAGTTCTGTATCCGCGAGTTCGATCTCGAGGCGCGCTTCCCGCCGCCCTACGAGTCCTGGGGCACGTTGACGTCGCGCATCGAGCGCTCGCTCGACAATGCGGCCAAGGCACGCCAGCTCCACCTCGACCGCGCCGAGGCCCGACGCCTTGACCCGGTGAAAGCCAAGGAACCTACGCCGTTTCGGAAATACTAAGTCGTGGCCCGCCGACTCTGCCGGCAAGCGGAATCGCCACATCCTCACGGCGTCTCGAACCTGCGGCAGGCTGATGAAACACCCCGTCCGCAGATTTAGATCGCTAGAGCTCGCTCTCAAGGAACTCGAGCCCTTCATCCGCGACGGACGCCATCTCCAGGCCGGCAAGCCGTTCGCTCGGTTTGGCGATCTGAGGTCGCGGGAGATCCTCGGCAACTGGCTCCTGTGTGTCGCTATGGCCGCTGCGGGCGAAGGAGACTTCTATTTCACGACCGACCCGACGGGCGGGGACGGGATCATCTGCGAAGCTGACTCAGAGGCGACTTGGCCGACGGAGCACGTGATGGTGCCAGAGCTCGGCGACAGTGACGCGCCGTCCGTTGAGGACCGTGTCTTGGCGCAGATCCGGCTGAAAGTTGAAAAAGGCGGCGCCGCCTACGCCACGGGCAAAACCCTGCTCGTCTTCTTGAACGCGGCCGGAGGTGCATGGCATCCAAATCGCGTCGCGCGGCTCCTTCCCTCGCCTCTCCACTTCGATACCGCGTGGGCGATGGGGCTGCAGGAAGTGATCGACGGTGCCTACGTCTACGGCGTCACGAACCTCAATGTCGCCGGTGGAAATGCCCCGACCTGGCGGGTCTCGGTTGCACCAGATTTCAAGTCTTGGACGGTCGAGCGCGTCCAGTAAGGTGCGCCTCCGTCAGCTTGCCGCAGCGACCGCGTCATCCTCAGAGGGCGGGCCGGCGTCGCCCTCAAGATCGATGAAGGTTTGAGAGAAGTACACGGGCCGCTCCGGCAGCAGGCTCATGATGCGCCCGTCGGGCTCCAGAAACTCGTGGGTCGCCCCAGGCAACAGGTTGGGGTCGAGCGGGCACTTTGCCCGTGGGTTGTGGAGAACGACCATCCCCTCGACCCAGGTCTCGCTGTAGCCGGGGTCATACACGCGGTCTTGGAAGATGACCGGCCGAGGATCGGCGAGATTCCCGTCTTGTCGTAGAAGGCCGCGTCGCGAGATCCGCAGTCGGCGGTTGCCGAAGCCTGCGACGTAGCCGAGCCGATTGAATTTGAGCAGCGTGCCCTGGGCGTTCACAAGCACCGCGCTGATGTTCTCGCTGTTGGGCAGCCGGAAAAACCCGGACGGCTCGGCCGCGCCGCCGAAGCGATGCTCATCGATCCACTCGATCCGTATGCGGCCTTCAACCTGACTGTGGCGGACGCCGAACACATACTCGGTCGCCGCCGGCACGACCATCGTCATCGAGGCGGCCGCATGGAAGTCCTGGACCGCGATGAGGAACGGCACACCCTCAAGCCCCGGAGCATTCCAATAGGCCTGCTCCCTGTTCAGCTTCCGCTTGAGGGCGCGGGCGATTTTAATGGGGATGTAGTTCTCAATGTAGGCGCGGCGCTCGTCAGGATCCTCAGGGACAACAAGCGTCCGGCCGTCGGGTGGATTGGCGGTCGTCGCCTCAACGGCGATGCCCCCACGCAAGCTGGCCAGCACGAAATCAGGGACCTGTACGGTTTTGTCGCGCGCAAAGCCAAGTTCGGTGAAGGTCGAATAGAGGTAGAGCTCCCAGATCCGCGGATCGAACCCGGTTGTCTGAAACTGTTCGATGAAGTTCCCGTCGACGTCTTCGAAATAGGGCATCATGGCCGCGATCATCTCGCGGGCCGGCGAATAACGGGGATGTTCGACAAGCAGTTTGAAGTTCCGATGGAGCTTTTCGTCTGGAACGATCGGTTGAAAGAAATCAACCGGCGCTCCGACCTGGTCACCCTGGTAGTGGGCTTCGTCGGGCTCCGCTTGCCACCGCGCCATGGCTGTCATCAGGCTGGCGCGCGCCTCCTCTGTCGTCGCCATCGACGAATCGACGTCGATGGCCCGGAACTGACGACGCTCGTCTCGCCCCAGGATAATCCAGCCGAAATCGTAGTCGATACGATCCCAGGTCAGGACGGCCAGCAAACGCCCATCGTCAGTCGCCAACCAGTCGTATTCCTGGACCACCCGCACAAGCCGCGGATCGCGGACATAGCCCGCGAGGGCGTTGAAGCGCCGCTCGTCGATGGCGATGACCGCCATGTCCTACCCCTGGATGATGCGATGCAAGCGGAGGAGCTTGTTGAAAAAGTCCTCGATCAACGACTCCGCCCGTGCGCCGACCAGTTCGTTCGCTCCGAACCGGTACACCTCATAGCCGGCAAGGCGGAGTTCTCGGTCGGCGGAGACCATTTCACTATAGACCTTTAACGACGCCTTCTCCCCCTCGGCGAAATGATGTTTGCCATCCACTTCGACCACTATCCGCTGGCGGCCTGGCAGGAGGAGGAGGAAATCCATTCGCTGCCGCGGCAACGGGAGACGGTGCCGCAGCGACTTCACCACGGCCGGGTCGTAGTGCAGGTAGACTTGGGGAAGCAGCGCCGGCAGGGCGGCGCCAAGCGTGGGCCGGAAAATCTTGAAGTAGGTCGCGAACACCTTCTTCTCTGCTTCGGAGGCGAGCGATTCCTGCAGCCGTTTACCGAGACTGGCGGCGTCGCTCCCCGGCGTCTGCGCCGACCACCACGTGACCAGGTCGGACCACAGCAGGCCGTTTGCGCCGATCGGCCGGTCGTAGACCAGGCAGCTCTCCTCGCCGGAAAGCACCACGATGTCGTTGTTTATGGCGTCGGCGAACCCGAGCTCCGGCTTGGGCCCGCGTGAGGCAAAGATCAGGTTCTTGGGGCGTCCGCCGACGCCGCGCACGATCGGCCGGAACGCGTAGATCGGGTGTCCCGACTCCTCTCCATCAGGCCCCAGCTCGTAACCGTCCCGCGCCAGGATCTTGTTCAGTGCCTTCACCGTCTCGGCTTGTTCTTCCCCCGAACGGGCCAGTGGGTGGACGACCTCCTGCAAAATGGCGGCGAACCGCGCCCGCGAGCAGTCGAACGCGCCGAGCTCGGTGAAAAGCTCCTCGACCGACCAGTCGCCGGGGTTCTGCACCATGTATCGGTCAATCTTGTACCGCAGGCTCTTGCCGTTTCCGCCGAAGGCCTCCTCGAACGGGTCGGAGAGGATGAAGTAGCGGCCAAGCAGCTCCAGGAGGTCGGCCTCGCCCGTAAGGTCATCGCCGAACACGCGTGCGACGTCACGGCGCGTGATCCGGGTCAGGGCGGGCTCGTCGGCCTCGAGCACCTTTCGGGCAGCCTCGTCGAGGGGAATGTCGCCTCGCGCCTGGGCGAATTTCAGCGCCAGCCCCGCTATGGCCTTCTCGGAGAGGCCGTCCAAGGCGAGGTCGATCCGCTGACTCTTTGAGAGCCCTTCGCCACGCGGTATCTCCAATCCCGCGATCCGCATGGGCTCAACATCGAGCACGGCGTGCGTCATGGGATGGAGGGAGGCGGCAAGCTTCGCGCGGAGGTCGGTGGCCATGGTCATTCAGCCGCCAAGCGGAGCAGTTCGGCGGCGCCGGCCCCGTGACCGGGGGCGAAGTTCGACAGGGTGACGCCCACTAGCCGGATTTCCTTCGGTGGCGGAAAAACCGATCGGATCAGCGCGAGGCTCGCCTCGTGCAACTCCGCCTGGCTCTCCACCGGCCGGGCGTAGGATTGGCTGCGCGTCGCTTGCTGGAAGTCGGCCCACTTGATCTTGACAGTCACGGTCCGAGCCCGCCGCCCAGTCTTCTCGCACCAAGCCCAAACATCATCGGCCATGGCCAGCACGCCGGCCTCGATCTTGACCGGGTCGACCAGGTCCTCTTCGAATGTGGTCTCCGACCCGGAGGATTTACGCTCGCGGTTGGGGTTCACCTCGCGCAGGTCCTGGCCGCGGGCAATGCCGTAATACCACGATCCCGACTTCCCGAACCGCGCCTGCAGGTCCTGCAGCGACCAGCTCTTCAGGTCGGCGCCGCTGTGGATCCCGAGACGGTGCATCTTGTCGGCCGTCGCGGGGCCGACGCCATGGAACTTGGCCACGGGCAGGGCCTCGACGAATGCCTCCCCTTCGTGCGGCTGGATGGCGAACTGGCCATTTGGCTTCCGCCGGCCCGACGCCAGTTTGGCCAGGAACTTGTTGTAGGAGATGCCCGCCGACGCCGTCAGGCCCGTCTCCTCCAGGATGCGAGCGCGGATCGCCTTCGCGGTTTGCCAGGCGGTCTCCAGACCGGCCCAGTCGGCCGTGACGTCCAGGTAGGCCTCGTCCAGCGCCAGCGGTTCGATCAGCTCGGTGAACTCCGCGAAGATCGCATGGATCTGCTGGGAGACGGCGCGATAGACGTCAAAGCGCGGCGGCACGAAAACGAGATCCGGACATTGCCGCAGCGCGGTCACCGAGGGAAGGGCCGACCGGATGCCGAAGGCGCGCGCTTCATAGGACGCGGCAGCCACCACACCACGGCGCGCGCCGTGGCCGACAGCCAAGGGCTTGCCCCGCAGGTCCGGGTTATCCCGCTGTTCAACGGACGCATAGAAGGCGTCCATGTCGACGTGGATGATTTTGCGAAGTGCGTCGCCCATCGACGTTAGCTTAGCAGGCTCCGAACAGAACGAGAACCTGCCCGCGGACCACGCCCAAGCCGGCGCGGGCGCCTTGAAAGTCTACCGGGCGATCTTGACCGGGCGTTTTCACCCTCTATATTGGGAGAGACCGGGCGATTCCGCCCCCCGCCCCTGGAGATTCGGCCATGAAGCCTTTCGACCCCGCGCAGTTTCAAAACGAATCCGCCACCGAGCTCGGCCAGAAGCTCTGGGTCTTCCTCAACCGGGCGGACATCTTCGGCCGCATGGAGACGGCCACCGACCTCGGCCAGCCCGCCCTCCAGGGCGTGGAGGAGCAGCTCCTTGCGACCTTCGGCGAAGCGATCCTGGCGGACCGGATCAAGCAGATGATCGGCCGCATGGTGCGCCAGATCATGGAAAGCAACGGCTTCGAGCATGTGACCTCCGACGTCCGCCTGAACTCGGTGCCGTTCTACAAGGCGAGCCGCTACCGCCGCCGCGACCAGGCCATGGTCTATGTGTTCAAAAGCTCGGAAAATCCGCGCGAGATGCTGATCTCGGCTACGCGCAACCCCGAGAAGCCGGTCCTGGAACGCGGCAAATGGGTCTACATCAACGCCGTGACGTCAGGCCTGAAGGCGCAGATCGGCTATGGCTTCGACCTGAAGGCGGCCGCGGCCAAGGCGGCGCAGGCCCCCTTCCGCCACCACATGGCGCGCGTGATGCGCGCCGGCTAGGCGCCGCGCGACCGAGGCTGCAGGTCCAGCTGGGTGCCGGCTAGAAGGTGTGAATCCCGGCCGTCGCCAAAAGGCGGTCCGTCGCCACGAAGTTGACCCCTTGGCCGCGCCCGTCCTCGAAGCCCAGAATCTTGTCCACAACGGCTTGAAGGGGGCGCGGGGCGTGGGGGTCGGCCAGGACACCGT
This sequence comes from Pseudomonadota bacterium, assembly GCA_040757715.1. GTDB lineage: Bacteria > Pseudomonadota > Alphaproteobacteria > Caulobacterales > Caulobacteraceae > CAIMFV01. The sequence goes on along the minus strand of JBFLWS010000011.1, from coordinate 49,445 downwards.
TCATATGGCGGGCGATGGATCCGGCGATGACATCGGCCACCTGCAGGCCGACGGCCCCGGTTGACGAGGCAAACCTCAAGCTCGCCGCTTCGGTGATTTGATAGTCGGCGAACTGGGCTGTGATCTTCGCCATCTGGTCGCGCAGCGTCTCCATGGACAGCTTTCCGTCCCTGACCGCGCCTTCGACATAGCGTTGCTCATCGTGGATCAGGGTCACCTGGGAGAGCTGACGCCCATGCAGTTGGTTTAGTCGGGCATAGAGGTTGGTGAAGGAGGAGAGCGCCGGCAGCATCCACATCAACTTGCCGCTGGGTCCGGCATCGGGCGAGGGCAGAAAGCGCCGATAGCTGAACGGATGGTCGGGCCCCGCATCGGGCTCAAGCTCGTCTAGCGCCAGCCCCGCCAGCTTGCCGGCGATGTCCGAAAGCTCAAATTCTGGCCTGAACCCCCGGACCCAGTCGCGCAGCGTGGTCAGCGAACGGATGACCGAGGCGGAGGACGGCGCGGCGCAGGCGTCTATGAACCCGCCCAGGACAGCGTCGGGCGCCGCTTGACCCAGGTACTCCGCCAGGGCCCGACCCAGCGCCTCGCCCGTGGGATCTCCGACGTGGTGTCCACCGGTGAGAAGCTGGTGGTTGACGATGTGAATGGCGACCATGAACCTCTTTTCCACCACCTCGACAAGGACGGGCGCGCGGTAGGCGCTGAGGAGGTCCACCAAGTCTTCGATGAAGGCCGGGCGACTGTGAAGCCGGCTCGCTTTCAGCTCCGACAGCGCAACCCTGTGCTGGATTTTGAGTTGGGCGACGTCGGCGGCGAGCAACGGGTCATCGTCAATTCCAACGGCCGCGAGGCTGAAGATCGGTTGGTCGCCAAAGGTCAGGCCAGGGTCGGTCCGGGCAAGGTCGCCCGCGTTGCCGCTTTCGTCGATGTAATAGTGCTGGGCCATTCTGTTCTTCTCGGATGTCGACACCGGCCCGCGGCGAACGTCTTATAGAGATAGGTGGGAGGTCCTGAAGCGCATGTGCAATCTCTACGCAATGATGCGGGCCCGCGCCGAGGTCGCCACGGCCGCGGGCGCGATGCGCGACCGCAACAACAATCAGCCGCCCTCCCCCGGCATCTACCCGGACTATCCGGCGCCCGTGGTGCTGATCGGAGAGGATGGCCATCGCGAGATGCGGGACATGCGCTGGGGCTTGCCCTCCCCGGCCTGGGTGACCCAGAAGGCCGCCAAAGAGCGGGCGGAAAAGCTTCGCGCCAAGGGCAAGGAGTACGATTGGGAGGAGCTGCTTCGCGTGGAGCCGGACGCAGGCATCACCAATGTCCGCAAGACCGAGATCGCCCACTGGCAGCAATGGATGGGCCCGAAGAACCGCTGCCTGGTGCCGATGACGTCGTTCAGCGAGCCCGACCAGGTGGGCGGGTCGCGCAAATTCCAATGGTTCGCGCTCAATGAAAGCCGGCCCCTCGCGTTCTTCGCTGGCGTGTGGACGCCGCACGCCTGCGTTCGCAAGGTCAAGACGGGGTGGGAAGAGGTCGAGGCCTACGGCTTCATGACCACGGACGCCCGCCAGCCGGTCCTGACCTTCCACGACAAAGCCCAGCCGGTGATCCTGACGTCACCGGCGGAGTGGGACCTTTGGCTGAGCGACGCACCCTGGCCGGAGGTGAAGCACCTGCAGCGGCCGCTCGAAGACGGCGTCCTCAAGTTGGTGGCCACCGACGCCCGCGCCGATCCGGCCGTCCCCGCCTAGTGGGTCAGAACGGAAGCTCGGGCGGCAGGACCTTCTCCGCCTTCGGCTTTGCGAGGCTCGGCTTTTCCTTCCAGGGAAACAGCACCATGTCGGTCGAGCCGCAGCCCTTGGGCTCGCCGCAGGTGAGTTTCGGCAAGAGGTCGACCAGTCGAAGGCCGCGATAGGCGCCGAAGCGCGCCTCGATCTCTTCCACCTTCATCTCGAGGGTGCGCGGGCAATGACGGCAGCAGATCCCAAGCGACCAGCCGTTGTCGAGCAGCGTGGCGATCGTGTCGCTGCCGATCATCCACGGCTTGAAGCTGCGGATAGCCTTTTCCTCCGGCCGTTTCAGCGTCGTCGGCAAGCCGGGCGGCAAGGTTTCGGTGATGGCGGCGTCTGGCTTCTGCACAGCTGATCCCATCCTAGAGCTTGACTCTTTCCGATCTCAGGCGGAACGAATAGGGAACATGACTACCGCTATCCTGTTTTGGAGTCCATTCTCATCGCGCAGCCCCCTCGCGCCTTCGATGCTCTGCGCGCCGCGATCGCCAAGATCGAGGCGGGCGGCCGTGCGCCTAAGGGGTTTCTGCCGTTCGGCCTGGAGGTCCTCGACCACCACCTTCCCAACGGCGGCCTGGCGTTGGGCGCGCTCCACGAGGTGGCGGGCGGCGGAAACGGCGCCATCGACGGGACCGCCTCGGCTCTGTTCGCCGCCGGGGTCGCGGCGCGGACCCGCGGCCAGGTCCTCTGGTGCGTCACCCGCAAGGACCTGTTCGCCCCATCCTTGGCCCAGGCGGGCCTGTCATCCGACCGGGTCATCTATGTCGAGGCCGGCGACGAGAAGACCGTCCTGGCTTGTTTCGAAGAGGGGCTGCGCCACGGCGGATTGGGGGCTGTGGTGGGCGAGGTTGCGCGCCTCTCCATGACTGCCTCGCGGCGCCTTCAGCTCGCTGCCGAGGGCTCGGGCACGATGGGGATCGCGGTCCGCCGATGGCGACGCCAGGCCGAGGCGGCCGACTTCGGCCAGCCGACGGCGGCGACCACCCGCTGGCGGATTACCGCCCTGCCCTCCTCACCCCTCCCGGCCGCCGGCGTCGGCCGGCCCCGATGGTTCATCGAACTCATCCGCTGCAAGGCGGGCGAATGCGCGGATTTTGAATTGGAAGCTTGCGATGAGACGGGTCGTCTCGCTCTACCTGCCGACCTGGCCGACCGATCGCCTGCGGCGCAGCCTTGGCAAAGACGCGCCGCCGGCTGACGTCCCGGTCGTGATGGTCGGCCGCTTAGGCCGCAAACGTATGGTGCTGGCGGCCGACGCCACGGCGCAAGCGCTGCGAATCTATCCCGGCATGGCCGCCACCCAGGCCCGCGCCCTCTGCGCGGAATTGAGGGTCCATGACGCCGATCCGATCGGCGACGCCGAGGCCCTGGACCGCCTCGCGCTCTGGGCGCTGAAGCACTATGCGCCGATCGTCGCCGCCGACCCGCCCGCTGGCCTCGTGCTGGACGCCACCGGCGTGGCCCATCTGTTCGGCGGCGAAGACGTCCTCCTGGCCGACATGGTGGCCCGCCTGGCCAGCGCCGGCTACGCCGCCCGCGCGGCCATGGCCGGGACCTGGGGCGCGGCGCACGCCCTGGCGCGGTTCATCCACGCGCCGGCGACGATCGTGCCCTCCGACCAGAGCGGCCGCGCCATCGCCCACCTGCCCACCTGGTCCCTCCGCCTACCGGATGGCATGTCCGATGCGCTCGGGAAGATGGGCATCGACACCGTCGGCGAGATCGAGGCCAAGCCCCGTGCGCCCCTGGCGCTGCGTTTCGGGCCCGAGCTGACCCGTCGGCTGGACCAAGCCTATGGCCGCACCGCCGAGCCGATCGAGCCGGTCGAGGCCCCCGAGCTGATCCAGGTCCGGCGGATGTTCGCCGAGCCGATCGGCGCGCCCGAGACCCTGGCGCGCTACACCTTGAAGCTGGTGGAGGCGCTGTGCGCCGCCCTGGAGGTCAAGGGCCTGGGAGCCCGGATCGTCGACCTGCGCTTCCAACGCGTCGACAACCGCCTCGAGGTGGTTCGGGTTGGACTGGCCAAGCCGGTGCGCGACATCAAGCGCCTGACCCGCCTGCTCTGCGACAAGCTGGAGACCGTCGACCCGGGCTTCGGGGTCGAGGCTATGGTGCTAGCCGCCTCGTCGGCGGAGCCTCTGGCCTGGAAGCCGGCCACCACGGACCTGGCCGAGCCGGCGACCCCGGATGTCGCCGACCTGGTGGACACCCTAGCCAATCGCCTGGGCGCCGGGCGGCTCTATCGCGCCGCGCCGGCCCAGAGCGACGTCCCCGAGCGGTCGGTCCGGCGGCTGGCGCCCACTGCGGCGCCTTCGGGGGAGACCTGGCCCGAGCACTGGCCCCGGCCGGCCCGGCTTTTGCCGCGTCCTGAGCGGATCGAGACCCTGGCGCTGCTGCCCGACCAGCCGCCCACCGCCTTCACCTGGCGGGGCGTGCGCCGGCGCGTGAAGCGCGCGGACGGACCCGAGCGGATCTTCGGCGAATGGTGGCGGCGCGACGGCGAGGTCGACGCTGTTCGTGATTATTTCCAGCTGGAAGACGAGGCGGGGGAACGGTTCTGGGTGTTCCGCCGGGGCGACGGCGAGCAGCCGTCGACCGGCGACCTCACATGGTTCCTGCACGGGCTGTTCGGATAACTCAAAACGCCTTCAGAGCCCGCCGCACGCTGGCCGGAAGGCTAGTACAGCCTTCAGCTCGGTCACGGCCGATGCACGCGATAACCTCGGTAGCGTGGTGCGCGGCGACGCGCATCTTGGCGTCCGCAAGCGCGCCGTAGAGTGCATCGCCCAGGCCAGACTCGCCGAGGCCGCCGCGCACGGCCGGAGTGAACAGCAGGTCCACCGTCGAGGCGACCAAGAGGCCCGGGAAACGCACCGCTGCGAGCGATGTCGCCTTGCGCTCGTCGATGAAGGCCGTCGTCCCCATCCGTTGGGCATAGACGAGGGTCGCTGCCTCGCCGTCATCCAGGGTCTGGGCGGCGTCGCCCGCGACCAAGCTCAAGAACACGTCCTCGTCCTGCGGGTCGAGGTCGACGACCTGCATCAGGCCAAGGTGGAGGAGGGCTGCGACCTCATCGGCGGCTTGCCGACCTTTCGGGCGGCCCCGCTCCAGCTCCGCCAGCGCGGTCTGGGTTATTTCGAGGGTGGCGCCATAAAGACCAAGAATCCTGTCGGCGCAGCCTGTCGCCGCCAGATTGATCCAGACGCTCGCATCGGCGACGGCCATCGACGCCTCAGATCATCGGACGGGAGGGCGAGGCGTCGACCTCCTCGTCCTCGAAAGCATCGATCAGCTCGCGGACCTCAACGCGGTCCAGCTGCAACAGTCCAGCCAACTGGCCTTCGCTGAGGAGGCTCTTCGACCAGGCTTCGCGGGCCAGCATCCCTAGGCGCAGCGACACTGGTCGGGCCGCGTCCGCCTTTCGCGCATCGATGCCCCACGCCTCGCCGAGGACCTGGCGCGCCTGATCGTTGGTGATCCCGCCGTTGTGTTCGAACCAGTCCCAGGTGCCGACCTTGGTCAGGCCCAGTTCTTCCAGGCGGCGAACCATGGCTTCTCGCGCCACGCCGAAGGCGTGGGCGAGGACGATGACGTGGCGGCGGGTCAGCTGGGAGGCGCCGGCGGTGACGTCGCGGAACATGGCCATGACCGCGCGCGCCGGGGTCAGGAAGGCTCGCGCGAAGGCGTTGGCGTAGCGCTCCTCGCGGCTGGCTTCCGGAGACCCATCATAGAGCGCGTCCGGGGCACGTCGGGTCGACACCAAGTGACCGAGTTCGTGGGCACCGGTCTGGGCGCGGCGTTCGCGCGGGTGGGCGGCGTTCAAAAGGATGCAAGGCCCCGCCGCCTCGTCATAGGCGTAGAGGCCCGAGACCTTAGCCGGCAGCCGGCGCACGAACACCCGCACACCGAGTTGGAGCTCCAGCAAGGAGACGATGTCGTGAACCGGCGCCTGGCCGATCCCGAGCAACTGGCGCAGTTCGGCCGCGTCATGCTCGGCCTGGAGGACGACGTCGCCCGGCAGCAGAGGGCGCTCGGGCGGATCGTTGCGTGACCGGCGCACCCCGAGCAGGTCTTCAAGCTCGAGCTCAGCCTGCACCAAAGTGGTCAAGAGGGCGACGGCGTCCTCGACGCCATCGCCCTGATCACCCATCCGGCGGAACCGGGGCTTAAGGTCGACCTGGACCGCTTCGCGGCGCAGAAGGGCGTTCAGCGAGGTCCCATAGAGCGACGCGAGGCGCTGGAGCTCATCAAGCTTGGCCCGCCGTTGCCCCTGTTCGATGGCGACCACGGTTGTGCGCGCGACGTCCAGGGCTGCAGCGGCGGCGGCCTGGGTGACCTTCGCCGCCTCCCGGACGAGGCGCAGCCGTTCGCCGACCTCCTGAGGGGAAAGGGCTTCAGTCATGCCTGGATGGCCGAGAGGCCCCGCACGAAGGATTCGGGCGCCAAGGAAGCCAGAAACCGCCGCCACTCGTCGGCGTGACGGGCCAGCAGTGAGCGCAGCCGTCCCTCGATCTCGGCAGAATCCTCATGAAGGACCTCGGCGGTCTCGCGGGCGATGCGCCGCACGGCGCGGGCAGCGCTTGGCGCGGCGGCGAGGTCGGCCAGATGATCCATGTGCAGCACCCCAGCGATGGCGTGCTCGCGCAGGGCGCCGGTGATGCCGGTGAAGCCGGCCGCCACGCCGTCCTCGAAGGTCGACGCCGACAGATTCTCCCAGATGTAAGCGTCGGCCGCCTCCGGCAGTCCGGCGGTGAACATGCTCATGCGCCGCAGCATGCACGCCGCGCAGATGCCGCACTGGCGACGCCGGCCATCGACGGAAGAGTGCCGCGACTGCTGCCAGCAGGAGCGTGTGTCCAACCAGGACGGCGGGCTGGGCAGAGCCGCCGCCTCGGCCAGGGTCTCGCCCTTGGTGGACCACAGGCGCGGATATTCGTAGCGCGCGGTCGATCCAACCAGGGCCTCGAACAGGCGCTCGACGCGGGCGGTGAACAAGGGGTGGACGCGATAGTCGGGGTAGATCTGACCGCTGACGGCCATCATCGGTCCGAACGCGCCCTGCCCGCTCTCGGTGACCACGATCCTCTGCACGTTGGCGATTTGGGCGGCCACGCCGGTGACGACGGCGAACTTGAAGCCGCGGGACCGAGCGGACGATTCTTTGCGTTGCGGAACCTTGACCTTGTAGGGAACCAGGGTGAACGCGCCACGGCGCCGCTCGCGCCGCGGCTCATCCACGCCCACAGAGCCCAGACGCACGCGCACCAAGCCTCCGCCGCCGGTCTCCTGGGCGGCGATGGCGTGGACGGCCCGGGAATCCAGGCCGTCACTATAGGGCATGATGGCTTTGGCCCCCGGCGGCAGCTCAAGGCTTGCCTGACGGATACCCTCAGCGCTGTGCCGACGGGCGACGAAGCTGAAGGTCCAGCTATCTCCAGTCAGGAAGGTCAGCGCGTCTTCCAATGCCGCCTTGACGGCAGGCGCCGACCACAGCGTCACGTCATGCACAGCGACGCGGACGTCGAAGGTTCGGGCCCACGACACGGTCGAGCGCGCCTTGGCAGCGTCGCAATATTCCGCTGCGGCGGCCACGACCAGCAGATCGAAAAGCGCGGGCCGCCAGTTGGAGAAAAAGTAGGTTTCCAGCCCTTCTGTCGACAGCTGAATGGCGTCGCCCAGCTCCGCCCGCTCGGCGCCATCGCGAACCCGGGCTCCATGGTCGAAGACATCGACGAACAGGGGCTCATCGACCAGGCGGGTGGCGAGCGCGGTCACAGGCTTACTCCTTCATCGATGCCAGACCGATCGGTGGCGGCGGTCAGGGCGCGGGTCGAGACTCCCCCGGCGAGGCCCGCCGCGAGACTGCGCAGATTGGCGGCCGCCACCGAGTCGGTCAGACGCGCGCGAATGTCCGCCGCCTTACCCTGCGAGGCCTCGCGCCGGTAGTGCTCCTCAACCTGGCGGACGCCGCGGTCGGCGCGCTCGGCCAGGGTGGCGGCAGTGGCCTCCTCAAACGCCTCGGCGCCCCGATAGCCGTCGCGCAGCACGTCCTGGGCATTGTCCGCCAGCAGCGCCTGCATGGGATTGGCGGCCTGGCTCCGCAGGCGCTGCACCTCCTGCTTGGCAACCTCCGGCAACAGCATGCCGCGGTCATCGTCGCCGAGCGCGGCGCGCACCTGGCGCAGGAAACCAGGCCCGATCTCGCCCCAGTCAGCCACCAGGGCGGCCGGAACCGCCTCGGCCACTTCCTCGGCGGCGTGCGCGGAATTGCCGGCAAGCTTCGCCAAGGCCTTCCATTTGGGGCTCATTTTCAGAGTCTTATAGGGGCCGTCGCTCATGCCGGGCATCCTTCAATGTCAGGATCGATGCCCGATTCTTCCGACAATGTCAAATCGGCCGCCGAACCAGTCTGACATTGTCAGGGCGCGCGCCCCGAAATAAGAACAAACATAGAACATCTTGGGCTCCTAATGCGGTATGTCGAACTCCAGGCGACCTCGCACTTCTCGTTCCTGCGCGGCGCGTCGTCCTGCGAGGACCTGTTCAGGCACGCCGCGCTCAACGGGATCAAAGCGCTGGCCATCGTCGATCGCAACTCGGTCGCCGGCATCGTTCGCGCTCATGACGCGGCCAAGATCACCGGGGTTCGGCTGATTGTCGGCTGCCGCCTGGATCTGGCGGATGGGTCCGGGATTCTGGTCTATCCGACCGACCGGCCCGCCTATTCCCGGCTTTGCCGCCTCTTGTCGCTGGGGAAACGTCGGGCGGGCAAGGCGAAGTGCAATCTCGATTGGCCGGACCTGCCCGACTTCGCTGAGGGCCTGATCGCGGTTCTGGTCCCCGACCAGGCCGACGAAGCCTGCGCCCAGCGACTGCGCAGACTCAAGAGGACGTTCCCCACCGGAGCCTACCTGGCCCTCAGCCTGCGGCGGCGCCCAGGCGACGCCATGCGCCTGCACGACCTGTCCAACCTCGCCGCCCAGGCCGACGTGCCGACGGTCGTCACCAACGACGTACTGTTCCACCACCCCGAGCGCCGGCTGCTACAGGACGTGGTCACCTGCATCCGCCACGGCTGCACCATCGACGAGCTGGGTTTCCGGCGCGAGCGCAACGCCGACCGCCACCTGAAGCCGGCCGAGGAGATGCACCGCCTCTTCACCAAATACCCCGAGGCGCTGGCCAGGACTTTGGAGATCGCCGAGCGCTGCCGCTTTTCGCTCGAGGAGCTGAAGTACCAGTACCCCGATGAGGTCTCGACCGCCGGAATGACCCCCCAGGCGACCCTCGAGATCCTGACTTGGGAGGGCGCGGAGCGGCGCTACCCGGAAGGCGTGCCGGACAAGGTCAAAGCGATCCTCCGACACGAGTTGGGCCTGATCCAGACCCTGGAATACGCCCCGTACTTCCTGACCGTGAACTCCATCGTCCGCTTCGCCCGCAGCCAGGACATCCTCTGTCAGGGCCGTGGATCGGCCGCCAATTCCGCCGTCTGCTACGTGCTGGGCATCACCTCCATCGATCCCGAGCGCAATGACCTCCTCTTCGAGCGCTTCGTCTCCGAGGAACGGCGCGAGCCGCCGGACATCGACGTGGATTTCGAGCACGAGCGGCGCGAGATCGTCATGCAGTGGGTCTACGAGACCTACGGCCGCGACCACTCGGCGCTCTGCTCCACCGTCGTGCGATATCGGACCCGGGGCGCGATCCGCGACGTGGGCAAGGCCCTGGGCCTGCCCGAGGACCTGACCAAGATGCTGTCGTCCCAGACCTGGGGCTGGTCGGAGGGCGTCCAGCCCAAGCATGCCGAGGAGCTGAACCTCAACCTCGGCGACCGGCGCCTGCGCCTGACCCTCGACCTCGCCCGCCAGCTGATGGGCGCGCCGCGCCACCTGTCCCAGCACCCGGGCGGCTTCGTCCTGACGCGCGACCGGCTGGACGAACTGGTGCCGATCGAGCCGGCGGCGATGAAGGACCGCCAGGTGATCGAGTGGGACAAGGACGACATCGACGCCCTGAAGTTCATGAAGGTCGACTGCCTGGCGCTCGGCATGATGAGCTGCATGAAGCGGGGGCTGGACCTGCTCAAGGTCCACAAAGGCATCGATCTCGATCTCGCCACCATCCCCGCCGAGGATCCGCGCACCTACGCGATGATCCGCAAGGCCGACACCCTCGGGGTTTTCCAGATCGAGAGCCGGGCGCAGATGGCGATGCTGCCCCGCATCAAGCCCCGCACCTTCTACGACCTGGTCATCGAGGTCGCGATCGTGCGCCCGGGCCCGATCCAGGGCGACATGGTCCATCCTTACCTGCGCCGGCGCGAGGGCAAGGAGCCCGTGGTCTTCCCCAAGCCCGAGCTGGAGAAGGTCCTGGGCAAGACCCTCGGCGTGCCCTTGTTCCAGGAGCAAGCCATGCGGGTGGCCATCGAGTGCGCCGGGTTCACCGCCGGCGAGGCCGATCAGCTGCGCCGCGCCATGGCCACCTTCAAGCACACCGGCGGGGTCAGCCATTTCCGAGACAAGCTGATCGGCGGCATGGTCGCCCGGGGCTACGATCAGGAGTTCGCCGAGAAGACCTTCAGCCAGCTGGAGGGTTTCGGCTCCTATGGCTTCCCCGAAAGCCACGCGGCCTCCTTCGCCCTGATCGCCTACGCCTCGAGCTGGCTGAAATGCCACCACCCGGATGTCTTCTGCGCCGCTCTGCTCAATGCCCAGCCCATGGGCTTCTACGCCCCCGCCCAGATCGTCCGCGATGCCCAGGCCCATGGCGTCGAGGTGCGCCCCGTCTGCGTCAACGCCTCGCGCTGGGACTGCACCCTGGAGTCCACCGATCACCCTGACCGGTTCGCGATGCGGCTGGGCCTGCGCCAGGTGCGCGGCCTCGCCAACGTCGACGCCGCGGCCATCGTCCTCGCCCGCGCCGACCGGCCTTTCGCCTCCGTCGACGAGGCCTGGCGCCGCGCCGGCGTGCCAGCCGCCAGCCTGGTCAAGATCGCAGAGGCCGACGGATTCCGCGCCGCCATGGGCCTGGCGCGGCGCGAGGCGCTCTGGGCCATCAAGGCGCTGCGCGACGAGCCGCTGCCCCTCTTCGCTGCCGCCTCGGCGCGGGAGCAGGCGATCGTGCCCGAGTTCGATGAGCCCGAGGTGACGCTGAAGCCCATGAAGGCGGGCCGGGAGGTGGTCGAGGACTATGGTCACACCGGCCTGACCTTGCGCGAGCACCCGGTCACCTTCCTGCGCCAGGACCTGGCGCGCGAGAAGTTCATGACCTGCGCCGCCGCCAGCGCCGGCAGGGATTTCCAGAACTGCAAGGTCGCCGGCCTGGTGCTGGTCCGCCAGAAGCCCGGTTCGGCGAAGAACGTCACCTTCATCACGCTGGAGGACGAGACCGGCGTGGCCAATCTCGTGGTCTGGGAGGCCGTCTACGAGAAGCACCGACGCACCGTGCTGACGAGTTCGATGCTCGGCGTCGTCGGCCGCATCCAGCGCGAAGGCGACGTCGTCCATGTGGTCGCCTACAAGCTCATCGATCTGTCGGCCGAGCTCGCCAGCGTCGGCGGACGCGAAGCCCCCTTCCCGCTCCCCCATGGCCGCGGCGATGAATTCCATCGGGGACCGTCGGCGCCGGATCGTCGCGAGGGGCCGCCCAGCAGTCCAAGGGCCGGGGACGTCTACCTCCCCGATCGGCGCGTCGATTCCATCCGACAGAAGACCCGAGACTTTCACTAAGGTGGCCCGTTTTGGCCCCCATCGGCGAACCCTCGCCAGGTCCTGACGGGTCCTGCTCGGGCGGCCTAACCGCGCTGCCGGCAGGGCAAAATCACTGGATTGGCTTCAAGGTGTCGATGCCCGTGCTTTCATCCGTCTGGGGCGGCGGCGGCGGGGCATGCCTGTCGCGGTAGGACGGCAGGTCGGGGGCGTTGGCCGGCGTCGGCTTGGCCTCAAGGCGCGCGATCATGCGATCCATTTCCGCGATTTCGCGGACCTGGGCGTCGATGATGCCGTCGGCCAACTTGCGGACCTCGGGATCTTTAATGTGCGCCCGTTCGCTCGTCATGATCGCGATGGAATGGTGCGGGATCATGGCCTTCATGTACGCGACATCGCCGACCGTTGCCTGGCTTCTCACCAGCCACAGCGACAGGGCGAAAACAGCGACGCCTCCCACCAAGATGGCCAGATTTGCACGCTTGTTTTCGTACATCTTGAGCATGAACAGCAACATGATGACGGCCATGACCGCCCCCATCAGGAAAGCCATGTAAAGGCGCGTCTCGCTGAACCGCACATGCTGCACGGCGTAGGTATTCAGGTACATCAACCCGAACATCACGACCGTTGAGGTCGCGATCATCGCGGCAAAGCGACGGTAACCCATAGGAATCTCCGATCGGCCTGGTGGCGCGAACGCCAGGATCAACGCCTCGGTTAGAATTTTGATGCGTGATGCCCGCTATCGAGCGCTCAGGGCGCTCAAAGGGGGGGGCGAAGGCGGTCGCGGGTGAGCCAGGTCGCAGCCGCGCGACGGCGGTCCCCGAGCCGGCCCGAGGGCCAGTCTACCATCGTCGTCAATTCGGCGTGGTCGAGGCGACACAAGCCGCCCAGGTGGCCAACAACCGACCCTCGCCCGGATCCGTCTCCTCGACAGTTGCGGCGAAGGTGGAAAGGAGCGCCGCGAACTCGGCGGTTTCCACCACGCCGGCGCGCGCCAGGAGACTCGCCAGGAACAGCACCAGCTTGCCCTGGGCGCCGGCAAGATCGCTGTCGCTTCCCCCGTCGGCCACGGCGCGCTCACCTTCATCCACTGCGAATGAATGGAATACTCCGTGGTGAAATACTCTTCAACGCCGTGCTCTCCTTCAGATGGAGATCCGAGAAATTCTGGCGTTCAACCTCAAGCGGTTACGGGCCGACACCGGCCTGTCTCAGGAAGAGCTCGCCCATCGGGCAGGCATAGATCGAACCTACGTCAGTTCTCTGGAGCGCTGTGTCTACGCCGCCGGCATCGACCTAGTGGACCGTTTGGCCAAGGAGCTTGGCGTCGAGGCGGCGGAACTGTTGCGCAAGCCCGCGGCCGACAGCTGACGTCACGACGCCGGCTCCCGAACGGACTCCAGCACATAGGCGTCGTTCTCGCGCCCGACCAATCGGCTGACGTCGCGGATCCGCCGCCCGGTCGCCGTTCGCTCGATGAACACCACCACATTGACCGCCTGTGTGATCGCCCGGTGCGGCACCCGCTGGGTGACCTCGCCGATCAGGTCCTCCAGCCGGGTCAGGGCCTCGGCGGCGCTGTTGGCGTGGATCGTCGCCAGACCGCCCGGGTGGCCGGTGTTCCAGGCCTTGAGCATGTCCAGCGCCGAGCCGTCGCGGACTTCGCCGATCACAATCCGATCTGGCCGCAGGCGCAGGGTGTCTCGCACCAGGTCGGTCATGGTGACCTGGGGCTCGGTGCGCTTGGTCAGCATCTCCACCTTGTCCAGCGCCGCGCACTGCAGTTCTGCGGTGTCCTCGATCAGGACGACACGGTCCGTTGCGAAGGCGGGCTCGGCGAGAATGGCATTGGCCAAGGTCGTCTTGCCAGACCCCGTGCCACCAGCAATCAAGAGGTTCTGCCGTGTCGCCGCCGCGGTCCTCAGCACATCGGCCATGGGCTCGGTGAGGATGCTCTGCGCGACGTAGTCATCGAGCGTGAACACGACCTCCGGCCGCTTGCGGATGGCGAACGCCGGGCTGGCGACGATTGGCATGAAGGCGCCCTGGAACCGCTCCCCGGTCTCCGGCAGCGTCGCGCTGATCCTGGGCCGGTCGCGGGTGACAACCTCGCCCACATGATCGGCCAGCAAGCGCAGGATGCGGTCCGCATCGGGCGCCGCCAGGCGCTCGCCGGTGAACGACCGCCCCTCCCCGATCCGGTCGATCCAGATCTTCCCATCCGGGTTGACCATCACCTCCACCACGAGGCGATCGGCCAGCGCCTGGGCGATCACCGGGCCCATCGCCTGGCGCAAAGCGGCGACCTTGCGGTCGGACGTTACGGTGCTCGGCTGACTCATTCGGGGCTCCTCAGGCCAGGCCGTCGTCGTGTGCATCAGGGCGCAAATGGTGGACCGTCTGCGCCGCCACGTAGTCGTCGGGATCGATGGCGGCCCTCGCCGCCGGGGCGGGTGTCTTGACGCCGGCGAAGGCCGGCGGCGGGGCGCCGATGGCGCGCACCCCGAGCCAGTCGATGTGGGCCGGCCCGGGCAGGTCCGCGGCTCCGGGCTTCTGCTCGTAGGCCGCCGGGACGCCATGGAAATAGTCCCCCGTCCGCGCCTTGAAGAACGGCTCCTCGTAGTAGCGGATCTTGTCCGCGAGGATCGGCTTGGTGTTGTTGACGAACAGGAACTGCTTGCGGTCGTCCAGGCCGCGAACGTCCTCCTCCGACAGGATGTAGCGCTGCTGCTCGGACTGCGAGGTCGACCGGTGCGCCCGGCTGAACAGGGTGCGCGGATCGCTGAAGCTGTCCCGCAGCTCCAGGGCCTTGCCCGCGCGTCGCGTGACCTTCTCGATCGAAGTCGGCTCCGAGGTCGCGAAGGCCGCGGTGATGTGCATGTTGTCGAACAGCGAGGTCTTGTCCCCATACTTCGAGAACACGTCGTTGAAGCTCTGGCAGATCAGGTGCGCGGTGATGCCATAGCCGGCCATTTCGCCCATGGCGTTCTCGAGGAACGGCAGGGCGCCGAGCTTGGGAAACTCGTCCAGCAAGAGCAGCAGCCGATGCCGCTTGCGCCGACGCCGGCTGTCGGCGTGCTCACTTTCCATCAGGCTGTTGATGGTCTGGCGGGTGAACACCCGCACCAGAAACGCCAGCCGGTCGGCATGCGCCTGGGGGGTGATGATGTAGAAGCTCACCGGCGCCGCCGAGCAGACCAGGTCGCCGATGGAGAAGTCCGACCAACTGGTCGCATATTCCACCAAGGGGTCCGCCCACAGCGTCAGAGAGGACCGGCAGGTCGCCAGCACGCTCGACTTCACCCGCTCGTCCATGCTGTCCAGCGACCGCGCCCCCAGCAGCACCTCCGGATGCACCTCGGAGATCAGGTGGCCATCGGCGTCACGGGCCAGGCCGTCATCGGCGTGCAGGTCGGGCTTGTGGCGATGATGGGTGTTCATCATCGCCTGCAGGGTCGGCTCGATGTTGATCATCAGCCGGCGCACCTGTGCGAGGTTTTTCCGCTCGTCCGCCTCGGTGTAGAGGACGTGCAGGATCACGGCGGTGAAGAAGTCCGTGGCGCTCTGGTCCCAAAAGCTGAGGTCGCCCGCCTTACGTCCCAACGGGTCGACCAGGATGCCGACCACATTCTGGATGTCGGCGATCTCCATCACGCCTTTGCGGACCTCGAACAGCGGGTTCCAGCGCACCGTGTTGGGGTCCGTCGGCGCGAAATAGAAGACGTGGCTGAACTTCTTTCGATGGTCGGCCGTGATGTGCCAGAGCTCGCCCTTGCGGTCGTAGGCAAAGACGCTTTGCGGCCACGCGGTCAGGGTCGGGATCACATGGCCGGCGCCCTTCCCGCTGCGCGAGGCGCCGACGATGATCGCGTGCTCGATGCCCTCATAGGTCAGATAGCGGCCGGCGAACCGGCCAAGCACCCGACCGCGAATGGAGCCCTTGGGGTCGATCAGTTTGGCGCGCCGGACGTCGTCGTTGCGGGCCCAGGCATCCGCGCCGAAGGCCGGCGGGCTTCGGCGATAGCGACGCGCCACGCCGATGGCGATCGCCACCGGGATCATCGCCGCCAGAAGGCCCCAGAGGCTGGCCTCGTCGAAGGCGTGGGGATAGCTGGCGGCATAGCGCCCATACCAGCCGAGGATCGCCCACGGCGGGTAGACCCGCACCCTGCCGACATCGACCAGGCCGGCGCCGAAGTCTCTGGGATAGTGGAAGGCCGCGGCGACATCCTGCGTGGCCACGACGAGCCCCGCCAGCAGCGCAAGGACGGCGAGGGGCAGGACGACGCGGGCGCGTTTGGACAGGGTCACAGCGGGCTCCTAGCGGCCAGGGAACAGGGTTCGGATGATCCCGCGCCCTTGCCCGCGGTTGAGGCGGTCGATCGCCGCCTTGCGCGCCGGGACGGAGAAGCGGGAGATCGCCTCGCGAGCTGGTGCGCCGACATCACGGATGAAACGGGTGGCGTCGGGCGAATGCGCCGGCACGCGCAGCTGGCGCTGCCCCAGCTCACGGGCGACCACCAGGTCGTTGACGGTCCGGGTCGCCCCCTCAATGCGCTTGTCCATGCGCTTGATCTTGCGCACCAGGGTCCGGCGCTCGCGGGCCGCGTCGGCCGCCCGATCCAGGTCCGGCTGGCGGCGCGCCGCGATCGCCCCTTGCCCGGCTGGCGTGCGCAACCAGGCCTGTCGGAACTGCAGCCTCAACTCCGCCTTTCGCGCCTCGGCGCGCGCCTTGGCGATGGCGTTGAGCTCGGCGTGTTTGGCCCAGATCATCCGTCCGGGACTGCGGATCCAGCGCACCAGAGAGAGCCGCTGCTGGCGGATGCGCGAGACCCGGGTCTCGGTCCTCTGAAGCCGGCCCTCAGCCCGGGCGCGGGCCTGAACATCGTCGCGTAGAAGCTCCGCCTCGATCCGCCGCGGACTGGCGACGATAGGCCCGGCCAGAGCCTGGCGGCTCGCCTCGAACCCGGCGCGCTCGGCGAGCAGGCTCTCGCGAACCCGCTCGGCTTCGGCGACCAATTTGTCGATCGGCGCCTCGACCTTCGGCGCCGCCGCCGCCAGCCGGTCGGCGGTGTCCGAATAGTCCTTCCTCAGTCGCGAAGCGGCGTCGTTGCGCACGTCGACATCACGGTTGCGGTCGCCGCGATCGGTGCGCTGATTTCGCCGCTCCATGGCCGTGGCGGACGGGCCAAGATGCTGGGTCGGCGTCCGGTCGATCCCCTGTTCGGCGAGGCTGCGGTGCGACACCTGCGGCGCATCGGCCCCAAGGTGGCGGCGGAGATGTTCATTCTGGATTTCCGCCCACCCCGCGCGCCAATCGCGGACCTGCTGGGGCGACCACCAGGCCGGCTCCTTGGCCCCAAAACCGTCCGCCCCGACCCGCCGGGTGGTCACCAGGACGTGGGCATGGAAGTTCCTTTGATCGCCCTCTTTGCCGGGCTGATGCATGGCCACATCGGCGATCATGCCGTGCGCCACGACGTGCTTGGCGACGAACGCCCGGACCAGGGCCCGGCGCTGCTCGAAGTCCAGCTCGTGCGGCAGGGCCAGGAGGATCTCGCGCGCCGGAACCGCGTCCTTGCGCCGTTCGCTTTTCTCGGCCGCGTTCCACAAGGTTTCGCGCACGCGCAGGTCCGCCGCCGCATCGCCCGGCGCCATGATCTCGGCATGTTCGACGCCGGCCTTGCCGGCGAAGTCGAACTCCATCGCCAGGCGTTCATCGGTTAGGGACTGGCCCGACCGGTAGGCCGCCGCGGCCACCGCCGAGCGGCCCGCCGCGCGTTGGATGGTCTGCACCTGGCAAACAAACGACGCCACCGCGCGTCCCTCTCTTTCCGGCCTGAGGCCGGCGGGATCGCTAAGGGCAACGCCCTTGGCTCAACCCACCAGCAGGCCTTGGCCTGGGGCGGATTGAGGGTGTCGGGCGCCGCCTGACCGCGGGGTCGGTGGGCGTAGCCCAAACGACCCGTATATGCGCCATTGTCCTCAACCTGCTTCGATGAGCACCATGGACCACAACGCACGAAATTGGTAGTAAAACTGCATTAGGTCGAACGACGGCCTTTTTTCTGCGTTGGTGCCCGCCATGGACAAGAGACGCCGCAATGCCCGGCCGTCGAAATATCGGCCCCGGACCGAGGCCCAGAAACAGCGACGCCAGGCGCTCTGGGAAGCCCGGGCGGACGCCCGCAAGGCGCGCCAAACCGGCGATGACGAAGCGCGACTGACGGCCCGGCTCGCCGAGCTCGAGACCGCCCTTCGCGACCATGGCCGAACCGGAATCCATGGCCGTCGCCACAGCCGGCCGCTCGATTCCATCACCGACGACGTGGAGCGGTTTGGCGTCCTGAAGGCGAGGGTCGAGCGGCTTGAAGCGTTGTGGTCCATCGACCGCCGAAAGCGCGAGACCCGGGGCAAGATCATCATCGGCGGCGCCCTGCTCGCCGAACTGATCGATAGCGTGGCCGCCGGTGATCGCACCCTGCTGACGGCCCTCTTGGACGTCCTTGACCGGCGTGTTGCTGAGGCGCGCGACCGCCTCACTGTTCGTGAACTTCTGGGTGACGCGCCCCTCCCCTTGCGCCCCGGCGGGTCGCCCGGCGAAGACCTCCAGGAGGCCCTCCGGTCACTCGGTGAAGGCGAGCCGAACTTCGACAGCCTGGTGCAGGACGCGATGGCCGAGGAGGGCGCCTTCCAGCCTTCCGATATCGACCTCGACTACACCGAGCTCGACCCGGTCTGGCGCAAGGAAGCCTAGGGCTCGCCCGCCCGAACCTGGCCGTCACGGGTCACGAACAAGGCCCGTCCCGGGTCGCCTGACGGCTCACGACCCGGGGCCTTCGGCGGCGCGGTGCTGGCGTCGGCCCCGAGACCTCCGTCCGCCGCCGTGGCGTGGTTCTCCCCGACGAACATGGCGCCCTCGGACGGCGTCGTCGCCGGGGAGCGGGGCGCTGCGGAGGCCCCTCCCCTGCCCGTCGACGCATAGAAACTGTGGGCGCCAATCACTGCCGACGGAGTCGCGCCGCCGAAATTCACCAGGCCAGGGGACACCTGCCCCGCGCGGGCGCGGCCGGCCACGATGGCGGGGTTCTGGAAGAACCGCGCCCCGTGGGTGAGGTCGGGCAGCCGTCCGTCGATCGCCAGGTTCAGAATGGTATCCACCCGGGCCTGGGCCGCACCGGAGACCGGGGGAAGGCCGCGCCAGGCTCCGCCGGCGCGCATCACCGGTTCGAACTGCGAGCGCGCGTTCAGGACACCCTCGACCGTCGAGCCCCAGCGCCCGTCCTGCAGCCGGTTCAGGATCGTGTAGATCACGCCGGCCAGCCCGGAATCGCCTTGGTTGCCGGCTTCTGCAAAGGCGACCCTCGCGATGCCGTCGCGGGCGCCCGGCGCGTTGATCGCGGCCCGCATATCCACGCCGGCACCGGAGGTCCGCAGGACGGGCGCGATGACGGCGGGGGGACACGCCAGGCCCGGCGGGAGCGGGCCGGGGTCCTGCCCCCTCGCCAGCACGGCGCACAGCCCGGCGAGCGCGAGAGGATCCATCATCGACCTCCTGACGTCAGAACCGCGAGGGGGGCGTAGACGCCCAGGACAGCCCGCCGCTGGACGGGGCCGAAATAGCGGCTGTCGAAGCTGTTGGGCACGCGGTCGGAGAAGACGAACAGCTCGTCCGCCCTCAGCCGACGACAGGCGCGCCAGTGTGGCAGGGCGATGCCTTGCCGATCGACTTGGGCGATCGTCGCCCTCGGCTTTCCGTCGATCTCCAGCTGGCCGTTCAAGGTGCAGACCAGGTCGCCGGGCCCCGCCGCGACAGCCTTCAGGAGCGGCACGCGATGAAGGTAGGCCAGCCGGCGATCGGCGTAGGGGAAGGCCGCGGCCGGAGCGGTGAAGGCCACGATGCGGCCGGGTCCGGGCGTCACAGGGGATCTCAGGTAGAGGCCCGGCGGCTCGCTGGGCGTGGTGTTGATCAGGACCCTGGGCGCGGTCGCCATCACCGCCCCCACGCACACGACCATGGCCAGGATAGCCACCGCCCCGCTGCGCCAGCGGAGGCGGGCCGGGGTTGAGGTGCGCCCGAAGATCGAAGAGACGCCCATCGCCGGCTCCGCCCTGCGTCCGGCCCGCAGCCAACGCACTATTTCGCCTAAAATAGTGCGTCATGGTGGGCTGTGACAAGCCGTGGCCGAAAACCGATGCTGCGCGGCTAGCGCGTCTTGCCGCGATGGGCGCGCACGTTCTGGCACTTCCAGGCCAGCATGGGCATGACCGCGATCCGCGCCTGGATCTCCGGCGCGACCGCGAGCCCGCTGGGGTCGATGTCGCCGCGGTCCAGGATGCCGTCGAGAAACGCCGCCTCTCCTGGCGTGAGCTCGAACAGCGGCGCGAGCCGCGCCCGGCATTCCTCGACCGTTTGCGCGATCCAGGCCTCCGGGCCGCCGGCGGCTGCGAACCGGTTCTGCGGCAGGCAGATGGCGAGCTTCTGGCGCAGTTCGCGGGGGTCGCCGCCAATGTCGTCCACCGACGCACGTCGCCAATCGCGCCGCCCCGCGGCGCCGTAGGCCAGCATGGCGGCCTTGATGTTCACCCAGTCCAGCCCTGCAATGTCGAGGATCCGCCGCGCGTCGAACAGATCCCGGGCCGCCTCCCGGTCGATCAGGGCGACCAGCTTGCTACCGGCGACTTCGTGAAGGTCCAGCACCGCGACGCCGGACGCGCGGACGCCGCCCAGGTCGACCGAATCCATCCTCGCGGCGCCGAACAGCGGCAGGCGCGACATGTAGTTGATGTCGACCTCCAGCGAGGCGCCGCCGCCGAGCGCGGAGGCGAAGCGGCCGATCCATTTGCCGCCGGCGTGGTCGCCCGGCTGGCGGCGGATGGCGTAGCCCTGGGCGGTCAGGAGCCGGTTCAGGGCCGCGTCGATGTCAGGCCGATCCGCCTCCATCGCCGCGCGCTCCAGCGCGCCGACATAGTTGAGGTCGATGTCCACCGACAGGCGGTCCAGGGCCAGGTGAAAGACGTTCAGCGCCGTGCCGCCCTTGAGGACCAGCCGGTCCGCCAGGACGGGATCGCGGGCGATCTCCTGCAGGACATCCAGCAGGCGCAGGACCTTCTCCAGTGTGCTCGCCTGCAGGCCGGTCTCGTTCGCCAGGCGCTGCAGGGTCTGGGCGGACGGCGCCGTCACTCCAAGCCTTCAAAGGCCGGGTCGAGCACGGCTTCGGGCAGGATCACCCGCCATCGGGGCGCAAGGCGGCCGGCGCCGGAGACCGCGCCCAGGGCATAGCGGTTCTGCTTGGGCGCCAAGGCCTGCAGGCGATCCAGAGCCTCGGCGGACACGCCGAGCTGGTCGCGCCGACGCTCCAGCCACCAGCCTGCCGCGCCGGCCGCCGTGGCGTTGCCCAAGGCCCCGAGGCGGGCGATGAGCCGATCGGGATCGAGTCGGCCGATGAGGTCGAGCGAGCTGATCAGTTCGTCGGTCCCGCCAGCGAGATCTGGCCGGTCGAACAGGTCCGCGACGGAGCATTCGAGGGTGGTCACCGGCACCGACTGGCCTAGCCGATCGACCGTGGTCAGGTCGGCCTCGCCGAAGGGCGCCGGCGCCTTGAGGAACCGGCAGGTGAACCCCTCGGCGGCCAGCACCGCGGGCTGGCCCGGGGCCACGACCTGCAGGTCGAAGCTCTCCGAATAGGCGTAGCCCTGGAGTTCGAGCGCGGAGTGATAGGCGATGACGCCGCCCGGCCGCAGCCGCGACGCCGCGAGGAAGCGGTCGACCGACCAGGTCTCGGCGTTAGCGTGCTTGGGCACGGAGGCGAACACGCCCCGGGCTATGCGGCGGATATTGCCCGCCTTCAGGTGTTGGGCCAGCATGCTGCTGACTACCTTGTCGCTCGGCGCCCGGCCGATCGCGCGCGCGTAGTCGGCCCGGTCAAAGACCGGGGCGTCGCTGAAGAACGGGGCTGAGCGCTGCCGAGGCATGGTGGCTTCTAGTTCGCCAGATGTGAAGAAAGCTATATATAACCTGTAACCTTCTTCCGCTAGCGTGAACTAGGCCGGCTCCTCGCCGGCCGTGTTGAGCCAGACCCGGGCGAGCAAATCCGTGAGGGCGCGTTCGGCGTCCGCCCGGCTCCCGCCCGCCTGCAGGAGGAGGGTGATATTGACCTCCTTCTTGCCCTTGGGCTCGACGCGAAACAGCGGCTGGCCGGTCGGCGACGAGACGACCTCGGCCGACGTTTGGCCTGTCTTCTTGGGGGATCCTGACTTCTTGGGGGGGTCGGCCGCCGCCGCCAGGCGGCGGATGACATCCTGAGGCTTGAGGGGGGTCCCCTCCCCTCTTCCCTTGGCGATGGCGATGGCTTCCGCCAGCACCCGCCGTTCGCGCTCGTCCGGCTTGAGCAGCGGCTTTAGGAGGGTGACGTGCTTGATCTTCAGCTCGTGCGGGTCATCGAACGCCGCCACCAGATCCTCCGGCAATCGGGCGAGGTCGAGGTAGCGACTGAGCCAAGCTTCCGACACCTTGAGGCGCTCGGCCATGGCCTTCTGGCGCCCGCCATAGTGACGTCCGAGAGCCTTCAGGTAGTCGCGCGCGCGCTCGATATCGCTGAGATCCTCCCGAGCGCGGTTCTCCAGATCGGAGATCCGAAACGCCTCTTCGTCGGTGAGGTCACGGACCTCAACCAGGAAGCGGAAGTCGGCGTAGTTATGCGCGCGCAGCCAGGTGACGGTCCAATGCCGGCGCGCGCCGCAGATGACTTCGAAATCGAAGTCAGGGTCATTGCGCACCCGCCGGACGATCGCTGGGACCTCCTGTCGGCCCTGCGCCTTGAAGCTTTCGATCAGGTCCGCGCAGCGGCTCTCGTCCAGCGCGGCGTAGTCGCGATTGTGCTCGCTCCACAGCCGGCAGCGCGCGGGATCCACCTGCTCGACGGCGCGGCCCACGACCGCGCCGGACGCCAGCTCGGCCATCCGGTTTTCGCGGGTCGCCAGGATGCCGACCGGCATGCGGGTTGGGGCCTCCGGCTTGGGCGCCGCTTGGTCGAGCGAGCCCATCAGGTCGGCAGCGAAGGTGCGATTCTTGGAGCTCATCAGCGCGCCCTTTCTGCACGAATTGCACCGGTGCAATTTTCAATATTCTGGGTCATGCGTGGCCCTCCTTGCGAAGGCGCTCAACGTGGCTCGGCCAGGTCTGCCGCACATCGAGGAGGATCTCTTCGTTGACCCCATTGAGGTAGGTCAGGCACCGGTCGCGGACCGACTTGCTCGTCATCGGGCTGTTCATCTCATAGACGGTCATGAGGCGCGCCGTGACGTTGTCGATTTCGGCGGAGTCCTTCATGGGCGTGCGGATCATCGCCAGCCCGAACACCTGCCGCATGAGCGCGAGCAGCTCCTTCTGCATCGACTTGTTCTCGTCGACCTTGGAGGCGACGACCCGCACGAAATTAAGGTCCGGAGCCAGGTCACGCGACGCCAGTTGGGTGAGCGTCTCGTCCAGCATGGTGAGAAACGATGCGGTCGAGGAGAAGTCCATCACCGTCGGCGGGACCGGGATGATCAGCGCATTGGCGGCGCGAAGCACAGACAAGGAGATGGCGCCCAGCGCCGGTGGCGGGTCGAGGACGATCACGTCAAATTGGTCGGAGATCGAGGCGATCCCCTGGGCCAGACGGTCGAGCAGCCGGCTCCCGCCGCGCGCCATGCGCGCAGAGATTTCGTACTCGGACTGGAACAGGTTCAGGTTGGCGGGAATCAGCTTCAGCCCGTCGAAGTGGGTGTCCAGCAAGGCGTAGTCGAGCGACCGCATGTCGTCTTCGCGCAGGAACGGATAGAGGGTCTGATTTTCGGTCAGGTCGAGGTCCGGAACGTAGCCGAACAGGGTCGTGCTGGAGGCCTGGCTGTCGCAGTCGATCAGGCAGACCCGGTAGCCCTGGATCGCCAGATACTGCGCCAGGTGAACCGACAGGGTGGACTTGCCGACGCCGCCCTTGAAGTTCTGCACCGCGATAACAGCGCAAGGGTCCTCTGGCTTGCGCCAGGGGCGCGTCCCAAACACACCGCGCATGTCGTTGACCTGGGCCAGAGTATAGCCGACCCGGCGATTGGTTTCCGTGCGCGGCGACTCGGGCAAACGCCCGTCCTTTTCCGCATCGCGAATCGCCGCCGGCGTACGGCCGACCAGCTCAGCCGCCTCGCTGATCGAAAAGAGCGGTTCGCGGCGCTCGCCTGCCCGCGCGGCCCGCGCGCTGTCCCGCAAGTTCTGGACCACGGCCGAGGCCCGGCGCGCCAGCTGCGACACGGGTCCGGCCAGCGAGGGGGCGGGTTCTTCGGCGACGTTCGACATGGGACCTCACAGCCTCCGGCAGGTTTCGAAAAACCGACCCCGCCCGCCCAAAAAGCGAAAGTGGAGCCGCCTGGACGCTATAAGCGCTTTGTTAAGGGCGCATTAACGCTACGTGACCAACCTAAATCCCGATTCCAGATTTTCGGCCAGACCCAACCTGACCGATTGGGGGCTTTGCCTCTGCATTTTGGGGGTCGATCCCCGAAATTGCACCGGTGCAATTGTTCCCGTTCCATCATGGCCTAGCCGCATGTGCTTGGGTCGCATGTCCGGACGACATCGGCGCGGATCCGGCGGCGGGACCTCTGCTCATCCTGACCGGACGGGGGCCCGGCCGGACCTACCGTCTAGCGCAGCGCCCTCCCCGCTCCGCCGCCAAACTGCCCATCGCCTCAGCGCAGCACGCGATCCAGGGGCCGAAATTGCACCGGTGCAATTTGGGCGGCCGACGGCAGATCGGGTCGCCCCGTGCGGCGACGATGGCGCCGCCTGACTGGCGCGCCGTTCCCGTCTGTTGGGCGCCGATCGCTAGCGGAGACGGTCGGCGACCCACGGGGTCGGAGGAACCGGGAGCAGCGGAATTGCACCGGTGCAATTTCGTCGCTTAGGGCCTGCCGCGCCGCGCAGCAAAGGCTTGGCAGAATCCCGTCCAGGACTTCACCAGCTTGGCGCCTGTGAGGTTCGCCAGACGTGCGTCCATCTGCTCGCGATAGGCGTCGGCGATCAGATCGCGGGCCCAGCCGCCGCCATGGACGCGCGCAATCTCGCCGAAAGGCTCGGCGCCGTACTGGAGGGTCCCGGAAGGGAACCGCAGGGTGATGTCATTCGCCTTGGGACGCGGGGCCGAGCCTGCGGCCGGAGCGGGGAGGGCAGGGGGCGCCGCAGCCGGCTTGGCAGCGCGCTCGCCGAGCGCGGCGGGCCTGTCACCCTCGCCGCGATCATCGTCAGCCGCCAGCATCTGCGCGGGGGCGCTCTTCGGATGGAAGGTGAATTCGATCTCGACGATCGTGCGCCCGCGACGGATCTCGCGCCAGTCGACCGTGAAGTGAGCCAGGTGATCGATCTCGGCCTTAGCCTTCTCGAGCACCTTGCGACGGAGCTGGGCGAAGTCCTTGTAAAGCTCGGGTGCGATCCCGAACGCCGCGCGGATGGCCGTCATGTCGCCGCGCCAGACGGACTGGCGCCGGTACAGGCGAAGGGCGCCCATCTCGTAGAGCCGCAGCGCATAGCTGGACCGGAAGCCGAGCACGGCCTGGCGGTTCAGCACCGCGTAGGTCTCGGACTCGCGGATCAGACGCCGGGCATCGGGGGTGAACTCCCATTCGATCCAGCCGGCCTCCGAACCCTCCTCATCGATTTCCTCGCGCGACGACTGGATCAGCGAGAAGCGCTTGGTGGCTTTGCGGCCCCGCCATGACAGGTCGTCGGCGGCGAACAGGGTACGGTGCAGCTCTTCCAGCATGTCAGAGATCCGCTCGTTGCTCTTGTGGCCGCGCCGGATGTCGGCCTTGCGCATCCGGTGCGCCACCGGCTCCCAGGCGTCGCCGCCCGCGGTCAGGATCATCAGGGCCAGCAGGCGCGCGGCCGTCAGGCTGAGCGACTGGCCCTTGACGAAGCGGACCTCGACCAGGTTGCCGGGCTTGGCGAACTCGTCGCCATCGCGCGCCTGCAGCGCATGGGCCACGCGCATGGCGCGGCCCGGCGTTTCCTCAACGCCTGCCCCAATATCCGCAATGTGCGCCGCATCCACCAGCCGGCGACTCCGTGCTCCAAATCGACGCCAGCATTCCTGACCTCGAATCAATTCGCAAGTCAGGATACAACAGGTCTGTGGCGCGCCTCCCCCAAGCGGTCAGGATGACCCCGCCGGGTCAGGTCAAAGCCCCCACCCGGTCAGGATCGATCCCCCATCGGGTCAGGAAGACGCCCCCGAGCGGTCAGGAACATTCGCGTAACCGCTTGTTTCTTCATCGCTTCTGCCGCCCTGAATTAGAATCCTTGGAATCTAGAAATCCCGCTGCTGGGCGCAGCGGTCGTTTTCAAAATCAAAATGAGAAGACAAGCAGACGCCAGCGGCCATTGCGGCGGCTGTCGTCCTTGTCGGCAAAGCCGAAGCCCCGCCCGGAGCACCGGGCGGGGCAGGGCGGTCAGCCCTCCTCGGCGGGGTTGGAGTCGGGCCGGTCGAGGGACTTCAGCTCATGGCCCGGCGCGGCGATCACCACCTTCGAGAAGTAGCGCTCCACGCCATCCTTATCGGTGTACTGGTCGTGGCGGATTTCGCCCTGGACGAACACCTTCGCGCCTTTGGGGAGCGGCTTGGAAGCGAGCCAGTTGACCGTGGCCTGGTTCCAGATCTCGACCGTGTGCCAGGTCGTGTAATCCTTCTTCTCGTTGCCCTTCTTGGTGTAGCGGCTGGTGGCGATCCGCAGGATGGCGACCTTCTTGCCGCCCTGGGTGGTGCGCACTTCGGCTTCGGCGCCGGTGAAACCGATCAGTTGGACTTGGTTCAGCATCGTCTTTCTCCGTCTTCCGCCCGGAGGAGCCCGGGCGGCTCGCGGTCCCTGCCGCGATCACGCGACCTCGAAGGACGGTGACAAGGGAGGGGATGACGCCCGGCGGGCCTGGAAACCGGCCTGCACGCAGCGCAGCGAAGGAAGGCCGGAGGGTCCTGGCCCGCCGCCTCGCTGGCGAGGTCGGCTTCAACCCCGAGCGACCCGGCCTAGGTTTGCGGGATTGATCGCGCGGGACCGTCTGCCGCCGCGCCGCCCCGTTGGATGACCGAAGAGGATGCTGCTCCAGACCGACTTTCACCGGCGCTAGCCGCACGCCCCGCTACCCCGGCAGGCCAGGTTTCGCCACCGCGTTCGCCGCCGCTGGACACCCGGGCCCGAGAGCCGCCACGACCCCGACTACGGACGACTGGGCCTTGCCACATCCGTCCCCGCCCCGCCGCCGCCCGGCGCCTGGTTGTTCGCCCGAGGCGATCCAGCCACAACCGCCACTTCCAACGCTGGCGACCCGCTCTGCCAGAAGGGCTCGAACGCCGCCGGAACCCGGCGACCCCTTCGCCGGCCGACACCGCGCCCGGAGCATCGAAGCCGCCCTCTCCGTCCGGTTTGACGGGCGGAGCCTGGCGTCACCGGGGTGGCCGTAAACGCCTCCACGCGCGCCGCTGATTTGTTTCCGGGGCGGCCCAAACAGGGCCGGCGGCGGAACGAATCACCAACCCCAAGACATTGGGGCGCCCGATTGGCCGACCCCAAGCCCTGCGATTCCGTTCGGCGCCTGTTCACGCCGAAAGCCGGGGCGCGGGGTAGGGGCCCCGCGCCCTTGCGCCTCAGTGGAGGGTGGGAACTATCGCGATGATCTGCGCGAAATGCGAGATCGCGCCGTCGTCGAGCTCGAACCGGGTGTTGGTCCGCTGTTCCTGCTGGTCCAGCTCTTCGAGCACCGAGAAGACGTCCCAGCACTCCGCCACCACGTACCAGCTGCCGACATCGTAGAATTGGTGCGCGTGTTCCAGAACCGCCTGCGCCATCGCCATGTTCGCCATCGTCTTCGTCCTCGCTTCGACCGGCGGGCTCATCCCGCGATCGTGCGACCGGCGGGGCCGGGGAGACGGATGGGCCCAGGGCCGGGGGCGGTGGACACCGGTCTGCACAGAGCGAAGCGGAGGAAGACCGGAGGCTCCGCCGACCCCGCCTCGCGTGCGAGGTCGCCTTGGACCCGGCCGGACCCGGACCAGGTTCGCCCCGAGATCGCGGTCAGCCCGCGCGGTCTGAAAGGGAAGGGGAGGGGGCTCCACCTTGTCGATCCCAGCCGGCGTCGCCTCGCGGCCCCTCCAAGATCAGCAAAAACGGGAGTAGCGGCGGCCACGCGGCCGCCGCCTCGGGCCCTCAGGCCCGGGCCTTCACCGGATGGTGCCGGATACCCTTCTCCGCCGCCTTCTGGGCCAGGTTCAGGGCCGGTCCAAAGGGCTGCAAGCTGCCACCCCGGCTCGGGTTGATCGAATTGGCCAGGGTCAGGACGCAGACCGGATCCAGGTCCAGCATCTCGTCATTGGCCCGGAACGGCGCCGCCCGACCGTTGCGGTCGAAATCGGCCTTGGCCAGGACCAGGGTCACGCCCTTCTGCTTGGCCCACTTGATGGCCAGCTTCTCGCCGCCTTTGGCGCCGGAGGTCGCCAGCGCCATGTCCGGCCATTGGCCGAGCGCCCAGTTCAGGGCGTCGAAGATCCGCCCGGCATCGTCCGCCGTGTCGGCCTGTGGGGCCGCCCGGAACGCCACGATCGTCGCGCCCGGGAACGCCGCACTATGCTTGCGGGCCTTGCTCGCCCGGATCGCGTCGCGCGCCTCGATCTGCGCCGCCGTGGTGCGGGACGCCTTCACCGAGCCCTTCCAGGGGCTCCAGACGTCACCTGTCGAGGTCGTGTAGCTGGCGGCGGCCGCGTCGCGGATGATCTCCAGGGCGAGGGTCGCCACGTCCGCGGTGCGGGCCTTCAGGGTCGCTTCCTGGATCTCGACATCGAGAATCTCCGAGCCATCAAAGTCCCGGATCAGCCCGTTCAGGGTGTCGCGGGCCTTGTCGGCGTCGCGCTCGATGCGCTGGGCGGCGGAGTGGAAGGCGCCGATCAGGGCCTCGCCGATCAGGGTCTGGAAGTCCTCTAGGGCGGAATCGCCGACGAGATCGAGCACTTCGTTCATCAGGCCATGGCCGAGCTGGAGCAGGGCGTCTTCGGGCGGATGGGTGCGGGCGTCTTCGAGAAGGAGAGTCTGAGCTTCGTAGTGCGTCAGCCGCTCTGAGGTGGGGGGAAGAGGCGAAAATGGCATGGGGTGATCCCTTGAGTGGGGGTTGGAGGGTCGAGCCCGTCGGCTCGTGACCGCCCCGCGCCGACAGGCGGCGGCCCCCACAAGGGCTTTGAGCGCAGCGTCCCTTGTGGGGGACGACGGCTGGTGGCGAGGTCACTGGAGCCAAAGGGCCGTCCCGAGACCCCGCTGGGGCATCACTCCCTCGCGCACGACCGCCCGCCGCCACCCGGCGCGCGCGTCCAGGAGGTCGACCGCTTCGGGACTGCCGCCGAACCCCAATGCGAAGCGCCCGGCTTCGTCCCAGGCATTCTGATCGCGACCTTCGAACCGGGCCGCAAAGGACCAGGCCATGCTGTCGGCCGTGGCCAGCCGGGAGCGCACCGGCGGCTCAAGCAGCGAAGTCCGCTTGCAGCCGAACCTGTGCAGCCGCAGGTCTGGCCGGTCGGATAAGATGCCGTCGAGGGCGCCGCGCCGGGACTTCAGCGTCCATCCGCGCGTAGCGC
The DNA here is from genome assembly GCA_040757715.1 of Pseudomonadota bacterium. Lineage (GTDB taxonomy): Bacteria > Pseudomonadota > Alphaproteobacteria > Caulobacterales > Caulobacteraceae > CAIMFV01. Next base: position 20,285 of record JBFLWS010000011.1, on the reverse strand, counting down.
AGAAGAGGGGAGGGCATCATGGCCTTGCTCCGTGTCCGGAGGGTCAGAGCAACCCGGCCAGGGCGCGCCTGACGATCGGATCACGATCGGCGCGCCAGGCTGTCCCAGGGCGCACGCCGGTCTGTTCATGCGCGGTGCAATAGCGGCCGTCGGCCTGCCGGCCGCAAAAGCTGAAGTCGGGGCTCTTGGGATCGCCGATCGGCCACTTGCAGACGTGGGCGCCCAGCAGGGCCATGTCCCCGATTAGCCCCGGGCCCTCGGGCGCCGGCGCGTAGTCCTGGGCGGGCAGCGGGACGCGCGGCTTGCGAACGGCAGGGGCCGCCATGGCCACCCGGCGTGGCCGCTTGGGCCGAGGGGTCGCGGATCTCGGCGCGCGGGACGGCGCGGAGGCCGCCGCCCGGCCGCTCAGACCCAGGCGATGGACCTTGCCGATGACGGCGTTGCGGGTGACCCCGCCCAGCTGCTTGGCGATCTGCGACGCCGACAGGCCGTCGAACCAGAGCTGGGACAGGGTGGTGACGCGGGTCTCGGACCAGCCGGATTCGGACATCGGAATTCCTCCAAATGCGCTCCCATCGAGCGCACCCGGACCCGCCCTTCCTCCGCCTCCCGCGAGCCCAGCCGCCTACATCAGCCCCAGGGCCCGCAGGCTCGCCGCCTGGTCGCCCGCCACCACCACATGGTCGTGGACCGCGATCTGCAGCGCCCGCGCGGCCGCCACCACCTGCTGGGTCATCTCGATGTCGGCGCGCGACGGCGTCGGGTCGCCCGAGGGGTGGTTATGGGCGAGCACGATCGCGCTCGCCGACAGCTCCAGCGCCCGGCGCACCACCTCGCGCGGGTAGACCGGCGCGTGGTCGACGGTGCCTTCCGCCATCCGCTCATCGGCGATCAGCTGGTTCTTCTTGTCGAGGAACAGGACGTGGAAGACCTCGCGGGGCAAGGCGGCGAGCCGCGCGCGCAGGTAGGTCCGCACCGCCTCGGTCGACGTCAGGACCGCGCGCTGCCGCAGGGGGTGTTCGAGCGCGCGCAGCAGGAGCGCGTGCAACAGCCCAAGCTGGCGGGCCGCCGGGGCGCCGATCACACCGGCCAGGTCGCCCTCAGGAGCGCCCAGCACGCGGCCGATTCCGCCGAATCGCGCCATCAGCGCGTCGGCAGCGGCCACGGTGTCGCCGCCCGGCGCCAGGCAACGCTCGAGGACCAGCGCCAGGGTGTCACCCTCGTCCAGGCTGGCGAGGCCGAAGGCCGCGAACCGCGCCTGCAGGTCCTCACGCCCTTCGAGGCCGTTGAAGATGCCCACCGGCGCGGCCTCCGCCACGCCCGGCGCGAACAGATCTCGCTGCTCAGCCATGGGGGCGTCCCTCCGGGTCGCCGTCCGCGCCGAGCACAGCCGCGTGCTGCGGGTGATAGCGCTTCACCGTGTGGACGGCCGCGGCCCACACCTCGGCGGCGCGCGCGGCGTCGGGCTCGAAGGCGTCGAGGCCCAGGGCGAGGTAGGGGATCGCCCAGTCGCAATCCTCTTCGAACCAGCCGCCGCCGCTGTAGGCGGTCGCCTGGAGCGGTTCGGGGATCCGGGACAGCGCGGTCAGCGAGATGCGGATGCCCCCGTGCGACGCGGTCGAGACAGCGACAGCGTCCGGGCCCAAGGGGGACAGGTGTTGGATCGGTCCCCAGGGCGAAGAGGAGCCGACGGTCGGCGGGAAGGGGTACAGCATGGCCAGGTCCAGCGTCGGCCCAGGACCCATTCCCCGGCCGGCTCGCCCGGCTCCCCCCTTCCTCTGCCTTTCCACTTGGCCGGCGGATCGCGGCGTGGCGGCGCGTCCAGGTCTTATGGGCGTCTCACGGCCGGAGCCCACGCCGAGGGCGCGGCCTTGGCGCAGCGTCGTCAGGTCTGCCGAGACGGGGGCGCTGGGACGGCAGACGGTCCCGCGCGATCAATCCCGCAACCCTAGGCCGGGCCGCTCTGGGCGGAAGCCGACCTCGCCAGCGAGGCGGCCGGTCCGGACCCTCCGGTCTTCGCGGCGAGCGCTGCAGACCGGTTTCCAGCCCGCCCGGGCCTCCCCCCGTCGCTGAACCCCCGCCTGGACGGTGGCGTGATCGCGGCAGGGACCGCGGGCCGCCCGGGCCCCTCTGGGCGGAAGATGGAGAACGACGATGCTGAACCAAGCTCAACTCATCGGCTACACGGGCGCCGAGCCGGAGATCCGCACCACGACCTCGGGCAAGCCCGTCGCCACCTTGCGGGTCTGCACCAGCCGCTACAGCAAGGCCAAGGGCGAGCGGAAGGATTACCCCACCTGGCACCAGGTGGAAATCTGGACCCCGGCGACGGTGAACTGGCTGGCCACCAAGGGCCTGCCGACCGGGACCAAGGTCTTCGTCCAGGGCGAGATCCGCCACGACCGCTACACCGATAAGGACGGCGTCGAGCGCTTCTTCTCCAAGGTCGTCGTGACCGCCCCTGGCCAGACCCTGACGGCGCTGGACCGCCCCGAGCCCACCCTCGCGGACCCCGCCTGACGAGAAAGCCCCGCCCGGCGGACCGGGCGGGGCGCTTCGTTTCAGGGCAGGTCGAGACCCGGCCTACGCGGCCGCGGGCAGCACCGTCTGCACCGGCCACTTGGCCAGGACCGCGGTCAGCACCTCGGGCTGGTCGACCGGCACGAACACCCGCGGGGTGTAGGCGATGATCTCGACGAAACAGCCCAGCGCGGTGAACGCCGAGCGCTGAGTGGCCGCTCCGACCACCTCGATCCGGTAGCGGTCCATCACCTTGGCCCGCCGCAGCCATAGGCCCCCCGCCAGCGAGAGGGCGGCGCCCTCCTCGAGAACGAGCGGGGCGGTCGCGGCGCCGTCGGCGAAGGCGCTGGCGGTGTCGGTCAGTCCCAGCGCCACCTTCAGCTGCGGGACCTGGCCGGGATCGAGCACCCGGCCCAGCCAGCGCCGGCCGTCCGGCGCCTTCAGCCGGCGGACTGAGGTTCCCTTGTCGGGCAGGCTCGACCAGATCGGCAGCAGGAGGCCCGACACAAGCACCAGGTCGCGCGACACCCAGGGGTCGGCCTGGGCGATCTCGGCGTCCCACGCCGCGCGCCAGGCGGCCTCGCCAGCGTCCTCCCACGCCGATTCCTCGAACCCCTTCAGCGAGGCGATCGACCGCTTCTCCGGGCGGATCAGGCGCACGGCGGGGATCAGCCGGTCGTCGTCGTTGGTCGTGGTCAGGCCCTGGACCACGAGGGCGGCGCGGCCGGACTTGCTGTTCACGGCGAAGATCACCCCGTCCCGGTCGAGGCCCGCCAGGGCGTCGTCGGCCGAGGTCAGCTGGCGCGCCGTGCGGACCTGGAGGCGGGTCAGCCGGGTCTCCGCGCCCGTGACGGCGTCGGTGCGGATCACCTCCTCGTCCGAGATCACCACGTCGTCGGCGACGATGTCCTCCATGCCCCGGTCCAAGGCGCCGGACGCCTGGGCCCGCTCCAGGATCGAGGAGAGGATCGCGTCGAAGGCGGCGAACAGGCTGTTCTGGTCGGCGATCCGGAGCGCCAAGAGGCGATTGAGGAAGGTGTTCATCGGCGGCATGTCGTCGGACTTCCTGAGGTTGCCCTCATGGTCGAGCAGCCGCAGACCGGTCTTGGCCTCGAAGGTCTCGCGGTCCATCGCCTCGACGTTGCCGAAGTGCAGGCCGATGTAGAAGGCCTGCAGCGCCCGGTGCGCCCAAGGGCTTTCCAGGTTGTCCTCCGCGCGAAAAAGGCCGTTGCCGGCCGTCCGCCGCTCGCCCCGGGTGAGCGCGCCCAGGCTGTCCAGGCGCCGAGCAATGGTCGACGTGAAGCGCTTCTCGCCGTGGATGTCCGTGGTCACCGGCCGGAACAGCGGCGCTACGGCCTGGTTGGTCCGGTGCGAGCGGCCGAGGCCCTGGATCGCCGCATCGGCCCGCCAACCGGGCTCGACCAGATAGTGGACCCGGCGTTGCTGGTTCGCCGCCCCGAGGTCGGCGTGGTAGCTGCGGCCGGTGCCGCCGGCGTCGGAGAACACCAGCACCCGCTTCTTGCCAGCCATGAAGGCGTCGGTCTCGGCCTTGGCGGCCGAGGCGCTACGCCGTTCGACCACGCGGCGGCCGTCTCGCCGTACGACCCGGCGGCTACGGCCGGTGATCTCGGCGACGATCTCCGTGCCGAGGGCGTCGAGGACCGCATCCAGCACGCCCGGGACCGCCGGTAGGCAGGCCAGGTGGGTGACCAGTTCGTCGCGCAGCCGCATGGCCTCCTGGCTGACGACGGGCACGCCCTCGACCATGACCGGGACCATGGTGACCGCGCCGTCCTCATCCTCGATGGCGTCCATCGCCATCACCGGGAAGGCCCCCATCAGGTAGTCGAGCACCTGGTCCTTCGGCGTCAGGTCGACGGCGAGGTTGTTCCATTCCTCGGCCGGGATCTCCGCCAGCCGGCGCTCCATCACCGCCTCGTTGGTCGAGACCACCTGGACGACCGAGCAGCGGCCGTCCGCCAGGTCCTGCCGGATCGAGGCCACGAGGGAGGGGGACTTCAGGCCGGACAATAGGTGGCCGAAGAAGCGCTGCTTGCAGCCTTCGAAGGCCGACAGGGCGGCGGACGCGGCCAAGCCGGACTTGGCCTTGCCCTCCTCGGTGACGCCGACCGCCTCCAAGGCGGCGCGCAGGTTCTGGTGGATCAGCTGGTAGGCGTCGGCCCAGGCGTCCCAGATGGCGATGTCATCCTCTGTGAGCGGATGACGCAGCGCCTCATATTCGACGCCGTCGAACGACAGCGAGCGGGCGATGTAGAGGCCCATGGCCTTCAGCTCGCGCGCGATCAGTTCCATCACGGCCACGCCGCCGGTTTCGACCGCGTCCATGAAGGCGTCGCGGGTGGGGAAGGGGGCTTCGGGCCCGCCCCACAGGCCCAGCCGGGCGGCATAGGCCAGGTTCTCCGGCGTGGTCGCGCCGGTGGCCGAGACGTAGAGGATGCGGGCGCCCGGCAGGCGGTTCTGCAGGGCCAGCCCGGCCATGCCCTGCTGCGAGGCCTTCTTGGCCCCGCGCGCGCCCTTGCCGCCGCCGGCGGCGTTGGCCATGGCGTGGGCCTCGTCGAAGACGATCACGCCGTCGAAGTCGGCCCCTAGCCAGTCGACGATCTGGTCGAGCCGTGAACGGCGGTCGCCCCGCGCCGGCTGGCGCAGGGTCGCGTAGGTCGAGAAGAGGATTCCCCGGTCCATGCGGATCGCGTCGGCCTGTTTCCAGGCCGACTGCGGGGTGATGTCGGCATTCGCGCCGCCGATCGCGCTCCAGTCGCGGCGGGCATCCTCCAGCAGGGCGTCGTTCTTCGACAGCCAAACGGCGCGCGAGCGGCCTTGGGCCAGATTGTCGGCGATGACCCCGGCGATCTCGCGGCCCTTGCCGCAGCCGGTGCCGTCGCCGAGGAAGAAGCCCTTGCGGAACGACACCGCGCCCGGATGGTCGTCCTTGACCAGGATCACCTGGTGCGGCGCGTCGCCGAGGATCCACGACCCGGGCAGGATCTGGGCATGGGCCTCGCCGGCATAGATCACCGTCTCCATCTGGGCGTCCGACACCAGGGCGTCGTCGGTGATGCGGATCGGCAGGACCGGCCGATAGGTCGGCGCCGGCGGCGCGACCGAGGCCATGGGCCCGGATTCCACGAGCGGGGAGGGGTGCGGGCGCGAGGCGGCGAAGCGGATGCGGCCCAGCGCATAGGCCTGGTAGAGACCGACGTCGTGGCCTTCCCCCGACCAGGGGCAGGCCTCGTAGGCCAGGGGCGCCGATGTGGCGAGGAAGGCCAGCCGGTTCGACGGCGTCGCCAGTGCCCGGGCGCGCGGCGCCAGGACGGAGACCTGGGAGACCGTGCGGAACTGGCGCGGTTGCGCGGTCGCTCGCGCCTCGATGGCCGCGGCCGCCTGGGCCGCGTCGGCCAGGGTGTCCGCCACCACAATGGCCGGGATCTCACCGCCTGGCGCGCCACGGTCGATCACCAGCAGGCCCGTCTCGACCGAGGTCCCGTGCTTGGCGTAGGCGCGCGCGGGGAAGGCCAGCCGCAGGCGGATCGGACCCCGGGCCGACAGGGCGCGCAGCGTCGGCGCGTCCTCGAACAGCCGCGCCGGGACGATCGCCGACAAGCGGCCGCCATCGGCCAGGCAGTCCAGCGCCGCGTGCAGATGCGCCTCCAGGTGCTGGAAGGGTGGGTTGGCGAGCACGGCGTGGAATCCGCCCGACCCCGGCAGGGTGTCGCGCAGGTGGCGGGCGTCCTGTTGGCTGCGGACCGCGAGGGGGAAGAGACCTTCGAGGAGCCCCGCGCGGCCGGCGGCCAGCTCGTTGAGGGTCAGGGCGCCGCCGCAGGCCTCGGCCAGGATGGCCAGGAGGCCGCTGCCGGCCGAAGGCTCAAGCACCTGGTCGCCCGGGCGGACCTGGGCGGCGAGCACCGCCAGGGCGCCGAGCTGGGGCGGGGTGGAGAACTGGTCGAGCGCCACCTGTTCCTCGCTGCGGCGGGTGTGGGTGAGGCTGAGCTCGGCGAGGTTGGCCAAGAGGGCGACGATCTCGGCCGGCGCGTCCTCCAGGCGGCCGACCTGGGGCGCCAGGCGGCGGATCTGCAGCACCAGGGCCGCTTCGATGGCGTCATAGGCGTCGCGCCAGAGCCAGGCGCCCTCGGCGTCCGAGGCCCCGAACGCCATGGTCATGACGTTGGCCACCAGCTTCCGGTCGAGCGGACGGGACCGATTGAGCTGGGGGGTCAGGGCGCGGGCGGCGGCCAGGAGGTTGGCGGCCTTGTGGTCGCCGGTATCGGCGGCGAACAGAGGAAGCAGGGCGTTCATCGGCAGGGGTCCAGATCACCCGGCGCGGAGGGCTCCTCCCTCCAGACCCGACGGGCTCGCCCGTCTCTTCCCTTCCTCCCCCCTTTTAGGTCGTAGAGCCTCGGATAATGCGGGATTAACGCCTTGCTAACATCCGATTAACTAGATATTAGCGACGCCATACCGCAAAGCCTGGGGGCAATTCGCCATGGCCATGTCGCCAACCGAACTCGAAGACGAGGTGTTCGACCTCGAAGGCATCCGGATCATCGTGCGCGCGCCGCGCGGCACGCAGCTGGGTGATTATTCCTACGCGCGCAAGGCAGCGGGCGTCGCCACTCTTGCCCACTGGTTGGGCCAAAGGGTCCTGCCTCTGACCGCCGGCCACGAGGTGGTGGTGATCAACGGCGCGGGGGAGCGGCCGCATGGCAAAACAAGCCTCTCGAAACTACGCGATAGCTACGCAACGTAGCGACGATTAAGTCCACATTAGGGGGGTGTTTGCACGTGGGAAAGTCCGTCTTCATCAGCCACGCCGTCAAGGACAAGGCGCTGGCTGCCGAGATCGTCACGCTGATCGAAGAGGGGATCGGTGTTCCTGAGAGTGAGATCTTCTGCTCGTCACTGCAGGGACACGGCATCCCGACAGGTGAGAATTTCGTCACGTACATCAAGGGCCAAATGCTTGAGCCGAAGGTCGTCGTGATGCTGCTGACTCCGGCCTATTTCGAGAGCCAGTTCTGCGTCAGCGAGCTTGGCGCCGCCTGGATCAAGTCGCACGCGATCTTCCCGATCTTGGTGCCGCCGCTAAAGCACAGCGACGTCAAGGCGGTCCTCTTGGGAACCCAGGTGATCAATATCGACCACGAGCTTGGCTACAACGAGCTGATGGAGACCTTGCACGCTGAGGTCCAATGCGTGCCTAAATCCCAGACCAAGTGGGAGATGAAGCGCCGCGCGTTCCTGAAGGCGATCGAACCGCTCGTCGAAAAGGTCGAAGGGCCGACCAACATCCCAGCTGCGGAACACGCGAAGGTGGTCGCCCAGCTTTCCGAGGCTCAAGGTGAACTCGATCAGTCGGACGAAGAGGTTCGCGCGCTGAAGAAGCAGCTCGCGGCGACCTCAGCGCTGAAGGATAAGGCAGCCGTCGCCGCCGTAGAGGCTGAGTTCGCACCCGATGACGTCGTCGACCTGAAGCCCGAATACGACCGGCTGCTGAAGGACGTCGCTGAATATCGTAGCAAGTTCGGCAACGCGGTCTTCATGTTCGTGCTCTGCCAGCACTACCACCTGCCCTACACGATCGAGCAGGAGGACGATTCACAGTTCGAGGCGGCTGCACGCCGAAAATACATCGATCTTGACCAGGGCGCCGATGTTCTGTGGTCCAACCCCACTATGAAGGGGCTGTCCAACGCCCTCGGGGCGGTCGAGGACTTTGTCCGCGTGAACCAGCGCGAGTTGGAGCAGCTGGTTCCAGATGAGCCCATGGACCCAGGTGTTCAGGACTTCTGGGAAGAGCATTACGGCCTCTAGGCCTGCAACACGCAAAAAGCCCCACCGATCGCTCGATGGGGCTTCCAGCTTCAGCGCCCTCAGGCGGCCATCGGTGTGACGGCCTCAGACTCCACGATGACCGCAGCCCCAGCGGTCTCGACCTCCGCATTCGGCTCAGCCTCGTCGACCGCATCGCCGGCCGTCACCGCCGCCTCCCAGGCCAGCGCCGCCGGCGCCCACTGACGCTCGGCCGCCGCCTCGCCGACGAAGGCGACCAGGTCGTCCTTCTTCAGCGTCTTGGCCCGGTCGTCCTGCGCCTCCATCTCGTCCAGCAGCGCCAGCAGCTGCTTCTTGGAGTGGACGGCGAGATAAGCGGCGTCCGGGGTCCAGTGGGCGGAGATGTCGGCGCCGCAGAGCGTGGCGATCTCGGCGGCTTCGGCGCGGGCCCCGTGGCGGATCATCGAGGTGCGGGCCTCGCGCAGGTTCAGGGCTATGGCGGTCAGTTCGGCGAGCAGGGCCATCTTCTCCCCGTGCGCCAGGGTCTCGACCCAGGTGATCGGCCGCAGGCCAGAGGCCTTGTAGGCCGCCCGCCTGGCGTCGAGACGGTCCTTCACCTCTCCGTCCAGGGCGGCGATCGGCGCCGTGGAGCCCCGGCAGTAGCGCACAGCCGAGATCTGCAGCGCCGAGGCGTCAAGGCCGCCCGACGAGTGCAGGGCCAGCTGCTTGAACAGCTGCGCCACCAGCACCGTCAACGCTGCGGACGGGTCGTCCGCCAGGTCGCGGATCAGCCCCCGGGTCGCGACGTCGGTGCGGGTCTCGTGGAAGACGTGGCTGGAGCCCTCGACCTCGACATCGGCCTTCGGCACCTCGACGTCGGCCACGGCCCGGCCATAGCGGCCGCCCACCTCGGCCTCGCCGTCCTCGTCTTCCTCGTCCTCGATCTCCTCAGGCAGCTCGCTGGCGGGCAGCGGGACGGAGTAGAAGCTCGCCCCAAAGCCATAGTCAGAGCCCGCCGGTGACAGGATCACCGCGCCGATCTTGCAGCGGCTGAGCGGGGCGCCCGCGACAGCCGCCATGGCGCTGACCAGAGGGCCGAAGTCGCCCGGCGCGTCGTCCGCCTCCGGATCGATGTCCTGCAGCGAGGAGGACAGCTGGGTGACCCGATAGTTGGCCGCGTCCAGCGCCGTGGTCTGGGCCTCGGTCAGGTCCGGGCGATAGACGTAGGGCAGGCGGGAGAAGCCCTCCGGGGCGCCGAAGTCGCCGTCGTCGCCCAGATAGACCGCCAGGCCCTGGGCCTGCAGATGCGCGACGATCGGATTGACGCGGTCGCGCCACACCGCCGTCAGGATGTCCGGATCGAGCAGGGCGTCGGGCAGTTCGGCGAACAGGTCCGAGCTGACCCGCCCGCCGGCCGCGACGTAGCGGTCCATGCCCACGAGGGTGAAGCGCGGATCATCGACGGTGACGCGGCCGCGGGTGACCAGGCCCTTCAGCTGGTAGTCCTGGAAGTAGCCATCGAGCGCGGTCTGGGCGATCTCGGCCTGCTGCGTCTTGTCGCCAATGCGCGCGAACAGGCGCACCTGCTTCAGGGTCAGCTTGCCGGCGCGGAGCGCCTTCAGGACGTTGGGATGGACAGCCGCAAGGGCCTCCAGCCGCTTGATCTCCAGGTCGGCGTAGCCGAGGGCGGCGGCGATGGCGGCGGTATCCAGCTTGGTCTTGCGCAGCTTGCCGATGGCGGTGATCACGTCGGCGATGTGGACCGGGGCATGCTCGGTCGCCGGCAGCATGATGCCGGCCACCTGCTGGGCCTTGGTCTCGGCCAGCAGGCAGTCGACCTCATAGTCGTCCGTGAGGTCGCCGCGCTCGGCCAGCAGCAGCAGGCCAAAGCGCCGGCGACGGCCGTCCAGCGCCATGAACCGCTGCTCACCCTTCCGGCCAGGCCGCACGATCGGCGGGATCACCACGCCGGCGGCCGCGATGGTGTCGGCGAGCTGGGGCACGCCATCGTCGGCGGGCTCCTTGAAGCGAAGGTTCTCCGGCGCGAGGCCAAGGTCGCCGAGGCGCACCTTGATCGAAATCATCGGGGTCGGCGTCGCGGCCGGAACGGTTGGGGTGTCGGTCATCGGGGTCAGGCTCCTGCGCCTGGGCGAGGGTCATCCTGCCCCTGGGCGCACCCGCCCGATCCCTTCCTCCTGCCTTTGCAGCGCCGCCGGCCGCCCCGCCGCGCGGTTGGACCATTCATCCCAGTCCCCCCAGGGCGCGGGCGGCACGGCGATGCGCGCGGCGACGCCCGCCGCCACGAGGCGGGCGCGCAGCACTTCGGCCGAGGCCTCGCCGTCCTTGCCGCGGTCCCCGGCGATCAGCACCGCGCGCACCCCCGCCGGCGCCGACCAGGCGCGCAGGTTGCGCGTCGACATCAGCGCCCAGCCGGGCAGGTCGAACCAGGCCTTGGCCGCCCGCGTGGTGAACACGCCCTCGGCCACCAGCATCTCGGGTTCGGCGGGGTCCAGCCGCACGGCGCAGCCCGGCGGCGGGGCGCCCACGGTCTTGCGGGGCAGCCGCAGGTCGAGAGCGCGGCGCCCGTTGGGCGCCAGATAGGTCACCTCGACCGCGACATAGCGGCCTTGCGCGTCCTGGATGCCGGCCAAGAGCGCCGGACGCCGCAGGCGGCCCGGACGATAGACCGAGACCGGGACCTCGCCGTGGTGGCGCAGGGCCTCCGGCCCCGGCAGGTCCCCCGTCCACCCGCGCAGCCGGCAGTGGCGGGCCGACAGGGACTGGCCCAGCGGCCGGCCATCTTCCCAGAGCCGCAGCGCCGTCTCCAGGCGCACCCGCGCCGAGGCCGCCTCGCGCACGGGTCGGCCGACCACGGAGCGGCCCGGCCCGTCGAGGGGCGTATTGTGGGCGTCGATCAGCTGGTGCTCGCGCAGCTGATCGAGCACCGCCTTCCAGTCGCCGTCGCCGAAGGTGTGGACGACGACCCGGTCGCCCTGCAGCAGCAGCGACACCGAGCGGTCCTCGGCGCTGTGCCCCGGGGCGGGAATGTTGGCGCGCCGGCCGCCGTCATAGATCTCGCCGCCCAGCGCGCGCACGATGCCACGCAAACTCATGGCGCCGCCCCCGGATTCTGGGCTCGGTCAGGTCTGTCCATCACGCTCCTCCTCGAACGGTTCGCCCGGTCCCGGACCTCACTCCTCCTTTCAAGGGTGCGGCAAAATGCAGATAAACACGAGGAATAGTGCGTCAGGTCACGCACTTTTGGGGGCGTTGCGGGGGTGTCCCCCGCTGGTGGGGGTCGGCGGAGACGGCATTCGGCTCCGGCGCAGGGGGAGGGCGCTCCCCCCATGGCCAAAACCACCCTCACGGCGCCTGCCGCACCGGCGCCGCGACGCCCTGGCGCCTTCAAGCTCAGCTTTGAGAGGGGACTCGGCGGCAAATTCGGTCTAGCTCTAGCCGCGAAGAAGGTGAATCCCCTTGGCGGCCAGCAAGACCAAAGACCCCGTGGACGACGATCGCAGCGACGAAACCTGGATCCGCGCCCCCGGCGGGGAGACCAGCATCCGCCTGCGCAGCTTGAGCCACTACCTGGACAAGGGCGGCTCCATTGTCGATGCGCGCCTGATCGAGGATGACGAAGGCACCTATTCGGTGTGGGTCCGCCTCGGCGACCGGCCCGGAGAATTCCGCGTCAACCAGTTCCAGAACGACCGGGCCAAGACCTACCGCGACCTCAACCTGGCGGTCGCCACCCTGCGCAACGAGTTCGGCTACTACGGCAATATCGGGCTGCAGACGGACCGGCGCCTCGCGAAATAGTTCCAAGGCGCTCACCAAGCGCCGGGCCTATCTCTTCTTTTTTGCGTTCTTCTTCCGCTTGGCGGTCTCCGCCTTCGCCGCGGCGGCGATGCTGGCGAGTGTCTCGTCGGCGACGGTGGCCAGCCAGACCTCAAGATCAGCTTGAGAGTGTGAGGGATCCGCGATTTGACGGGCCGTGGCCGCGCCGGCGGCTTTGGCCTGCATCTGGGCTAGCGACGCTGGACAACTTTTCTGCACCTCCGCTGCGCGCCTTGGATCGCCGAGCACCTTCTTGGCGAAGATCGCCATCTCGGCTTCGGTTCGATCCATGTCCTCGAACGACTTCAAGGCGGTCGCCTGACGAAGATAGGCGGTGAAGGCTTCCCACGAGAGGCAGTCGACGGTCAGGCCCATGAGTGTCCCCCCTTGGTTTGACAGGCGCAACGAGGGCCTGCTGTCTTGGTTGACCGAAGCGCCGCTTCGGCCCCTGGTCGAGTATGGGAGAGCGGCGCGCCCAGCGCCACCTTCGCTCGCACGCTGCGCCACCCTTTGGGGTGGTCTAGAGCTTCACAGGCGCACCGCCCAGCTCCTCCACTCGCCGGCGCAGCGCGGCGATGATGTTGTCCAGCCGACGCAACAGATCGTCGTAGGTCATGATGTCCATCATATTCGCGTACTTGCGCTTGATCACCTCGAGGTCGAGCAGTTGACCCGGCTCCAGGGCGGACGTTCCGTCCTTTCGGCGATCACGGCCGAGGATGATCATCGCCTTGGGATTGGTGATGCGGATCGCCAGGTCGGGCGGCAGATCCTTTTTGTATTTGGCGGTCAGCTTACGCTCTCCGGCCACGCCCCATTTGGACAGGTGAAAAAGGTACTTTTCGGCCTGCATGATACTGCCGGCCAATTCCCTCGAGGGGGTGTAGTTGTCCCGGTACTTCACGCGGCTCAACAGCGCGTCCTCGAAGGGCTTCTTGACCTCGATAACGTCGATGTTGCCGCTGGCGTCGACCAGCGCCAGATCGATATAGCGGTTCGTCGTGCCGCCGGCGTCCGAATAGAAATCCTGGACATGGACGTTCGACAGCACCGCGACGTACTTGGGGAAAATGAGCAGCAGGAAGCTGACGATCATCTTCTGCCAGTCGGCCTCAGTCCGGCTCGCGCCGTTGACCAACCAGTCGGCGATCGTTTCCCGGATCAGGATGTACTTTTCGAGCTCGGTCTGCAGAAGCTCCGGCTGGGTGACAGGCGCCCCCTTCAACACCGACCGGGTTCGGGTCAGATAGGTCTCGTACCGCCCTTGGGCGTCTTTCATCAGCTCGAAGTAGTCGCCTAGCACGCTGGCCACCCGCGCCGCGGCGTACCGGTTGACCTCGCCTGTGTTGGGAAACTTCCGCAACAGCTCCTCGAAGGCGGCAACCGGGATGGCCCCCGGCCGGTCGCCGCCAATGACGATGGCCTGGTCCTCCGGCAGCAGGTCCGAGATCCGGCCGAAGATCGAGATGTTGCGCTCAGCGACGAACAGCTTGCGCGCCAGCGGCAGCCCGGCGTCGACCAGGAGCACCGAGTTGGGGATGTCGAAGATTCGGCCGTCAATGTGGAAGTAACCGCCGCCGCGCGTGGCGAAGCGGAACTCGTATTCGAAGTCCTCGTATTCTCCCTCTGCGTCCTCATCGGTTGGTTCGGTGACCAGGTCGGTTCGGTCGAAGGTGAAGGTGCGGCTGAGGGTGACCGTGCCGTGGTCGCGGAGCTCGCGCCAGGGCCAGCCATTGTCTCGATCGGCGGCATATTTGAAGAGCGCCTCCGACGCGGTCACGACGAATTCGGCCATTGTTCAACCCTCCCCAACAGGGTTGCTTAACACCGGTCTCATCGCTTGCGCACCGTCAGCACCACCCGCTCGACGAACACCTCCGCCGCCTCGGCCGCCTGCAGGATCGCCGGGACGAAATCGTGCTTGATCCGGTCGGCCGCGAGGCCCGTCCGGGTCGACAGGGTGAGCACCCCATCGACGATCCCGTGGAACCCGACCTGACCAAACCAGCTGCCCCACACCCCCTCGCGGACGATGGCCCGCAGATGGCCGGCGATCTCCGGCCAGGGGTGATTCTCGACGCCCGGGCTGAAGATCAGCGGCGGCGGCGCCTCTTCGACCGGCGGCGCTGGGGCCATTTCAGGCGGCGGGACCTGGCCCTTGGCCTTGAGAATCCGGCCGAGGTTCAGGCGCAGGTCGGCGGCGCCGCGTTCCTGGGTCGCCAGCTTGCCAAAGTAGGCGCAGGGGCTGCGGACGTCGGGATCTTCCAGGGCGATGGCCATCATCACGATCACGCGGATCCCGTGCCGCCGCCACCCCCAGTTCACCGTCCGGTCGTTGTTGCGCTCGGGTTCCGGCAGCAGCTCGGCCGCGGCGGCCGCGATCCGGGCCGCATCCTCAGGCGTGGCGCTGGCGGGGTTGGCGAGGACGGCGTCCCTGACCAGCGGAGCCAGCCGGGGACAGACCCGCACGGCGGTCTGAAGCTCGCTGCGGACCATGTCCGCGTACACCGACGGGTCCGGTTTCGCGCTGCCGAACCCGCTGGCTCCCCCTGGAGAGCCAATGGCGCTGTCCGCGCCGTGGTCTCGACGCTGGGTCGAGGCCCTGTTGTTCGTGCCGCTCTCGGACCGCGGAGCGGGCCGACCGTCAGGCTGATGTCGCGGCGGAGCCGCGTCCTTCTCTCGTACAGAAGACTGATAGTTCTCCTGGGACTGTTCTAGGCGCCGGGATTCCGGCGCCCGGGCGCTATATTTCATCGGGAAGGCGATGGTCTCCGAATAGGCGGCCCTGCGGGCGGCGATCGCCCCGCGGATCTCCTCGTCGACCGCCTCCAACTCCTCGAGCCGGACCATCAGCGGACGCAGGTCGTAGGCCTCCACGCCGGCGGGCCGGTTGGCGCGGGTGTAGTCGCGCACCATGAAGCCGGCGGCCTCCAGGGCCTTGCGATTGGCGCGGGCCTGGCTCTCGCTGCAGCCCAGATAGCTGGCCACCAGGCTGGTCGAGGGCCAGACGCAGGCGATGTCCTGCTCCAGGCGGTCCTGGTTCAGGTGTTCGACATAGAGCAGCAGCGTCATGCGCTGCGGCGTGCTCAGCGACGGCGTGCCCTTCAGCACGGCGGCCGCGACGCGGGCGATGGATTCGCCCGGCGCCCAGCGCCAGGTCTCGGCGGCGGCGCAGACAGCCGGAAAGTTGTCCGCGCGCTTGGCGAAGCCTGGCCGCCAATCGTCAGATTGTACGGTTTGCATCTTAGGTCCCACGGTTGGGACGAGCCTTGCGACGGGCCGAAATCGCTGAAAATCGGGGCAAAGCCTCCCCGTCTGGTCCTTGACGCGCCTCGCGACGCCCCATAGCTTGGACCAGTCAATCGCCGCCTTCCACAACGGCATCTGCGAATTCCGAGAGCCTCCCGCGCCAACGGGGGGCTCTCGCCGTTTTAGGGTCTCGTCGTCAGGTCATCAGAAGATCTCCAGCGCCCTGACCGACGCGACGAAGCGCGCAGTCCGAGCCCGGCGAGGGTCCGATGAGTCTGGGCGCCGCCCCTAGACGGCGGAGGCCCGGAATCGTCCGAATTCTGACGACCGAATCGGTATTGTTGGGGTTGTCCAAAGAGCAGAATCGCAGGCCACGGCCGCGAATCAGGCAACGCCGGCGCCGAGACCGCCGCGTGACTTTCGAAATCTTCGAGACGGCGTCCGCGAAACCGAAAGCGCCCGGCGATTCGGAGCCCAACCTTCGCCCCCGTCAAGGCCGGAGGCCCTGCGAGGGCGAGAAATATTCTACGCTCAGCGGAGGCCGTTCAGGGGGCGGTTCCGCCCGCGAAGCGGCCGCCTCGCCGAACGGCAAATCCGCGCGTCCAGGCGCGGCCTGAAGCAGCGCCTGGACGGCGAGAAGCGCCGCCTGGGGGTCGGGCAAAGGCCACGTCAGCAGCGTCGGGTAGCGAAACGCCTGCGCCTGATGCGGCGCAGCCAACCCCTCTACCACGCGCGCCACATCGTCCGCCGAACCCTGGGCGACGGCGGGGTCCGCCTGCGCAAGGTCCCAACACCGCAGAAGGTCGTGCCCCAGTAGGAGCAGGCGCTCATCGTCGCAGCCCCTTCGGGCGATGGCGGCCTTGAGCGCGAGCTCCAAGGCTTGTCCCAGCGCGGCGAAGAACGGCAGGCGCAGGCGGTCAGACGCCGGCGACGCCGCCATGGCGCTCGCGGCCCCTTCATAGGCTTTCGCAAGCGCGAGGTAGCGGCGGGATCGCGACGCGGCCTCGCCCCGCGTCATGCCGGGTTGGCCTTGCGCCACGCCTGAAAACCGCGGTCGGCCTCGATGAAGGCGGCGAGGATGTGCAGGACCAGCGGCTCCGGCTCGACGGGCTGGCCGTTGGCGGCCTGGTAGGCCCGCTGATAGTCGGCGAGGTCGACCGCCGCCTTGCCCTTCAGGCGCAGGCGGACCTCCAGGCTCTTCTCCTCGAGATCAATCTTCGGCAGGGCGAGCGGCGGGGCAGGGGGGCGTGCCATGTCAGGCTCCTTCACGGTTTGAGAGGTAGCGGTCGAGCGCGGTGCAGGCGAAATCGGTGATCTTGAGGTTCAACCCCGCCAGGGTGGCGCGCAGGCGCTCGCAAAGCGTCCGGCTCAGGCGCACCGTCACGCGGACCTTCGGGCCGCGCACGGCGGCGAAAACCACCTCGGCGCCCGACTCGATCCGGTCGAGGAGTTCGCTGAGCGCCGTGTCGTAGGCGGCCTGCAGCGCGCCGCGCGGCCGGCCGCGGGCGGTGGCGATCATGCGGTCGTGGAGGGTCGCGGGGAGATAGAGCCCCAACTTTACGCCTGGGGAGCACATCGGTGAGCCTCAAGGGTAGGGTGCGAGGATCATGTCCTTGTTGACCAGGACCCGGAGCGGCCAGCCGGCGCGTACGGTGATGGTCGGCTGGCGGTTCAGGTCCCGGGAGGTGATCTGCTGGCCGACCTGCTGCGCCTCGGCCGACACGCCCGTGCCGGCGCTGTTGAGGACGAAGCTGCCGGAACTGCGCGAGCTGGCGTCCTGCGCCGAGGCCGCGCCGACGCTGAACACCGTCGACAAGAGGATGCCGCGCGCCAGCTGCCAGAAGTGACCGTCGACCCGGTCCTTCAGCCCCGAGGCGCCGGTGAGGTCCGCCCCCTCCATCGCGCCGATGTTGATGGAGCGGCCGTCGGGCATGACGATCCGGGTCCAGGCGATCAGGGCCCGTTCCTGGCCGTAGGCGATCTGGCTGTCGTACTGGCCGATCAGGCGCGACCCCTGCGGGATCAGCACCGTCCGGCCGGTGACGTGGTCGTACACCGGCTCGGTGACCTGGGCGATGATTTCGCCGGGGAGGTCGGAGTTGATGGCGGTGATCAGGGCCGCCGGGATCACCGTGCCGGCCTTGACCTCCCATGGGCTCTGAGGCGCACGCAGGGGATTGGCCAGGTAGTCGTCCGCCTTGGCGCCGGCCAGGAACTGGCGCTTGCCGCCCTGGCCGTTGGCCGGCTGCACGTCCGCCGCGGCGGCCTCGGGGGTTTGGCTGGGCGCGCCAGGACCGGCGGCGACGAAGGTCGGCGCCGGCGGGGCAGGGGCGGGACCGGCCACGCCGGCGGTCGATCCGCCCTGGAAGAACGGACTGGCCGTCCGCGCCGCCTGAGCCTGGGCCTGCGCCTGCTGGACAGCGGGATCCACCGGCCGCGCGGGCGGCTGGACCCCAGGGGCGCCAACGGGGGTTCCCGGCGGCGGCAGGGACGACGTGCCGGGGCCGCCCGCGGCCTGGACGCCCGGGTCGCCATAGCCTTTCGGGTAACGGTCGGCCAAGCCGCTCGTGGTCGGCGTCACGTCGGCCGCCGGTGCGTTCGCGTCGGCCCTAGGCTGGGGCCGATGGGCGCCGCCAAAGCCGATGTAGAAGCCGAAGGCGACGATCGCCGCCAGGGCCGCGCCGCCGGCCAGGATGTAGCGGCGGTTCCAGCGGGTGACCGGGGTGCGCGGCGCCGCCAGGACGCTCTCCGGCGGGAGCTTCGTGGGCGGACCAAGCGCATCCATCGGTGGGTCGGGCGGAAGGTAGGTCATCGCCTCAACCCCGGTCGCCGGTGCGGGTGATCCGCACCACGGTCTGGGGCTTCTCGCCGATGCGCAGCTCGGCCACGTCGATCAGGCGGTCGACGATGTAGTAGCCGTTGAGGTAGCGGTAGTTGACCAGCTCGGCCTTGTCGCCCGGTCCCACGAGGAACAGCGGCGGGGCGTCGGTGGCGGCCATGTTGATCGGGAACTGGATGTAGGTTTTGGTCCCGTCGTCGAAGACGCGCAGCGGCTGCCAGCGCGGGGCCTTGCCCTTCTTCGCCTCCACCCGATAGCCGAAGTGCAGCTGGTCGATGGCCAGCGCCGGGGCCACCACCACCTGGGCCCGCGCCGCCTGCGCGGCCTCGGCGGCGGCCTGCTGCGCCGCCAGCGCCTGCATCTCTTCCTGCGGGTAGTTCCAGCTGACCGCGCTGGTGTAGGCGCCGCCCTCGCGGCTGGCCGCCTCGATCAGATAGGTCCGCTGGTCGGTCGTCAGCACGATGTTGGTGCGCAGGCCGCCACGGATCGGCTTGATCAGCACCACCACCTGCTGGTTCGCGCCGGCGCCCTCAGCGGTCTCGCCCAGCACCCAGCGCACGGTGTCGCCGGAGGCCTTGGCGAGCAGTTTCTCTCCCGGCCGCAGCATGATGGCGGTGAGGAAGTGCGGGCTGGTCTGCACCTGGTAGAGCCGGCCCGCCTCGTAGTCGTAGAAGAGCGTGGAATTGATATAGGCCCCCGGTGTCGGGTAGCTGCGGGCCTGGGCGTTGGCCGACCGCACGGCCGCCGCGCCCGGCAGCGGCCGCAAAGGCCGAGGCTTCGGCGCTGGCAGCGACGCAAGCGCGGCCGGCCCCGCCTGGGCGGCCGCAAGGGCGGGCGGACGCGCCGGGACCGGCGCGAGCGGGCCAGGCGATTGCGCGGAGGCGGAGACGGCGGCGGCCGCCGCCAGGGCGAACGCCCAGCCGGCTACGGCACGGACACGGGTCACGGATCGGCGGCGTGCGCTCATAGCTCTCGGCTCCACTGGAAGGCGGTGATGTAGACGCCGAGCGGATTGGCCCGGACCTCGGCCTCGTTCTTCGGGGGTTGGATCTTGGTGGTGAACAGCCCGGTCCAGTTGACCGTGGAGGTCGTCGCGCCCTGGTCGTAGGTCGTCTCGCGCCACTGCACCTGGTAGGTGCTCGGCGAGCGCGCCAGCACCGAGACGATCTCGACGCTGACGGCCTGGGACCCGGCGTTGGCGAAGGGGTCATGGGTCTTGGCGTAGTCGTTCAGCTGGCCGATCGCGGGCCCGACCACGAAGTGATAGGCGGTCGTCCAGTTGTCGCGGATGACGATGGGATCGATGCTCTTGGAGCGGGTGCGGGTCACCCAATCGGCCAGGAAATAGCCCATCTCGGCCGACGTCGGCGTGTAGGCCCGCCCGGCCAGCTCGATCCGCCCCGGCCGTGCGTATTGGTCGATTGGCACGACGTAGGTCGCCACCTGCTTGGTGGCCCCCTGGTAGATCAGGCCGCCGACGGCCAGGGCGCAGACCGCCCAGCCGGCGAAGGCCATCATCCGCCAGTTGCGGGCCTGGATCACCGGCGCGCCGATCCGCCGGTCCCACTCCTGGCCCGCGCGCTGATAGGGCGTCTCGACGGGGGCGGAGCTGCCATAACGGTCGACGGGGCGGCGGAAGGGGTTCATCGGTCGGGGCTCCGTCTAGGCTTCCGGGTCGCTGGGATCGCGCGACGGCGTGGCGCTCATGCCCGGCCCACCCTCTTCGTGCTGGGCGGCCGCGGCGGTCGCGCCGCGCGCCAGGTCGCCGACGCCGCCGCGCCGGGCCTCGGCCCGCGCGATCGTCTCAGACGGCGGCGGCGGAGGGGGTGGCGCGTCCTCGGTCGTCCCGCGACCGGCGCCCGTGAGGCGATCGGCGGCGGTGCGCAGGGTCTGCACGGTCGAGGACACCGGCGCGCGCGCGAAGTCCGCCGGGCCGGGGCCGGAACCGCCGCCGCTACCGCCACCTGGGCCCGAGCCGCCGGCCGGCGGCGTCGATCCCGCGGGCGGAATGGCGCCGGCGGCACTGCGGGCCGCGGCGACCTGGGCGCCGCCC
>JBFLWS010000010.1:0-107581 GCA_040757715.1 Pseudomonadota bacterium | reverse complement strand
TTCAATCGCATCAAACAGTTCAGGCGCATCGCCACACGCTACGACAAAACCGCCGCATCATACCTCGGCTTCCTGGCTCTGGCCTCGGTCAAACTCTGGATGCCAACTTATGTCAACAGGCCCTAGGAACTCGAACGGCACGCGCACGCGTTGACCGAGGAAGGCCCGGTGCGCGGGCAGGGGCTGCAGGCTGGAGAGCGTGCGTTCAGCCACCGCGCCGGCGCCGAGGCCGACGGGGCTCTCCTCCACCATCTGACAATCCTCGTAGGTCGCCTTGCCCACCCGGCAGTCGAAGGCGGCGCGCGCCACGATGGGGGCCGCTTTCGGGGTCAAGGCCTCAGCAAGGGGCGTCGCCGGGGCGGCGAGGCTGGCGAAGGATTGGGCGAGTAGGGCGAGAACGAACACGAGGGCGCCTCCTTAGGCCGAAACGGGACGGTCGAGGGCCTCGCCCTGCAACGCCCGTTCCATCAGGTCGATGGTGCGATCGAGGCCGTAGATGGCGGCGAAGGAGCCGAAGCGCGGCCCTTGGGTCTGGCCGAGCAAAACCTCGTAGAGGGCCTGGAACCACAGGCGCAGGGGCTCGAAACCGGCGTCCTTGCCGGCCGCATAGACCTCGGCCTGGATTTGCTCGCCGTCGGTGAGGCCGGCGGGCAGGGCCTTGAAGCGCACGACGAGGTCCTCGATGGCGGCGCGCTCGCGGGGGTCCGGGGCGCGGAAGCGCTTATTCGGGCGTACGAAGTCCTCGTAATAGTTGAGGGCGTAGCCGGCGAGGCGGTCGAGCAACGGCTCGCTTTCGGGCGTAGCGCCCGGGATGTAGCGCGACAGGAAGCCCCACAGGATGGCCTTGTCCGCGGCGTTGGCGGCGGAGACGAGGTTCAACATCAGACCGAACGACACCGGCGAGCCCCGATCCGGCGGCGAGCCGGCATGGACGTGCCACACGGGGTTGTCGAGCGGGTTCGAGCTATTGCTGCCCTCGGCGCGGTTGCGGTTGAAGGCGTCGAGCTGCTGCAGATATTCGTCGGCGGCCTTGGGCACCACGTCGAAGAACAGACGCTTGGCTGATCTCGGCGACTGGAACATGTAGTAGGACAGGCTCTCCGGCGCGCCATAGCGCAGCCAGTCCTCCATGGAGAGGCCATTGCCCTTGGACTTGGAGATCTTCTGATTGTTCTCGTCGAGGAACAGCTCGTAATTGAACCCTTCCGGCGGCGTTCCACCCAAGATGCGGCAGACCTTGGACGAGACCTTCACCGAATCGATCAGGTCCTTGCCGGCCATCTCGTAATCGACGCCGAGCGCGGTCCAGCGCATGGCCCAGTCGGGCTTCCATTGCAGCTTCACCTGGCCGCCGGTGACCGGGACCTCGGCCTTCTTGCCGTCCTCGTCCTCGAACACGATGGTCCCGCGCGACACGTGGCGTTCCAGGGTCGGGACCTGCAGCACCCGCCCGGTGGTGGGGCTGATGGGCATGAAAGGCGAATAGGTGGCGCGCCGATCCGGCCCGAGCGTGGGCAGCATCACCGCCTGGATGGCGTCGAAGGCCTCCAGCGCCTTCAGCAGCGTCTCGTCGAAGCGGCCCGAGCGATAGCAGTCGGTGGAGGAGTAGAACTCGTACTCGAAGCCGAAGCCGTCGAGGAAGGCCTGCAGGCGGGCGTTGTTGTGCCGCCCGAAGCTGTCGTGCGTGCCGAAGGGGTCGCGCACCACGGTGAGCGGCTTGCCCAGGTCTTCGGTAAGCATCTCCTTGTTCGGCACATTGTCCGGAACCTTGCGCAGGCCGTCCATGTCGTCGGAGAAACTGATCAGCTTGGTGGGGATGGCGTCGTCGGTGAGGGCGCGAAAGGCCGTGCGCACCATGGTGGTGCGGGCCACCTCGCCGAAGGTGCCGATATGCGGCAGGCCCGAGGGACCATAGCCGGTCTCCAGAATCACCGAGCGGTCGGCCAGCTGCGGGAATTTCAGCACCGCCTCGCGGGCGTCGCCGGCGTGGATCAGGCTCGCGGCCAGATCGCGCTCGGCGTCGGTATCGAGTCGCAGGGCCAGTACGCGGGCCAGAAGGGCGCGCGCCTGTTCGAACGGCCAGGTCTTGGCCTCGCGGGCGAAGGGGGTGAGTCCGGAAAGCATTTACGCCTTTTAAGAACTGTTAACGCCCGGTCAACCGTTCTGGCGGAGTTGTCAGTCCCTTCGGCTCGGGCGATGGTGCGCCCGCTTTGTAGGATTGAAGGATGCGACGGATGCGGCGAACGACGGCGGCCCAGATGGCGGCTCTAATGGCGGGCGCGTTCTTGACCACCTTGGCGGCGCCAACCCTGACGTCTCAGGCCCTGGCGGCCCCAGCCCCGTCGTCCTTGACCCCGCCCCCGGCCAATCTCGCCCTGGCCAAGGACCTGCTGAAACAGCTGATCGAGACCGACACCCAGCACGACAAGGGCTCCACAGGCGCGGCCAAGGCCCTGGCCGATCGCTTCCTCGCCGCGGGCTTCGCGCCGGCCGACGTGCAGGTGCTCATCCCCGCCGATCACCCTATCAAGGGCAATGTGGTGGTGCGCCTGCACGGCAAGGGCAAGGCCAAGCCGATCCTCTACATCTGCCACCTCGACGTGGTGAACGCGCGTCGCGCCGACTGGACCTATGATCCGTTCAAGCTCACCGAGAAGGACGGCTGGTACTACGGGCGCGGGACCATCGACATGAAGGGCCAGGACGCCGCGGTGGCGGCGAGCCTGATCCGGCTGAAGCAGGAAGGCTTCAAGCCCGAGGGCGATCTCATCGTCGCCTTCACTGCGGACGAGGAGGCCGGCGGCGACGCCAATGGCGTGGACTGGCTGGTGAAGGAGCATCGGCCGGTGGTGGACGCGGGTCTCGTCATCAATCCCGACGGCGGCGAAGCGGGGGTCAAGCTCGGCCATAAGCTCTATCTCGGCGTCCAGACCAGCGAGAAGGTCTACGCCACCTATGGGCTGGAGGTGACGGACAGGGGCGGCCACTCCTCGCGCCCCACCCCGGCCAATCCGATCTTCCGCCTTTCCAAGGCCCTGGCGCGCCTCGCCGACTACCGCTTCCCGGTGCATCTCACCGACACCACCCGGCTCTATTTCAAGGGGCGCGCCGGGCTGGAGCATGGCCAGCTGGCGGCGGACATGGCGTCCATGGCCTCGGAGCATCCTGATCCGGCGGCGGTGGAGCGCCTGTCGGGCGAGACCGAGACCAATATCGTCTTCCGCACCACCTGCACCGTCACCGAGATCACTGGCGGCCACGCCGAAAGCGCCCTGCCGCAACGGGTGCGGGCCACCATCCAGTGTCGGGTGATTCCCGGCGAGACCATGGATGATGTCCAGGCCAAGCTGACGGCGGCGCTGGGAGATCCCTCAATCAAGGTCATCGTGCGCACGCCGGGCGAGCCGAGCCCTGAGTCCCCGCCGAGCCCGCGGGTGTTGAAGGCGGTGGAGAAGATCGCTCACGGCATGTGGCCTGAGGTCGCGCTCCTGCCGCTCATGTCGGCGGGGGCCAGCGATTCGACCTATACGCGGATCGGCGGCATGCCGAGCTATGGGATCGACGCCATGTTCGATGATCTCGACGACGGTCGCGCCCATGGTCAGGACGAGCGCATCGGCGTTGCGGCCTTCGCCGAGGAGGTGGAGTTCACCTACCGGCTGATGAAGCTTTTGGCCTCCGGAGGCTGATCGGTTTGTGTTTGGGCTGAAGCCGAAGGCGCGGCTGGCGGACGGCGATCTGATCGAGGTCGGCGGCGCGCCCGTCCGCCTCAAGGTC
This sequence comes from Pseudomonadota bacterium, assembly GCA_040757715.1. GTDB lineage: Bacteria > Pseudomonadota > Alphaproteobacteria > Caulobacterales > Caulobacteraceae > CAIMFV01. The sequence goes on along the minus strand of JBFLWS010000010.1, from coordinate 103,804 downwards.
AGCGCGCGTGCGCGCAGGATCAGCCTCAGCCTCGACCCCAGGGCTCGGGAGGTGATCGCCACCGCCCCCACGACGCGGCGGCTGGCCGAGGCCTTGCGTTTTGCCGAGGCGCGTGAGGCGTGGATCATCGCCCGCCTCAAGGCCCTGCCCGCGCCGCGGCCGTTTCATCCTGGCGCGACGATCACGCTCGCCGGCGCGCCCTGTCGGCTGGAGCGGGCCGCCATGCGCATCAAGCCGCGCTTGATCCCGGCTACGGCGGAGGAGCCGGTGCGGCTATTGGCCTCTGGCGAGGGCGAGGCCTTTGCGCGGGCGGTGGAGCGGGCCCTGCGCGCTGAGGCGTTGAGGGTCTTGTCCGAGCGCACCCGTTTGCACGTCGAAGCCTTGGCGCAACCTCTGCCCCAGGTGACCGTCGCCGACGCCCGCGGCCGCTGGGGCTCGTGCAAGCCGGCCCATCGGGGAGAAGCCGCCCGCATTCGCTATAATTGGCGGCTGGTCCTGGCCCCGCCTTGGGTGCTCGACTATGTCGCCGCGCACGAATGCGCCCACCTCATCGAGGCCAATCACAGCCCGGCCTATTGGGCGGTGGTGCGCCAGATCTACCCGGAGTTCGCCAAGGCGCGGGCCTGGCTCCGCCGTCATGGCGAAACCCTGCACGCCCACGGAACCTACGCGTTTTAGTGCGCTGCGGCCGCTGGGGCAGGTTTCGCTGGACGCAGGCCCTCGGCGGTGGCGTTGGGTGCGGCTGGCGCGGGCGCGGGGGCCGGCGTGGGGGTCGCGGGCGGCGCCGTGGCGTTGCCGGCGTCTGTATTGGCGGTCTGGTTCAACAGGTCGGCGATGGGGTCGCCGAACACCGCGCCGGGCGGGGCGTCGGGGCCCGCGGGGATCGCCTGCACCTTCAGCCGCGGCAGCACGGCAGCCATGAAGGAGCGCCAGATCTCATTGGGGGTCGAGCCGCCGGTGACCCGTCGCATGGGGGTGTTGTCGTCGCGGCCCACCCATACGGCGGTGACGAAGCCGCCCGTATAGCCCACGAACCAGGCGTCGCGGTAATCGCTGGTGGTGCCGGTCTTGCCGGCGATGTCGTAGCCCGGAATGCGCGCATGGCCGCCGGTGCCCACCGGCGACAGGATCACCTGGCGCAGCATGCGGTTCATGTAGCTCAGCGGCGGATTGGTGATCACCGAGGTGCGCGGCTCTTCCTTGTGCTCGTACAACACCTTGCCGTTGGTGGTGCGGATGCGCTCGATGCCGTAGGCGTGCGCCAGCATGCCGCCGTTGGAGAAGGGCGCATAGGCCTGGGCCATCTCGAGCGGGCTCACCTCCACGGCGCCGAGGGCCATGGACGGGTCGGTGCCGATGCGGGATTCGATGCCCAGGCGGTGGGCGGTCTGGGCCACGGCGTCGCGCCCCACCTCATCGGCCAGGCGCGCCGCCACCGTGTTGATGGACTGGGCGAGAGCGGCCTCCAGGGTCATGGGGCCGAGATATTTCTTGGTGTAGTTCTGCGGGCTCCAGCCGTTGATGGTCACCGGCTCGTCCACGGTCTGGGTGTCCGGGGTGCGCCCGGCCTCCATGGCGGTGAGATAGACGAAGGGCTTCCATGACGAGCCAGCCTGACGGCGGGCGTCCACGGCGCGGTTGAACTGGCTTTCGGCGTAGTTGACGCCGCCGATGAGGGCGCGCACCCGGCCGGCGCCGTCGAGGGCCACCACAGCGGCCTGCTCCACGCCCTGGCGCTGGTCGCGATCCACCACCTGCTTGGCGGCGGAGAGCGCGGCGGCGTCGATGGCGAGATCGAGGGTGGTCTCGACGACGAGATCCTGAGTCGGCTGGCCCACCTGCTGGCGCACCTGGGCGTCCACCCAGTCGATGAAATACTGGGCGTGCTGGCTGGCGAGCGTCGGCGACACGTTCACCGGGTGGCTGAAGGCCTCGTCCCGCTGCGCCGAGGTGATGGCCCCGGTCTGCACCATCTTGTCGAGCACGATGGTGGCGCGGCGGGCGGCGCGCTCGCGGTCGGAGATCGGGCTGTAATGGGTGGGCGACTTCAAGAGGCCGGCCAGCACCGCCGCCTCGCCCACGGTGAGCTTGGAGGCGGGCTTGTTGAAATAGCGCTGAGCGGCGGCCTCGATGCCATAGGCGCCGGCACCGAAATAGACCCGGTTCATATAGAGCGCCAATATCTCCTTCTTGGAGAACTTGTGCTCCAGCTCCACCGCCAGGATCAGCTCCTGGACCTTGCGCTTGGCGGTCTGGTCCGGGGTGAGGAACAGGTTGCGCGCCAGCTGCTGGGTGATGGTCGAAGCGCCTTCTGCCGCCCGGCCATGGCGCAGGTCCGAAATCACGGCGCGGAAGATGCCGAACAGGTCGAAGCCCCAGTGGTGGTAGAAGCGACGATCCTCGATGGCCACGAAGGCCGCCGGCACATATTCAGGCAGTTCGTCGATCTTCACCGGCGGCGCGAACTGGCTGCCGCGCACGGTGATCAAGGCGCCGGAGCGATCGAGATAGCTGATCGAGGGTTGGCGCTGGATCGAATAGAGCTGGGAGATGTCGGGCAGACCGCGGGCGAAGAAGGCCACGCCTGCCACGCCGATGATGGCCACCCAGATCGCCGCCACCGCCGCGATGTAGAGCAGACGGCGGAAGGGTCCCCCGCCGGCCGCGCCGAGGAATGGCAGCCTAGGACCCGATCCTGATCCGCCGCCCGGACGCTCGGCGTTGGCCATGCATGAACTCCCAAGCCCTTCGCCGCCCCCGCGGCGACGGACATTGCTTAACCCTACCAGCTTCGCGACGCGAATGCGTTAAAGCGCTTCGGCGGCGAATCTTCGCCCGGCGAGGCGCGGTTCAGGCGCGCGAATGCACGATCATGTGATCATGCGGCTTTGGCGCCATTGTGACCAAGCGCCTCTCGGACGCCAGCCCACCGTCGCCTATTCGTCCGGCATGGCGATGTGCGGCGCCTCGGGCGGGCGGAATTCAAACAGGCCAAGATCAAGCGGCTGCTGCGGTCGCACCGGGCGCAACGGCTGCTCGGCCAGGGCCTTCACCGCTTCGGCGTGCAGGGCCTCGCCCTCCACCGACCGGCGCAACTTCCGCGCGGGAATGGCGGGACGGTCCGCAGCGGCGACGATCCGCCAAAAGGTCACGGACAATCGCCATTGGGTGGCGCCGATGAGGCTCGGGTTGGGGGTTGGCCAGCGCCGACCGTCCCTGAACACCGGTTTCGCGGGGACGAGCTTGGCGGGCTTGCCCTTCACCATCGGCAGGACGGGCAGGAGCGTCGTCCAGCCGGCGCCGTGGGCGAGCGCCTCGGCGAACGCGGCCTGGGCGGCGTCGCGGTTGGCGAAGGCTGGTCCCGTCACTTCGCTGGCGAAGGCGATCTCCCGCCCCGCCAGACGCCGCGCCTCGCTCAGACGCGCCGCAAACCCCAGTGGCGCGCGCAGCGCCGCCTCGGCGTCGGCGGCCACGGGATAGAGGATCGCGGTCATGGACCCCATCATAGGCGAGAGAACATAAGAGGACCATCCTCACCGATCGGTCCTCATGGGCGCGGGCGCTTGCCAACTTGGTTCAACTCCGGCACGGCGGGAAGATGGACCTCGTCGCCACCCTCGTCAGTCTCGCGATTTGCCTCGCCATCGCCGCTCTTTGCGGCTGGCGCGGCTCGCATCCGCCCAACCCGCTGAAGGGGCCGCGGCTTGTGCCCTACCGCTTCTTGATGGTGGTCGCCGCGGGCGCCGCCCTCGTCCTCGTGGTGCATCTGGTGAACCTCGCGGGCGTCACCACCGGGCGCGACCGAGGCTTCTGAGCCGCCTTCCCCTGGGGCAAAATCCGATCAAACAGGATCGGATTTTGTTCATAATCTATTGAATCCAGAGCATTTTTTATCCGAAAACCGGTTCCCACTTTTCGGAAATGCTCTGGCGTGATCTTGCCGTGGCCGCGCCGGGCCCTATGCTGTGACTAACCATTGATAAGGCGAGGAACCCCATGGCTGATTTCGGCGGCGAGCTGGACGCCTTCCGCGCGGAGACCCGCGCCTGGCTGGAGGGCAATTGCCCGGCCTCCATGCGTACGCCCATGCCCGAGGACGAGGTTCCCTGGGGCGGGCGGAAGGCCGAGTGGAAGAACCCGGACTCCGAGCTCTGGCTTGAGCGCATGGCCGAGCGCGGCTGGACCGCGCCGACTTGGCCGAAAGAATACGGCGGCGGCGGCCTCACCAGCGGCGAGGCCCGGGTGCTGGGCCAGGAAATGGCCCGCCTGCGCGCCCGCCCGCCCCTGTTCTCCTTCGGCCTTTGGATGCTGGGGCCGGTGCTCCTGGAATACGCCAACGAGGAGCAGAAGCGCGAGCATCTGCCCAAGATCGTGCGGGGCGAAATCCGCTGGTGTCAGGGCTATTCCGAGCCGGGGGCCGGGTCCGACCTCGCCGCCCTGCAGACCCGCTGCGAGGACAAGGGCGATCATTTCCTGATCAATGGCCAGAAGGTGTGGACCTCCTACGCCGACCAGGCCGACTGGATCTTCTGCCTGGTGCGCACGGATACGAGCACCAAGCACGAGGGCATCAGCTTCGTCTTATTCGACATGTCCTCGCCCGGCGTCGAGGCCCGGCCGATCCTGTTGATTTCCGGCTCCTCGCCCTTCTGCGAGACCTTCTTCACCGACGTGAAGGTCCCCAAGGCCAATCTGGTGGGCAAGCTGAACGGCGGTTGGGAGATCGCCAAGCGTCTCTTGCAATTCGAGCGGCAGAACATCTCGGCCAGCGGGTTCGGCGGCTCGGCGGGGCTCGATCTGATCGAAGCCGCCAAGACCTATGTCGGCGTGGAAAACGGCCGCCTCGCCGACGGCGACCTGCGCGCCCGCCTCGCCGCGCACCAGATCGAGGCCAAGGCCTTTTCCCTCACCGTGCGCCGGGTGGAGCAGGAGGCCAAGGCCGGCAAGGGCCTCGGCCCCGCCGCCTCGATCATCAAATACGCCGCCGCCACCCTCAACCAGCACAAGGGCGAGCTGATGGTGGAGGCGTTGGGTACGCAAGGCCTCGGCTGGTCGGGCGAGGCCTTCGATGCGCGCGCCTTGCGTGAAACCCGCGGTTGGCTGCGCTCCAAGGGCAATTCCATCGAGGGCGGCACCTCGGAGATCAACCTCAACGTGGTGGCCAAGCGAGTGCTCGGCCTCCTGGATCACCAGTAGCCCATGCTGGACTTCTGGTTCGAGCTCGCCTCGACCTACTCCTACCCCGCGGCCATGCGCTTGCCTCTGGCGGCGAAGGCGGCCGGAGTGGAGACACGCTGGCGCGTGTTCCTCTTGGGCCCGTTGTTCAAGGCCCAGCAGGGGCTTTCCGACAGCCCGTTCAACGTGGTGGAGGCGAAGGGCCGCTACATGTGGCGGGACTTGGAGCGCATCTGCGGCGCCCTCGATCTGCCCTTGCGCCGCCCAAGCGTCTTCCCGCGCCATACGCTTCTGCCGGCGCGGGTCGTGCTGGCGGCTGGAGCGCAGGGGCTCGATCTGGTTCCCCTGGTCCAGGCCCTCTATCGCGCCAACTTCGCCGAGGACCGGGCCATCGACCAGGGCGAGGTGTTGGACGAGATCCTCGTCGACCTCGGCCTACCCGCGGCCGCCGTTCGCGAGGCGGCCGAGACGCCTGATATCAAGGCCGCCCTGCGCGCCAACACCGAAGAAGCGGCCGGGCGCGGCCTGTTCGGATCGCCCAGCTTTCTCACCGCCGACGGCGAGCTCTTCTGGGGCTCGGACCGTCTCGACGCGGCGCTCGCCTGGGCGCGCGGCCTCAACCATCATCATAGGGACTGAACCATGGCTTTGCTCACCGAAGAACAGGTCATGCTGCGCGATGCGGCCAAGGCTTGGGTGGCGGACAAGGCGCCCGTGTCGGCGCTGCGCAAGCTGCGCGACGCCGGGCCTGGCCAAGGCTACGATCCTGTCCTGTGGACCGAGATGGGGGCGATGGGCTGGACCGGGGTCATCGTGCCGGAGGACTTCGGCGGCTCGGAGTTCGGTCTGACGAGCCTTGGCCTCGTGCTGGAGGAATGCGGCCGCACCCTGGTCGCCTCGCCGCTCTTGTCCACCGCCCTTGTGGGGGCGAGCGCGCTGATCCTCGGCGGGTCTGAGGGGCAGAAGGCCGCCTGGCTGCCCAAGATCGCGGCGGGCGAGGTGGTGGTGGCCTTCGCCCTCGACGAGCATCCCCACTTCGCCCCCTATCGCGTGGCGACGACGGCGGAGGCGGTGGATGGCGGCTATCGCCTCAGCGGCCAAAAGACCTTTGTCGCCGACGGCGCGGCGGCGGACCTCATTATCGTCGTAGCTCGCACCGCCGGCGCCTCAGGCGAACGGGCGGGCCTCAGCCTCTTCCTGGTGGACCCGGGCGCCAAGGGTGTGACCCGCGAGGCCCTCGCCACCGTGGACAGCCACGGCTTCGCCAATCTCAAGCTTGATCAGGTGCGGGTGAGCGCCGATGCGGTGCTGGGCGAGATCGGCCAGGGCGCGGACCTGCTCGACGCCATCCTTGATCGCGCGACGGCGGGGGCGTCGGCGGAGATGCTGGGCGCCGCCAGCCAGGCCTTCGACATCACCCTCGACTATCTCAAGACCCGCACCCAGTTCGGCCAGCTGATCGGCTCGTTTCAGAGCCTGCAGCACCGGGCGGCCAAGATGTTCACCGATCTCGAACTTGCCCGCTCCCTGGTGGAGGCGGCGCTGGAGGCCCTGGACGCCGGGGCCAAGGACGCCTGCCTCCTCGCCTCCGCGGCAAAGGCCAAGATGAGCGAGACCCTGCATGGGGTGTCCAACGAGATGGTGCAGATGCACGGCGGCATCGGCATGACCGACGCCCACGACGCCGGTCTCTACATGAAGCGGGCGCGGGTGCTGGAGGCGCTTTACGGCGGGGCGGCCTATCACCGGGATCGCTTCGCCACCTTGTCGGGATTCTGATCTTTCCACGCGTAAAACACGTATTGCGCGCAATTACCGTCTTCGGCATGTTGCCCAAGGTAGCGAGCGCGGAACCGCCGCTCGCCAAGCTGGGGAGGCGCCTATGCGCAGCATGACGGGCATCATCGCCACGACGATGGGAATCCTTACGGCGACGGTTGTTACGGCTGCCGCTGGGGCGGCGACCGCGCCTGCGCCCTCAGGCAAGATGACGGTGAAGACCTGCGGCGCGCAATGGAGCGCGCTCAGCGACGCCGAAAAGGCCAAGTTCAATGACGCGGCCAAGACGCAGAAGAGCGCCAAGGGCGGCAAGCTCTCGGGCTACAACGTCTACACCAAGACGGTGTGCTTCAAGAAAGGCTGAGGCGCCGCGAAAGCCGGACTTAGTGCAGGGCCGGCCTTAGTGCGAGGCGTGCTCGCCCGGGATGACGGCGGCGGCGAGGCGCGCGATCAGGTCGTCGCCGTTGGCGGCAGGCTTGGCCTTGGCCGGCGCGGTTGCGGCGGCTTTGGACGTCGGAGCGGCGGACTTGGCGGCCGCCAGGCTGACGCTCTGCGCGGTTCCGCCATAGACGAAGCCGTAGGTGGGATAGATGGTGGTGCCGAGGTCCTTGGTGGGGTTGTTCCACACCTTCACCGAGCTCCAGTCATTGTCGGCGGAGACGTCCACCACGGTGACGTCTTTCTCCACCTGACCGCGCTCTCCGCCGATCAGCGACCAGTTGGCGTGGGTGATCTGGATCACCCGATCGGTGACCACCTGGCTCACCACGGCCACGTGACCGAGGCGCATGGCCCCGTGCGGCTTGAACACCAGCACCGCGCCGACTTCCGGAGCCGAGCCGCGGGCGTACTTGCCCACGGCCTGCTGCCACCAAGTCCAGGCGTCGCCAAAAATCTGAATTCCGGAGAACAGACGCGCGAACTGGGCGCACTGCCACCCGTTGGTGACATTGCGCGAGTCCTCGGCCCGGACGGCCGTCGACACGCCAGCACTCAAAAGGACTGCAGCCGCGAGGGCGACCGTCAATCGCTTGGGCATTCGCTTATCCCCTGCGCTCCCAACGCGGGCGTGTTTAGCATGCAACACAGAAATGAAAAGAGCCTTAGCGTTGCATAACCAAGCGATATTTCGTCGCGTTGTGTCGGACAGGGCGCAGCAGCGAGCGCGACAGCCTGTTGCCCGCGGCCCGCGCACCGCCCAAAAAGAAAAGGAGCGGCGCCTTGCGGGCGTCGCTCCAGGGTCCGTGCTAGCTGAGGAAAGCTACGGGGAGAAAACTCGGAAATCAGGACTTCACCGCGTTGCACTTGGCCACTTCGTCCGAGGTCAGGGCGTGGCGATCGACGCGATAGGCGTTGACCTTGCCGGTTTCCTTGACGAGCTGCTTGCAGGCGCTCACCGACAGGGTGCGGTCGCTGGTGGCGGGGGCCGAGCAGCTCGCGGCGTCGCAGCTCCACACCGCGCCGCCGGCGATGACCTGGGTCGGCTTGGTCAGAGGCTGGGCGAGGGTGGCTTCGGCGAACGCGGTTTCAGCGGTGGCGGCGCCGGCGGCGCAGGTGAGGGCGAGCGCCGCGGCGGCGGCCAGCATCTTCTTCATGATATAATTCTCCAGGCGATCAGGGAGGCGTCACGTCCGGGACTTCCGGCAGCGCCGCTCAGTATCCCCACCAAGCGACCGCGACATGAACTAAACACCGCTTAGATAACACTGTTTAGATTGGACGCAAACTGTTTTTTCGTGCGTCGCGATGCGACGTTTGGCGCACCACTCGAGCGATACATGACATCAAGCTTGATAAGACCAACGGCCGCCGTCGGGGTGGTGTGCCTGAAAGGCGCCAAGGTGCTGCTGATCCGCCGCGGCCAGCCGCCCAGGGCCGGCGAGTGGAGTCTGCCGGGCGGGCGTATCGAGTGGGGTGAGACGGTTCGCGCCGCCGCCCTGCGCGAGCTCTTCGAGGAGACCGGCGTCGAGGCCGAGATCATCGCCCTGATCGATGTGGTGGATGGTCTGTTCGACACGGACAAGGGACCGGAGCTGGGTCGCCATTATCTGCTGGTGGATTTCGTCGCCCGTTGGCGGGCCGGCGAGCCGCGCGCCGGGGACGACGCCATGGACGCGCGTTTCTTCAGCCTGGAAGAGGCGCGCACGCTCGGTCTCTGGTCGGAGACGCTGCGCGTCATCGAACAAGCCTATGCGCACCTCAACGGATAACCCTAGGTGTGCAGTCCCGGAGTCTAATGGTGCATCATCGATCCTGAGTCGTCAGGAAGAGGATGCCCTATGGGAAGTGTTCTTCACGGCAGCGCCCGCACGACGCCGCGTATTCGAGCCGAGCTCCAAGCGTCGAAAGCGAGCACCCGGTCCCTTGCCGCCGAGTACGGCCTGAACCCCAAGACGGTGAGGAAGTGGCGCGGGCGCACCACGACCGTCGATGAGCCGATGGGTCCCACGGCGCCGAAGAGCACGGTGCTGACGCCGGCTGAGGAAGTCATTGTGGTGGCCTTCCGGCAGAAGACGCTGCTGCCGCTGGACGACGTCCTGGGCTGTCTTAGGCAGACCATTCCCAACCTCAGCCGTAGCGCCCTGCACCGCTGCCTGCAGCGCCACGGTATCTCCCGGCTACCGGGCGAGGAGACTGCCGAGAAGCGCAAGCGCTTCAAGACCTACGAGATTGGCTACGTCCACATCGACAGCAGCGAACTGCGTCACGCCGATGGCAAGCTGGTCATGTTCCTGGCGATCGATCGGGTCTCGAAGTTCACCTACGTCGAGTTCCACGACAGCGCCGGCAAGATGGAGGGGGCAGCCTTCCTCTGGGCCGTGGTCGAGGTCTTCCCCTACAAGATCCACACCGTGCTCACAGACAACGGCATGGCCTTCGCCGACCTGCCCAAGAACCGCGACGGCCCCAGCCGCCGCTTCCTCGGCCCACACATCTTCGACCGCGTCTGCCGCGCCAACGGCATCGAGCACCGCCTGACCAAGCCCTATCACCCGTGGACCAACGGCCAGGCCGAGCGCATGAACCGCACCATCAAAGACGCCACGGTCAAGACCTACCACTACGAAGACCTGGAAAGCCTGAAGGCCCATGTCCTGGCCTTCGTCACCGCCTACAACTTCGCCAAGCACCTAAAGGCCTTGCGATGGCGAACGCCCTACCAGGTCATCTGCGAGGCCTGGACCAAAGACCCATCAGTCTTCAAGATCGACCCGCACCAGCTCATTCCGGGACCACACACCTAGAGCATTTTCCGAAAAGTGGGAACCGGTTTTCGGTCGAAAAATGCTCTAAATTCAATTTGTTATGAGCAAAATCCGATTCTGATTGATCGGATTTTGCTCTAGCGGGGCGTTCGGTTCAGGTTCATGATTCCCAGATAATCAAGACCTTGAGGAAGCTCCCATGTCGTTGCGTACACCCCTGTGCGATCTATTGGAAATCGACTGCCCGATCCTCCTCGCCGGCATGGGCGGGGTGGCCTATGCCGAACTGGCCGCCGCCGTGTCCAACGCGGGCGGCTACGGCGTCTTGGGCATGGCGGGCTTGGGACCGGACCAGATCCGCGACCAGATGCGTCAAGTGCGCCAGCTCACCGCTCGTCCATTCGGCGTCGATCTCCTCGCCGCCACGCCTGAGGCGCTCACCGCCAGCGTCGACGTGATCATCGCCGAGGGCGCCAGCGCCTTCATCGCCGGCCTGGGCGTGCCCATGCCGATCCTGGAGAAGCTTAAGCGTGCGGGCGTCAAGGTGATGGTGGTCTGCGGGGCGGTGAAGCACGCGGTGAAGGCCGAGGCTGCGGGCTGTGACGCGGTGATCTGTCAGGGCGGGGAGGGCGGAGGGCACACTGGTCTCGTCGGCGCCTTGCCCCTCATCGCCCAGGCAGTGGAGCAGCTGAGCATCCCCGTGGCGGCGGCGGGCGGCATATATGACGGTCGCGGTCTAGCGGCCGCGCTGGCGCTCGGCGCCCAGGCGGCCTGGATCGGCACGCGCTTCATCGCCACCCCGGAGGCCCATGCCGGCGAGCTCTATCGTCAGGCGGTGCTGGGCTGCAACGACGACGAGACGGTGCGCACGCGGTGTTATTCGGGCAAGCCCATGCGCGTGCGCGCGAACCCCTATGTGCTCGACTGGGAACAGCGCCCGCAAGACATCCAGCCGTTCCCGATGCAGGCCATACATTCGGTGCGCGAAGGGGTGATCGGCGGCATCGGCGGCCAGATCGAAGGCCTTGACCCCGACCGATCCTGTTTCGCCATGGGACAATCCGCCGGCGGCGTGCGCGACATCGTCCCAGCGGGCGAGCTCGTGGCGCGGATCATGGCCGAAGCTGAGGCCGCCATCGACCAGCTCGCGGCGTTGAAGCACCCCGCGCGGGCGTCGGCCCCGGCATGAGCGGTCCAGGGGCCTTTGTTCTTGCCCTGACGGCGGCCGGCGCCCTCGGCGTCGCCCCATCGGCGCCGCGCACGCCGGATCAGCGCCAGGCGCTGGCCGATCTCGCCTATGTGCTCGGCGAGGCCCACGCCCTGCGCCGCCTGTGCCTGGGGCCGACGGATGCGGTCTGGTACGATCGTATGCAGCGCCTGCTCATAATCGAGGCGCCAGAACCAAGCTTTCGCGCGAAATTGGCCTCCGGCTTCAACGCCGGTTTTCTGGCGGCTCAGGCCGAGCACAGCGCCTGCAGCGACGCCAGCCGCGCGGCCGAACGGGCCGCCGCGGAACGGGGGCGAGCGCTGTCGAACAGCCTCGCCGGCGCCGATTTGCGGCCTTAGGCGCGACCCCATTTGTACCGATGCACACAAGCTTGTGCCGATTTGAACCAAAATGTGGCGGCAAGCCGTTTGCTTGGCTATAGTGAACCTAGAGCCGAGGGTGGTGGGAAATGGCTTCGATTGTCGCTTTGTATGAGCAGAGCCCTTATTGGGTGTGGCTGGCCTTGGCCGCCTTGTTTGTCGTGATGGCGCTCATCACGGGCGCGCGAAGTCTTATTTGGCCGAGCGTCGCCGCTGCGGTGGTGGCTGGCGCAGGCATCGCCAACATGCATTTGGCGCCGCCGGCGGAAATCGCGCTCTTCGTCGCCATTACGCTCGCTGCCTTTCTTGCGCCCCGCCGCATGGCGCCCGCGCCCACGGCCCAAGTGCCTGGCATGGACGAGATCGCTCCAGTGGCGCCCAAGTCCGGCCGTCGGGAAATGGGCACGGTGGATCGCACTGGCCGACTGGTGGGCCGCATCGGCCGCACCACCAGCGAGTTCGCCAATGGCGTCGGCCGCGTGTGGATCGAGGGCGCCGAGTGGGCCGCAGAGCTTGAGGGCCACGAGGACGATCTGCCGCCGGAAGCTCCGGTGCGCATCACCCGCGTCATCGGCGGCGTGCGCTTGCAGGTTCGCGCCCTGACGGCTTAAGCGCAATCAGTGTGCTCAGCGTCCAGCGGCTGGATGTCTGTCCTGCCGCTGGACATCGCTTAAAAAGATCAGGTCACTGACGTAGCGTCACCCTTTGCGTGCGGCGTAGAGCGCCTTAACTCAGGCGAGACCCTAACCGTCGGGACGCTCTGATGCCGCACGACACCGTTCCAGGCGCGCCCTCGGCGCCAGCTGAGTCGCCCGCCGTGACCGCGCCTCTCGCCGCATTCGCCGGCGCGACCCCGCCAGGGCCGGCTTGGTTTGATCGCATCCTTACGCGAGAGCCCCAGCGTCTTCGCGTAGAGGTGAAGGGGGCGGGGATCGAGACCCTGGTCTGGGGCGAGCAGGGCAAGCCGGGCCTCCTCCTCTTGCACGGCAATGGCGCTCACGCCGACTGGTGGAGCTTCATCGCCCCCTTCTTCGCCGACGACTATCGCGTGGCGGCCCTATCCTGGTCGGGGATGGGCGGCTCAGATTGGCGCGACCGCTACAGCTTCGACCTGTTCGTCGAGGAGGCGGAGGCCGTCGCGGACGCGGCCGGCCTGTTCGCCGCCCCGGTGAAGCCCTTGGTGGCCGCCCATTCCTTCGGCGGGGCCATGGCGATGCGCATGGCCGCCGACAGCGGGGCGCGGTTCCGCGCCATGGCCCTGATCGATGTGGGCGTGCGGCCGCCGGAGCTGCAGTGGCGAGGTCCACCGCAGCGCTCCACCACGGGTCGACTGAGTCCCGACCTCGCCTCCGCCCTGGCGCGGTTCCGCTTGGCGCCGGCTCAGCCGTGCGAGAACCTCTATATTCTCGACTATATCGGCCGCCGCTCGCTCATCGAAGTGGAAGACCCGGCCCGGCCGGGCGAGACCGGCTGGCGCTGGCGGTTCGATCCGCAGATCTGGATGAAGAGCGACCTCGCCGAATCCCCCTGGTCGCCGGACAAGCTGAAGTTCGCCGCCTGTCCCTTGGCCTTCCTTTGGGGAGATCGCTCCAACCTGATGTCGCCGGAGGTGGTGGCCTTCACCAAGTCGTCGGCGCCGCCGGGAACGCCCATGGTCGTGATCCCGGATTCCGATCACCACGTGCTGCTGGATCAGCCCTTGGCGCTGGTCGCCGCCTTGCGCGCCTTGTTCGCCACGTGGAACGCGACACCGGCCGTGCCGCAAACCGCGGGTTAAGCATTAACGGCCATAGTCCGGCGAGTTTCTCACTGCCACGGACCGCCGCCAGACCATGTTTCAGATTATCGGCATCGTGATGCTGTTCGGCCTGGTGTTCGGAAGTTTCATCATTTCCGGCGGCAATATGGGCGTGATCATCAAGGCCGCGCCCACCGAGCTGATGGCCATCTGGGGCGCCGGCATCGCCAGTTTCCTCATTTCCAACCCCATGAGCGTGATCAAGGGCACGGCCGGCAGCTTCGGCAAGATCTTCGGCGGCGCCAAGTGGAAGGCGAGCGACTACACCGACCTCTTGTCGCTCCTCTTCCTGCTCACCAAGACGATGAAGTCCAAGGGCGTCATCGCCATCGAGAGCCACATCGAAAATCCGGGCGAGAGCACGCTTTTTTCCCGCTTCCCCAAGATCGTGAAGGATCACTTCGCGGTGGATTTCATCTGCGACACGCTGCGCATGATGACCATGAACCTGGAAGACCCGCACCAGGTGGAAGACACTATGGAAAAGCAGCTGGAGAAGCACCACCACGAGGCGCTGGGGCCAGCCCATGCGCTGCAGTCCCTGGCCGACGCCCTGCCGGCGCTGGGCATCGTCGCCGCGGTGCTGGGGGTGATCAAGACCATGGGGGCCATCACCGAGCCGCCGGAAGTGCTGGGCGAAATGATCGGCGGCGCCCTCGTCGGCACCTTCCTTGGCGTGTTCTTCGCCTATGGTCTGGTAGGGCCCATGGCCACGCGCCTGCAAAGCGTGGTGGATGAGGACGCGGCCTTCTACACCATCATCCGCTCGGTGCTGGTGGCCCATCTCTATGGCAACGCCGCCCAGATTTCGGTGGAGATCGGCCGCGGCGACGTGCCCTCCGAACTGCAGCCCAGCTTCACGGAGCTGGAAGAGTCCTTGAACAACATCCCCAACGAGGCCTAGAGCGCCTCTTCGCCGAGCGTAACTTGTCCTCGGCGCGGAAGGACCTCGCATGGCCGACGACGATCTCGAATGGACCGAGGGCGGGCTGCGCTCGCGCCGGTTCGCCGACATCTATTATTCCACCCAAGGGGGCCTGGAAGAGACGCGGCGGGTGTTCCTGGAGGGCTGCGGCCTGCCCCAGGCCTGGGCGGGACGATCACGTTTCACCGTGGCCGAGCTCGGCTTCGGCACGGGCCTCAACATCGCCGCCCTCATCGATCTTTGGCGGCGCACGCGACCGGCGGACGGCCGGCTTAGCGTCTTCAGCGTCGAAGCCTTTCCCATGTCGGCGGACGCCGCGGCGCGGGCGCTCAGCGACTGGCCGGAGATCGCCGAGGTCAGTTCAGCCTTGCTGGCGGCGTGGCCGGACGGCCGCTGCGGCTTCCATCGCATCGATCTGCCCGAGTTTCACGCCAGCCTCGACCTCGCCGTGATGGACGCCGGCGAGGCCCTTGCGGCCTGGCGGGGAAGCGCCGACGCCTGGTTCCTCGACGGCTTCGCCCCGGCCAAGAACCCCGGCATGTGGAGCGCCGCCGTGCTCGACCAGGTGCGGGCCAAGTCCGCGCCCGGCTGCCGCCTCGCCACCTTCACCGTGGCCGGCAAGGTGCGCCGCGGTCTCGCTGAGCGCGGCTTCCTGGTGGAGAAGAAGCCCGGCCACGGCTTCAAGCGCGAGCGGCTGGAGGCGCGGTTGGAGGGCGAAGTCTTGGCGCCGTCGACCCCGCCCCGGGCGGCGGTGATCGGCGCAGGGATCGCCGGCGCGTCCCTGGTTCGCGCCCTGCATCATCAGGGCCTCGACGTGCGTCTGTTCGAGAAGGCGAAGCCGGGGGCGGGCGGGTCGGGCAATCCCACTGGCCTCGTCACCCCCCGCCTGGACGCCGGTCTTGGTCCTATAGCTCAGCTCTACGCCCAGGCCTTCGCCCGCGCCGTGCAGGTCTATCGCAACGAGGCGACTGCGGCCCTTGTGGCGCGGGGCGTCTGCCAGCAGGGCTTCGGCGACAAGGACGCCGCCCGCTTCGCCGCCATCGCCGCCTGGGACGGCTTCGCGCCCGGCGCCCTCACCGCCTTGACGCCTGCTGAGACCGCTGAACGCCTGGATGAGCCGGATATCCATTGCCCCGGCCTCTGGTTCCGCGACGCCCTGGTGGTGGAGCCGAAGCGCATTCTGGAGGCCTTCCTCGCCGGAACGCCGGTGCAGCAGAAGACCATCGTGGCGATCGAGTCTTGTGAAGACGGTTGGCGGCTGCGGGATGAGACCGGGGCTGAGGCGGGCGAATTCGACCTCGTCATGCTGGCCACGGCCTTCCACACCAACGCCTTGATCGGGACCGAGCTGCGCCCCGTGCGTGGACAGGTGGCCACGGTGGAGGGAATCGCCGCCGGCCGCGCCTCGGCTTGGGGCGGCTACGCCATCCCCACAAGGACAGGCCTCCTCTACGGCGCCACCCATGATCGCGGCGACGCCGGAGAGGACATCCGCCTCGAGGACGACGCCAGGAACCTCGCCCTGCTGCAAAAGGGCCGCCCCAGACTGGCGGCGGCTGTGGAGGCGAGTTCCGGCAAGCGGGGACGACGCGCCTCGGTGCGGGCGGCGACCCCGGACCATCTGCCCCTGGCGGGGGCCGTGGCGCCCGGTCTTTACGTGCTGGCCGGGCTTGGCGGACGCGGGCTGTGCCTTGCGCCCCTGCTGGCCGAGGCCTTGGTCGCCGAGGCGGTGGGCGTATCCTCGCCGCTTCCAGGCGCGTTGCTCGCCCTCTGCGATCCGACCCGCTACGGCGCAATGCCGCTCTAAGCGGGTCTTACTCCGCGGCCATCTCCGCCGCTGATCCCATGGGCTTCATGCCAAGATCGGCCAAGAGCTGCTGATCGGCGTCGAGGCCGGGCAGGGGGGTGGTGAGCAGGCGCCCGCCGATGAAGATGGAATTGGCCCCGGCGAGGAAGGCCAGGGCCTGCAGCTCACGGCTCATGCCCTCGCGGCCGGCGGCGATGCGCACCACGGAACGC
Organism: Pseudomonadota bacterium; assembly: GCA_040757715.1. Taxonomy (GTDB): domain Bacteria; phylum Pseudomonadota; class Alphaproteobacteria; order Caulobacterales; family Caulobacteraceae; genus CAIMFV01. The sequence continues at coordinate 87,315 of JBFLWS010000010.1, read as the reverse complement.
GGGCAGACCAGGCGCGCCACGGCGATGGTGCGCACAAACTCCAACCCGTCCACCGGCGCGCTGTCCGCCAGGGGCGTGCCCTTGATGGGCACAAGCGCGTTGATGGGCAGGGACTGCGGGTGCTCGGGCAGGTTGGCGAGGGCCATCAGGAGGCCTGCCCGGTGCCGCCGGGTCTCGCCCATGCCGATGATGCCGCCCGAGCAGACGTTCATCCCCGCTGCGCGCACGTGCGTGAGGGTGTCGAGCCGCTCCTGATAGGTGCGGGTGGTGACGATGCGGGCGTAGTCTTCCTCAGCGGTGTCGAGGTTGTGGTTGTAATAGTCCAGCCCGGCGGCCTTCAGCGCCTCGGCCTGCTGTGGCGTCACCATGCCGAGGGTGGCGCAGGTCTCCATGCCGAGGGCCTTCACCCCGGAGATCATCGCCGCCACGTTGTTGAGGTCACGGTCCTTCAGATCGCGCCAGGCCGCGCCCATGCAGAAGCGCTGCGCGCCGCCGGCCTTGGCCGCCTTCGCCGCCTCCAGCACCGCCTCGGCTTCCATCAGCTTGCTGGCCTTGAGGCCGGTGTCGAAATGGGCCGATTGGCTGCAATAGCCGCAGTTTTCCGCACAACCTCCGGTCTTAATCGACAGGAGCTGGGAGAGCTGGATTTCCGCTGGATCGAAGGCCTCGCGATGCTGACTGGCCGCGCGGAACACCAGCTCCGGAAACGGCAAGGCGAACAGGGCCTCGATTTCGTCGAGGCGCCAGTCGTGACGGAGGGCAGGGGCGGAAGACACCATGTTTAACAGCCTCGAAAACCTTTGCGCGCATCTCATAGCAGCGCATTCCATCGACACAAGTCGACGCCGTGGCAGGCTTGGCGGTTCATTAAGCAATCCGGCCCATGCTGCGAGCCCTCGAGTTTGGCCCTAAGGAGCCATGTATGGCGGTGAACGCCGCAAGCCCGCAATTGGCCCGCCTGGGTATTGGAACGGCGAAGCTGGGCCATGGCGCCGATCGCGGCCCCAATGGCGCGCGCGCTGGTCGGTCCGACGCCGCCGCCGCCTTCGCCCTGGCGGCGCGAGCGGGGGTGCGCCTGGTGGACGCGGGCGCCGGTCCTGATCTCGCCGAAGACGTGTTCGCCCAGGTGATGCGCGCCAAGACCGCCACCTTCCGCGCCATGTGGCGCACGGGCGAAGTGATCGATGACGGCGAAGCTATGGAGACCGTGGTTCGCCAAAGGCTTGGTCATTATGGAGCGACGGCCCTGCATGCGGTGGTGGTGAGCCGCGCCGACAGCCTCGTGGGTCCGCACGGCGACGCGCTGTGGACGCGGCTGCGGAGGCTGAAGGACGAGGGTCTCTGCGAGCGCCTCGGCGTGGCGGTGGAGCTGGAAGACCAACCTGTGGCCCTGGCGCGTCGCTTCCGTCCGGACTTTGTCCAGGCGCCGGTGAGCCTAGTGGACCAACGCTTCCTTCAGTCGGGCGCCGTTGCGGCCCTGGCCGATCTCGGCGTGGCGGTGCAGGCCCACGCAGTATTCCTGCGCGGGCTCTGGCTGCAGCCGGTGAACGATCTGGGCGCCGGCGACGCTGAGCTTGGCCAGCACCTGTCGCGCGCCCGCCGCCTGGTGGCCGAGGCGGGGGCCGATCCCTTGCAGGCGGCCCTGGCCTTCGCCCTGCATGTGCTACCGGTAGAGGCGGCCCTCGTGGGCGTCGCCTCTTCGACCGAGTTGAAGGTGATCCTCGCCGCCGCCAGCGCGCGGGCGCCGGATCTCGACTGGGCCGCCCTCGCCTATGATCCCTGCGAGGCCAAGCCGCGCCGGTCCGCCGCTTAAATTCGAGGTCCGCTCACCGCGACGTTGAGATCGGTGACGAGGCCGTTTTCGATGGAATAGCACCACCCGTGCACGGTGAGGTCCGCGCCCCGCTCCCAGGCCTGGATGACGAAGGGGTTGGACGAGACGTTGCGCACCTGACGGATGACGTTCAGCTCGCACAGGCGATCGTGGCGCAGCTTGGGGTCGGCGATGGCCTCAAGCTCGGCCTGGCGATCCTCGGCGATCTCGCGGATCGGGGCCAGCCAGTGGTCGATGAGCCCGCGGTGCACGCCCTCGATGGCCGCAGTGACGCCGCCGCAGCCGTAGTGGCCCACCACCAGGATGTGCCGCACCTTCAGCACCTCCACGGCGAACTGCAGCACCGAGAGATAGTTGGCGTCCTGGGGCGGGGCGAGATTGGCCACATTGCGGTGCACGAACAGCTCGCCCGGATCGAGGCCGACGATCTCATTGGCCGGCACCCGGCTGTCGGCGCAGCCGATCCACAGATAGGCCGGGCTCTGCTGCCGCACGAGCCGCTGGAAAAAGTCCGGATCGCGATCGGTCTTGCTGTCGGCCCAGCGGCGGTTGTTGGCGAGCAGGTTGTTGACGTCGCTCACGGTGTCGCGTCCGGCTGTTTGTGGGGTTCGGCGGCTTGGAAGGCGGGGTGCTGCGCCGCGCGCGCGCCTACGGCGGCGATGTGCGGATAGGGTGCAAGGTCCACCTTGAATCGGGCGGAGCTGTAGACCTGCGGGATCAGGCAGCAGTCGGCCAGGGTCGGCGTCGCGCCAAAGGCGAAGCCCTGGCCGTGGCGGGCGATCATCGGCTCCAGCACCGCAAAGCCGTCGTTGATCCAGCGCTGGGCCCAGGTCGTGCGCACCGTCTCATCGAGCCCCGCTTTGCTCAAGGCCTGCAAGATGCGCAGATTGTTCACCGGGTGAATGTCGCAGGCGATCACCCCCATCATGGTCCGCACCGCGGCGCGCTCCAGCGGGGCTTTGGGCAGCAGCGCCGGCTCGGGATGGGTCTCCTCCAGCCATTCCAGGATAGCGAGGCTCTGGGTCAGCACATGGCCGTCCGCTTCCAGGGCTGGCGTCAAGCCCTGTGGATTCAGCGCGCGATAGGCCGCCGAATGCTGCTGGCCGCCGGCCAGGTCCACTGGCGCATAATCATAGTCGAGGCCCTTCAAGTTGAGAGCTATTCTCACTCGATAGGGGGCTGAAGCCCGCCAGGCGCTATGCAAGATGAGGGTCATGGCGGGCTCGATCAGGCGAGGGTGAAGGCCAAGGCGCCGACGCCTTCGATCTCGCAGGTCACGGCGTCGCCGCGCACGAGGGGGCCGACGCCTTCGGGCGTGCCCGTATAGATAAGGTCGCCCGGGGCCAGGCGCCAAAGCTTGGAGGCCTCGGCGATGATTTCCGGCACGCTCCAGATCATGTCGGCGATGACGGCGTTCTGGCGGGTCTGGCCGTTCACCGCGAGCTTGATGGCGCCTGCGGGCGGCTCGCGGCCGGGGACGATGGCGCTGATCGGCGCCGAATCGTCGAAGCCCTTGGCGGCGTCCCACGGCTTGCCGGCTTCGCGGGCCAGGGTCTGCAGATCACGCCGGGTCAGGTCGACGCCCACCGCGTAGCCGAACACGAGGTCCAAGGCCGCGCTCACCGGCACGTCGGCCCCGCTGTCCTTCAGAGCCACCACCAGCTCCACCTCGTGGTGCAGGTTCTGCGTGGCGCGGGGAAAGCTGATCTCGCCGCCCAAAGGGCGCACGGCGTCGGCCGGCTTGGCGAAGAAGAACGGCGGCTCTCGCGCATCCATGCCCATCTCGCGGGCGTGGGCCGCGTAGTTGCGACCGACGCAATAGATGCGACGCACGGGGAATAAACCGCCGCCCGCCACAGGAACGGCGGACAGGGCGGGGGGTGCGATCACATGGTCAGTCATGAGACCTCGCGTTACGCCGTTGCGAGAGCCATGGAAAGCCCGCGCACGGAAATTCGATGGACCCGTAGGCGCGGGGGCGCCGCAGCTTAAGCCGGCTGCACGCCCGCTTCGGCTAGCCATTCGAGGATCTTGGCCTTGGGCATGGCGCCCACCTTCATGGAGGCCACCTGGCCGTCCTTGAACAGCATCATGGTGGGGATGCCGCGCACGCCGTAGCGCGTGGGGGTGGTGGGGCTGTCCTCGATGTTCAGCTTGGCGATGGTCACCTTGCCGGACAGCTCCTCGGCGATCTGCTCCAAGGCCGGGGCGATCTGGCGGCAGGGACCGCACCACTCGGCCCAGAAGTCCACCAGCACCGGATGGGCGGCCTTCAGAACATCCTTGTCGAAGCTTTCGTCGGTGACCTTAACCGTGGACATAAGTTGCTCCTTCATGCCGGGCGACTCATTCGGCCCGGACGGCCCCACGCGCCGATGTAGGGCGGGGCGCAGCGTCAATCAACAGGCGCGACGCAGGGCGGTCAACCGCGAGCGCACTACTTCTTCTGGCACCGGCATTAGCTTTGGACCATCGGTCCAGACAAGCGCCCCCTCCACCGGCCGATCGGGAAACACCACCCGAAGCGCCGCCACATAGAGCGCCATCTGGGTGAGATAGGCCGGATCGGCGTTGTCGATGCGATCGGGGGCCGGGCGGTTGGTCTTGAAGTCCACCACAAGAATTTTTTCCTCACTCACCAGCATGCGATCCACCCGCCCGGAGATGGCGAGGCCGGGAGGAAATTCGGGCGAGGTCCCGGCCACCGCCGCCTCGGCGCGGGAGCCAGGGCCGAACACGGCGGCGAAGCGGGCGTCGTCCAGCACGCCGAAGGCCGCGCCGATCATCTCCCGTCGCTGTTCGGGGCTGAGGTCCTTCTCCCGCGCCAGCCAGCGTTCTGCGGCGCTGTGTCGCGCCTCGGGAGGCAGGTCGGGCAGGAGTTGCAACAGGCGGTGGATCAGCTCGCCCCGGCGGAAGCGACCGAGCCCGCCGGCGGCCGCCGCCAGGGGCGAGGGGGCGGGCCCGCGTTTCTGGTCCGCGAGGGTGGACGGCGAGGCGTAGGCCGAGGCGGCGGGCTCCACGGGCGCCTGCCGGTCGAGCCAGATGGGGGTGGTTTCGGCCACGCGTCCCAGGGGCGCGGCCGGCCCCAGGGCGACCGGCTCAGCGCCATAGCGCAGGATCGGTCCCTCAGAGGTCTCCACCGCACGGGTTTCGTCATCCGCGCCCAGGCGCGCGAACGCCGCCTCCAGCAGGGGGCGCCAGCCCTTCACGGTCTTGGTGTTGGCGGGTCTCCGACCGGCCAGGATGAGCCGGTCCCGCGCCCGGGTCAGGGCGACATAGAGGAGGCGCAGGCTCTCCTCGTCGGCCTTGGCTTCGATCTCAGCCCGCACCGCCGCCGAGGCCTCGCAGTCGAAGGCCTTGGAGGGCGACCACAGCCGTCCGCCGTCCGTCGCAGCCAACAGCGCCGAGCCGCGCGCGCCCTTGGACTCCACGGTGTCGGGCAGGATCACCACCGGCGCCTCCAGCCCCTTGGCCCCATGCACGGTCATCACCCGCACCTCGCCCTTGGGCTCGTCGAGCTCGCGTTTGATCTCCACTTCGAGCCCTTCCAGCGTCACGGCGAAGCGCTCCAGGTCCGCCACGCCCCGGGCCTCGGCGGCGAGGGCGAGGTTGAGGAACTCCTCCACCACCTCGGCGGATTCGGCGCCGAGACGCGTGGTGAGACGGCGGAACTGGGTGAGGCCGCGCCGGTCGCGCCAATTCAGCATGCGGTTGAAGGCGTCGAAGGGGCTGCGGCCCTCGGCCTCGGAACGGGCGATGCCGAGGAAGGTGCGCGCCTCGGCCCAGCTCGCTCGCTCGTCGCCCCGGCGATTGAGCTCCGACCACAGATTGCCTTTGCGGCCATGGGCGAGGTGGAACAGCTCCTCCTCCGTCACCGAACAGAAGGGTGAGCGCAGCAAGGCTGCCAGGGTCAGGTCGTCCCACGGGTGCAGCACGAAGCGGCCGAGGGCCTGCAGATCAAGGAAGGCCGGGTGCGAGGCCAGCTTCAGCCGGTCGGCGCCGGCCACGGGAATGTCCGCGCTCTTCAGGGCGCGCAGGGTCTCCTCGAACAGGGCGCCGCGCTTGCGCACCAGGATCAGCACGTCGCCATAGGTCATGGGCCGAGCCTGGCGGGTCTTCTTGTCGTGCACCGCCTCGCCCGCCTGCACCATGGCCTTGACCTGGCGGGCGATGCGCTCTGCGAGGCGCCGGTTGGCGCCCCGGCGCACATTCACGTCCAGGGGTTCGATCCAGGCCTCGCGCTCCTCGCGCTCCTCTTCCTCCTCCAGCGGCCAGAGGTCGACGGTTCCGGGCGCTTCCAACAAGGCCGCCAGGTGCCGCACCGTGTCGGCCTGACCGCCGGGCTTCAGGGCCGAGGCCGCGTCCGGGCCAGCAAACACCTGATCGACGAAGGCGAGCACCACGGGCGAGGAGCGCCAGGACATCAAGAGGTCCACCTGCTCGAACACCTGGCCCGCCCCGCGCACCACCGTGTCATAGCGCTGCGACTGGGCGAGCAGCAGGTGCGGCGCCGCGCCCTGAAACGAATAGATCGACTGTTTCTCGTCGCCGACGATGAAGAGGGTGCGCGGCTGGGCGCGCAGACCCGCCCCGGCGCCGGAAAAGAACTCCTCGGTGAGGGCCTCGACCATGTCCCATTGTTCGGGGGCGGTGTCCTGGGCCTCGTCCACCAGGATGTGGTCGATCCCGCCGTCCAGTTTGTAGAGCACCCAGGCCGCGGACGGGCGGTCGGAGAGCAGCGCCCGCGCCTTGTCGGTGAGGTCGGCGAAGTCGAGGGCGTCGAGCTCGGCCTTCACCTCGGCATAGGCGCGGATGGCGAACCAGGCGAGCACCAACGCGTCCACGGTGGCGGCGGCCACGCGCGCGGCCTTGGCGCGGGCGAGCACGGCCAGCAGGCGCTCCTGTTCCTTCGCCAGGAATTCAGCCACGGCGGCGGGGGCGTCCTTGGTGACCAGACGCGCGCGCGGCCCACCGTCCTTGTTGAGGACGAGCTCGCGCAAGAGTCCCAGAGGCGCCCTCCCGGCGCGGAGTTCGGCGATGATGCCGCGTATACGCGCTAACTGGTCGGTGTCGGTGGCCTTGGTGAGCCCCTCCAGCCGACCGGTGGCGAGGACATAAGCCTCGACATCCAGCGCTGGGGGCGTGACGGCGGCCCGCTCCAGCGCCTCGGCGTCCTCCAGCCGCTCCAGCCCCACGCTGCGGGCCGTGGCCTCCGGGAGGCCGGCCAGCCCGCCGCAGGCTGCGATGTGGGCGAGCACGCCTTGGCGATCGGACAGGAAGCCCTTCAGCTGGCCGCCGAAGGCGTCATTGTGCAGGGCCACGGCCTGGCGGGCATAGGCCTCGGCCAGCACCGGCGTTCCCTCTAGCGCCCATTTGGCCAGCCGCTCGCGGGCGCGGGCTTCGGCCTCGCGGGTCGCCGTATCGTCCAGCAGGCGGAACTCCGGCGACACCCCGGCCTCCACCGGGAACTGGCGCAGCAGGCGTTCGCAGAAGGCGTGCAGGGTCTGAATCTTCAGCCCGCCGGGGGTCTCCAGAGCGCGGGCGAACAGCTTGCGCGCGGTGGAGAGGCGCTCGCCGTCGAGGCTCTCAGGTTCGCGGTTCTCCAGCGTGGCTAGGCTGGCGCGCAGACCCTCGTCCTCGGCCACCGCCCAGGCGCCCAGCTGCTCGAACAGACGCCGCTGCATCTCCGCCGCGGCGGCCTTGGTGTAGGTGACGCAGAGGATCGCCTGCGGCCGAGCCCCCTGCAACAGCAGCCGCGCCACTCGATCCACCAGGGTTTTGGTCTTGCCCGAGCCGGCGTTGGCGGTGACCACCACGCTGAGGGCGGGGTCGGCGGCGCGGCCCTGGTGCGTGTCCACGCGGCTCATTCGCCCCCCTCGTCTTCGTCGGCGGCGAGCCATTCCTGGGTGCGGGCCAGGTGATCGTAGTCGCTGGGATCCTTGACGAACTGCATGGCCACCCGCGAGCGGTAGGGCTTCCTCGGATCGCGGTAGGACCGCACCCGCTCGCCCAGTCCGCGCCAGGCGGCGTCAGCGGCGGCCTGTTCCTCGCCGGACCGGCGCGCCTCCACCACCCCCGCTGGATCGCGGCCGGTGAGACGCACATAGAGGAGGCCCGTGGGGGTCTTGGCGCTCACGCCCTCGAACCCGCCGCGCGCCAGGATGGCCGCGCTCAAGGGCAGCTGGGGGGCGAAGCCGCTGGCCACCTGCTTGTCGTTGGCGTAGCCGCCGGTCTTGAAGTCGAGGATCATGGCGGTGGGCCCCATCACCTCGATGCGGTCGGCCCGGGCCTTGAGGGTGAAGGCCTCCCCGTCCACCAGAATCTCGGTCTCGCCTGCGGTCTCGGGAATGATCTGCGCCCCGTCGGCCCGGCGCTCGCCCTCGAAGCCGGCCATGAAAACGCCGAGCCTTTCGGCGAGGGCGCTCTCCACGGCGAGGCGCTCCAGATCCAGGCCCTCCGCCTTCAGGGCGTCGAGATAGAGGTCGCGGAACTTGGCCGGCGCGTCTTTGGGATCGAGCAGCGGCCAGGCCTTGGCGAAAGCCTCCACCGCGGCGTGGATGGCGGTGCCGCGGTGACGGGCGTCCATGTCGGCGGCGGGGGGCGGCAATTGCCGCAAGTTCAGGATCTTCTTGGCGTAGAGGGCATAGGGGTCGCGCACCCAGGTCTCCACCTCGGTCACCGATAGCTTGCGCGGACGGGCGGCGAGGGGTGGGGCGGGGGCCGGCCGCTGGGCGGGCTTCAGGTCCTCCGGCGCGGGATCGAGCGGCGCGGTCAAGGTCTCGGCGAGACGGGCGAGATCGTCGCGCCGGGGCAGGGCGACGCCGGCGCCCTTGGCCAGGGTCTCCAGCCGCCACAGCCAGCGCGACTTCACCGTGGGCTGGCCGCCGCGCCGCTCGGTGTGGACCATCAGCACCTCCGGCGCTGCCGCGGCCTGGGCGAAGTCGTGCGCGGCAAGGCCGATGCGCCGCTCCGGCTGGGGCAGGCCCACCGCCTCGCGCATGTCCCGCGACAGGAAGGGGTCGAGCCTGGGCGTCTTCGGCCACACGCCTTCCTCCAGCCCCGCCAGCACCAGGAGGTCGGCGCGCACCAGGCGCGCCTCCAGGGCCCCGAGGATGCTGATGCGGGCATGGGCGCTCTCGGGCGCCCGCACCGGCTGTTCGGCGAGCATCCGGTCGATGAGGTCGGCGAAGGCGCGCGCATCGAGGGCGGGGGCGGCTTCGGCCTCGCCGATGAGCCCGGCCACCAGGCCCGCCGCCGCCTCGCCATCAGTCCCGGCCCAAAGCTCGCCCAGCGCCCCCTTCTTGTCGGCGGCGAGGGCCTCGAGAGCTTCGCCGAGGGCGCGGGCCGCCTCGGACGCCGAGGCCGGGCCGAGGGCGAAGGGCGCGCGCACCCGGGCGACCACGTCGCGCAGGGCCTCGGCCACGGCGAGGGCGTCCTTCACCGCGGGCAGGGTCTCGTCGTCCTTGCCGATGATGCGCCGGAACAGTTGCTCAAACGAGGCTGGGCGGGCGCCGCGCAGGGCCTTCTCCTCCACCGTGCGGGCCGCCTTTTGCAGCGACAGCGCCTCGCGGCCAAGGCGGGCGAGGGGGTGCTTCAGCAGGCCCAAGAGCACGGCGGGGTTCAGGGGCTCGGCCGCCGCCCGGGCGAGGAGGCCGATGAGCACGCCGCGGGAGGTGAGGCTGAGCGGCGCGCCAGCCGAGGCGTCCGCCGCCACGCCCCAGAGCTTGAGCCGCGCCGAGACCCGCCGGGCGAAGCTGGCGTCGGGGGTGATGAGGGCGGCGGTGCGGCCGGGGACCTCCAGGGCTTCGCGAAGCGCCAGGGCGGCCACGGCGGCGGCCTCGGTCTCGTTGCGCGCCGAGACGAGGGAGAGCCCGGCCAGGCCTTCGGCGATGGGGTCTTCGTCCGGCCGTCCTTCGGCGCGCAGGAGGGCGATCTGCTTCAGCCAGTCGTCGGTGGCGTCGGGGGGACGCAGGGCCTCGTTCACCAGACGCCTTCGGGCGCGGCCGCGCATGGCCGCCTTGGGGGTTTCCGTGTTGGGCCAGGCGGCGACGGCGTTGCGCGCCACGCCCACCTTGTCGAGCAGGCGTTTCAGCCCCCCTTGCAGATGGGCGTCGCCCACCTGGGCCCAGGCCTCGTCTGCGAGCTCCGGATCGAGCCCCGGCAACACCACCGCGCCCCTGGGCAGGCTCGCCACCACCGCCAGCAGATCGGCGGTGGCCGGGGCTGAGCCGGTGGAGCCGGCGGCCACCACGGCGTGGGTCGGGGGCGCCTCGCGCCAGCGTTGGGCCAGGGCCCGCAGGAGCGTGGTGCGGCGCACATTCACGTCCACCACGCCAAGTTCGCTGAGGCGCCCGGGCCAGTCGGCCAACACCGCCTGCACGAAGGCGCCGGCGTGCTTCCAGTGCTCGGCGAGATCGCCGTCGAGGCAGGGCGCCACGGCGGCGAGATCGCTGATCTCTTCGATGGCCAGACTGTCGAGGAAAGCGGCCAAAGTGTCGGCGAGATCCAGCGCGCCCTGGGGCGTCAGGTCCCGCTCGCCCAGGCGCGCGGCGTGGGTAAGCGACAGCCGCGCCAGCTCGAAACGGCGTTGCAGCGGGCGGATGGCCGGGGGCAGGTCGAGGGCCACGTCGCCCGGCTCGAACGGCGGCTCGCCCTCCTCCAGATCGCCCAGCGCCCGGATCTGCGGCAACAGCACCGCCCGTCCGGAGGCCGCCCGCACGAAGGCTTCGGCCAATAGCCGCGCGCCGCGCCGGGTGGGGGTGAGGACGAGGGCGTCGGCCAGGGTCTCGGGGCCGAGCGGCGAGAGGGCCTCGTAGAGCGCCTTGGCCAGATCATCGAGAAAGGGCCGGTGCGGGGCGAGGGTGAACCAGCGCGGACCCGGCCGCTCGAACACCCGCTCGAAGCGGGCGTCGAACAGGGGGAGGTCCGGCTGCTGGGCGCTCATGCGGTCTCGGCGGCTTTGGCGAGGCGGGCTTCGGCGTCGTCGCGGGCTTGAGGGTCGCCCACATGCATCCAGTCGCCCTCCATGACCATGCCGTGCAGCCGCCCCGCGGCCGCCCAGGCGCCCCAGAGGCCCCCGCCGCCGGGAAAGAGCCCGAAGGCGGTCTCGGGGTGGGCATAGATAGGCCGGGGGTCCACCACATGCACGCCCAGATAGTTCAGCGGCGCATGAGCCGCCCCGCTCACCCGCCGCCCCTCCAGCCGGCCTTCGCCATCGAGGAAGAAATCGCCCGGGCCGTCGAAGCCCAAGGTGCGCTCCATCCGCGCCAGCATCAGCCGGGCGGTCATGCGGGCGGGGTCGAAGCCCTCCACCAGGGCGCGGATAGCCCCAGCCGGCGGCTCGGCGTCCTCCAGCCAGACGCTGTCGATATTGGCCACCAGGATGGGCGCGTCGCCGAGCAAGGCCGCAGCCTTCTTGATGCCGCCGCCGGTCTCTAGCGGCGCGTCGCGCTCGTCGGAAATGACGATGGCCGGGCCGTGGGTGCGGCGCTTGAGGTGCGCCTCCAGGAGGTCGGCGAAGGCGTGCACATTCACCACGGCCCGCGTCACGCCGGCCTCGCCCAAGCGGTCCAGCATGTGGTCGATGAGCGCCTTGCCGCCGACTTCGACCAGGGCCTTGGGCCGGTCATTGGTGAGCGGGCGCATGCGCGTGCCGAGCCCGGCGGCCAGCACCATGGCGGTGACAATCTTGCTCATGCCATGGCCTCCTCGCCCACGTGGCGGGCGAACCAAGCCTTCAGCCCCTCCATGCCCGGTTGGCTAAGATTGCGCCGCACCAGGCGCCACATGCGCGGCATGAAGGCCTCGTAGCGCGGCTTGCCGAAGCCAGCGATCTGACGGGTGAAGATGCCGATGATGCGGGCGTTGTTGAGGGCGGCGAGACCGGCGTAGTCCTGCAGGAAGGCGTCGCGGTCGAGGCCCGGATGGGCGGCGAGATAGCGCGCCAGCATGGCGTCCTCCAGCTCGGGCGCCACCTCGCGGCGGGCGTCCTGCAAGAGGGAGAGGAGATCCCAGGCCCGGTGGGCGCGGACGGCGTCCTGGAAGTCCAAGAGGCCCACCCGGGCGAGGCCCTGACGATCCCCCAGCCACAGCAGGTTCTCGGCGTGATAGTCGCGGTGGGCGAACACTTCCGCGCCGCGATCCCCCGCCGTCCGCACGGGGGTCCAGAGGGCGCGCCATTCGGCCAGGGCCTCGTCGCTGAAGGCGGGCCTTTTCGCGTATTTCGGCAGCCACTCGAAGAAGAGGCCAAGCCCGGTGTCGAGGGCGAGGTCGTCATAGGGCAAGAGCGGCCAGGCCCCGCCCTCGAAGGCGAGCTCGGCGGGGGGCGGCTCGGCGTGCAGGCCGATCAGGAGGTCGACGGCGGTCTCGTAGAAGGGGGCCGGCGCCGCGCCCTGTTCAATCAGCCGCGCGAACAGACCATCGCCCAGGTCCTCGATGAGGGCGAAGCCTTGATCCACGTCGATGGCCAGCACCTTGGGCGCCGAGAGGCCTCGGCTGCGCAGGAAGGCCGCGGCCCCGGCGAAGGCGTCCACCCGACAGGCGGCCAGGCGCGCCATGGCGTTGTAGCCCATGGCCCGGCGCTCGGCGGGGCTGGCGTCCGGCCCGGCGGGCTTGGATTCGGCGGCGGGGGGCGCGTCCATGAGGATCAGCGGCTCGCCCGCCTTGCCGGTGAGGCGCGCATAGGAGCGGGTGGACGCGTCGCCGGGTATGGCGGTGAGCGTCGCGCCCCCGAGCCCCGCCTGCGCCAGAAAGTCCGCCTTCAGCGCTGTGCGTTCCGCGCCTTTATCCATCGACAAGCTCACGCTCACGTCCGCTCCAACTGCCAAATCCCTCCAGGCGCGCGCGCCGACCATCGCCAGCCTCGGCCAAGAGCTCAAGATGTATATCCAATCGATCCGCCGGCAGGCGACCCTCCAGCCGCTGCGGCCATTCGATGATGGCCACGCCGGTCTCGAGCGCTTCATCGAGTCCGAGTTCGTCAACCTCCCCCGCCGAGGTCAGGCGATAAAGATCAAAGTGTGCGATCTCGAAATCCCGGGCCGGATAGGTCTGGACGAGGGTGAAGGTGGGGCTCGGCACCTCCTCGTCCGGGCGGGTGAGGGCGCGGATCAGGGCCCGGGCGAGGGTCGACTTGCCGGCGCCCAGGGGGCCGTAGAGGCACACCGCCTCGCCGGACCGCAAGCGCTGCGCTGTCGCGGCGCCCAATCGTGCTGTCGCCTGTTCATCCGCCAGCGTCAGTTCGATCATTGCGGCCCCATGCATGGACGACGGCTCTCCCATGGGCTATCGGCCATCGCAAGAGGGTGCGCAGTCCTTCGCATACGCGAATCCATTGCACAAAGTTGACGCCCTCGTCATATTCACCGGAACAAAGGATAAAGTTCCGGGGGAGCGGCAGGATTGACGGACTTGGACGGGCATATTGTGATCCTGGGCGCGGGTCACGCCGGCGGCACGGCGGCGGCCTTGCTGCGACAATATGGCTGGACCGGGCCCATCGCGCTGATCGGCGAGGAGCCGATCGCGCCCTATCAGCGTCCGCCCCTGTCCAAGGCCTGGCTGAAGGGCGAGGCCGACGCCGAGTCCCTGGCCCTGAAGCCTGCAGAATTCTACGTCGAGCATGACATCGACCTGCGCCTCAGCACCCTCGCCGTCCGCATCGACCGCGATGTGAAGCATATGGAGCTTGAGAGCGGCGAGCAGATTCCCTACGACGTGCTGGTGCTCGCCACCGGGGCCCGGCCGCGTCGCCTGGCCATCCCGGGCGCCGATCTTGAGGGCGTGCTGGAGCTGCGCACCGCCGCGGACGCGGAGAAGCTGAAACAGGCGCTCGGCCCCGGCAAGCGTTTGGCGGTGATCGGCGGCGGCTATATCGGTCTGGAGGCGGCGGCCTCGGCCCGCGCCCTGGGCGCCGAGGCGGTGGTGATCGAACGCGAGAGCCGGCCGCTGGCCCGGGTGGCCTGCGAAGCCCTGTCGAGCTTTTTCCAGTCCTACCACAGCGCCAAGGGCGTGGTGTTCGAGGTCTCGGCCCAGGTGGAGCGCCTCGCCGGCATAGACGGCAAGATCGCCGGGGTGGTGCTGGCGGACGGCCGCATCCTGCCCTGCGACGTGGCCTTGGTAGGCGTGGGCGCCTCGCCCAATGAGGAGCTGGCCAAGGCCGCGGGCGTGGTCTGCGATCAGGGCGTGGTGGTGGACCTGGAGGCGCGCACCTCCGATCCGGCCATCTTCGCCATTGGCGACTGCACCCGCCGGCCCCTGCCCGCCTATGGCGAGACCGGCCGGCTGGAGAGCGTGCCCAACGCCCTCGAGCAAGCCAAGCAGGCCGCCGCGGCCCTCTGCGGCAAGTCGCCGCCGCCGCCGGAGACGCCCTGGTTCTGGTCGGATCAATATGACCTGAAGCTGCAGATCGCCGGCCTGCCCCTGCACGCGCGCCAGATCGTGGTGCGCGGCGAGCCGGCCAACGCCAAGTTCGCCGTGTTCCACCTCGATTCCAGCGATCGCATCCAGGCGGTGGAGGCGGTGAACGCGCCCCCCGAATTCATGATGGGCCGGCAACTGATCGGCTCGCGCAAACCGGTTGCGCCCGAGAAACTTCGCGATATGTCGATATCGATGAAGGACGTGGCGGTCTAAGCCGCCCTTGAGACTTCCCAGGAAAGATTAAGAACAGAGCGCCATGGCCAAGATCACCTACATAGAGCACAACGGCAAGGTCCACGAGATCGAGGTCAAGGCTGGCCAGTCGGTCATGGAAGGGGCGGTGAAGAACAATGTTCCGGGCATCGACGCCGACTGCGGCGGGGCCTGCGCCTGCGCCACCTGTCACGTCTATGTGGACCCCGAATGGCTGGATAAAATCGGCAAGCCGACGGCCATGGAGGAGAGCATGCTCGACTTCGCCGAGGCGGTGTTCGAGAACTCGCGCCTGTCCTGTCAGATCAAGGTCACCGACGAGCTGGACGGCCTCGTGGTGCGTCTGCCCGAAAGCCAGCACTAAGCGCTTTCCAGCTTTAATCAGCCGAAGCGCAGCTCCGGCTGGGCGGCCTCGATCATGGCCTCTTCCGGCACGTGGCAGGTGAAGGCCGCGCCCTGACCCGGCGCGCTCTCCAGCGCCACCCAGCCCCCGTGCAGCTCGATGAGCGCCTTGACTAGGGCGAGGCCAAGTCCCGGCCCGCCGCGGTCGCGCCCGACGAAGCGGTCGAACACGTGCGCCTGCACATGGAAGGGAATGCCGCGGCCGGTATCGCGCACGGTGAGCTGCACCTCGCCCTGATCGCGCACCGCCTCGATGAACACCTCGCCGCCGCGGGGGGTGGAGCGGATGGCGTTGGCCACCAGATGATCCATCACCTGGGTCAGGCGCCGGGCGTCGGCGCGAATGGTTCCCAAGGCTTCCGCGGGCGGCGACACCACCACGACGCCCGAGCTCTCGGCGAGTTGTTCATTGCGCCGCACCGCCTCGGCGAGCAGCACGGCCACGTCCACATCGCCCAATGAAAGCGCCATCTCGCCCGCGTCGATCTGAGCCATGTCCAGCACGTCGTCGATGGAGGAGGCGAGCTGCGTCGCCGCCTGGCGCACCGCCCCCACATAGGATTTGAAGGCGTCCGAGACTCCAGCGGCCTGCATTTCCAACAGCTCGGAATAGCCGATGATGGTGGTGAGGGGGGTGCGCAGCTCGTAGGAGACATTGCCGACGAACTCGCGCTTCAAGCGCTGGGATTCGGCGAGCGCCTCGGAGCGCTCCAGCACGGCCTGCTCCAGCTCGCGGGTCGCCGTGACGTCCGAGAAGCCCACCAGGGTGGCGCCGTCCGGCAGGGGCCGGGTCTGGAAGGCCACCACCCGCCGATCGGAGGTGCGGGTCTCGCCGGCGATGGGCGCGCGCGCCTGAGGATCGGGATCGGCGACCCGGGCCTTCAGTTCACGCCAGAACTGCAGATCGTGGATGATCGGGGTGCAGAGCTCCACCACCTGATCGAAGTCGGCGGCGGTCTTCAGATTGAGCGGCGCCGGCCCCCAGAAGCGCTCGAACGCCTCGTTGGTGAGGCGCAGCCGCCCGTCCGAGCCAAACACCGCCACGGCGTCGTTGAGCTTGTCGAGGGTGGCCTTCTGGACCTGCACCTGGGCGTTGAACTGGGCCTTGAGGCGCAGCTCGTCGGTGATGTCAGAGAACAGCAACAGCACCCCGCCGAAGGGGTGCGGCTGGCGCACCACGCGCAGGGTGCGTCCGCCAGGCAGGCTCCACTGCTCGTCCGGGGCGGCGTCGAGGGATTCGTAGAAGGACAGCTCGCGGGCCTTCCACTGGCCATAGTCGGCGGTCTCGGGCAGGCGCCGGCGCTGGCGCAGGCGGTCCAGCACTTCGGCGTGGCTCGGCTTGTCGGCGAGCCAGGCCGGCTCCAGGTCCCACAGCTCGGCGAAGGCGGTGTTGAAGAAGGACAGCCGCCGGTCCGGACCGAAGATGGCCACCGCGTCGGCGAGCCGGTTCAGGGTCTCGTCGTGGGCCGCCACGTGGCGCTTCAGGGTCTCCTTCAGCTCCTCGGAGTCGGTGACGTCCACGGCGAGGGCCGCCGCGCCGCCGCCCTCCAAGGGCTGGACCGAGACCTGATAGGCGCGGCGACGCCCGCCCACGGCGGCCCAGATCAGGTTCTCACGCACTTCGCCCTTGTGCGCCGCCTCGGCGGCGAGGGCCGCAAAGCCCTGGTCCAGCATGCGCCCGGCGGCCACGGCGTCCTCGACGCTCTCGGCCTCGGCGGCGGCGAGCCAGGCCCGGTTGGCCCAGGCGAGACGCCCATCGTCGGCCACGATCCAGGCGGCGTGCGCCTGGGCGTCGAGGAAGGCGGCGAAGCGGGCGGCGGAGGGCAGACCGGCGCCGGCCGATACGGAGAGGCGCAGCCAGGCGAAGGCGCCGGCGGCCCGGCCTTCCGCTACGACGGCGACGTGTCCGCCGGCCGGCCCTTGCGCCTCGAAGGTGCAAGGCTCGCCCCGATCCGTGAGGGCGGTGAGTTTGCGTTCATGATCGGGATCAGCTTCGCACAGGGCCGCCCAAACTTCGGCGGCGTCCGCCTGGCGCGGAAGGCCGAGCACCTCGGCGCAGTCGGCGAGGCTATGCGCGCCGGAGGTGAGGCGCGGACCCGAACCATCCACCACCATCACCGCCGAATCGAAGGCTTCGGTAGAGGCGTCGGCGGCGTCGGCCCGACGCTCCAAACCGTCGATCTTGAGGAGGAGCTCGTCGGCGGCCCGCTGCGCCGAACGGCGCTGGGCCAGGGCCCAAAGGGTCGCGGCGATGGCCAGGCTCGAACCGCCGGCGGCGGCGAAGAAGGCGGCGTCGAATGCGGCCATGGGCAGGGATCCAAGGCGGGGCGGTCCACCCCTCGAATCGCAGATAGTAAATCAATCCGCGTCGCTTGGCCGGGCCATTTCGACCAAATGGACGGTCAGGCGCCTTGGCGAGCGGCCACGCCTAGGGCCATCTCGCGATTGAAGGCGGCCACGGCGGCGGCGGGCCCCTGCGGATAGCCCCAAACGCCCGCGGAGACAGCGAGAAAGTCCGCGCCGGCCTGGGCCAGTTCCTGAGCGTGCTCGACCGTCACGCCGCCGATGGCCACGCAGGGGGTCTGCATGCTCTCTTGCCAGATGGTGAGGATGTCCGGTTCGGCGCGGGTGGGCGCGGCCTTGGTGGCGGTGTCGTAGAAGGCGCCGAAGGCCACATAGTCGGCCCCGGCCTCGGCGGCCTCCATGCCGAGGTGCCGGCTGTCGTGACAGGTGACTCCCACCACCCGATCGCGCCCCACCAGGCGTCTCGCCTCGGCGTAAGGCGCGTCGCCCTGGCCCACATGCACGCCATCGCAGTCGAGTTCGGCGGCGAGGTCCGGGCGGTCGTTGAGGATCACCGCCACGTCATGCGCCTGAGCGATGGGGGCGAAGCGGCGCACCGCCGCACGGATGGCGTCGTCCGAGACGTCCTTCAGGCGGATTTGCAGGGCCGCCACGTCGCCGCCGCCGAGGGCCGCCTCCAGCACGCGGGCGAAGGCGTCGAGGTCCGGCAGGGACGGCGGCGTGATCAGGTAGAGGCGGCAGAGCGGCAGGGCCATGGGGGGCTTTGGTCAGGCGGCGGAGGATTCCACTTCCCGCACCAGTATGGCGTAGACCGCGTCGGCGCTATGGGCGTTGCGCAATTGCTCGCGGATTTCGGGCTTGCGCAGCAGCCGCGACAGACGGGCGAGGGAGCGCAGGTGCTCGGTCTCTGCTCCTACAGGAGCGAAGAGCGCGAACACCAAATCCACCGGCTTGTCGTCCAGGGAGTCGAACGCCACCGGATGTTCAAGCTTCACGAACACCGCCCGCATGCGGTCGAGCGCCGGCAGCTTGGCGTGCGGCACGGCCACGCCATAACCCACGCCTGTGGATCCAGCCGCTTCCCGTTCCAGCAGCGCCTCCAGCACTTCGGAGGCCTTGAGGCCGAAGGCCTTGGCGGCCAGATCGGCCGTTAAGCTCAACGCCTGACGCTTGTTGTCGGCCACGCCGCGAACGTGAATCGCGCTGCGTTCCAACCAGCTACCCATGTCCATCAACGCACCATTAATCCCCGGCTGCGCCTTGGGGCGGCTTTCCTTGGGTCTCGTTTGAGCCCTCGGCGAAACCGCCCGACTTTGCGCGCTCCTATACCCGAAGCCTAGGACTTCGCCAGCGACGATTCCGCGTGCACCTTGGACGATGCACTCGGCGCGATCGTCCGTTCCGGGTCAATCCAGCCGATATTGCCGTCCGCTCGCCGATAGACCACCGACAGACCGCCATGGGCCGCATTGCGGAACAGCAGCACCGGGGCGCCGGTGAGGTCGAGTTCCAGCACCGCCATTGAAACTGTTAAGGTTTTCACGTTGGCCTGCGACTCGGCGATGACCATGGCCTGGGGCGCGCCATCGTGATGCGCCGGCGCGCCGTCGAAGATCGAATCGTAGTCGTCATCGTCCTCAGGCGCGCGCAGCACGATGTAGGAAGCGGATTCGGCCTTCGAACTCACATTGGCGTGATGGTTCTTTAAGCGGCGCTTATAGCGGCGAATGCGCGATTCGAGGCGTTCCAGGGCGTCAGAGAACGCCGCATGGGCGTCGCCGCCGGCGCCCGAACAGACCAGCTGCTGGCCCGAGGCGAGTGTGGCGACGATGTCGATGCGAAATACGTACCGGTCCTTGCTCAGCACCACGTCCGCCGTGCCGCCCTGTTCAAAGTACTTCCCGACCCCCGCGGCCATCTCGTCCATGATGCGCGATCGCAGGGCGTCCCCGACATCCACGTGTCGGCCGGCGACCTGCACCTTGAGGTGGCCGTTCGAGGCGCCATTGAGACCGTTGAGGGAAGTGTTCATGGAAGGGCCCTCCCAAGGGCTGACTAGGGCGGATATTGCATGTCCCCGCCCGTCTTGGTGTCAACTGCGCACATTTCCGTAGGCGAACTAACCTAGGCGACGCGCAGAACGAACATTCCTATCATTCCGAGGTAAACACTTTGCTGGCTGACGCCAGGGCGGCGCCGTTCACAGTTTGCGGAAGCGGCCCGCCTCTCGCGACATGAGGGCGAGGGCCCAGTCGTCGGGCAGCACCTTGGCCAGGGCGGCGATGGACTTGTTGGGCGCGCCCGGCACGCACACGGCGCGATTGGCCTCCACCGCCTCATAGCCCGTGGACGCCACTTCGTCGGCGCCCATCCATAGCCAGGCGGGCAGGTTCGACATCATGTCGCGCGTGCCGTTCACGTCGTGAAATTCGGAGAAGGTGAAGCCAGGACACAGGGCCGAGACGTGCACCCCGACCGCCAGGTTCTCCTGGTGCAGACTCTCCGAGAACTTGATCAGCAGGCTCTTCGTGGCGCCGTAGAGCGTGTGGCCCGCGGAGCCGGGCACGAGGCCGGCTAGCGACGCCACATTGATGATGCGGCCGAAACGACGCGCCGCCATGCCGGGCAAGGTCTTGTGCGCCAGTTCCACCGGCGCCGTGGCCATCACTTGCAGAAAGGCGCGCTGATCGGTCCAGGTGGTGGCGGCGAAGGTCCCGGGCAGACCGTAGCCGGCGTTGTTGACCAGGGCGTCCACCACGCGGCCTTCGGACTCGATGAAGGCCAGGAGCCGGTCCGGCGCGGCGGGGTCGGCGAGGTCGGCGGCGAAGCTGAAGGTCTCGACGCCGTATTGCAGCCGCAGGTCCGCGGCCACCGCGTCCAGCCGGTCCTGCCGGCGCGCCGTGAGGGCGAGATCGTAGCCGTGGCTGGCGAACACCTTGGCGAAGGCGGCGCCGATGCCGGCGGAGGCGCCGGTGATGAGGCAGAGGCGGCGGGTCATAGCGGCTCCGGAATCAGACGCCCCAAGAATGGCCCGCCGCCTTCACGCATTCAATCTTCAGCTTACGCGGGCGTCGCCTTACGCGGGCTCGGCCACGCGCGCAGCGGCGGTCCAGCGCTGGGCGACCTTGGCCACGCGGGCGCCGAACAGCCGGGCGGTCTTGCGATCGCCCGCTCCGGGGGTCACGTCAGGGCCGGCGTTGTCGGACTGGGTCATCAGGCCGAGGGAGGAGCCGATGCGGTTGACGCCGGTCTCAGCGCTCACGTCGCCCGTGGCCGCGCCCGCGGGAATGCCGGCGGAGACCCAGATCATGCCGTGCTGGGCGGCCAGCACCGCGAAGTCGGTCAAGGTGTTCAGCTTGTCGCCGGACAGGCTGAGCGAATTGGTGAAGCCCGCCGCCAGTTTGTCCTTCCAGGCCTGGGTGAACCAGGGCTTGGAGGTGGCGTCGATGAAGGCTTTGAACGGAGCGGAGGGGCCGCCCATGTAGGTGGGAGCGCCGAAGATCACTGCGTCTGCGGCGGTGATGGCGTCGAGGATCGGACCGAAGTCCTGGTCGGCGCCGGTGACGCGCAGAAGCGTGGCTCGGGCGCCGGCTTCCTGGACGCCGGCGGCGACTTCTTCGGCCACGACGGCGGTGTGGCCGTAGCCGGAATGATAGACGATAGCGATCGAGGGCATGGAAGGTCCTTTCGTAACCGGAACAGTGTCGGTTACATAAACATGCTCACGCGGTCTTCAAGGGGACGTTTCCTAGAGACGCGTTCAGTCAAACTTTAAAAGGTCGCCCACGGTGATGTGCGACAGGCGCTCGGCCGCGGCCTGATCGGCGGCGGCGATGGCCTTGCTGACCTGCTTGGGAATTTTCTCACCGATCGGACAGCCCTTGGCGCCTGGGGGCGGGCACCCGAAGTGGGCGCATCCGTTCACGGCCCGCAGCACCTGGTCGAGGCGGATGTCGCCCGGTTGGAACAGCAACCACGCCCCCCCCGTGGCGCCTGAACGTGTGCCGATAAGGCCGGCCTTGGCCAGCATCGCCGTGATACGCCTCACCACCACCGGATTGGTGGGCATAGAGGCGGCGAGGGCGGCGCTGGACACAGCCGCCTCGGGACCAAATGCGCCCTTGTGCGCCAGATAGGCGAGCGCGTGGGCTGCGACGGGGAATCGTTGGCTGTCGGACATTTTCTTCCAGCGCTTAATTAGTCATCCGACCGCTGAGCGCAATGCGTTACGCCATTGACAAGTCAAATCGGGCGATTGAATGGCGTCGAGTTTCGGAGTATCGCGGCGCGCCGCTCGGGCGGTGACAGATTGGAACGTACGAGATCAGTTGGTTCGCGTTCCGGAGGAACCCCATGGCTGTAGAAGCCTCTGGCGCCGCGACTCCCCAAGCGAGCGCCGCTGTACCGCCCGCGGACGATCGCGGCGCGCCTTCCGAGCCTGCCCCATCTGCGCATCACGGCCCAAACCATGGGATTGCCGGCGAGTCGCTGAAGCATCCCGGATTCGTGGTTCTGGCCATTGGCTCTGTGGGGGTGGTGTTCGGCGACATCGGCACCAGCCCCCTCTACGCCTTCCAGGCCGCCATGCAACAGGCCGCCAAGGACCGGGTCACCGACGCCGCCATTCTTGGCGTGGTCTCGCTGGCCCTATGGGCGCTGCTGCTGGTGGTGACCATCAAATACGTGCTGTTCGTCATGCGCGCCGACAACAAGGGCGAGGGCGGGGTGCTGTCGCTCATGGCCCTGGCCGGCCGGGCGCTGGGCAAACGGACACAGCTGGTGTTCGTGCTTGGCGTGGTGGGCGCGGCGCTATTCTACGGCGATTCCATCATCACTCCGGCGATCTCCGTGCTGGGCGCCTTCCAGGGCCTGCACGACGTGCCCGGGGTGGAGAACGTGGCCAGCCCCCGCATCATCACCTTCGCGTCGTTTTTCCTCCTCATTGGCCTGTTCATCATCCAATCCCGCGGCACCGCCAAGGTGGCCACCCTGTTCGGGCCCGTGATGCTGGTATGGTTTGCAGTGATCGCCTTTCTGGGCATCTTGCACGTGACCGATGATCCGGGCGTGTTCCTCGCCCTCAGTCCGCATTTCGCCATCCTGTTCCTGGTCAAGCACGGCCTCGTGGGCCTGCTCGTGCTGGGCTCGGTGTTCCTCACCGTCACCGGCGCGGAGGCGCTCTACGCCGATATGGGCCACTTCGGTCGTTGGCCGATCCAGGCCTCCTGGCTGTTCCTGGTGCTGCCGGCCCTGGCGCTGAACTATCTCGGTCAGGGCGCCTACGCCCTGAAGGCGCTGGCCATCGCGCACGCGCACCATCAGGCCCTGGACAATCAGGACTGGTTTTTCGTCATGTGCCCGCCGGCCTATCGCCTGCCGCTGGTGGTCCTGGCGGTGTTCGCCTCGGTCATCGCCAGCCAGGCCGTGATCACCGGTGCCTACTCCCTGTCCCAGCAGGCCATTCAGCTCGGTCTCCTGCCGCGCATGGACGTGAAGCGCACCTCCGAGACCCAGTCGGGCCAGATCTTCATCCCGCAGATCAACACCTTCCTGATGATCGGGGTGCTGGCCCTGGTGCTGGTGTTCCAGAATTCCGACAATCTCGCCGACGCCTATGGTCTGGCAGTGACCGGCACCATGCTGGTGACCACCATCCTCGCCTACATCGTCACCCGGCGCATGTGGCACTGGAAGCAGCTGCAGGCCCTGGCCCTCATCGCTCCGTTGATCCTGCTCGACTCGGTGTTCCTGTTCGCCAACGGGCTGAAGATCGCCACCGGCGGCTGGCTGCCGCTCACCTTGGGCTCGCTGCTGTTCGTGATCATCGCCACCTGGGTGAAGGGCACGCAGCTCTTGGCCGAAAAGACCCGCCGCGACTCCGTGCCCCTCAATGATCTCATCGAGATGATGCGCGCCCGCCCGCCGCACCGCGCCCCGGGCACGGCGGTGTTCCTCACCTCCGACCCCGACGTGGCCCCGGTGGCCCTGATGCACAATCTCAAGCACAACAAGGTGCTGCACGAGAAGAACATCATCCTCACCGTGGTCACCGCCGAGACCCCGCGGGTGAAGGACGCCGACCGCGTGCGCATCGAGCCGGTGAACGAGGACTTCAAGAAGCTATTCCTCACCTACGGCTTCATGGAGAGCCCCAACGTCCCCAAGACGCTGGGCCTGTGCAAAAAGCAGGGGATCAAGTTCGACATCATGGCCACCTCGTTCTTCCTCGGCCGTCGCTCGGTGGTGCCCTCGGCGCATTCGGGCATGCCTGCCTGGCAGGACAAGCTGTTCATTTTCCTGATGAAGAACGCCGCTAACCCCACCGACTTCTTCCACATTCCCCCCGGCCGGGTGGTGGAGCTGGGCGCCCAGGTTACGGTCTGAATTCGCGCCGGTCGCGGGCGGAAAACCGGTCCCCACTTTTCCTCGACCGGCGCTTTGAACCGCGCGATCTCCGATGGGCCATTGACCCCGGACCCATGCGTCCCTAAAGCGCGCGCCTGAACTTTCCTGCGCCGCCGAAAGGGACCGCCATGTCCGACGCCCGTCCGCCCAAGAAGGTCGTGCTCGCCTATTCCGGCGGCCTCGACACCTCGATCATCCTGAAGTGGCTGCAGACCGAGTACGGCGCCGAGGTGGTGACCTTCACCGCCGACCTCGGCCAGGGCGAGGAGCTGGCCCCGGCGCGAGAAAAGGCCCTGCTCTTGGGCATCAAGCCGGAGAACATCTTTATCGAGGACCTGCGCGAGACCTTCGTCCGCGACTACGTCTTCCCGATGTTCCGCGCCAATACGGTCTATGAGGGCCAGTACCTCCTCGGCACCTCCATCGCCCGCCCGCTCATCGCCAAGACCCAGATCGAGATCGCCCGCAAGACCGGCGCCGACGCGGTCTGTCACGGCGCCACCGGCAAGGGCAACGACCAGGTGCGCTTCGAGCTCGGCTACTACGCCCTGGAGCCGGACATCCGCGTGGTGGCCCCCTGGCGCGAATGGGATTTCAAGAGCCGCGAGCACTTGCTGGCCTTCGCCGAGGCGCACCAGATTCCCATCGCCAAGGACAAGCGCGGCGAAGCCCCCTTCTCGGTGGACGCCAACCTGTTGCACTCGTCCTCCGAGGGCAAGGTGCTGGAGGACCCGGCAGTGGAAGCGCCCGAGTTCGTGCACCAGCGCACCATTTCCCCCGAGGATGCGCCGGACAAGCCCACCGTCATCACCATCGACTTCGAGCGCGGCGACCCGGTGGCCATCGACGGCGAGAAGCTGTCGCCGGCGAGCCTGCTCACCCGCCTCAACCAGCTCGGCCACGACAACGGCATTGGCCGTCTCGACCTCGTGGAGAACCGCTTCGTGGGCATGAAGTCGCGCGGCGTCTACGAGACCCCGGGCGGGACCATCCTCCTCGCCGCCCACCGCGGCATGGAATCCATCACCCTCGACGGCGGCTCCATGCACCTGAAGGACGAGATCATGCCGCGCTATGCGAGCTTGATCTACAACGGGTTCTGGTTCGCCCCGGAGCGGGAGATGCTGCAGGCGCTCATCGACAAGAGCCAGGAGGTGGTGTCGGGCCAGGTGCGAGTAAAGCTCTACAAGGGCAATGTCACCGTGATCGGCCGCGAAAGCCCCTATTCGCTCTATGACCAGGACCTGGTCACCTTCGAAGAGGGCAAGGTGGCCTACGACCAGCGCGACGCCGGCGGCTTCATCAAGCTGAACGCTCTGCGCCTGCGGGTCCTGGCCCAGCGCGACAAGCGCTCGGGGCGCTAGCGCTTACGTCCGTCTGGCTCCTTTGCGACGCCCTTATATGGATTATCAGTGCTCTTTACGGAGCCGAATTGACCATTATCGGCGTCGCGCTTTTGCCAGTGTCCGTCTTTGCGTTCAAATTGGGAACGATCGGTTACCGAACCTTGCCGGTAATCTTTACCAGTGTTCTTTGCCATTGCGTATCTTCCTATTCAAGGTAGCAAAGGGCAACGTATAGAGCGATTCTCGCGTATAAAGAGTCTTCAATTCGCTCGTGCGAACTGGACCACCGTTCCGTTGAGGTCTTCGGCCACCAGGATGGCGCCATCCGGACCTCTGGCGAGGCCGTGCGGCAGGTTGAGCCCGCTGGGTAGGCGCTCCGCCCCGGGGGGGGCTGGACCACGGTCAGGCGCCACACGGCGCCCTTGCCTTTGGCCCAGCTGGCGATCCAGCACACGACACGCATCAGGAAAACCTCCCCAAGGGCGCAGGCGTCTTCGGTTTTACATGCAATCATGGCAGGCTTGCGAAAGGGAATCAGCGGCCGCGCCTTCGCGCCGCCGAAAATGGGGTTTCGCCATGTACAGCATCGTCGGTCTGGTCACCCTTCTGGCGCTCGGCCTCTATTTCTGGATGGGGCTGAATGTGGGCCGGGCCCGCGGGCGCTTCGGCGTCGCCGCCCCCGCCACGCACGGGCACCCGGAGTTCGAGCGTTATTTCCGGGTGCAGCAGAACACCCTCGAGTGGCTGGTGATCTTCCTGCCCACCTTCTGGCTCTGCGCCTATTTCATGAGCGACTGGGGCGCCGTGGCGGTGGGCGTGGTGGCGGTGATCGGCGTGGTCTGGGTGATCGGCCGTTATCTGTACATGACCGGCTATATTCGCGACCCGGCGCATCGCAGCCGCGGCTTCGCCATCCAGGCCTTCGCCACCGGCCTCCTGTTCCTCGGTGCGGTGGTCGGGGCGGTGATCACCGGCATCGCTTCGATCAATCCTTGATCTGAGGCGCCTAAGGCGCGGGCGAATACCCTCAGCT
Organism: Pseudomonadota bacterium; assembly: GCA_040757715.1. Lineage (GTDB taxonomy): Bacteria > Pseudomonadota > Alphaproteobacteria > Caulobacterales > Caulobacteraceae > CAIMFV01. Next base: position 61,358 of record JBFLWS010000010.1, on the reverse strand, counting down.
GCTGGATTCGCGACAATTTTGTGAAGCTTCCGTTCAGCTTGCCGGGCTTAGCCTTCTCTCAGCGTCAAGCGCATCAAGAGGAGGCGGTGATGGCGACGACGGACTTCGAAACTCAAATTCGCGGCGGTCGGCTGACCACGCTCGACCTGCTGTATCACCTGCCGGACCATCCTGGCGTGTTGCAGCAGTTCCTGTGGCAGACTCTCGATCAGGCGCCGGACTTTCCCCGCATCCACCAGTTCCTGGAGTTCTGGCGGCGCGAGATCGACGCGGTGATTCACTCGGTCACCGTCAGCGCCGCCGGAATCGTCATGCCGGCGCGTGTGCAATTTGCGGTCTTCGATCAGCGCCTGCACTGACGCCCCCCTTCTTCCCCCGCGCCAGACGGGCCTGATGGCGTTATAATGCCAGCGGGGGCCGGTCTGGACGAAGGATGGCGATGATGAAGTGGACCCATTTGGCGGCGGTGGCCGCGACGGCGCTGGCGCTCAGCGCCTGCGAAACGGCGACGCCCTATCAGCCGCTCGGCACGGGAAGCACCTCCGGCGGCTACAGCGATCATCAGATCGAGGCCAACCGTTTCACCGTCAGCTTCTCAGGCAACTCGGTGACGTCGCGCGAGACGGTGGAGCGTTATCTGCTCTATCGCGCCGCCGAATTGACCCTGAACCTGGGCTATGACTGGTTCGAGGCGGAGGACCGTCACACGGACCAGCAGACCCAGGTCTACAGCGATCCCTGGGTCTATGGCGCCGGCTGGGGCGGCGGCTATTGGGGACCGCGCTGGCGGATTTATCGCCATGGCTATTGGGGCTATTGGGACCCCTGGATGGGCCGGCCCTTCGATGTGGAGACGGTGACCCGCTACACCGCCAGCGCTGAGATCGCCATGGGCAGGGGGCCGAAGCCCGCCGGCGATCGCCGGGCCTTCGACGCCCATCAGGTGATCGAGCACCTGGGTCCCAGCATTCAGCGCCCCAGCGTCTGAGTTCCACAAGAAACGGCGGCGAGACACCAGTTCTCGCCGCCGCCTCCTAGCCGGGCGAACGGCTCAGTAGCCGATGCGTCGGCTGACGCGGTTTTCCTCGTGGTTCATGTAGCGCTGCTCGCCGCGGGTGATATAGCCGCCGTTGGTGCGGGCGAAGAACCGATCCTGGCGGGCGATGCGCGCATCCGCGCGGTGCAGGCGGTAGGCCTGCCAACGGTTGATCTCGCCCTCGCGGTATTCGCGATTGATGCGGCGGTTCTGATAGCCCAGGCGGTCGTACACCTGCTCCTGGCGCGGGTGACGATAGCCCCACCAGCCCGTGTCGGCGCTGGCGGCCGTAGCGGCGCCAACGGCGGCGCCGGCCGTGAGGAGGACGCCGAGGGTGACGGCGGCGGTCTTGAGGAAGTTGCGCATGGCTCTTAGTCCCTTGGGCTCCAGGCGGCCGCCGAGTGCGGTCGTCGATGACGGGACCTGAATTAGAAGCGCTGACTTGAACTCGATCTGAACCCGGCGTGTCAGGTTCTGTTCAGACTCGCCGGGAAGATTGAAGTCTTTTTTATGAAGCGGGTCGCAGTTCTTAGTGCTGGAACTGGCGGAAAACCGGTTCCCACTTTTCCTCGACCCGCTTAGAGCCGCGCCGGAATGCGCACCGGCAGTTCCTCGTAACCCTTGACGAAGAAGGACAGCACTCGGCGCGGCTCGCCCACCACCTCGATGGTGGGGAAGCGCTTGAAGATCTCCTCCCAGATGATCTTCAGCTGCAGCTCGGCCAGACGATTGCCCACGCAGCGGTGGATGCCGTAGCCGAAGGACAGGTGCCCGCGCACCCGCGGCCGCTCGATCCAGTAGCGGTTCGGGTCCTCGATCACCTCCTCGTCGCGGTTGCCCGAGACGTACCACATCAGCACCTTGTCGCCTTCGCGGATCTTCTGCCCGTTCAGCACGAAGTCCTGCGTGGCGCGGCGGCGCATGTAGGCGAGCGGCGTCTGCCAGCGGATGGTCTCGGACACCATGCTGGGGATCAGCTCCTGGCGCGCCCGCACCAGGTCATATTGGTCGGGGTTGAGGTTGAGGGCGTAGAGGCTGCCGGAGATCGAATTGCGGGTGGTGTCGTTGCCGCCAACGATCAACAGGATCAGGTTCCCGAGGAACTCCATCTGATCCATGTTCTTGGTGGACTCGCCATGGGCCAGCATGGAGATCAGATCGCCCTTGGGCGGCGCGTTCACCCGCTCGTTCCACAGGTTGAGGAAATAGGCGGCGCATTCGAACAGCTCGGCTTTGCGGGCCTCTTCGGACTCGATGATGCCGGAGTCCGGCGCGGCGGTGGCCACATCCGACCAGCGGGTGAGCTTGCGCCGCTCCTCCCAGGGGAAGTCGAACAGGGTGGCCAGCGTCATGGTGGTGAGCTCGATGGACACCTTGTCCACCCAGTTGAACACCTCGCCGATGGGCAGGTCGTCGAGGATCTTGCCCGCCCGTTCGCGGATGATCGGCTCCAGCTTGGCCAGGTTCGGGCCGGCGACGATGGGGCTCACCACCTTACGCTGCTCGTCGTGCTTCGGCGGGTCCATGGCGATGAACATGGGCAGCTGAAAGTCTTCGTCCTGGTCCGGCAGCACGATGGTGGGCTCGGAGGAGAAGACCTGGTGGTTGGTGTCCACCGCCATGATGTCGTTGTACTTGGTCACCGACCAATATGGGCCTTCCTCGTGCTCGGTGCAGTAATGCACCGGCGCCTCTTTGCGCAGGCGCTCGAAGTAGGGCCACATGGAGTCGCTCTGGAAGAGCTTGGGATCAGCCACGTTGATCTTGTCGAGCGGCGTGGAATAGGCGGCCTCGCGCGCGGCGGCGACACGCTCCGCCTTGGTGGCGATGTGGCTCTGATCGGCCATGATGTGCTCCCTACGTGTTTATGTTTCTCACTAGCCTAATCGCGAATTGGCCGACTTGCACCGGGGGCGATTGAAAAAAGTGACGCCGGCGTCGCGAGCGATCGCTTGACGGACGCGTCTCAGCTAGGGGATCGACAGATCAGACCGTGATCGGCGCGGCGCTTCACCTAGGAGACGAGCATGCGAAAGACCTTGGCCCTGTTGCTGGCGGCCGTTCTGGCGCCCACGAGCCTTGTCGCCGCGCCCGCAGGCCAGAACGCCGCCGACCGTCGGTTGCCGCGCTATGATCATGTCTTCGTGATCGTCGAGGAGAACAAGAACTACGAGCAGATCATGAGCCCGGAGGCCGCGCCCAACATCGCCGGCCTGGCCAAGACCTACGGCTACGCCAGCCAGTTCTGGGGCGAGGTCCACCCGTCCGAGGCCAATTACGTGGCGCTCCTGGGCGGCGACACCTTCGGCATCCACGACGATGACGCCTTCTATTGCAAGCCGGGTTCGACGGATCGCTACTGCTACGGCGCCAAGGAGCCGGGCTATCCCGACCACACCGTGACCGCGCCGCACCTGGGCGATCAGCTGGAGGCCGCGCACAAGACTTGGAAGGGCTATTATGAAACCCTCCCGGAGCCGGGTTCGCTGGCCGTGGCGGCGGGCGATGCGACCTTCACCCCCGGCGGCGAGACGCTGGCGCTCTACGCCTCCAAGCACTCCGGCTTTCTGAATTTCGCTGACGTGCAGCAGGCGCCAGACCGAGCGCAAAAGATCGTCGGCTTTGATCAGTTCTACGCCGACCTGAAAGCCGACCGCCTGCCGAACTTCGCCCTCGTGGTGCCCAACCAATGCAACGAGATGCATGGCCTGGGCGGTCCGGCTCCCGACGATTGCCAAGGGCGCAACACCGCCGCCCTGATCCGGCGTGGCGATGCGGCCACCGGCTGGATCGTCAAGTCCATTCAGGCCAGCAAGGTCTGGAAGTCCAAGGCCAATGTGGCCATCGTCATTACCTTCGACGAGGGAACGGCCGGCTCCCGCGGGGGCTGCTGCGGCGTGACGCCGGACGCACCCTCAAACTATGGCGGCGGACACATCCCCACCCTCGTCATCACCAATCACGGCCCGCGCGGGGCGGTCGACCCGACGCCCTACAGCCACTATTCGCTGCTGCGGACCCTGGAGGACGTGTTCGGCCTGCCGGCCTATCTCGGCCATGCCGCCGAGACCGACAAGGGCGTGGTCCCCATGGTCTCCCTGTTCGCGGTGAAGAAGTAGGCGCTACTGGTCTTCGGAGTCGTCATCGACCCGCGCGGCGCGGAAGATCAGCTTCAGGCGCGGCGGCCCGTCCTCGGGCGAGGCGACCAGCACCACGGCCACGCCCCGGCGGACGAAGCGGCAGGAGGCGATGTCGCCGGACGGCTGGCGCATGCGACAGGCCACAGGCTCGCCGTAGTCGCGCGCCAGATCGCGGCTGATGGCGCGCACCGTTTCGCCGGACAGGGGCTTGGCGGGGTCGAGGCCCTCGGAAGTCTCCACCACTCGGGCGAGGCCGTGCGACCCGTACCAGAACTGCACATGCATGCGCACCCCGCGCAGCCGGCGGTGGGTGAGAAGACGGTGTTGCTCGTCGAATTCCCGCGCCCCGCCCTTCACCAGCTGCGTGTCCGGCGCAGCGCGACGGGTCTCGGCCAGGCTCATGCCCAGCCGCGTTTTCTCGAACAGGATGGGGCCGGACGTCTTCGACCAAGCTGAGGACGCCCACGCTGCGGGCGCAAGGGCGCAACACAGCGCACAAGCCATCACCAACACGCGCATGCGACGCCTCCCCAACCTGATCCGATCACAGCATATCTGGAATGTCGGCCTATGGCTTGAGGGGACGCAAGCGGATCATCGGTGATGGTCCGGCTTTTGCGACCGACAGAGCGGACCGTCTCAATCCGAGACGCCAGCTCAAGAGTCGCCGCCATGACCGAGATCGCCATCTACACCGGTCCCCGCCCCGGCAGCCGCGCCGCCAGCTTCGCCGCCGTGGCCGGGCTGCAGCGTCTCGCCTTGCGCGGCGTCGGCGCCGCGTCGCTGGCGCTCCTGGCGGCGGTGATGGTGGCCAACATCGCCTTCCACCTCGCCTGATCCGAGCTCAGGACCTCGACCAACCTGTCCGCCAACGAAAAGGGGCGGACTTCCTAGCCGGAAATCCGCCCCACCCCCTCGCCCGGCGCCGGTTGTCGCGAACCGGCGCATGCGCCCTGCGGCGCCAAGCTGGAAGGCGCTCCGCGTGAGGGAGCGCCGACTGAGAAAATAAACCGTGAAGTCCCCCAACCCACGGCCAAACTCAGCCCGCACATGTGACGTCAGAAGCCCCGGACTCGTCAAAGGCTTCCTCGCGGCAATAATGATTTGGCTGAGCTTTGTAGCGTCTGCGCAACAAAATCGCGCTTCAGGCGCAATATCTCTCGCGAACCGGCCGCAAATTCGGCCCTAAGCTCGGCGAGAAGGTGACGCGCGCCTTAGGCATGCTTAGAAGCCGTGGCGAACGCCGCCAATACAGGAGATCGCTTACCGTGTCGGACCTCGGATCTCGACCGGCGCCTCATGCCGAGTCCGCGCTGTTCGCCACGCCGCCAGGGGGCCGGCCGCCGCGCCAGACGACCCTGGGCTCCTGGCTGTGGCCGGCGGTGATTGTCGCCGTGGTCGTGCTCGGCGTGTGGTGGATCATCGCCAACAACAAGCCCGCGCAGCCCGGCGGTCCAGGCGGACCTGGAGGCCCCGGCGGACCTGGAGGCCCCGGCGGAGGACGTCGCGGCGGCGGCGTCACCACGGTTGCGGCTGTGCCGGCTGAGACGGGCGAGTTTCCCGTGTACGCCACAGCGCTTGGTACGGTGACGCCAGAGGCGGTGGTCACCGTGCGCACCCAGATCAGCGGCCAGCTCATGGCGGTGGGCTTCCGCGAGGGCCAGATCGTCTCCAAGGGCCAGTTCCTGGCTCAGATCGATCCGCGCCCCTACCAGCAGGCCCTGGCCCAGGCGGAGGGGACGCTGGCCAAGGACCAGGCGTCCCTCGCCAACGCCAAGCTCGATTATAACCGCTACAAGACCCTCTACGCGCAGGACTCCGTCTCGCAGCAGCAGTTGGATACGCAAGGCGCGCTGGTGCGCCAGCTGGAAGGCCAGGTGAAAACCGACCAAGCGGCGATGGGGGCCCAGAAGCTCAACCTGACCTACGCTCGCATCACCGCGCCCGTATCGGGACGCGTGGGCCTGCGCCAGGTGGACGCCGGCAACTACGTCACGGCGGGCGACACCAACGGCCTCGTATCCGTGGTGCAGGTGACGCCCATCGACGTGGTGTTCACCCTGCCCGAGACCCAGGCGCCGCAGGTGGCCCGACGTCTGGCCCAGGGCGCGCACCTGCCCGTCATCGCCTACGACCGCGATCAGCAGACCCCCCTGGCCACCGGCGAATTCCTCAGCCTCGACAATCTCATCGACACCACCACGGGCACCGTGCGTGCCAAGGCGCGCTTCATGAACGACGCGGCGGCCTTGTTCCCGAACCAGTTCGTCAATGTGCGGCTTCAGCTCGACACCTTGCACAACGTGGTGATCGTGCCGACCTCGGCTATCCTGCGCGGTCAGCAGGGTCTCTATGTCTTTGTCGCCGACGCTCAGCGCGCCGTGCACATCCGCCCGGTGCAGGTGGGGCCGGCGGCCGGTGAAAAGACCGCGGTGCTCTCCGGGCTCTCGGCCGGCGAAACGGTGGTCACCGACGGATCGGACCGTCTGCGTGAAGGCGCTTGCGTGATCATCGGCCGTCCGGCGGGCCAAGGTCCTGGCGGTCCAGGCGGCTGGAACGGCAAGCGCGGCGGCGGCCAGGTAAGCGCGCCAGGCGTCGGACCGGCGCCGGCCAAGCCGGGTCTATTCGACTGGCTGTTCGGGGCCAAGACGCCGGATCAGCCGGCGATGAAGGGCGGCTTCGGCGGCGGGTCCTGCGGCGGCGGCCCAGGCGGCGGTGAGGGCGGGCCCGGACAGGGATCGGGTCAGGCCTGGATGGGCGGCGGCCAAGGCGGCGGCGCCGTCGACCATCAAGCGGTCGGCCAAGGCGCCAGTCAGGGTGCAGGCCAGGGCGGCGCGCGCATGGCGGCCATGCTCGACCAGCTCGACCTCAGCCCCCAACAACGCACCAAGGCCGACGCTCTCTTCGCCGCCGCGCGGGAGAAGGCCATGGCCAGCGCCGGAGATGATCCTGACGCCCGCCGCGCCGCCGTGCGCACGGAGATGGCCGCGGCCTTCGCCCAGCTCGAACCCATGCTCACCCCCGCGCAGAAGGCCAAGCTGACCGCCTTGCGGGCTCAGATGGCCAATCGTCAAGGTCAGGGCCAAGGTCAAGGTTCGCCGAACCCATGAGCGAAGCACCGCCCGCCGGGGGAGGGGCGCCGGAGCGCCGGGACACGGGGCTCGGCGAGTTCAGCCCGTCGCGTCTCTTCATCCTTCGGCCCATCGCCACCTCGCTCCTGATGCTGGCCCTGTTCCTGGCCGGGCTCATGGGCTTCCAGTTCCTGCCCCTGTCGGCCCTGCCCGAGGTGGATTACCCCACCATCCAGGTGCAGACCTTCTATCCAGGCGCCTCGCCGGAGGTGATGACCTCCACCGTCACCGCGCCGCTGGAGCGGCAGTTCGGCCAGATGCCGAGCCTGCAGCGCATGTCCTCGGTGAGCAGCTCCGGGGCCTCGGTGATTACGCTCCAGTTCGGCCTCGACCTTTCCCTCGACGTGGCCGAGCAGGAGGTGCAGGCGGCGATCAATGCGGCAGGCAATCTGTTGCCCTCCGACCTGCCCAACCCGCCAGTCTACGCCAAGATCAATCCGGCCGACGCGCCGGTGCTGACCCTCGCCCTCTCCTCCGACACCCTGCCAGGCACCCAGGTGGAGGACATCGCCGACAATCGCCTGGCCTCCAAGATCAGCCAGATCGCCGGGGTAGGCCTCGTCAGTGTTTCCGGCGGCCAGCGCCCCGCGGTGCGCGTGCAGGCCAATCCCACGGCCCTCGCCGCCTATGGCCTGACCATGGAGAACCTGCGCTCCTCCATCGCCGCCGCCAACGTCAACGGCGCCAAGGGCAGCTTCAACGGCCCCACCCGCGCCTTGACTATCAACGCCAACGATCAGCTCACTGACGCCAGCGAGTACCTCAACCTGGTGGTGGCCTATCGCAACGGTGCGCCGATCCGTCTGCGCGACGTGGCGGCGGTGACGGCTAGCGCCGAGAACACCCAGCTCGGGGCCTACGCCTCTACCTGGGAAAACGGCAAGTCGACCACCACCCCGGCGGTGATCCTCAACATCCAGCGCCAGCCCGGCGCCAACGTCATCGGCGTGGTGGATCGCATCAAGGCGCTCCTGCCACACACCTATTGCGAGACGGCCGCCTGTCGGGCCAAGCCGAGCCTGATCGAGGACGCCCTGCCGGCGGGGATCAAGCTCACCCCCATGACCGACCGCACGGTGACCATCCGCGCCTCGGTGACTGATGTCGAGTTCGAGCTCACCCTCTCCATCGCCCTGGTGGTGATGGTGATGTTCCTGTTCCTGCGCAACCTCGCCTCGACCTTCATCGCTAGCGTGGCCGTGCCCCTATCGCTCGTGGGCGCCTTCGGGGCCATGTACCTGTTGAAGTTCAGCCTCAACAACCTGACCCTGATGGCCCTGACCATCGCCACCGGCTTCGTGGTCGACGACGCCATCGTGATGATCGAGAACATCAACCGTCACGTGGAGGCGGGGGAATCGCCCAAGTCCGCGGCGCTGAAGGGCGCGGGCGAGATCGGCTTCACCATCATCTCGCTCACCGTGTCGCTGCTGGCGGTGCTGATCCCGCTCCTGTTCATGGGCGACGTGGTCGGCCGCCTGTTCCGTGAGTTCGCCGTCACCTTGGCCGCCACCATCATCGTCTCGGCGGTGGTGTCCCTGACCCTGGTGCCGTCCCTGTGCGGCCTGTGGCTGAAAAAGCCGCCGCATCCCAAGCCGGGCGGGTTCGAGGACCGGGCCGAGCGGGCCTTCAACTGGCTCATCGACCGCTACGATGTGGCGCTCCAATGGGTGCTGAAGCGCCAGACCGCCACCCTGATCGTGGCGGTGGTGACCTTCCTCATCACCGTGCTGCTCTACATCGTCATCCCCAAGGGCCTGTTCCCCACCCAGGACACCGGAGAAATCCAGGGCGTGGTGGAAGCCGCCCAGACCGTCTCCTTCGGCAAGATGGCGGAGCTGCAGCGCGAGGTGGCCGAGCAGCTGATGCAGGACCCCGACGTGGTGAACGTCTCCTCCTTCGTCGGCGTGGACGCCCAGAACACCACGGTGAACACCTCCCGCGTGCTCATCGAGCTGAAGCCGCTGGATCAGCGCCACGAGCACGCCTCGGACGTCATCCGCCGATTGCAGACCAAGGTGCGCGTGCCCGGCGTCGCCCTCTTCATGCAACCGGTGCAGGACCTGACCATCGACGCCTCGGTGAGCCGCACCCAGTACCAGTTCGTGCTCGAGGGCGCTGATCCCAACGCCGTGCAGGCCTGGGCCAAGACCTTGGTGGGCAAGTTATCGTCGCTGAAGGAGATCACCGACGTCTCCACCGACGTGCAGGACCAGGGCCTCGCCGCCTTCGTGGACGTGGATCGCGACGCCGCCGGGCGCCTGGGCGTCAGCCTCGCCACCGTGGACAACATCCTCTACGACGCCTTCGGCCAGCGCATCGTCTCCACCATCTTCACCCAATCGAACCAGTACCGGGTGATCCTGGAGAACAGCCCTTCCTTCAACGGCGGGCCGGAGGCCTTCGACAAGCTCTACCTGCCCACGGCCTCGGGCGGTCAGACGCCCCTGTCGTCCGTCGCCAAGATCCGCATCGCCCCGGCGCCGCTGGTGGTGAACCACCTGGGCCAGTTCCCCGCCTCCACCATCTCGTTCAATCTCGCCAAGGGCGTCAGCCTGGGCGAGGCGGTGAAGTCCATCGAGGCTGCGGAAGCCTCCGCCGGCGTGCCCCCCACCATCACCACCACCTTCCTCGGCGCGGCGGAGACGTTCCAGAAGTCGCTCACCAACGAGCTGTGGCTGATCCTGGCCGCCATCGTGGTGATCTACATCGTGCTGGGGGTGCTCTATGAGAGCTTCATCCACCCCATCACCATCCTCTCCACCCTGCCCTCGGCCACCATCGGCGCCCTCTTGGGCCTGATGCTGTTCGGTCAGGACCTGGGCGTGGTGGGCATCATCGGCCTCATCCTGCTGTTCGGCATCGTCAAGAAGAACGCGATCATGATGATCGACTTCGCCCTCGACGCGGAACGCAATGAAGGCCTCGATCCCCAGGCGGCCATTCACCAGGCGGCGCTGTTGCGCTTCCGCCCCATCCTCATGACCACCATGGCTGCGCTGCTGGGCGCCGTGCCGCTGCTGATCGGCGGGGGCTACGGGGCTGAGCTGCGCCAGCCGCTCGGCATCGCCATCGTCGGCGGCCTCATCCTGTCGCAACTGCTGACCCTGTTCACCACCCCGGTGATCTATCTGTGGTTCGACCGGCTGGCGCGGGACCTGGCGCGGCGGGCCCAGGGGCGTGCGGGCGAGGCCGGCGCGCCGGCGGAGTGAGGCCGTGAACTTCACCCACCTGTTCATCAACCGGCCAGTGGCCACCACGCTCCTCACCATCGGCGTGGCGCTCACCGGCATCGCGGCCTATTTCGCCCTGCCGGTGTCGTCCCTGCCCTCGGTGGACTTTCCCACCATCCAGGTGAACGCCAACCTGCCGGGGGCGAGCCCGCAGGTGATGGCCACCAGCGTGGCCACGCCTTTGGAGCGCCGCCTCGGCCAGATCGCCGACGTCACCGAGATGACGTCCAACAGCTCCACCGGCCAGACCGGCATCACCTTGCAGTTCGGTCTCGACCGCAACATCGACGGCGCGGCGCGGGACGTGCAGGCGGCCATCAACGCGGCGCGCGCGGACTTGCCCTCGACGCTCCGCTCCAATCCCAACTATCGCAAGATCAACCCGGCGGATCAGCCGATCCTGATCCTCACCCTGCAATCGCCCACCCTTACCAACGCCCAGATCTACGACGCCGCCTCCACGGTGCTGCAGCAGAGACTGAGCCAGGTGGAAGGCGTGGGAGATGTCAGCCTGGGCGGCGGGGCCAGTCCGGCCGTGCGGGTGGACTATGACCCCCACGCCCTGGCCCGCGCCGGGCTCAGCCCGGAAGACCTGCGCAACGCCATCTTTTCGGCCAACGCCAACCAGCCCAAGGGCTTCATCGACGATGGTCCGCGCCGGCTGCAGATCTACACCAACGACCAGGCGCGGACGGCCGACGACTATCGCAACCTGGTGGTGGCGGTGCGCAACGGGGCCATCATTCGCCTGAGCGACGTGGCCAAGGTGTTCGACAGCCAGGAGGACATGCGCCAACTCGGCCTCGCCAATGGCAAGCCAGCGATTGTGGTGCGCATCACCCGCCAGCCGGGGGCGAACATGATCGCCACCGTGGACCGCATCCGCGCCCTCCTGCCGCAGCTGCGAAACCAGATGCCGCCGCAGGTGGATCTGGAAGTGGCCGTGGACCGCACCACCACCACCAGGGGCTCGCTGTTCGAGGTGGAGCGCACGCTGCTCATCGCCACGGTGCTGGTGGTGCTGGTGGTGCTGGTGTTCCTGAGAAACGGCCGCGCCACCTTGATCCCCGGCGTGGCGGTGACGGTGTCGTTGCTGGGCGCCGTGGCCTTCATGTTCCTGTTCAAGTTCAGCCTCGACAATCTCAGCCTCATGGCCCTCACCGTGGCCACCGGCTTCGTGGTCGACGACGCCATCGTGGTGCTGGAGAATATCACCCGCCACGTGGAGGAGGGGACGCCCCGCTACGAAGCGGCCCTGAAGGGCGCGGCGGAGGTGGGCTTCACCGTCTTCGCCATCTCCATCTCCCTGGTCGCGGTGTTCATTCCGCTGCTGGCCATGGGCGGCATCATCGGCCGGCTGTTCCGCGAGTTCGCCGTGACCCTGTCGGCCTCGATCCTGGTCTCCATGGTGGTGTCGCTCACCGCCACGCCCATGATGTCGGCGCGCCTGATCGATGCGAAACCGAGCGGCGGCGCGTCATCAGGGAAGCCCAGTGTCTTCGCCCGCATCTCGCAATGGCTCGACGGCTTCTTCGCCTGGGTGACGGCGACCTACGAAAAGTCCCTCGGCTGGGCCTTGGCGCATCGCCGGTTCGTGGTGGGGATCCTCGTCGCCGCCATCGCCCTCAACGTCTACCTCTACATCATCATCCCCAAGGGCTTCATGCCCCAGCAGGACACCGGACAGCTGGTGGGCGGTCTGCAGGTGGACCAGGCGAGCTCCTTCACCCTCACCGCCGGCAAGATGACGCGCCTACAGGAAATCGTCTCCAAGGATCCTGACGTGTCCCATGTGGTGGGCTTCACCTTCGGCCCGGGCGGCTTCACCTTCGGCGCCTTGAAATCGAAGCCGGAGCGATCTGCGCCTGGAGTCACCACCGACGACGTGATCAGCCGGCTGAGGCCGCAGCTCGCCCGCGTGGCCGGCGCTCAACTGTTTTTGCAGACGGTGCAGGACTTCCGCGTGGGCGGGCGCCAGTCGGCGGCCCAGTACCAGTACACCTTGCAGAGCGATGATCTGAACGCCCTGCGCACCTGGTCGGAACGGCTGAAGACTTACCTGATGCACTCCGCCGTGGTCACGGACGTGAACTCCGACCAGCAGGAGCACGGGCTGGAGACCTACATCAACGTGGACCGGGACCAAGCCTCCCGCCTCGGCGTGACCATGCAGCAGGTGGACAACATCCTCTACGACAATTTCGGCCAGCGGCAGGTGTCCACCATCTACAATCCGCTGAACCAGTACCACGTGGTGATGGAGGCCGATCCGCCCTTCGACCAGTTCACCGACAGCCTCAACAACACCTACATTCCGCCCGCCGTCGCCACCGCCGCCACCGCCGCTTCGCCGGCCGTAAGCGCACGCTTGAGCAACCCGGCGCTGGGCGACCGACCGCCCAACGTGGCCGCCCATCCGGCGCCAAACCCCGCCGCCACCGAGTTCAGCCGCGCGGCGGCGCCGACGCCTTTCTTCACCCGCCCCCCCTCGAGCCTCATCAGCACCGGGGGCGGCTCGGCCGCCGGCGGCGTGGTGGCGTCCAGCGGGTCCAGCGCCGGCCTCACCAGCGCCTCAACAGCCCTCGCCGGCGCCGGCGTGGCGCGCACCTCCACCGGCGGCGGGGCCTCGGGCCAGCAGCAGACGGGGCAAGCGGTGTCCACCGGCGCCTCGCGCATGACGCCGCTGCCCGCCTTCGCGACCTATGCGCTCAATCCGACCCCGCTCTCCATCTCGCACCAGGGCCAGTCGGTGGCGGCGACGCTTTCGTTCAATCTCCAGCCGGGCAAGTCCCTCAGCGATGCTCGGGCCGAGGTGGCCGCCGCCATGCAGGCCATCGGCATGCCCGCCAACGTGCACGGCGGGTTCGCCGGCACGGCCCAGGCCTTCGAGGCTTCCCTCGCCAACGAGCCGCTGTTGATCCTCGCCGCCCTGGTGGCGGTCTATCTGGTGCTGGGCGTGCTCTATGAGAGCTACGTGCACCCGATCACCGTGATCTCCACCCTGCCCTCGGCGGGAGTGGGGGCGCTGCTCGCCCTGATGCTGTTCCACATCGAGTTCTCCATCATCGCCCTCATCGGCGTCATTCTGCTCATCGGCATCGTGAAGAAGAACGCCATCATGATCATCGACTTCGCCTTGCAGGCGGAGCGCGAGGGCATGAGCCCGGAGGACGCCATCTATCGCGCCAGCATGCTGCGCTTTCGGCCCATCCTGATGACCACCACGGCGGCCATCCTCGGGGCCCTGCCGCTGGCCGTCGGTTTCGGCGAGGGCGGCGAGCTGCGCCGACCCCTGGGCGTGGCCATCATCGGCGGGCTTCTGGCCAGCCAGGTCCTGACCCTGATCACCACCCCTGTGGTCTATTTGGGCATGGATCGCCTAAGACACCGCGGCCGTCGACGTCGCAAGGCGGGCGCCGGTCCCGTCGCACCCGCGCCCCAAGGAGGCTGACATGGCGAACTCTTCGCTTCTGCGCTGGACCTTGCTGGCGAGCGCGGGCTTCGCGCTCAGCGCCTGCGCCGTGGGCCCCAATTACAAGCGGCCCGCTGCGCCCATGCAGGCGAGCTATCGCGAGGCCGAGGGCTGGACCCCGGCCACACCCCTGGACCACATCGATCGCGGCGCCTGGTGGTCGGCCTTCAACGATCCGGTGCTGGACCAGATGGAGCGCCAGGTGACGCTCTCCAATCTGAACATCGCCGAGGCCGAGGCCGCCTATCGCCAGGCCAAGGCGGTGGTGGTCGAGGACCGCGCGGCGCTGCTGCCCGCCGTGTCGGCGTCGCTCACCTCCAGCAACAACGGCGGGGGATCGGCCGCGGCCAAGGCGGCGGGCGGCGGGCGCTACAATGCGAGCGTCAACGCCGACTGGGCCTTCGACGTGTTCGGCAAGCTGCGCCGTCAGCTGGAGGCGGGCAAGGCGAGCGCCCAGTCCAGCGCCGCGGCCTTGGCCAATGCGCGGCTGGCGGCCCAGTCGGCCCTGGCCATCGACTACTTCACCCTGCGCGGCCTCGACGCCCAGGCGGACCTTCTGAAGGCGGAGGTCGCCAACCTCCAGCGCGCCCTCGACGTGGCGCAGAACCAGTACAAGGCCGGCGTGGCCGCCCGGGCCGACGTGATCGCCGCCGAGACCCAGCTCGACAGCGCCAAGGCCAGTCTCCTCGATCTCGGCGTCCAGCGCGGCCAGCTGGAGCACGCCATGGCCGTGCTCATGGGCGAGCCGCCGGCGGAGTTCCGTTTGCCGGCCGGGCGCCTGGTCAAGACCGTGCCGGTAGCGCCCACGGGTCTGCCGTCGGATATCCTGCAACGCCGGCCGGACGTGGCCGAGGCCGAGCGCAATGTCGCCGCCGCCAGCGCCGGGATCGGCGTCGCCGAAGCCGCCTTCTTTCCGAGCTTCAACCTGACCGCCTCCGACACCTCGACGGCGAAACACCTCGGCGACCTCTTTCAATCCTCCACCAACAGCTGGGCCCTGGCGGCCACCGGCACGGAAACGATCTTCAACTTCGGGGCCCGCCTCGCCGGCGTGCAGAGCGCCAAGGCCGTCTACGCCCAGCGGGTGGCGGCGTATCGCCTGGCGGTGCTGCAGGCCTTGCAGAATGTGGAGGACGAGCTCGTGTCCCTGCGCGTGCTGGAACAGGAGCAGGCGGTGCGCGAGCGGGCCGAGGCCAACGCCCGTCAGGGCGAGACCATCGCCCTCAACCAGTACAAGGCGGGCCAGACCGCCTATACGAGCGTGGTCGTGGCGCAGAACACCGCCCTCGCCGCGGAGATCAATTCGGTCAATGTGCTGAAGTCGCGCCTGGTGGCCAGCGCCAGCCTCATCGAAGCCCTGGGCGGAGGCTGGTCCGAACACGAGATCGGGCTGAAGCGCTAAACCCAGCTTATCCGCGGGTGAGCACCATGTCGTCGCGGTGCACCAGAGCGTCCGGTCCGCGCCAGCCCAGCGTCGCCTCGATGGCGTCGGTCTTCAGCCCGGCGATGGCGGCGGCGGCGTCTGCGTCATAGGCGACCAGGCCGCGGGCGATCTCCGCCCCGCCTTCAGCCCGCACCACCACCGCATCGCCGCGACCGAAGGCGCCCAGCACCTTCTTCACCCCGGCCGGCAGCAGGCTGCGGCCCTGCCTCAAGGCCTTGGCGCAGCCGGCGTCGATGATCAGCTCGCCCTTGGGGGCCAGCGACCCGGCGATCCATTGCTTGTAGGCGGCGATGGGATTGGCCCGCGCCTCGATCAGGGTCGCCCGCGCGCCCTCGGCCACAGCCTGCAGGGGACCCAGCGTGCCGAAGGCGCCCTTGGCGGCGGGCGGTCGCCCGTTGGCGATCACGGTGGCGCAGCCCGCCGCGTCGGCGATGCGTGCGGCGGCGAGCTTGGAGGCCATGCCCCCGGAGCCCACGCCTGCATCGGCGTTCACGCCGCCGGCCATGGCCTCGATCTCCGGGGTCAGGGCCTCGATCAACGGCAGGTGCTGGGCGGAGGGATCGCGCCTCGGATCGGCGGTGTAGAGCCCGTCGATGTCGGACAGCAGCACCAGCAAGTCCGCGCCGATCATCTGCGCCGCCCGCGCCGCCAGCCGGTCGTTGTCGCCATAGCGGATTTCGGCCGTGGCCACGGTGTCGTTCTCGTTGATCACGGGAACCGCGCCGAGATTGATCAACGTATTGACGGTGGAGCGGCCGTTCAGCCAGCGGCGGCGAATTTCAGTGTCGTCCGGGGTGAGCAGCACCTGCGCGCAGGGCAGGTGGTGCGGCTCGAAGGCCGCTTCCCAGGCCCGCATGAGTTGGCTCTGGCCTGCGGCGGCGGCGGCCTGCTTCTGCGCCAACTCCAGCCCGCCGCGTAAGGGCAGACCGAGGCGTCGCCGCCCCAGCGCCACCGCGCCGGAGGAGACGATCAGCACCTGGGCGCCGCGGCTCTTCAGGGCGGCGCAGTCCTGAGCCAGGCGCGCCAGCCAGGCGGCGTCGGCCTGGCCGGTCTCGGAATCCACCAGCAGGGCCGAGCCCACCTTCACCACCAGCCGCTTGGCCTCGGTGAGGCGAAGCCGGGCTGTGGCCGCCCCGCTCACGGGGTCCAGGCGGCGGGCGCCCCGCCGTCCTTCTCGGCCTTCTCCGCCGCCCGCTGCGCCAGCACCACCTGGTAGGCGGCGCGCAAAAGCTCGGTGACCCCCTGGCCGGACACGCCGGAGACCAGCCGCACCGGCTCGCCGGAGGCCTCTTCCAGGGCTTCCTTCTGCAGTTGGCGCAGATCATCGTCGAGGGAATCGATCTTGTTCAGGGCGAGGATTTCCGGCTTGTCTTCCAGCCCCGCCCCATAGGCCTCCAGCTCCTGACGCACCGTGCGCCAGGCCCCGGCCACGTCGTCCTGGGTCCCGTCCACCAGGTGGATCAGCACCGCGCATCGCTCCACATGGCCAAGGAAACGCGTGCCGAGCCCCGCGCCCTCGGACGCGCCTTCGATGAGACCGGGGATGTCGGCCAGCACGAAGCGCTCCTGCGGCGACAGGTCCACCATGCCGAGATTGGGGGTGAGGGTGGTGAAGGGATAGTCGGCGATCTTCGGCTTGGCCGCCGAGGTGGCCGCGAGGAAGGTGGACTTGCCGGCGTTGGGCAGGCCCACCAGCCCCACATCGGCGATCAGCTTCAGTCGCAGCCAGATCCACAGCTCCTGGCCCGCCTGGCCGGGATTGGCGTGATAGGGCGCCTGATTGATCGGTCCCTTGAATTGCGAATTGCCGAAGCCGCCATTGCCGCCCTTGGCCAGGCGGATGCGGGCGCCCACGTGATCGAGGTCGGCGATGAGGGTCTCGCGATCCTCGTCGAGGATTTCCGTGCCCACCGGCACCTTTAGCACCACATCGGCGCCAGAGGCGCCGTGGCGCTGCTTGCCCATGCCGTGCTCGCCCGTGCCGGCCTTGAAGTGCTGCTGGTAGCGGTAGTCGATCAGGGTGTTGAGCCCCTCCACCGCCTCTACCCACACGTCGCCCCCGCGGCCGCCGTCGCCGCCGTCCGGTCCGCCGAAGGGGATGAACTTCTCCCGCCGGAACGACACGGCGCCGCCGCCGCCGTCGCCGGAGCGGATGAATATCTTGCACTGGTCGAGAAACTTCATCAGCGTCCTATGCCGCCAGGCGGGGCGCGCGTCGAGCCCCGCCTGAACTTTGGGGGAACAAATGGCCGCACCTCTGACCACCGATATCGCCGATTTCACCCGCAAGGACTTCACCTTCAAGGGCAAGACCAAGCCGGTGCTGATGATCGGCGACGCCGGTCCGGCGGTGATCGTGATCCACGAAATCTTCGGCTTCACCCCGACCCTGGCCCGGTTCTGCCGCTGGCTGCGCGACGCCGGGTTCAGGGTCTATGCGCCGATCCTGCTGGGCAAGCCCGACGCCAGCAATGCGGAAGAGATGAACCTCGGACGCACCTTGGGCCTGTGCATCAGCCGCGAATTTCACATCTTCAAGGCCAACGCCTCGAGCCCCATCGTCGACTGGCTGAAACCCCTGGCGCGGCAGGTCCATGCCGACTGCGGCGGCAAGGGCGTGGGCGTCATCGGCATGTGCCTCACCGGCGGCTTCGCCCTCTCCATGGCCGTGGACCCGGTGGTGATGGCCCCGGTGATGTCCCAGCCCGGCATGCCGCCCTTCGACAAGCCGGCGCTGGATATTTCACCGCAGGACCTCGCCATCGTCGCCGGTCGCTGCGTGAAGGAAGGCCTGCAGGTGCGCGGCTATCGCTTCGCCAGCGATCCCATCGCCCCGGCGGAGAAGTTCGAAACGCTCAAGGTCAAGCTGGGCGATGGTTTTGTGGGGACCACCTTCCCGGATGAGGTCGCGAACCCGAACGGCATGATGGCCAAGGGACGCAAGCCGCACTCGGTGTTCACCGGCGATCTCATCGACGCGCCCCACGAACCCACCCGCCAGGCGGTGGACGAGGTGATCGCCTTCTTCAGCGCCCGCCTGAAGTAGCCCCACCGGCGAATGGCGGGGCGAGCTGCAGGGCCGCCGTCCGCGCCTTTATGGTGCTTTACACCATACACATTTATGGTACATTGTACCATATGAAAGCGAGGCGCCTGTTCTTCGATCGGCAGGACTTTCCGGATGGCGCTATCGTTGAGCTGACGATTTGGAGGGTGCCGAAGGCCGTCGAGGGCAGCACGCATGACCTAAAATATCGGCTGTTCTACGGTTATCCGGGGCGAAGATTGGTCGGATACGACAATGAGCGGGGCAAGGGCGATCACCGCCATCTTGCCGACCGCGAAGAAAGCTACACCTTCACCACGGTCGAGGCGTTGATCGCCGATTTCCTGGCCGATGTGAGAAAGTTGCGAGGTGACCTATGAACCGCAGCGATACTTTGAATGTGCACATCGGCGATTTGGAGAGCATGGGCCGACGCTTTATCGACGCCTGGCGTCGGGCCGAGCGCGGTGAAGATGTCAATGAAACCCATGTGACGTTTCACGATCTGCCGGCCTTGCTGGCGACGCTGACCCCCAAGCGTTTGGACTTGCTGCGCTATGTTCGCCATCACCAAGTGCGAACCGTGAAGGCGCTGGCGGCGGAGCTTGGCCGCAATTACAAGAATGTCCATAATGACGTGGACGAATTGACCAAGCTGGGCTTGCTGGTCCGGACGACGGATCAGGTCATCGCCCCCTATGGCGAGGTCGACGCCAAGTTCATCCTCTGATCTGATCGGTCGTTACACCGCGCTGTTTGTAGCGTAAGCCCGCAGGAAGGTGTCGACGGTCAGGGCCACATGGGTCTTGATCTCAGATCCAGTGGGGGGCGGGGCTCCCGTGTACTGGCGTTTGAAGTGGTATTTCACCTTGCACAGGGTGAGGAACTGTTCGGCGGCCAGCTCGGCGTCGGCCGGCCGCAGCCGTCCCTCGGCCATGGCCCGCTCGAGATATCCGCCGAGGCGGGTGATGCCCCGGCGCGGCCCGCCCTCATAGAAGATGCGCCCGAGTTCGGGGAAGCGCTCGATCTCCGCCAGGATCACCCGGTGCATGGCCATGGTCTCGTCGCCGGTGATCATGCGCAGGAAGCCCTCGCCCACCCGCTGCAGGGTGCTGGCCAGGTCGTCGTCCGCCAGGTCGAAGTTGAACACCACCGCACCTTCCTCCTCGCAGCGCGCGTGGACGATGGCGGCGAACAGCTCCTCCTTGGAGCGGAAGTAATTGTACAGCGTGGCCTTGGACCCGCCCACGCGGGCGGCGATGCTCGACATGGAGGCGGCGGCGTAGCCCTCCTCGGCGAACACGGCGCGGGCCACCTCCAGGATCGCCTGGCGGCGCAGATCGCGATTTGACTTCGGCTCTTCAAGCCCCATGTGATGACCGTACCGTACAGTCGCTCTTGACGTTGATCGCTTTTAGGGCCAGAAGCGGCCTCACGTCAACACTGACCGTACCGTACGGTCGAAGTTTAATAGGGGAGAAGGCCGATGTCGGCATGGACTCGGATGTTGCTGGCGGGGTGCGGTCTCGTCGCGCTCAGCGCCTGCGCGCCGGACCTGGCCAAGATCGCCCAGCCCCGTCCTGTTGCGGACTACGCCGTCGCCAAGAGCTTCGCCGCCCCCGCCGCCGCCTGGCCCGAGGATGATTGGTGGACCGCCTATGCCGACCCGGAGCTCAACGCCCTGGTGGCCGAGGCGCTGAAGGATGAGCCCTCCTATCGCCAGGCCCTGGCTCGGGCGCGCGTGGCTCAGGGCCTCGCCCAGCAGGCGCAGGGACCGCTCGGCCCGTCCTTGAACGTCGACGCCAATGTGGTGGAGACGCGGCAGAGCAAGAACCTCGGCTTCCCGCCTCTGTTCAAGCCGTTCCTGCCCGGCGGCTTCAAGCCCGAGGCGCGGGCGGCGATCGGCGCCGAATATCCCCTCGATCTGTTGGGCAAATATCATGATCTGGCCGCATCGGCGGGGTTGGAAGCCGAAGCGGCGCAGGCCGACGCCGCCGCGGCGCGCCTGACCCTGGCCGCAGGCGTGGTGCGCACCTACGCCGATCTCGCCCGGCTCTATGCCGACCGCGACGTGGCGGAAAAGTCTATTGAAGTGCGGCGTCAGACCCTCGCCTTAGTGGCTCAGCGTCACGCTAACGGCCTCGAGACCCAAGGCGAGGTGAGCCAGCAGGCGGCTAACGTGCCCGCCGCGGCGGCCGAGCTCGACCGCATCGATCGCGACATCGCCGTGACCCGGCACGCTCTGGCGGCGCTGTTGGGCAAGGGGCCGGACCGCGGGCTCGACATTCCCCGCCCGAAGACGGCCAGCCTCACGCCGCTCGGTTTGCCCGAACACCTCGCCGCCGATCTCATCGCCCGCCGCGCCGACGTCACCGCCGCCCGCTGGCGCGCCACGGCCGCGGCCAAGCGGGTCCACGCCGCCTGGGCCGACTTCTACCCCAACATCAATCTCACCGCGTCCTATGGCGGTCAGTCCCTCGGCCTCGACACCTTCTTCCGCCACGACAGCCAGATCGGGACCTATGGTCCGGCGCTGCATATCCCCCTGTTCCCGGGCCCGCGGGAGCAGGGCGCCTATGGCGAGGCCAAGGGCGACTACGCGGCCGCCGTAGCGGCCTATGACGGCGCCCTCGCCAATGCGCTGAAGGACGTGGCCGACGCCCTCGCCAATTTGAAGAGCCTTGAGGCCCAGCTGGGCCACGCCCGCGAGGCCCTGGCTCATGACGAGGACGCCTACCGCATCGTGCGCGAGCGCTACACCGGCGGCCTCGCCCCTTACCTCAACGTGCTCACCGTCGAGAACACGGTGCTGGCTCAGCGCCGCACCGTGGCGGATCTCGAAGGCCAGGCCGCCGCTCTCAACGTCAGTCTCGTTCAGGCCCTCGGCGGCGGCTATCGCGCGCCGAGCGTCCAGCGCTAACCCCCTTCCAAGATCAGGCAGTCGCTCATGGCCAATACGAACCCTGCGGGCGCCGACGGCGCGAAGACCCCCAACCGCGCCGCCTCCATGGCGAACCGCAGGCGCTACTTCACCTATCTCGCCGGCGGCGTCGCCGCGGCGGCGCTGATCTACGGCGGCTGGTGGCTGCTCGTCGGCTCGCACTACGTCTCCACCGACGACGCCTATGTGGGCGCAGACGTGGCGGCCATCACGCCCCAGGTGGGCGGAACCGTGGCCGAGGTGAAGGTAGCCGACACCGACAAGGTGAAGGCCGGCGACGTGCTGGCGGTGATCGATCCCATCGACGCCAAGCTGGCCGAGGCCCAGGCCGCCGCCGACTATGGCCGGGCGGTGCGACGGGTGAAGCAGGACTTCGCCAGCTCCGACGCCGCCGCCGCGCAGGTGGGCGCCCGCGACGCCGACCTCGCCCACGCCCGGGCTCTGCTCGCCGCGGCCGAAAGCGCCGACGACAAGGCCCGCATCGACTTCGAGCGGCGCCAGGCCCTGGCCGCCTCGGGCGCGGTGTCGGGCGACGAGCTCACCGCGGCCAAGAACGCCTTCAAGAACGCCGAGGCCAATCTCGCCGCCGCCAAGGCGGGGGTGGCCCAGGCCGAGGCCAATATCCGGGCCGCCAAGGGTCAGTCCGCCGCCGCCGCCGCCCTGGTGGCTGGCGCAGGCGTGGACGACAATCCCGAGGTGCGCCTGGCCAAGGCGGCCTGGGATACGGCCAAGGTCAATCTGCAGCGCACCGTCATCCGCGCGCCGTTCGACGGGGTGGTGGCCAAGCGCAATGTGCAGGTGGGCCAGCGCGTGGCCGTGGGCGCACAGCTCATGACCGTGGTGCCGGTCGCCCGCGCCTATGTGGACGCCAACTTCAAGGAGGCGCAGCTGCGCCAAGTGCGGGTGGGCCAGCCGGTGGAGCTGGAATCGGATCTCTATGGCGGCGGGGTGAAGTACCACGGCGTGGTGGCCGGCCTCGGCGGCGGCACCGGCGCGGCCTTCTCGCTCATTCCCGCCCAGAACGCTTCCGGCAACTGGATCAAGGTGGTGCAGCGCCTGCCGGTGCGGGTGATGCTCGATCCCAAGGAGCTGGCCGAGCATCCGCTGCGGGTGGGCCTGTCCATGAAGGCCACCGTGAACACCGCCAAGCGCGACGGCGCGCCGCTCGATCAGAGCCGCTGAGATGGCGGGCGCCGCTCAGCCCACCGCCAACGCCGCCTCCGGCGGTACGCTCTCGGGCCTTCCCCTTTGGGGCGCCGGGTTCGTGCTGGCGCTGGCCAACTTCATGTCGGTGTTGGACTCCACCATCGCCAACGTCTCGGTGCCGCACATCGCCGGCGGTCTCGCCGTGTCGCCCAACGAGGGCACCTGGGTCATCACCTCCTATTCGGTGGCCGAGGCCATCACCGTGCCGCTCACCGGCTGGCTGGCCCAGCGGTTCGGGGCGGTGCGAGTGTTCACCTCGGCGCTGGCCCTGTTCGGCCTCTTCTCGGCTCTGTGCGGCCTCGCCCCGTCCCTGACCGTCCTGGTCGTCTGCCGGGTGTTGCAAGGCCTTGCAGGCGGGCCGATGATCCCGCTCTCGCAGACCCTGTTGCTGCGAGTGTTCCCGCCCAAGCTGGCGCCCCAGGCCATCGGCCTCTGGAGCATGACCACGGTGGTGGCGCCCATCGCCGGGCCGCTGCTGGGCGGCATGCTGTGCGACGAGGCGGGCTGGCCCTGGGTGTTCTACATCAATGTGCCGGTGGCGGCGGTGGTGGCCTTCGCCTCCTGGCGCATGATCACGCCGTTCGAGACCGCCGTCTGGCGCCGGCCGGTGGATTTCGTCGGCCTCGCCCTGCTCATCCTGTGGGTGGGCTGCATGCAGATCATGCTCGACAAGGGCGAAGAGAGCGACTGGTTCAATTCCAGCTTCATCGTCGCCCTCGCCATCGTGGCCGCGATCGGGTTTCTGGCCTTCATCATCTGGGAGCTCACCGCCGAGGACCCCATCGTCAATCTGCGCCTGTTCGGCAACCGCGCCTTCGCCACCTCGGCGGCGGTGATGACCCTGACCTTCGGCGCCTTCATCGTCTCCGTGGTGATGGTGCCCCTGTGGCTGCAGACCAGCCTCGGCTTCACCGCCACCTGGGCCGGCCGTGTCACCGCCATGAACGGGATGTCGGCGGTGATCATGTCGCCCATCGCCGCCCAGCTGGTCCGCCGGTTCGATCCGCGCATCCTGGTGAATTACGGGGTGGGCTGCATGGCCCTGGTGATGTTCTGGCGCTCCTTCTTCAACACCGAGATGAACTACTGGGCCCTGGCCCTGCCGCAGTTCGCCCTCGGCTTCTTCATGCCCTTCTTCTTCGTGCCCGTGACCAGCATGGCCATGGGGGCCTTGAAGCCGGAACAGACCGCCGCCGGGGCCGGCCTGATCAGCTTCACCCGCACCACGGCGGGCGCGTTCGGCGTGTCCCTGGGCACGACGGCCTGGAGCAACGCCACCATCAAGGCTCATTCGGACGCCGCCGGGGCGTTGAACGACGCTTCTGCGGCCGCGCAGCAGCTCACCAATGTCGGCTTCTCCGCCGCCCAGGCCATCGGCAATATCGAGCGCCTGGTGCAGGTGCAGGCGGTGATGTTGGCCACCAACCACATGTTCAAGATCATCGCCGTGATCATGGCTGTGGCCGCGCTGTCGGTTTGGATTGCGCCCAGGCCCAAGGGACCGGTACAGGCGAGGGCGGATCACTAACCTAAAGCTCGCCGGACCCTCTCATGGCCATCGCCCCCGTCTCCTTCGCCCTTGGCCCCATTGATCCGGACCGTTTCGCCCGCGAGCTGGGAGAAAGCTTCGAGCGCTTCGGCTTTGCGGTGATCGCCGACCATGGCCTCGATCAGGGCGTGATCGACCGGGCCCTCGTCAGCTCCAAGGCCTTCTTCGCCCTGCCAGATGACGTGAAGCGCCGCTACTTCGTCGAGGGCGGGGCCGGTCAGCGCGGCTACACCCCCTTCGGCGTGGAAATCGCCAAGGGCCATGAACATGTGGACCTGAAGGAATTCTGGCATGTGGGGCGCGAGCTGCCCGCCGGCCATCCCGCCTCAGCCGTCATGCCCGCCAATCTGTGGCCGTCCGAGATCGAGAGCTTCAAGGCCGACGTCTATGGCCTCTTCCAAGCCCTCGACGCCATGGGGGCGACCATGCTGGCGGCCATCGCCCGGCACTTAGGCGAGGCGGAGGACTTCTTCGTCGACCCGGTGCGCGACGGCAACTCCATCCTGCGCCTGCTGCACTATCCGCCCATGCCGGCGAACACCGGGGGCCGCATCCGCGCCGGGGCGCACGAGGACATAAACGTCATCACGCTCCTCTTGGGCGCCGAGGAGGCGGGCCTGCAGGTGAAGCCCCTGGGCGAGAGCGAGTGGATCGACGTGGCCCCGCCGCCGGGCGCTCTCGTGTGCAACGTCGGCGACATGTTGCAGCGGCTCACCGCCGGGCGCCTGCCCTCCACCAGCCATCGGGTGATCAATCCCGCGCCGGAGCGGGCGAGCTTTTCCCGCTTCTCCACGCCCTTCTTCCTGCATTTTCGCCCGGACTATCTGATCACGCCGCTCTCGAGCTGCGTCACGCCGGAGCGGCCGGGCGAGGCCCCCATCACCGCCGATGATTACCTGAAGGAGCGCCTGGCCGAGATCGGGCTGATGTAAGCTCTTCGGGGGCTCAGCTGCGCCAGCGCAGCACGGTTTCCTGCACCGGATTGACGAAGGGCTGACCGGTCTGGCGCGAGGTGGACCAGGCCTTCTTCAGCGCCTGATACCACTTGGCCTGCTTGTCGGCGTCGTCGATCCACAACAGCGCGGGGTCGTATTTCAGCCCCTCGTTCTGCAGGTTCACCATGTCCCCGTCCTGCTTCAGGAAGGCCGTGGCCCCGGCGCGGATGAACGGAGCGAGCAGGGTGAACACCGGGTGGTCGGACCAGAAGATCTGGGTGATGCGGGTCTTGGTCTCGGTCACGGGGGTGAGGCAGGTGAGGCCTAGCACCTGACGCTTGCCCACGATCACATGCTCCCAGCGCAGGCCCGGCAGGCGGAAGCTGATCTCCGTCTGCGGCGCGCCGCCGAGGAGGGCGTAGGCCCGGCTGTTCTTGGACGGGGCGTGGCGCACCATGGAGAAGCCGAGCTCGCGCGGGGCGAATTTCTTGGCCTTCTCCAGCTGCTTCTTCGACGAACGCCACCACCACTGTTGATGCACATAGGGCCCGTGCGCCGGGTCCATCAGCCCCACCACCGCGTGGTCGATGTGGCTGTCGAAGTCCATGCGCTCCACCATCTTGGGGGCGCCGCCCACCACGCCCTCGAAGGTCGGGGGCTCGCTGATGGGCTCGCCGGCGCGGGAGTCCGAGGCCATGTAGATCCACACCATGCCCTGGCTTTCGCGCACCGGATAGGCGCGCACGCCGATGCGCGACACTTCCAGGCCCTGGCCTTCCACCAGGGAGGGGATCTTGGAGCAGCGGCCGTCGCCGGTGCGGAACAGCCAGCCGTGGAACGGGCATTCCACCGCCTGCTCGCCCTGATCATCGGCCATGATCTTGCCGGCGGACAGCGGCGCGGCGCGGTGCGGACAGATGTCCTTCAGGGCGAAGACCTTGCCCTTGCGGTCGCGGCCGAGCAGCACCGGCTCGCCCAGGATCACATGGCGGCTATGCGTTCCCGGCTTCAGCTCGGTCCCGAGGGCCGCGAAGTACCACAGGTCATAGAGATAGCCCTTGCCCACGCCCAAGGGCGGGGCGGCGGAGGTGTCGTTCAGGGTGTCGCCGTCAGCCATGGGTCTCCTTTACAGGGCGAAGATGACGGCGCGAAGTCCGGGAATGTCCTGAAAGACTTCATTGTTGCGCGGGCTCGCGGGCGGAAAACCGGTTCCCACTTTTCCTCGAGCCCAAATTATTGAATTTCGCGGGCTCACGGGCGGAAAACCGGTTCCCACTTTTCCTCGAGCCCGCGTTACCCCGCGGTCTTCACCACCAGGCGACGGTAGAACTGCACCATGGCCTCGAGATTGGTGAGGGTCATGTGCTCATTGATGCCGTGGATCATCTCGATGTCGTGCATGGAGAAGCGGATCGGCTGGAAGCGATAGACGTCCTTGGCCACCTCGATCATGTGCCGGCTGTCGGTGGCGCCAGTGACGAGGCTCGGAGCTACGGGGGCGCCGCTCATCTCGCCCGCCAGGGCGGCGATGGTCTTGTAAGCCTCAGACTGCGTGGACGACACCGGCGAGGGGTTGGAGGCCATACGCTCGAAGCTCAGCTCCACCGGCAGCTTGCCCACCGCGGCCTTGGCCCTCGCCATCACCATGTCGGTCGTGTCGCCGGGCAGGATGCGATAGTTGATGCGGGCGATGGAGGTGGTGGGCAGCACGTTCTCCTTCGGACTGCCCTGCAGCATGGTGGGGGCGGTGGTGGTGTGCAGCCCCGCTGCGCCCTGGGGCGTGGCGCTCGCCTGGGCGGCCAGGAGCGGGCCGAACAGCCAGTCATTGGCCACGGCCATCTTGGCGACGAAGGGCAGCTGCGGGGCGAGGGTCTTCAGCATCTGGGCGAAGGGGCCCTGGAACTTCACCGGGAAGGCGTGGTCGTTGATGGCGATCACCGCCCGCGACAGGGTCACCGCGCCGGTGTCCTTGGGCGGGGCCGAGGAATGGCCGCCAGCGGCCTTGGCGGTGACGCGCAAGGTGGCGTAGCCCTTTTCCGCCACGCCGATCAGGGTCACTGGCTTGCCCACCAGGGGCATGTCCATGACCACGGCGCTGCCCTCGTCCAGCGCCCATTCGGCGTGCACGCCCCGGGCCTTGAGCAAGGCCCCGGCGGCCTGCGCGCCCGAGCCGGACACCTCCTCGTCGGCGCCGGATACGAGGATGATGGTGCGCTTGGGGGTAAAGCCCTTGGCGGCCAGGCTCTCCAGCGCCTCCATCAGCGCCACCAGCGAGCCCTTGTCGTCGATAGAGCCGCGGCCCCATACCGCGCCGTCCTTGATGGCCCCGGAGAAGGGCGGGGCCTTCCATTCGCCGAGGGTCTCGGGGGCCACCGGCACCACGTCCTGGTGGGCCATGAGGATGATGGGCGCCGCCGCGGCGTCCGAACCCTTCCAGGTGTAGATCAAACTCCCACCGGCCAGCTCTTCGCGCTGGGCTGCGGCGTGGAATTTGGGATAGGTCGCGGCGAGGAAGGCGTGCAGCGCGTCCCAGGCCTTGGGGTCGTTCTCGCTGGCGTCCTGGTGGCTGACGGTCTCGATCTGCACCGCCTGCGACAGGTGCTTGGCGGCGCCCTCGACATCCACCGGCTCGGCGGGGGGCAGGGCGAGCTTCGCGTCTTGCGCCTGACCGGTCCCCACCAGGGCCGTGCGCACGCCCACCACGCCCGCGACCCCGATCACCACCACAGCAGCGCCCAGCGCCACATTACGCACCACCGACATGAACCGCTCCCCCGGAAGAAAGTCGCGACTGTAAGCCGAAGGCCGATGTTCGAGGAAGGGCTTGCATTGACAGGGCGGGCAAAGACGCGCTCCAAAGCGGCATGAGCGCGCAAGTTCTTGAAGCCGATACGGGCGGCGTGGCCGTCCTACCCAAGCCCCTCGCCCTCGACGGCGGCGGCATGCTGGCGAACGTGCAGGTGGCCTACCAGACCTATGGCCGGCTGAACGCCGACGGTTCCAACGCCATCCTCATCTGCCATGCGCTCACCGGCGATCAGCATGTGGCGGGCCGGCATCCGGTCACCGGCAAGCCCGGCTGGTGGTCGCGCGCTGTGGGTCCGGGCCGGCCCATCGACACCGACCGCTACTTCATCATCTGCGCCAATATTCTCGGCGGCTGCATGGGCTCCACCGGGCCGAGCTCGCCCGACCCCGCCACCGGCCAGCCCTATGGCCTCAGCTTCCCGGTGATCACCATCGGCGACATGGTCAACGCCCAGGCCAAGCTCTTGGACGTGCTGGGGGTGAAGCGAATATTCGCGGTGATCGGCGGCTCCATGGGCGGCATGCAGACCCTGGAATGGGCGGCGCGGCATCCGGACCGCATCGACGCGGCGGTGGTGATCGCCTCGGCCCCGCGCCACTCGGCCCAAAACATCGCCTTCCACGAGGTGGGGCGTCAGGCCATCATGGCCGACCCGGACTGGCGCGCAGGCAAGTACGGCGAGAACGGCGTGCGGCCGGAAAAGGGCCTCGCCGTCGCCCGCATGGCCGCGCACATCACCTATCTCTCGGAGCACGCCCTGCAGCGCAAGTTCGGCCGCGAACTACAGCGCGACGGCCTCTCCTGGGGCTTCGACGCCGACTTCCAGGTGGAGAGCTATCTGCGCCATCAGGGCTCGGCCTTCGTCGGCCGCTTCGACGCCAACAGCTATCTCTACATCACAAGGGCCATGGACTATTTCGACCTCGCCGCCCCTCATGGCGGGCGCCTGGCCAAGGCCTTCGAGCGCTCCACCAACGTGCGCTTCTGCGTGCTCTCGTTCACCTCGGACTGGCTCTATCCCACCTCGGAGAGCCGGGCCATCGTGCGCGCCCTCACCGCCGCCGGCGCCCGGGCCAGCTTCGTGGAGATCGACAGCGACAAGGGCCATGACGCCTTCCTGCTGGAAGAGCCGGCCATGGATGCGGCCCTGTCCGGCTTCCTCGCCGGCGCCGACCGCCACAGGGAGGCCTGAGCATGCGCGAGGACTTCAAGGAGATCCTGCGGCTGGTGCGGCCAGGGGCGCGGGTGCTGGACGTGGGCTGCGGGACCGGCGATCTCCTCGCCCTCCTGGAAGCCGAAAAGCGCGTGGACGGCCGCGGCGTGGAGATCAGCGTCGACGGGGTCTCGGCCTGTCTCGCCAAGGGGCTCACCGTGATCCAGGGCGACGCCGACAGCGACCTGAAGGACTTCCCCGACCAGGCCTTCGACTACGCCATCCTGTCCCAGACCTTGCAGGCCCTGCGCGCGCCCAAGGATGTGCTGGGCGAGCTGATCCGCCTGGCCGACCGGGCCATCGTCTCCTTCCCCAATTTCGGCCACTGGCGGGTGCGGCTGAACCTGATCACCCGCGGCCGCATGCCCGAGACCAAGGCCCTGCCGGACCCCTGGTACGCCACCGCCAATATCCACCTGTGCACGCTGCTCGACTTCCTCGACCTCTGCCAGGAGCTCGGCCTGCGCATCGAGGCGGCGGCGGCGCTCTCCGGAGGCAAGCCGGCGCGGGCGATCGAACCCACTGGGCTGTTGGAAAACTGGCGCACCGAGCAGCTGATCTTCATGCTCAGCCGCAAGCCAACGGCCCAGGCGGCAGTCCCGCCGCCGACCGACGAGCCGTTCGCTTTAAATTAGCCCGCGATGGCGGCGGTGTCGCGCTCGCCGGTGCGAATGCGCAGGGCCTGTTCGAGGTCGAGCACGAACACCTTGCCGTCGCCGATCTTGCCGGAATTGGCCGAGCGGGAGACAGCTTCCACCACCTGGGTGACCATGTCGTCGCTGACGGCGATCTCCAGCTTCACCTTGGGCAGCAGCTTCACCTCGTATTCGGCGCCGCGATAGACCTCGGTCTTGCCGCGCTGGCGGCCGTAGCCGCGCACCTCGGTGACGGTGACGCCCGACGCGCCAGCTTCGGTGACCGCGTCCAGAACTTCGTCCAGGCGGCTGGGTTTGATGATCGCCACAATCAGCTTCATGAAGGCCGTTCCCCGAGTCGTTGTCTGATCTAGCTATGGCGAACTTATCCGCCGCCTCCAAGGCCCTCTGTATCCGGTCCGCCGCGATGCGAGGACGAAGCGGCGCCGGCGGCGGCAGGACGCAGGGCGCGCACCACGGCCGGGGCCTTCAGGCCGCGCGGCTTCACCGCAAAGGTCTGCTTCACCGCTTCCAGGAGGATAAGGCCGGCCATGGGGGCGGCAAGCCGCGATCCCACCTGTTCGATCACGTCCGCGTGGCGGGCCAGCATGGCGAGAGGCGGCACATAGAGCGCGCGCGACCAGGCCTCGGGGGCGAGGCCGGCCTGGATCACCACCTCTTCCAGCTGTTCGCGGCTGAAGGGCCGGCCATGACCGAAGGGGGTCTCTTCGGCCCGGGCCCAGAGGCCACGGCGGTTGGCCACCACGGCGATCATGCGCCCAGACGGGGCCAGCACGCGGCGCACCTCGGCGAGCAGGGGGCCTGGCGCATCGCTCTCCTCCAGGCCATGGGCCACCACGATGCGATCGAAGAAGGCGCTGGGGAAGGGCAGTTCCTGCTCCCCCGCCAGACAGGCGAGATTGGCCTCGCCCGAGGGCCACACCTCCACCCCCTGCGCCGCCGGCATGGCCGCCACCACCCGCCGGGCGCGGCTGCGGAAGGGATCGAGGAAGGGCGTGGCGTAGCCGACCCCGAGCACGTCGAGGCCGTGGGCGTCGCCCCAGGCCTCCACCAGCTTGCGCGAGACAAGGGTGCGCGCCGCCTGGCCGAGGGCGGTGGCGTAGAAGCTGCGGAGGGTGAGGACGTCGCGGCGCATGGGCCTCGCCTGGGGTTCACCGGCTCAATATATGTCGTTCAACGGCAAACACGCACTTAAACCTGCGCGCCCCACCTGCGCCCCAACGGATCGATCCCATGCCCCTCGAGATTCGCCAGTTCGCCTGCCTCTCCGACAATTACGGCTATCTGATCCGGGATTCGGCCAGCGGCAAGACCGCGGCCATCGACACCCCCGACGCCGAGGCGGTGCTCGCGGCGCTGAAAGACGCGGGCTGGGGGCTCGACTATATCTTCAACACCCACTGGCACCCGGACCACGCCGGCGGCAACGCCGCGGTGAAGGCGGCCACGGGCTGCGAGATCATCGGGCCGCAGGAAGTGACCCGCATCGCCCCGCTGGATCGGGTGGTGCAGGGCGGCGATACAGTGGCGCTGGGCGAGACGGCGTTCCAGGTGATCGACACCAAGGGCCACACCGCCGGGCACGTCTCCTATTATGCGAAGAGCGCCGGCGCGGCTTTTGTGGGCGACACCCTGTTCGCTCTCGGCTGCGGGCGGCTGTTCGAGGGCACGCCGGAAACGATGTGGGAGAGCCTCTCTCGCCTCGCCGCGCTTCCGGCGGAGACGCAGGTCTATTGCGCGCACGAATATACCGCCTCCAACGCCCGCTTCGCCCTCTCGGTGGATACTTCGCCTGAGCTGAAGACGCGGGCCGAGGCGGTGTTCGCGGCGCGGGAGCGGGGCGAGTGGACCGTGCCCACCAGCATCGGGGCCGAGCGCGCCGCCAATCCCTTCCTGCGCGCGCCGCAGCTGGCGCCGGGGCTCGGCCTTGCAGGGGTGAGCGACGCGGAAGCCTTCGCTGCGGTGCGCCAGGCCAAGGACGAGTTTAAGGGCTAAATCCCGACGTCCTACTTCCGCTTCAGCACGGCGAGGATGCGCTTGGATGAGGGGCGCCCGGCATAGCCCTTGTCGGTGCAGACGGTGATCTGCACCACCGCGCCGGTCACCGTGGCGCTGGCGGCCTTGCCGTTGGCGAACTCCACCTTGTCATAACGCTGTACGATGAGCCTGCCGTCCTTGCCTTGGGCGGCGAGCCGGTTGAAGGCCTGGGCGGCCAACCAGGCGGCGTCGGCGAACACAGCCCCGCCGGCTGGGGTGATGTCCTTGGCCGACAGGTCGGGCGCTTCAAACACCACCAGGTGCTGGGCGGCGTGGCTGGCCCAGCGGCTGGCCTGGACCATGGATTGCAAGAGGGCGTTGGCGCTGGCGATGGGCGCGAGGCGCAGCGGATTGGTCTCGCCTGGAGCGGGCGCCGCCGCTGCGCCCAAGGGATGGGCGTCGGTGAACACAGTGAGGCCGCCGAGCCGCGTGGCGCGCAGCATGGGCTCGTCCACGTCGTTCTTGTAGATGACATCGCCGCGGGGGGCTGCGGTGGGGCGCAGCACGTAGACTTCGGGATTGTCTTCGAAGCGCACCAGCAGCACATGCTGCCCCTCGGCGGGCTCCACCACGAAGGCCTCGCCCTCTTCGGGCAGGTAGCGACCGGCGGCGATATTGGCGCCGTGCTCGGTCTTGCCGTGCTTGCCGAGCAGGGCGTCGCGCAGGGATATGGGCTCGCCTGACGCCGGTGCGGCGAGGAGCGCCGTGGCGATCAGAAGAGGCGAAAGGCCGAATGCGATGAGGCGCGAAATCCGCGGCGTCCCGAAGTCCATCATCTTCGCTTGCCGCGCCAGTGAGGCGCTTTTTGGACGATGGTCCGGCGGTTCAGCGACGGCGGAGGCGGCGTGACGTTTTTGCGACGTCACGCCGCGCGACCGCGTGAAGCTTGCGAGTTCCAGCCGCTTAGCTGGCGAGGTACTGGCCGCCGTTGGCGGTGATGGTGGCGCCGGTGATGAAGCTGGAATCGTCGCGGGCGAGGAAGGCCACGCAGGCGGCGATCTCCTCGGCCCGGCCGAGGCGGCCCACGGGGATGCCGCCGATGATCTTGTCCAGCACCGGCTGCGGCACCGCCGACACCATCTCGGTGTCGATATAGCCCGGCGCGACGCAGTTCACCGTGATGCCCTTGGCGGCGGTTTCCTGGGCCAGGGCCTTGGTGAAGCCGATGGCCCCGGCCTTGGCGGCGGAATAGTTGGTCTGACCCATCTGGCCCTTCTGGCCGTTGATGGACGAGATGTTGACGATGCGGCCGAAGCCGCGCTCGCGCATGCCATCAATGACCTGGCGGCTCATGTTGAAGATGGAGGCGAGGTTGACGAAGATCACCTCGTTCCACTGCTCCTTGGACATCTTGTGCAGCATGGCGTCGCGGGTGATGCCGGCGTTGTTCACCAGGATCTCCACCGGGCCGAGCTCGGCCTCCACTTCCTTCACCGCGCGGGCGCAGTCGTCGAAGTCGCCGACATTGCCCTTCACCACCATGACGCCAAGCTCGGTGGCGCAGGCCTTGGCCGCCTCGTCATTGCCGGCATAGCCCGCCGCCACCTTGTAGCCGTCCGCCTTCAGACGCGCCGAAATGGCTCGGCCAATGCCGCGGGTCCCGCCCGTGACCAGTGCAACTCGGGACATAATACCTCCTGGAATCTGTTCTTATTTGTTGGATTAAGGATCGGATCAGGGTCGCTCGACGCAGACCGCCACGCCCATGCCGCCGCCGACGCAAAGCGTGGCCACGCCCTTCTTGGCCCCCGAGCGTTTCATCTCGTGCACCAGGGTGGTGAGGATGCGCGCGCCCGAAGCGCCGATGGGATGGCCGATGGCGATGGCCCCGCCGTTGACGTTGACCTTGGCCGGGTCGAGACCGAGCTCGCGCAGCACGCAGATGGACTGGGCGGCGAAGGCTTCGTTGGATTCCACCAGGTCGAGGTCGGCCACGGACCAGCCGGCCTTGGCGAGGGCCTTCTTCACGGCCGGGATCGGGCCCGTGCCCATGATTTCCGGGTCGACGCCGGCGTTGGACCAGGCGGCGATGCGGGCCAGCGGCTCGAGGCCGCGCGTCTTGGCCTCCTCGGCGCTCATCAGCACCAAGGCGGCGGCGCCGTCATTGATGCCCGAGGCGTTCGCCGCGGTCACCGAGCCGTCCTTGGCGAAGGCCGGGCGCAGACCCGAGAGGCTCTCATAGGTGACGCCGTGGCGGATATATTCGTCCTGATCCACCACCGTGTCGCCCTTCTTGCCCTTGATGACCACGGGGGCGATCTCGTCCTTGAACTTGCCGGCCTTCTGGGCGGCTTCGGCCTTGTTCTGCGAGTCCACGGCGAAGCGGTCCTGGTCTTCGCGGGTGATCTGCCAGCGGCTGGCGATGTTCTCGGCGGTCTGACCCATGTGGTAGCCGTGGAAGGCGTCCAGGAGGCCGTCCTTCAGCATGGTGTCCACGAGGGCGAGGTCGCCCATCTTCTGGCCGCCGCGCAGGTTCTGCGCGTGGGGCGAGCGGCTCATGCTCTCCTGACCGCCGGCCACCACAATCTTGGCGTCGCCTTGGGCGATCTGCTGGAAGCCCAGCGCCACAGCGCGCAGGCCCGAGCCGCACAGCTGGTTGAGGCTCCAGGCCGGGCTCTCCACCGGCACGCCCGCCGCCACCGAGGCCTGACGGGCCGGACCTTGGCCAGAACCTGCCTGCAGCACCTGGCCGAGGATCACCTCGTCCACGTCCTTGGCGTCGACGCCGGCGCGCTGCAATGCGGCGGAAATGGCCACCTTGCCCAGTTCGTGGGCGGGCAGGCTGGACAGCGCGCCGTTGAACGAGCCTACTGGAGTGCGGGCGGCGGAGACGATGACGATGTCTTGGGCGGAGTCGCTCATGGCGCTTAGGGCTCCCTAGCTCTGGTCTGTCGAAACCTCTTAACCTTTTAGGCCGAGGTTTGCGAGGCGACCCTGACCTGTCATAAGTCGAAGGCCGCGTCACGCCTTCGCGAGCTTTTTGGGAGAAATTTTCCCAACGTTTCCCCCGCAGTGCGGCGTTTCGGGAACAATCTACCAACCTTCGCCATCGCCGGCTTGGCGCTTGCGGGGCGTAATCAAGCTCTGGCGTTCGCCGCCGCAATCCTTGATACTCGCTTTCGCGGCGCCGCAACACGAGACGCCAGCCGGCAGGGCGTTGGCCTATAATTACGAGGAATCTGCAATTGGCCGAAAACCGCACTCAGGACGGCAATAGCGATGGCGAGGCCAAGCGCGCCGGATCGAAGTCCAGCGGCGACCGGGTGGTGATCAAAAAGTACGCCAACCGCCGGCTCTACAACACGGCGTCCTCCTCCTACGTCACCCTCGACCACCTGGCCGAGATGGTGAAAGAGGGGGTCGACTTCGTGGTCTTTGACGCCAAGACCAATGAAGAGATCACCCGTTCGGTCCTTACCCAGATCATCTTCGAAGAAGAGAGCCGGGGCCAGAACCTCTTGCCGATCCAATTCCTGCGCCAGCTGATCCGCTTCTATGGCGATCAGATGCAGTCCTTCGTGCCCGGCTACCTGGAAATGTCCCTGGACGGTTTCGCCCGCCAACAGGAGCGGTTCCGCGAGCAGATGTCCGGGGCCCTCGGCGGGGCCCCCAGCTTCAACCTGTTCGAAGACCAAGTGCGTCAGAACATCGCCATGTTCGACCGGGCCATGAAGATGTTCACCCCCTTCGCCTTTCCGACGCGAGAAGAGGGCCATGCGGAGGCGCCAGCCGCCGCCGCCCCCACCGATCAGTCCCTGGCCGAGCTGAAGCAGCAGATGGAAGAGATGCAGCGCCAGCTGGCCAAGCTGGCCGCCAAGGAATAGCGCCCGTCAGCCACGGCTCGGCAGGGCGTTTGCTCCTTGGGGATGACCAGACATGAGGTCGTCCCGTTATGGCGCAAAAGACAGGATATTCGGCTCAGTTGCCGGCTCTGGTTCCGGGCGAAAGCGTCCGCGACGCCGGCGTTCGCCGCGAGCGCGTGCGTCAGGTCGAGGCCCGGGTCGAGGCCCGCTTCCATGCCCACATGTTCGGCGGCCCCGCCCCCCGCGGCCTGCGCGGCGGCGCTGAGACGCTCACGCGCGCCCGCTCCACCTATCTTTCCACCGAATGGTCCGGCGCCGATGACCGCCGCCCGGAAAAGGGCCTGCTGATCAGGAAGGCGATTTAGGCTTCGATAGCCGCCTCAATCTCGGCGCGCAGCTCAGCAAGGCCGAAGCCGGTTTCCGAGGAGGTGGCCGCCACCCGCGGAAACGCCGCCGGGCGCCTGGACACCGCCTTCAGGGTCTCAGCGTTCACCTGCTTCAAGTCGGCGGGCTTCAGCTTGTCGGCCTTGGTGAGCACGATCTGGTAGGACACGGCGGCGAGGTCGAGGGCCTCCATGGCTTCCTTGTCCACCGCCTTCAGCCCATGGCGGGCGTCGATCAAGAGATAGACCCGCTTCAGGTTGGGTCGGCCGCGCAGATAGGCCCGGCCGAGGTTCTGGAACTTGGAGGTGGTCTTCTTGTCGGCCTTGGCGAAGCCGTAGCCGGGCAGGTCCACCAGGCGGAGGCGCGCGTCGAGCAGGAAGATGTTCACTTCGCGGGTGCGGCCCGGTTCGCTGGAGGCGCGCGCCAGCGCCTTTCGGCCGGTCAGGGCGTTGATCAGGCTCGACTTGCCCACATTGGAGCGGCCGGCGAAGGCCACTTCCGGCAGGTCGGTTCCCGGAAGCTGCTCGATCTTGGCCGCGCCCATGAGGAAGCTCACCTCGCGGGCGAACAGCACCCGGGCGGCCTCCAGGGTCTCGGCGTCGAACAGCTCTTCAATCGGCGCCGGCGAGGGGCTGGGGGTGTCGGTCACGAACGGCCTCCCTTTCGCGGCGGCTTCAAGGATCTTGGGGCTCTGGGCGGGTCGCCGCCGGCCTTCAGCCCGCGCAGGGCGGCGCGAACGTCGTCCAGCAGCCGCTCCCAGGGGCGGTCGGCGCAGCCGGATCTGGCGATGAACACATAGTCCTGCCCGCCTTCGCCCAGTTCCGGCAGGATCAGGCGTGCAGCTTCGCGCAGGCGACGCTTGCAGCGATTGCGCACCACCGCTCCGCCCAGCTTCTTGGTGGCGGTGAAGCCCACGCGAATGGAGGGGGTGTCGGGCGGGCCCGGGGTCTGCTGGATCAGCACGGCGCCGCGGGCGCTCGCCTTGCCCTTGGCGGCGTTGAGGAACTCCGCGCGGCGCTTCAGACGTTCGAGGTCGGGCGCGCTGGCCAGGGGCTCAGGCTTAGGCCGACAGGCGCTTGCGGCCGCGGGCGCGGCGACGGGCGATGACCTTGCGGCCATTCTTGGTGGACATACGCAGGCGGAAGCCGTGGCGGCGCTTGCGCACGAGGCGGCTCGGTTGATAGGTGCGCTTCACGACAAAGCTCCGCGACAGAAAGACGTCGGTTCAGAATGAGCGGGCGGAAATAGGCCAAGCCCGCAGGAGAGTCAAGCGAAGGGGCGGGTTTTCCTCTCCGCTCATTCTCGCGCAGGCGAGGACCCAGGCGTTTTTAGGTGAATGCAAAAAAACCTGGGCCCTCGTTTTCACGAGGGTGAGCGGAAAGGGGTAATGGCGATCCCTTACAGATCCAGCACCAGGCGCTGCGGATCCTCGATGTGGTCCTTCACCGAGACGAGGAAGGTCACCGCCTCTTTGCCGTCCACCACGCGGTGATCGTAGGATAGGGCGAGGTACATCATCGGCCGGATCATGATTTGCTTGTTCACCACCACCGGCCGCTCCTGGATCTTGTGCATGCCAAGAATGCCGGACTGCGGGGCGTTGAGGATCGGCGTCGACATCAAGGAGCCGTAGACGCCGCCATTGGAGATGGTGAAGGTGCCGCCCTGCAGCTGATCCAGGGTCAGCGCGCCGTTGCGGGCCTGTACGCCGAGGGTGGCGATGGCCTTTTCGATGTCGGCGAGGCTCATGCGGTCGCAGTCGCGCACCACCGGCACCACCAGACCGCGCTCAGTGCCCACTGCGACGCCCAGGTCGTAGTGGTTCTTGTAGATCAGGTCCTGACCGTCGATCTCGGCGTTCACGGCCGGGACTTCCTTCAGGGCGGCCACGCAGGCCTTCACGAAGAAGCTCATGAAGCCGAGCTTCACCCCGTGGCGCTTCTCGAAAGCGTCCTTGTAGAGGGCGCGCAGCTCCATCACCGCGGTCATGTCCACCTCGTTGAAGGTGGTGAGCATGGCGGCGGTGTTCTGGGCGTCCTTCAGGCGCTTGGCGATGGTCTGGCGCAGGCGGGTCATGCGCACCCGCTCTTCGCGCTCGCCGGGGGGGCGCGGGGCCGTGGGAGCGGCCGGGGCGCGGGGGGCTTCAGAGGCCTGCAGGGCGTCGCCCTTGGTGATGCGGCCGTCCTTACCGGTGCCTTGGATGGTGGAGGCGTCGAGGTTGTTTTCAGTCACAATGCGTTGCACCGAAGGGGCGAGCGGACGCTCGGCCGGGGTGGAGGCGGGCGCCGGAGTCGAATTTGGGGTAGGGGCGGAAGGCGCAGCGGCGGGCGCCGGGGCGGTTGCTCCCGCGCCGGGGGCGATGCGGGCGATCACCTGGCCGGGGGTCACGGTGGCGCCGTTCTGGGAAAGGATCTGCACCAAGACGCCGTCGGCAGGGGCGGACACTTCCACCGCCACCTTGTCGGTCTCGATCTCCACCAGCACCTCGTCCTTGGTCACCTGATCGCCGATCTTCTTGTTCCAGTTGGCGATGGTGCCTTCGGCGACGCTTTCGCCCATCACCGGGGTCTTCACCTCGATGGGGGCGCCGCCAGAAGCCGCGGCGGCTGCCGGCGCTGCGGCGGCTGGAGCCGGAGCGGCGGGCTTGGCGGCCGGCTGTGCGGCCGGCGCCGGAGGGGCGGCGGCGCTGGCGGAAGCGCCCGCGCTCACCACGCCGAGCTTTTGGCCCGGGACCACGTTGGCGCCTTCCGGAGCGGTGATCTCGGCGAGCACGCCGTCGGCAGGGGCCGCGACTTCGAGGGAGACCTTGTCGGTCTCCAGCTCCACCAGGATCTCGTCCTTTTTCACCGCCTCGCCGGCCTTCTTGGTCCAGCGCGCGACGGTCGCTTCGCTCACGGACTCGCCGAGCGTGGGGGTCAGGATGTCGGCCATGTTGAGAAGCTCCTTGCTGGCTTGCGCCGGCTTTTCGTCCGCTTAGGCGAACGCCTCATTGGTGAAAGTTTCCAGCTCGCGCAGGTGACGGGCCATCAGGCCCGCCGCGGTGGAGGCCGAGGCCGGCCGTCCCACGTAGCGCGCCCGCTTGGCGGCGATGTCGACGCGCTCGAGCGTCAGTTCAAGCCAGGGGTCGACGAAGGTCCAACCCCCCATGTTCTTCGGCTCCTCCTGCACCCAGACCACCTCGGCGTTCTTGAAGCGCGCCAGCTCCTTGCGGAGGGATTGGATCGGCCAGGGATAGAACTGCTCCAGGCGCATGATGTAGACGTCGTTGACGCCCTTTTTCTCGCGCGCTTCCAGAAGGTCGTAATAGACCTTGCCGGAGCAGATGATCAGTCGACGGATCTTATCGTCCGACGGCAGCTTGATCCCGCCAGCGTTGGCGGGATTCTTCTCGGCGTCGTCCCACAAGAGGCGGTGGAAGGACGAGCCTTCGGTCATTTCGCTCAAGGTGGACACCGCGCGCTTGTGGCGCAGCAGAGACTTGGGCGTCATCAGGATCAGCGGCTTGCGGAACGGCCGGTGCAGCTGCCGTCGCAGGATGTGGAAGTAGTTGGCCGGGGTGGAGCAGTTGGCCACCTGCAGATTGTCTTCGGCGCAGAGCTGCAGATAGCGCTCCAGGCGGGCGGAGGAGTGTTCCGGGCCCTGACCTTCGTAGCCGTGCGGCAGGAGCATGGTCAGGCCCGACATGCGCAGCCACTTGCGCTCGCCCGAGGAGATGA
This sequence comes from Pseudomonadota bacterium, assembly GCA_040757715.1. Lineage (GTDB taxonomy): Bacteria > Pseudomonadota > Alphaproteobacteria > Caulobacterales > Caulobacteraceae > CAIMFV01. The sequence goes on along the minus strand of JBFLWS010000010.1, from coordinate 21,607 downwards.
ACTGGTCCACCACAACTTGCGCGCCGTTGGCGAAGTCGCCGAACTGGCCTTCCCACAGGGTGAGGGTGTCCGGGTCGGCCAGGGAATAGCCGTACTCGAAGCCGAGCACCGCCTCTTCCGACAGAGCCGAGTCGATCACTTCGAACTGGCCCTGGCCCGGACGCAGGTTGTTCAGCGGGAAATAGCGTTCCTCCGTGGTCTGATCGACCACGCCGGAGTGACGCTGGCTGAAGGTGCCGCGGACGCTGTCCTGGCCTGACAGGCGGATGTTGAAGCCCTCGTCCGCCAGAGAGGCGAAGGCGAGGCTCTCGGCGGTGGCCCAGTCGAAGCCCTCGCCGGTCTCCACCGCCTGGCGGCGGTTCTCGATCACCCGCTTCAGGGTGCGGTGCACGTCCACGCTGGCGGGGATGTCGGTGAGCTTGAGGCCGAGCTCCTTCAGCTTGGCCAGCGGCACGGCGGTGTCGCCGCGGCGCTCGGCCCCGGCCTCCAGAATGCCGGCCCAGCGCCCGTCGAGCCAGTCGGCCTTGTCGGCGTGGTAGGTCTTGCCCTTGTCGAACTCGGCGTCGAGGAAGGCCTCGAACTCATTCACCCACGCATCCACCTCTGCCTGGGTCACCACGCCATCCGCCACCAGGCGCTGGCTGTAGATCTCGCGGGTGGAGGGGTGGTCCTTGATCTTGGCGTACATCAAGGGCTGGGTGAAGGTCGGGTCGTCGCCTTCGTTGTGACCGAAGCGGCGGTAGCAGAACATGTCCACCACCACGTCCTTGCCGAAGGTCTGGCGGTATTCGGTGGCCACCTTGGCGGCGTAGACCACGGCCTCGGGATCATCGCCGTTGCAGTGGAAGATGGGCGCCTGCACCATCAGGGCCACGTCCGACGGATAGGGCGAGGAGCGCGAGTTGCGCGGGCTCGTGGTGAAGCCGATCTGGTTGTTGACGATGAAGTGCATGGTGCCGCCGGTGCGGTAGCCCTTCAGCCCCATGAGGGCGAAGCACTCAGCCACCACGCCCTGGCCGGCGAAGGCCGCATCGCCGTGCAGCAGGAGCGGCATCACCTTGCCGCGGCCGGCGTTGGGGTCCTCGCGCAGGTCGAAGGCCTGCTTGGCGCGGGCCTTGCCGATCACCACCGGGTTGACGATCTCGAGGTGGCTCGGATTGGCGGTGAGCGAGAGGTGGACGTTGTTGCCGTCGAAGGCGCGGTCCGAGGAGGCGCCCAGGTGGTACTTCACGTCGCCCGAGCCTTCGATGTCCGAAGGCACCGAGGAGCCGCCCTGGAACTCGTGGAAGATCACGTGATAGGGCTTGCCCATCACCGCGGCGAGCACGTTCAGACGCCCGCGGTGGGGCATGCCGATGACGATCTCGTCCACGCCCATGGCGCCGCCGCGCTTGATCATCTGCTCCAGCGCCGGAACCATGGCTTCGCCGCCGTCGAGGCCGAAGCGCTTGGTGCCGGGGAAGCGCTTGTGCAGGAAGCGCTCGAAACCTTCCGTCTCGATCAGCTTCTTCAGGATCGCCTTCTTGCCCTCGGGGGTGAAGGTGATCTCCTTGTCCTTGCCCTCGATGCGCTCCTGCAGCCAGCGCTTCTCGTCGGGGTCGGAGATGTGCATGAACTGCACGCCGACATTGCCGCAATAGGTGCGCTTGACGATGGCCAGGATCTCGCGAAGCGTCGCGGTCTCGAGGCCTAGCACGTTGTCGAGGAAGATCGGGCGGTCGTAGTCGGCGGAGGTGAAGCCGTAGAAGGTCGGCTCCAGCTCGGCGTTCTCGATCTTGCCTTCGATGCCGAGGGGGTCGAGGTTGGCGTGCAGGTGGCCGCGGATGCGGTAGGCGCGGATCATCATCAGCGCACGGACAGAATCCAGCGTGGCGGCGCGGATCTGGCCCTGGGACGGGGCGGCCGCCGCTGCGCCGCTAGACGCCGCCGGGGCGCGCTTGGCCGGGGCGGCGCCGGTCTGACCGGGCCACAGACCGTCGATGGCCGAGAGCCACTCGGGACGCTCGCCGTCGGCTTCGGGCGGCGTCCAGGACGGATCAGCCGCGAACTGGCGAATGGCCTCTGGGTTCTCGCGCAGGGCGTCGAAGAAGGCCCGCCAGGACGGCGGGACCGAGTTCGGGTCCTGAGCGTAACGCTCATAGAGGTCTTCGATGTAGGCGAGATTGCCCCCGAACAGGAACGAGGTCTCCGCCAGCACCTGGTTAATCCGGCCGGTGTCGTCCGCCATAGTCATTCTATCTCCGGCGTTCCGCCGCAGGTCGAGTGACGCGGTGCGGACCGCCCTTGTACTAGATAATGGGTCTTAGGCGCCTTTCAGCACCGACAGCAAAGTTTCTCCGAGGGCCGCCGGGGACGGCGACACGCGGATGCCGGCGGCCTCCATGGCCGCGATCTTGTCCTCGGCGCCGCCCTTGCCGCCGGAGATGATCGCGCCCGCATGGCCCATGCGCCGGCCCGGAGGCGCGGTGCGGCCGGCGATGAAGCCCGCCATGGGCTTCTTGCGCCCCTTCTTGGCTTCGTCAGCGATGAACTGCGCCGCGTCTTCCTCGGCAGAGCCGCCGATTTCACCGATCATGATGATCGATTGCGTCGCTTCGTCGGCAAGGAACATCTCCAGCACGTCGATGAATTCGGTGCCCTTCACCGGGTCGCCGCCGATGCCCACGGCCGTGGTCTGGCCAAGGCCGGCGTTGGTGGTCTGGAACACCGCCTCATAGGTCAAGGTGCCGGAGCGCGAGACCACGCCCACCGAGCCCTTGGAGAAGATGTTGCCCGGCATGATGCCGATCTTGCACTCGTTAGGGGTCAGCACGCCGGGGCAGTTAGGACCGATGAGGCGCGACTTGGAGCCGGCGAGCGAGCGCTTCACCTTCACCATGTCCAGCACCGGGATGCCTTCGGTGATGCAGATGATCAGCGGGATCTCGGCGTCGATGGCCTCCAGGATGGAGTCGGCGGCGAACGGCGGCGGCACATAGACCACCGAGGCGTCCGGCTTCACGGCGTAGACGGCCTCTTCAACCGTATCGAACACGGGCACGCCCACGTGGGTCGTGCCGCCCTTGCCGGGGGTGACGCCGCCGACCATTTGGGTGCCGTAGGCGATGGCCTGCTCGGTATGGAAGGTGCCCTGGCTGCCGGTGATGCCCTGGCAGATCACGCGGGTCTGTTTGCCGATAAGAATGGACATCTGACTTACTTCGTCCCCTTGACGGCCTTGACGATCTTGTCCGCGGCGTCCGCGAGGTCGTTGGCTGGCGTGATGGCGAGGCCGGACTGCGCGAGGATGTCCTTGCCCTGTTGAACATTGGTGCCTTCGAGGCGCACCACCAGCGGCACCTGCAGGCCGACTTCACGGGCCGCGGCCACCACGCCCTCGGCGATGATGTCGCAGCGCATGATGCCGCCGAAGATGTTGACCAGGATGCCCTTCACGTTGGGGTCGGCGGTGATGATCTTGAACGCCGCGGTGACCTTTTCCTTGGAGGCGCCGCCGCCCACGTCGAGGAAGTTGGCCGGCTCGGCGCCATAGAGCTTGATGATGTCGAGGGTGGCCATGGCCAGACCCGCGCCGTTCACCATGCAGCCGATCTCGCCGTCGAGGGCGATGTAGGACAGGTCGAACTTGGAGGCCTCGATCTCCTTCGCATCTTCTTCAGAGAGGTCGCGAAGGGCCCGGATGTCCTCGTGGCGGTAGAGGGCGTTGTCGTCGAAGCTGACCTTGGCGTCGAGCACGCGCAGCTGGCCTTCGCCGGTGACGATGAGCGGGTTGATCTCCAGCATGGCCATGTCCTTGGCCACGAACGCCGCGTAGAGCTGGCTGAGCAGCTTGGCGCCTTGCTTGGCGAGATCGCCTTCCAGCTTCAGCGCCTTGGCCAGATGGCGGCCATGGTGCGGGAAGACGCCGGTGGCCGGGTCGATGGGGAAGGTGACGATCTTCTCGGGGGTCGAGTGCGCCACGTCTTCGATGTCCATGCCGCCTTCGGTGGAGGCGACCACCGCCACGTGGCTGGTCTCGCGATCCACCAGCAGCGACAGATAGAGTTCGCGGGCGATGTTGGCGCCTTCCTCGATATAGAGGCGGTTCACCTGCTTGCCCTTGGGGCCGGTCTGGTGGGTGACGAGAACCCGGCCAAGCATCTCCTCGGCGTTCTTCTTCACGTCATCCACCGAGGCGACGACGCGCACGCCGCCCTTGGCGGTGGCGGGCAGGCCTTCGAACTTGCCCTTGCCGCGGCCGCCGGCGTGGATCTGCGACTTGACCACGAAGACCTTGGTCCCCTTGAGGTCCTTGGCGGCCTTCACGGCGTCCTTGACGGTGAAGGCGGGGAAGCCGCGCGGAACGGGGACGCCGAACTCGGCGAGGACGGCCTTGGCCTGGTGTTCGTGAATGTTCATCGATACGGTCGGGGGCTGAGCGACGCGGGTCTTTGCGAGCGGGACGCTTATAGGCGCCCCTTCCCTGTGGCGCAACACTCAGAAGGCTTAGACGACAGTCGCAGGAGCTCTGCGTCGCCCATCCCGCGAATTGGTCGCAAAACCGTTCAAAGAATGAGCGCTGCGAGCAATCCGGTGATGACAAATCGGGCGAGCCAACCCGCGGCGTGGCTGTGGCCGAGCCCGGCGGGGAACTTCATCCACACCACATTCATGGCCAACAGGGGCGCAGGGCCCGCCGCCCAGACCAGCACCGCGCTCAGCAGCCAGTCCACCACGCCATGTACGCCCAGGCGATAACCGAGGGCGGCGAAGGCGGCGGACCCGAGAGCGCCCCACAGGGTCGAGACGATGATCTTGTTTCGCTCCTGTCGGCCTTCGCGCCAGACCTCGGGGTGCTGTTCGTAGAGCTTGTGATTGATCACGCCCATGAACAGCCAATCGGTGAAGGAGGCCAGGACCCCCGCCGCCACGATGACGATCGCCAGTCTGATCAGCTCCACGCCGCTCTCCCCACCTTCAGGCCTAATCGACCCAGTCGCGCTTCAGGTTGCGCGCCGCGAGGCCGAAAAGCAACGCCGCGACGAGGTAGAAGCCGAGGCCGGCGAGGATGGACACTTTCAGCGCCTCATCGCCGAAGCGCAGCTTGAGGGAGTCGGAGAGCGCGCCGATGGCCACCGTGCCGACGCCTATGCCCACCAGATTGTTGATGAACAAGAACGCCGCCGAGGCCATGGAGCGGCTGCGGGCGGGCGTAAGATGCTGCACCGCCGCGGTCACGGGGCCCAGCCAGGCGAGCGCCAGGGCTTGCGGCAGGACGAACAGCGGGAAGGCGATCAGCGGGTCCTGCTGCAGGATGGCCGCGGCATAGGCCGGGGCCGAGACGACAAAGGCGATGGCGGGTACAAGCAGCAACGCCGCCGGATTTCGACGCGCCCCTCGGTCGCCGATCCAGCCTCCGGCCCAGATGCCGGCCATGCCGCCAATGAAGAGGATGGCGCCGAAGTACCAGCTGGTCTCCACCAGGCCGAGGTGCAGGCTGCGCTTGAAGAAGGAGGGCAGCCAGAACATCAGGCCATAGCCGTTGATGGAGCTGGCCGCGGCGCCGAGGGAGATGAGCCAGAAGCTCGGCTTCTTGATGAGGGCGCCAAGATCGCCCGTCGCGCCCGCGCCGACGTCAGATTTTTGCCGCGGCGGCTCCTTCAGCACGGCGCGCAGCACCGGCGCCAGCAGCACACCCGCGGCGCCGACAATGAGAAAGGCCGCGCGCCAGTTCACGGCATGGGCGATGAGCCCGCCGAACACCACCCCAAGCGCGCTGCCGATGGGAATGCCGAAGGCGTAGACGGCGAGGGCCCGGGCCCGGGCCTCCTTGGGGAAATAGTCCGAGATCAGCGAATAGGCGGGGGCGACGCCCCCCGCCTCGCCCACCCCTACCCCCATGCGGGCGAGGAACAGCTGCGAGAAATTACCCACCAGGCCGCAGGCGGCGGTGCAGGCGCTCCACAGGGTGAGCGCGATGGTCATGATCCAGGTGCGGCTCCAGCGATCCGCCAGCAAGGCGATGGGGAGGCCGAGCGCCGTATAGAAGAGCGCGAAGGAGAGGCCGCCCATGACCCCGAGCTCGGTGTCCGACAGGTGCAGCTCGGCCTTGATGGGGCCGGCGAGGATGCCGACGATCTGCCGGTCGATGAAGTTGAAGGTGTAGGCGAGGATCAACAGCGCCAGGATCCAGCCGCGGCGGCTGGGGCTGATGGGGGCGTGGGGCTTGGGCGACGCCATGAACCCTCCGATGTCATGAGCAAAGAAAAACGGCGGCGACCGTCTCCGATCGCCGCCGCAGCCTCAGGGAGGGCTTACATTAGAAGCGGGCCGAGGCCGACAGGGTCACCCTGGCCGGCGCGCCGTAGAAGGCGGTCACCGAGTTGCCATAGAGAATGCCCGGGAAGTTGTAGCCGCCGGTGCGGTAGCGCTCGTCGAGGATGTTCTTGCCGCGCAGGGCGACTTCGTAGCGACCGCTTTCCGAGGTCCACACGACATCCGCGTTCACCAGAGCGTAGCCCTTCTGGTCGAGGATCGGGTTCGCGATCTCATAGATCTGCATGTTGCTGCGCAGCGAAGCCGAGGGCGTCACGGCGATGCGGCCGTAGTGGCCGTAGTCGTGGGTCCAGGTGGCCCGCAGGGCGGCAGTGGTCTTCGGCGTCATGGCGAAGTGACGCTGGCTGGACACGTCCACCACGCCGGTGCCCGGGATAAAGGCCAGGTACTTGTTGAACTTGGCGTCCAAGACGCCGAGCGCGGCGGTGACGCTCAGGTCATGCAGGACCTTGAGCGTGCCTTCGAACTCGAAGCCCTTGATGGTCGAGGAGCCGATGTTGTCCACCACCGAGGCGATTTTGCCCGGCGTCGTGGTCGAGGCGTACTGGGTGGTGATCTGCTGATCCTTGTACTCGGAATCGAAGATGGCCGAGGAGAAGAACAGGTGACGATTGAACGCCGAGCCCTTCAGGCCGAGTTCGTAGGTGGTGACCGTTTCCGGACGATAGCCGTTGACGGTGTTGGGATAGAGCGTGGCGTCGCCGCGCATGTCGAAGCCGCCCGACTTGAAGCCCTCGCTGATCGAGCCATAGGCCGAAACCTGCGACGTCAGCTTGTAGGTGGCGCTGACCTTCGGCGTGAACTTATCGAAGGTCTTTTTGTTCTGGTAATTGGTGTTGGTGCCCAGCAGCACCGCCGAGCTGTCGCCGAAGTAGGGGCTGCGGATGCCGAGATAGGTTTGACGCAGCACGTGGCCGGTCTTCTCGTCCGAGGTCCAGCGGCCGCCCAGCGACACTTGCAGGCGATCGGTGAGGTCGTAGCTGCCGTCCACATAGGCGGCGATGGACTTGGTGATCACATAGCCGCCGTCAAAGACGGTGAGATTGAAGTTGCCGAGCACCGAATCGAACGCGCCCTGAGCCGTGGCGTCGAGGAAGAACAGGCCGCCCACCGCGTGCAGCTGCGGACCGGCGTAGTTCAGCTGGAATTCTTGGGTGAACTGGCGGTCGCGGTACTGGGCGGGAATGTCCAGTCGCGGCTGCGGCGTGTCGTCGAAGTCGATATTGCCGTCCGTTCTGCCGGTGCGGTAGGCGGTGATCGACTTGCCGGTCCATTTGTCGTCGATCGTCCATTGGCCGAGGAACGACACGCCGCTGGACGAGACCGTGTTCTTGTCGCCCGCGCCGGCGTAGGTGTTGTAGACGTTGGGCAACGGGAGGTAGCCGGCCGGCAGCGACGGCAGCATCCGGTGGCCGTTGTTGGCGTTGGAATTGTCGATGACGCGGTCGCCGTTCAAGCGGAAGAACAGCGTGTCGGTGGGCTTGAACTCGACGGTGCCCCGCAGGGCGGTCACATCGCGGTTGTCCGTGCGCACGCCGGTGTTGAGGTTCTTGCCCCAGCCGCTGTTGTCGAACTTGGCTACGGCGCCGCCCGCCGCCCACTTGCTGTCCAGCGGCAGCTTGAAGCTGGCCTGTTCATCATGCTCGCCCCAGGTGCCCACGGTGCCCTTGAGGAACAGCTCCGGCGTGTCGCCGATGCGAGCGGTAGAATACTTGATAGCGCCGCCGATGGTGTTGCGGCCATAGAGCGTGCCTTGCGGGCCGCGCAGCACTTCGATGTCCTTCACGTCGAAGATGTCGAGCACCGCGGCTTGCGGGCGGGCGTAATAGACGTCGTCCACATAGAGGCCAACGCCCGGCTCGAAGCCCCACAGCGGGTCTTGCTGACCCACGCCGCGAATGTAGCTGATCAGGGTGGAGTTGGTGCCGCGAGCCACTTCGATGGTGGCGTTGGGCGTGTTCTTGCCGAGGTCGGTGATGTTGCGGGCGCCGACGGTGTCCAGCAGTTGAGCGTTGAAGGCCGACACGGCCACCGGAACGTCCTTAAGGGCTTCGTCGCGCCGGCGGGCGGTGACCACTACGGTCTCAGTCGAGTCCTTATCCGCGGCGGCGGCGGCCAGGGCGAAGGTGGGCGCGCTCACGGACACAGCCGCGGCGCTGGCGAGCAGCGCGGCTCGCCAAGCGGATTTGATCGTCATTTGTCCTCCCTACGGCCATGGCGCGGAGGTGCGCCCAAGCCCGATGATTTCGCCCGCACTTGTGACGTTAGCGGTGCATATTCACCATTTGCTGATTTTTGGCCGAGTGGAAGGGGGATCGGAGGCCTAACGCATCGATTTTCAGCGAGCGATGAAATGGCGCCACATGTCGCGCCTGTGACAGTCTTGACCTTGGGTCAGGCGCTGGCGTCGTTGGAGGGCGACGGCGTGCGTCGTTCGACGATGTCGCAAATGCCGGCGGCGCAGAAGGCGACCAGCCGCGCACGCACCGCTTCCAGGTCGCTGGAGCGGCAAAGGCCGCGCGATAGAAGATCGATCCGGCCGGTCTCGGAAAAGGCCAGCATCATGGCCCCGGTGAGGAACTGATAGCCCCAATAGAGGTCGCGCGGCTCGGCCTGCGGCAGGGCCTTGCTGAGCACGTCGATCAGGCGCTGCACCACCGGGTCGAAGAAGCGAGTCATGGTCTCGCCGCCCCAATGCGGCGTGTTGTTCACCTGGGCCACCAGGGCGAAGTAACTCTTCCAGCCGTGATCCGCCGACAGGGAGCGGACGAACAGCGGTTCCATGAAGGCGCTGATGGCGCCCTCCGCGGTCATGGCCGCGCCGTGCGCGGCCTCATAGGCGTTCAGCAGGGCCATGCGGTCGGCGTTGAGAATCTCCGCCCGGCGATGGAACACCGCGTCGAACAGGCCGCGTTTGGTGCCGAAGTAATAATGGGTGAGGGCGACGTCCACCCCCGCCTCCCGGGCCACCTGGCGGGTGGTGACGCCGTAGAAGCCGTGCCGAGCGAACAGGTCCTCCGCGGCGTCCAGGATCTTTTCCCGAAGGTCGGGTGTGGCGGCGGACTTGGGCGGACGGCCGCGGCTGGGCACGCCGCTCTTCTTACGCGTGGCGGTCATGCGCCCGAGTTGACAGGGAATTTTGGACTTAGCAAGCGCCTTCGCCAATCACCCGAGGAAGAGCCGCCACATGAGCCGGCCGGGGAAGAAGGTGTAGATCCCGGCGGTGATCAGGCCGAAATAGAACAGGCCCTGCATGAAGTTCGCGTGGGCGGCGATCTTGCCGCGGCGCGCCGCCAAGATCGCCAGCGGCGTGGCGATGAGCACCCAGGCGCTCAGGATGTGAATAAGGCTGAACCCGCCTCGGTTTAACACGTGAATGAAGAGCGACGAGCCGGCCACGGCCAGCATCAGCAAGCACCAGCTCCAGCCCAGCAGTCTATGCGCTGTGGTTCCCTTGGGGCCGACGAGCTGCACCACCCCAAGTCCGAGCGCGAGGAGGGCGCCGGCCAGGTGGGTCAGGATCGCGGGCGGCTGCCCGTTCAGCAGGGAGAGATCAGGCAGATGAGGATGCGCGCCGTTCAGCACCGCCAGGGTCGCCACCACCACGAGGCCGGAGCCAATCACTCCCATGGCGAGCCATCGACGGAGGCCCCTATGCTTGGGCGGGGCGAGCAGGGCAGGCGAGGTGGTGGTCATGCGGCGATTCCGGGTTATGCATGGGTCGAGCGGCGCCGAGGCGCGTCGTGGTCTGATGAGGGAAATTCGCAGCGCGTGCAGCCGCCGATGCGTCAAGCGACAGATCGCCTACGCGAGCGGCTCGGCGCCGCCGTTCGCGCTTCGCCAATGGCGCGCAGTCTCAGCGTCACCTTTGTCGCGGGGGTGTTTCTGGCCCTTGTGGGGGCGCTCGGCACCGGCGCCGCGCCCCTGGCGCTGCGGCTGGTCTATTGGGTCAGCCTCGCCAGCTGCGGCGCATTGATTGGCGGAACGCTCGGGCCGCGGGCGCGCGCACGGCGCTGGTTCGGCGGCGATGTCTGGCGTCAAGGCCTGTTCGTGTCGCTGGCGGTGGCGATCCCCATGTCGGCGCTGGTGTGGCTGAGCAATGGATTGTTGTTCGCCTCGCCGCTGGTCCCGCAGACCTGGCTTGTCCTGCTGGGACCGGTGTGGGTGGTGTCGGCGGGCGCCACCGCCCTCAACTATCTCACCGAGCGACCGGCGCCCGAGGCGCTGACGGGGGCCGCCGCCTCGCCGACGTCGGTGAAATTTCTTGAGCGCCTGCCGCCGCGCCTCGCCGGGGCGGAGCTCTATGCCGTGGAGGCCGAGGACCATTATCTGCGCCTGCACACCTCCAAGGGCCAGGACCTGATCCTCATGCGCCTGGCCGACGCGGTGGATGAGCTGGCGGGTCTTGAGGGCGCGCGCACGCACCGCTCCTGGTGGGTGGCCAAGGCGGCGGTGGTGGAGGCCAGGCGCGGCGATGGCCGGGCGATGCTGGTGCTGCACTCCGGAGTCGAGGCGCCGGTGAGCCGCAGCTATGCGCCGGGCTTGCGCAAGGCCGGCTGGTTCTGACGTTTCTCGCGGAAGAAGGCGCGCAGCAGCGCGGCGCTCTCCTCCGCCAGCACGCCACTTTGCACCTCGGGGCGCCAATGGCAGGTGGGCTGCTCGAAGAAGCGCGGGCCGTGCGCCACCGCCCCGCCCTTGGGGTCGTCTGCGCCATAAACCAGGCGGCCGATGCGGGCGTGGCTGATCGCCCCGGCGCACATGGCGCAGGGCTCGAGGGTGACATAGAGGGTCAGGCCCGTGAGCCGGTAATTGCCCAGCTTCGCCGCCGCCTCGCGCAAGGCCAGGATCTCCGCATGGGCGGTGGGGTCGTGGCCGGCGATGGGGGCGTTGTGGGCCTTGGCGATCACCTCGCCCGTGGCCGGATCGACGATGAGCGCGCCGATGGGCGCCTCGCCCGCGTCCGCGGCGGCTTGCGCTAGATCGAGCGCGATGCGCATGTAGGAAAGATCATGGTCGAACATCGCCGCCAAGGCGCCCGCCGCCCGCCCGCTCGTCAAGAGGGCGCCGCCGCTGGGCCCGTCAAATCGTCATCTCCCGCTCCGAAAAGCCGGCCCGCCGTCGCCAGCGACGCCGCCGGCGAGCGGGTGGCCAAGGCGCTGGCCCGCGCCGGGGTCGCCTCCCGCCGGGACGTGGAGCGCTATATCGCCGAGGGCCGCGTGGCGGTGAACGGGCGCGTGCTCAACGAGCCGGGGGTGAAGATCGGCCCGGCGGACATCCTCACCGTGGACGGTGAGGTGGTGGAGAACGCCGAGCCCACCCGGGTCTGGCGCTATCACAAGCCGGTGGGCCTCTTGACCACGCACAAGGACCCGGCCGGGCGGCCCACGGTGTTCGGCGCCCTGCCGGCGGGGATGCCGCGGGTGATCTCGGTGGGCCGGCTGGACATCAATTCCGAGGGCCTGCTGCTGCTCACCAACGACGGCTCCCTCGCCCGCTCGCTAGAGCTGCCCGCCACCGGCTGGGTCCGCCGCTATCGCGCGAGAGCCTATGGGGCGGTGACCCAGGACAAGCTCGATCGGCTGAAGGACGGGGTCACCGTGGACGGAGTCCACTACGGCGCCATCGAGGCGCGCCTCGACAAGGTCACGCGCACCGAATCCACCGGCCGGGCCAATGTGTGGATCACCGTGGCGGTGAGCGAGGGCAAGAACCGCGAAGTTCGCAAGGTGCTGGAATCGCTCGGCTTGAAGGTGAACCGGTTGATCCGCCTGGCTTACGGCCCCTTCGCCCTCGCCACGCTGGAGTCCGGCGCCGTGGAGGAGGTGGGGCCGCGGGTGATCCGCGAGCTGCTGGCCGATCATATCGCTCCGGCCAACCTGCCCAGCGGCGATCGGCCGGTGGGGGAGAAGCTCATGCCGGCCGCGAAGCCTTCCGCCCAGCGTCGCGCCAGCGCGGCCACGGGCGCGAAGTCTGCCAAGCCTGGGGCGGCGGCGGGGGAGGCGAAGCCGGCCAAGACCTACAAGCCCGGTTGGGCCAAGCCGAAGAAGCGCACGGGTCCGGCAAAGCCGAAGCCCAAGCCGCGCGCCCCCAAATAGACCTGCTAGAGCATTTTCCGAAAAGTGGGAACCGGTTTTCGGGCAAAAAATGCTCTAGATTCAATTGATTATGAGCAAAATCCGATTCAGTTCGAACGGATTTTGCTCTAGCGGTCGGGTTCGGCGAGCCCGGCCCAGAAGCGCAGGCGCGGCTGGCGCGACACGAGCTCTGCCAAGACCAGTCCGGACAGGGAGACCCCCATCTGCACCATGAGCTCGCCGAGCCCCATGCGCGAAGTGAGCGCGGTCTCGGTCAAGGGGTGCAGAAAAAGGGCGATCATCACGTTGTTGGCGGCGTGCAGGCCGATGCCGAACTCCAGCCCACCCAGGCGCAGCGCCACCAGGCCATAGACCAATCCGGCGGTGAAGCGCACCAGGTTCTGCGCCGGGTCGGAATCCAGGTGCATGGCGGCGAACAGCACGGCGTTGGCGCCTACGATTAGGGGTAGACTGCGGGTGAAGGCGGCGGTCTGTTGCATCAGCCAGCCGCGGAACACCAGCTCCTCGGCGGCGGCGGCGGCGGCCAACACCGCCACGGTGGCCAGCAGATAAAGCCCACGCACGGTGAAGCTCTCGTCGGACTGGAACAGGGGCGGACTTTTGGGAAAGCCGGACGCCAGCCCCTCCAACGCCATGCCCGCGGCCGTGATCGCTGCATAAAGCCCGAAGCCGGACACCATCAGCCGCCAGCGAAACTGAGGCGCGCCCGTGAACCAGGACCTCGCCGGCCGGCGCATCAAGAACGCACCCACCAGCGGGACGGCCACGCAAAGCCCGATGAACCCCGGCGCCGTGGTCAAGAGACGCGCCGTCTCGCCCACCAGGCCTACGGCCGCATCCAGGCGACGCAAGGTGACGCCGGTGATCGGCGCGGAGGCTGCTCCGGGGGAAAACCAGTGCAGCAGCAGGCCGTTCAGCGGCATGACCAGAACAAAGGCCACGCCGCCGATCACCGCCGCGGCCGCCACGGCCAGCAGGGGCAGACCCACAACCCGGCCGAACTCGCGATCGTGCGGCCCGAGCGCGGCGAGAAACGCCGGCCGGTCGACGAGGTTCAGCCAGTGATCTAAATGCGGCGATCTCATCTCAAACGTCGCTGGGGGATAGGTGTTTAGTGGAGTAAACCGCGGCAAAGCGAAAGAGCCGCAATTGAACATCGTGAACATCGCGCGGCAGGTCCGGGTCCGAATCCTGTTCCGGCGCAGCAGGAGACGCTGATGCGCATCGTCGCGGGCCGCTTTCGCGGCAAAAGCTTGCAGGCGCCGGACGGGCAGGCCACGCGGCCGACGTCCGATCGGGCGCGACAGGCCGTGTTCAATATCCTGGAGCACGCCGCTTGGTCGCCGGGGCTTTCGGGGCGGCGGGTCATCGACCTGTTCGCCGGATCGGGCGCGCTCGGGCTGGAGGCCCTGTCGCGGGGCGCCGACTTCTGTCTGTTCGTGGAGACCGACGACCGGGCGCGGGGCGCCATCCGCGAGAACATCGAGGCGTTCGGCCTCTTCGGCGCCACCCGGCTGCATCGCCGCGACGCCACGGATCTGGGGCCAAGGCCCGGATCGGCGGGCCCGGCGTTCGACCTGGCTTTTTTAGATCCGCCCTATCGCAAGGGCCTGGGCGAGCGGGCGCTGCACGCGCTCTTGGCCGGCGACTGGCTCAGTCCCGGCGCGGTGATCGTTTTGGAGACGGCGGCGGATGAAGTGGTCGAGCCTCCGCCGGGCCTCACACGGCTCGACGAACGCGACTATGGCGCGGCCAAGGTCTGGTTCCTCAAGGCGGGGGAGGCGGAATGAGGCAGGCGCGGGGGCGGCGCGCAACCACCCCCGCAGCTTCCGGGGCCTAGAGCAAAATCCGATCAAACAGAATCGGATTTGCTCATACTCATTGAATCTAGAGCATTTTTACCCGAAAACCGGTTCCCACTTTTCGGAAAATGCTCTAGGAACCCGCGAAGCGGACCGGCACCTTGATGTCGCCAGTCTTGGCGCCCATGGGCAGCTTTTCGGCCACGCACAGGGCGGCCTTGTCGAAGCCGCGGCCCGGGGCGCTGTTTTCCACCACCTTGCAATCCGACAGCTTGCCGTCGCCGGCGCTGCACTGAAGCATGACGCTGGCGGAGTCGCGGGTGTTGGCGAACTTATCCAGGCAGTGATCCACGTGATCCTGGAAAGCCGAGGCGGCCAGGGCGGATTGTCCAAGCATCGTAGAAGCCAGGATGGCGGCGATCGTCGTAAGCGTCTTCAAGTTGACCTCCAAATTCGAACTTATGCCGCCATTTGTGACGAAGGGGCGTAAAATCGTAGTTATGGAGTTTGGTTAATTCGCCTTAAGGCGCATTTTGCGTCTCAAGCGCAGAGAATCGGGCGAATCCAAAACAGCGTTTCCAGGTTGTTAGGCAAATTCAGATTAGCTCCCACACCAGACGTGGTGGTTCGCCGTGCCACGGAGGGGAGCCTTATGAATTTCAGTCAGCTCAAAGATCTGCCGATCCTGATCAAGATGGGCTTCGCGCCGATCTTCGCCGCCGTCATGCTCGCCGTCGTGGCGTTGGTGACGATCGCCTCGCAATCGGGTCAGGCCAACGACCTGAAACAGATCGTGCAACGGGATTTTCCTGAAACGATGCAGCTGAAGGCCATCGATCAGCGCATCTCCAATGCGCACGGCAAGCTCTACATGATCCTGACCCACAAGGCGGCCGATATTCAGGTCAACAAGCTGGACGGGGACATGCAGAGCCTGCTCAGCGAGATGGACTCGATCCAGAAAGAGCTGAAGACGCTCCGCGCTCAGGTGGACCCGGCGCAACGGCCGCAATTTGACGCCCTGATCAAGGACGTGGCCGACAGCCGCAGCGCCATGGACGCCGTGGGCGCCATGGTGGGCGTGGACTTCTCCACAGCGGCGACCTTCGTCGCGCCCTTCGAAGACACCTATCAGAAGATGAGCGCCCGCCTGGCCGCCCTGGTGGCTGAGCAGGCCAAGAACACCGACGCCCGTTCGCAGGCCAGTCTGGCCGGCGCTGGTCGCGCCCAGGCGCTGTTGGTGGTCCTGTCGCTGATGACCCTGCTGCTGGTGCTGAGCATCACCCTCGCCTCTGTCATGCCGCTGCGCCGGGCGATCGAAAAGATCGCCCGCGCCACCGAGCAGCTGGCCAAGGGCGATACGAACGCCGACCTCGCCCCGCTCGCGCGCGGCGACGAACTGGGCGCCATCGTCCGCTCGCTGGAGGTGTTCCGCACCAATCAGCGTCACATCGCCCAGCTGCGCTCGCAGCAGGAGCAGTCGGCTCAGGCGGTGGAAGAGGAACGCGCCCGCGCCGAATCGGCCCGCGCCGAATCGGTGCGTCAGCAGCAGATGGTGGTGAATTCGGTGGCCGAGGGCCTCGAGAAGCTCGCTTCGGGCGATCTCACCTTCCGCATCAACACCCAGTTCGCCGGCGACTACGAAAAGCTGCGCCAGGACTTCAACGAGGCCATGACCCAGCTGCAGGACGCCCTGAAGGTGGTGTCGTCCAACACCTCGGCCATCCAGTCCAGCGCCACCGAGATCAGCCGCGCCTCCGACGACCTGTCGCGCCGCACCGAACAGACCGCCGCCACGCTCGAAGAGACGGCTGCGGCGGTGGAGGAAGTCACCACCACGGTGAACAAGACCGCCGAAAGCGCCGACCACGCCCGCGCCACCGTCATGTCGGCCAAGGCCGAGGCGGAACGCTCCGGCGTGGTGGTGCGCGAGACCGTGGAGGCCATGGGCGAGATCGAGCAGTCGGCCCGTCAGATCAATCAGATCATCGGCGTCATCGACGAGATCGCCTTCCAGACCAACCTCCTAGCCCTCAACGCGGGCGTGGAAGCGGCTCGAGCTGGCGACGCCGGGCGTGGCTTTGCGGTGGTGGCCCAGGAAGTGCGGGCCCTCGCCCAACGCTCGGCCGAGGCCGCCAAGGAGATCAAGGGCCTCATCGCCGCCTCCACTCAGCAGGTGAGCGCCGGCGTGGAGCGGGTCGGCCGCACCGGTCAGGCGCTGCAAAGCATCGCAGCCAAGGTGGCCGAGATGACCGACCTGGTGGCCGAGATCGCCGCCAGCTCCAAGGAGCAGGCCAACGGTCTCAGCGAGGTGAACACCGCGGTCAACTCCATGGACCAGGTGACGCAGCAGAACGCGGCCATGGTGGAACAGACCTCGGCGGCCATCCGCAGCCTGGCGGACGAAGCCGACGCCCTGGCCAAGCTGTTCCGTCGCTTCAACGTGGGCGCGGACACCTACCGTGCGGCGCCGCCGGCGCACCGGGCGCCCAGCCCCGCGCCGGCTCGAACCGCGCCGGCCCTGAAGACCACCGGCCGCGGCGGCGCAGCGCCCAAGCCGGCTCCGGCGCCCATGACCGTGTCGAGCCCGGCCCCCAGCGCCGCCAAGGACGATTGGGAAGAATTCTAAAAGCTCCTCCCCCTCGGCGGGGTCACACCCCGGCCGAAAACTGCAGCTCTGCAAGGCGGGCGTATAGCCCGCCTTTTTCTTTGAGCTCGGCGTGACGGCCCTCCTCCACCACGCGGCCGTCTTCCATCACCACGATCCGATCAGCCCGCAGCACGGTGGCCAGGCGGTGCGCGATGACGAGGGTGGTGCGCCCGGCCATGGCTTCGTCCAAGGCCAGCTGCACCAGCCGTTCGTTCTCGGCGTCGAGGGCGCTGGTGGCCTCGTCCAGCAGCAGCACCGGGGCGTCGCGCACCAGGGCCCGGGCGATAGCCAGGCGCTGGCGCTGGCCGCCGGAGAGGCTCTTGCCGCGCTCGCCCAGGGGATGGTCGAAGCCCCTCGGCAGCTGGGTGATGAAGCCCTCCGCCTCGGCGGCGCGGGCCGCCGCGCGCACCTCGTCGTCAGAGGCCTCAGCCCGGCCGAAGCGGATGTTGTCGAGGGCCGAGCCGGAGAACAGCGAGGCGTCCTGGGCCACGATGGCCAGGCGCTGGCGCGCCTCAGCCGGATCGGCGTCGCGCAGGTCCACCCCGTCCAGCAGGATGCGCCCGGCGGTGGGGTCGTAGAAGCGCAGGAGGAGGCGCAGCACGGTGCTCTTGCCCGCGCCGGAAGGGCCCACCAGGGCCACGGTCTCCCCCGGGCGTACGGCGAGGGAGAAGCCGGCGAGGGCCGGTAAGTCGGGGCGACTGGGATAGGCGAAGCTCACCTGATCGAACACCACCTCGCCCCGGGCTGGCACGGGCATGGGCCGGGGATGGGCGGGGGCGGCGATCCGGGGCTTTGCCGCCAACAGGGCCTGAACGCGCTCCATGGCCCCGGCGGCCTTCTGGATCTCGCCCCACACTTCGCCGAGCTGGCCTACCGAGCCTGCGGCCACCACCGAGAGGATGAGGAATTGGGTCAGCACGCCATAGCTGATCTCGCCCGCCTGCACGGACTGAACGCCGAGCCACAGCACCGCGGCCACCCCGACGAACACCAGGCTCATGACGAGCCCGGTCATGACGCTGCGCGCCTGCATGCGGATCATGGAGGCGCGGAAGGCCGTCTCCACGGCCCGGGCGAAGGCCCCGCCCGCCGCCTGCTCGCGGCCGAAGGCCTGCACCGTCTCCAGCTGGTCGAGGGTCTCGCCGGCGTAGGCCACGGCGTCGGCGAGACGATCCTGCGCCCGCACCGACAGCCGCCGCACCATCCCGCCCACCAGAAACAGGGGCACGATCACGGCGGGCACGATGGCCAGCACGCCCAAGGTCAGCTTCCAGCTGATGAAGAACAGCAGGCCCACTGCGCCGATCAGGTTCAAGGCGTTGCGCAGGGAGATGGAGAGCGACACCCCCGCCATGGTCTCGACGATGGCCATGTCGGTGGTGAGGCGCGACAGCACCTCGCCGGTGCGCATCTCCAGGAAGAAGGCCTGATCGAGCCCCAAAACGTGGCCATAGACCTTGGTGCGCAGGTCCGCCACCACCCGCTCGCCGAGGCGGGTGACGAAATAGGCGCGCAAGGCGGTGGCGAGGGCCAGCAGCAGCGCCACGCCCATGGCGGCGAGGAAATAGGCGTTGGCGAAGTGGCGATCGATGGCCAGTCGCAGCACCGCCGGCACACCCAGGGTGGCGGCGCTGGACCCGAGCAGGAACAGGGCCGCGAGGACGAACTCCGTCTTGTGGGCCATGAGCAAGGGCCAGAGCACGGAGAGCGGCTTCAGGTCCTTGGACTTGCTGCGTTTTTCTCGAGCCGCCGTCATGGACTGCATCAGCAGCTGGCCCGCGCCGGGGCGCCCTACGGCTTCGCTCGCCCCGCCTGTTGTTCCGTTGACGCCTGCGCCTTCGCTCATCTTACCCTCTTGAGCCGGGAAATCGCCGGCGCCCCTTGCGCACCGCGGGGGCTTTGGTGTAGACCCCCACGCCTTGGCGGCCCGCCTTCCCGGCGGGCCTTGCTATTTTCGCCATTCACCTCAGGTCGGTTGGACCCAGCGATGAAACAAGACACGCATCCCGACTATCACTTCGTCACCGTGGTGATGACCGATGGCACCACCTACAAGACGCGCTCCACCTACGGCAAGGAAGGCGCGGTGCTGAACCTCGACATCGACCCGAACACACACCCGGCCTGGACCGGCGGCAACCAGACCCTGCTGGATCGCGGCGGCCGCGTGTCGCGCTTCAACGCCAAGTTCGCCGGCTTCACCGCCAAGCGCTGATCTTCCAGCGCGGCGTTGCGATCGAGCGGGTCCTTTGGGCCCGCTTTTTTCGTATAGGCGCTCCCACTTTTCGGCAGTGCTCTACGACTTCAGCCGCCAGCCGATCTTGAACAGGCGCCAGCAGACGAAGCCGAGGATCAGGGTCAGGGCGCTTACATAGGCCGCGCCGATGGCGAGCGAGCCGTCCGCATGACCGGTGAAGCCGTAGCGGAATCCGTCGATCAGATAGAAGAACGGGTTGAAGCGCGAGGCCGAGCGGAACGGCTCGGGCAGGGCGCTGACGCTGTAGAAGGTGCCCGACAGGAAGGTCATGGGCATGACGATGAAGTTGGTCACCGCCGCCAGGTGGTCGAATTTCTCCGACCAGAGCCCGGTGAGCACGCCGACAAAGGCCATCATCAGCGAGGCGATGGCGGCGTAGAACACCACCGCCAGACCGTCAGCCAGGCTGAACTGGGCGAAGGGCCACACTGAGGCCGCCGTCACCGCCCCCACCAGCACGCCACGCGTGGCCGCGCCCAGGCTGAAGCCTGCGGCGAGCTCGAACGGCGACAGGGGCGGGGTGAGGAAGTCCGGCGCCGTGCCCATGATCTTGGCCTGGATCAGCGAGGACGAGGAATTGGCGAAGGCGTTGTTGAGGATGGCCATCATCACGAGGCCGGGGGCCACGAACTGGGCGAAGGGCACGCCCTCCACCATGGGCCGGGCGCCCTTCATGGCCACCACGAAGATCATCATATAGAGCAGGGTGGTGACCACCGGGGCGGCGATGGTCTGCATCCCCACCTTCCAGAACCGCCGCACCTCCTTCACGTACAAGGTGCGCAGGCCGGTCCAGTTGACCCCGTGATAGGTCCGCGGTGCGAGGCTTCCCCGCGACGACGCAAGATTGGAAGAAGGCGCAAGCGCAGCGCCGGCCGGCAGGGTCTGATCGGTCATGCCCTGATGTGCGCGCGCCAGGGGCGCTTTGCAAGGGTGGCCTCGTTTTGGGGGCGGGCCCGGCTTGGAGCTCGATTTGGCCGCGACAATCTGGCGCTCGCGCGACAGGCGATTCAAGATGTAGTTTCTGTGGACGAATTGCGTGGCGCCTATTGTAGTCGGTAATCATTTGTTTACGATATCTAGTGGGTGACGGGGGTGGTCCTGAGCTGACGGCCTCTAGATGTTGTGGTGATTTTTCGGGCTGAGGGTCGGCATGGAAGCTTCATTGAGCTGGACGGACGAACGGGTCACGGCGCTGAAAAAGCTGTGGCTGGATGGACTTAGCGCCAGTCAGATCGCCAAGCAGCTGGGCGGAGTGACTCGCAACGCGGTGATCGGCAAGGTGCACCGCCTGGGCCTCTCGGGCCGCGCGGCGCCCTCGCAGCCCCAGCGCCCGGTGTTTAAGGCCCCGCGTCCGGCGCGCCCCGCCGTGACCGCCCAGCCGGCTCAGCGCCGGGTGGAGCCGGCGACGCCGGCGCCCGCTGCTCCGCCGGCCCCTGCCTATTTCCGCGCGGAGGAGCCGGGCTCGGCCACCGTGCTCACCCTCGGCGCCCACATGTGCAAGTGGCCCATCGGCGATCCCGCCTCCGACGGCTTCAGCTTCTGCGGCCGTCGCACGGGCGAGGACGGCCCCTACTGTATCGAACATGCGCGAGTGGCCTATCAGCCGCAGCAGAAGAAGACCCGTCGCAGCGACGGGGCTGAACTCGCGCGATCCCTTCGCCGGTACATGTAACCAGACGCCTTTCCCCACCAAGGCGTCGCCCTGCCGGCGATCAGGCCGGTCGCTTCCCCCGGAGCGGCCGGCCTCCTCTTTTTTAAGGACGGCCGCGACCTCAATGAAGACCGTTAAAACTGTAGCGCTAGAATCCTGGTTTAGCCGCCGTTCCAATTCGGCTTTTGGGGGCGCGATCCAAAAATCATTTGTGTTTTGATGAATTCGCCCACGCCTTCATGGTGGAACGAATCGACGCGGATCGTTGGGCACAATTCCCCATATTTGGAGACAAAGGCTCCTAATCGGGAGTGATTTGCGAACACGAACCTGTACCCAAAACGAGCAACAAAGCGATTGACCCGGCATACTTCCGATCGAGATGTCATTTCTACGTGTCGAAAGCGGCCATTTTGACGCATAGCGGGTATTTCTGTGCGCCCACGTAGTAATACGGTTGGTGAAATTGGAAAAAGAAGTTCTACGCGAGTTTGGGGTGGGCGAACCGTGTAAGGTAAGATCGCATTTTCTGGAATATCCGGGTCAAAGAATATTACGGGATTGTCACTCGTAACGAAGGGCTCATTTGTAAAGTTATGCACGACTTCAAGGCCAACATGTCTCCATAGTTCGGCCATGCCCTGCAACATTTGTGGCATCGCATGGATTGATTGATGCGGGTCGACTGAGAAGACGATATCGTCGACTTCTAGGCCCTGTTGACAAAAGGGATTCCCAAATCATCGGCGCAGTGATTCAAGGATTCCTCTTGGAGGGAGGGCGCCTTGGGTCGAGGGGATTTGTCGGACGCGGAGTGGGCCGTGATAGGGCCCT
>JBFLWS010000009.1:0-117373 GCA_040757715.1 Pseudomonadota bacterium | reverse complement strand
ATACCGTCCACTACGATCGTGTCCATTAAGCCCCGCTCGTGGACACTACCCTCAGCGTCCATGTGCCCGACCGCTATCCGATCCCAGCCCCGTCACGGAAGGCGGTCGTCACCGGGCGCTTACGACGCAAATAAAGAAGGTGGCGCAGAAGATCTGCGCCACCCGAGGTCGTCAGCAATCGAATTTTACGCTTAGAAGTGCGCCTTGAGTTCAACGCCCACGATACGCGGATTGCCCCAGAAGTAGGTGGCGCCCGTGTAGTTGGAGCTGTTGATGTTGGTGTAATAAGCTTGGTTGAGCAGGTTCTTGGCGAAAATGGCCAGCTCATAGCGCTGATCGGCGGTGCGGAGCCCCGCGCGCAGGTTCACAAGCCAGTAGCCCGGCTGAGAAGTAATCGGCGCGCCCGGCGAACCGTACGGATAAGCGGTGATTTCCTTGCTCTGGTAGGTGCCGACCACCGAACCGGTGAAGGCGTACTGGTCATTGATGGGTTGATCGACGTTTCCATGCAGGCCGAACTGCCATTCGGGCGCATAGGGCATCTGATCGCCGTTGTTGTTGAAGGCGTTGATCAGCGAGTCGCCCGGATAGCTGAAGTTCCGGTACTTAGCGTTCAGGTAACCCACGTTCGTGCCGACGGTCAGCGCCCGCGACACTCGCCAATCCAACGAAAGTTCGGCCCCGTAGGTTCGGGCGGAGCCGGCGTTGATGATGCCGCTGGCGATCACGGGGTTGGAGGGAATGACCGTCGTCTGCAGGTTCTTATAGTCGTTATAGAACAGGGCGCCCGACAGCTGGACAGCACGTTCAAACAGCGGCGTTTTCAGACCCACCTCGTAGGTATTGACGTATTCGCCCTTGTAAAACGCGCCTTCGTTGGGGTTGCCGCCCACCAGGGTGAATAGGGCCGGCGGGTTGTTGTTGATGCCGCCAGACTTGAACCCGCGAGCATAGCGGACGTAGGCGTTGCCGCCATTGTCCAGTGAATACTTCAGCGTCGCGGAAGGCAAAAAGACTTTCGACTCCACGCTGGCCGGCGCATAGCCGTTCGGATTGGTCAAGGTGTCGGTGTTGAAGAACTGTTCGGTGTTCGTCTCACCCACATAGCGCCCTGAAACCGTCAAGTTGACGTGCTTCGTAAGGTCATAGCCAAGCTGACCGTACACGGACCAGTTTTCGATCTGATCGTTTGTCGAAGCCACTGTGGTCCGAGGGCCAGGCGGATAGAAGATCAGCGCAGTGGTGTTGCGCACTTCGTAGTTAGTGTAGGTCGCGCCGCCGAGCCAGGTGAAGGGGCCCTTGGCCGATGAAACGAAGCGGAACTCCTGGTAGAAATACTTTGACTTGTTTTCGAAGCGATCCATGTCGATCGTCGGGATCATCGCCGCACCGTAGTCGACTTTGTCCGTGAAGCGTTGATAACGGTAGGCCGAGATCGAGGTGAAGGTGTAGACTGGATTTTCCCAGGTGAAGGTGCCCGACGCCCCAGCGTTCATCTGGGTCGTGCCGCCCGGCCACCCCATGGCGGTAGTGAACGACTTCGTTACGGTGGGGAAGAAGTTCGCGGGGATATTGGGCGTGCCGCCAGTGATCGCGTGCAGATACGGCATCAACAGAGCGGCCTGAGCCAGTCCGGGGTTGCCGGTATATTCGCCAACGTTGCTGGTGTCGTCGCGATAGCTGTAGTCGCCAGCGATCACAAATTTGATGTTATCAGCGGGCTTCAGCAGCAGTTTCGAGCCTAGTTGATAGAAATCTTCGTTGTTGTAGCCGCTGAGCGGTTGCACGCCCGAGTTCAGATGGGCCGCAGTCTGAGCCGGAGTCCCAAAGAAGGACGCCGTGCCGGGGCCAGCGATATTGGTGACCGGGAACATCGCCGCAGTGAACGGATTGGGGTTCGTGGTAATGTTCTGGACGTACGGGTCGTGCGTGTCGCGCTCGCCGGTGAAGCTAAGGGCCGTCGTGTCGGTGAGCGGAATGTTGACATACCCTGCGAGGCGAACCGTGCTCTTTTCGCCGTAATCCGCGGTCACGTCGGCAGCGAAGCCGCTGGTGCTCGGCTGCTTGGTGATGATGTTGATCACGCCTCCGGTGGCGTTACGGCCGTAAAGGCCGCCCTGGGCGCCTTTCAGAACTTCAACCCGCTCGACATCGACCATTTGGCTGGACAGGCTGGCCCACAGGATCGGCACGTCATCCACATAGGTCATGACGCTGGGGCTGCCAATGAAGACGTCGTTGCCGATGCCGCGAACATAGAGCTGCGTGAAGCCGACGCTTTGGGCGACTTCGAAGCCTGGTGTGGTCATGGTCAGGGCCGAGATGTCCGAGACGCCGTAATTGCTCAGCTGCGAGCCGGACCAAGCCTGAATGGAGGTTGGCACTTCATTCAAGGTTTCTTTGCGCCGTTGCGCCGTAACGACGATTTCTTGCGTCTGTGCAGTCGCCGCCGCGGCCGTCGAAGACGCGGGCGTCGCATCCGCATCCGCAGCGAAGGCTGGCGCCGCTACGGCCAACATTGCGACGGCCGACGACGTCACGAAGAGGTGATTAAACAAAGTGCATCGCATGGAATTCCTCCCCTATTTTGGTGCATTTAGTGGGCCATCGTAACCAAGGCCTGTACTCCTCGTAGACTAGTCGTCCTAGCGCGGTAACATCCGTTTGGACTAGGCACGTCCAAATGCGAGGCAAGGTGCTGGTCATATGCAGTCTAGGCTGCTGTGATCTCAGAACATGTGGTTTTCGGATCGCAGTCCCAAAGTCGGCCGTTCACGTGACTGTGGTGTGCTGCTCGTTCCGGTGCAGTCTTCTGAGCGGCGCGTCTGATTGGAGCGCGTCGAACGCCTCGCGGCGCAAGGGCGACAGCCTCAATTCTTGGGGGCGTATTGCGCCGCGCCAGCGCGGCGAAGTTCGGGCAACAGGCTAAGGCATTCGCCAAGCCCGCCGTCGACGGTGAGAACCTGACCGGTCACATAGGCCCCGGCGGACGAGACCATGAAGAGCACCGTCGCGGCGATGTCTTCCGGTTTTCCGAGCTCCGGCAACATTGTGTATTCGCGCAGCATTTCGACCATTTTCGGCGGAAAGGTCTTGCCTGCGGCCGGCGTAAGGATGACGCCCGGCGCGATGCAGTTGCTGCGAATACCCTGTTTTCCATATTGGACGGCGATGGAGCGCGACATGGCGATGAGCCCGGATTTCGCGCTTGCATAGCAGACCCGCGTGTCTTCTGACTTCATCGCGGCGGCTGAGGAAATGTGCACAAAGGCGCCGCCGCCGCGGGCGAGCATCGATGGGATCGCTCGGCGAGACAACATCGCCGGGCCGATCAGATTGACCATCATCTGCGTCTGCCAGACCTCGACCCCGGTGTCGGCCACGCGGCCATCGAGAGGACTGACATAGGCTGCATTGTTGACCACGATGTCGATGCCGCCGTGGGTGTCGATGACATGTTTTGCCAGAACTGCGATGTCGTCATCATTGCCCATGTCGGCGTGGACGGCGTCGGCAGTGAGGTTTTGTCTGGCGAGCTGGGCGGCCAAGGCCTGGACGCCGCCGAAGTTGATGTCGACCAGGACCGTGATCGCCCCTTCTTCGGCGAGGCGAACAGCGATGGCGGCGCCGATCCCCTGCGCTGCTCCAGTCACGATGGCGACTTTGCCTGCAAGCATTTTTGCCATTCGGGACGCCTCGTTTGAGGGGGGTCAGGCTTCGACGTATTCGATCATGCCGTAGAAATGACGGCCGCCGAAGGCGAGCGCGGCTTTGCGCCCACTTCCATCAAGCGCCGGACCTGTCTCGACATCGATGCCACGTCGCCTCAGGCTTTGCTCGCGACCGGAAAGATCACTGCAGGCGATGCGCCGGACATAGGCGCCGGCACCCCATTGGGTTAGGTGTTTGCCGGGCCGACTGTCAGCGTCGCTAGGGGCGATGAAATGCAGGCTCGCGCTTCGGGGATCGTCAAACTTGAACTCCGCAATCTGCGTGGCGCCGTCGCGCCAGACCCGGCTTGGCTCCCAGTCGAAATTCGCTTTCAGAAGGGTGAGGGGGTGCTGGAGATCGGCCACCAACATGGTCGAGGCCTCGATTCTGGCCAGATCATTCGGTGCACCGCGCACCGGCACGAGTTTGGAGACCACGGCGTCGCTGCTGCTTTCCCAGAACTCGAACATGAGTCCCGCATCGGCTTCCGGGGAATAGAAGGGATCACGTTTGTCGGCGCTGAAGCCGACCCACAGCCGATCCATGGTGTTTTCACCGCCCTTGTCGAAGCGGTGCCGAAGTCCGAGGCGCTGCAGGCGTTCAACCAGGATCGGCAGATTGGGGGTGGCGACCACCGTCGCGTGCAGGATGGCCGGCCGCAGCGGCGGCTCGTAAACCCGCTCTAAAATATAGGGATAATCGATCCGTTTCCGGTCGATCTGGCCGGAGCTGGCCGGCCCATTGATCTCAATCCGGGTCACGGGATCTCGCCCGAATTCGAACACGAGATTGTCGGTCCCGAACGAGGCGTAGGTCGCCACCTTGTCTCGCGTCGTTTCGGGAAAGCCGAAGGCGTCGTGAAAAATGTCGAGCGCGCCGATCAGATCGTTGGTCCAGATATCCGCATAGGACAGGCTCTTGAAGAAGGAAGCGTGCATGTTTGCCTCTCGAACGGCAGCGATCCCTTACGGGACGCTCTTTCGGAATCTCAGGAAACTGGCGGAATCTCAGGCAACTGGTCGCTAGTAGATCGCGTGAACTGGGGTAGGGGAGCCGCCCGCTACCGGCCGCCAAGGTGGCCGCCACCATCGACGCGGACCACTTCAGCGGTGATCTGCGCTGCATCCATCAGCAAGAACACGATCGGTATGGCGATATCCTCCGGCTGGAGGATCCCGCCCAGCACATTTTGGCGTTTGGCGAGGTCGATCACTTCCTGGAACCGCTCGCCCATGACGCGCCTGGGATGCTCGGTGTCGACCAGGCCAGGGCACACGACATTGACCCGAATTTCCGGCCCGAGCACGCGCGCCAAGGAGCGGGTCAGATTGATCATTGCCGCCTTGCTGGCGCAATAGCCGTGCGAACTGCCGTGACCAATCAGCCCCGCCATCGATGCCACATTGACGATGGCGCCGCCGCCGGCCGCGCGCATGTGCGGCACAGAGTAGCGGCTGAGCAAGAACGGTCCGATGCTGTTCACGGCGAAGGCCTGCTCGAACTCGGCCACCGCTACTGAATCGAGATCGTCCAGTGGACGCCCGCGGGAATAGCCCGCATTGTTGACGAGATAGTCCAGACGACCCCAGCGAGCCGCCGAATCCTCGATCAATTTGCGGCAGTCCGCGTCCTTGCCGACGTCCGCCTGGATCGCGACGGCGTCCGCTCCGAGGGCGCGGCACTGTTGGACCGTTTGTTCAGCGTCGCCAAGGTCGACGTCGCCGAGGTGATTGATCACCACATTGACGCCGCGGCTGGCCAAAGCCTTAGCCGTGGCGGCTCCGATTCCTGTACCGCCGCCCGTTACAATTGCAACCTTCATCCACCTGCTCCCCTGGTTCTGACCTAGGCGTTCCGAACCATGAGGCGTTCAAGGTGGCGGGCGCGCCCGGTAACGAACACGGGCTTTTCGATCAATTTCAGGTTCGGCATCCGCGGGAGAATTTCCCGCAACGCTGTGACGACCTCTAGCCGGCCGAGGTGCTGACCGATGCAAATGTGTGGTCCCGCGCCAAATCCGACATGACGATCGAGATTCTCGCGATCGATGTCGAACTCCTCGGGACGGTCAAAGCGCGCGGGATCACGATTGGCGGCCGCGGTCAGGAAGATGATGCGATCCCCCTTCGGAATGATCACGCCATCGTAATCGATGTCTTCCAACGGCGTGCGCGGCAACACCGACACCGAGGGGGACTCGGTGCGCAGCGTCTCGTCGACCACCCGCGGCAAAAGGTCGAGGTCAGCGCGCACGCGCTCCATCAGGGCGGTGTCCTGCAGCAGGATCGACATGGTGTTGGACATCAAGTTCGCCGTCGTCTCGTGCGCCGCCTGGGTCAGGGCGACCATGTTCGACACGAGTTCCTCGTCCGTAAGGAAATCCTTCTCTTCGCGGGCGCGCACCAACACCGACAGCATGTCGTCGCCATCAATCGTTCCGGCGGCTTTCCGCTCAGCGATGAAGTTCTTCATGTAGTCATGAAATTTACCCATCGCGTCCTGAACGACGGCGACATCGGGGGCGTTGTTGCCCTTCGCCCGACTGAAGCGCGTCATCGCCTTGGACCAACCCGCCCAGATCGCTCGGTGACTGTCGGGGATGCCCACCAGATCGCTCATGATGCGCTCTGGGATCGGATAGCCGATCTCCTGCACGAAATCGAAGGTGTCGAGCGTCAAGGCATGATCCACCACGTCCTTGGCCACGGCTTCGATGCGCGGGCGCCAGGCTTCGACGAACGACGGAAGGAAGACGTTTCGCAAGAACCGGCGCAGGCGCATGTGACCTTCGCCGTCCTGGTTCAGGATCATGTAAGGAAACGCTGCGACCGCCTCCTTGATGTCCTCGCGCGCACCGGCGGTGTCGCCGGTTTCCTTCAGCGCAGCCTGGTGGCGGCTGATGCGGGGATCGCGCAGCAAGGTGGTGTAGGCGTCATATTGCGATACGATCCAGACGCCATCGGGCGTGCGATGGATCGGGTCGGCCGAGCGCAATTCGGCATAGGCTGAATACGGGCATTGGCCCGATCCGTCCGGCTGCAACACGTAACGACGGATCCGGTCCTCTAGGTCGTCAGACACTTTTCCAGTCATTGTGTTTACCTCGGCTGCGCAATCGCGGACTTCTGGTCGAAGCTTGCAGCGGATCGCGGGTTTACGGTGATGGTAGAAATCTAAGGTGATGCGGCGGTGCCGAACACCTGCAAACGGACTAAGAATTTGGCTGCATCAGGGGCGCGTCGATGGCTTCGCACGATGCATTTGACGCTCGTGCGTCGCATCAGCCGGCACAGCGGCCTCCGTCGATGATGTAGGCGCCGCCGGTGATATGCTTCGCTTCATTCGAGGCGAGAAAAGCCACCAGCGCTGCGACCTCATCCGGCTCGCCAAGCCGACCTTGTGGAATGCGGGCGATGAGCATTTCCATCTGCTCTTGCGGAAGATTTGCCAAGATTTCTGTGTTCGTCGTGCCCGGACAGACTGCGTTCACACGGATATTATCGCGGACATATTCAAGCGCGGCCGCGCGGGTCATGGAGAGCATCGCGCCCTTTGACGTGATGTAAGGACTGGCCCCGGCCGTGGCGCGGAAACTGCCTAACGAGGCCATGTTGATGATCGCGCCGCCGCCAGCGCGCAACATCTCTGGGATCACGCTCCGCGTCATTAGGAATGCACCGCGGACATTGACGGCCATGATCTGGTCCCAGCGATCCGGCGGAACCTCATGCAGGCGGCCCTGCGTGTCGCCGATGCCGGCATTGTTGATGAGTACGTCGATCTTGCCAAAGCGGGCGATCGTTGCCGCCACGGCTGCTTGAACAGCGGCCTCGTCGGCGATGTCGCATTCGAGCGCCAAGGTGGAGGCGGACGCGAGCTGTCGCAGGGCCGTGGAGAGTCGCTCACCATTGTGATCGACGGCGACGATCGCGGCGCCTTCGCTGGCGAGCCGTTTGGCGACGGCCCGGCCGATGCCCGCGCCCGCGCCTGTCACGAGAGCGACCTTATCCTCGTAGCGCATCGTCATCTGTCAGAGCCCCGGAGTTGGCGGCTGGTCGCAGCCAGCGAAGAGGTTCTGGCAAAGATGACGAGGGCTGGCATAGTCTGAAAGGAGGAAGATCAGGCTGCGCGCGAAAGCTATTCGTTGCACCTGCTGCCGATCTTTGGAGGTTGACGATATGACTGAAGTGGCGCTCGCAATTCCCGACAAGGTGAAGCCGTTTGCAGGACAGATTATTGATACGGACACGCACGAAGCGTTGCCGATCAATCTGTGGCACGACCGTTACGGCTCGCTCGTCGATGATTTTGTGCAAGCGATCAAGGTCGCCAATTGGCCCGCCGCCCACGACATCCGTGATGCTGACGATGTCGCGATGGACGACGAGTCGGTGTGGAAAGTGAAGCGTTTCAATGCGCCCGGCGCGTTCGACTTCGAGCGGCGCAAGGACCTGATGAACATGACCGGCGTTGGTCAGCAAATCGTGTTTCCGGGCACGCTTGGGCTGCTGTCGGGATACTTCTTCGCCAACGCGCACAATCCCAACGTCTTTAAGGCGATCAGCGGATCGATCCAAGACCGGAAGCTGTACGCCTCTAAGCTCATCGGCGTGTACAATGAGTGGGTTGCGCGGACGGCGCGGGAATCCAGCCGTTACGCGGCCGTCGCCATCTTATCGGGCGAGACCCCGGCTGATCTTCTCGCCGAGGCCAAACGACTCATCAAGCTGGGCGTCCGCGGACTATGGATGCCGAGCTCGACCCTGCCCGGCGGTGCCTCGCCGGCGCATTCGGTGCATGACCCTCTGTGGCAAGCGATGTCGGAGGCCGACGTTCCGCTTTTGGCGCACCTGGGAACCGACCATGGCTTCCTCGCCACGGAGGGATGGCGCGACGCGCCGGCTTTCGACGGCTTCCGCCATGGCGAGGAGCTCTCGCTCGATCCTTGGACCCTGGCCACGACCCACCGCGCCACGGAAAATTTCCTGACAACTCTGATCATGGGCGGCGTGTTCGAGCGTCATCCGGGTCTGCGTTATGGCGCCATGGAAGTCGGCGGCGATTGGCTCGGCCCGCTCGCCGAGCACCTCGATATCTGGATCAAAAAGACCGGCCTGTTCAGCGGCAAGGACGCGAAGCGGCCGGAACTGTCGATGGCGCCTTCGGAGTATATCCGTCGCAACGTGCGCGTCGGGCCGTTCGGATTTGAAGACGTGGGCCGCTACATCAAGATGTACGGTCTGGCCGAGTGCTACTGCTACCAAAGCGACTTCCCGCACATTGAGGGCGGGTGGAATCCCATGGGTGAAATCGTCAGCAGCTTCGAGCGTGCGGGCCTTGGCGATGACGTCTTGAAGATGTTCTTCGTCGACAACGCTAAGCTGATTGTTCCGCATTGATGCTTCACACTGAGGGCTTGATCTGGGCCTGGGCGACGCCTTGCCCGATCAAGCCTGTGCGACGAGTTGGACGCTGGAGGAAATAGCGACCTTTGGCGCCAATTAGTTTTCGTCATTTTAGGGGCGGCGATGGCGGATCGAGGGATCGATGAACGCCAGCGGGCTCGTCCGCGCCATCGTCGACGCCGCCCAACAGGGACCTGACCATGTCTGAATTCAAGCAAAGAACCGTCGTTATCACCGGAGCCGGTGGATTCATCGCTACTGCGCTGGCGAAGGTCTTTGCAAATCTTGGCGCATCGGTGGTCGGGATCGACATCAGCGCCGAGGCGCTCGAGCGCTTCTCCGCGGCGATGGCCGACATCGGCCATGCGGACGCGTCACTCGGTCTCGTATGCGACCTGCGCGACTGGGATGGATTGAAAGTTGCGATGGCGAAGAGCGTCGAGCGCTTTGGCGGAATTCACGTTCTGATCAACACTGCGACCTTTCGCACTAACCCTGTGTTCAAAGATCTCGAGGCCACCACCATTGAGGAAATGACCCAACATATGGCCGTTTCCCCGATCGGGATGATGGGGGCGATGCTCGCTGTCCTGCCTTACATGAAGGAAAAGGGCGGTAGAATCATCAACTTCGGATCCGGCGCAGGACGCAATCCGCCGATTGGCCTTGCATCTTACGGCATGAGCAAGGCCGCCACCCATTCATTGACCAAGGCGGCGGCGCGCGAGTGGGCCAAGTACCAGATCACCGTGAATGGTATCTTGCCCTATACGCTGACGCCGCAAGTGCAGCGGACGCTGGAGTTGGAGCCGGAGAAGATTGCGATCTACATGCCGCCGCTCGGCTATGCCGGCGATGCGATTAAGGATTTGGGCCCGGCTGTCGTGTTCCTCGCCAGCGACGCATCTCATTACATCACGGGCCAAAACCTGCCTGTGGATGGCGGCGTCGATCTCATGATGTAACGGGAGCTGAGATTCAGCTTCCCAAATATTCACATCCGCGCCCGAGGCGAAACAAAACGTATGACCTCTGGCGATGCGGAGTGGCGGCGCGGGTGGCCAGTGGTTCTGGCGGCGATGGTCTGCGTCTCCATGGGCGTGCTCAACACCTATACGAATGGGGTGTTCGCGTCGTCGCTCCACCATGAGTTCGGCTGGACCCGAGCGCAGATCAGTAGTTCGGTGACGATCCAGGGGCTGATAACGGGCATTGGTTCGCCCTTTTTGGGCAAGGCGATCGAACGGTTCGGTGCGCGTCGCGCCGGCTTCATCGGCATTTGGACGGCTGCGCTCGGCATCGCCTGCGTCGGCCTGCTGATTAATAAGTCCTTTGCCAGCTATGCGGCGGCATGGGCTTTCGCCGCCTTTCTGATCGTGCCGGCCAGCGTCCTTACCTGGACCTTCGGAGTCATGTCGCATTTCGACCGCCACCGCGGTCTCGCGACGGCGATCGCACTTTCGGGAACGAGCGTCATGGGCGGCATTGCGGCGCCGCTCGCTCGCATTTGCCTCGACATGTTCGGGTGGCGGATCGCCTATGTGTGCCTTGCTCTGGGCTTTGCGCTGTTGTCGTCGTTGTTCTGCTATTTCGGATTTCGCGAACGACGGCGCGGCGTCGAGCGGGCGGAGGATGCAGCGGCCGCAACCGGAATGACCTTGCGCGAAGCTGCCCGCACCGCCCGATACTGGCGCCTGTTCGCCGTGCTGATCATTAGCGGCTTCGGCGTCACCGGCCTTTTGGTGCATCTCGTGCCCATAGAGACCGGGCGGGGGATTAGTCCACTGGTCGCGGCCTCCACGGTCAGCATTCTGGCGATGGCGGCGGTGATTTCGCGGATCAGTTCGGGATATTTGTTGGATCGAATTCATGGCCCCGCGGTCGCCGCTGTGGTCTTTGCGTGTGGTGCGGCAGGCGTGGCTTTGCTGCTTATGCACAGTTCCGCCCTGTGGGTCACCATCGGCGCGTCGGCTTTGATTGGCATCGTGATCGGGGGCGAGCTGGATGCGATGACGTACATGACCTCGCGCTATTTCGGCATGCGCGCGTTCGGGTCGATATACGGGACGCTGTTTGGCGTATTCGCGGCCGGCCAAGCGCTGGGGCCGATGTTCATTGGGTTCGCCGCCGATCTGGCCGGAACCTACGATGTTGCTCTCTGGTATATTCTGGGCGCCTTCGTCGTGAGCGCTGCAGTTATCTCCACGCTTGGCGCCTATCCGGTTTTCAGGGCTTCCGCCGCGGAATCGGCGTGATCATCCACCGCGAATGCGAAGCCGGGCAGTCCGAACAGACGATGGCAGCGCCCATGCCCCAGCCGATAAGGGCCTCATCGCCACGGTGAGGAAGTGCTCGGGAAATGAAGATCTGCGCGTTCAATGATTTTCGCATCGGACGGGTGAAAGACGATCGCGTGATTGATCTTTCGGAGGTCGCCGGTCCGCAAATCGTGGCCCAGCGCCCGGAATTTCGGATGCTCTCCTTCATCGAGGAATTTGAACGATTGCGGCCGGCGATTGAAGCGTGCGAAGGTCCAAGCCTCGCCTTGGCGGACGTCCAACTGCGCGCGCCCGTTCCGCATCCGCGGAAGCTGTTGATGGCGCAAGGCAACTATCACGAAAACATTCCAACGCCCGCGCGTCCGCTGGGCATGTTCCTGAAGCCGCCCAGCGCCGTCCTGGACCCTGGGGCGACTGTGGTGCTGCCGCCGGACGACGGCGAGATTTTCCATCATGAGGCGGAACTCGCCGTGGTGATTGGAAAGCGGGCGCGCAATGTCTCGCGGGAAGAGGCCTTGGATTACGTGTTTGGCTACACTTGCATTATCGACGTGTCGTTGCGCTCGCCGGTGGCCGGGGTCGGCCTGACAGCGAAGGGCTTTGACACCTTCGCGCCGCTGGGGCCTTGGATCGCCACAGCCGATGAAATACCGGACCCCCAAACGCTTGACGTCCGGCTGTGGGAAAGCGGCCAGACCCGCCAAGTCTACAATACCGACGATATGGAACATCCCGTCGCGGCTCTGATTGCCTGGGCTTCCAACAAGGTGACGCTGGAACCAGGCGACGTGATCGGCTGCGGCACAAATCATCAAGGCCTCGGACCGATGCAGGATGGCGAAATCTGTGAACTGGAGATCGAAAAGATCGGCCGACTTTCGGTTCAGGTTAGTGATCCGCTCAAGCGCCAATGGCCGTTCAAGATAGACGAAGGTATCGGCAAGTGGGTGCGCGATTGGAAATCCACTGGCGTCATGTCCAGTCAAGAGAACGTCTATATGAGGCGTATCAAATAGAGCAATCTCAATAAGCTGGACAATAGCGCGACGTGGGGCGTGTCTGTGTTGTTGTAAGTTTGTGAAATCGAGCGATCGCCCGGATGAAATGATTGAGAGATAGGGTATGCGGTTTTTCAGATATGAATCTAATGGCGGGGCGGACCTCGCGGTCGTGCGGAACGGCGTGGCGACCTCCCTTGCGAGCCTGGATGCTGGCTATCCCTCGGACGTTTGCGACCTCGTTTCCCGTGGGCCTTCGCTGATTGACGAGATCTCGGCGCGTTTGGACCGGGGCGAGGGCGCACGTGTCGACCGCAACACGATTCGCCTGTTGAACCCCGTGGCGTCACCGTCCAAGATCATCTGCATCGGACTGAATTATCAGGATCATGCCGACGAGACGAAGCTCGCCACCACCGCATTTCCCACCGTTTTCGCGCGTTATAACTCGACGCTCATTGGCCCCGGCGATGCGATCCTGCGGCCCAAGGTCTCGCAGGCGCTTGATTTCGAGGTGGAGCTGGTCGCTGTCGTCGGCAAGCGCGCGCACTACGTGCCGCTAGACCAGGCGCTGGATTACGTCGCGGGCTATACGGTCGCAAACGATGCTTCCGTTCGCGATTATCAGTTCGCCACGTCCCAGTTCCTGATTGGCAAGAACTTTGACGCAACTTGCCCAATTGGCCCTGACTTTGTCACGGCCGACGAGTTGCCGGCCGGCGGTAAGGGACTTTCGATCACGACGCGCCTGAACGGTGAAGTTGTCCAATCCTCCACCACATCGCTGATGATCTTCGACGTCGCCACCCTCATCCACAAGCTTAGCGAAGTCATGTCGCTTGAGCCCGGCGACGTCATCCTGACCGGCACGCCCAGCGGCATTGGACATGCGCGCAAGCCGCCTCTGTACATGAAGCCTGGCGATCTCTGCGAATGCGAGGTCGAGCGTGTCTGCGTTTTGTCAAATCCCGTCCAGGACGAAATCTGAGAATAATTTGGCGGAGTTGAAATGGCCAAGATCACGTATGTCGAGCCAGGCGGCGTGGAGCGCGTTGTCGAAGGTCACGTCGGAGAATCCGCCATGGAGGCCGCGGTGCGCATTGGCGTCGAGGGTATCGACGCTGATTGCGGCGGCGCCTGTGCCTGCGCAACCTGTCACGGCTATATTGATGCAGCGTTCATGACGATCGTCCCTCCAATGAAGGAGAACGAGTCGGAAATGCTCGAAGTGGTCGAAGATGCGCGCCGTCCCAATTCGCGGTTGCTTTGTCAGATCCCGATCACCGAGCAGCTCGATGGTCTGGTGATCCACGTCGCCGGACGTGCTCGCTAACCGACGCCGTGGGTAGGGCCTTAATCAGGAGGTGGAAACAGTGTCCAAGACGCCCGAAGAAGTCGCTAAAGAATATATGCGGCTCTGGAATGCCGCCGATTTCGAGAACCTGGTGAAGCTATTCGCGGACGACATGGTTTGGGAAATTCGAGGTCACTGCCCGCAATCGGGCGAGTACTCGCGCGAGATGATTTCAGCGCTGTTGCTCAAGATTCCGAAGTTGGATGTGGTCGAGCCCTTCCTCCTGCACGTCCAAAATATTACCGCGAATGACGAACGGGCTGCGGTCGAATTTACATCGACGATGAAATTCCGTGACGGTCGAGTATACAAAAACCAATACCACTTCCTGCTGTTTGTGGAAAACGGCAAGATTAAGCGTGGTCATGAATACATGTGTACCTGGACCGCAGAGCATAATGGAATTGCTCAAGACCTGATGCGATAGTAACGCTGATCGGTAAGCGTTGATAAGTATTGAATATGACGTGGCGTGCGAGGGGTGCTTTTGATGGCGAAGCTTGTCATTGTCGACCGGGTGGGCGATGAGCGAACGATTGACGCCAAGGTGGGGCTGTCGATCATGGACGTTCTTCGCGCCAACGGATTTGACGAACTCCTCGCGCTCTGCGGTGGTTGCTGTTCGTGCGCCACGTGTCACGTCTATGTGGACCCCACGTACGCCAGCGCGCTGCCCGTTGTGGGCGGGGATGAGAATGCGCTGCTCGAAAGTTCGGGCGCCCGCACCACCGCCTCTCGCCTTTCGTGCCAGCTCAAAATGATCGATGCGTTTGACGGGATGCGTTTGACGATCGCGCCCGAGGATTGATTGGTTCGTTCGGCGTTCGGTTCTGCGGCGCCGTTCAATTCGAGCCCGGGCTCCTGCGGTTTGGCGACACAAGCGGCGATAGACTGTCTGAGTGGGGGCGCCCTCATCGTGTCTGGTCCGATTTCCGCTTCTGCCGGCCCCGCACGAACGCCCGATCGGTGGCCATGAATCGCTCCACCATGGGCGTGATGAGGCGGGCGGGGTCAGCGGGGTTGGCGCCCAGCGCTTCCGCAAAGGCTTGGAGGAGGCGCCACACCTGGGCGGGGATCTCCAGGGTGACCTTCACCGGCTTGTCGTCGAGGAGGGGGCTCAGCTTCAGCTTATCGGCCATGGCGCGTCATCCGGCATAGGGGGCGCGGAACACGAGGTCGCGCGTGACGAGGACCCGTACCGGGAGGCCCGGCCGAATGGTAAGGGTCGGCGGAATGGCGAGCTCGCGGGTGATGATCTGCTGGCCGGCCTGGCTGACGCTCTGGGAGGCGCCTTGGCGGATGGCCTGGACGAGACTGTTCTCGTTGCCGGCGGTTCCGGCCTCGGCGCCGATGCTCAAGGTGGTGGAGAGAAGGGCGGCCTTGGCGAGCTTGCCCCAATGGTTGTTCACGCCGTCCTCGAGCCCGGCGTAACCGGCGCCGTCGACGCCGGGCTGGCGCTCCAGGACCAGGGATTGGCCATTGGGCAGGATGAGGCGCGTCCAGACCAGCAACAGGCGCTGCTGGCCGAAGGCGACCTCGCTGTCATATTCGCCGATCAGGCGCGCCCCCTGTGGGATCAGGAGAAGCAGGCCGGTGGGGCTGTCATAGACGTTCTCCGTCACCTGGGCGGTGATGGGACCGGGCAGATCCGAGCGCAGGCCGGTGATGAGGGCGGCGGGGATGACGCTGCCCGCCTGCACCACATAGGGCGAGGCGGGATCGAGCAGCTGCGCGCGGTTGGTGGTGTGCGGGCCCAGGGGCGCGGCGAGAAAGGCGCGCTTGGCCGCCTTCGGAGTCGACGCCGCGCTGGCGGGCGCCCCCGCGGGAGATGGCGTCGGCGCGCCGAGCTCGCTGGACGGCGCGCCGGCGCCGGCCGGAGAGGGGGAAGCTTCATGGGCGCCGCCCTGATCGGCGAACAGCTTGCTGGTGCGGGCCGACTGGCGCAGCTGACGGGCCTGGTCGGCGGCCTGTTGCGCGGCGACGGCCTGCGGGCTCTGCGGCGCATTGGGCCCGCCATCGGCGCCGGGGCCGATGGCGGGGGCCGGAATCGCCTTGCCAGCCGCCTCGGCCGCCACAATGGGGCGGCCAAGATCGCCGGGCAGCGGGGGGCCCAGCTTGGGGACCTCCGCATAGTCCTTGGGCATGGCGATGAGTTGGTCGGCGAGGTTGCGGCTCTTGGTGTCGTAGAGCTCGGGCGGTGGCGGCTTAGCCGGGCGCGGCGTCAGGGCCCAGAGCAGCGCGGCGCCCACGGCGGTGGCAGCGACGGCGCTGAGGAGGGCCAGGGCCTTACGGGAGAGGCGCATGACCTTGGGCGGATCGGCCCGCAACCGGAACGCCGCCGCGGACGAGGGCGGAGAGGCAGGCGCGGCCGGACCCATGGGAGCTTGCTCGCTCATGGCGCGGCCCTCCCGTCGGTGCGGGCGATGCGCACGGTCTTGTGCGAGGCCTTGTCGCCAAGCTTGAGCTCGGCGGCGGCGAACAGGCGATCGACGATGATCCGGCGTCCCGCCACGTGATAGTTGACGAGCTCGCCGCCGCCGGCCGGGTTGAGCACGAACAGGGGCGGCATCTCGCCCTCGCCGATACCCGCCGGGAACTCGATGAACACGCGCCGGCCGTCGTCGAAGGCCCGCACCGGCCGCCAGGGCGGATCATCGCCGCTGATGGCGTAGCGGAAGTTCAAGGCGGCCACGTCGATACCGACGGCGGCGGGCTGGGCCTCAGCCGCGGCGGCGGCCTCGCCGCGCAGGGCGATGAGCTGGTCCTGCGGATAGGTCCAGGAGATCGAGGCCATATAGGTGGCCGCCGTGGCGCGAAGCTCCAGATGATAGGTGCGCCGGTCAGTGTTGATGACGAGGTTGGTGGCGAGATCCTTCTGGATGGGCTTCAGAAGGATGTGCACGCGCTTCTGCGCGCCTGCGCCGCTCGTGGTGTCGCCGATGATCCAGCGCACCGTGTCGCCGGCGGCGACGGGGCCTGCGCCGGCGAGGGTCTCGCCAGGCTCCAGGGCGATGTCGGTAACCTCGCCCGGGGCGGCGTAGACCTGAAAGAGGGCGCCCTCCGTATACGGATATTGTTGAATGGCGTTGAGGAACCCGCTTCGGCCGGGCTGCATGCGCGCCGCCGCATTGGCCGCCGAGACGCGCGCGGCGGGATCGGCGGGCTCGCTCGGCCTCGCGTCCGCCATCGGCGCCGGCTGCAACTGGCCCGGCAAGGGCAGCGGCGTCGGCACGGCCACCACCTGCATGGGCCGCGGCGGTGGGGGCAGCTTCACGGCCGCCATCAGCTGAGGGTCGTCATAGCGGATGGCGGGCGGCTTATGGACTTCCGCGCAGGCGCCAAGCGCCGCGGCGGCAAGGAGGAGACCGGCGAGCCCGGTCTTCTGAGGAACGGGATAGGTCATGAGGCCAGCTCCTTCGACCAGTTGAGGGCGGTGACGTAGACGCCGAGCGGGTTCTTGCGGAGGGCGTCGGGGGTGGTGGGCGGCTGCAGCGCCACCCCGACGATGGCGGTCCAGCGCTCGGTGGCCGCCAAGGCGCCGTCGGCGTAGCGCCGCTCGGTCCAGGCGATGCGGAAGCTCGCAGGCGAGGCGCGGATGACGCTGGAGACGTCCACCGCCACTTCGGTCTTGCCGATGCTGGCGAAAGGATCGTTGGCGCGGGCGTAGGCGTTGAGCGCGCGGGCCCCCTCCATGGTGGTGAAGTCGTAGGCGCGCAGCCAGTCCTGGCGCACGATGACCGGGTCGGCGGGGATCTGGCGTACGTTCTCGATGAACCGGGCCAGCTGATAGGCGATCTCCGGATCGCTCGGGTGATAGCCGGCCGCGGCGGGGGCGACGACCTTGGGCTCGCCGAGCTTGTCCACCTCCACCACCCAGGGGACCACCGAGCCGCGGGCGCTCGCCCAGATGAGCCCGCCAGCGAGGCTGCCGCAGAGCAGCAACATGCCGAAAAAGGCGAGGCGCCAGTTGCGGGCCTGGACGCGGGCCGAGCCGATGCGATCGTCCCAAGCTTGCGCCGCGCGCTGGTAGGGCGTCTCGGCGGGCGGGGTCTTGCCGTAGTGGACCGTGGGTCGCTTGAACATCTCACTCCCCTTCAGAAACATCGACCGAGGCGCCGCCGCGACCGCCGTCGCCGGACCGAAGGGTCTGGTCGGCCACGGCGGCGGTGCGGTGCAGGGACTGTTCACGGTGGAGGCGCCGCGCCCATCCCGGCGCGCCCGCGTGAGAAGACGTCGACGCCGCTGAGCTTTCTGCGCCCGAGGACGCGCCAGAGGACGCAACTGAGGAGGCGCCTTGGCCGCCAGCGGAGGCGGCGCCGGCGTTGAAGCGGGCCTTCAGGTCCTCGGCGGCGCGCTTCAGCGGGCTTGCCGCCGCAGCGCCCGCCGCCTTGGCGAGACCGGAGACGCCGCCGCTGCGATAGGCGGCGCTGGCGCCGCCCATGAGGCTGGCCCCGCCGCGCGCAGCGCTCGCCATGGCGCCGGCCGCGCCTCCCGCGGCCAGGGCGCCGGCGCCGACGCCTGCTGCGGCGAGACCGCCGGCGGCGAGGCTCGTGCCCACCGCCGCGCCGGCGCCGAGCTGCGGTCCGCCGGAGACGAGGCCGCTGGCGATGCCGGGACCGAACAGGGAAAGGCCGAGCAAGGTGAGCGCCGCGAGCACGATGGTCATGGCGTCGCCGATGGTGGGCGTCGCCGGAAAGCCTTGCGTGAACGCGCCAAAGAGGCTCGAGCCGATGCCGACGATCACCGCCAAGACCAGCACCTTGACGCCGGAGGCGAACACATTGCCGAGCACGCGCTCCGCGAGAAAGGCGGTCTTGCCGAAAAGGCCGAAGGGCACGAGCACGAAGCCGCAGAGCGTCACCAGCTTGAACTCGATGAGGGTGACGAAGAGCTGGATGGCGATGATGAAGAAGGCGAGCACCACCACCACCCAGGCGAACAGCAGGACCACGATCTGGATGAAGTTCTCGAAGAAGCTGACATAGCCCATGAGCCCGGCGATGGACTGCAAGATGGGCTGGCCGGCGTCGAGCCCGGTGGCGGCGATGCGACCTGGGCGCAGGAAATCCGCGGCGCTGAGTCCCGCGCCCGACGCCTTCAGGCCAAGGCCGGCGAAGGAGTTGAAGAGGATGGCGGCGAGGCTGTTCCAGTTGGAGAGGAGCCAGGCGAAGACGCCCACGAACAGGGTCTTCTTCACCAACCTAGCAAAGATGTCGTTGTCGGCGCCCCAGGCCCAGAAGAGGGCCGCCAAGGTGACGTCGATGACCACGAGGCTCGAGGCCACGAAGGCCACATCGCCGCGCACGAGGCCGAAGCCGGAGTCGATATAGGTGCTGAAGGTGTTGAGGAACTGGTCGATCACGCCTACGCCGCCGGTCATGGCGCACCTCCCGTCAAGAAGCGCCGTCGGCTCTTGGCCCAGGCGGCGAGGCAGGTCGGGTCCGAGGCGCCGGCTTCGCCGAGCCCCTGACAGCGCAGCAGCTCGGCGCGCAGCGGATCGGCAGCGAGGGGCGCCGGCCGCAAGGCGGTGCGCGGGGCGGGCTTCAGCTGCACGCCCGCAGTGACGACGGCGAGGACGATGAGGCCGAGCGCCACGAGGCGCGCCCAGATCCGCGCCGACGGCTTTGGGAAGACCCGGTCCATGTCAGTGGAAGAGAGCGACGGCGCTCGGCTGATAGCCGGGGCCGGGGGTGAGGAAGGTGGAGAGCTGGGCCGCCCCCTGGTTCTGGCTGGTGGCGCTCGCCGCCGCCCGGAGGGCCTCGGCCCGACTGTTGGCGGCTTGCAGGGCGATCAAGTCCGACAGCTGTTGCGAGATCTGGATCAGCAGCTGGTTCGACACCTGGGCCGCTTGCAAAGCGCCCGCGGCCGACTGGTTGGAGGCCCCGAGCGTGGTGAGCGTCGCGCGCGCGGTGGGCAGGTTGTTCACCGCTGTCGCCTGCATCTTCAGGGCGTCCTGCAGGCTCGCCACCGAGGTGCGCCAGCGCTGCTGCGCTCCAGCGACCATCTGTTGCTGGCTGAGGCTGAGATTGACGTCGCCATATTGGCTGGCGAAGGCCTGATCGACGGCGCTCACTGAGTAGGCGATGCGTTGGGCCGCAGCGAGGAGCTGCTCGGTCCGCTGGGCCTCTCCAGTGATGTTGGGCGCG
The DNA here is from genome assembly GCA_040757715.1 of Pseudomonadota bacterium. GTDB lineage: Bacteria > Pseudomonadota > Alphaproteobacteria > Caulobacterales > Caulobacteraceae > CAIMFV01. The sequence goes on along the minus strand of JBFLWS010000009.1, from coordinate 97,480 downwards.
ATGGAATAGGGAAGGCTCGTGAGGTTCTTGGCCTGATTGTTGAGGCTCTGGGCCTGGTTCGCTATCTGCCGGATCTGGTTGTTGATCTGCTGCAACGCCCGCGCGGCGGTGAGGACGTTTTGGGCGTAGTTCGAGGGATCGAACACCGTCATCTGCGCGCGGCTGGGCGAGGCCGCCGAAAAGGCCAGCGACAGGGCGGCGACGCTGGCGAGCGCTGCGCGCCGAAGGACAGACGAGGTCATGGCGAAGGCTCCAAGTCAAAGAAGGTCGGGTCAGGGGAGCTTAGGTCGGCGTCGAGCAGGTCCGCCGCCCAGGAAAGGTTGCGAGCGCGCAGCCAGGCGGCGGCGAAGCCCTCGCGGCCATGGAGGCGGAGAAGCTCGGTGATCAGGGCCTGATCGGTCTTGGAGGAGGCGGCGGCGAAGGCAAGGGCGACCTCGCCGAGGCCGAGTTCGAACAGGCGATTGCCGCGGCGGGACTGGCAATAGTAGTCGCGCTTGGGCGTGGCGCGGCTCAAGATCTCGATCTGGCGCTCGTTGAGCCCGAAGGCGCGATAGGTGCGGGCGATCTGGGGCTCGAGGGCGCGCTCATTGGGCAGGAAGAGGCGGGTCGGGCAGCTCTCGATGATGGCGGGGGCGATGGCGCTCGTCTCGATGTCGGCGAGGCTTTGGGTGGCGAAGACCACGCTGGCGTTCTTCTTGCGCAGGGTCTTCAGCCATTCGCGCAGCTGGGCGGCGAAGGCGGGGCTGTCGAGCACGAGCCAGCCCTCGTCGATGATGATCAAGGTCGGGGCGCCGTCGAGCTGGCCCTCGATGCGGTGGAAGAGGTAAGAGAGCACGGCGGGCGCGGCCCCGGCGGCGAGGCCCTCGGTCTCGAAGGCCTGCACGGCCGCATCGCCCAGACGCTCGACCTCGGCGTCGAGCAGACGGCCATAGGGGCCGCCAAGGCAGAAGGGCTGCAGGGCAAGCTTCAGAGCTTGGGATTGCAGGAGGACTGCGAGGCCGGTGAGGGTGCGCTCAGACGCCGGCGCTGAGGCGAGGGAGGTCAGCGCCGACCATAGGTGCTCCTTGGCCGCAGGATCGACGCTCACGCCTTCCAGGGCGAGGAGGGCGGCCAGCCACTCGGCGGCCCAGGCGCGCTCGGCCGCATCATGGATGTCCCGCAGGGGCTGCAGCGCCACGGGATCGACGGCGTCGTCGGCCAAGGCGCCGCCGAGGTCTTGCCAGTTGCCGCCCATGGCCAGGGCCGCGGCGCGGATGCTGCCGCCAAAATCGAAGGCGAACACCTGGGCTGAAGGATAGCGGCGGAACTGCAGGGCGAGGCTCGCCAGCAGCACCGACTTGCCGGCGCCCGTGGGGCCCACCACCAGGGTGTGGCCCACATCGCCCACATGCAGGGAGAACCGGAACGGGGTCGAGCCCTCGGTCTTGCCGTAGAGCAAGGGTGGTCCGCCGAGATGCTCGTCCCGTTCCGGCCCCGCCCACACCGCGGAGAGGGGGATGGTGTGGGCGAGATTGAGGGTGGAGATGGGCGGGCGTCGGACATTGGCGTAGACGTGGCCGGGCAGGCTGCCGAGCCAAGCCTCGATGGCGTTGATGGATTCCAGCACGGCGGTGAAGTCGCGCCCCTGGATCACCTTCTCCACTTGGCGCAGCTTCTCGGCCGCGAAGCCCGGATCCTCGTCGAATACGGTGATCGTGGTGGTGACGTAGGCCTCGCCCACGCCGTCCGCGCCGAGCTCCTGCAGCGCCAGGTCGGCATCGGCGGCCTTGTTGGCCGCGTCGCTGTCCACCAGGGCCGAGGCCTCGTTGGTCATCACCTCCTTCAATATGGCGGCGATGGACTTGCGCTTGGCGAACCACTGGCGGCGCACCTTGGTGAGGAGGCGGATGGCGTCGGCCTTGTCGAGCATGATCGCGCGCGTCACCCAGCGATAGGGAAAGGCGAGGCGGTTCAGCTCATCGAGGATCCCCGGGAAGGTCGCCGCCGGAAATCCCACCAGGCTCAGGGTGCGGAGGTGCTGGGCGCACAGCCTCGGCTCAAGCCCGCCCACCAGGGGCTCGTCGGCGAGAAGCGCGTCAAGGTGCATGGGCGTCTCGGGGACGCGCACCTTCTGGCGCTTGGTGGAGATGGTGGCGTGCAGATAGGTCAAGGTCTCGTCGTCGCCGAGCCAGCGCGCCTCGGGCATGAACCCTTCCACCAGGTTGAGGAGCCGGGCGGTGCGGTCGATGAAGCCATGGCGGTGTTGGCCGGGATCGACGCCGGTGCGGGCCTTTCCCTCGAACAGCCAGCGCTCGGCCTTGGCCGCGTCCTCGGTAGGCGGCGCCCAGAGGAAGGTGAGGTAGTAGGCGCTCTCGAAGTGGGCGCCGGCCTCGGCGAACTGCTCGGCCCGCTCCAGGTCCACCAGGGCCGAGACGGGATCGGGGAAGCGCGAGCGGGGATAGCGCTCGGCCGGCAGGCGTTGGGCCTCGACGAAGATGGCCCAGCCGGAGCCGAGCCGGCGCAGCGCATTGTTGAGGCGATGGCCACGGCGGCGAGCTCGGCCGGCGTCGCTGAATCGAGGTCCGGCCCTCGGAACTTCGCCGTGCGCTGGAAGCTGCCGTCCTTGTTCAGCACCACCCCTTCGGCCACCAGCGCCGCCCAGGGCAGGTAATCGGCGAGCTGTGAGGCGCGGGAGCGGTACTCGGCGAGGTTCATCATGATGTTCAAGGGCCCTCAGACCCGGAAGTGCGGCGGATAGAGGAGATGGCGGCGGGCCACGTCGACGAACTGCGGATCGTGCTTGGCGGCCCAGACGGCGGCGCCATGGCCGAGGGCCCAGATCACGGCCCCTGGAATCCAGAGCCGAAGGCCAAGCGCGATGGCCGCCGCAAAGGTGCCGTTGGCGATGGCGAGCGCCCGGGGCGCGCCGCCGAGCAGGATCGGCTCGGTCACCGCCCGGTGCACCGGGGCGAAGAAGCCCGCAATGGCCTCGCCCTCGTCCATGATCACACCAGCGCCCCGCCGCCGAAGGAGAAGAAGCTGAGGAAGAAGGAGCTGGCGGCGAAGGCGATGGAGAGGCCGAACACGATCTGGATCAGCCGCCGAAAGCCGCCCGAGGTGTCGCCGAAGGCCAAGGTGAGGCCGGTGACGATGATGATGATCACCGCCACCACCTTGGCCACGGGCCCTTCCACCGACTGCAGGATCTGGTTGAGGGGCTGCTCCCAGGGCATGGACGTGCCCGAGGCGTAGGCCGGGGCGGCGACGATGGCGCCAAGGAGGAGGCTGGCGGCGGCGCTCAGGCGACGGGGGGACAAAGGGATCATGGATCATCTCCCATGTTGGAGGTGGAAGGGCTGGCCAGCGGAAGCTTGGCCAAGCGGTAGTCACTCTCGGCCCCCAGGCCCTGAACCTCGGCGAGCTCCACCAGGCGCCGATCGGCGCCGCGGCCATTGAGGACGGCGATGAGCTCGATGGTCTCGGCGATCAGGGCGCGGGGCACGGTGATCACCGCCTCCTGGATCAGTTGTTCGAGGCGGCGGAGCGCCCCGAGCGCTGTGCCGGCATGGATGGTGGCGACCCCGCCGGGATGACCCGTGCCCCAGGCCTTGACGAGATCGAGCGCCTCGGCCCCGCGCACCTCGCCGATGGGGATGCGATCCGGCCGCAGACGCAGCGAGGCGCGGACGAGATCGGCCAGCGAGGCGACCCCATCCTTGGTGCGCAGGGCCACGAGGTTCGGGGTTCGGCATTGCAGCTCGCGGGTGTCTTCGATGAGCACCACTCGATCGGCGGTCTTGGCCACCTCGGCGAGGAGGGCGTTGGTCAAGGTGGTCTTGCCGGTTCCGGTGCCGCCGGCGACCAGGATGTTGCGGCGCTGGACGACGGCCGCGCGCAAGATGGCCGCTTCGGCGCGGGTCATGATCCCGGCGGCCGCGTAGTCGTCGAGAGTGAAGATGCGGGCGGCGGGTTTGCGGATGGCGAAGGCCGGGGCGGTCACCACCGGCGGCAGCAGCCCTTCGAACCGCTCGCCGGTCTCAGGCAGCTCCGCCGATACCCGCGGCGCGCGGCCATGCACCTCCACACCCACGTGATGGGCGACCAGACGGATGATGCGTTCGCCGTCCGCCGCGGCGAGGCCGATGCCGGTCTCGACGAGACCCTCGCCCACCCGATCGACCCAGAGCCGGCCATCGGGGTTGAGCATCACCTCCACCACGGCCGGGTCCTCCAGCCAGGCGGCGATGGCGGGACCCAGCGCCGTGCGCAACATCCGCGCGCCTCGGCTGACGGCTTCAGAGCGGAGCGGCTGCACGCTCATGGTCGGTCCCTCGAACAGCGCCAGCCAGGAAACGGCCAGCCTCGGGGACGACTAAAAGAACCTCAAAACCGCCCGCCGCAACAAGCCATCGGTCGCCGTCAAGCCTGGCGCAGAAAGACAGGGACGGGCGCGGGAGAGGCGGTGTGCGAGCAGCTTACGGCGGCGATGGCGAAGGATAGCGGGCGTGAGTGCCTGCGATCCGCTCGGAGGTTTCAAATCCCAACAACTTGTAAGGCTGGGTCGGGCTCAAAGCGGACCAAGGAACTGCTCCAAATTCCAGGCGGGGCGGAGGTGCGCCGCAGATGCCCGGGTGAACGGCTATTGCCAGAGCTTTAACGCAAACTGCGCCATGAGCTGCTCGATGGTGAAATCTTCTTCAGCCTGGCCGATGCCCAGGTCCTGATCGAGGCTTGGTGGCGGAGCTTCGTCGCTCACCAGCCGCACAGCAGGCTCAAATAGTCCGAGTAAGCGACCCGGCATCGGCCAGCGCCCAAGCGCCGTTCAATGCTGGCTTTCAGGCAGCCTGACTGTGAGCCCGTCGAGGACATCGGAGACCTTGAGCTGGCAGGCGAGGCGAGAGGTCGCCTCCACGCCGTCGGCGAATTCCAGCATGCTCGCCTCCGTTGCGCCTTTTGATTCGAGCTTGTCGAGCCATTCGGGCGCCACGTAGACATGGCATGTTGCGCAAGCGCAGGCGCCGCCGCAGTCGGCGTCAATCCCTCGGACGCCGTTTTTGACAGCCACCTCCATGACGGAGAGGCCCGCAGGAGCGTCGACCGTATGAGTCGCGCCGCTATGCTCAATGAACGTGATCTTAGGCATGATGTTGTCCGTGACGCGGTCAGCGACCGCAATAATGAACGCCTACAGAAGGCGAGCCGCTTGAAGAGGATGTCGTCCCAGGTGGGGTTAGAGCCGGCGCGGGATCACCGTTTGCATGGATGCAAATCCACGCACAAATGCCGAGCGAACGCGCGAGGCTTCAACGACTTCGATCTGCGGGAACCGCTGCAGGATCTCTTCCCATAGGATCTTCAACTGCAACTCGGCCAGGCGATTACCCACACAGCGATGGATGCCGAAGCCGAACGACAGGTGGTGGCGCACATTGGGCCGGTCGATGATGTAACGATCTGGATCCGCAATCACCGTTTCGTCCCGGTTGCCCGAGGCGTACCACATGACCACCTTGTCGCCCTCGCGAATGGTCTTGCCGCCAAAGTCGACGTCGCGTTTGGCCGTGCGCCGCATATAAGCAAGGGGCGTTTGCCAGCGGATCGTCTCGGACACCATGGAAGGAATGAGCGAGGGATCGGCGTTCAGCTTCAACCTTTGATCTGGGTTGCGATGCATCTCGTGGACGGAGCCGGACATGGTGTTCCGGGTCGTGTCGTTTCCACCGACGATCAACAGGATGAGGTTACCGAGGAGCTCCATCGGCTCCATGTTCCGGGTTTGCGGCCCATGGGCGAGCATGGAGATCAGATCGCCTTTCGGTTCGGCGTTTACACGATCATTCCAAAGGCCGGTAAAGTAGCCGCCGCACTCCATCATGGTTTGCATGAATTCGGCGTCGGTACGGTCCTCAGACGTGGCCATGTCCGACCAGTAGGTCAGCTTGCGGCGATCCTCAAAGGGAAAGTCAAAGAGCGTGGCCAGCATCTGGCTGGTCAATTCGATGGATACCCGGTCGACCCAATCAAAGGGCTCGCCGATGGGGAGCTCGTCGAGCGTCTTCTGTATCCGGCCGCGGATCAGCGGCTCCAATCCGGCCAGGTTTTGCTGCGACACGATCGGGCTGACCGTCTTGCGTTGCACATCGTGCTTTGGCGGGTCCATCGAGATGAACATCGGCAGCTCGAACTCAGCCATGTGGTCGTCGAGCGTGATGTTAGGCTCGGAAGAAAACACCTCCGGGTTAGTGTCGACCGACACGATGTCGTTGAAGCGCGTGATCGACCAGAATGCGCCGTCGCGGTGGTGATCCTGCGGGTGAAGGTGAACCGGATCCTCGTGGCGAAGGCGCTCAAAGTAAGGCCAGACCGTATCCGTCCGCCAGAGTTCGACGTCCGCCACATTCAATTCGTCCAATGGCGTCGCGTATGCGGTTTTGCGCGCCTCTTCGGCCAGTGTGTGGAGGGTGTCGGTCATGTGCTCGGCCCTGGTTAAATGGAAGTATTTACTTCCATATAGCCTGGAGCGGCCGGGGTCAATCCGGTCGATCGCAACAATTGTCCGCGAAGGCGGCACGATGATAGGTACCGCCATGCCTCCAGCCGTCCTGACACGCAGATCGTCCCCGCAGCAAAAGCGCAGCCTCGCCACCATGGAGCGTATTCTCCAGGCCGGTGCAGAGTTGCTTGAGGAGGTCGGCGTCGAGGCCTTCAATACGAACTTGCTCTCGGAGCGCGCCGGCGTCGGGGTCCGCGCGATCTATCGTTACTTCCCCAACAAGTGGGCGATCCTGGTCGCCATGGCTGAACAGGTCCGAGAGGCGGAGAGGGAATGGATCGGGGATTTAAAGAACGTCTCCGAATTTATCGATTGGCGCGAAGCCGTCGACCGCGCGATTGACGGTTATTTCGCGTCTGCGTCGCGCCATAAGGGTTACGTCGCCTTGCGAATCGCCAGTCAGGCGGCGCCGCAATTGCGCGCCTTTGACGACCAGGCGAACCGTGAACTTGAAATCGATCTCGCTTCAGGGCTGGAATCCCTTGGCCTGCGCTTAGGCCCCGAGCACCTGACGGCGCTGTGCCGGGTCATCGTCCAATCGTCATTCCGTGTTCTAGATGTCGCCTTGCTGAGTCCGCCAGCCGAGGCACAAGCGATCGTCAAGGAGCTCAAGGTTATGATCAAGACCCTGCTAGCTGTCTATTTGGCTGACAAGCAACGCTGATCGGCGCTTCGGGGGGGCGGCGCCATGGGTTTGCTTACCCGCCTCAGCCGCACGACATGCGGTTGCGCCGACAGCGGCCCATCATGTGATGAGGATGGCCCTCAGGTCGTTGACGTTGGTCCCAGTTGGGCCAGGCGCAAATAGGGCTCCCACCGAATGAAACGCCGTCCAGGCGTTATTCTGGGCGAGCATCGCCATAGGATCGACATTCGCCAAGCGCATGCGCTCCGCCGTCGAGCCGTCGGCAAAAGCGCCAGCGTTATCCTCTGAGCCGTCAACGCCGTCGGTGTCCGCGGCCAGCGCCCAAATCCCCTCGAGTCCGGCGACGCCAAGGGCGAAGGACAGCAGGAACTCCGTGTTTCGCCCCCCTTTCCCGCTTCCCCGCAACGTCACGGTGGTCTCGCCGCCCGACAATATGAGGACGGGCTTTCGAAAGGGGCGGTCGCGTAGCGCCACCTCGCGCGCGATGGCCGCGTGGACAGCGCCGACATCGCGCGCCTCCCCCTCGATGGAAGCCGACAATATAACCGTTTGGATTCCCTGTTGTTCAGCCACCCTTGCCGCGGCCTCCAATGAAGCCGTGGCCGACGCGATCACATGGGCCTCATTGCGCGCCAGCCGCGGGTCATCCGGACGCGGCGCGTCGGCAGCCGCCGTCTCGAGGTGGGCCAGCACCGCCGGCGGCAGCCGGATTCCGTAGGTTTCCACGTAGCGGAGCGCGTCCCTGCGTGTACTGGCGTCCGGGATCGTCGGACCCGAGGAGACAAGCGCAGGATCATCGCCGGGGATGTCGGACACCACGAGCGAAACGAGCCGCGCCGGATAGGCGGCCAGCGCCAGGCGGCCGCCCTTGATCGCCGAGACATGCTTGCGAATGGTGTTCATGGCCTTGATCGGCGCACCGCTCGCCAACAAGGCCTCGTTCACGGCGATCTCGTCGGCCATGGTCAGCCCCGCAGCGGGCGCGGGGAGAAGCGCCGAACCGCCCCCAGAGATCAGCGCAATGACAAGGTCGTCTGGGCTAAGCCCCGAGACCTGGTGAAGCAGGCGCTGGGAGGCTCTCAGCCCGGCTTCGTCGGGAACCGGGTGGGCGGCCTCGATGACCTCGATGATCTCGCAGGGCGCGCCAAAGCCGTAGCGCGTCGCCACCACGCCTTCGAGCGGCCCGTCCCAAGCCCGCTCCAGCGCGGCGGCCATCTGCGCCGATCCTTTTCCGGCGCCGACAACCACGACCCGCCCCTTGGGCTTGGCGGGCAGGAAATTGCGAATCGTTTGTTCGGGATCGGCTGCGGAAACCGCGGCGGCGAACAACGACGTCAACAACCGGCGCGGCTCCAATCGGTGCAAACCAGCTCTCATACCGCCCTCAAGTCATCATCGAAATAATGGAACGTAGTTTCGATATATGCAATTCTCAAGGCGCGGTTTTGTAAGGTCAACCAGCGTATTGAAATTCCCAGCCTTTTTGCCGATTGCCCTCTCGGAATCGAACGCGCTAAGATTGGAACTTAGTTTTGATCGATGAGCGATTGCAGTGATCGCGTTGGCGCCAAGGTAATCATATATGAAGCGCCGCTCTGGTCACTTGCCTTGGTTCGCGGCCGCCAGTGGCTCGATGGCGGTGGCTGGGCGGGCGTTCTTCAGCGCGACCCTCAGATTGTAAGCCTTCCCCACCGGAAGCGCTCCAGCATTAAAAGGATCACCGAGGATGAATGCGATTGTTGCCGAGGACGCTGACAATGGCGTTGGCGCGCTCGCCAGGGGTCTTAGAATACTTTCTTTATTCGATGTTCGAAGCCCGGAGATGAGCTTCATCGAGATTCAGAATGGTTCAGGTCTCCCCAAGGCGACGACCTATCGGCTGCTGAAGACGCTGGTCAGCCAGGAATTCATACTCTTCGACGAGTTCAAGAAGCGGTACTATCCAGGTCCCAAGGTCATGACCTTGGGTTTTTCCGCGCTGAACGCATACAGTCTGGTCGACAGCGCCCGCCACCTCATGGAAGAAGTGGGGCGCGAGACGGAGCAGACGGTCGGGCTCAACATCCGGGACGGCGTGGAAATCGTCACCTGCTACCGCGTGATCCCGGCGTGCAACATCGTCAATGTGAACATTCCCATCGGCCACCGTGCGCCGATCGAAAAAACGGGCACAGGTCGATTGTTCCTGGCCTTTGACAAGTCGGCGGAATTCGAAAAAGCGTTCAGCGAGCGCGTCCTGCCAAATCTGGACAACTTCGCGCGGAAAATCCTGAGTGAGGAGGTTTCCTTCGCGAAACGGCACAAGTTTTCGTACAACGACGAAGACACGGCGCTGGGTTATCGCTCGGTTTCGGTTCCCGTTTTCAAATTCGGCGATCAGATCATCGCTACATTGTATGTTTCGGCCGCGAGCAGCCAGTTGAACCTGAGGGCTCTGATCGAAAAGGCCGTTCCGGAACTCAGAAAGGCCAGCTTGAAGCTGTCGTTGATATTGGGCGCCAGCCGCGAATCCTTGGCCAACCTGGAACCGGATATTAGCACGGACGATCTGCCGTCAAAACTCTAGCCGCTTTCACTCACTCGTCATTGGGGGCGACCGCCTTCACCGTGGCGCCGCCGGACCATAGGGCCTGCTCTATTTCTGCTAAAACCGATTCGATCGGAAAGGCGTCAGGTCGATCGAAGGCCTTTTGCCGGTGACCAGTTCCGCCACTAAACGGCCCGTTACGGCCCCTCCGATCATACCCTGATGGCCATGACCAAAGGCGAAGACGGCGTTCGCCACCGTGTGCGATCGCTCGATGACGGGCTTGCTGTCCGGCATGCCGGGGCGACAGCCCATCCAGGTCGAAGCCTTGGAGGTGTCCAGGTCGGGGAGGAGGGCTTTGGCGGCGCGGATGAGGATGTCGGTGCGCCGGGGATTCGGCGGCGCCTCCGCCCCGGCGAATTCCTCGGTTCCGGTAAACCGGAGGCCTTCCTCCATCGGCGTGATCGTCATTTTCCGCTCCGCCGATACCGCGGCGATGGTCAGCGGCGGCGGCTCGCAGGGGACCATGATGTGGTAACCGCGCTCGTGCTCCAGAGGAACGGTCGCGCCGAGCATCTTGGCCAGACGGCCCGAGCGAGACCCGGCCGCCAGAACGATGTGATGGCTCTGGATCTCGCGGCCGCTCTTCGTGCGAACGGTCAGCGCCCCGCCCCCGCCGAAGGTGAAGCCAACCGCTTCATCGCGAGTCAGCCTAGCGCCCTGCCGTTGGGCATGGGCGGCCAAGGCGGCGACCAGGCGGCCGGGATTGGGACAGTGCCGCGCTGTGGGCAGAAGCACCGCTCGTTTGACGGCCGGTCCCAGACCCGGTTGCAGGTCGTGGACCTCCTCCTCTGTGAGGAAGTCCATTGGAATTCCGTATTCGCGCCGGAGGTTGAAGGAAAATCCGCCTCTGTCGGGTCCAGTCGGATCTTCATAGAGCAATAGCAAGCCCCGCGCCTGCAGCAGTTCTTTGCAGCCAGCGGCCGCCAGCAGCGGCTCGTAATAGTCGTAAGTCAGCCGGTTGATTGAATAGAGTGCGGCGGCGATGTCGTGGGCCTGCTTCTTCCGACTGCTGAGGAGGAATCGCAAAAGCCAAGGCAGGGCAATAGGGAGATAGAGAGGCCTGATCGAAAGGGGGCTGTCCGGATCAAGCAGCAATCCCGGCAGGTCTTTGACGAGTCCGGGGGCGGCGTTCGGGGCGAACGTGCCCGAAGAAATAATGCCGGAATTGCCATAGGAGCACTGGGCCGACGATCCGGGCTCCACCGGATCCACCAACTCGACGTCAAAGCCCTCTCGCAGGAGATAATTGGCCGAACAGACGCCGACGATCCCTGCACCGATAACAACGACTCGTCCTCGCCCGCCGCTCATGGCCGGTTCTCGCAGCCGGATTTCGGGTCTCGAAGCGGGACTGAGCGGCGGATGATGCGCTCGTCCTGGCGGCGCAGGCGATCTGGCGACGGGGTCATGCGTAATTCACCCAGATGGATTTGCGACGCAGATAGGCCTCAATGCCCGGTCGTCCCATGTCCTTGCCGATCCCTGAGCCCTTGTAGCCACCCTGCGGGGAGGTGAAGTCGGGCGCTCGGCCGTGCTGATTGATCCAAACCACGCCGGCCTGGATCCCATCCGCCGCTTTAAGAGCCTTGCTGAGATCGCGGGTATGGATACTGGCCGCGAGGCCATAGGTCGGGTGATCCGCCATCGCCAGACCCTCGTCAAAATCCTCGAAGCGGTCGATCGACACGACGGGACCGAAAAACTCTTCCTTGAAGCCGGTCATCTCTGCGGTGACGCCCTCCAGGATAGTCGGTCGATAGTAGGAGCCGGCGTTCCTGTCTTCAAATAAACCGCCGCCCAACCGCAATGTCGCCCCTTCCTCTACCGTCGCCCGGACCAGGCGATCGATGCGTTCGGCCTGCTTGCGAGTGATGATCGGCGGAAGGGTTGTATCTGAATTCCAGGTCGGCCCTGCCTTGACGGCCAGGAACTTGGCTTCGATGCGCTCGACGAGCGCGTCAGCGACTTCGCTTTGGACAATCACGCGCGAGCCAGCAGTGCAAACCTGGCCTGCATTCGCCAGGACGCCGTTGGCGACCTTGGTGGCGGTTTCATCGATGTTGCTGATGTCGTTGAAGACCAGTTGAGGGCTTTTGCCGCCGAGCTCCAGGGTGACCGGCTTTGTTCCGTGCGCGGCCGCGTCCGCCATGATGTGAGCGCCGGTCGCCGAAGACCCGGTGAACGAGATTTTGCCGATAGCCGGATGTCGCACGAGGGCGCGGCCCGTGGTGTGGCCCCATCCGCTGAGCACGTTGAACAGGCCCGCAGGTAGACCGGCTTGGACAGCGATGCTGGCGAGGGCCAGCAGGCTGTGAGGGGTCAATTCGGACGTCTTCAGAATGATCGCGTTGCCGGCGGCCAACGCTGGCGCCACCTTCCAAACCGCGGTCAGAAGAGGGAAATTCCAGGGGACGATTGCTCCGACGACGCCATAGGGTTCGTTACGCACCAGGCTGAGCGCATCGGGGCCGCTCGGGGTGATCACGCCCTCAAGCTTGTCGCAATATTCCGCATTGTAGCGGATGGCGCCAGCGGTGCGCCGCGCGTCAATGGTGGAGGTATGGGCGTAAAGCCGGCTCGAACCCAAGGCTTCGAGCCTGGCCAGATGCTCAGCCTGATCAAGGACCGCGTCAGCAAATCTATAGAGCGCCTTGGCCCTGTCATTGGGTCCGAGCTTCGCCCATCCGGATGTGCGCAAGGCTTCCTGAGCGACAACAACGGCGCGATCGACCACGGCTTCGCCGGCGTCATGCACGACCCCGATCAGCTGGTGATCAGACGGCCTCAGCACAGGAATTTCATCGCCAGGAGCGTCGACAAAACCGCCGATGAAGTGGCCGATGGGAATTTCCACAGTGGAAGGGTCAAAGCAGGACGTCATTGTCGATACCTAATGCCCACGGTCCAGGCCCAGCCGTCTAACGTCAAGACGATCTGGGCTGGTCCGTATATTGGAACTGAGTTTCTATTATCGTCGCAACTGGGCACGGTCAACCGTGCTCACCTATGCCGTTGAAGGCGGGTCACGGTCTGAAGCGGGGCCGACCCGGCCCTTTCGTCGAGGCGATGCGTTTGACTTTCTTGAAGCATCCAGGGGCACAGGCAGCTGGCGTTTGCCACATTGCCATGAAACGCACCTTCGGCTCAGCACGCTTGACGGTCTCATAATACGAAACTAAGTTCCATTTATATCAGATAACCAGCATTGGAATACCCGTAGATGTCCGACCTCCTCACGGCCGCCGATTTTGAAGCGCTCCGCAAGATCGATACGCCCACAATCTGCAATCTGCTGGAGATGGTGGCGCCGGCGGGGCGGGGTCACGGGTTCACCTTCCAGCATCTCCACTGCATATTTCCGTCGCTCCCCCCCATGGTCGGCTATGCGAAGACCGCGACTGTTCGCGCGCGGCGGCCCTCCACGAAGACCCCGGATGAGGTCCTGGAGTTTCGCGGGCGCTATCTAGCTTACGTTGATGAGGGTGACTTTCCGAAGGTCAGCGTCGTTCAGGACCTGGACGAACAGCCTGGCTACGGCGCGCTTTGGGGTGAAGTCATGACGGCGGCCCACAAGTGCCTGGGGGTCCAGGGCGCCGTCACCAACGGCAGCGTCCGCGATCTCGACATGATCGCGCCGGAATTCCAGCTGTTGGCGGGGGTGATCGGCCCCTCGCACGCCTACGTCCACTTCGTGGACTTCGGCAGCGAGGTGAACGTGCACGGCATGACCGTGAACGATGGGGATCTGATCCACGCCGACCGGCACGGCGCGGTCATCATCCCGCATGCGGTCGCGAAGGAGGTGCCCAAGCAACTCGATCTGATGCTCCGCCGGGAGAAGGTCATCTTGGACGTGGCGCGCGCGCCGGGCGCTACCGGCACCAAGCTCGCCGAAGCCTGGCGGCAAATGCGGGACGTCTACTGACCCCTGGCGTTCCGAAGCCTGCGGCCTTTCGCCTCCTCAAAGCGTCTGTCCAGTTCAAAATAGAGGGAAGCGTGCGTGATTAAACGCCATATGAAGTTCAAGTCGGGCATCGGCCACCGGGCTGTGGAGCATAGCGGGATCCTACACCTCAGCGGCTTCATCGCCGACGACCTGTCGGTCGGCATGGCTGGGCAGACCGAGCAAGTCCTAAAGAAAATAGAGGATACGCTTGTCGAGTTGGGATCATCAAAGCAGCAGTTGCTAAGCGCCACCATCTTTCTGGCCGACTTTGCGGCGAAGGAGGAGATGAACGCGGTTTGGGTTTCCTGGTTCGACGATGAAAGCTTGCCTACTCGCTCGACAATCGGTGTCTCGGATTTGGGCCCGCGCGTGCTGATCGAAGTCATAGTCTCGGCCGCAGCCTGACGTTCACGACGCAGATAAAAATCAAGGTGAGGAGAAGTCGATGGATGCGGCGCCAATCCAACACGGCCAACTCCAGCTTGCCGCTGGTGAGGAGCCAGCCGCACCCGCTATCGTCTTAACCAGGCCGGGAGCGCTTGCCGCCGCGATGGCGGCAGGCTGCGTCGGCCTGTTGATGCTGGGGGTGCAGCCCATGGTGCTGGGGGCTCTGGTGGCGGAGCACCGCCTCAGCATGCAAGCCCTGGCCCAGGCGGCGACGGTGGAGATGCTCGGGCTGGGCATTGTTTCGGGCGGGCTCGGCGCGCTCCTGCAACATCGTCACCTACGAATTTGGGGCGCAGGGGCCTGTATCGCCCTCGCGGCCGCCAATCTCGGCTGTCTGTCCGCCACCGGCGTGGGTCTGATCGCCCTCAGGGCCGCGGCCGGCGCCGCCGGCGGCGTCTTGCTGTGGATCACCACCGGGCTCACCACCCGCCATCCCGCCGCCGTGCGCCTTTCAGCCCTGTTCTTCGGATCGTCGGCGCTGACGCAGGCCGCGCTAGCGGCCGTGATCCCCGTATTTGCCCCATTCTTCGGCGCCAACGCGGGCTTGGTCTTGCTGGCCGGATTGGCGTTGCTCAGCCTGCCGCTCGTCCTTTGCTTCCCCCACGCCCTGCCGGACCTGGCGAAGTCAGCGCCAGGTCAGGGCGCTCTCAGCAGGGCAGGCGGATTTGGCCTGCTCGCCACGTTCCTGCTGATGGCCGGCATCGTCGGGCTCTGGGTCTTTATCGATCAACTGGGGAGAGCGTATGGCGTGGCGAAGCAAACCGTCGCTCTCGCTATCGCAGCCTCCCTCGCCGCCCAGGTCGCTGGCGCCGGCCTGGTGGGCTGGATCGGGCCTCGGATTTCGCCGCCATTTGGCCTTGCCGTGGTCGGCTTGGCTTTGATCGCCTGCGTCGGAGCCTTGGCCTTCGATCGACACGTTGCATCCTATGTCTCCGGAACCCTCGCGGTCGGCTTCCTATGGCCGTGCGCCATGGTGATGTTCGTTCCGCTGCTTATTCGCCTCGACCCGACGCGTCGGGCCGCGATGCTGCTTCCCGGCGTCCAGTTGCTGGGATCAGGCGCGGGACCGGTGGTCACGGGGGCGTTTGCGAGGTCTGCGGAGCTTTCGCCGGTGCTCGCGGCCGCCGCAGCGCTGTTTGGGGCTGGTGTCCTCGCGATCCTGGCTGCGGTGGTCGCCCAAAGGGGTGGTCAGGGCGACCCAATCGGCGTCCGGACGATCGCTTAGAACGCATTCTCGCCGGTGATGGCGCGGCCCAGGATCAGGGCATGGACGTCGTGGGCGCCTTCGTAGGTGTTGACCGTCTCGAGATTAACCGCATGACGCATCACGTGGTACTCGCCGCTGATGCCGTTGCCGCCGTGCATGTCGCGCGCCTCGCGGGCGATGGCCAGCGCCTTGCCGCAGTTGTTGCGCTTCATCATCGAGATGGCCTCCGGAACCCAGGCCCTCTCATCGATCAGACGACCGAGCGCTAGGGCGCCCTCGAGGCCGAGCGCGATCTCGGTGGACATGTCGGCCAGCTTCTTTTGCACCAACTGGCGGCTGGCGAGCGTGCGGCCGAATAGCTTGCGGCTCGAGGTGTAGTCGCGCGCCGCCTGCATGCAGAACTCGGCCGCGCCCATCGCGCCCCACGCGATGCCGTAGCGCGCCTTGTTGAGGCAGGAGAACGGGCCGCGCAGGCCAGAGACGTTCGGCAACATCATGTCTTCAGGTACGAACACCTCGTCCATGGCGATCTCGCCGGTCACCGAGGCTCGCAGACTGAGCTTGTTCTGGATCGTCGGCGTCTCCAAACCCTTGGCGCCGCGCTCCACCAGGAAGCCCCGGATAGTCCCGTCCAGCTTGGCCCAGACCAGCGCCACGTCACTGATGGGGCTGTTGGTGATCCACATCTTGCCGCCAGACAACGAAAAGCCGCCGGCGACCTTCTTCGCCGTGGTGCGCATCGATGCTGGGTCGGAGCCGCCGTCAGGTTCAGTCAGACCGAAACAGCCGACGATTTCGCCCTTGGCCATGCCAGGTAGAAGCTTCCTCTTCTGCTCCTCCGAGCCGAAAGCGAAGATCGGGTACATCACGAGCGACGACTGGACGCTCATCGCCGAACGGTAGCCAGAGTCGATCGCTTCGATCTCTCGAGCAATCAGGCCATAGGCCACGTGGTTGACGCCGGCGCCTCCATATTCTTCAGGCAGGGTGGGGCCCAGGAAGCCCAAGGTGCCCATTTCGTTCATGATCTCGCGATCGAACCGCTCTTCGGCGAAGGCGCTTACGACGCGGGGCAGCAGCTTCTCACGGGCGTAGGCGCGCGCCGCCTCGCGGACCATCCGCTCCTCTTCAGAAAGGCGCGACGTCAAGTCGAGAGGATCCTCCCAGCTGAAGGTCTTGGTGGGTTCGCCGCTCTCGATGGCCATGGGGGTCTCCAACGAAGAGCGCCTCTTGCCGGCATGGGGGTCAAGAGGCGCTGTCAAAGTCATCCTCCCCTGCAAAGGCGTGGCGGCCCGGCAGGGGAGAGGGGGAGGTTGGCTTTAGAAATGGTAGCCGAGTTTCACGCCATAGGTCCGAGGCTGGCCAATGACGAGCTCCACAAGGCCGAAGGGGTTGCCCAGATCCGAGCCCGTGGTGGCGTACCGGGTCCCTGTCAGATTGCGGACATAGAAACCGACGTTCCACCCCTTCAGGCTTTCGAAGGTGACGTTGAGATTGTGCAGCCAGTAACCGTTTTGCTGGATGTAGGGATCGTTGGTCGCATCCAGGAACTGGTGGGTCCGGTACGACGAGTCCCAGCGGAAATCGATGTCGTCACCGCTCCCGAACCAATACTTGTACTCGGCCGTGGCCACCAGGGAGAAGTGCGGCGAGTACGCGAGGTCATTGCCGTCAAGGGAGGTTGAACCGGCGTATGACGGCAAGCCGGCGCGATCAAGCTTCGCTTCCAGCCACGAAGGCTGGAGGGAGAGGGTCAGGCCGCGGACCGGCACAGCCGTCAGTTCGATCTCGAGCCCCTCGGTGTGCGCCTGCTTGGCGTTCGTCAGGATGTTGGTGATCTGAGCCACCGGGCCCGCCGCCGTCTGGATCGTCTCCGGGACCTGCGCGAAGATCTGCTCGTTCTGATAGTTGTTGTAGAAAACGGCGGCGTCCAGGATCAGGCGCTGGTCGAAAAAGCTCGACTTCACTCCGAGTTCGTAGGCGGTCACCTTCTCCGGATTGACCGGTTTCAGCTGAATCAGGATCTGCGCGGGATCATTGCTCAGGAAGCTGCCGTTAAAGTCACCGCTCTTGAAGCCGGTCGAGGCGCTGAAATAGCCCATGACGCGATCTGTGAAGTGATAGCTGAGGCCGCCCTTCCAAGTGAAGTTGGTGACGGCCTGCGCCTCAGAGACATTGACGATATCTTGAAGCGGGCCGTAGTTCCCGGTCCCGCCGCTCTGAAACTGGGTCGAGCCGGTGTATTCGAAGGTCCGGCGCTCGTAGGTGACGCGCCCTCCGAGCGTCAGGGTGAACCTGTTGAATGAGTAGTCGCCCTGCCCGAACGCGGCCACCGAGTCAGACCCCTGGGAACTGATGTCGAAGGATCGCTGTGTGATGCCGTCGAACGCGCCCGGACCGGGGGCGACCCCGAAGCCGCCGAATTGATCGCCATTGCCGAAGAGGTACAGCGGCTGATTCTGGCTGAGTGTCTCGTGGAGATAGTACAGACCTGCGACCCAGTTGTAGTGGTCCGTGCTTTGCGCCGCCCGGAACTCCTGAGTAAAGGTATTTGATTTAACACCGTAGTTTACCGCGAGAAGATTATTCGGACCAGCGTCGCTATTTTCCGGGAAAAACTTATCATTGTGTTCGAACGAGGAAATCGAAGTCAGCTTGATTGACCCCAGCGAATAGTCGACGCGGAGGATGTCCAGATTGTTGAAGTTGCGCAGCTGCTGGGTGCGGCTCCAGGCGCCGTCGTAATACTTGCGCGGAGTGCCATAGCCGAACATGTCGACGCAGCCTCCCGCATAGGCCTGAGCGGGCGAGCAGAATGTCGGCGAGCCGTCACTCTGGGTGCCGGGAACGAACACGCCGATGTGTCGATATTCCTCCGGCAGGTTGCGCATGTCGCCGATCGACGAACTGAACAGGATCTTGAGCCGGTCATTGGGCTTGTAGAGCAATTGCAGGCGCACGGCCTCGCTGTTGGAGCCCGAGGCGGGCTCGCCATTCAGCGTGTTGTGCATGAAGCCGTCGGAGTGATTGAACACGCCGGCGATCCGGAAGTCGAGCTGGTCGTTGATAGGCCCGCCGACGCCGCCGTTCAGACTCAGCGTGTTGTAATTGCCGTACTCGAGGTTGAGGTCGCCGGTCATCGTATCGGTGGGGCGATTGGAGGTGAACAGAACCGCTCCACCGCTCGTGTTCTTTCCATAGAGGGTGCCTTGCGGGCCTTTCAGGATCTGAACCTGGCCGACATCGAACACGGCGAAGGCCTGGGCCGAAGGCGCGCTGATATAGACGTCGTCGACATAGATGCCGTTGGGTCCGGCATTGTTCGTATCAAAGTCGTTGAGGCCAACGCCGCGGATCGTGATGAGCGGCTGATTTCCCGCTCCGGAATTGCCCACGATCTGAACGTTCGAGGCGAGCTGCCCAATGTCTTCGGTCTCTTTGATGCCGAGCGCCTTCACGTCCTTGGCCGCGATGGCGGTCACAGAGATCGGCACGTTTTGTAGGTTCTCGCTGCGGTGCTGAGCCGTCACCACGATGGTGTCCACCGTGACGCCTTGCTGTGAGACTGTAGCGGACTGCTCGGCCGCGGCAGCTCCCGCCAAACTCAGCAGGACTGCTCCCGCAGCTCCACCTAAGAGCGTGGAGCGTTGCGGCCTTTGTGGTGCATGCATTTGCATCGAACCCATTCCCCCGTTTTTTTGTGAGGCGGCCGATAAGGACGACCGACTCCTACGTGACCGTCGCGGCCATTAGGTCCGCTAAACGGAACTAATTTTCATAAAAAGCACATTTTTTGTGACGGTCAAGGGTCGGGGGATTGCCAATTCGCCACATCGACTAAACACGAGCCGCGTTGGCCGGGTAGGAGAGGCACCATATATGTTCTTATGGTATAATATATTCTGTATATTGTGGCGTATACATGGGAATTATGCTAGCTCGTGGGTGATATTTTACAGTTGTGGCATGTAAAAAATGAACATCGGTGGGAATTTTTAGTTGCATTATATATCTTTTTAACCCTCAACCAATTAAATCAATGCGTCTATGGAGGGCTTTTAGGTCGCCTGACGACGTTTAAGGCTAAGGGCGGCAGGCGCGCGGCCGCCATGTTGGTCGCATATAACGGAACCAAATTCCAAAATTAGCAACACTCACGAGTGGCGCTTGCCGTGCAGTCGCGGCTCAGTTTGGCCGATTGGGCCGGCGGGGCCGATTCCGCACGCCTGTGGAGTCAAGGCTGAGCTGTTTGGCCGCGGCGGCCGGTCCGCGTTCGCGCCTCTGCAGAAGCGATTGACCGTCTCATATATCGAAACTAAGTTTCTATATAACGAGCCGCAGCCAGATGCGAAGTTCATGTCAGACGCGTCTCGCGACACCGAGATTGCACCATCGTCGAAACGCCCGAGCTTGCTGGAGATCCTAGATATGCGTGAGTACACAAGGTTTTACATCGACGGACAGTGGGTCGATCCCGAGGTGTCGAATCCCCTGGAGGTGATCAACCCGGCCGACGAAAGCGTCGCGGGTCGTATCTCCCTCGGCTCGGCAGCCGACGTGGACAAGGCCGTCAAGGCGGCTCGAAAGGCCTTCGCCGCGTGGTCGCAAACGACGCCTGAAGAACGGATCGACGTGCTGCAGCGGATCGTCGTGGAATACCAGAGGCTTTACGGCGACCTGGCCGAGGCTATCACCGAAGAAATGGGCGCCCCAGCCTCGCTCTCGCAGCGCTCCCAGGCCGCCATCGGTCTGGGACACCTGCAGACCGGCATCTCCATCCTGAAGGACTACCGGTTCGAGGAGCAGCGCGGCGCGACCAGGATTGTCAAGGAGCCCATCGGGGTCTGCGGCTTCATTACGCCCTGGAACTGGCCGATCAACCAGATCGCCTGCAAGGTCGTTCCAGCCCTGGCGGCCGGCTGCACCATGGTGCTGAAGCCGTCGGAAGTGGCGCCGTTTTCCGGTTATATCTGGACTGAAATTCTGGACGCCGCGGGCGTGCCGGCCGGCGTGTTCAACATGGTCAATGGCGACGGCCCCACCGTCGGCCACGCGATCAGTTCGCACCCCGAAGTCGACATGGTGTCCATCACTGGCTCGACCCGCGCCGGGATCGAAGTGGCGAGGGCCGCCGCAGCAACCGTCAAGCGCGTGGCGCAGGAACTCGGCGGCAAGTCGCCGAACATCATCCTCGAAGACGCGGACCTGGCGGCGGCGGTCGCCAGCGGGGTCGCATCCATGATGCGAAACTCGGGTCAGTCCTGTAATGCGCCCAGCCGTATGTTCGTCCCAGCCGAGCGTATGGACGAGGCGATCGCCATCGCCAAGGCCGCCGCGGAAAGCATCACCGTCGGCGACCCGAGGGGCGACGCTCAGATGGGCCCGGTGGTTTCCGAGACGCAGTGGAAGAAGATCCAGGGCCTGATCCAGAAGGGGATCGCCGAGGGCGCGACCCTCGTCACCGGCGGCGTCGGCCGCCCGGACGGCCTGGACAAGGGCTACTATGTGAAGCCCACCGTGTTCGCCCATGTCACCAACGACATGACCATCGCCAGGGAAGAGATCTTCGGGCCGGTGGTGTCGATCCTTGGCTATGACAGCGAGGAGCAGGCGATCGAGGCCGGTAACGACACCGAGTATGGCCTAGCGGCCTATGTGTACGGCCCCCCTGACCGGGCTCACCGCATCGCCTCCAAGCTTCGGGCAGGTCAGGTGCTGATCAATGCGCCCGACGTGGACCTGATGGCCCCATTCGGGGGCTACAAGATGAGCGGCAACGGCCGCGAGTGGGGCGACTACGGCTTCCACGAATATCTCGAGGTGAAGGCGATTCTTACCGGCGGCGGCTGAGAGACCGCCCAGCCAGAGGCTTTCCTCTGACCACACTGCCGGCGCCCTGTCGCCGATGAGGACCGATATGACCGCGGATACCCCCCTTCGTCTGTTCGCCAGCCTGCCAGACATGGTCTTGGCCCACGCCTCAATCACCCCAAACGCCACCGCCATCATCGACGGCGATCGGCAGGTGACATTTCGTGAGCTCAAGATCCTGTTGGATCGCGTGGCGGCTGGGCTTCAGCGCGACGGGCTCAGGCCGAAGCAGGCGATCGCCATCTGCGCACAGTCCTCGATCGAGTACCTGGCTGTTTTTCTCGGCGCGCTGAAAGCCGGCGCCGTGGTCACGCCGTTGGCGCCCAGTTCCACCGCCGACCAACTCGTCATGATGCTCGGGGATTGCGCGGCGTCGGCTTTGTTCCTCGACGCGGGCGTCGCAGCGTTGCTCTCCCCGGTGACCGATCAGATCACGGCGCGCCGGATCGCACTGGACAGCTCATCCACCGACATCCCCTTCGCCCAATGGCTGCCGCCAGAGGGCGCTTCACCTATGAAGGTGGAGATCAAGGCCAACTGGACGTTCAACATCATCTACGCGTCAGGGCCGACGGGCGCACCGAAGAGCGTCGTGCAGAGCCATGCGATGCGTTGGGCTCACATCGGCCGCGGCGCCGGACACGGCTATGAAGGCGATGCGGTCACCCTGGTCTCGACCCCGCTCCACTCCAACACCACACTGGTGAGCGTGATACCCGCCTTGGCGCTAGGCGGGACCGTCGTGCTGATGAGGGAGTTCGACGCCCTGGAATTCCTTGCCCTGGCGGAAAAACATCGCGCGACGCACGCCATGCTGGTTCCAGCACAGTACCACCGCATCATGGCGCTGCCAGAATTCGACCACTTCGACCTGTCGAGCTTCAAAATGAAATTTTCAACCTCGGCCCCCTTTGCTGCGGCGTTGAAGGCCGATGTGCTCAAGCGCTGGCCCGGCGGTCTGATCGAATACTGTGACATCACAGAGGGCGACCGATCGCTCTCGCTGGCGGCCCAAGACCATCCGGACCAATTGCATGCCGTCGGGCGGCCCGCTGCCGGCCATGACATCCGGCTCATGGACGAGCGCGGCGAAGAGGTCCGGCGGGGGGACATCGGCAAGGTGGGGGCGAGAGACCGCGCCGGGTGCGCCTCGGATCAAAACGACCTGACGATCCTGCGCGCATGCTACGCCAAGCTCGCCATCTTCGGTTGGGACGAGCTGATCTTGCCGATCTGGCTGAATGCTCCGGACCTGGAAGAGCCCTCATAATCGTCCGAGGCGGACCAGCTGGTCCGTCGGCCCGGCGCATAGCATTTGCGACCTAGCCAGCCCTTGCACGGCGTTTCTTCACCGCTGATGAGAAACTCAAGATCGGCTCGCCATCGGCGCTCATCAGCCCACGAACGAAGATCATGCTGCGGGTGTTTTTCAC
Organism: Pseudomonadota bacterium; assembly: GCA_040757715.1. GTDB lineage: Bacteria > Pseudomonadota > Alphaproteobacteria > Caulobacterales > Caulobacteraceae > CAIMFV01. The sequence goes on along the minus strand of JBFLWS010000009.1, from coordinate 74,808 downwards.
AACGTCGCCCCGGCATTCGACCAGTTGCCCCGGGCGCGCGGCGCCCACAAGCTCGCAATTGAAGGTGGCCGTAACCGCCTCCTGCTCTTCTAGCTCCTGCCGGGCGATCACAAACACGCAGAAATCCGCAAAACCCATCACGCAGCCGCCGTGTAAAGTGCCAGCGCCGTTGAGGTGCTTCTCCGCCACTCGGAAGGCGCAGAGACCGCCTTTCTCATCAATTCGAAAGTAGAATGGCCCGGCCTGGTTTTCGAAGGGGTCGCGGCAAGGATACCAGCCTGTCCACTCCCCCTCGGTCACCTTGATCCGATCATCCCGGTCATTGCGACCGCGGTCACTGTCTTTCATTGTAGCGCCTCGTCACACAGTCGCTGGCTCAGCGGCGGCGTCGCAAAAAAGCCGGCCGGCTCCATCCGTTGCAGTTGTCGCCTCGGGCGGCGGGTCCTCAGAAAGGCTCGCCCTTGTACTCCTGGATGGTGTTGCCGCCATCGACGGTGATCAGCTGGCCGGTCACGTAGGACGCAGATGGACTGGCGAGAAAGAGCGCCAGGGCCGCCACTTCCTCGGGCCGACCTGGCCGACCGACCGGCGTGTTCCGCCCGCCGCGAAGGATAAATTGTGAGGGCGTGCCGTTGGCGATCCATCCCGGCGCAATGGCGTTCGCCGTAATGCCGTCGGCGCCGTGCTCGATCGCCACTTCGCGGGTCAGGCCGATCATCGCCGCCTTAGCGGTCCCGTAGGCGCCGGCGCCGGGAAAACCGACTATCGGCCCTGTCACCGACGACATGTTGATGATCCGACCGTACTTGCGCGGCGCCATATGCCTCAGCGCGGCCCTGGTCATATAAAAGCAGGTATCGAGGCTCAGCCGCAGCGCCTGGCGCCATGCGTCATCGCTAGTGGAGGCCACCGGGTCCCAATGCGTCGTCACGCCGGTCTGGGACATGCCGGCGTTGTTGACCAGGATGTCGAGCCTGCCGAAGCGCCGAGCGACCTGGTCGACGAAGTCGTCGACCTCGACGGCTGCGCTGAGGTCAGCCTTTTGCGCAAAGGAGTCCGGGAGCGCTTTCTGCCGCTCGAAGATTCTGTCCGAGGTGGCGGTGATTGCGACTTGGGCCCCGGCGGCGGCCAGGGCTTGGGCGATCGCAAAGCCGATGCCGTCGGCGCTGCCCGCGCCGGTGACGATCGCCACTTGGTCTTTAAGGTCACACATGTCGCACATCACCTTCTTCTCTTCGGCCTGGAACCGGGCGCTGCGGCGCCAGGCCAATTGCAGTGGCAAGTTCAATCGAGACCGGGCTTCTCGGCCCGCTAGTCGTCGGAGAACCCGTCGCCCATGGTCATCAGTTGCCGAATCCAGGCCGACCGGACTTCGAATTCGGGGTCGAAGTTTTGGTAGTGCGGGTTGCTCGGGTTCGCGCTCCGGTGCCACGCCGGAACGACCAGCAAGAGGAGCAATCGCATCGCCACCAGGCAGGGGAACAGCGCAAGCTCCTCGGCCGACGCTTTCCGCTGCCGGCTATATCCGCAAAGAAAGTCGCTTAGAGACTGTCGCAAATCGCAGCCCGTGGTCAGGAGGCTCGTCGCACCGACCGCCGCGTCGGCAATGGTCGCCGTCCAAAGCACGTCCCCAAAATCAATGACCCCCGTCACCAGGGCCTCGTTCCGCGGGTCGGTCATGAGGTTGCCGGCGTTAAGATCGTTATGGATCACTTGGTGGGGGAGGGCGGCGATCCGCGCAGCGGCCTCCGTGGCGAAGTGGGTGAGGAGCATAGCAGCCGCCGCTTTGACTTCGTCGGTGGGCAAGCAGGCAGTAAGAGGCTCGATCCGTTCAGCCGCGCCCACAACGTCCCAAATCAGCCCCCGCCGCGCGGCCGGGTGGTCGAAACCAGCGAGCGCCAGTGTCAGCCTTCCGCAGGCCTCTCCGGCGGCGATGCGCTGGTCCCTGGAATACCGAGGCGCACGGAGGGGCTGGCCCGGCACGTAACTTAACAGACGCGCGATCCGGGGCCGGTTCGCCGCGTCGCAGAAGGTGACGCAATCAGTCCCCGAGATCGTCGCCCTGAGCCTGGGGAAGGAGAGATCGCTTTGGGATCGCCCGAGCCATCGAAGCACGTCCAGCTGGAGGTCGGTCACGATCGCCGGTTCGTTGGGCCCGGCGATCTTCAGGACAAACAGCTCGTCCGTTTCGGTGGCGACCAGGATATTGCGGTCGCGCTCCCCGGGAAGGCCGGACATTGCGCCATGCAGGCGATAGTTGTCCCACAGCACTGCAGCCGCTTGGTCGAGCTCAACGGCCGTGTCCTCGTCATTCATCATTTCGGCGAACAACGGGTCCACGAGGGCGGGCGTCGGTGCGGGAGGGGGCTGAGGACTGCTCATGGGGCCGCTTTCATGGGGTGAGACGATGGGCCAGGCGTTTGCGGGAGCCTTTCCAGCCTAGCTGCTGACGAGTTCATCCTTCAGCTCGGCGATGGTCGCGTCGAAGGCCCCGACGAAGGATTCAGCTTCATCCTGGCTCAGAACCAGGGGCGGACGCAGCTTGAGCATGTTGTTGAAAACGCCAGCGTTGTTGGTCAGGAAGCCCTTGTCCTTCAAGCGATTGACCAGTTTGACCGCGAGCTCGACGTCCGGCGTCTTGGCGGCGCCCGGCTTGACCACTTCCACCCCGAGGAACAGGCCATGACCGCGAACATCGCCCAGGGCGTCCCATCGACGCGCGCTCTCCTGCAACGCCTGTTTGAGCCAGAGGCCCACGGCGGAAACGTGTTTGAGCAAAGCCTGGGATTCGATCTCGTCAAGAACGGCCAAGCCTGCTGCGGCTTGGAGCGGCGACGCGGCGTAGGTGTTGAAGTAGCGGGTCCTGGCCCGGAAGCCATCCATTAGGGTCCTGCTGGCCGCGGTCGCGGCGAGCGGCACGCCATTGGCCATCGGTTTGCCTGTCACGACGATGTCAGGCGTAAAGCCGGTGACCTGATAGCCCCACCAGGATCCGGTTCGGCCGTAACCGGCTTGGACCTCGTCCGAGATGATGAGTCCGCCGGCGGCGCGCACGAGGGCCTCGGCGCGCCCCATGAACCCTGCGGGGATATTGGGAAGCCCTTCATTGGCGAAAATCGAGCAGACGATGAAGGCCGCTAAACCGGCGCCGGACTCCTCGAGATGCTGGATCGCCGCCTTCACCTTCGCCAGATACGCCTCGCAGATCTCCGCCTCGTCCTCGGAGTCGACAATCGGTCGATAGGTCTCAGGGAACGGAATCGCCCGGATCTCATCCGTCTCCGGGTTGGTTTTACCGACGCGCGTGAGCTGGCTGACGAGGTCGCTGTTGCCGTGATAGGTCGCGTTGGTGCAGATGACGCCGCGGCGTCCGGTGGCGAAGCGCGCCATACGCAGAGACGCCTCGATGGCCTCCGTTCCACTGCAGCTGAACAGCACCGATTCGATCTGCGGCCCATGCAGCCCCGCCAGGCGCTCGGCAAGCGTGATGGCGCCTTCATGCAGGTAGCGGCTGTGGACGTTCAACGTCGCCTGCTGGCGAGCCACAGCATCAGCCACGCGACGATTGCAGTGACCGACGCAGGGGACGTTGTTGTACATGTCGACGTAGCGGCGCCCCGACCCATCGATCAGGCTGGCGCCCTCGCCGCGGACGAAGTGCACCGGCTCCTCGTAGAACAGCGCCGCCCCGGATCCAAAGGCGTCGTCGCGCCGCCGTAGCAAATCCAAATCCGCGTTCGTCGACATCGCCGTTCTCCCCGTCCGTGCGTCCTGTATCTGACCGGACGGCTTCGCTGGGTCGGACGTTGCGGCTCCGCCGCTCGCTCGACCCGGTTATCGCCGCGGCGCTCCAGCCAAGCGCCGATCCTGCCATCCACCCTCTCACCTCAGCATCGAAATGTATCGATCGGGACGCTTGACGTTCGGGTTCGATTAGTGGACCTTAGTTCCGTTATACGGATCGAAAGCGGAGTTTCAAGGGCAGTGCGGCCGGCGTCGGACAAAAAGAACAGGCCCGTAGTCCATAGGGCGCTGTCGAAATGTGTATGCCTGCCGAGGGCTTCGCTCCCGTGCACGCGCCGGTGTTTCGCAGAATCCTCTGCGTTTAGACTTCCGGCAAGCCCCCCCATTGTTGAGCGCGGACTGTCATGACCGGCCGAGCCAGCAAGGATAGGTTTGACTACGTCATCATCGGGTCGGGTTCGGCGGGTTCAGTTGTCGCGGCGCGCCTCGCAGAGGATCCGACGGTTTCGGTACTGCTTCTCGAAGCCGGGCCGGCGGACCAGCATCTCTTCATTCAGATGCCCGCCGCGGTCGGCTTTCCACTCACCAACGACCGCTTCAACTGGTTTTACAACTCAGAACCCGAGCCTGGGCTGGGCGGCCGGCCGATGTATGCGCCGCGCGGCCGGGTGCTTGGCGGCACCTCATCCATCAACGGCATGAATTGGGTCCGCGGCAATCCTTGGGACTACGACAATTGGGACGCGGTCGGGGCGAAGGGCTGGTCCTATGCCGACGTCCTGCCGTACTTCAAGAAATCGGAGACCTACGATCAAGGGCCGAGCGCCTATCGCGGCGGGTCCGGCCCAATGAAGATCGAAACGAGCGGCGCAGAAAATCCGCTCTTTCAGGCCTTTCTACAGGCCGGCGAGGAGAGCGGCCTCCCAAGAGCGTTCGACCACAACGGCTACCAGCAGGAAGGCGTTCATGTCACCCAGCGCAACATCCACGCGGGCGCCCGATGGAGCGCGGCGCAGGGCTACATCCACGCCCAGCCGCCTAAACCGAACCTGACGATCCTGACGGGCGTGCGGGTCACGGGCATAGAGATTAGTAACCGCCGCGCCGTTCGCGTCCGCACCGCCAGCAAGGCCGGAGATCGTTGTTTTGAGGTCGAACGCGAAACGCTTCTATGCGCGGGCGCCATCAACACTCCGCACCTTCTCCTGCTGTCGGGCATCGGCCACGCGGACGACCTCAAGCAGGCCGGCATCTCGCTGACTCACCATCTCCCCGGGGTGGGCCGGGGCCTCAAGGATCATATCGGAGTCTCTGTTCGATACGGCGTGTCTACGAAAAAGGTCTCGGCCGCGCGGGAGCTCAGCCTCTTTGGGAAGGGCAAGCTCGGCCTTGAGTGGCTGCTGTTCAAAAAGGGCTTCGGCGCCACCAACTATTTCGAGACAGGGGCATTCTTACGGACCCGCGACGACGAGCCGGCCCCCAATATCCAGTTTGAATTCAATGCTCTGTTGGGAAATATCGCCCCCGGATCGCTCAAGGCCGAGCACGGATTCCTCTACTACACGTCCATCATGCGCCCCAAGAGCGAGGGGCGCGTGTGGCTCGAAAGCCCAGATCCCTTTGCGGCTCCAAAGTTCCGTTACAACTACTTCGCCGACCCCGATGACCTCGACCAGCTGGTCGAGGGGGTTCGTGCGGCGCGCCGAGTGATCGCCCAGCGGGCCTGGGATCGATACCGGGGCGAAGAGCTCGATCCGAGCGCGTCGCTTCAAACCGACGACGATTTGCGCAGATGGGTGCGGGCCACGGGCAGCACCGGTCACCATCCATGCCGCACCTGCCGAATGGGAACTGACGAAGGCGCTGTCGTCGATCCCGAGGGGCGCGTCCGCGGGATCGACGGACTGAGGGTGATCGACGCCTCGATTATGCCGGAGATCGTCACCGGCAACACGAACGCGGCGATTATCATGCTGGCGGAGAAGCTCGCTGACGCCATCCGCGGCCAGTCGTTGGCGCCCGCTCGCCAGCCCTATCCTGCGGGGCGTCAACCAGCCCAGGCGTCGCGCTGAGCTAAGGAGATCATATTGACGACCAAGATTGTGTTCCTCGACCGAGCGACGATCGGCCCCAGCGTCTCCATCACAAAGCCGACCTCACCCCATGCGTGGGAGGCTTATGACAGGACCTCCGCCGAACAGGTGGTAGATCGCCTGCGTGATGCGGACGTGGCGATCACGAACAAGGTTCCCATCCGGTCGGACGCCTTGGCCCAACTGCCGAAGCTGAAGATGATTTCAGTCGCCGCCACGGGTTACGACGTGGTCGACATCCAAGCTTGCGGGGAGCGCGGCATCGTCGTTTCGAACGTGCGAGGTTATGCAGTCAACACTGTGCCCGAACACGTGTTCAGCCTGATCTTCGCCCTGCGGCGGAACCTGATCGGCTACCGCCAGGATGTGATCGCGGGCGAATGGCAGAAGGCGGGGCAATTCTGCTTCTTCAACCACAGTATCCGCGATCTCAGCGGCTCCCGCCTGGGTATCATTGGCGAAGGCGTGATCGGACAGGCGGTGGCGCGAATCGGGCGCGCGCTCGGCATGGACGTCGTCTTCGCAGCTCACAAGGGCGTGCAGGGGCTCGGGCCGCTCTATACGCCCTGGCATGAAGTCTTAGAGACAAGCGATGTTTTGACCCTGCATGCGCCACTGACGCCAGTGACACGAAATATGATCTCAGGCCCCGAATTTCGCGTCATGCGGCGATGTCCGCTCCTTATCAACACCTCGAGAGGCGGCCTCGTCGATGAGCAAGCGCTGGTCGAAGCGCTGGACACTGGTGCGATCAGCGGTGCGGGATTTGATGTGCTGACCTCAGAGCCGCCGCGCCCCGACAACCCACTCCTCTCCGTATTGCAGCGCCCCAATGTGATCGTGACCCCGCATGTGGCCTGGGCTTCCGTGGAGGCCATGCAGACCCTGTGGAACCAGACCGTCCAACACATCGACGACTATCTGCGGGGCAGCCCATCCAACGTCGTCACCCCGCCCGCCGCCATTCTGGCCTAGCCATCGGACCATCCAGTTTGCACGCCTTTGCCTGACCATCGAGGTCAACCACCATGCGCTCTGAACAGCCGATCATGCTTCTTACCGGCGCCAGCCGCGGCATTGGACACGCCACGGTGCAGCTATTTCAGGAACAGGGCTGGCGCATTCTGACCCTATCGCGTCAGCCATTTTCCGAGCTCTGCCCCTGGACGACCGCGCGGGAGAGTCACATTCAGGCCGACTTGGCCGATCTCGCCAACTTGGACAGAGTGGTTGGGGACGTCCGGGCCCGCCTGCCCCAGGGCAAGCTGCAGGCTCTAGTGAACAATGCTGGGATCTCGCCGAAAGGGCCAGGCGGGTCGCGGTTGGGGGTCATGGAATCCGACCCCGCGACCTGGCACACCGTGCTCAACGTCAACCTCGTATCGGTGGCGTTGCTGGCGCAAAAGCTTCAGCCCGAACTGGCGCGGGCGAAGGCTTCGATCGTCAACGTGACCTCGATTGCGGGCTCGAGGGTGCATCCCTTCGCCGGCGTCGCCTATGCGGCGTCCAAGGCAGGCTTGACGGCGCTGACGCGCGAGCTTGCTTCAGAACTGGGGCCTTTCGGCATTCGCGCCAACGCGATCGCCCCTGGCGAGATCGACACTTCGATCCTTTCTCCCGGCACCGAGGAGATCGTGCGGCGGGACGTTCCGCTCCGGCGTCTGGGCACGCCGCGCGAGGTTGCTGAAACGATCCTGTTTCTGTGTTCCGAGCGTAGCGCCTATGTGAACGGGGCCGAAATCCACATCAACGGCGGCCAGCACGTTTGAGGCGCGGGCGAATGAACGATCTTCGAACGAAATTTAGTCGCGCTTACAAGGTGGAGGATCGTGTTGCGCCGCCGCTGACGAGCTCCTTTGCGCCCGAGCCGCTGCGCACCCAGCTTCCGGTGGGCGCCGGCCCGACCCTGGGCATGCTGTTCGCGACCTATTGTTCCTGCCTGATCGATCGCCAGATTTTCAACATCATCGCCGAACCCATCCGCAAGGATCTCGATCTGCAGGATTGGCAGATCGGTTTGCTCGGGGGCCTGGCCTTTTCCCTCTTCTACGCCGTTCTGGGCCTCGGTTTTGGGCGTTGGGCGGATCGTTCGACCACCGATCGGCCCGTTCTGATCGCGCAATGCTTGGCGCTCTGGAGCGCCATGACCATGATCTGCGCCCTGCCTGTGAACTTCGTTCAATTCGCGCTTGCGAGGTTTGGGGTTGGCGTTGGCGAGGCGGGATGCTCGCCAGCGGCCCATTCGCTGATCGCCGACATCGTTCCGCTTGAGCACCGGGCCTTCGCCATGGGTCTCTACTCGCTGGCGACGCCCACGGCCAAGCTTGTGGGTCTCGGCTTGGGGGGCGTAATTGCTCAGCTCTATGGCTGGCGTGCGGCCTTCCTCATTGTCGGCGCGCCGGGCCTGCTCCTGGCGATCATCTGCCGCCTCTGGCTGCCGGAGCCGCGGCGGTGGCGTTCGGAGCCAGCCTTCGACAGGGTGAGCGTCAGTCTTTGGACCGCGATCGTTCAACTCGCCCGCATCCGCAGCTATCGTCTGATCACCCTTGGCGCCGCCTTGATGACGTTCCTAAGCCTGGGGGAAGCCACGTTTCTCGCCGCTTTCGCCATCCGGACATATCATCTTTCGGTCGCCGAGGCCGGGCTGTCGCTTGGCCTGATCCTGGGTCTTGGAGGCGCCGTCGGAGGATGGCTCGGTGGATGGCTCAGCGATCGCCTTGGACGGCGCGACCTACGCGCCTATGGCGTCCTGCCCGCCATCACCGGGCTTGGCGGGGGCGGAACGCTCATCCTGGCCATGCTGGCGAGCCGGCTTGAGTTAGCCCTGGCCTACCTCGCGGTTTCGTCGGCCTTGAACAGCGTGTGGTACGGCCCTGCCTTTTCAACCCTGCAGGGCCTGGCGCCGCCCAAGATGCGCGCCACCGCGTCCGCTTTTAGCTTGCTGGTTTGCAATCTCATCGGGATGGGTTTGGGGCCGGTGTGCATCGGTCTCATGAGCGACCAGTACAGCCGAGGCTTCTCCATCGGGAACTGGGTGGTTCCTGGTCTGGGGATCGCGCACGGGCTGCAAGCATCCCTGATCGTCGCCGCTTTCGTCGTCATCCCTGCCGCCGCTTGCTTTCTCGCAGCAGCCCGTCAGCTGCCGGCGGAGCTGCGAGCCGCCGGCTCGTGGCGGCCAGGCTAGGGATTCGCGAAGCGGCGCGTTGTCGTCCGACGGATGACGCCGATCGCCCCCTCACCTCGGCCCAAACGGATCGCAAGCTCTCCCGATGGGGCGAAGGAGGAATTGGGCGTGGTCGGCGAGCTTGGCGCCGAAGCTGGTCTTCACGGCGAAGTCGAACCCAACGCCATAGTCGACGCGTCGGTCCTTACCGTGCTCTTCGGCGACGGTGTAGCCGAATTTGAACAGTCAGGACGGCTTTCAATCGGGCCCACTTGGACGCTGAGCAGGAGAGGGCGGCTAAGCGCGAGGAGCGATCGCGTGGCCCAACGGCGCCATGCCTGTGCCAGTTTGGACTCCGCTGGCCGACCAGTATCTCGGCTAGGCGCAGGCGAGGTGTTGGCCTGCCGGAGGCTTGGTGGCGAATGAGCGGAACGGGCTCTTAGCGGACTGAAGCGCCGCTCCAGGAACCGGACATTGGCGAGAGAGGTGCCGGTAGTTGCACGCTAAGATGCTTCTGGTTCAGCCTATCGGGCAGCGCCGATGGTAAGTCTTGATCAAGCCATTGCCGTTCAGGCACCACCGATATCCGGGCGAGGTGATCCGGTACGCAGTCTGGCTCTATTTTCACTTCACCTTGAGCCTAAGTGATGTCGAAGAATTGCTGGCGCGCCGCGCGATTCAGGCCAGCCGCGAAGCCGTTCGCCGCTGGGTCAACAAGTTCGGCCTGCAGGCCGCCGCCAATATTCGTCTTGGTCGCGCTCGGCCGACAGCTCGGTGGCGCCTGCTGAAGTGGTGGTCAAAATCAAAGGGCGGTGGATGTGGCTGAGGCGCGCCGTGGGTGATGAGGGCGAGGTTCTCGACGTACTGGTCCAGCGCCGGCGCAACACGGCTACGGCTTACAAGCTGATGCGCAGTCATGTTCCCATCCGAAGACGGGAGCGGAAGCAGCAGAAGTTCAAATCGGAAGGTTCCGCTGAGCGCTGGCTCTCTGCCCACGCTCCGATCTACACCCTGTTCAGCACCCAAACATCTGATCAGCCGTCCAACTCTTCACACGTTCCGACGCCGTTCTTAGGAAGAGTGGAACGCCGCGGCCCAAGGCGCTTGAGATTGGGACGGGGTGCGCCTCGCTTGGCTCGATGCGAATTCACCTGTCGGTGCCAACCGGGAAGCATCCCAAGCCAATTGCAAGCTTGACGCCTCTCGCGTTAACGGCGACTGATTTCAACCAGAGAGGACGGGTGCGCAGCCTGTCCTTTTCGTTGAATATTCGGGGGATGCAGTGGCGGCGGACGGCGCTCAGACAGGGACGGCGGCGGATCGGACCGCGCTTATTCGCCTTTTCGACGATACGCGAAAGCGGTTGGTGGAAACCGGCACGCGTAATCGACTGGTGCATGTAAACCGCGCCAATCAGCGCGGAAACGTGCTGAACCTGGTGAATGAGAGGTCGGACGACGTCTTCGCCATCCTGTCCAGCGGCAAGTCCATGCGCTTCCTTGCATCTGAGCGCGACGGCGAGCTAGGGACCGACACGGTGGCCACCACTGAGAGCGCGTCAGAGTTTGACGAGCACCGCTACACCGACGCCTTTCTTGAAACGCGCCTTGGTCCCGACGCGCTGCAAAAGCGACTATTGAAAATCGCCAGCGAAGCCAAGACCGCCGAAGACGAGAGCGGTGTCAACGTGCTTTATCTGGCGCTCGGCTTCGTCACCTGGTTCGAAGACAAGTCCTCAGCGGTGACCCGGGAAGCGCCGCTGGTGCTGGTTCCAGTGGAGCTCAAGCGCAATGCGCGCACCTCCACCTTCGATCTTCGGCTTCGGGACGACGACCTCGAAACCAACCTACCGCTGCAGCAACGTTGGAAGGACGATTTTGGCCTCGATCTGCCGACGCTGGAGGTGGACCAAAACTGGAAGCCGTCGGACTATTTCGCCGCAGTGCAGGCTGTCATCGCCCATCGGGATCGTTGGCTGATCAATGCAGACGCCATGCAGCTGGGCTTCTTCAGCTTCAGCAAACTTCTAATGTACCGCGATCTGGCCCTGGACGCCTGGCCCGACGGAGCCATCGGTGATCACGCACTCACGCGCGGCCTCTTGTGCGACGGCTTTGGCAACGAGCCGCTGCTGTTCGGCGAATCCGAGCGGTTGGACGAGGTTCTGCCGCCGCAGAAGCTGTTCCACGTCGTGGACGCCGACGCCTCGCAGGCCAAGGTGATCGAGGAGGTGCGTACTGGTCGAAACCTCGTGGTGCAGGGGCCGCCCGGCACCGGAAAGTCGCAGACCATCACCAACATCATCGCCGCAGCGGCGAATGATGGAAAGCGCGTGCTGTTTGTGGCCGAGAAGATGGCCGCGTTGTCGGTGGTGCATACTCGCCTGGTGAAGGTGGGCCTGCGCGATATCTGCCTTGAGCTGCATTCGCGCAGCGCCAACAAAAAGATCGTGCTCGGCGAGCTGTCGCGCACCATCAGCGCTGGCCAATCTGCGGCGCCCGCGCCGAACAATGACGCGGCCTTGCTGTCGGTGCGCGATCAACTGAACTGCATCGCCGACCTGATTCACCGGCCGTTGGGGAACAGCGGTGAGACGCCCTACACCCTGCTTGGGGCGCAAGCGCGCTTCTTGAGCCAAGGCGCCTCGCCGCCAAAACTGAAGGCCGAGGGACTTGCAACGCTGACCCGCGATGAAGAGCAGGTGTTGGTGTCGGCGATTTCAGAGTTCGGTGCGCTGCTCGCGGCGGAGGGCGATGCTCGCCGGCATCCGCTCGCCGGGTTGCGCCGGCTTGATCTTCAGCCGGTGGAGCTCGCGCGAATCGAGGTGGCGCTGCGGGCTGCCTCGGAGACATTTGAGTCTTTGGCCGCCGCCATTGCGGCGGCCCAAACGGCGCTCGCCCTAGCCGAGCCTCCTTCGCTGTACACTGCTGCGCGGCTGGAGCGGCTGCTTTCGCGCCTTGATGACCTGCCGAAGGGCGGCGCGGACGCGGCCCGGGCCATGCTTGAAGCAGCAAACCTTCCCCGGCTGAAGGACGCGTTGGCGGTGGCCCGCGTCTGGCGCGAGGCCCATGTCGCCGCCAGCGGCCCCTATGTCGAGGCGGCATTCAGCCAATCAGCCGCCCATCTCCACGCACCTCTGGCGGCTGGCGTCCAATCTTTCTTCGCGCGCTGGGGCGGGACTTATCGCAAAGCGTCACAGGCCCTGGCGGGCTTGCTGCGCGAACCCTTACCCAAGGCAGCCGCCGCTCGGCTCAAATTGGTCGATGCTCTGTGCGACTTGGAAGTGAAGCGCAAGGCTTGGGAGGAAGAGGCCCCATTTTGCGCACGCCACCTCGGCGACGAGTGGCGCGGGGATCGCTCTAATTTTGGCTTTTTGTCCGATGTGGCTGAATGGTGCGCGCAGCTTCAGGGTGGCGAGTTGAAGGTCCCCGCCGAGGAGGCTGTGCGACTTGCCGGCCACCCTAAAACCTTGATGGGGTTGCGGTCTAAGCTCCAGCAATTGGCGATTGCTTCCCGCGACCACGTTCAACAGCTGATCTCGGCCCTTGATTTCGACGCAGCAGTGCTAGGCGAAAGCGATCTCGAGCGCGCCGGACTTACGAGCTTGGCGCAGGCTTGTTCGCGCATGGCTGACAATTTCAACCGCTATCCAGCCTGGTGTCGTTTGTCCGCGGCTGAGTTCCGACTGCGCAAGGCGGGACTTGGCGAGCTGGTCGACGCTTTGCAGGACGATCGCCTCGATCCTGCCGCCGCCGCCACTGAGTTTCGTTTCGCTCGAGTCGAGCAGCTTTGGACGCAGGCCGTACGGCGGTCCGAAGCGCTGGCCGGTTTGCGCGAGCTGGATCGTCAGGCGTTGGTAGCGAAATTTGCCGAGCTTGAGCGCGGGAAGCTGAAGCACAACGTGTCGGGCATCTTGGCTCGACATCTGCAGCAGGTGCCGCAGGGCGCGCAGGGCGAAATGGCTGTGGTCCGCGGCGAGATCGGTCGCAAGCGCGGGCACATGCCGCTGCGCAAACTATTCGTCAAGGCTGGAGAGGCGGTGCAGCGGATCAAGCCAGTGCTGCTGATGAGCCCCATTTCTGTCGCCCAGTATCTGCCGCCGGGGCGGTTGAAGTTCGATCTTCTGGTGATCGACGAAGCCTCGCAGGTTCGGCCGGAGGACGCCTTGGGCGCTATTGCTCGCGCCGACCAGATCGTGGTGGTGGGCGATAAGAAGCAGCTGCCGCCAACCTCATTCTTTGATCGCCTCTTGGCTGATGACGGCAATCTCGATGACGATGACGACGGCGCTGAGGCCTTGCTGCAGGGGGCGGCGAGCGCGGCCTCGATGGAAAGCATTCTGACCCTTTGCGAGGCGCGAGGCCTCGGCTCGCGAATGTTGAAGTGGCACTACCGGTCGCGCGACCCGTCGTTGATCGCTGTCTCCAACCGGGAGTTCTACGATGGCGAGCTCGTGCTGCCGCCATCGCCACTGCAGAAAGATCCAGCCTACGGGCTGTGTTTCACCCGTATCGATGGGATCTACGATCGCGGCGGCAAACGCGACAATCGCAAGGAAGGTGAAGCTGTCGTTGACCGCATCGCGGATCACGCCCGGGCGCATCCGGATCTTTCGCTCGGCGTCGTCACCTTCTCCTTCGCTCAGCGCAATCTGATCACCGAGTTGCTCGACGCTCGGCGCAAACAGGACGCGGAGCTCGATGCGTTCTTGCGCGAAGGCCAATCCGAGGACGTGTTCGTAAAGAACATCGAAAACGTGCAGGGCGACGAGCGAGATGTGATTCTCGTCAGTGTTGGTTATGGTCCCAGCACGCTAGGCGGTCGTCCCTCCAGTTCATTTGGGCCTGTCAACGGCGAGGGCGGCGAGCGTCGCCTCAACGTGCTGTTCACTCGAGCTCGCGTTCGCTGTGAAGTGTTCGCCTCGTTCGACCCCGGAGACATCGACGCCAGTCGCTCACTTCAGGAGGGCCCCCGAGTTCTGAAGCGGTTCCTCGAGTTCGCCAAACATGGCCGCATCGATGATAGCGCCCCCACGGGCGAAACGGCCGACTCGCCGTTCGAAGAAGACGTCGCCGACGTCATTCGCGGTCTGGGGTTCCTGGCGGATCCTCAGGTGGGGGCGGCCGGATTCCGCATCGATCTCGGCGTGCGCCACCCCGACAAGCCGGGAACTTATCTCCTGGCCGTGGAGTGCGATGGGGCGACCTATCATAGCGCCTTATGGGCCCGCGAACGCGATCGCTTGCGCCAGGACGTGCTGGAAACCCTCGGCTGGCGGTTCCACCGCATCTGGAGCACGGACTGGTTCTATCGCCGCAAGCCCGAGATTGATCGCCTGCGGCAAGCGCTTGAGGCGGCGCGCGCGGCGGCTGAGCAGGGTGTCCGCATCGAGGGCGCCAACAAGGGTCGGCCGCCGGTCGTCGAAACAAAGCCGGTGGAGGCGGAGGTGATCGAGGCGCCGGAAGTGGTGCAGCGGAAAATGCCCGCGTACCGCCGCTATGAGGGCCGCGTGCGGGCGTCGCACGAGCCGCACGAGGCTCCGCTTTCGATGCTCGATGAACTTGTGCGCGTCATCGTTGAGGCCGAGGGGCCGGTTCACCTTGACGAGATTGCTCGACGGGTGGCGGTCAGTTTTGGCAAGGAAAAGGCGGGCGCGCGAATCGTTGCTTCCACGCGGACGGCGCTTGCTAGCTTGCGATCGAGGGACGCCTTTATCCTATGCGACGCGGATTTCTGGTTTAATGAGGCGCAGGCCAAATCGCTCCCGGTGCGCGATCGCTCGGCGGAAACAGGCGCGACTCTGAAGGCGGCTTCGATCTCATTGCTGGAAATTCGCGAAGCTCTGCGAATTGCGCGTGAAGACAACGCCGGTGGCGATGACGAGGACCTCATCCGCTCAGCTGCGCGCCTTTTGGGGTTCAAGCGCGTGGGGCCGGACCTACGTGATCGGATATTGCAAGGCCTATAACGTTCGGTGGCTACAGCTGCTTGGCGATGGGGCCGATCGCTTGCCGGGCATACCGAGGCTTCCATCACCATACGGACGACGCCCGTAACGTCGCTCGGCGGCCAATCGGCGCCTGAGAGGCTTGGTTGCGAATGAACAGAACGGGCTTAAAGCGCCATTGTACTAACCCGCTCGCGCGGGAGGGGTGTTCGTTCGGCGAAGGTGAGCAGCGGGATCCTCCTGTCTGAAGAGGAGCGTGGGTCGGCCACGTCCTCCTCGAGACAGGAGACGAGTGATGCCCGAAGAAGCGATCCACCCGCTGCGCCGCAGGATGGTCGAAGACATGACCATCCGCAACTTCGATGCGCGGACCCAGCAGGCGTACATCCGATCGGTGCGGTCTTGCTGCCGCTACTGCGACAGGACGCCGGCTGAGCTGACGTTCGAGGACGTGCGCCGCTATCAGCTGCATTTAGCGCAGAGCGGGTTGGCGCCCGCCAGCGTCAACGGCGCGATGGTGGCGCTGCGGTTCTTCTTCCGTGTGACGCTGAAGCGGCCCGAGGCGGTGGACTATATCCCGATCGTTCGCGAGCCCCAGCGGTTGCCCGTGGTCCTGACCCCCGCCGAGGTGGCCAGCCTCCTTGAGGCGGCGCCTGGGCTGAAGTGGCGCACGGCGCTCAGCGTAGCCTATGGCGCGGGCCTGCGGGCCTCGGAGGTCGTTGGCTTGAAGGTCGGCGACATCGACAGCCAGCGCATGCGCATCCGGGTCGAGCAGGGCAAGGGGCGGCGCGACCGTGACGCGCTGCTGTCGCCGCATCTGCTCGCCGTGCTGCGCAACTGGTGGAAGGTGGCGCGGCCGCCGGTGTGGCTGTTTCCCAACCGGCTGACCGCCTTCAACGCTGTCACCCCGCGCTCGCTCAACCGCGCCTTCCACGAGGCGGTCTGGAAGGCCGGGATCAGGAAGCCGGTCTGCCTGCACACGCTACGGCATTGCTTCGCCACCCACCTGCTGGAGCAGAACGTCGACGTGCGGGTGATCCAGGTGCTGCTCGGCCATAGGAAGCTGGAGACCACCTCGGTCTACACCCACGTGGCCGCCAAGACCCTGGACGGGATCGACAGTCCGCTGGATCTCTTGCAGCTGCGGCCGCCGCCGGCCTGAGGCGGGAGCCGGGCCGGTGCGCCCGGCCCTGCAGGTTGCCGACATCTTCCGCGCCCATGGCGAGGCCTTCCGCCGCGCCCAGGCCGGACATCTGAGCCTCGGCCAGCTCAAGGTAATGTCGGCGATCGAGGCCTGTCGCACCGCGGAGCTGGGCGGGCATGTCGAGCGCTGTGAGGACTGCGACCACGTCCGGATCGCCTACAACTCCTGCCGCAACCGGCATTGCCCGAAGTGCCAGGGGGCGGCGGCGCAGCGCTGGCTGGAAGCCCGCCAGGCCGAGCTGTTGCCGCTGGCCTACTACCACGTGGTCTTCACCCTGCCGGCGCAGATCGGCGACATCGCCTTCCAGAACAAGGCGGTGGTCTACGGCGCCCTGTTCAAGGCCGCGTCCGAGACCCTGCTGACCGTCGCCGCCGATCCCAGGCATCTGGGCGCGCGGATCGGCCTGACCGCCGTCCTGCACACCTGGGGCTCGGCGCTCACCCACCATCCCCACGTCCACTGCATCGTCCCCGGCGGCGGCCTCTCATTGGACGGCCAGCGCTGGGTATCCTGCCGGCCGCGGTTCTTCCTGCCCGTGCGCGTGCTCTCGCGGCTGTTCCGGCGGCTGTTCCTGGAGAAGCTCGCCGCCGCCCACGCCGAGGGCCGCCTGGCCTTCTTCGGCGAGCTCGCGGGCCTCGCCGACCGCGCCGCCTTCGCCGCGCGCCTGGCGCCGTTGCGCCGCGCCGAGTGGGTGGTCTACGCCAAGCGCCCGTTCGCGGGACCCGAGTCCGTCCTGGCCTATCTCGCCCGCTACACCCACCGCGTCGCCATCTCCAGCAGCCGGCTAGTCGCCATGGACGACAAGGCCGTCACCTTCCACTGGAAGGACTAACGCCAGGACGGCCAGGCCCGTCGCAAACTGATGACGCTGGCGACCGGCGAGTTCCTCCGCCGCTTCCTGATCCACGTCCTGCCCGAAGGCTTCCACCGCATCCGCCACTACGGTC
Organism: Pseudomonadota bacterium; assembly: GCA_040757715.1. Classification (GTDB taxonomy): domain Bacteria; phylum Pseudomonadota; class Alphaproteobacteria; order Caulobacterales; family Caulobacteraceae; genus CAIMFV01. The sequence goes on along the minus strand of JBFLWS010000009.1, from coordinate 57,710 downwards.
TGTTCGCCAACCCCGCCCGCGCCGCCAACCTGGCCAAGGCCCGCGTTCTGCTCCAGGCGCCGGTGCTCTCCGCGGCCGACGCCAGCGCCGAACCAGAGGTGGACGCAAAGGCGCCGATCACCTGCCCCTGCTGCGGCGGGCGCATGGTCCTCGTCGAGATCTTCGAGCGCGGAGGCTCGCCACACGGCGCGCCGCCGAGGCTGGTGTTCAGGATCGATTCCTCATGAGGCTGAAGGACCGCTTCGCCCTGAACTGCAGCCCCGCGGCGCCGGCCGGTCGCAGCGTGCGCCAGCTCTTACGCCAAGGCCCGCAGGCTCACCCGCAACTCCGAAGATCGAGCCGCCAGCCCCACGTCACCGACGCCGCATCGGATCATTCCCCCCCTCAGCGCCGCTCCCAGGGCCTCGCGACATGCCGGCCGCGCCCCGATGGGACCGCCGCCCAGCTCAAATCCCCATAGGCCGCACCGCCCATCCCGCGGGTCAGACTTCGAGCTTTCTCAGACACCCGCCTGCGGGGTCACACCTGCCGTCGCGCCTGGCGGGCGTCCAAGAAACCTGAACAGAAGCGGTCCTTGGGACCGCTCCGGAATGCAGACATTCAATCCCGCTGGTTGCGATAGGCACAATGGGCCACAGCGTGTGACGCCGCTAGAATGGCCGGCAGGAATCACCGTTACGACAACCAATGCCCGTCTTTGTCCATCTCTCAGATATTCACTTTGGCCAGGAAAAGCGATCTGGCGAGGTGATCGTGAACAATGACGTGAAGGAAAGGCTCATCACAGACGCCTGCCTCGCGCTCCAAAGCCTCGGCAAATACCCCGCCGACGGCATCATCGTCACCGGCGACATCGCCTATGCTGGAAAGGCTGAGCAATACAAAGCTGCCGGCGAATGGCTTGATCGGCTGGCAGCGGCTGTCGGCTGCCTCAAGACATCAGTACACCTCGTGCCCGGCAATCACGACATCGACCGGGACGAGATTGGAAGCGGTCTTGAGCTCATGTTACGGGAAATAGGCGATAAGGGCGAAGCGCTGCTCGACAAGTACCTCGCCGATCCCGTCGACCGCAAAGCGATGTACGGCCGGTTTTCCGCCTACATTCCCTTCGCAGAGGGCTACAACTGTCCCCTCGATGGCGGCGGCGGCTTAGCCGGCAACAAGCCGGTGCCACTGGCCGAGGGAAAGACCCTGCGTTTCATCGGCTTGAACACCGCCCTCACCTGCTCAAAGGGCCAGAATGAAGAAGGCCGGCTCGTTGTTGGGGAGAGGCAACGGGTGCTTCCCATCGAGGCGGGGGAGGAATTGGTCGTTCTGGCGCATCACCCAATGCGGTGGCTGAAGGATGGCCCAGACGCCCTCTCTTATATCCGCAATAGGGCGAGGGTTTTGATCACCGGGCACGAGCACAACCCCGCCGCGGCCATTGAAACGACTCCCGACGGCGGGACCTTGCTCGTGCTTGCGGCTGGCGCTACGGTCCCGCCGTCGAACGAGACGCTGCTGTATACGTACAACGTCATCGAATTCAGCCTGGACCAGACTGGGGAGTGCTTGGAGGTCACGGTGCACCCTCGATCTTGGCAGGACGATAGGAAAAACTTCGCGGCAGATGTCTCCCCCCTTAAGGGCCAGGTGCCTACCTTCACCATGGCGTGCCCGAACTTCGGTAGTGGTACAAAGCCCATTGGCCCTGCAGAGAAGGTTGAGTGCGTTCCGCCGGCGGCGACCAGTTCACAGTTGCCAGCCGGAGGACCGAAGGAGGCCGCGACCGCGCCCATGCCGGACCACTTTGCATTGGTGCTGCTGAGCTTCTTCCGGGACCTCACGCCAGGCCAGCGGCTGAGGGTGCTCGTGCGGCTCGGTGAGTTGCCCGACGATTGGACGGAGGAGTTGTCGCACGGCATCGAACGACAGGTGGTCGACCAGCTTGCGCACAGCGGCAGGTTGAATGAACTCTCCGCTGCGATTGATTGGGTGATCGCCAGCGACGAGAACGGGGGGAATTAGGGGCTATGGCCGATGTAGCGACACACGTCCGGATCTTTGACCCGGACCCTAGTGACGATCTGGTCACCAAGCGCACCGCGGTTGTCAAAGACCTGGCGGCGAAGCTCGTGAATGACCGCGACATCGACGCGCTAATCGCCGTCGCGGATGGGATCGCGAAGGCGTGCATCAAGGGCGGCAGCATGACCGAGGGCGTGGCGGCCCTCGTCGAGTCTTCAATCCGGGAACAAAGCACCGCGTTCATTCGCGCGGGGCATGAACTCGAACTCGTGACGGTCGCCTTGCTCGGGTTGGACCAGGCGATCCTGACGGCCAAGCGAGCCATAGGCCTCTCCGTGGGTGACGTCATCGCGACCGCCACGTGGCTGGCGCTGAGTCTGCAGCCGCCATCGGCCGATACAAAGCTCGAGATGCTGAGGTCGGAGGTGCTGCGGGACGCGCGCAACTTGGCCCTGTCCCGAGCGTCGAGCTCGCGGGTGCGCAAACCCGTCGGGGACATCAAGATCGATGCATTTGCCGCCGACCTGTCGGACGCCAGCACCAAGGTCAAAACCGGCGTGGAAGATCCCATCGGGACGCTACGGGAGAACGCGATCCTGGATCGGGAGGAGATCGACTTCCTGTGGTGGGCGTTGAGCAATTACAGCCCGTCGCTCAAGCGCCAGCTTTCAGCGGCCCCGCCGCTCGCGGCCGCCATTGCTGCGGGCATCGAGGCTGGGCAAACTTTACGTCGTCTTCCCGCGGAGGGACACAAACACGTCGTCATGCGCCACGTCCGCGAGCACGACCCTCTCGCTCTGACAGAGATTGTCGGTGCTCTTGGCGGTGACAAGGAAGCCCTTGCGAAGGCCGTGATCGGCGACCGGCCCGCCAAGTTTCCTGCCGTCTTTGGCCTACTCTCGACGTTGATCGAGGCCGCCGGGGCGCCCAGCGGCCCCGGGCAGAAGGACACCACTTCAGAATGGGCCGGTCGCGCGCTGCTTGAGGCTGGGTTCCTGCAAGTCCTGAGCCAATCTCCGGGGGCGAAAGTCTAGATGGCCGCCGGCTGCCAGATCGCAGAATGCACGTTCGCCGAAACGGGTGCATGTCTGGAGAACAATCCTCCTGAGACATGCCCGAACAGGATCGAGATGGAGTCTATCGCTGAATTGGTGTCGGCCGCCGTCGTTCCTCCGCCGCTCGCTGCTCCTGAGGACAAGCCCCGGTTTCCGTCCAGCCTCACCCTTGGCGCAGCGGAGGCGGGTGCCCTGATGTGCGGCCGTTACTGCAGGCTCATCGGGATCCTTGGCGCGCCGGACTCCGGCAAGACAGCATCTATAGCGAGCCTCTTCCTGTTGCTCGGGCGGGAAAAGCTGTCGGGCTTCAGGTTCGCCGACAGCCGAACCATCATGGCCCTGAATGAAATCTCCCAAGGAGCTCGGCGATGGAACAAGGGATCGCCGCCCGAGCAAATGACCTCCCACACCGAACTGGCTCACGATCGCGGCGCAGGTTTCCTCCATCTGCGGCTCAGGCGGGCGGCCGACGATGTGACCTTCGATTTCCTTCTGCCCGACCTGCCGGGCGAATGGTCGGATTCGTTCATCGATCGAAACCGCTCTGATCGGTTAAACTTCTTGAAGGCGGCGGACACGGTTTGGCTGATGGCGGACGGCCGTCAACTGGCCACCCCCGAAACACGGCTGACGGTACTCAGGCGGCTGGACCTGCTGATGGCGCGCGTGGCGGCGCTTGTCGGACGCTCCGTTCCGATCTTGCTGGTCCTCTCGCACCGAGACTCCGGAGAGGTGGCAACTCGTGACATGGACACGCTGAAGGCGTCAGCGGCCGCGAAGGGTATTGACCTCGACATCGTGCCGATCTCGTCGTTCAAGCGCAAAGGCGGCCAAACCTCCGCGGGTTTCGGCATACCTGAGCTCATCGCCAAGACGATCGGCGCGCGGCCGCCCGTGCCGGCGTTCTGGCCAGATTCCGACCGGTCCACCGAGCATCGGCACATGCTCCGGTTCGGAAGCCGAGAAGCTGGCCAATGAGCAGCGGTTCGATCATGATGGTGGGGTGGCCCAATTCCGGCAAGACCAACTATCTCGCGGCCCTATGGGATGCCCTCCGGACCGGTCAAGGCCAGATCTTCGCGCCCGTTCCACCCGATGAAATCACCTATGTAGAGGAGGCCCTCGCCTTCCAGTCCCGAGGCGAGTTTGCGCCCCGCTCAGACAAAAACATCGAGGAGAGCCGCAAGGACTTCTCCGTGACGGTGAAGCTGAAGAGTGATCCCTCCGGGTCCGGAGCCGACATTGTTGTTCCCGACATTACGGGAGAGTTGTGGAAGGCGGCCGTTGAAACGACGGAGATCAGCCGCGAGTGGATGGAGGAACTCCGAGGTGCCGCGGGCGCCGTTCTTTTTATCCGCATCCGCTCCGAGGACAACCTCACGCCGCTGGACTGGGCAACGACCGATAGATTGCTAACCCTCGCGAAGTTCGCGGAGGCGGACGAGAAGAAGGCCAAGGGCATCCCAACACAAATCGCCCTGTGTGAGCTCGTGCGCTTCCTTGAGCATACCCTGCCAACGGGCCAGGCTGGCTCAAAGCCTAAGGTCGCCGTTGTCGTGACGGCTTGGGACCTGATGGATGCTGAGACCGCGGCAAAAGGCGCTGCTGAATTCCTCCGGAAGGAATACCCGTTGTTCGCCGGTCGCCTCGAAGACCTCGACCGATTGGAGGTTAAGGTCTTTGGCGTCAGCGCGGTGGGCGGCGACTTCGCCGACGCGGCTTTCAAAGCCCGGTATCTGGCCGGAGACGCCTCCGGTTTCGTGGCGATGGGCGGCGGGAAGACGCTGCGGGTTGAGAACGATGTCACGATCCCGATCGCGTGGGTCATCGGTGACGGCACGGCGGTATGACCGATCACGTGGAAGTTCGGCAGCAGGTTCACGGCTACCAGGGCGGCCACGGGCTTCTTCGCGGGAACATCAAGCTCAGCCGTGAAGATCAGGATCTCGTCGACCGGCTGTCTGACATTGCTGGGCCCCTCAGGCCAAGCGAGAAGTTCGATCCTTATCTTACGGCCTACCCCCTTCCCAGCGAACAGTTCTATGTCGTCGCCCGCACCTGGCAGGATTCCGACGCGCCACGCGCCGGCTGCGTCCTGACGCGTAGCCTCTTCATCCCGATGGACATTTGGGAGCGAAGCCCATGGATCTCGGAGTTGGCGCGCTCCATCTCACGACCGCACCGCGAGAACCTCGAACAGCAGACCTTCAGGGCGGTCGCGCCAAACCACGTTGGTCCGATCCAGGACCTCCGGCTACCGGAGATCGTCGAAGCCCTCTTTCTGGAAACACGTCGGCCGATCGTCGTCTTCGATTCCCCGGACGCAGAGGCGATTGCGCTCCGCGTGGTGACTGCGCTTTGGCCCAGCCGCCGCCGCAACTTCGCTACCTGTTCCTGGTGCTTGTCGCCGCGCAAATTGAGGGGCCGGGACTTCGACCTCGTGTTTGCTCCGCGCGATGCGCGCACCCGATTTGCGGATTGGAGCGGCCGCAGGATCGACGCCAAGGACCGTCCAGCTGAAGCCCGGCACCGCTGGACGACCGGACTCGTTGAAACCGTCTTCGGAGACGGGCCGCCAAACCTCGGCCTGTGGGACGAACTCGGCATCCTCGATGGAGATCAGGTTGGCGACGAGGGTGCCCTAAGACTCTCATTGATGTGGCGCGAACTGGAGGCAAAGGCCCGCTCCACCCCCAACGCGGTGTTGGGAATGTTGGACATACTCAATTCGAACAACGTGAAACCGGCGACGGCTCAGGAGTACCTTGAGCCCTTGGTCGCAAACGCCGTCAGCTTAGCTCGGGAGGCTCAAGCTCCGGAAGCGACATGGCGGTTCTACATCAATTTGCTTGGCAAATTCTCGGATCGACTCCCCAGCCGAAAAACGCTGAGGGAATTGCGTGACGCCAGCACCCACTTGGCCGCGGACGCGCCGGAAAGCGCTGTCGCGGCCCTGCATGATCTGGAAAATTCGGGCCGCGAATTACCGGCCGTGCTAGCTGCAGGCATTGGTGACGGGTTGTCCATCGGCGCCAAGGCCGCCGGCAACGAGTTGCCTGTCGCCGAGATCGGGCGGCATGGCCTGTTACGGTTGCTGGCCTACAGTAAGCGCTTCTCGACGGGCTTGGCCGAGAACATTAGCTCCGGTCATGCGTCATGGGCCGACACAGTGATCGATGCGTTGGAGGCCCCCGATCAGGACCTGATCAAGCGCGCGCGCCGCAACCTGCTGCCGGCCCTGACCTCCGCCGTTCATGCGCCGCTGCTTCCGCCATTGTTAGGCGACGTGAAGCCGAACGAGATTCCGGGGCTCGTTCGGACTATCGGGAAGGCGACCGATTTCGAGTTCGAGGAGTTCGATGGGCCGTTGATAAATGCCGCTCGCAGCCCTGCCGCGGTGCTGAAACTGCGAGAAGCTGTGCTGGACGCATCGCCAAGCCCCGGAGCGGATAGACTGTTGGGCCATGCTCTCCGTTTCGAGCCCCAGGACGTGTCGTGGGTGTTGTCCAATGTCGCGCCGTCGCGCGGGGCGCCCATCCTGGCGGAGATGATCGACGGGGCCGACGAAGGCGCCGTCCAAATGATTTGGCGAGATACTCCCCTCACACTTTCGGCCATCGATTGGCTACTTGATGAGCCCGGCCAGCATGCCCGGCGCATCGCGCGCCTGCTTCGATCAGGCGAAGTGCCCGTCGGAGCGTTTGTCGAGACAGGTCTTCAAATCTACAGCTACCTGCAGGGCGTCGAGAAAAGCCGATTCGGCCTCGAGTTGCTAAAGCGCGCGCTGGCGGAGTTGCCGAGCGACGCCACAGGCAACACCGGACGGGTCCTCGACGAGGTCACTGGTCAGGTGGAGTCCGGCGACCTAGTGCTCCTTCTGACCCAGCAGCATGCGAGCCAAGAGCGCATCCGCGCCAACCTCGTCGCCCTAGCGTCGGCCCCTGAAGATGTCCGGCGAAAGGCTGCATCCCGCGTGGATCAGCTGACGTCCAGATTGATAACAAGGGGCACACACACCTTTGACGAGGCCGCATACATCCAATGGGCAGACCTCATTCAGTCTTCGAGGTCGATTTCCAACCAATCCCATCTCCACGCCTCGATCGAAGTGCTCTCATACGCGCTTAGACAAACTCGTTGGCCACTCAGCGCTCTGATCGTCGTCAGCTTCCCAACCGTCTACCGACAGCTGCTCGCGTCGAAGGGCGAAAGCGATTTCGAATTCCACACGCTTCTCCTGCTTCCGCTCGCGATCTTCGCGGACTGGGATCGGGCGAAGTCAGCAAGACGGGAGCTTGTCGACGCCTTCATGGAATCGAACTGGCCGCCGGCGAATTTGCTGCTTGCCGCGCTCGAAGTCGGCATCGATCAAAAAGTCCTGCGTCGAGTGAGTCGAAACCGGGGCGGCCAGAGCTATATCGAGAAAGTCTGGACAGACGCTGACCGCCTGCAAGACCGTCTGAAGCTATTGGTGCGTGATGCTGTGGGCCGCTTCAGAGACAACCCTCGGCTCGAAGATTGGGATTGATTTGTCACTTAACGCCCCGGGCAAGTCTCGCCTTCACCGGGAAGCGGAACTTCCGAAGTTCGCCTAAGAGCCCAACCCAGCCTGAACCGCCGGCGGCCTAATCCCTCACTCCGCCTCGCTTCCCGCCACGTCCTGCGACAGCTCGGTTTGCAGGCGCGGTCCGAACTCCATGCGCTGGTTCAGCGCCTCCACGAACCGCTCCCAACGCTCCTTGCCTTGCGCCTGGGCGGCGGCGAGTGCGGTGTCGGGAAGGGGGGCGTTGGTGGTGAGCCAGAAACGGATGAAGAGGGCGAGGGTCTCGTTGGAGAGCTCGATGTGCCATTCGAGGCGCTCCAGCTCGCGGTTGATGCGGTCGAGTCTGCGGCTGACGGCGGCCTCCAGCCGCTCGGCGCCGTCCGGCGAGAAGAACGAGGCGAGCGCCGCCTCCACCACCGCCGTCTGCGGCTTGCGGCGCGCCAGGGCATAGTCGGCGAGCTGGCGGGCGAGGTCGGCAGGCAGGCGAAAGGTGTGCTTTTCTCGCGGGCGAGCCTTCATAGATTCAATCCATCGTCCGGATCGAGCGCTGCCTGCTGGCGTGCCGCCAGGAACCGTTGTTGCGGGCGTCGATGGCGCGTGAGGCTGGCCGGATCGCGGCCCTCGTCGTTGAAGCTGAACTCCCGCAGGGGCTTTGGCGGCTTCTCGGGCGCGATGTCCTCGTGCGCCGGAAGCTCGGACTCGCGGCGGATGCCGGCGTTGGCCGGATCGTCTGCGGCGGCCTTGGGCCAGGAAACATTTTCGGCGGTGACCGCGCTGGCGCGCCGCCGCGGCGGCGCAGGTTCGATGGGCGCCCTCCCGGTCCAGTCGTCGATCGGCGCGCCTTCGGGACGGCCTGACGGCGCGGCGGGCGGCGGCAGGATGCGCGCACGGAACTGCGGGTCCTCATAGTAGCGCGCCTTTCTGGCGTGGATGGGCGGGGCGCCGCCCACCATGACGATCTCCTCGTCGGGCGGAAGCTGCATCACCTCGCCCGGCGTCAGGAGCGGTCGGGAAGTTTCCGTGCGCGAGACCATCAGGTGGCTGAGCCACGGGCTTAGTCGATGGCCGGCGAAGTTCTTCATGGCCCGCAGCTCGGTGGCCGTGCCAAGCGCATCGCTGATGCGCTTGGCGGTGCGCTCGTCATTGGAGGCGAAGCTCACCCGCACATGGCAGTTGTCGAGGATGGCGTGGTTGGGCCCATAGGCGCGCTCGATCTGATTGAGGCTCTGGGCGATGAGGAAGGAACGGATGCCGTAGCCGGCCATGAAGGCGAGATCCGCCTCGAAGAAGTCGAGCCGGCCTTCCGAGGGGAACTCGTCGAACATGATGAGCAGCTTTCGTCGATCGGCGCGCGGGGTGAGCTCCTCGGTGAGGCGCCGGCCGATCTGGTTGAGGATCAGCCGCACCAGCGGCCGGGTGCGGGAGAGGTCCGAGGGCGGGAGCACGAGGTAGAGGCTCACGGGCGCTGGGCCCTCCACCAGGTCGGCGATGCGCCAGGCGCTGGCGCCGGTGACCTTGGCCACCACGGGGTCGCGATAGAGGCCAAGGAACGACATGGCGGTGGAGAGGACGCCCGAACGCTCATTGTCGGACTTGTTGCGCAGTTCCCGCGCCGCCGAGGCCACCACGGGATGGACGCCTGCCGGCCCCAGGTGCGGCGTGGTCATCATGACGCGCAGGGTCGAGGCGATCGAGCGGCGAGGATCAGAGAGGAAGTTGGCGACGCCGGCCAAGGTCTTGTCGGCCTCGGCGTAGAGCACGTGCAAGATGGCGCCCACCAGGAGCGAATGGCTGGTCTTTTCCCAGTGGTTGCGCCGCTCAAGGCTGCCTTCGGGGTCCACGAGGATGTCGGCGATGTTCTGCACGTCGCGCACTTCGCCTTCGCCCCGGCGCACCTCCAGCAAGGGGTTGTAGGCGGACGAAGCGGGGTTGGTGGGGTCGAACAGCAGCACCCGACCGTGCTGGGCGCGGAACCCGGCGGTGAGGGTCCAGTTCTCGCCCTTGATGTCGTGCACGATCACCGAGGCGGGCCAGGTGAGCAGGGTCGGCACCACGAGACCCACGCCCTTGCCGGAGCGCGTGGGGGCGAAGCAGAGCACATGCTCGGCCCCATCATGGCGGAGGTATCGCCGGCCAAAGCGGCCGAGCACCACGCCGTCTTCGCCAAGCAGGCCCGCCCGCTTCACCTCGCGCCGGCTCGCCCAGCGCGCCGAACCATAGGTGCGGGCGCGGCGCGCCTCACGGGCCCGCCACACCGAGAGCGCGATGGCGACCAGGATGGCGGCGAGACCCCCTGAAGCGGCGATGAAGGCGCCGCGCAGGAAGACGCCGGGGGCGTAGGCGTCGAAGCTCAGCCACCACCAGAAGAAGGCGAGGGGCGGATAGAGCCGCACGCCGAAGACAGCCAGCCAGGGCGGGCCAAGCTCTCGCTGGAACGCCAGGGCCGCCGCGGTCCATTGCGTGGCGGCCCACACGGCGGCGAGCGCGGTGAGGAGGATGAGGAGACCTGCGCCCCAATAGATCTTGCCCGCGGCCATGACCGGGCTCCTTCCTTGCTCAAAGAAGGCGCGCCGGTGGCTGGGTTCAAGACGGCGGATCGGGCTTGGGCGCTCTGGCGTGTAAAGACAGGAAGGGGCGTAGCGGCTTGGCGTCGTTACTTGCCGCCGCGCGTGAGGGCCATGATCTCGTCGGTGGTCAGCCCAGGACCCTTCCAACGCGTTCACCTATGGTCCCCAACACAATCGGAACTCAAAGCCTCCCAAATCCCATATATTTGGGCGTCAGCGGGGTTCCGCTTTGTCGGCGATCGGGGGTTCAATAGCCATGCAGCACGATGTGTTCATCTGCCATGCGAGCGAGGACAAGGATCGGCTTGTGCGGCCCCTAGCCGAAGCGCTGCGCGAGCAAAACATCGACGTCTGGTACGATGAATTCTCCATGAAGGTCGGCGACAGCCTTCGCCAAGCCATCGACCGCGGCTTGGCGGGGTCCAGGTTCGGTGTCGTGGTCCTGAGCCACGCCTTCTTTGCGAAACCGTGGACAAACTGGGAGTTGAACGGCCTTGTGACGCGTGTGATTCAGGAGCGCCGCAGTCTGCTCCTACCCATTTGGCACGGCGTTGGGCCAGAAGATGTAACGCAGTTCTCACCTCCGCTCGCAGATATCCGGGCCCTCTTGTCCAAAGATGGCGTTGAGGTTCTCTGCATCAATTTAATGTCGGTTCTTCGTCCTTCTGACAGTCCACTGATTGTGGCGAAGGTCGAGCTTGCGCGGTTCGGTTGGGACGCGCCGCCGATCTCTGATGAGTGGTGGCTGGACATGGTGGAGAGCCAGAACAACATCCAGTTCCCCACGTTTAGGCGACCTTGGCTGTTTCCACTGCCGGGCGGAAGCGCCAGCTCCGCGGATCGCGGTCGGGCGATCGCCTGGACGGCGTTACAGATGAGTTGGCAGGAGGACGCCGAACGCCTCAACATTTGCCAGACCACACGACCCGAGAAGGTTTTGGCCTTCATTGCCGATGATCCGGCCCTGGCTGAGGCCTGTGCGGAACATCCCGACCTGGTGGCTAACTATGCGCCGCAGCTTCTGATTCCAAGTCTGTCGGGACTATTTGCGGGCGCTTTCGACAAAATCCTATCGAGGTCGGAGGCCAGGATTAAGCGGGAACCGGATAGCCGATATCCGAAAGCCATCTGTGAGAAGCGCTATGCGCTCCGGCGGTCCGACTTTGGCGGCCACGCGCCCCGCGACATCGCCGACAAGTGGGTGAGTGGTCGCGGCGGCGATCAGTCGGCCCAGCATCGCAAGCTGACGGACTACATCTTTTGGCTGCTTTCCGCTGACAGCAACTGGTTACCCAATGATGCCCGCGAGGTCTTGACCATCGGGATGCGCGATTGGGCGGCCTGGGCCATTGAACTGACCTACGACGATGTGTGGGATCAGCAACTAGCCCACGAGATTTATGGCCGCCAGAACCGTGCTTTGCGGTGGACAAAACCGCTTCGCCGCAAGCTTGAGCGGGTCGTTGAATTCAGCCTTAAGCGGCTGGATGTGCAGGACGACACTTCGATGGTTGCGCAGCGCTTCGTGGATCTCGATTTCGTCGGGGCTTGGGATGATCTGGTCCGGCAGAGAAGGCACCGCTAGGCACGTGCTCGGCGCGGTTAGCAATCCCAGCTAGGCTCCGCAATGAACTCGCCGCCCTCGAAACCGCTCACATAGACTCCGTTATGGCCATCGTGGAATGCGTTGGCGCAGTGCGCAAGTTTGAAGGCGAACTGTTCTTGGTCAGGACAACACGGCCATCCGGGTCGAGTGCGAAGTCCATCGCATCGCCCGGCTTGATGCCGAGCCAAGCGCGGATGGGCTTTGGGATGACCACCTCACCTTTGCGACCGACGATGCGCGCCATGGCGTTTATCCCAAGACCTGGGCGGGCAGACCCTGCGCCGCCAGCCGCCTCACCGCCTGCTTGTCGAACGACACGAAGGTCTCTCCGCCCAGCCAGCGGCCTTCATAGGCGATGACGCCGTCGGCGAAGTCGCCGCCAGCCTCGAGCATGGCGAGCCCGGCCTCCGCCGCCGGACGGTTCACCACCACATTGCGCATGGCGATCACGGCGCGGAGGGCGGACGCGATGTCGGCGCGGGCGGTCTGGTAGCTGCGCGCCAGCACCCAGGCGAATTCGCAGAGGGACTGGAGGCTCACCGCCACTAGATCGGCGCGCTCCAGCGCCTCGATGGCCGCCTGTTGCTGCGCGAGATCATCGTCCAGCACCGCGCGCAGGAGGACATTGGTGTCGGCGGTGATCTTCACCTGTCACCCTTCGCCTTGGCCGGCCGCGGCGCCCGCCTCGGCGATGGCGGCGTTGAGGTCCTCGATGGAGAGCCGCGCGCCGTTGGTCTTGCCCTTGAGCAGGCCCCGCACGTCGCGCCAGGCCCCTTGCGGCCGCTCCGCCTTCAGCTCCGCTCGCCCATCGGGCAGGAGGTCGAGGGCGATCTTGTCGCCCGGCTGGATGCCCAGGTGCTTCAACACCTCCTTCTTGAAGGTGACCTGACCGCGGGCTGTAACCGTCAAGGTGGTCATGGCGAGATCTCCCTACATCCAATCAATGTAATGCAAAATCACCTTATCACAATCCGAGCTCCCGTTTACGGCCAAAGCTCCAGTCGACGCCGCCAAGCCCCATGACCCCGCTCACCTGCCGGCCCAGCTGCGGGTCGAGGGCGGGGCGCCAGGGCACGAGCTGGAAGCCGAGCCCGTCCTCGATCATGGCGAACCGGCCGGAGGCCAACGCCACACGCTGACGATAGACGCCGGCGACAGGATCGCCGGTGAGGACCGGTTGGTGCGCAAGGCCGGTGCGCTGACTGATCGCCGCGACGGCCTCGGCGAGGTCCCGGTCCTTCAAGGTGGTCAAGAGGTCGCGGGCGAGCACGAACTGGCGCCCCTGACGACGGGCGAGGCCCTGCGCCTCCAGGTGCTCGGCCCGGGCCTGCAGAGCTTCGCGGATGTCCTGGCCAAAACCGCCGCCGGTGGCGATCGGCTCGCGGGCCACGAGCTGGCGATCGAGCCAGGTGGCGCCGCGGGCGTTCACCTGCTGGTCGAGGGGGAAGTCCGAGCGGGTGGCGAGCGACAGGCGCGCTTGGCCCTTGGCGTCCTCCCAGGCGCGCACTTCGACGATGGCGCCAGGCACAGCATCGCCGGTCATTTGCAAGTCGGCGAAACGGACGTGGTGGGTGCGGCCGTCGGCGCCAGCGATGACGGCGTAGGCGCTGCCCTCCAGCTCGTCATGCAGGCCCCGCTCCACCAGACGCCCGAGGATGGGATCGTGTGGGGTCTCGCCGTGCAGAGCGAAGCTCGCGAGATCCACCGCCTTGTCGTCGCGGCTCATGGCCCGGTGCATCGTCTTGATGATGTCGCCGCGGACCGTAAGCTCGCGCAAGGTGGTCTCAAGGCCGGGCTTCAACGTCCAGGCCGCCGGATCGAGGCGCTGGGCGAGGCCCAGCCGCTCCAGCTTGGCGGCGCGACCCAGCAACAACCGCCGCAGCTCCGAGTTTGCGTCCGCTCCGTCGGGGCGCAGGTCCACCACGCCAAGACCGGCTTCGGCCATGTGTTCCAGGCGGGCGTCAAGACTGGTCCAGCGATCGGCCTCCACCTCGCTCTGCAAGGCCGATCGAATCTCAAGATCGCTGCGGGGACCGAGCTCCAGGGTCGCGCGCTGCTCGGCGCGCCAACGCATGCCCTCGCGGATATAGGCCTTGTCGATGACGAGGTCCTCGCCGTCGGGCAGGCGGCCGCGGACCAGCACATGGACGTGGGGGTTGTCGGTGTTCCAGTGATCGACGGCCACCCAGTCGATGGGCGTCTCCAGGTCATGAGCCACGTCGTCCATCAGCTCGCGGGTGAAGACCCGCAGGTCTTCCAAATCACCGGCATCCTCTGGTGAGATGATGAAGCGAAAATGGTGGCGATCCTCCTCGCAGCGAGCCGCGAAGGCGTCCCCGTCGGCCTGGTCGGTGTAGACGTCGAACAGATCGGCGTCGCGGTCATCGCGGCCGACACCATCGCGCTGAAGATAGGCGAGGTGGCGACCCAGGGGCGCGGATCGGAACCGAACGCCGTGGTGGCGAACGACGCGGGCCTTGATCACCACCCGCCGCGCCTCCGGCCGAAACCTGGCGCTCAGCCCAGCGTTTCGGCCGCGGCCGCGTCGGCCGACGTCCCGGCTTCGCCCGCCGCCGACCGCCTTTCTGGCATAGCCGGCTTTCGCGGCCGCTCGCCGGACCTGGGCCGCCAAGGTCTCAACCTTACGGCCGCTCCGCCGGGGCAGGTGTTCGCCCCCCACATCCCCGACCCGTCCCGGCCGAACCTCGAACTCGTCCTCAGCGCTCATCGGGCCCGCCTCCGATCCGCGCCGAAGGCCGCCAGACGGGTCTGCATTGAAAGGATTGAGAAATCCGCCTTCGCGGCTGGCGCCAGTGCTCCGGCGTCAGACGAAAAACCCCAAGCCTTCCAACCACATGCCGGCCAAGGGCTGGCGGCGCTTTTATCTCGCCATCCAAATCGTGGTGTTTTTTTCCCGGCGGAGTCTCCGAACCCACTGCACGCCAGGGACATCGAAACGACGCCACAGCGCGCGGAGGTCGCCAGTCCAGGACGACGTGAAACAGCGACCCAAGTTGCGTGAAGATTCGATGATTTTCACGGGCGGGGACCTGGGTTGGAGAGGGAGATGAACAGCGGATCGATGGGGCCGCCGATCGACGTGGAGTTGGCGCTCGATGGGCGCGGCGAGGCCCCTGGAAAGAGCGGAGCTTGGGTCCAGCTCTTCGGATCGACCCGCGCCGAAACAGCCGCGTCTTCGCCGACAAAGGGCGCCAAGGCCGCAAGATAGGCGCGGGTCTCCTTAGGCAGAGGACGGCCGAGGACGAGGCGCTCGGCATAGCGCCGCGGCCCGGCGTTATAGGCGATGAGAAAGCCTGGCGCGCCGAAGCGATCATAGAGTTCGCGCAATGACGCCGCGCCGGCCATGACGTTGTCGCGGACATCGAAGGGATCGGCGCCGAGGCCATAGCGATGGCGAAGCTCGGCCCAGGTGTCGGGCATGATCTGCATCAGCCCCATGGCCCCGGCCCGCGAGACGGCGCGCGGATCGCCGGCGCTTTCGACGCGCATCACGGCCAAAAGGAGGGCGGGCGAGAGGCCGAACCGATGCGCCGCCGCGGTCACGCTCTTCGCCAGCCGAGTGTCGGTCCCCGGCGGGCGGGAGGTTGCGGGCGATGCGTTTGCGACGGCGGCCGAGGCGGCGCTGACGGCGAGTGCGACCGCCAAACCTGCGCCGCCCCATCGCCGCTTCGCCCGCCCATCGGCGAGGTTCACGGCGTGGCGCGACGTCGAGCGGGGCGCGACCAGAGGAGCAGGCAGAGGCCGTCCTCGCGCCCGGAGTGGAACAGGTTGGCGCGCAGGGGCTGGGCGAAGGTGGGATCGTCCAGCACCACGGCCACATAGGGACCGGCGCGCTCGCCGGTGCGTTTCCAGGCGGCGCCCACCTCGGGACCCTCGCCGGTCGCGCCGCGATGGATGCGGTAATCCGGCATATTTTCGGTGTCGCAGGCCTCGGTCTGAACGAAGCAGAGCTCGATGTCGAACATGAGCAGGCGAAGACGTCCGACATAGCCGTCAGCCGTGCAGGTGAAGTCACCGATGTGGGTCATGACGCAGCTCCTGGGCTTGAGGATGAGGGCGGCGAGGGGATGGCTATGCGCGCGGACCAGGTCCACAGCGGGCGGGCGCGGCCGAGCAGGGCGGTGAGCGGCAAGGGCCCGAAATACCGCCCATCGAAGCTGTCGCCGACGGCGGGGTTCATGACGAACACCTCGCCGGCGGCCAGCGTTCGGCAGCCCTGCCAGATCGGCAGGGCGCGACCGCGGCGGTCATGCGCCAGGGCGCGACCGACCTCGCGATGGTCGAGGGTGAGGACAAGGCCCGTTCGGCAAACCACCTGGCCCGGGCCCGCCGCGACGGGCTTGATCAAGGGGGGGGCCAGCGGGAGATAGCCCCGCTCGGCGGCGAAGCGCGCGAGGGGCGAGGGGAGGCGGATCAGCGCCAAGGCGCCGCGCACGGGGCGAGACATCGGCCGCAACAGATAAAGGCCGATGGGCGCGCTGGCGCTGGCGTTCCACACCAGCACCGGCGGCGGCGGCGCGGCGAGCGGGGCGATGAGAGCGGCTATGGAGAGGCCCCCTGCAAGCAAGAGCGCGCGGCGTCTCATGGCTGCACGGCTTGACGCAGGCGCCAGGCGTGATGGCGCGCGGCGGTGTAGGGTCGCGGCGCAAACCCCGCGATGATGCGGTTGTGCACGTGGCGCCAATGCTCGGGTGCGGCGTCGGCGGGATTGAGGCCGAGCGCCTCTACCGCGTCGATGGCCTGCAGCGCCTGGCGGACGCGCCGCCAGCTGGAAAGGCTGAGCAGGATCTCGGCCCCCGGGCGCACCTGCGGCGAGGTGACGTAGGCCTCCCCTGGCGTCACGGCGCGGAGGATGGCGATCTTGGAATAGGCCGTGCCGTAGTCGTTGGCGGCCCAGCGCGCGAAGCCGAACACCGCGCCGGGGGCGAAGCTGAGGGTGCGGCGGCGGCGATCGAGGATGCGCTCGCCCGCGGCGCGGCCGAAGCGCAGCCAGTGCTCTAGCTGGCCCTCGTACCAGACAAGATCAACCTCAGTGAGGCCGTCGGGATTGGGCCAGGGGCTGGACGGCGCGGCGGGCATGATCAGCGCCGGACCGGACCGCCGACGGGACGGCGACGGGCGGGGTGCACCATGCCCACGCCGGGGTCGGAGGTGGAGGTGCGGGTTCCGAGCGCAGCCCAGGCCTCGAGGTCTGCGATGGCGTAGACGATGCGTCCGCCAAGCTTGCGGAACACAGGGCCAGTGCCAAAGCAGCGGTGCTTCTCCAAGGTGCGCGCCGAGAGGCCAAGATGCAGCGCCGCGTCGGGGGTTTTTACATATGAGGGCGCGATCTGAGGGCGTGGCGGAAGATCAGCAGACATGGGCGAGCCTCCGAAGGGCTGGCGCAGCGCGCGGCCGTGCGCGCCGACCCCAGAAAGGTCGCGGATATGGCTGGCGTCGGGGGAGAGTCGATTTTACCGGGAGCGAACTTAGACCCTCCGGCGGCGCCCATGCTGCGGATTCAAGAGACGCAAGTAGCCGCCGTCGAGGAGCCCATGGCCGCGGCGGATGAGGCGTCTTAGCCGCGAGCGGCCTTCGCTGGCCATCCAGTCGCGCCGGCTCACAGCGACGAGGCCCAGCACCGCGCCGGCCATGTCCCGCTCGCTCGCGCCGCTGTGTTCGGCGTCGATGAGGCGCACCACGAGCCCCAACTGGCGGCGGGCGTAGAGACTGAGCGGCAGGGGCGCGGGACCGGGAGGCAGGTGGCGCAGCTCGCGCCAGAGCCGCCGGGCGGCGGCGAGGCGAACGTCAAACAGGCGGTCGAGCGGCAACACCAGGGTGACCGCGCCGGCCTCGCATTGGTCGAGCCACAGCTGGTGGCGCGCGCCGCGACGGCAAAGGATGACATCGTCCCCGTCCCGCTGGACGACGATGTCCGCGCAAGCGAAGAGAGCGGTGAGATCGAGCGGGTCGAAGCCGCGCCACCCGCAAGCGCCCTGCACATGCAGCGCGGCGGGCCAGCACTGCGGCGCCCAGATCACCGGCTGATCTTCAAGGTCGAGCTTAGGATCCGCGCCAAAGCACAGCCCCCAGCGCGCGGCGAACCTCGCCTCCTCGGCCGGATCGGTCGTCGCCAGACCGTTCAGGCGATCGAAGTCGCGCCCATAGGCGGCGTTGCGGCGCAAGATCTCCCAGGCGAACCCCGCCCGGTCGTAGGCTTGCTGGCGCGCATAGCTGTCGGCCGAGCGCCAATCCAAGACATGCATGGCGCCCGCTCCATCCGTTCACGAGGTGCACGCCGGAAGAGACGATGGTGAAGCCTTTCGCGCGGTAAGTAACCAACGGCGGGCCTGCGGGGTTGCGTGCTTATCGCAACCTTAGGGGCAATAGAGCGCTATTTGCGAGTATTGCAGTGCGGCATGGGCCGCTCAGTCGCCGCCAAGCAGATGGCGATAGCCATGTTCGCTGAGCCAACGTGCGCGGGCGAGGTGGCTTTCGAAGGCGCGGCGGGCGCGCTCAAGGTTGGCCTCCGGATCAAAATGAAGCACCAGCTTGGCCGCCTCGCGCCAATCCGCGCCGGCCTTGGCCGCATCGAGCAGGCGCAGATAGGTGATGAGATGGGCCTCGTCATAGGGCGTCAGGGTGCGGCCGCTGGGCGCTTCGTCGGCGCAGTCGGGATCGAGCGGCGGCTTCTCCATGGGCGCATCCTTTGCCCGCTGAGCGCAGCGTCTCGGCTGGCCACGGGCGTCGTTAGCCCCACCCGATGACCCTAGCTTGACGCCTCAGGGCTGCACGTTGGTTCCGCAGTACACCTAAAATAGGAAAACCCCCAAAATTGGAAACCCCAGGACCTAGCGTGGTCGCATATGGCTTCGGGGTCGAGCGCCAGCCCCGGCGAGCGAGGCTGGCGCAGGATGGTCAGGCCGGCGGGTTCCAGATGATGACCTTCTTCTTCGGGTCATCGCCGGGCGCAGGCGCGATGTTGCCGTAGATGACGCCGCCGAACTCCGGGGCCGAGAGCGAGACCGAGACGTATTCTTCGCCGGTGTTGCGCGAGATCCGGTTCCAGCCGGCGCCGAGCTCGAAGCCGTTCTTGCGGCTGATGATGCGATAGTCGGGGGCGTTTTCCTTGGCCTTGCGGGTGTTGGGGACCACCGCGATGGGGGCGGTGACGTTGAGGGTCGCGAGCGTGCCTTCCAAGGCGCCGTCGGTCTTTTCGGTGAGGGTGGCGATGGTGGTCATGGCGATTGCTCCGTCGAGGGCTCGGGGACCATCCCCGATGGCGCGCTTGAACGGGCCCGGCCGCCGCCGTCACCGAGCGCAGCGAGGGGAACCCCCTGGTGGGGTTGACGGCAGAGGCGGCCGAGGCCCGTAGGCGACGACAAGGTGAGGGGGATGGTCTTGGCCCTCGATAGCCAATGCCCGGCTCACCGCGCCTTGCGAACATGATCAAGGCGGCGATGGGGCGCTCCAAATCCGGGCGGGCTTACCGTCCTTGCGCATCCCCACATGCGTAAGCCAAGGCCGAACGCGCCGGCGCAAGGATAGCCGCAGCGCCCATGAGCTTGGTCCGGCGGACGACGCCGCACGCATCTGGAGGCATGGATCGACGACGGGAGGCAAGCTTCCGGCCGGTCGAACGGGAGCGAGGCCGCCGCTCCCGCCGCAGCGGGTCAGCGCCCGCGATAGTCCATCAGGCGAAGGCCCATCGCCTTGGCCTTGTCGGCGAGATTGCCCTGGATGCCGCCGCCGGGGAACACGATCACCCCGATGGGCAGGGCCTCAAGCATGGCGTCGTTGCGCTTGAAGGGGGCGGCTGAGCGGCCATGCAGGGGGAAGTTGGGCGGGAAGGGAACCTGGGGCGTCTGGCGCGCCAGGGCCCAGCAGCTGGCGATCCGCTCGGCCCCGGTCTTCGATCCGCCATGCAACAGCACCATCTGCGGATGCTTGGCGCGCACCTTGTCCAGCACCTCCCAGATCAGGCGGTGGTCGTTGAAGTCGGTCCCGCCGCTGAAGGCGATGCGCACGCCCGGCGGAATCAGCACCTGCTGGTCGGTCCAGCGGCGGGCGTTGAGGAAGTCGCGGCTCTCCACCACGGCCGAGGTGAGGGCCTTGTGGTTGACCTTGGAGCCGGAGCGCGGCGTCCAGCCATGGCCGGTGTGGACCTGGAACTGGTCGGCGGCGGCGTCGCGGAAGGCCTCCAGGCCATCGCGGCGCTCGATCAGATCAAGGCCGAGGGCGAGGGCGCGCTCCAGCTCCACCGAGCGCACCTCCGATCCGTCCTGCTCGCGCTGGAGCCTCTGCTGCGTGCGCTCATTGTCGTCGAGCTGGCGCTCAAGGCGCTCCACGGCCCGCTGGAAGAGGTTCACCGCGCCCCATAGGAGCTCCTCAAGGTCGGGTTCGAGGCAGGTGTCGGTGAAGGTGGCGACGAGGGCGTCGAACAGATCGGCGGCTGCGCCGACCATCAGCCGGACCTCCGGCATAGGTCTAGGGTCGAGCTCATCGGCGGCGGGGCGGGCGCCGTAGAGCTGCAGCGCCTCAAGAAGCTGGCCGGTGGGAGAGAGCGCCGGCTCGGCGGGATCGAGGGCAGGATCAAGGTCGGGGGTCATGGCGGGCTCCATCAGCTGGCCGCGCCGCACGCGGCCTTTGCGGCGAGGCCTGACGGCGGGCCGGCCGGGGCGCGCACCCGAAGGGCCGAAGCGCAGCGGAGGACCGCGCCCTCTCGCGGTTGCGCGCCTCGGCCGAGCGCCGATGCTCGCCCTCTCAAAAGGCCACGCGGGCGCTGATGATCTAGCGCTATGGCCGGGGAGCGGCTGAACGCGAGCCTCCAGGAACGCGCACACGTCTTCGGCCGCGAGTTGGCGCCGCAGCCTCGCCTGCAGGCGCGCGAGGCCGAGCTTGCAAAGGTCGGTGTTGAAGTCGTCGGCGGACGGATGGAGCACGATCGCCGCGATCCCCGCCGATGCGGCCCGCGCCGCAAGGGTCGTCGCGGCGGCATGGCCGGCGCCATCGTCGTCACAGACGATGTAGAGACGGCGCAAGCTCTGCGGAAAGCGGAGGGCCGCCAGATGCGCCGCCGACGTGGCGGCGATCATCGGTAGGACGGGCAGGGCCAAGCGCACAGAGAGCACCGTCTCGATACCCTCGCCGGCGGCCATCACCGCGCCCGAGGCGCCGAAACGCACGCCATGCCCCAGCACGGCGCCTAAGGATCGGCGCGGGTCGGCCACCTGGGCCTTGTCGGCGGTAACCGGATCGAGCCAGGTGCGGTGTGCGCCGGTGAGCGCGCCCTCAAGATCGGTGACGGCGGCGATCATGGCCGGCCAGGCGCGCTTCACCTCCGGCGCGTCATCGGGCGCCGGTCGGTAATGACAGGCCGGATGAAAGCGCAGGCTGGCGCCAAGCCCGCGCAGATGCGTGACGCCGCGCCCGCGCAGATAGGTCTCGACGATGCTGCCGGCGAGGGGACGCGCCCCGGCGAACAGGCGCCGCGCGGCCTCGGGTCCGCCGGTGAGCGCCGTGGGCTGGCGTCCCGAGCTTGCCGGAAACTGCGGCAGGTTGAGGAAGCGGCGCGCCTCGTCCAGGGCCTCGCGCAGCGACCCCGTCATCTCTACTGCGGCGATCAGGTCCAGGAGATCGCCGTGCTCGCCCGAGGCGGCGTCGGTCCATTTGCCGGCGGCGCGCGCGCCATCATTGGAGGCGAGCAGGCGCACATAGAGGCTGCGACCCGGCGTGTTGCGCACATCGCCCACCCGCCAATAACCGCCTTCGCGGCGACCGTTGGAAAGGTAGCGCCGGCACACGGCCTCAGCCTGGTCGGCGAGCCGGCGCGCAATCTCGGCGGCGGGATGCTCCATGAAGAGACCCTCAAAAAAGCCCGTAAAAAAGGGGCGGGACGACCAAGGCCGTCCCGCCAGATCATTCAGGCCGCCGGATGGGCGTCGACCGAAGCGCCGCCGCGTCGATCGCCCGCGCGAGGCGTGTACGCGCCGTCGTCGTCTTCCTCGGCTTGGTCCGGCTCGATCGCCTGGGCGTTCGTGGTGCGGAGCGGCTCGGGCAGCCAGTTCGCATCGGAGAGCAGGCGTTCGGCTTGCCGCGCCATATCGTCCTTGCGCAGGTGGTCGATCAGCCGCACGGCGTCCGCGCCTTTGGCCTCCAAGACCGCCGTCAGGATGTGCGCCTTGGTCGCGCGGCCGAAGTAGTTGGCGAAGGTCGGGCGCCACCCCTCCGCCGCCATGTCGAGATCGACCGCCGTCGCCAGAACATCGGCGTGCGCCACCCGACGCTGGACCGCTTGGGCCGAGACACGCCCGTCGAACCGTGAGACGGCCTCCCACACCGCATTGACGGCGAAGGCGGCGCAGTGGGCGAAGAGCGCCATCTGGTCATCGGCGTCCAGCGCCCGCAGCGCGACCCACAGGTCCTTGTCGGACTTGGGCAGACGCGCCTTCCAGCTCACCTGGCGGGCCTCGATGGCCTTGGCGGCGGCGCTGTTGCGCAAATCCGGGGGCTGATGTGTGAAGGCGCCGCCGGTGATGAGGAGCCCAAGGCAGGTCTCCTGGACGCTGGGATAGAAGACCGCCAAGGCCAAGGCGTGCAGCACGGCCGTGAACGCCACCTTGGGGTTTTGGGCGACGGCGTTCTGCAAGGCCAAGGTCCGCTGCACGGTAAGCTCAGTGACCAGGCGATCGGGCAGGGGCTTGAGGGCGTCGGGCTCGGCCTCGGACTCGTCCGGAGGATTGGCCGAAATGCTGACGACGGCCGCTGTGGCGGGGATCGCCCCTTCGCCCTCGGGCGCGGCCTCCAACGCTTCGTCGGGCGTCTCGGGGAGCTCGTCGTCGGGGCGCACGAAGCCGCGATCCACCTGCAGGACGCCATCGGCCCGGAAGCTGACGAAGGCGCCCGCCCGCGCCATCTCCGCCGGGTCATAGGTCCAGCGGCGTTCGGTGAGCGCCGTCAGCGCCTGGTCGATCTCATCGAGGCGCGCCTGAACGGGATCGGGCAGATCCTCGGCGCCGTCGTGCTCCAGCTCCAGCGCTTCCTGCTCGGCCGTGAGCGCGGCGATCTTGGTCTCGGCTTCGGCGCTCAGCGGCGCGGGGGTGGCGTCGAGTTCGCGCAGCCCGTCGTCGAAGCCGTAGGGCAAGGCGACTGAAGTGACCACCCAGGCCCAACCTTCGGTCTTCACCCGCTCGCCTTCGAGCTTCAGCTTGTCGGCCACGAGCCGGTCGAGCAGCGCCGGATCGCTAAGCCAGCCCCCGTGGTCGTCCTCGAAGAGGTCGCGCATCACCTGGCCGCCGGCGGCGAGGTAGGCCTCCACCCCCACGAACCGCACGCGCCGATCGCCGGCATGGACGGCGTCTTCGGTGAGCTTCTGGCGGATGAAGGCCGGCGACTTGTTCCAGCTATGCCCCAAGAGTTCCCACACCGCCTCCTGACGGACGTGATCCTCGTTCACCGAAAAGGCGATGAGCTGCTCCAGGGTCATGCCGTCCTCGCCATAGACCTTGTGCAGTCTGGGCGAGACCGACGCGAGGCGCAGGCGCTGCTTCACCACCGTGGCCGTAGTGTTGAAGTGCACCGCGATGGCTTCCTCGGCCTGACCCTGATCCACCAGCTTTTGCATGCCCCGAAACTCATCGAGCGGATGCAGCGGCTCGCGCCAGGTGTTCTCGGCGAGGGAGTCTTCCTCCGGGGTGATCGGGTCGTGAGCGTCCTTGACGATGCAGGGCACCACCCCGTCCTTGGGGAAGCGCCTCATCTTCACCAGCAGTTCCAGCGCGCGGAACCGCCGCCCGCCCACCGGGACTTCGAAGAGGCCGGTCTCGACGCCTGCCTCATCGAGCAGCGGGCGGACGGTGAGGCCGTGCAGCAGGGTGCGGCGGGCGATGTCTTCGGCAAGTTCCGCGATCGAGACGCCGGCCTTCACCCGGCGCACATTGCCCTGGGACAGGACCAGCTTGTCGAAGGGAATATCCCGCGATGCGCTGAGGACGAGCTTCTGAGCTGTCTTGGTCATGGGGAGTCTCCTGGACGAGCCGCCGCGAGGCTTTCTCTCGGCTCCAAGCCCGTCACGAAGCCTCCGGGCCTCCCTCTATCTCTGGGACGCTCCCGCCCTTCCTAAACGCCAGCAGGAAATCCGCGGCCTTGGAGGCGGCGCTGGCCGCCCGGACGATGGCGCGGTTGTCCTCGCGCAGAATCTCCAGCCAGGCGCCGAGATAGTCGGCGTGCCGCACCGTCGGCTCGACGCCGAGGCTGGCGCAGACGAAGGCCCCGCCCATCTCGGCCACCAGCTCCTCCTTGCCGTAGGCGGCCGAGCCAAAAAGGCCGGTCTGGTCGCGATCCAGTCGCATGCGATGCCCGCTCCAATGGGCGAGCTCATGAAACGCCGTCCGATGCCAGTTGATGGGCTCGAAAAAGGCGTCGGGGCGGGGAACCTGCACATAGTCGAGCCGTGGGTCATAGAAGGCTTGGTCCCCGCCGATGCGGACCTCGGCCCTGGTGGCGGCGATGAGCGCTGCCGCGTCCTCCGCGATCATGCCAGCGGGGATGGGCGGGGGCGGGCGCGCCACATCGTCCGGCAGCCCGTCGCACTGGTCGGTATTGAAGACGGTGAAGCGCTTGAGGAAGGCGATCGCCCCGGCCTCGCGCCCTTCCGCATCGGCGCGCCGGCGCTCCTCTTCCGGGGTGAAGCGATCGGCGTAGACGATCATGGTCCCGCGCTCGCCCTTGCGCACCGCGCCGCCCAGGGCGAGCGCCTGGCGGAAGGTGAGGAAGGCCTGGGTGGAGAAGCCGCGCTCGATGACCGTGCGCCACAGGATCAGGATGTTGACGCCCGAATAGCGGCGGCGCGTGCTCGCATTGTGCGGCAGGTCGATCCCGGCCTTGGCCGCCGCCCAGGGCTGGGCCCAGGGCGTGCGGCCGGCCTCAAGCTCGGCGATGATCTGGTCGGTGATCTCTTGGTAGAGCGAGGCCTTGTCGCTCTGGCGGCGAAGCTTCGGTGGGCAGGCGCAGGCGGACATGACGGGTCTCCGCGACCGGCCCGCCGCGAGCCTCTCTCGCCGCGCTCAACCGATCACGGCCAACCCCCAGCCGAACTCTGCCTCTCGCTCCCTCGGTCGGGCGTCCTCCCGAAGACGTGATGCGATTCCGCTAATCCCTCTATAGTTGTGCGTTTTGAGGCGAAATCGGTCCATGACGTCGCGTGGACGTCTTTCTAGGAAGGGAAATTTGAGCCGATTGGTTGCGATATGGTTGCGGAAAGCCGGTTGTGCCCCGTCGGCCTCAGAGTGCAATTTTTAACATATTGAAAACGTTGGGGAAAACTGGCGCACCCGACACGATTCGAACGTGTGACCTTTGCCTTCGGAGCAATTTAACCTGCCCTTCGACGGTTTTCGATGGGTTTCGCTCCGATGCGCTATGATACTGTAATCACTGATGAAATTGAAATTGCGGCTCGCCTGACGTATCCTCGAATACGCTCCGACTTGCGTCCGGCTGCTTACGTGGTGCTTACGCGGGAATGGGAGTTTGGAAGGGAGAACTCCCATGGCTAAGCTCACGAAGCGGCTCGTCGACGCTGCCGAACCCCGCGAGAAAGACTACGTCATCTGGGATGACGAGCTACCAGGTTTCGGCCTGCGCGTCTTTACCTCTGGCAAGCGCAGCTACGTCCTTCAATACCGCGCCTTGGGCCGCTCGCGCCGCTACACCATCGGCTTGCATGGTGTCTGGACGGCCGAAGGCGCTCGGCAGGAGGCGAAGGTGCAGTTGGGCCGCGTTGCTCAGGGCGACAATCCCGCCGAGGAGCGCCAACTCGATCACAAAGCTATCACGGTCAAGGAGCTCTGCACGCTCTATGTCAATGACCTGAACGCAGGTCTCATCTTGGGGAAGGGCGGGCGGCCCAAGAAGCCGACAACCGTGGGGACGGACACCGGCCGCATCGAGCGGCACATCATCCCGCTCCTCGGGACGCGCCGCGTGAAGGACCTAACCAAGGCCGACATCAACAAGGTCCTGAAGGACATCATGGCCGGCAAGACGCGAGTCGCCATCAAGACGAAGAAGCTGCGCGGCAAGGCGATCGTCCGCGGCGGAGCAGGAACGGCCACGCGAACCGTCGGGCTCCTCGGCGGCATCCTCACCTATGCGGTCGAAGCCGGCATCATCACCAACAATCCCGCCCACGGCCTGCGGAAGCCGAAGGACAACGTCCGCACCCGCCGGCTCACGGAAGCAGAGTATCGGACGCTGGGCGAGATGCTGCGCACGGCTGAGAAGGATGAGAAGTACGCGACGACGGTGGAGATCATTCGTCAGATCGCGCTCACTGGCTGCCGCCGGAGCGAGATGATCGGCCTCATGTGGACCGAAGCAGACATGGATGGGAGCTGCCTGCGGCTGATCGACAGCAAGGAGGGCACCTCGGTCCGTCCCATCGGACTGCCCGTTGTCGAGTTCCTCGAAGCGCGTCGGAAGACAGCCTCCGGCACCTATGTCTTCCCCGGCTACGGCGACGACAACGCGTTCGGCAGTTTCCCCAATCACTGGGAGCAGATCTTCAAGAACTCGCCGCTTTCGGACGTCACGCCCCACGTCTTGCGGCACAGCTTCGCGAGCGTCGGCAATGATCTCGGCTTCACAGAGGTGACGATTGCCGCCCTGGTCGGCCATGCCAAGGGCTCCGTCACTAGCAAGTACATCCACACGCTCGACACGGCCCTCATCATGGCGGCGGATACGATCGCCGGCTACATTGACGGTTTGCTGGATGGCAAGGAGTTCAAGCAGACAGCTTACGCGCTCGACCGCGCTTCCCGGAAAGCCGCGCTCGCGCGGTTCCTCTGCAAAGCCGCCGGCGAGGATGAAATAGAGGGCAACGAAGAGCGGCGATTGGCCGCCTAGCTTTACCGGCGAGATCGCGCAGGCTCCGACGCAGGTCTTGCCTGATCACTCGAGAGGCGGCTGGTCTGTGCCCACCGGGAAGGAGCGCGCCATATCCATGGGGACGTCATTGATCCACTAGCGGCTGCGCCTTTTGCGGCCGGACGATCGTCACAAGTGTTCTCGCCCGGGTCAGACCCACCCGCAGCAGCCTCCGGCTCGGCTCAAAGGGCGGCTTTTCTCGCTCGTTGAAGAAGCCGGACTTGAACGCCCCCTCCACCAGAACGACGCCATCAAATTCCTTTCCCTTCGACTTGTGCATGTTCATCAGCACGCACCCTTGGGGATCCCGCTCCACCGCGATGAGCCGCTCCTGTTCGAGAATGCGTTTCACGAGATCGCTCACACCCGCGTAGCTGCTTAACGCCAACCACCGTTCGCCGAGACCGGCAGCCAGAGCGTCTGTCGCCCTAAATAACCGGACCAGCCGAACTTCCCGAAATAACTCGGAGAGTGCCGAGTTATCTTGCAGGACGCGCCGCGCAGCCTTCCAATCAGCAACGGGCTCGCCGGTCAGTTCGATCCCGGCAGCATGTGCAGCTACCAATTCCTTGGCGGCCTTGATCCGCGGTGCCTCGCCCTTCGCTACCTTATCTGCCGCCGCTTCGTATTTCCGCGCCAGTTCGGCTGCCGTGATGGTGGGATCCTCGGCATTCTTGAGCTTGTAGTAGGACGAAATCAGCCGCAGCGTCCGTGCCAGACTCTCCTCGGTCGGCGCTGTCGACCATTCCAGAATGGAGGCAACGACGATTGCGGCCGCGGCCGAAAGTTCCGCATCCCACACCACGTCGTGCTCGACAACCGGCAGCGCCTGATTGTTGTAGGTGTGTTGTTCTGAAAGAATGGCTGACAGATCGGATATCAGGGCGTTACTTCGCGCAAGCACCGCCACGCTCGGGTTCGCAACCCCCTTCTTGCGGAGCGCCGAAAACGTCCAGATGACCGCAGCGTGTACCGTCGCCGCAAACGCATTCGGCCAATAGCTGGCCTGTTTTACATCCGATGTAACCGGCAAGGGGCCTTGGTTGCGCAGCACGGCGTCCGCGAATTTGAGGATGCCGGCGTTGGGGCTGCGGTGATTCTCGCCGCCGAGGTCAAACTCTGCGATCTCGATCGTCTCTCGCAGTATGTCTAGCCGACGCGGATCAACATCATCGCGATAGTCGAAAATACGCTGTTCTGGATCAGCAAGGCAGAAGACGTCCGTCACCTCCGACAGGGTTTTCACGATTTTCCATTGATCGTCATCTGTATCCTGGAACTCATCGACGATGATCATCGGAAAGCGATCGGCAACCAGATCACGCAGAGCCGCGCAGTGTTCGAGCAACTCGGCCGTGCCAGCGGCGAAGAGGTCGAAACAATACAGCCCAAGCTCGGTCGCCTGCCTCCGACGCTCGATCTGCCAGTCGCCATCGAACCCCGACTTCTGTAGCCGTTCATCACCAGGATAGAGAAATCGGATCGGCTTCGCCCCTAGAAGTCGACCATGTGCTTCCAGCATTTCCATACAAAAGGCATGATATGTTTGCACCGTCACGGCACGCCGTTCAGCAGGTGTCAGGATTTCCTTGCAGCGCAGCAAGACTTGGCGGATCGCTGCCCGTGAAAAGGATAGAAAGAGTATTTCTTGGCCTGGCTTCAGGGCGGCGAACCGCTGCTGAGCTTTCAATAAGGCGATGGTCGTCTTGCCAGAACCCGGCCCACCAAGCACCAGAAGATGGCCAGCCTGCGCGATGATCGCCTTGCGCTTGTCGCACAGCTCCAGCTTCATCCGAACAGGTCCGCAAGATCATCAGCCGGCGGGGCCACTATGTCCTCGGGGACGGCGGTGAGCGCTTGGTGGATCGCCTCCAGTATCGCTCGGACGGTCGCCGGCAGCTCGGCTGCCGTCGAGCAATGCGAAATCAGGATCGCCGCATAACCAGGACCATAGGCGTCGCCCTTGCGCGCCTTCAGCACCTTGACGGCTAACGCGGCGACGTCGGCGTCGCCTGCGCCAGCATCATAGGCGCCGGCTGCGGCTGGATAGTCAGGCCGATCCTTCACCTCTTCCAAGAAGCGGCGGACGACAGCGATCGGCGTCTGCTTGACCAGGAGGTTTTCGATGCCCTTCTCTGGTGACTCCCAAGCCTGCGTGTAGCCCTTCAGCTTGTCGAGCGCATCCTGGTTCAGAGCGGCGTTAGGTTTGTCGTAGAACCCAAACGACAGCTTTCCGAGCGCGGAGAAGACCGACCCATACCGCGGCACGGAGCCTTCTCCGGCCGCGTTGAAGATGCTGACGCCCGCCAGATCGAAATGCGTGTAGGCATCGGCCCCGAGGCTCGTTTCCATGACCGACGAGGCGACCGGAAACAGCGCCGCTTCCGTTGATCCTTCAACCACCAACACCCCGCGGCTCAAGATCGCCTCAGCGAACTGACGCCGCTCCGTCCGAAACGCCTTTGGTTTGACCGCTTCGATGTCTATGGGCCGCCCGTTCAGGGTTCCGGTTTCATCACGGTTGAGGATCACGATCTGATTGGGATCGAACCGCTCGATCACATAGGGCGAATGCGACGTGACGATGGACTGGCCCATCTCGGCGAGGACAAACCGCGTCACACGCCGTTGCGTGTGCGGCGGTAGCGCAATCTCTGGCTCTTCCATGGCGAAGATCACCGATTGCTTGTCCTTCAGCTCCGCGATGAAGGTCAGCAACGCAAACACCAACAAGTTGATCGAGCCGGTCCCTAGCCGGCCGAACGGAACGAGGTGCTGGCCGGGTTGGGCGGCGATGAACAACCGCACCACCTCCCGCAGATGCTCGCGCGTCAGGTCCGACGCAAAAAACGCCGTCGAGTCGTCGCCGGGCGCCAGGTTGACGAAACGCCCCATCCGCGCCCGAACCTCGTCGCGGATGTGCTTCAACTGCTCAATCTCGCCGATGGCAGGGTCAAGGGCCTGTAGCCTAGCGAGAGTGTCCTGCCACATCTCTACCGCCCCGGCCCCCCCGAGCTTTAGCACGGAGTCAAGCAAGGAGCCGCGCTGCAAGCTCAACGCGCGGGAACCAGTCCTGAGTGTCCGCAGAAATACGAAGCCGCAAAGCCGCTTGTGTGCGCGCGTGAACGGAACGCGGCCTTGGCCCAGCTTGATTTCGGTCTCCTCATCGAGCTCGTCCACCTCCATTGTCGGGTGGTCGAAGAAGGTGTTGCCGATGAAGTCGTCTTCCTCACGATCGTATCGGCCGATGAAGACCAAGGGCAAAGCCCAGACCACCGCTGGCCCATCTGCCTTTTCAAGCCCGTCTTCGGCTTCGTCGACGAAGACGCCGGCCTGATCGTCCCAACGGCGAAGGTGCGCTCCAAATCGCCGCGTCGCCTCCTCAGAAAGGTCTATGAGGATCGCCTCGATACGAATTTCGATGGGCGTTCCGTCCTGGTCCAGATACCGCCCACAGTGGAAATCATGCTCGTCTACGACTGGCCTACGGAAAAGGCGCTCCGGCCCGAGTACGAGATCGAGCGCCTCGCACACAGTCGATTTGCCGACGTTGTTCCCCCCGACGAGAAGCGTATGGCCGGAAAAATCGACACTGCCCCGAAAGACGCCTCTGAAATTCGTGATCTTGAGGCGCCGGACTCGCATGATGTTCCTCCCCAATAATTTGTATTGGCTTCAGGCGGCTGCCCGCCCGACGATGTCCATGAGCTTCTCGTAACTTGTAACGACGTCGTATTTGACCCGATCCTCGCTGACTCGCCGGCCAATCTCGTCGAAGAACTTTCGCGCGCACGCGATCTTGGTGTTCTCGATCTCGCGGAGCTTCATCGAGGACATGGTGCCCTTGGTCTCGGCGACGAAGTAGATGTGCTTGACGCTGCCTTCCTTGAAGGAAATCGCCCAGTCCGGATTGTAGTCGCCGACCGGCGTCGGGATCAGGAAGCCGCGGGGTAGTTTGGCGTAGACCACCACCTCGTTGCTGGAGTCCAGGGCGCCGGCGAATTTGCGCTCGATGTCCGAATCCGTGACGACATAGTCATAGACGTGGTGCTTTAGCTTCGCACTGGCCTTCGAAAAGTCTTGCCCGGTTTGGTTGGCCGTGAAGATGTCCACGGCGTACCGCTCGGACAGGCCGTCGTAGGCGAGCCGTTCGATGATCATCGTAGCCTTCTGCTCGGCGACGATCCGGGACGCCTCGGCAATGAAGTGCTCGGGGTTCTCTCTGAATTGACTGAACACACTGGCCTGGATCCCGGTGAGGATGTCGGCCACGGTCTTGCGCGTCAGCTCGGTGTTTTCGGCGACCTTTCCGAGAAGGTCGTATTTCACAAGGGAATGGATCGATCCGCCGCGCTCGGTCGTCGATCCGGTGAGGGAGAAGCCGTCGCCGGCCTTCAATTGCTCATCGGTCAGTCCATCGCCCTGGACGCCGGTCTGCACGGTGTATTGGAGCGGCGTGACCCGGAGCTGGCTGTCGAGAGCGCTCACACATTTACGGACCAACTCATCGGAATCGAACTCGACGCGATAGACGGCCTTCTGGTTGATCCGACGCCAGAGTTCTTGAAACTCCTTCTTTTCGAAGTTTTCGTTCAGCGGATTAGTCTTGGGCTTCCGGCCATCGTCCACTTTCGGCAACTGGGCATCGCTGAACACGCTGTCGATGATCTGGAAGATCTGATCCGCGTGAGGCTTAAGGTCGTCCGGCAACGCCGCCAGCGTCCCGGCCTCCTTGGCCTCATGGTATGCCGTGGTGATCTGGTCCGACTCGTCTGAGTAGTCGTTCTTCACCAGGTAGCGATAGATCTGCTTGGCCATCGCCGGCGTGATCTCGATCGGCCCGCCGTCGGTCGTGATGGTCTTTCCGGTGAAATAGGCCTCGGTCGCCTTCCGGGGGCGGGAGGTCAGCGTGTCGGCGATCTCCTTCTGGAGGCCGCTGACGAAATCCCTGTAACTCTCGCTCGCCACGACGGTCAGAATGTTGATGTCGTGGACCACGGCGGGATTATCCATGCGGTCGCCATTCTGATCGACCGACAGGCGCAGCCCGCGGCCCACTTCCTGGCGACGCGAGATCGTGTTGTCGCTGTGCTTGAGCATGCACATGACGAACACGTTCGGATTGTCCCACCCCTCCCTGAGCGCCGAGTGCGAGAAGATGAAGCGGGTCGGCTCGCCGAAGGACAGCAGCCGCTCCTTGTCCTTGAGGATCAGATCGTAGGCGTCCACGTCGTCGGAATCGACCGCGCGCGCCCCGACCACGGGGTCCTTCAGCCGGTTCGTCTTCTTGTCGATCGAGAAGTAGCCATTGTGGGTCGCTGCCACGTCGATTCCGGCCAAGTGCTTGCGATAGGCCTCGCCGTCGATCGCCAGCTCCGACAGATATTCCTCTTTGAGAAGCTCATACTCCTCCTCGAACACGCGCGCATATTCGCCCTTCTCATCGGGCTGGGCGTAGTCGCGGTACTTCACCACCTCGTCGATGAAGAAGAGCGACAGCACCTTGATGCCTTGGGCGAAGAGCTGCTTCTCCTTGTCGAGATGAGCCTTGATCGTCTCGCGGATTTGGATGCGCCTTATGTCCCGCTCGGACACATCTCCAGTCGCCTCGCCGGCGTGGAGCACCAGGCCATTTGTGAACTCTACCGTGTCGTTGCGGGCGTCGATCTGCGAGATGACGAAACCGTCCCGATACTGGTCCAGCTCCCCGGACTCGGCAAAGAGGTCGTCCCGAAACTCCAGCCGCCTGAGCTGCCGCTTGATCTCGCCGGACTTCAGTTTGACTTCGATTTCGATGCGCGCCACCGGCGCCTTTTTCGAGATGTCGATGCCCTCGAGATAGAGATAGGCGTTGGTGCCGGCGAGGCCGCGGGTCTGGATGCCACGCACAGCGATCTTCTTCACAAGCTTCTGATTATAAGCGTCGAGCGCGTCGAGCCGGTGGACGCGATTGTGTTCGGTCCGGTGCGTCGCCGAGTAGCGAAGGATCATCAGCGGCTTGAATTTGGGCAGCGCCTCCATCGTGGCGACGCCTTCCATCTTCTGCGGCTCGTCGAGGATCAGGATCGGCCGGTTGCTGGCGATTACATCGATGGGCTTGCGCGACTGGAAATCATCGAGCTCGTCATAGATGCGGCGGTTGTCGGCGCCCCGGGCATTGAATGCCTGGATGTTGATCACCATGACGTTGATGCCCGCGTCCGACGAAAAGCTCTCCAGCTCGTGCAGCCGCCTGGAGTTGTAGATGAAGAAGCGCGCCTTCTTGCCGTAGCTTTCGGTGAAGTGGTCGGCAGTGATCTGGAGCGATTTGTAGACACCCTCGCGGATGGCGATGCTGGGCACCATGATGATGAACTTCGACCAGCCGTAGCGCTTGTTCATCTCGAACATGGTCTTGATGTAGCAGTACGTTTTGCCGGTGCCGGTCTCCATTTCGATGTCGAGGTTGAACCTGCATCCGGCGCTGGAGACCAGCTTGTCCGAGATCGGCAGGTTCTGCCGCCGCTGGGCGTCCTTGATGTTGGCCAAAACCTGAAGGTCAGTCAGAGCCAGATCGGCGTTCTTGAAACCCTCCTCGAAGGCGCTCACCTGCGCCTTTCGGCCTGGGTCGATCCGATAGGTGATGCCGTTGACCAGCGGCTGACCGGCGAAGCAGTCCACCACCGAGTCCACGGCCTGGGTCTGATAGGGCTGGACCTTGAATTTCAGCTTCATGATGTCTTCCCCCTCAGATCGACCGCACGTCGGTGCTGGGGGAAAGCTGGCGGAAGACCTGCTCGACGTTGATCTTTAGGGCATCCGACACGAAGCCGTTATCACGGAAGACGACGCGCAGCGGTTCGCGACCGGCAAGCTCCTTCACCAGCTCCTCGGTCACGCCGGTGTCGAAGCAGGCGACCAACGCATTGTCGTCAACGAAGAAGACGGTCTTGCCCTGTATCGTCTCGCGCCGGATCGGCAGCGTCAGATCCACGCCCCAATCGACCAATACCTGGAACAGTAGGTCCTCGGCCGTTCGGGCCGGCTTGATGTTGTCGACCGCGTGAAGCAAGTCCTTCTGATCAACTTGATCCGGACGATAATACACGTCCTGCATGTTCGACGTGTCGATCTTGAGGACTCGAAAGCCAACGTCCTTATTCCAGTTCGGGTGCGCCTCCTCCGCGAGTATCTTTGTTCCGGCGCGGCGAATGCGCTCTTTCGATATCTCAGAGATGTATGGCTTTATCCTCGCCTTCACGCAAAACTGGTGGGCCTCCTTTGCGTCCTTGCCGTCCTGACCAATTTCCTCCGGATACTGGATGCTGATGAAGCGGCGACCGCCACCTTCGCGCCGAGCCAATTCCATAACCGCCTGCGCAAGCGTGGATGACCCTGCAAAGAGGTCAACGCTCAGGTCATTTGGCCCGCTTGCGAATGAAAGGAGTCTCTCCATTAGGAGAACGGGTTTCGGATTGGAGAAGACCTTCTTTCCCTCTGGAAATAACTCCTTGAGGTCGTATGGACCGGTTCTGCCGTCCAGTTCAAAAACGCTCGACAGCTTGTCCTCAAACTCATCGGCATAAACTTTTAATTCTATGATCTTGCTCTCATCTTCTCCGAATAGGATTCGCCCTTCCGCTAGCAATCGATCCATTGTTTCTTTTGGGAACCTGTAGCCCATCAATGGCTCTTTGCAGGCCTTTTTTGTGACCGGGTGCAGAACGTCATAACGATACCCTTCCTTTCCCGGGTTATGAACGCTCTGACTTCCAGTATAAACGCCACCGTCGTCGATGTACTTGTACCTATCAAGCGGGCCAAGCTGTGACTTGTTCTCTCGGAACCAAGCGGAGTATGCCGCCTGCAAATCATCCGTATTCTTGTACTGAGCGACTAAGTCGTCGCCAACGCGCTTCAGAACGTCTTTGATGTCAGAAACGGAGCTTTTCCAAACGCCCTCCAAGGTCGCTTTGCTTTTGGCAAAAACATGAATGCTCTCATGTTCGACAGCAACATTCGTCGGGTTGTTATCCGTCGCGTTTTTCCAAATTAGAGTCCCGACGAAATTGCCCTCGCCGAATACCTCGTTGCAGACATGAATAACGTTCGCCGTCTCGGCGTCGTCGATCGAGATCATTATGACGCCGTTTTGAGCCAACAGATTTTTCGCGACACGAAGCCGCTGATAGATCATGCTCAACCAGTCTGAATGAAACCGTCCATTGGACTCCGTGTTTGCAATCAGCCGGTTGTCTAAGTCATCAATCTGGTTAGTCTGCCCCAGATATTCGTATGTATTACCGACAAAATCGTCCCTATAGACCAGATTATTGCCCTTCTTCCTATTGTAGGGCGGGTCAGCGTATATGAGCTTCACTTCGCCGAGATAAATCTCTTGCAGAAGCTTGAGAGCCTCTAGGTTGTCCCCCTCAATGAAGAGATTGCGGGTGGTTCCGAAGTCCACGCTCTCCTCGACTGCAGGACGAAGGGTCTTGGCGATAGGCGCATTCGAGGCCAATAGCGCGGCGCGCTTCCCCGGCCAGTCCAGCCGATAGCGCTCCTGCGGTCCTTCCACGATGTGGTCGCTCAGTTCCTGCCTAAGCTGATCGAAATCCACCGCCAGATGCAGTAGGCCCGTCGCTTCGTCGCGCGCCTCGGTTACGCAGCCCGGGAACAGCGTGCGGATCTGCGCAATGTTCCCTTGCGTCAGGTCGGGGCTGTGCATCTTCAACTTTTCCATATGCTTCCTCTTACTCACTCGTCTCGGCACTGACGGGTTCGCCTGCGGCCAGGCACTCCAGCTCTTGTCTGGCGACCCGCAGCTCGGCATTGATCGCCACGCGCTTGTTGAATTGTTTTTCGCGGCCGAGGCGGGCTTTGATCCGATCCACCTCGCGCGTCTTGGCCCGGATCGCTTCCATGCGCGCCACGCGCGTCTGAATGTCTTCGTCCGCCGCCTTCGCCACAGGCATCATGGCTGTGAGAATGGCGTCGTAAAGCCCGCCGAGATTGAGCGCGACGGGCAGGGGCTGGCGCGGCGCATCGTCCGGCGCCCAGTCAGTCGCGAAATACTCGCTGACCACCCACTTGGCCGCATCCGCCTCGCTCGGCCGCTTGAAAGCGGCAACCGCTCTCCGTTTGCCCGACCAGGTGAGCTCGAAGATCAATGGAAAGGGGATGGCGCGATCAATGGCGCGCAGCACCTCGTCGTCCAGCTTGCTGGTCCGCAGGCTGATCCCGAAGATCTGAATCTCGCTCACCGCCCGCGTGGCGGCGAGGTTGATGGTCTCGGGCGCCAGTTTGAATTTCCAGACGATCTGATCGACCTGGGTGACGAACATGTCCTTCAGCGCCGTATTCGCGCCAGCGTGCTCATAGATTCTCGTCTTGGGCACCACGCGGCCAAAGGCGGCGGCCTTGGGATAGTCGAAGAAGACGGCGGTCATGCGGGCGCCTCCTCCACCACGAGGAAGGCGATCAGCTCAAAATCGTCGAGCCCCGCGATGGTGTGGATCAGCGCCGTGGTCCGCCCACCGCTGAACAGGCTGTCGAGGTCCTTCTCCTCCTTTACCTCGATCATCGAACGGATCGCCGCGCTCAGAAGCGCGGAGCATTGCTCCATCTTCCGGCCATCCTGCGTCCGCTCGTTGAACAGGCGGCAAACCGTCTGGATCGGCTCAGCCCGGCCCCGGCAACTCGTGCGGATCAGATCGAGCAGACGCTTCACCTCGGTATGGTCGACGACGACCTCCCCATCGCGGCCGACATAGACGAGGTAATAGGGGTGAAGGCGGTTCTGCTGGTTGATGTTCACGCTGTCGTAGATGTTTTTCAGCGCGAAGATCACGCCCGGCAGGAGCCCGAGCGCCGGCTGCGCCGGCACGACCGCGTGCATGCCGTTGGGCAGATGCTCAAGGTCGCCGTTCTCCTTGATGTGGTTCAGGAGATCCATGCGGAAATCGTTGAGACCGAGATCGGTGATCGAGATTCCGGTCCGCACGTCCTCCAGCTCGATGACCTCCTCCTGAAGGCGCTTGAGCTGGTCCTTCCGGTAGGCGATGTCGCTGCTCTTGGCCGTGAGCACGTTGTCGTCGCCCGTCGCCGTGACGTCGGCGATCACCATGCGGTTTTCGACGCGCTCCTTGAGGTTGATGTATTCGTCGAGCGAGATGTCCGGCCAGTAGTTGACAAGCTGGATCTCCGCGTTGGGCGATCCGATGCGGTCGATGCGCCCAAAGCGCTGGATGATTCTCACGGGATTCCAGTGGATGTCGTAGTTGATCAGATAGTCGCAGTCCTGAAGGTTCTGGCCTTCAGAGATGCAGTCCGTGCCGATCAGAATGTCGATCTCGCCGGCCTCATGCGGCAGGACCAGGTGCTTCTCCTTCGAACGCGGCGAGAACAGCGTCAGGACCGACTGGAAATCGTAGCCCTTCTTGAGCGTGGTCTTCGGCGCGTCGGAGCCCGTCACCAGGCCGGAATTGAGCCCGTGGGATCGCAGGAAGCCCGGCGTCAGGTTGGTGTAGAGATACTTCGCCGTGTCGGCGAAGGCCGTGAAGATGAGGACCTTGCGGTTGCCGGGGTTCAGCGGCTCGTCCACCTTACGGGTGATGATGTCCTTGAGGTGCTGAAGCTTGGCGTCGTCGTCGGGACCGACCTTGTTCATCGACGCAATCAGGTCGTGGATCAGTCCGAGGTCGGCCTTCAGGTCATGCTTCCACGACGGCAGGTCCATGTCCGCAAGGCTGATCTGGATCTTCCTGCCGACCGTGAACTCGTCGAGCCCGGTGAGGTCCTCATCGTCGGCATCGAAGCCAGGATCGTCGAGATGATCGGTGACACTCGCCGAGCCGCCGGTCCGTTCGAAGGTCGAAATCGCGTCGAGCGTCTGCGTGATGTTCCCACTCAGCGCACGCAAGGTGAGCCGAAAGGCTTCAACCGAACTTTCCAGCCGCTTGAGCAGATTGGTGGTCATGAGAGCCTGAAGGCTCCGCTCCCGATCCGCCTGGCGCAGCTTGCCGCGCCCGCCCTCGACCTGGGTGTCGTAGATCTCTTCGTATTTGCGCACCCGGCTCGGTAGGATATAGCTGATAGGGGCATAAACGGCGAGTTTGAGCACCGACAAGTGGCTGAAGATGTCATTGAGCCCGAGCACGTCGGGCCGGTGGGTGATCGGGCACTGATGCGACAGCGGCTTTCGGCGCTGCGGGAACTTTCCGATGTCCTTCGTGTCGTAGAAGGTCTCGATGTGCTTGCGTGACCGGGCGATCGTCACGGCGTCGAGCAGCTCGAAGAAATCGAACTCAAGCGCCTTGAGAATGGCGGCCGCCGTCCGCTCCGGTGGCGGAAGCTCCGACCAGGCATTGAAGGCCTTCTGGGCACGCCGAAATATCTCCTCAACCCCGGTCTTGGTCTTGAGGTGGCGACTGAGGTTTTCGGATTCTCCTTCGTAGGCCAGGGCAAGCTGATTGCGCAGATCGTTGAACCGATTGTTCACCGGCGTCGCTGAGAGCATCAGAACCTTGGTCTTCACGCCGGAGCGGATGACCTTGTTCATCAGCTTCTGGTAGCGTGTCTCCCGGTCCTTGAAGACGTCGTTGTTTCGAAAATTGTGCGACTCGTCGATGACGACGAGGTCATAGTTGCCCCAGTTCACGCGATTCAGCGGTATTCCGAATGACTCTCCCGAAGTACGGGAGAGATCGGTATGACAGAGGACGTCGTAGTTGAAGCGATCCTTGGCGAAGATGTTAGTCGTCAGGTTGGTGTTATAATTCCGCCAGTTGTCAGCGAGTTTCTTCGGACACAGAACCAAGACCGACCGATTGCGCAGCTCGTAGTATTTGATCACCGCTAGCGCAGTGAAGGTTTTTCCGAGGCCGACGCTGTCCGCCAGGATGCAGCCGTTGTGCATCTCCAGCTTGTTGATGATGCCAGTCGCCGCGTCGCGTTGATAGTTGAACAGCTTGTTCCAGACGAGTGTGTCCTTGTAGCCGGTCAGGTCATTCGGCAGCGCGTCCTGATCGACCTCCTCGAGGAAGTCCTGGAAGATGTTGTAGAGGATGTGGAAGTAAAGCCGCTCAGGGGAGTTTTCCTGGTAGACCGAATCGATGTGGTCGCAGATCGCGGCCGTTACGTCGCTGACCTTCTCGTCGTCGCTCCATATTTGGTTGAAGAGCTGAAGATAGACCTGCGTGTGAGCGGCATCGTCGATTCGACTCACGAAGTTCGAGATCGCGTCACCCTTCTGGTAGCCCAGGTCGACGGCCGTGAAGCCGCTGATCGGCATATAGGCGACGTCGCCGGCGTCCGATCCCGCATGGATGAACTGCTGCATCGGGGCCTTGGTCGTGTTCGACCGGAAGCGCACCTTCTTCCGAATCCACTCGGCGCATTCGCGGGCGACCGCACGCTGCGTCAGCTTGTTGCGCAACTGGATCTCGAAATCGGTTCCGTAAAGCCCCCGTTCGCGCGCCGTCTTCGGGATGAAGAATTCTCGCCGCTCCTTGCGTAGACGGTCGGTCACATCCATCGGCACGAAGGTCGGCGCGGTGAAGATGAACTGGAAGCTCTCGACCCTCGACAACTCCGATTTGAGCGCCTCGAAGGCGTAGATCGAGAAGCATGACGCCGCGATCTTCAGCCGCGCACCGCGTCCCACCGTCGCCTTCAGATCATCGCCGAGAAGCAGAGAGGTGTTATCGATGATTTTCATCGACGCCCCCCTCGCGCAGAAGCACGATCTGCTGGTCCTGTGGGCGCCGCGCCTCCGGCGGGGTGTCGAGGCCAAGTCGCCTCAGCGCATAGTAGCGAAGCGCCTTTCGGACCTGAATTTGGGCCCGCCCCCCTCGCATGCCGTAGTCGAGGGCGATGATCCGCTTTTGGCTTTCGGAAAGGTCCGGATGCGGCCCTATTTCCAGCGTGGTGAGTTCATTCCAGTCGGCATCATCCGCCGGCGATGCCCCGCTCGGACGAACCGACCTAGTCTCTATGATGCGTGAGAGCAGAAAGTCCTTGAACGACTTATCGACCTCGCAGAAGGCGCGGGTGTGCCACCGGAACCCGTCGAAGCCTACCGCGTGTGGCGCGATCCATCGCCAGCGAGGATCATCGCTGGAGAGCGATTGATATTTGACCTCGACTGCTTGGTTTTGGCGGATCGCCGCAAGCACTGTTCGCAACGTATTGTTGTTGACGCCGCGGGCCGGCACGGGCGGCCCGGCATAGGGAGGGGAGTGGGCGATCCAGGATTCGGATGGGGCCAAAATGCCTTCAGCAACGGACCGAAGCTGGTTGAGGTATTGACCGGCATCTGGTTTCAGAAAGCAGGGCTGAAATTCGTTGCTTGCAACATAGCGCTTGGCGCTCTTGTCGTAGACGGCGTTGTGCGGCGCCCGTTCTTGATAGAGCGTCAGATCCTTTGATGCCTGCGGAACGGACACATCGAAAGCTTCGATGATGTCCGAGCGATTCACTCCGCCTTCCCAGTAAAGTCGGAACTCGATGAATTCGAGCCGGCGCTCCACGCCCCATTTCAGCACCGCCTCGCCTGCCGGCATTGCTCCCCCACCTCCGCGCGTCAGATGAGCATCAAAACTATATGGACATATCGACGCGATGCGTGTAATTATTATCCCCATCTGCGGCCCCGGTCAACAATGATCGGCGCGCGCGTTGGGGGCGATACGTGCAAGAGGGCAATTCGCGGACGGGCCACGGCGCTGACCCAGCGTCCGAACAAGACGTAGATCCCAGAAGGAGGGCGGCCATGGCCGTCGCGAGTCGATCCACCCTAGTCGTTCACGGCCGTCTCGCCATGAGGGAAGGCCGCCTGGCGGCGGCCCGCAATGGTCGTCATGGCCTCCAGATCATGTCTTTCGAGCAGGCGGCGGTCCGGCTTGCCGGCGGCTTCGCCCGACCCATCGACGATGAGAGTCTGCGCGCCGCCATCCAAACGGCTCTGCCCGCGACGCCGATGGGCGAGCTGGAGAGCATCAAGGCTCTCCCCGGTATGATCGACGCGGCTGCCGATACGCTCCACAAAGCTTGGCGGGCCGGAATCGACCTGGCCGCGCGCGCCGCCGATCACCCGCGTCTCGGCGCCATCGCGCGTCTGGAGGCGGCCGTCCTCGACCAGCTTCCGTCCGGCATGATGCGCCCCCTGGACATCGTCGCCGCCGCAACCGCCCGCATCGATCACGCGCCGGCGGTCCTCGGTCCGATGGAGGTCACCGGCCTCACCGAACTCTCTCCCTGCTGGCGGCCGCTGCTCCAGGCCCTCACCGCCCATATCTCCGTGCAGTGGACGGCCGGCCCGAGGAGCGTTCCCGCGTGGCTGGACGGCACGGGCGTCATGGTCGTGCGCGCGCCGATGGAAGCGCCGAGGATCGGCGCCGTCAGCGCAGCGACGGCCTATCACGAGGCCATCGAGGCGATGCGCTGGGCGCGAAGCCTGCTTGCCTCGGGTGTCTCACCCTCGGAGATCGCCATCGCGACAGCCTCGCCCGCGGACTATGACGACCATTTCTTGGCCCTCCGCGCCGACGCCAACATCGACCTGCACTTCGTCCACGGCGTCCGCACCGTCGCCACCCGCGAGGGCCAGGCGTCCGCCGCGCTGGCCGACATTGTGGTCCGCGGCCTGTCGCAGTCGCGGCTGCGGCGCCTCGCGGCGCTCTGCCGGGACAGCGGGCCTTTCGAGACCCTACCCGAAGGCTGGCTGCGGGTTCTGCCGACGGATGCGCCGCTCTCGACGCCGGGTGCCTGGAATCGCCTGCTGGCCCGGTTGACGCCAGAGGACTGGCCCGACCGCACCGACCACGCGGCAGCGCTGCGCGCAGCGGTCGTGACACTGACGAAAGGGCCGGATGCCGCAGCCGAGATTGGCGAAGCCTTCCTCAAGGGGCGGGCGCTCGCGATCTGGCGCAAGGCGCTGCTCGCCGGCCCCGCCGCCTCGATCGATGCGACGCTGGAGACCCTGAAGCAGGACGATGGGCTGGAAGCGTGTGTCTCCGTCGCCTGGATGCCGGCCAGCGCGCTCGCGGCGTCGCCCCGCCGCTTCGTGCGGCTCCTGGGCCTCAACTCCTCCCGCTGGCCGCGCGGCATCGCCGAGGACCGGCTGATCCCGGACCATATCATCCCGACCCCGGTGCTCGATCCGCTGCCGGTCAACCTCGCCGACCGCCGCGACTTCGAGACGATCCTCGCCACGACGGCCGAGACCATCGTTCTTTCGCGCGCTCGGCGCGACAGCGACGGGCGTCTCCTGGGACGCAGCCCGCTGCTCGCCGGGCGTGGCGACGAGACCTACCTGCGCCGCAACGCGACGCCGGCGCACGCCTTCAGCGAGACCGACCGGCTCATGGCCCGGCCCCAGGAGTTCGCCGCCGATCCGCAGGCGGTTTGCGCGCAGGGCTGCTGGCGCGATTGGCGGCAGGCGGAGATCACTCCGCATGACGGGCTCGTGCGGGCGGATCATCCGCTCGTTCTCGCCATCCTCGGCCGCACCCAGTCGGCCAGCTCGCTTCGCCGCCTGCTGCGCAATCCGCTCAGCTTCGTGTGGGTCTATGCGTTTGGCTGGCGCGAACCGCAGAGCAGCGCCGAACCGCTCGTGCTCGACGCGCTCGGGATCGGCGATCTCGTCCACATGGTT
The DNA here is from genome assembly GCA_040757715.1 of Pseudomonadota bacterium. Classification (GTDB taxonomy): domain Bacteria; phylum Pseudomonadota; class Alphaproteobacteria; order Caulobacterales; family Caulobacteraceae; genus CAIMFV01. The sequence continues at coordinate 15,364 of JBFLWS010000009.1, read as the reverse complement.
CTCGACCGCGCGTTGCGCGACCTCGAAGCCGGTGGCGGGCTCGCCGCCGCCGACACGGAGACCGTCGAAGCGGCAGTGGCCCGCGCCGCGCAAGCCGTCGCCGGCGATTGGGAAAGCGAGCGTCCGGTTCCGCCGGCCGTCATCTGGAGCCGCACCGTCGACGACGCCCGCGTAATGGCGGGCCGCGCCCTGACCTATAGCGATGATGTCCTGCCCGGCGCGCGCGCATACGGCGAAGTGCCGTTCGGCGGCTCGGAGCCGAAATCCGACGCGCAGACGCCTTGGGATGCGAGCGCGCCGGTCACGATTCCCGACACCGGCTTCAACATCGCCGGCTATATCGACCGGCTCGACATCTCGGGCGATGGCAAGCGCGCGCTTGTGCGCGACTACAAGACAGGCAGGCCGCCGCGCGGCGACATCCGGCTGAACGGCGGACGTGAGCTTCAGCGTTGCCTCTACGCCTTCGCGGTGCAGGCGCTCCTCGGCGACGACGTCGCCATCAGCGCCTCGCTGCTCTACCCGCGCGAGCCGGTCGACCTCCAGCTCGACGATCCCGAGGCGGTGCTGACGGAGATCACCGGCTACCTTCGCGCGGCGAGGACCAGCCTCTCCGGCGGCGCGGCCCTGCCTGGCCCGGACACCGGCGGCGACTACGACGACCTCGCCTTCGCCCTGCCGGCGAACGCCAGCGCCACCTATTGCAAGCGCAAGCTCCCAGCCGCGACGGAACGCCTGGGCGAAGTCGCTCAGGTCTGGGAGGCGGAATAATGAGCAGCGTGTCCAAGGTGCTGAAGGACGACGGCGCGCGCCGCGATGCGATCAGCCTCCATGATCGGTCGATCCTGGTCGAGGCCGGCGCGGGTTCGGGCAAGACCGCCGTCATGGCCGGCCGCATCGCCGTCATGCTCGCCGAAGGCGTCTCCCCGCGCGCCGTCGCAGCCGTCACCTTCACCGAACTCGCCGCGAGCGAGCTGCTGTCGCGCGTCCGGGAGTTTGTCGCCGACCTCACGGCTAGCAAGATCGCGCCCGAACTGCGCGTGGCGCTGCCCAATGGTCTGTCCCAGGCCCAGCGCGACAATCTCGCCGCCGCCAGCGCCGCGATCGACGAGATTACCTGTTCGACCATCCACGGCTTCTGTCAGCGGCTGATCAAGCCCTATCCGGCGGAGGCCGACATCGATCCCGGCGCCGGCGTCATGGACCGCAACCAGGCCGATCTCACCTTCCTCGAAATCGTCGACGGCTGGCTGCGCGAGCGCCTGTCCGGCGGCCAGGGCGGCATCTTGGCCGAGATGGTGCTGCACAGCCCCGGCGAGACCGTGGCGCTCGTCCATAAGATCGCCGAGAATCTGCGCCGCCGCCGCACGCTCTCGGCTCCGTCCGTCTCCCCGCTTGGCGGCCACCTAACGGCGTTCCGCCGGGCTGCGGCCGACTTTGCGGGCCTCATGGATGGCGCGGCGGCGGCCGAGCCAGAAACGGCGGCGATCGTCGAGCGGCTGGCCGAGATGGCGACCGCCTTGGCCAACGGCCCCGATCCCGCAACGCCTGCGGGCCTCGTCCGGCTCCTGGCCTTGCGTCCCCATCCGGATCTTTGCACCAAGGCCGGCGCGTTCGCCTCCTACCGCAAGAAGGGCAAATGGGCCGCCGCGGCGAAAGAGGTCGGCCTCTCCAAGGCCGACGGCGATCGATTGAATGACGCCGCCGAGGTCCACTACACCGCCTGCTGCGGCGCCTGGGTCTCGCTTGCGCAGGCCGCCGCCGGTCACACCCTGGCGGCGCTGATCGACGAGGCGCGTCCGATCCTGCAACGCTATCGCGACCACAAGCGCGCCAGCGCCCAGCTCGATTTCGACGATCTGATTTTCGCCGCGCGCGATCTGTTGCGCGACCATGACGACGTCCGCCGGGCGCTCGGGCAGCGTTTCGCCCACGTCCTCGTCGACGAGTTCCAGGACACCGATCCACTGCAAACCGAGATCTTCTGGCGCCTTTGCGGCGAGCCGGTCGATGGCGCGGACGGCTGGACCGGGTTCCGCATCCGGCCGGGCGCGCTCTTCCTGGTCGGCGACCCCAAGCAGGCGATCTATCGCTTCCGGGGCGCCGATGTCGGCGCCTATGTGCAGGCGCGCGACGCCTTCCGCGACCAGGACCCCGGCAGCCTCCTGTCGATCTCCACCAATTTCCGCTCCTGCGCCTCGATCCTCGCTTTCGTCAACGAGCGCTTCGAGGTCGCGCTCTCTGCCGATGGGCAGCCCGGCTTCACCGCGCTCGATCCGTTCCATGACGATCGCGGCGGCCTGTGCGTGGCGGCCCTCGACATCACCGTGGCCGATGAAAACGGCAAGGCCACCGCCGAGCAGCAGCGTGACGCCGAAGCCGACGCCATCGCCGATCTGTGCGCCCGGCTGATCGAAAGCCACCCCATCATCGATCGTCGCAGCGGAGCCGAGCGCCCCTGCCAGCCGGGCGACATCGCCTTGCTGGCGCCGACTGGCGCGGAGCTGTGGCGCTATGAGGAAGCCTTGGAACGCCGCGGCGTCCCCGTGGCGACCCAGGCCGGCAAGGGCCTGTTCCGCCGCCAGGAGGTCCAGGACCTGATCGCGCTGACCCGCGTCCTCGCCGATCGCCGCGACACGCTGGCGCTCGGCGCGCTGCTCCGCGGGCCTCTGGTCGGCCTCACCGAGGAAGAACTCCTGGACATCGTGTGGGCGCTTCCACGCTCGGAGGAGAAGCCTGATCGGATTCCGCGTCTGGACCTCAGCATCGACCCCGCCGTCATCGGGCATCCGCTTGCGCGCGAGGTCATCGAGCGTCTGCAATCGCTTTCCCGGCGCGGCAACAGCACGACCCCGCATGAGCTGCTGTCGCAGGCCGTGGACGTGATGCGCGTGCGTCCGCTCCTCCTCGAGCGCCATCGCGGTCAGGCCGAGCGCGCGCTCGCCAATGTCGATCTCTATCTCAGCCTGTCGACCGGCTACGCCGTGCGCGGCCTGCGCGCCTTCGCCGAGGCGATGACGGCGGCGTGGTCCGACGAGGCGCGCGCCGTCGAGGGCCGGCCCGACGCCCAAGAGGAAGCGGTCGCGCTGTTCACCATGCACGCCGCCAAGGGGCTGGAATGGCCGATCGTCATTCCGGTCAACACCATGACCGGAGTCATGGCGCCCGAGAGCGCGGTCATCGACCGCCAGACGGAAACCTTCTATTGCCCGGTCCTGGGCGTCCCACCCGAGGGCTACGACGCCGCGCGTGACGCGGAAAAGGACGAGCTGGACCGCGAACGCATCCGGCTCTGGTATGTCGCGGCCACCCGCGCTCGCGAACTCCTCGTCCTGCCCCGGCTCGACGCCATGCCGTCGAAATCCGCCTGGATCGGTCTCGTCGATCTGTCGCTCGCTGCGCTGCCCGGCCTGGACGCCACCCACTTGGCCGCCGGTTTCACGACGACGGCCGCCGGAGTGGTCAACGCCCAGACGCGCGCGAGCTTCGCGGCCGAAGCCAAAGCCATCGCCGCCGGGCAAACACGGCTGACCTGGCTCGCCCCCAGCCGCGACGAAAACGCCGCCGGGAGCGTGTTGCGGGAAGAAGAGGCGGCCCTTTGGACAGGATCGGCCGACGACCAGCCCCCCGAGCTGGACGCCGTCGCCCCGGTGCAGGGCGGCCGCGAACGCGGGCTGATCCTGCACAAGCTCATGGAAGAGGTGCTGACCGGCGAAACCCAAGAGGCCGAGGCCGCCCTGGCCGAACGGGCCGCCGACCTCATCCGCGCCCTCGGCCGGTCTCCGGTCGCCGACCCGGCGACGGGGCTGTCGGCTGATGAACTGGCGGCCTGTGTCATCAGGACTCTGGCCCTGCCTGACATCGCGGCCTTGCGGCCGGGTCTACTGGCCGAGTTTCCCGTCTATGCCGTACAGGCGGTCGATGGCGTGGAAACCGCAACGGCCGGGATCGCCGACGCCCTGACCCTGACGGCCGAGGGTCGCCCCGCCGTCGTCGTGGACTGGAAGAGCGACGTGGATCCCGAGGTTCAGACGCTCGACCACTATCGGGCTCAGGTCCGCGCCTATCTCGATATGACCGGCGCCGAGCACGGACTCATCGTTCTGATGACGAGGGGAACGGTGATTGCCGTCTCGCCCTCGCCGCAGGCGGTGGTGGCCTGACGGAGGGATCCACGATGGCCTCCCGCAAGCGTCCTGCCGGCTCCAACCAGGACGATCTCTTCAATCCCGAGGTCGAACTCTTGCTGCCGCCTCGGCTTGCCATCGATGGCAAGGTGCTCGGAAGCCCCGTGCGCCAGTTGGCGGTTCCGGCGCGGCGGATGCGTTGCCGGCTGCGCCCCTTCGCCATCCGCCGCGTCAATGGTTACGAGGCGACCCTGGAATCCGGCGAGGTTCTGAATATCATCGGTGCGAAGACGGCGACACCGTTGGAAGCCGATCTTATTCTCCTTGTGCCAGGCGCAACGGATCCGGAACGGATCGCCGAAGCGCTGGAACTCGGTGAAGGCCGGTGGATGAATGCACCGCCGACCAGCATCGACACGCTGGATCGTTCCGTGCGCGCCGAGCGCCTGAAGACCGTCTCCGTTTCCTGGATCGACGCGACTCATCTGCGCGAGGGACGAGCCGCAACGGACGGTCAGCCGGCGCAGCCTGGCTTGCGGCGTCCACAGATCGGCGCGCTTCACGCCGCGCTTGCCCACGCGACGCGATCGACGGATCCGGCCACCATCGTCATGCCAACGGGCACGGGCAAGACCGAGACAATGCTGGCGCTCAATACCAACCAGCGCTTCGAAAGCCTGCTGGTGGTGGTGCCTACCGACGCGCTGCGCGAGCAGATCGCGGGCAAATTCGAGACCTTCGGCGTCTTGAAACACCAGAAATGCCTCGATGAGACCGCAGCCTTCCCGCTGGTCATGCGGCTCTCGCACATCCCGATCAGCCCGGCCGAAGTCGATGAAATCTTCGACAGCGCCAATGTCGTCGTCACCACGATGCAGATCGCTGGCCGAGCGGAAGCCCCGGTTCAGGAGCGAATGGCTGCCCGTGCCTCAGCGTTGTTCATCGACGAGGCGCACCATATCGGCGCGCCAACTTGGTCCCGGTTCCGCGGCCTCTTCATCGACCGGGACCCGCCGCTTCCAATCGTCCAGTTCACCGCCACGCCCTTCCGTGAGGACGGCCGGCGCGTCGACGGCGAGTTCATCTATACCTACCCGCTCAAGAAGGCGCAGGCCGAGGGCTATTTCAAGCCGATCCGGTTCGAGGCGGTATTCGGGCTCGATCAGCCCGATGCAGACCTGGCGATCGCCGAGAAGCTCGGCGAAGTCCTCCAGGCCGATCTGGAGGCCGGCCTCAATCATCTCGCCATGGCGCGTTGCCAGACGATCGACCGCGCCAAGGATCTCCACCAGCTCTACTGCACGATGTTCCCCGAGTTCCGCCCGGTCATTGTTCATAGCCAGCAGTCGATCCGCGAGCGCCGCGCGAACCTTGCCGCGCTACGGCGTTTCGAGAGCCGGATCATCGTGTGCGTCGACATGCTGGGCGAAGGCTTCGATCTCCCGGAACTGAAAATCGCGGGTCTGCATGATCCGCACAAAAGCATCGCCGTTACTATCCAGTTCGTCGGCCGCTTCACCCGGCAGGATCCGCGCTTGGGCGACGCGACGGTCATCGCCAACACCGGGGTGGACGACATCGATCGGTCGCTCGCCAAGCTCTATGCCGAGGACGCCGACTGGAACGCTCTGGTCGAGGCGCTAAGCACCGCCAAAATCGACCGGCAAGTTCGGCGCGCGGAGATGTTCAAAGGCTTTGTCGGCGATCTCAGCGACATTCCCTTGCAGACGCTCGAGCCGAAGATGAATGCCGTCGTCTATCGGACAGCTTGCGACGCCTGGGAGCCGCTGCGTGCCGAAGACATGTACAATCCCGGCGTCTATCTCGGCATGAAGGTCAACCCGCATCAGCGGGTGGCCATCTTCGTCACCCGCTCGGAGGAGCAGGCGGGTTGGACGACCGCACAGCATGCCACCAACGTCGTCTGGGACCTGCATATGATGCACTGGGATCCCGACAAGAAGCTGCTCTATATCAGTAGCTCGGCGAAAAGCCCCTATGATCGGCTGGCCAAGGCTGTCTGCGGTGACACGACGCGGCGCGTCGAAGGTGAGGAAGTTTTTCGCAGTCTTCATGGCTTCAATCGCCTCATTCTGCGCAACCTCGGGCTCACCCACCATCAGGGCCGTGGCGTGCGCTATTCAATGTATATGGGCGTGGACGTCGCCGACGGGTTGGACACCGCGAAATCGCAATCCCGTATCAAGAACAACGTATTTGCGACCGGCTTCCTCGATGGCGTTCCGGCCTCACGCGGCTGCTCGGCCAAAGGGAAATTCTGGTCGATCTCCCCGGTTCGCGACCTCACCGACTGGGTCGAGTGGTGTGGCGACATCGGCACGGCCGTCAACGATCCAGGCATCACCACCGATGGCGTCTTCAAGAGCGCCATGCGCCCCCGCCAGATCAGTGAGCGTCCGAGCGTTCCACCCGTCGCAATTCACTGGCCGGAATCGCTGCTGACACAGATCGAGGACCGGATCGAGATCAGCTTCGACGACATCGCGGCACCGTTCTCGGAATGCGACATCGAACTTCTGGACCACGAAGCCACCGGGCCGCTGCGCTTCGCGGTGCGCAGCAATACCCAGATCGCGGAGTTCGAAATCGTGTTCGCGGAAGGCGGCGCCCGCTATCCGCAGCGATCGGGGCCGAAGGCGACTATCAAGGTCGGCGGCAAGGTGAAGACGCTGTCGGAATCCTTTGGCGAGGATTCCCCGCAGATCGATTTCGGAGACGGCTCTCTCCTGATCTACAGCCATCTCTATGCCTTGCCCGATGGCGTTCGGGTCGAGCCCTATCCTTCAGATCGGATCGAGGTTTGGGACTGGTCGGGGACAAACATCCGAACAGAGTCGCAAGGATCAGAAAAACGTGCGGATTCCGTCCAGCGGCGCGTCATCGAGACCCTGCTCGCCGACGGAGACGCCTACGATCTGATTTTCGACGACGATGGCGCCGGCGAGATCGCCGATGTCGTAACGCTCCGCGTCACCGAGGGCCTTGTCCAGGTCACGCTCCATCACTGCAAGTTTTCGAGCGCCGACACACCCGGCGCGCGCGTGAAGGATCTCTACGAAGTGTGCGGGCAAGCCCAAAAATCCGCCCGCTGGCGCGACCGCCCCAACCGCATGTTCACGCATATGCTCAGGCGCGAGAAGCTGCGCCTCGACAAGGGGCAAAGCTCTCGCGTCGAACATGGCAACGCCGCGTTCCTCAAGCGGCTGAAAGCGAGCTGGCAGGACTATCGCTACGAATTTGAGGTCCGCATCATTCAGCCCGGCCTGTCGCGGGCGGTGATCACCGAGGAAGGGCTGCACCTGCTCGCCGGGGTGGAGACCTATCTCCTGGAAACCCGCGCGATGAAATTGCGGGTCATGGGCAGCGCCTAGCCGTCACAGGACTGCCGATCAGCCACATCAGCCGCTGATGGCATCGACGCCGGTCATCGGCGGTTTGGTCGCCGACGCAGGCGCGGCCATGTCGCCGTCATCGAATGCCGGAGCGCCGGTCTCTGCCGTCTGCCCATGGCCGTTGGCCGATGAGTTCGGGACAATCGCGTGTTGTTGCCGAAGGCCCATCGCGGAAAAATCCAGAACGAGCGGTTGCAGCAGCATGCGGGTCGCTTCCCCGCCGCGCGACAGCACGTCGATAAAGTCTTCCTGGTTGGGCTGGCCGAGAGCCAGTCGATAGATCATGCGCTGTTCCCGAAGTTGAGCGAACCGCAGCATGTCCCGACCGAAGGGACGCTCGAACACGTGCCGGCGGATTTCGGCGCCATCGAGCACCCACCACGGACGAAGACCGCTCTTATCGACAAAGCGCTCCGCGTACCGCTCCACGCATCGCCAGGGAGAGCCTTGCCCCACCGCAGGATCGCCAAGCACTTCGTCGCGTAGCTCGTCCGCCAGCTTCCGTCTGACCGACAGGCCCGCATAGCGCTGGATACGGCCCTCGCGTTGCTCGAGATCGAGTGGGTTGGAGGAAAGGTCCCAATGAACCACATGCGAACACCAGGGATGAAAATCCAGCCCCTCCTGGCCCACGGATGTCGTCGCCAGGACATGCGGCCAGAAAGGCGTGTTGAAGCTGCGGCGCACTTCGTCCGGACGCGCCGGGGCGGCCTGCGCCGCGCCTCCCTCAACCTTGACCACCGGCTCGGCTTCTGCGTCGCCAAACGGGACGGCAACATGGCAACGGACAGGAATCTTGTGCGGCTGCCCGCCGATTCCATGAAAACTGAAACTACCGGCGCGGAGCCCGAGCGACGCCTTCATATCCCTCGCAAGACCCGCCGCGCCCTCATGGAGATTCTGGGCGCGGAGCCAGAAATGCTCGTCGAGAACGCTCTCGAAACCACCGTCGACCACCGCACCCATGACCTGCTCGACCGCGTTCCTGCCCGGCAGCGATGACAAGATGACCGGATTGTCGAGATAGGGACGCAGGCCCTGCCAACTGAGCTGGACCAGTTCTGGGTATCGCGCGACGTCCAGGATCGTCGGGTCATGGCGCCGCAGAGCCCGCCCGAGCACGACGCCCGGCGCGCCAATGGCGTAGTCCACGAGGTCGGAAAGCTCGACCGGCGAAAGCCTATCGATGGGCGGCGCCTGGCGCCATTTTCGCACCGCCGATTGCGCGGCGCGATCATCGCCGATCGCGCTGCTCCATCCTACCGCCGACTGCTCCGCAACACCCTCCATGCGTTCGATGGACGCCAGAACGCCGGCAATCGATCTGTGGCGTCGGCGGGCCTTGACTGTGTCCTGCCCGACAATGCCTCTCGGCAGAGCAGCGAGAATCTGCCGGCGAACTTCCTTGCGGACGATGCCGAGTGACGCGCCCGCTTTTGCGAGCGGGTCGGTGTTACGGATCAGCCATGGCGAGGGATGGAACGCCGCCATCACGGGGCCGGGAACCGCCGCCAGCTTGAAGCGACGCCGCCTGTAGGCTTTCTCATATCCTCCATCCTTCTTGGGAAGGCAGCTTGCCTCGACCCCGAAGCTGAGAAGCGCCGCGACGCTAGGAGGCGTTGCACGGAACCGGCTGAACATAAGGAGCTTGGGATCAGTCCCGGCTTTCGGATCGGCCTTCGCCGCCCACTTCCCGCGAAGCGGCCACCATGCAAGCGATGGGGCGACCCAGGGCAACGACAACAATTCTGGCGGAGCGACACAGTTCAGCGCACGAAGCTTGGCGTCTGGCCAGTCGGCTGGAGCGTTGAGTTTGTTGCGGCGCTCGCGCGTCATTCTCGTGAGCTTCGGCGCAGCCTTGATTCTGGCCTTCTTCCAGGCTGCATAGCGCGGCCCGAGGGACTGGGCCGGCAACGGAACCGACGACCAGTAGGGCAACGCCTCGTAGCGCATTTGCTCGGCGAAGCTCTCCGCCAAATGCCGATACACCTGAAAATCCTCGGGCAGCGGGTCCGCATGAAGAAACCTGGTGCCGGCGAGCGGATCGGACGAGGCTACGCTGTCCCGCTCCGTGCGCGACATCACCGGCGTCATGAGCTGCCGGAGCTCATCCCTGAGCCGACGCGCTTCCGCCACCTCTTCCATCAATTCCGGGCGGCTTGCTTCGGAATGGGCGGCGATGGCGCGCAGCTTGTCGCCAAAATCCGCAAAGAGATCCCTTGCGCGATCGCGTGCGTCCGAACCCGCGAGAAACTCGATCAACTTCAGAAGCTCTGCGTGAGCAAGCGCGCCGCGCGCTTCTTCCCATCGCGTTGTCAGATACGGATATGGCGTGGCGCTCAGCAGCAGGATCGCCGGAGGTCTGGCCGAGCCTTCAGGCTCCAGAAGCGCCTTCAGAAGCGGGTCGGCGTCCTTCTCCTCCAGAAGCTGCCGGTAGCGCTGGAACTCGTCAAGAATGACGAGATCCGGCGGTTGATGGCGCAATGTCGCCAGCGCCAAGGCCCGCCGGAGACGGCCGACGAAGGTGGTCGGCCTGTGCGGCTTGATCTTGCGCTCGGTGTCCCCGTGCAGCGCCAGATCGAGCATCGCGCGCACAGGTTCGCCAAACTCGACCACCAGCGCCTCACGAAACCTCTGCCGCAAACCAGATGGCGACGCCGCAAACTTCTTCTCGGCCTCCATGACGGCCCAGTCCCAGGAGCCGCGCGCACTGAGCCGCAAGATGTCGGGATCGAGATCGCGGGCGAAAGCCGGAAAGCTCTGTTCGAGCAGAACCTTCAGAAACGCCCGTTCTTCCTTGCGTCCGCCGGTCAGGCGAGCCTTCGCGCCCGGAAACGAGGTCGCAGGGGTGAGCGCATAGATCAAAACCGGGGTGGCCGGTCGCTTCTCGACGGCGATCAGCGAAAGCCGATCGGGCGTCTTGATCGCATCCTGTAACTGGGAGTCGCCGAGGAAGCCGACGACCCGGCTCTTGTTCTGGTGCGACACAGCGTGCCCATTGGCGATGTAATAGATGGTCAAAGGCCGGCGGCCGTCATCGGCCATGCGGCAAGCCAGCTCCTTTGCTACGACGGTTTTTCCGAGCCCGACCTCGTCGGCGACCAGAAAGCGCCGCCGCCCCCCAAGGTCCGCAAAGGCCGCAAACGCAGCATCGACGGCCGCCTTCTGAAACGGTTTGGGCGCGCTCATTGGCGCTTGCCTTTGATTTCGGCAACCCCGAGCCCACTGCAGAGCTTACCCCACAGATCATCGAAGCGGCTCAGCATATCCGCAGTCCGGGGATCCTCCTGCCTGGCCTCCTCAAGAACGGCGGGCAGATATTGGGATACCCGGCGCTCGATCTCGCGGAACTTCCCAGGATCGCGCGCCCATGCCGCCAAGATTTCCTCCAATGTCGGCAGTGAGGAGTCGAGCGCCGGATTCACACCCGGATCGGCCCGATCCCGTGGCTCGTCATTCGTCCAGTCGCCTTCACCCTCGCGCCCGTCGTCCGCCAGCAATCCCGCCAGCCACAAGAGGAACCCTCTGGCTCCCAGAAAGCGCACGAACGCCGCGCGGTCGCGATCTTCCCCAAATGGCGGGTCTGCGGGCGCGCGTTGCAGCCAGGAGAGCCCCTTTCCTCCACGGCTCACGCGCAGCCGCACGAACTCGCTCCGCTCCGCCGCAGCAATCGGTCCGAGAGGCACGACGGTTTGCCCGCGGGGCCAGGCAGCCAGTTCGCCATAGAGAGCGCCCACCTCAAGCACGATGTCCGGCTCGTCCGGGTGAGGACCGCCAGGATGGAGATCGGAAAGATGCGCGAGGCGCGCGCCCTCGTCGTAAAAGGCGAGTTGCGCCGCCCATCGAGCCGCGACCTGCGCGCGTGCGCGTTCGAGCGCCTCCTCCTCCAAGGCTGCGGCGTCGGGCGTATGGTCCACCAGGGGGGCCTCAACCAGCCGGGCCGACCCGAGAAGTGCTTTCAGCCCTCTCTCGATCGGCTCTGTAACGACCAGCTCGGCGGTGACTTCGGCATTGCGGCCAGTCCAGGCGCGCATGGTCGCGTTCGCGCTGCCGAGCCATAGCCGCCGCTTCTGCCCCGATCGCATGAACAGCAACTTCGCGTGAAGGCCACGGCCAAGTTCCTCTTCCTCGTCGTCAGCCGGATTACGATCGGAGGTCGCCGCGGCAATCTCTGCATCGGGCTCGGGGTCGCCGACAGGATAGTCCGGCGCATCCAGCGCGAGCAGATCGTCGAACTCCGCCAGCGCAGGACCAATCCGCTCGATCTCGCGCATTGTCGTCAACAGCACCCGGCGCGTCGGTTTTGACCCTTGTGGCGCTTGCCGGGCGAGGAAAGTCTTGTCGATGAACGGGCTTACCACCACGACTTCATCTGTTCCTGGCGGCGGCACGGGGACCGCCATATCTCCACTTCCCTCCGACCAGTGAAGCCGCTCGACGCGCACGCCTGCCGGAGCGCGCCAGGCTACCTTTGCGACGGCAGCGCCCAATGAAACAGGCCGCACGCCTTTGAGCGCCGCTCTCTCGGCCAGCGCACGCGCCATTTCCTCCGCGCCTGGGATGGGAGCGCTCCCTTTCTCCCCGGATAGGAGCAGCAGTCCGATGTCCCGGTTCACATTTTCAGTGAGATTGCGGCTCCCGATCCAAAGGCGCCAGTTAGCCTTCCCGTCCGCATCACGCGTGCGAACGAGCGCTGCCTTGGGATGCCAGCTATGGGTCGCTTCATCGAAATCGACTTCGCGCACGAACTGGTCTAGCACCGCCGCGATGCGCGGTGTCCGACGCATTTTCGCGAGGCGCCCTCGTTGGACGATGATGCGCACCCTTCCACGAAGGCGCTCAACCGCGTCGGCGAAGTCGGATGGGCTCCCACGGCCAGCATCTGTGTCCTTGCCGGCCAGGGCGAGCAGCGTCGCGCCAATCGATCCCAGATCCGCCGAATAGGAGGCCAGCAAGGCCAATTCGACATTCTCGTCGGGACCAGGGCGAAGACCCTCGAGAAACGAGAGCGCGGGCCAGTTGTCAACCGTCCCGCTCATTCGGCGTCCGCCAGATCGTCAAGGAGCGTGCTGACCTGCTCCCATCTATAGTGGAGGGGTCCAGCCAAACCATGCTCGTCGTTCGACCATTCGAGCCGCCGCGCGCGTCCGTTGGGCGTCAAGGGAAGCCGCGCACGAGGCCCCTTTCGGGCTTCGGCCGCCGCATAGACCCCGAAAAGCGGCCGGGGATCCGTCGATTTCGAAGCTATCCACTCCTTCGTCGCCGTCACGACGGCGCGCAATTTCAACGGCAGCGCGCCTATATCTGCCTCAAGCGCCTCGACATCGAGTTTGGCCGCGATGGCGCCGTATTCGGCAACGGTCGAGACCAGGTGATCGCGATGCCGGGTTGACGCTTCCCTTTTGTCGTCGGCCTCGACGATATGTTCGAGGAGAGCGTCATAGATGGCACGGCCCACGCCGGCCAGATTGGCCGCCTGTTGCGCCCGCGCCAACGGCGCCCGGTCCGGGCCGGCGATCGCACGGGTCTCGTCAGCCCACATTCCTGGCGGCGACTCAGCCTCCGTCCGAACGAGGCGTGCGAGCAAAGAAAGCTCATGGCCTCCGCTGCTGCGCAATTGCACGAGGCGCTCGCGAAGAAAGATGGCCTCCCCGGCCGCCAATCGGAGAGTGATCGATCCACCGTTCCAGCCAGCCGGACGCTCGGGAAGCGGGACGAACGGCGGATCGAAGCCGACGAGTGGCTGTCCGTCATCATCGGTCGCCGCGCTGACGCTCTTCAGCAGTCTATGTGCCTGCGCCCGAGAGATCGTCCGCCCGTCAAGACGTGGGCGCAGGATTCCCCACACCGCGAGCGCATTCCAATAAACGGTCGATGGCGGCTGACTGGACGGTTTGGGAAAGACACGACCGCCGATCACCTGGGATTCTCCAGCTTCCCGGAGCCGCCCGGCAAGCACCCTTTCGCGTTCGCGTAGGGCACGATCAGCGGTCGGCCCCGTCAGGCCGGCGAGGTCCTCAAACAACCAGGGTACGAAGATCGCATAACGCGCCCGCGTGTGCAGGACCGATGTGCCTGGGAAGAAGTGGTCGGCATACCGCTGATGGATGGTCAGAAAGCCGATCTCGTCGCGCACGCCCATGGATTCTTCGTCCATTTGCGCCTTGGCGCGGGCCAGCGCCTCGCGGGACAAATAGGCCCACCCCAAGGCCGGCTCGACGTGCGTAGCGCGTCGCGCCTGCGGCGATCCCGTAGGCCGAGGCACCGCAGTCAGCTCCACAAAGACGACAGGGGCGCTGCTGCCAACCGATCGCCAAACGGCACGACGTCTGTGCTGTCATAGAGGACGACGCCGAAGGCGAAGCGGTCCCCGCAAGCCTCCGCGAATGCTCGCAGACCCGAGAAGTCACCAACTTTGACCGTGGCGCTAGCCTTGACCTCGATGCCCACGATCATCCCGTCATCGCGCTCCAGCACGATGTCGACCTCGCGCATGTCCCGGTCCCGGAAATGATACGGCGTCAGGCGCAGATCCGAAGCCGTCGTCAGCTTCAGCACCTCCGAGAACACAAAGCTCTCCAGCAGCGCGCCGAATGTCCCGCGATCCGCGCGGACCCTGTCGGAGGTGAGCCCGCGCGCGGCCGCCAGCACGCCGGAGTCGAGGAAATGCAGCTTGGGTGTCTTGACGATCCGCTTCAGTGCATTGGTGAACCAGGGCTGTACCGTCGCGATCAGGAACACCTGCTCGAGCAGGCCCACATAGCGCTGCCCCGTCTTGTGACTGACGTTGATGGCGCCGCCGAATTGCGAATAGTTGACTAACTGACCGGAATGCTCCGCCAGCAACCGCACGAATTTCGGAAGCTCGGTCAGTTTCTCGACGTCGGCGATGTCCCGCAGATCACGGGTCAGAATCGACGTGAGATAGGAGCGTGCCCAGTCCTGCCGGCGCCGCTCATTGTCACGACTGATCGCTTCGGGGAAGCCCCCGAGCAGCACGAGCTGGACGAGATCATCGCCGACGATCGCGTTCCGTTGGCTTTGTAACTTCCCGTCGAAGAGGCGCTCTAGAAAAGTCGGCGTTTGGCCCTCGACCTCGGCCTTCGCCAGCGGCAACATCTGGATGGTCTCCATCCGGCCAGCGAGGCTGTCGGCGATCCGCGGCAGGGTCAGCACATTCGCCGAGCCCGTGAGCAGAAAACGGCCCGGCCGATAGTCCTCATCGACCGTCTTCTTGATCGCGAGCAGCAGGTCGGGCGCGCGCTGGATTTCGTCGATGATGGCCATATCCAGGCCCCGGATGAAGCCGACGGGATCGGACTGGGCAGCCTCTAGGACGGTCTGGTCGTCAAGCGTGATATAGCTTCGTCCAGCTTCTCCCATTTTACGAACGAGCGTGGTCTTGCCGGCCCGTCGCGGCCCGACCACCAGGACCACTGGCGTATCCGAAAGGGCTTCCTTCGCCCGCCGCTCCACAAACCGCTCGAACATGCCATCCCCGCATCCCGGACGATTGGAACCGTAGAGGTCGGCTAATTGGAAGTCAATGATCCGCTGATTGGAAGTTTTAGGATCGCCATCTAGGAGCCGGAAGGGGAAAGCCTTCCCCCTGGCCGGCGCCATGGTCGCCGGCGCACCCCCTTCTGCGGGGAGAACCCCGCAACGCCCCCGTTTAGAGTGAGAGTGCGGACCGGGTTTGCCGTGACGGGTTGAGGGCTGGAGGAGAGGCCTCCGGCGCCCGTCGCGGAGACCCGCGATGTCCAAGCACCGCCACGAAGCCGGCCCCGGCCGCACCAGCCTGTACGATGAAATCACCACCAAGAT
>JBFLWS010000008.1:0-122362 GCA_040757715.1 Pseudomonadota bacterium | reverse complement strand
ACCTGCCGTTCCTGATGCCGGTGGAAGACGTGTTCTCCATCTCGGGCCGGGGCACGGTGGTGACGGGCCGGATCGAGCGCGGCGTGGTGAAGGTGGGCGAGGAAGTGGAGATCGTGGGTCTTCGCGCCAACCAGAAGACCACCTGCACGGGCGTGGAAATGTTCCGCAAGCTGCTCGATCAAGGTCAGGCCGGCGACAATGTGGGCATCCTGCTGCGCGGCACCAAGCGTGAAGACGTGGAGCGCGGCCAGGTGCTGTGCAAGCCGGGTTCGATCACCCCGCACACCAAGTTCGTGGCCGAGGCCTATATCCTGACCAAGGAAGAAGGCGGCCGTCACACCCCGTTCTTCACCAACTATCGTCCGCAGTTCTACTTCCGCACCACCGACGTGACCGGGATCATCCGGTTGAAGGAAGGCGTGGAAATGATCATGCCCGGCGACAACGCCGAGCTGAACGTGGAGCTGATCACCCCCATCGCCATGGAAGAGA
Organism: Pseudomonadota bacterium; assembly: GCA_040757715.1. Classification (GTDB taxonomy): domain Bacteria; phylum Pseudomonadota; class Alphaproteobacteria; order Caulobacterales; family Caulobacteraceae; genus CAIMFV01. The sequence continues at coordinate 121,870 of JBFLWS010000008.1, read as the reverse complement.
AGCTGCGCTTCGCTATCCGTGAAGGCGGTCGTACGGTCGGCGCCGGCGTGGTGGCCAAGATCATCGAGTAGTGATCCCGCAGGCTCGAGGAAAAGTGGGAACCGGTTTTTCGCCCGCGAGCCTGCGACTTAAGTAAGCAAGGCTCGAGGAAAAGTGGGAACCGGTTTTCCGCCCGCGAGCCTGATTATCTAAAGAGATTCGGGGCGCTCGCTTCCCCCCCACCCCGGAGCGCCCCGGCTTAAGCGGCAGGTCCACCCCCCACCGGACCGCCGCCCTTGCAGGCCCCGCCGACGCTGACGCGCCGGCGGGGTCTCGCGTTTTGGGGCGCGCATTACAAATCCCTCATGACCTCGAATTAAGCTGCGCCGGTTCGGCTGCGCTCCTAGGCTCGCTCCGCTTTCAGGAGGGTTCCCCATGCGCAGCTTCATTTTCGTCGCACTTTCCAGCGCAGGCATGCTCGCGGCCACCTCCGCGGGCGCCGCGCCGCATGAACTCCAAATCAAAGACGCCGCAGCGCGCGTCGTCGTGATCCCTGAAGCGCGCAGCGATGTGGTGGTGAGCGTGCAGCCCGGACGCGGCGTCCCGGTCCCCAGCGTGCGGGTGGAGGGCGATCGCCTGGTGGTCGACGGCGGCGCGATCGGCGGTCGTCATATCTTCGGCATTCACATCGACAGCATCAATTGCCGCGGCGGCGGGCGCAATCGCCAGGTGAACGTGCCGGGTTACGGCTGGACGCCGGTGGAGAACCTGCCCCTGGTCACCGCGCGCGTGCCCTTGGACGCTCGGGTCGCCGCAGGTCAGGCCGTGTTTGGGGAGATCGGGCCCTCCAACAGTCTTAAACTTGCGGCGGCCGGTTGCGGCGACTGGAAGGTGGCCGATGTGAAGGGCGCGCTCGAACTCAGCGACGCGGGATCCGGCGATATTCAGGCCGGCTCGGCTGGCTACGCCCACGTTAGCGTTGCGGGCTCCGGCGACGTACGCCTCGCCCAGGTGGGAGGATTGGAAGCCGCCATCGCCGGGTCCGGCGACGTGCACGCCGCTACGGTCAACGGTCCGCTAAAAGCCTCCATCAACGGCTCTGGCGACGTGACGGTGGATGGCGGTCAGGCGCCGAAGGTGACGGTGAGCATCGCCGGCTCGGGCAATGTCAAATTCGGCGGCGTAGCGGGCGATGTGGCGGTGAGCGTGGCCGGTTCGGGCGATGTGACCATCGCCAAGGCCACGGGCCAAGTGAGCAAACACGTCGCCGGGTCGGGTGATGTGAACATCGGTCGTTGAGGCATGGGGCGCGGGGAGAGGCGAGCGCCTCATCTCCGCGCAAACCGCCTTGACGGATCAGGAATCGGCGCGTATGAACCGCGCTCTTCGTCGGGCCGGCTGTAGCAACGGATCGCTCCATTGCTAGACGCGGTCTGCAGAAACGACCTTACATAGCGCTGCTTTACCAAGTAAGCGATGTGGTGGTGGCCTTCGCCTCGGCGTCGGCCGTTTTCGTTTTTTGCGGGTCTCGTTGACGCTGAACCGACTTCACGGGTTTTGCGTTCGAGGCGCGACAGGGGTTTCCACCCCACGGTCTTTGAACTGTTCAGGCGTTGAGAACGCGAGAGGGTACGAGCGATATGGATCGTCAAAACATCCGCATTCGGCTTAAGGCCTTCGATCACCGGATACTGGACCATTCCACCCGGGAGATCGTGCAGACGGCCAAGCGCACCGGCGCGACCGTCCGCGGCCCTATTCCGCTTCCGACGCTGATTGAACGGTTCACCGTCAATCGTTCGCCGCACGTGGACAAGAAGTCCCGCGAGCAGTTCGAAATCCGCACCCACAAGCGCGTCCTCGACATCGTCGACCCGACCCCGCAGACCGTGGACGCCCTGATGAAGCTCGACCTGTCGGCTGGCGTCGACGTCGAGATCAAGCTGTAAGGGGCCCTGATCATGCGCACCGGCGTTATCGCAAAGAAACTCGGCATGACCCGCTTCTTCGATGAGAAGGGCGAGCATGTTCCGGTCACCGTTCTGGCCCTCGACGGCTGCCAGGTGATCGATCACCGCACCAAGGAGCGCGACGGCTATGTCGCGCTGCAGCTCGGCGCGGGCGTGAAGAAGACCAAGAACACCTCCAAGGCCGAGCGCGGCCACTTCGCCAAGGCCCTCGTGGAGCCCAAGCGCGTGGTGGCGGAGTTCCGCGTGGACGAGGCTGACCTCATCGAAGTCGGCGCGGAATTCACCGCCGACCACTTCGTCCCGGGCCAGCGCGTGGACATCCAGGGCGTGACCATCGGCAAGGGCTTCGCCGGCGCCATGAAGCGCTGGAACTTCTCGGGCTTGCGCGCCACCCACGGCGTCTCGGTGTCGCACCGCTCGCACGGTTCCACCGGCAACCGTCAAGATCCGGGCCGTACTTTCAAGAACAAGAAGATGGCCGGTCACCTGGGTCAAGAAACCGTCACCACCCAGAACGTGCTCGTCTGGCGCGTGGACGCCGAGCGCGGCCTCATTCTGGTGCGCGGCGCGGTCCCGGGCGCCGAGGGCTCCTATGTGAAGGTGTCCGACGCCGTGAAGCGCGCCCTGCCGGACGCCGCCCCCAAGCCGGGCGCGTTCAAGAAGCCGGGCACCGAGGCTGTCGTCGCTCAAGACGCGCCGGCCGCTGAAACCAACGCGAATGAAGGGGGCGAGGCGTGAAGCTCGACGTAATCACGCTCGACGCGGGCCAGAAGGCCGGCCAGATCGAGCTGTCGGACGCCATCTTCGGCATCGAAGAGATTCGCGCCGACATCCTGCAGCGCTGCGTGGTGTGGCAATTGGCCAAGCGCCGCGCCGGCACGCACAAGATCAAGACCCGCAACGAGGTCGCTCGTACGGGTAAGAAGATGTACAAGCAGAAGGGCACCGGCGGCGCCCGTCACGGCTCGCGCAAGGCTGCGCAGTTCGTGGGCGGCGCCAAGACCCACGGCCCGGTGGTGCGCAGCCACGCGGTCGACCTGCCTAAGAAGGTCCGGGCCCTGGCCCTGCGCCACGCCCTGTCGTCCAAGGCCAAGACCGGCTCGCTGATCGTGCTCGACAGCGCCAACCTGGCCGAGCCCAAGACCGCCGCCCTGCGTCTGAAGATCGACAACCTCGGTCTGAAGAACGCTCTGGTGATCGCCGGCCCGGAAGTGGACGCCAACCTGAAGCTCGCGGCCCGCAACATCCCGCACCTGGACGTGCTGCCGAACATCGGCCTCAACGTCTATGACGTGCTGCGCCACGAGACCCTGGTGCTGACCCGCGCCGCGGTGGAGGCCATCGAGGCCCGCTTCGCCGCCGACAACAAGGAAGCCGCGTGATGGCCGCTACCGCTCGCCACTACGACACGATCCTCGCCCCGCACATCACGGAAAAGGCGACGGTCCTCTCCGAGCAGAACAAGGTCGTGTTCAAGGTCGCGCTCGACGCCACCAAGGACGAGATCGCCGCTGCGGTCGAAGAGCTGTTCAAGGTCAAGGTCACCAAGGTCAACACCGTGGTCACCAAGGGCAAGACCAAGCGCTTCCGCGGCATCATGGGCCGCCGGTCCGACTTCAAGAAGGCGATCGTGACCCTGGCCGACGGCCAGTCCATCGACGTCACCACCGGGCTCTGAGGACCTTAGGAAATGGCGCTCAAGCAATTCAATCCGACTTCGCCCGGACGTCGCGGCCTCATCCTGGTCGACCGTTCCGAGCTGCATAAGGGCCGTCCGGAAAAGTCCCTGGTGGAGGGCAAGACCTCCAAGGGCGGCCGGGCCAACAACGGCCGCATCACCGTCCGCTTCCGTGGCGGCGGGGCCAAGAAGCTGTACCGCATCGTCGACTTCAAGCGCCGCAAGTGGGGCGTGCCGGCGACCGTGGAGCGGATGGAGTACGACCCCAACCGCACCGCCTTCATCGCCCTGATCAAGTACGCCGACGGCGAGCTCGCCTACATCCTCGCGCCGCAGCGTCTGCGTGTGGGTGACGAAGTGGTGGCCGGCGAGAAGGTGGACGTGAAGCCGGGCAACGCCATGCCGCTGCGCTCCATGCCGGTGGGCACCATCATCCACAATATCGAGCTGAAGCCTGAGAAGGGCGGCCAAATGGCCCGCTCGGCCGGCGCCTACGCTCAGCTGGTCGGCCGCGACGCCGGCTACGCCCAGATCCGTCTCGGCTCGGGCGAGCTGCGCATGGTGCTCGACAGCTGCATGGCCACGGTGGGCGCGGTGTCCAACCCCGACCACATGAACGAGTATCTCGGCAAGGCCGGCCGCAAGCGTCACATGGGCTTCCGCCCGCACGTCCGCGGCGTGGCCATGAACCCGGTCGACCACCCGCACGGCGGTGGTGAAGGCAAGACCTCCGGCGGCCGTCACCCGGTGACGCCGTGGGGTAAGCCGACCAAGGGCCGCAAGACCCGCGTCAACAAGGCGACGGACAAGTTCATCATCCGCTCGCGTCACGTGAAGAAGGCTCGCTAACCCATGACCCGCTCCGTCTGGAAAGGTCCCTTCGTCGACGGCTACCTTCTGAAGAAGGCGGACGTCGCTCAGTCCTCGGGACGCCGCGATGTGATCAAGACCTGGTCGCGCCGCTCCACCATCATGCCGCAGTTCGTCGGCCTGACCTTCGGCGTCTACAACGGCCAGAAGCACGTGCCGGTGTTGGTGTCCGAAGACATGGTCGGCCACAAGCTCGGCGAGTTCGCGCCCACCCGCACCTTCTACGGCCACGCGGCCGACAAGAAGGCGAAGAGGAAGTAAGCCATGAGCAAGGCCGCCAAACCCCGGCGCGAAGCCGCCAATGAGGCGCGGGCGAAGCTCGTGAACCTCCGCACCAGCCCCCGCAAGCTGAACCTGGTCGCCCAGTCGATCCGCGGCCTGCCGGTGCAGCGTGCGCTGAACGAACTGGAATTCAGCCCCAAGCGCATCGCTGGCGATGTGCGCAAGGCGCTCTACTCGGCGATTTCCAACGCCGAGAACAACCACAACCTCGACATCGACAGCCTGGTCGTCGCCGAGGCCTTTGTGGGCAAGAACTTCGTCATGAAGCGTTTCGCCGCCCGCGCCCGCGGTCGTGGCGTGCGCGTCGAGAAATTCTTCTCCGAGATCACCATCGTGGTCCGTGAGCTCGGGCAGGAGGCGGCCTGATGGGTCAGAAAGTCAATCCGGTCGGGCTTCGTCTCGGCGTCAACCGCACCTGGGACTCCCGTTGGTTCGCCGACGGTCAGGACTACGGGCGCCTGCTGCACCAGGACTTCAAGCTGCGCAAGGCGCTGAAGGCCCGCCTCGGCCAGGCCGGCGTGTCGCGCATCATCATCGAGCGCCCGCACAAGAAGTGCCGCGTCACCATCTACGCCGCTCGTCCGGGCGTGATCATCGGCAAGAAGGGCGCGGACATCGACAAGCTCCGCAAGGACCTGTCGACCATGACCGAGGGCGAGGTGTTCCTGAACATCGTCGAGGTGCGCAAGCCCGAGACCGACGCTCAGCTGATCGCCGAGTCCATCACCCAGCAGCTCGAGCGCCGTATCGCCTTCCGTCGCGCCATGAAGCGCGCGATCCAGTCGGCCATGCGTCTGGGCGCCAAGGGCATCCGGATCAACGTGTCGGGCCGTCTCGGCGGTGCGGAAATCGCGCGCATGGAGTGGTATCGCGAAGGCCGCGTGCCGCTGCACACCCTGCGCGCGGACATCGACTACGGTTTCGCTGAAGCCAAGACCACCTACGGGATCATCGGCGTGAAGACCTGGGTCTTCAAGGGCGAGGTCCTCGAGCACGATCCCATGGCGCAAGACAAGCGCTGGGCCACCGAAGGCGGCCCGGGCGGCGAGGGCGAGCGTCGTGAACGCGGCGATCGTGAACATCGCGGCGAACGCGGTGAGCGCGGCGATCGTGGCCGCCGCGGCTCGCGGGAAGGGTAAGAACCATGCTGTCCCCGAAGAAGACCAAGTATCGCAAGCAGTTCAAGGGCCGCATCCACGGCGCCTCCAAGGGCGGCACCGCCCTGAACTTCGGCTCCTATGGCCTGAAGGCCCTCGAGCCTGAGCGGGTCACCGCCCGCCAGATCGAAGCCGCCCGTCGCGCCATCACCCGCCAGATGAAGCGTCAAGGCCGGGTGTGGATCCGCATCTTCCCGGACGTGCCGGTCACCGGCAAGCCGGCGGAAGTCCGAATGGGTTCGGGCAAGGGCGGCGTGGACTACTGGGCCGCCCGCGTGGCGCCCGGGCGTATCATGTTCGAGATCGACGGCGTGCCGGACGACATCGCCCGCGAAGCCCTGCGCCTCGGCGCGGCCAAGCTGCCGATCCGCACCAAGGTCGTCACCCGGCTCGACGCCGGTATCGTGCAAGCGGAGGCCGCGTGATGAAGATCGCCGACGTGCGGGCCCTGACCGCCGACCAACTGAACGACGCTCTGCTCCAGCTGAAGAAGGAGCAGTTCAACCTGCGTTTCCAGGCGGCCACCGGCCAAATGGAAAAGACCCATCGGGTCGAAGAGGTGCGTCGCGACATCGCCCGCATCAAGACCGTCATCCGTACCAAGACGGTCAAGGCCTGAGGGAGAGGATCAGATGCCGAAACGTATACTTGAAGGCCTGGTTGTCTCCGACAAGGGCGACAAGACTGTGGTGGTGAAGGTGGAACGTACGTTCCTCCATCCGGTGCTGAAGAAGACCGTGCGTCGGTCGAAGAAGTACCACGCCCACGACGAAAACAATTCTTACAAGGCCGGCGACGTGGCCCGCATCATCGAATGCGCCCCCCGCTCCAAGCTGAAGACCTGGGAGGTCCTTCCGAAGGACGCTTCCGGCTCGGCTTCGGCCTGATCAAGGAAGGACATATTCCATGATCCAGATGCAAACTAACCTGGACGTCGCCGACAATTCCGGCGCCCGCCGGGTCATGTGCATCAAGGTGCTCGGCGGCGCCAAGCGTCGCTACGCCGGCGTCGGCGACCTCATCGTCGTGTCCGTGAAGGAAGCAATTCCGCGCGGCCGCGTGAAGAAGGGCGACGTGCTGCGCGCCATCGTGGTGCGCACGGCTCAGGGCATCAAGCGCAAGGACGGCTCGGTGATCCGCTTCGACAAGTCGGCGGCGGTGATCGTGAACAAGCAGTCCGAGCCGATCGGCACCCGCATCTTCGGGCCGGTTCCGCGCGAGCTGCGCGCCAAGAACCACATGAAGATCATCAGCCTCGCGCCGGAGGTGCTGTAATGGCCGCCAAGATTAAGAAGGGCGACCGCGTCGTCCTGCTGACCGGCAAGGACAAGGGCCGTCAGGGCCGCGTCCTGCAGGTCATGCCCAAGGAAGAACGCGTGATCGTCGAGGGCCTGAACATGGTCCAGCGTCACACCCGCGCCAGCCAGACCGATCCGCAAGGCGGTATCAAGCACAAGGAAGCCTCGGTGCACGTGTCCAACGTGGCCATCGTGGACTCCAAGGGCCAGCCGACCCGCGTCGGCTTCAAGGTCGAGGACGGCAAGAAAGTCCGCGTCGCCAAGACGACCGGTGAGGTGATCAATGGCTGAAGCAGCTAACACCGAGACCTACATCCCGCGCCTGAAGACGGTCTATCGCGACCAGATCCGCGCCAAGATGAAGGAACAGTTCGGCTACACCAACGAGATGCAGGTGCCGAAGCTCGACAAGATCGTCATTAATATGGGGATCGGCGAGGCGGTTACCGACTCGAAGAAGGCTCAGGCCGCGATGAAGGACCTCGCCCTCATCGCCGGTCAAAAGCCGGTGGCCACCCGCGCCCGCAAGTCCATCGCGCAATTCAAGGTGCGCGAAGGCATGGTGGTGGGCGCCAAGGTCACCCTGCGCAAGGACCGCATGTTCGAGTTCCTGGATCGTCTGATCACCATCGCTCTGCCGCGGGTGAAGGACTTCCGGGGCCTCAACGGCAAGGCGTTCGACGGGCGCGGCAACTACGCCATGGGTCTGAAGGAGCACATCGTGTTCCCGGAGATCAACTACGACCAGATCGACCAGATCTGGGGCATGGACATCATCGTCTGCACCACAGCGAAGACCGACGAGGAAGCGCGCGCGCTCCTCAAGGAATTCCAGTTCCCGTTCAACACCTAGGGCGCGGAAGAGAGAACCGATATGGCTAAGAAAAGCGCCGTAAATCGCAACGAGATGGTCAAGCAGCTGGTCAAGAAGTACGCGGCCAAGCGCGAAGCCCTCAAGGCGATCGCCAATGACGAGCAGCGTCCGCTGGAGGAGCGCTTCGAAGCGCGCCTGAAGCTGGCCGCCCTGCCGCGCAACTCCGCGAAGATCCGCATCCGCAATCGCTGCGAGGTGACGGGTCGTCCGCGGGCTTTCTATCGCAAGCTCAAGATGAGCCGGGTGTCGCTGCGGGAGCTTGGCTCCGCGGGTCAGATCCCTGGCCTCGTCAAGTCCAGCTGGTAAGGGAGGGTTAGATGTCCTTCAACGACCCCCTGAGCGACCTGATCGCCCGCATCAAGAATGCGGCCGAGCGTAAGCGCTCCAAGGTGAGCACCCCGGCCTCCACCCTGCGTCGCCGCGTCCTCGACGTGCTGCAGGACGAGGGCTACATCCGCGGCTACACCCTGGTGGAGCGCGAAGGCGCCCATCCGGAGTTCGAGATCGAGCTGAAGTACTTCGACGGCCAACCGGTCATCGTCGACATCACCCGCGTGTCCCGTCCGGGCCGCCGCGTGTATTCGTCGATCAAGGACCTGAAGCCGGTGAAGAACGGCCTCGGCATCTCGATCCTGTCCACGCCCAAGGGCGTGATGTCAGACGCCGCCGCTCGCGCCGAGAATGTCGGCGGCGAAGTTCTCTGCCGCGTCTACTGATCGGGAAACAGACATGTCTCGTATCGGCAAGAAACCCATTGCTATCCCGGCGGGCGTGACGCTCACCCAGGATGGTCAGACCGTGTCGGTGAAGGGGCCCAAGGGCCAGCTCACCTACACCGCTCCGGAAGAAGTCACCCTGACCCGCGAGGGTGCGGAACTGTCGGTCGCCCCGCGCGACGACAGCCAGCGCGCCCGCGCCATGTGGGGCCTCTCGCGCACGCTGATCAACAACATGGTCGACGGCGTGACCAAGGGCTACGAAGAAGTGCTCGAACTGGTGGGCGTGGGCTACCGCGCCGCCATGAAGGGCCAGGCCCTCTCCATGCAGCTCGGCTTCAGCCACGACGTGGACATTCCGGCCCCGGCCGGGATCACCTTCGCCGTGCCGAAGCAGACCGAAGTCCGCATCGCCGGCATCGACAAGCAGCTGGTGGGTGAAACCGCGGCCCGCATTCGCCGTATCCGTCCGCCGGAACCCTATAAGGGCAAGGGCGTGCGGTATCAGGGCGAGACCGTCCGCCGCAAGGAAGGCAAGAAGAAGTAAGATGGCTCTCTCTCCTCGCCAGCAACATGCCCGCCGCGCCGAGCGTCAGCGCCTCCGCCTGAAGAAGGTGGGCGCCGGCCGTCCGCGCCTGTCGGTCTACCGCTCTGACAAGAATATCTACGCCCAGGTCATCGACGACGCCCAGGGCGTGACCATCGCCGCCGCCTCCTCGCTGGAGAAGGGCGAAGGCGCGCCGGACAAGGGCTCGGATCGCGCCAGCGCCGCAGCCGTGGGCAAGCTCATCGCTGAGCGCGCGCTCGAAAAGGGCGTCACCGACGTGGTGTTCGACCGCGGCGGCTACCTCTATCACGGTCGGGTGAAGGCGCTTGCAGATGCAGCGCGTGAAGCCGGCCTGAATTTCTAAGGGAACCCTGATGGCTCGTGGACCTGAACAACGGGGCGGCGGCGACGGCGAACGCGGTCGGCGCGATCGGCGTGACCGCAATGCGCCCACTGAAGAGCGCGCTGAAAGCGACATCGTCGAAAAGCTCGTCGCCATCAACCGCGTCGCGGCTACCGTGAAGGGCGGCCGTCGCTTCTCGTTCGCCGCCTTGATGGTGGTGGGCGACCAGAAGGGGCGCGTGGGCTTCGGTCATGGCAAGGCGCGTGAAGTGCCGGAAGCCATCCGCAAGGCGACCGAAGAAGCCAAGAAGAGCATGATCCGCGTGCCGCTGCGCGAGAGCCGCACCCTGCACCACGACGGCGCTGGCCGTCACGGCGCGGGCAAGGTGACCCTGCGCGCGGCGCCTCCGGGCACCGGCGTCATCGCCGGCGGTCCGATGCGCGCGGTCTTGGAAACCCTGGGCATCCAGGACGTGGTGGCCAAGTCCATCGGCTCCTCGAACCCCTACAACATGGTGCGCGCCACGTTTGACGCCCTGAAGGGCCAGTCGAGCCCGCGCCAGGTCGCCAATAAGCGCGGCAAGAAGGTGGCCGACATCCTCGGCCGCCGCACCGACGGCGCTTCGGCCGCCGACGCCGTGGAAGGCTAAGGAGCACGACCATGGCCGACGCCAAGAAGATCACCGTCCGTCAGATCGGCAGCCCGATCCGCCGTCGCAACGATCAGCGCGCCACGCTGGTCGGCCTCGGCCTCAACCGCATCGGCCGCGTGTCGGTGCTGGACGACAACGCCGCGGTCCGCGGCATGATCGCCAAGGTTCACCATCTGGTGGAAGTGGTGGGCGAGGGGGCTTAAAGCCCCCTTTCCTTTGAATTGAACTCAGCCGAGTCGGCCCCTGAGGGCCGGCGATTAATCTCTGAAGAGAGGCGCACATGACCAAGCTCAACGAACTTGCCGACAACGCGGGCGCGCACAAGAAGCGCATGCGCGTCGGTCGCGGCCCCGGCTCCGGCAAGGGCAAGACCTCCGGCCGCGGCGTGAAGGGCCAGAAGTCCCGTACGGGCCACGGCTTCAAGCAGTTCGAAGGCGGCCAGATGCCGCTGCACATGCGCATGCCCAAGCGCGGCTTCAATAATCCCGACGCCCTGCAATTCGCTGAAGTGAACCTGTGGCGCCTGGCCAAGGCCATCGAGGCCGGCCGTCTGGACGCCAAGACGCCCATCGACGCCGCCGCCCTGGTGGCCGCCGGCGTGATCCGCCGTGAAAAGGACGGCGTGAAGCTGCTCGGCCACGGCGAGATCGCCGTGAAGCTCGACATCACCTGCTACGCCGCCACCAAGAGCGCCTTGGCCGCCATTGAGGCCGCCGGCGGCAAGGTCACCCAGACCAAGCCGGTGGAAGCTGAAGCCGAAGCCGCCTGAACCTGACCCTGCGCACCCCGGCCTCGGCCGGGGTTTTGCGCGTCTAAGGGCGACATTCGGGGGCTGGCTGTGGCCAATGCGCCACTCCCGAGCACGGTCCAGATGACAAGCGGCGCTGCAGCGCCTATGTCAGGGCCGCAAGATTTGTGAGGACGTACATGGCCTCGGCCGCAGAACAACTCGCCGCAAACATCAACGTCGGGTCCTTCGCCAAGGCGACGGACCTGCACAAGCGGCTCTGGTTCACCCTCGGCGCGCTGATCGTCTACCGCCTCGGGACCTATATCCCCATTCCGGGCATCGACCCGCTGCACTTCGCCCAGGCCTTCTCCGGCCAGGCCAAGGGCATTCTCGGCATGTTCAACATGTTCTCGGGGGGCGCTGTGCAGCGCATGGCCATCTTCTCGCTGAACGTGATGCCGTACATCTCGGCCTCGATCATCGTGCAGCTGATGGCGACCATCTACGGTCCGTGGGAGAAGCTGCGCAAGGAAGGCGGCGAGGCCGGCCGCAAGCAGCTCAACCAATATACCCGTTACCTCACCGTGCTCCTCGCCCTGGTGCAGAGCTTCGGCATCGCCATGGGCCTGCAGAACAGCCCCGGCATGGTGGACCAGCCGGGCGTCTTCTTCGTGCTCTCCACCGTGGCGACGCTGTCCGGCGGCACGCTGTTCCTCATGTGGCTCGGCGAGCAGATCACCAGCCGCGGCATCGGCAACGGCATTTCCCTGCTGATCCTCTCCGGAATCGTGGCGGTGCTGCCGCGCACCGTCTGGCAGTTGCTGCAACAGGCCCGCGGCGGTCAGCTGTCCGGCTTCATGCTGCTGTTCATCGCAGCGGCCTCCATCGCCGTGGTGCTGTTCGTGGTGTTCATGGAGCGGGCTCAGCGTCGGCTTTTGGTGCAGTACCCGAAGCGCCAGGTGGGCAATCGCATGTATGGCGGCGACAGCTCCTTCATGCCGCTGAAGATCAACACCTCGGGCGTGATCCCGCCGATCTTCGCCTCCTCGCTGCTCTTGCTGCCCAACACCGTCATGGCCTTCCTGGCCAACGCCAACCTGCCGGACTGGGCCCAGTGGGTGCCCTTGGCGGTGGGCCAACTGCAACATGGCAAGCCGGCCTTCATAGCGCTGTACGGCGCGCTGATCATCTTCTTCTCGTTCTTCTACACCTCCATCGTCTTCAATCCGGACGATACGGCGGAGAACCTGCGCAAGTACGGCGGCTTCCTTCCGGGCATCCGGCCGGGCAAGCGCACGGCCGAATATCTCGACTATGTGCTGACTCGCCTGACGGTGATCGGCGCGGCCTACATCACCGTGGTGTGTCTGCTGCCGGAAGCGGCCATGAGCGCTCTGCCCCAGGTTTCCCTTGGCGGCACCTCGATCCTCATCGTGGTCACCGTGACCATGGACACCGTGGCGCAGATCCAGTCGCACCTGCTGGCCCATCAATATGAAGGGCTCATCAAGAAGTCGAAGTTGCGCGGTGGCCGCGGTTCGCGATAATCGCCCGTTAGGGGAGGCGGCGAGGCCTTGGTCATCGCCGTCCTAAAGGCATAAACGCAGCCGGGAATTTGACATGAACCTCATCCTGTTTGGGCCGCCCGCCGCGGGCAAGGGTACGCAAGCCAAGCGGCTGGTCACCGAACGGGGCATGGTTCAGCTTTCTACCGGCGACATGCTGCGCGCCGCCCGCGCCTCGGGCTCCGAGCTCGGCAACCGCGTGGCCGGCATCATGGACCGCGGCGAGCTCGTCTCCGACGACATCGTCATCGCCCTGATCGAAGAGCGCCTGCCTGAGGCTGAGGCTGCCGGCGGCGCCGTGTTCGACGGCTTTCCTCGCACGGTGGCCCAGGCCGAAGCCCTCGACGCCATGCTGGCGCGCCGCGGCAGCCGCATCGACGTGGTGATTCAGCTGAAGGTGGACCCCGACGCGCTGATCGAACGCGTGACCAAGAGGTTCGAAACCGAGGGCCGCGCCGACGACAATCCCGAATCATTCAAGGTGCGCTTGGCCGCCTACACGGCCCAGACCGCGCCCTTGCTCCCCTACTATCAGGCCCAGGGCAAGCTGCACGGGGTGGACGGCATGGCCGGCATCGCCGATGTGGCCGCGGCCATCGACGCCTGTCTTGGCGCGGTTCCCGCCTGATTGCGCCGCCGCCCTCACGATTGTGATTTTTTAGGGGTTTGTCAGGGATCAGCCATTGACGCCCCTTATTTCCACCATATAAAAGCGCTCTTCCGCGAATGGGCGCGTTCATCTGCGCCGGCTCTCCCGGTCAAGTGACAGGGCAGGGGCCTATTCGCGTTTCCGCGCGCGCGACCTTGGAGACTTAAGACGTGGCCCGTATTGCAGGCGTCAACATTCCGACCAACAAGCGCGTGCTCATCGCGCTGCAGTATATTCATGGCATCGGCCCCAAGATCGCTAAGGAGCTGATCGAGAAGGTGGGCATCGAAGATAGCCGCCGGGTCAACCAGCTCAGCGACGCCGAAGTGCTTCAGCTGCGCGAAGCCATCGACCGCGACTACACCGTCGAGGGCGACCTGCGCCGTGAAACCGCTGTCAACATCAAGCGCCTGATGGACCTCGCGTCCTATCGCGGCCTGCGTCACCGCAAGGGCCTGCCGGTCCGCGGTCAGCGCACCCACACCAACGCCCGCACCCGTAAGGGCCCCGCGAAGCCGATCGCCGGCAAGAAGAAGTAAGGTCCCGAACCGATGGCCAAGGAACCCTCGCGCGTCAAAAAGCGCGAACGCAAGAACATCACCTCCGGCGTGGCGCACGTGAACGCCTCGTTCAACAACACCATGATCACCATCACCGATGCGCAGGGGAACACCATCTCCTGGTCGTCGGCCGGCTCCATGGGCTTCAAGGGTTCGCGTAAGTCGACCCCGTACGCCGCCCAGATGGCCGCCGAAGACGCCGGCCGCAAGGCGATGGAACATGGCGTGAAGACCCTGGAAGTGAACGTGGCCGGCCCCGGCTCCGGCCGTGAATCGGCCCTGCGCGCGCTGCAGGCGGTGGGCTTCACCATCACCACCATTCGCGACGTGACGCCGATCCCGCACAATGGCTGCCGTCCGCCGAAGCGTCGTCGCGTCTGATTTTGCAGGCCGCCGCTGGGCGGCTTTGCTTTTCGATATGCGGCGCTGCGATTCCCCCCCCCGGCGCCGCTTCCCCCTAAGCCCAGTCGAAGAGACCGAACCTCGTGATCGAAAGAAACTGGCAAGAACTCATCCGCCCGGAAAAGCCGCAGATTGAAACCGGCGCCGACGGTCAGCGCAAGGCGCGCATGATCGCCGAGCCCCTGGAGCGCGGCTTCGGCGTGACCCTCGGCAACTCACTGCGCCGGGTGCTGCTGTCCTCCCTGCAGGGCGCCGCTGTCACCGCCGTGCAGATCGACGGCGTGGTGCACGAATTCTCCTCCATCGAGGGCGTGCGCGAGGATGTGGTCGACATCATCCTCAACATCAAGCAACTGGCGCTGCGTATGCACGCCGAGGGCCCCAAGCGCATGATGCTGCGGGCCACGGGTCCGGGCGTGGTCACCGCCGGCCAGATCGAGACCCCGGCCGACATCGAGATCCTCAACAAGGATCACGTGCTGCTGACCCTCGACGACGGCGCCTCGGTGCGCATCGAGTTCACCGTGCAGACCGGCAAGGGCTATGTCCCGGCTGAGCGCAACCGTCCGGAAGACGCCCCCATCGGCCTCATCGCCGTGGACGCGCTCTACAGCCCGGTGAAGCGCGTGGCCTATCGCGTGGAGCCGACCCGTCAGGGCCAGAGCCTCGACTACGACAAGCTGATCCTGGAAGTGGAGACCAACGGCGCGGTGTCGCCGGTGGACGCCGTGGCCTACGCCGCCCGCATCCTGCAAGACCAGCTGAAGATCTTCATCACCTTCGAAGAGCCGCAGCGGAAGTCCGCCGACGAATCCAAGCCGGAACTGCCGTTCAACCCGGCCCTGCTGAAAAAGGTCGACGAGCTCGAACTGTCGGTGCGTTCGGCCAACTGCCTGAAGAACGACAACATCGTCTACATCGGCGACCTGATCCAGAAGACCGAGGCGGAAATGCTCCGCACCCCGAACTTTGGCCGCAAGTCTCTGAATGAGATCAAGGAAGTGCTCTCCGGCATGGGCCTGCACCTCGGCATGGACGTGCCGAACTGGCCGCCGGAAAACATCGAAGAGCTGGCCAAGAAGTTCGAGGACCAGATCTAAGAGCGGATCGAGGAAAAGTGGGAACCGGTTTTCCGCCCGCGATCCGCGATCACTAAAGAGACTACGCGCTGTTTCCAGGACTTCGGTCCTTGGGCCCGTTGAAGCCGCTGAAGCGGTTGAGGGCCCCGGCGCTTCACGAGGACCGACCCTGAGGAGCCGGGGCGGGGATGTTGAGGCCGGCGCGATGATGCGCCAACCGGAGTAGAAAAATGCGTCACGGATACGCGCACCGCAAGCTTGGCCGCACCTCGGCCCACCGCACCGCCATGTTCGCCAACATGGCCGCCAGCCTCATCAAGCACGAGCAGATCGTCACCACCCTGCCCAAGGCGAAGGAACTGCGTCCCTTCGTGGAAAAGCTGGTGACCCTCGCCAAGCGCGGCGACCTGCATGCCCGTCGTCAGGCCATCTCCAAGGTCCGCGACATCGAGCAAGTGGGCAAGCTGTTCGCCACCCTCGGCCCGCGCTACAAGGCCCGCAGCGGCGGCTACATCCGCGTGCTGAAGGCCGGCTTCCGCTACGGCGACAACGCCCCGATGGCGGTGATCGAGTTCGTCGACCGCGACGTGAATGAAAAGGGCAAGGACTCCGGTCCGGTCCATGTCTACGCCGACGAGGATTGAGCGAGCTTCATCGCTTAAATGAATCTGTCGCATAAGCGACCTAAGGCTCCGAAGACCCCTTCGGAGCCTTTGTCATGTGGAACTGGATCTTGGCCGCTGTGGCGGCTCTCGGCCTTGTCGGCGGCGCCGCCGCGGCTGAGCCCCTTGCCAAGCCGGCCGGTCCCACCATCCTCATCTCCATTGACGGCGGCCGGGCGGACTATCTCGACCGCGGCGTGACCCCGACGCTGTCCGCCCTCGCCAAGACCGGCGTGCGGGCGGCCATGCGTCCGTCCTTCCCCAGTCTCACCTTTCCCAACCACTACACCCTGGTCACCGGCCTCACGCCTGACCACCACGGCATCGTGGCCAACAATTTCATCGACGCCGCGATCCAGCCTCAGCCCTTCCGCATCGGCGACAATGAAGCCGTGTCGGACCGGCGCTGGTGGGACGTCGCCGAGCCCATCTGGGTGACGGCGGAGAAGGCGGGGCTGAAGACCGGCGCCTTCTTCTGGCCCGGCTCGGAGGCGCGGATCGGCGGGGTGCGGCCGAGCCTCTGGGCCCACTTCGATGCGGCCATCAAGCCCGAGCACCGGGTGGACGTGGTGCTCGACTGGCTCAACTTGTCGGCGGCCAAGCGCCCGAGCTTCATCACCCTCTATTTCGACGCGGTGGACCATGCCGACCACGTCTATGGACCCGATGCGCCGGAAGTGAACGCCGCCCTCGCTGAGACCGACCACGCCATCGCCCGCCTGGTGGAGGGGCTGAAGGCGCGAGGGCTCTATGACAAGACCAACCTCGTCATCGTCGCCGACCACGGCATGACCGCGGTCTCCCGCGAACGCACCGTGGTGCTGGAGGCCGAGATGGGGCCGGTAGAGGGAACCGTGGTGGGCGGCGGGCCGCTTCTGATGATCGAGCCGCCGGCTGACCACGCCGCCGAGGTCGCCGCGCTTCTGAAGCCCCGCGCCCACGTCGATTGCCGCCGCAAGGCCGACTTCGTGAAGACCTTCGGCTATGGCTCCAACCCGCGCATCCTCGCCATCGTCTGCGTGGCCGAGCCGGGCTGGATGGTGTTCGCCAAGCCGCCCAAGGGCGAGTTCGACGAAAAGGGCGCGCACGGTTTCGATCCGGCGAACAAGGACATGGCCGCCCTGTTCATCGCCCATGGTCCGGCCTTCGCAGAAGGCGCGACCCTGCCGAGCTTCCCCAATGTCGATGTCTATCCGCTGCTGGCCAAGACCCTCGGTCTCGCGCCCCGGGCCGTGGACGGGCGCCTCGAAGATGTGAAGGGCGCCCTGCGACCCTGAGATGGGCGCGTGACTTCGCCTCGCCCTCGCTTTAGGAGGAGGGCTTTCGCCTTCCCGCCGGGAGAACCGTTCGCATGTCCGAGGCCCCTTCGACCTTGAGGCGCAAGGCCGCCGTCGGCTTCATCTTCGTCACCGCCCTCATCGACATCTTGGCGCTGGGCCTGATGATCCCGGTGTTGCCCAATCTGGTGAAGCAGTTCGCCGGCGGCGACACGGCGATCGCCGCGCAATACACGCTGGTGTTCGCGGTCACCTGGGGAGTGATGCAATTCATCTTCGGGCCGATCCAGGGCATGTTGTCGGACCGGTTCGGTCGCCGCCCAGTGCTGCTGATCTCCATCTTCGGCCTTGGGATCGACTACCTGTTCATGGCCATGGCCCCGACCCTGAGCTGGCTCCTCGTAGGGCGCATCATCAACGGGATCACCGCGGCGAGCTTCTCCACCGCCAACGCCTATATTGCCGACGTCACCAAGCCGGAGGACCGGGCGAAGGCCTACGGTCTCATGGGCGCGGCCTTCGGCATCGGCTTCGCGCTTGGCCCGGCCTTGGGCGGCTATCTCGGCTCCATCAATCTGCGCCTGCCGTTCTACGTGTCGGCAGCGCTCGCCCTCGCCAACTGGCTCTACGGCTTCTTCATCCTGCCGGAGTCCCTGCCGCCCGAGCACCGCAGCGCCACGCTGAATTGGAAGAAGGCCAATCCGGTGGGCGCCCTCAGCCTCCTCGCCTCCAAGCCGCACCTCCTGGGGCTCTCGGCCATCTACGCCCTCTTTCAGCTCGCCCATGGCGTCTTCCCGGCCATCTTCGTGCTGTTCGTGGGTTGGCGTTACGGCTGGGGTCCGGCCCAGGCGGGTCAGATGCTGCTGATGACCGGCGTGGTGACCATCATCATCCAGGGCGGCGTGGTGGGCCGGGTGGTGAAGCTTGTGGGCGAGCGGGGCGCGCTGCTCATTGGCCTCGCGAGCGCGCTGGCGGCCTTCCTGGTCTACGCCTTCGCCCCCACCGGCCCCCTGTTCCTGGTGGGCATCCTCGCTGGCGCGCTCACGGGCCTGACCGGCCCTGGCCTGCAGGGCCTGATGACCCGCCGCGTCGGCCCCAGTGAGCAGGGCCGGCTGCAGGGGGCAAATTCGGCCATCATGGGCATCTGCGCCATCATCGGCCCCATTGTTTATCTGTCGGTGCTGAGCTTCACCGTGCGCCACAACGACAGCCTGCACCTGCCGGGCCTGCCGATCCTCATCGCCGCGGGCCTCACCTTCCTCGGTCTCCTGCTGGCGGTGAAAGAAGCCACGCCCGTACCGGATGCTTCGCCGGCTGAGGCTTAAGCTTCCCATTCGCAGGCCCGCGCGCGGAAAACCGGTTCCCACTTTTCCTCGGGCCTGCCTGCGTCAAATTTGCGCCGTCATGCTCGGGAGAATCATACGGGAAGCTGGTCCCTCGATCCCGATGAACATCCTCATGCGTCTGAGCCCCGTCCTTGTGCTGTCTCTGGCTGTGCTGGCCGCCTGCACCGCGCCCAACTCCCATTCTGAAGCCCAGACCGCCAAGGGCGGGCTCCTGTCGGGCGAGGCCCTGACCGCGCCCAATCGCGCCCCGCCGCCGGACCTCGCCACCATGAAGATGAGCTTCGCCCCGGTGGTGAAGCGCGTGGCGCCCGCGGTGGTGAACATCTCCTCCAAGCGCGTGGTGCGCGCCCAGCCCGACCCGTTCTTCGAGTTCTTCGGCGGCGGCATGCCCCGCGAACAGGTGCAGGGCTCGCTCGGCTCCGGCGTCATCGTGCGCGCCGATGGGATCATTCTCACCAACAATCACGTGGTTGAGGGCGGGCAGGAGATCACCGTCGGTCTCGCTGATCGCCGCGAGTTCCCGGCCAAGCTGATCCTGTCGGACTCCCGCGCCGATCTCGCCGTCTTGAAGATCGACACTAAGGGCGAGCGCCTGCCGGTGCTGCCCATCGCCGATCGCGACGCCGTGCAGGTGGGCGACCTGGTGCTGGCCGTGGGCGACCCGTTCGGCGTCGGCCAGACCGTCACCAACGGCATCGTCTCGGCCCTCGCCCGCACCGACGTGGGCCAGGGCTTCGGGGCCTATATCCAGACTGACGCGGCCATCAATCCGGGCAATTCCGGCGGACCGCTGGTGGACATGAACGGCAATCTCATAGGCATCAACACCTTCATCCTGTCGCGCTCGGGCTCCTCCGCCGGGGTGGGCTTCGCCATTCCGGCGGCCCTGGCGCGGCGGGTGGTGGAGACCGCCGTGGGCGGGGGCAAGAGCCTGGAGCACACCTGGCTCGGCCTGCAGGTGAAGCCGGTGACGGCCGAGATCGCCGCCGCTCGCGGCCTTGCGGTTCCTCAGGGCGCGGTGGTCACGGCGGTCTATCCCGGCGGTCCGGCGGCCCGCGCGGGGGTGGCGGTGGGCGACATCCTGCTGAAGGCCGACAACGAGTCTCTCAATGACGAGGCCGGCCTCAACTATGTGGCCGCCACCCACAAGCCGGGCGACGAAATGAACCTGACCCTCGGCGGCGGTCGCGGTCGGGTGTTGCAGGTGCGGCTGACCACGCCGCCCTCCACCCCCAAGGATGAGCGCACCCTCACCGGCCGCCAGCCCCTGGGCGGGGCCACGGTGGTCAACCTGTCGCCCGCGACGGCCGAGAATCTCGGTCTCAATCCCTTCACCACCGGAGTGGTGGTGGAGAAGGTGCAGGGCCTCGCCGCCCGCCTCGGCTTCCAGGCCGGCGACCTCGTCCTCAGCGTCAACGGCAAGACCATCACCAACACCGCCAACCTCGCCGACGCCCTCGCGGGCGCAAGTTCCTGGCGGGTGGTCATCGACCGCGACGGCCAGAAGATCGTGGCGGAGTTCTAATTCCAGGGGGCGCGCGTGCTGTCAGCCCGGCTGGGTGTCGAGGAAGCTCGGCCGGGTCTCGAACGCCTCCACCAGGCGGGCCAGAGCCGGCCGCTCGGGACCGAGGTCCCAGCCGCCGTAACGGAAGTTGACCCAGTTGACGGCGCTGACGATGGCGATATTGCCGAGGTGGAAGCTCGCGTCGCCGGCGGCGCGGTGCTCCGCCTGATCGAGCGCGCGGATGAGGCTCGCCTTCCAGTTCTCGATCCAGGTGGGCGACTGCTCGTTCACCGGCCGCAGGGTCTCCATGCGAAGCTTCACCCCCACCTCGGCGATGGCGTCGCCCAGCACCTCGAGCCGGCGCACGCGCCAGTGGTCGGGTCCTTCGGCCGGGATCAGCTTCGGTCCTGTCCCGATAGTATCGAGATAGGCGCAAATGAGCTGGCTGTCCGTGGTGATCACACCGTCCTCGTCCACCAGGGTCGGCACCTGGCCGATGGGGTTCACCGAGGTGAGCGGCGTGTAGGCGCCGTAGGGCGCCGGTACGGCAATCTCCTCCACGCGGCCGCTGAGGCCGTGCTCGCGAATGACGATGCGGCACTTTCGGGCGAAGGGCGAAGGCTGGGACATGAAGAGGCGCATGGAGGAGGACTTTCTTCAAAGGACCAAGAGCGCGAGGCGCGCAAAGCTTCACCTAGGTCGGCGGCGTCTGCTAGCCTAGGGGCATGTCAGATCTTTTCGAAGCCGCGGGCCTGAAACCCGAGGCGCCGCGGCCCCTGGCCGACCGGCTGCGCCCGCAAAGCCTCGCCGAGGTAGTGGGCCAGGGCCACCTGCTCGGACCCGACGGTCCCATCGGCCGCATGGCCGCCGCTCATCGCCTGGCCTCCATGATCCTGTGGGGACCGCCGGGGGTGGGCAAGACCACCATCGCCCGCTTGCTCGCCAAGGAGGCCGGCTACGCCTTCGAACAGCTGTCGGCGGTGTTCTCGGGGGTGGCCGACCTGAAGAAGGCCTTCGAGGTCGCCAAGGGGCGCCGCGCTGCGGGCCAGTCGACCTTGCTCTTCGTGGACGAGATTCACCGCTTCAATCGCGCCCAGCAGGACGGCTTCCTGCCCTTCGTGGAGGAGGGGGTAGTGACCTTGGTGGGCGCCACCACCGAGAACCCGTCCTTCGAGCTTAATGGCGCGCTCCTGTCCCGCTGCCAGGTGTTCGTGTTGAAGCGCCTGGACGAGGCGGCGGTGGAGACCCTGATCGAGCGGGCCGAGGCGCACGAAGGCGCGACCCTGCCCCTCACCCCTGACGCCCGCCGCGCCCTCATCGCCATGGCCGACGGCGACGGGCGTTACGCCCTGACCCTCGCCGAGACCCTCTATGCGGTGCAGCCGGCTGAACCGCTTGATCCCGCCGGCCTCGCCCAGGTGCTGCAAAAGCGCAGCCCGGCCTATGACAAGGACCGCGAGGGCCACTACAACCTCATCTCCGCCCTGCATAAGTCCATCCGCGGCTCGGACCCGGACGCGGCGCTCTACTGGCTGGCGCGCATGCTGGCCGGAGGCGAGGACCCGCTGTTCATCGCCCGCCGGCTGGTGCGGGCGGCGAGCGAAGACATCGGCGCCGCTGATCCGTTCGCGCTCATGGTGGCCGTGGCGGCCAAGGACGCCTACGACTTCCTCGGCTCCCCAGAGGGGGAGCTGGCCCTGGCCCAGGCGACGGTGCACCTCGCCTCAGCGCCCAAGTCCAACGCCGTCTATAAGGCGGCGAAGCAGGCCCAGGTCGCGGCGCGGGAGACCGGCTCGCTCACGCCCCCCGCCCACATTCTCAACGCCCCCACCAAGCTGATGAAGAACCTCGGCTATGGCGCGGGCTACGCCTACGACCACGACGCCGAGGACGGCTTCTCCGGCCAGAACTACTTTCCGGACGGCATGGAGCGGCGCCAGTTCTACAAGCCCTGCGGCGAGGGGGCCGAGGCGCGCATCAAGGAGCGTCTGGAGCGCTGGGCGGGCCTACGCCGCGAGCGGGGCGGGGCGTGAGGGCCCTCACCGACGCCGAGGTGGACGCCGTCCGCGCCTGGGTGATCTTCGAAGATGGCGCGCTGTTGGCCCTGAACAAGCCGGCCGGGCTCTCGGTGCAGGGCGGGCGGGGCCAGGTGACCACCCTGGACGACATGCTGGTCGCTTTCGCCCGCTCCAACGGCAAGCGCCCGCACCTGGTGCACCGGCTCGACCGCGACACCTCGGGCGTGATCCTGGCCGCCAAGACCAAGCCCGCCGCCGGCAGCCTCGGCAAACAGATCATGGCGCGGCGGGTGAAGAAGACCTACCTCGCCCTCGCAGCGCCAGGCGCGCCTGAACCCCGGGCCGGGATCATCGAGGCGCCCATGCGCCGGGTGGAGCAGGGTCGCGAGGCCTATATGCGCGTGTGCGAGGCGGAGCATCCCGACGCCGAGGCCGCCGCCACCCGCTATCGCACCCTTGCCGAAGCCCCCGGCGTCGCCCTGATGGAGATGTCCCCCGTCACCGGGCGCATGCACCAGATCCGCGTGCATCTGGCGCACCTCGGCCGGCCGATCCTTGGCGATGCGCGCTATGGCGGGGCGCTGATGCTTGGCGGCGCGCCTGTGCCGCGGCTGATGCTGCACGCGGCGGCGCTGGAGTTCCGCCATCCCGACAGCGGCAAGATGCTGCGCCTGACCGCTGATCCGCCACAGGATTTCGCCAGCCTATGCGAACGCGCGGGGCTTGCTATAACCGCGCCATGATGAAGCTTCTCCTTGTGTTCGTCGGCGGGGGCCTGGGCGCCCTGCTGCGCTATTTTGGCGGCGTGACCTATGTCCGCCTCGCCGGGCCAGCGACGCCCTGGATGGCCACCGGTATGATCAATGTGCTGGGCGGCCTCGTCATGGGTCTGCTCGTCTCCACGCTCGCCTTCCGGGGCGGGGCGGGGCAGGAGAACTGGCGCCTGTTCGTGGGAGTCGGCGTGCTCGGCGGCTTCACCACCTTTTCCACCTTCAGCCTCGAGGCGGTGATGATGCTGCAACGCCGCGACTACACGACCTTGAGCCTCTATGTGCTTGGCAGTGTTGTGCTTTCCATGCTGGCCCT
Organism: Pseudomonadota bacterium; assembly: GCA_040757715.1. Taxonomy (GTDB): domain Bacteria; phylum Pseudomonadota; class Alphaproteobacteria; order Caulobacterales; family Caulobacteraceae; genus CAIMFV01. Next base: position 98,626 of record JBFLWS010000008.1, on the reverse strand, counting down.
GATGGCCGGCCTTGAGCTGGCCAAGCGGGTGCTGGCATGAGGGACGACGCCCGCCAGGTCCGCACCCTCTTTGTCGGCGCCGGCGAAGACGGGGTGCGCCTCGACCGCTGGTTCAAGCGTCGCTGGCCGCACCTGAACCACATCCAGATCCAGAAGATGCTGCGCTCGGGCCAGATCCGCGTGGACGGCTCCCGGGCCAAGGCCGACACGCGGCTCGCCGCCGGCATGCAGGTGCGCGTGCCGCCCCTGCCGGACGCGCCGACGCCGGGCGAAAAGCCGGCCATTTCCGAGCGCGACGCCGCCTTCGCCCGTTCGCTCGTGCTCTATGAGGACGAGGAGGTGCTGGCCCTGAACAAGCCCGCCGGCCTCGCCGTGCAGGGCGGCACCAAGACGGTGAAGCACATCGACCGCCTGCTCTCCGCCTGGGGCGAGGGGCTGGAGCGGCCGCGTCTGGTGCACCGTCTCGACCGCGACACCTCCGGTGTGCTGCTGCTCGGCAAGACCCCCTCGGCGGCGGCCAAGTTGTCGGGCGCCTTCGCCCGGCGCAAGGCGCAGAAGACCTATTGGGCCGTGGTCATCGGCACCCCGAAACCGTCGGAGGGGATCATCGACATTCCCTTGATCAAGAAGGGCGTGGGCGATCGCGAAATGGTGGTCCCCGCTGATCCCAAGGAGCTGGGCGCCGATCCGGCCGAGACCGAATTCGTCACGCTATCGAGGGCCGCGCACCGGGCGGCCTGGCTCGCCTTGCGGCCCCACACCGGACGCACCCACCAGCTGCGCGCCCACATGCGGGCCATCGGCCATCCCATCCTCGGCGATCCCAAATATGGCGACGAGGCCTCAGCGGAGCTGTCCACGGGACTGGGCTTGCAACTCCACGCCCGCCGCATCGCCGTTCCGCACCCCTCGGCGGGGATGCTGATCATCGAGGCGCCCCTGTCGCCGCAGATGCGCCAGGGCTTCGAGCGCTTCGGCTTCGACGAGCACGAGGCCGATCCGGAGCCCTTCGGGCATCAGCATCGCAAAAAGCGTTAGACCATCCCCCGCAGCGCGGGCGCGCGGGCGCTGTCAGGGAAGACGCTGGCCTCCACGGCCCTGCGCTCCACCCCCAGGTGGTCGATCAACAGCCCCTTGAACACCTGACGCATGTCGAGGGTGGGGGCGAGGTCGCGGTTCTCGAACAGGGCGCCTTGCGACAAGCCCGGCCAGTCGCCGATGAGGCCGCCGGGCTTCAGCGCCCCGCCGGCGAGAATGAGCGTCGAAGCGGTGCCGTGGTCGGTGCCCTTGGTGCCGTTGATGCGCGCGGTGCGGCCGAACTCGGTGACCGCCACCACGGCGGTGTCCTTCCAGCGCTCGCCGAGGCCATCGCGCAGGCCGCCCAGGGTGTCATCGAGGGCGCCCAGACGATTGGCCAGCTGGCCCTTGTCCGAGCCCTGGTTGGCGTGGGTGTCGAAGCCGTCCAGGGACAGCACCACCATGCTCGGCCCTTGTGGATCGGCGAGGAAGCGCGCCGCCGCGGCGGCTACGGCCTTGGGATCGCCACCTCGACGGGCCGCGCCGTCCATGGTCATGGCGTTGGCCTCGGCTTCGGTGGCGAGACCTTGGGCCAGGGCTGGGCCCAGCAGCGCATCGCCGGCATAGAGGTCCATGAGGATGGAGGCGACGCGGGTGGAGGGGGCGTTCAAGGGCCCGCCCGGCGACCAGCTCTCGGCCCGAGCCGCGCCGCGCAGGATCAAGGGCTCCTGAGCGCCGATGGAGAGAGCTTTCGTGGGACGCTGGGCCTGCAGGGTGGAGAGGGTGCGGTTCAACCAGCCGCTGGTCGCGCCATAGAGCCGGTCCGCGCCGCTTTCCAACAGGTCCTGCGCCTCGAAATGGGAGCGGATGCGCTGGGGGATGGCCACGGCGGGGGCGAGGCGCGCCTGTCCCGCTTGGGTCATGGCGTAGAGATTGGCGAGGCGCGGATGCAGGCCGAAATGGGCGTCGATCTTTTGCACCGTGGCGGTGGGCACGGTGATCTCGCCGCGCAGGGCGGCATAATCAGGATCGGCGTAGGGCACCGTGACGGAGAGGCCGTCCATGGCCCCGCGCAGCACGATCACCACCAGCTTGCGATCGGTGACGCCGGCCGCCGCGGCGCCGAGGCCGAAGCAGCTGACGGAGAGGCCAGCGCCGAGACCAAGCGCGGCGCGGCGGGAGAGGCGAGAGGCGGTCATCGGCGTTGGAACTCCGGCGACATCAGGAGCACGGTGAAGCCTTCCTTGCGGGACTCGGCCCGGTGGATGGCGGCGAGTGTGTTGGGGCGGAGGCGGGGGCCGAGGGCCTCCAGGGCCACGGCGTCGGGAAAGGCGCTCTGCGGCGCGTAGGCTGAGGCGAAGGCGTCAGCCCATTCCAGGCGCTTGATCATGGCCCCGGGCGCGGCCCAGGCGACAGCCACGTCCGGCCAGCCGTTGGGCTGCGGGGCGGAATAGGGCCGCTGGCCGAGCTGGGTCAGGGGCTGCACCACCTCCCGCGGGGCGAGGATGGGCGCCTGGCCTGCGGCGCGATAGGCCGACACCAGGAACTCGTCGGGGGTCTTGAACTTGGCCGCCTCAGGAGGCCAGGCCTCGGGCGAAGTCACGAGGGTGCGGGCGAGTTCGGCGAGGTCGCCATGAGTGTCGCGGAAGCGCTTCTCCAGCCGGTCCACCAAGCTTGGCGGCGGCGTGTCCGCGACGAAATGCGCGGCGAGCTTGAAGGCGATCCGCCGGGCGGTTTTCGGGTGGTTCGCCAGCTCGGCGAGGACATTGCGGGCCTGCTCCTCGCCGCTGTCGGAATAGGAGTTGCCGAACACCCGCCGCCGCCCCGGCTCGTGCAGTTGCGGGCGGAACATGAAGCGGCCCTCGCTCTCGCCGGGCGCGTCCTTGCGGCCAATGGACCAGCCGGTGAGGGCGCGGGCGAACTCGGTGACATCGCCTTGGGTGTAGCCGGCGTCGGCGCCCACCGTGTGCAGCTCGAGAATTTCCCGGGCGAGGTTCTCATTCAGGCCCATGTTGCGGCGCAGGCCCGCCAGGCTGTTCGGTCCCGCCGACTGCTGCTGATCGAGATAGATGAGCATGCCGGGATGTCGGCTGGAAGCCAGCAACAGCTCCTCGAAGCGGCGGAACACGTTGGGGCGGATGGCCTCGCGGTCGAAGGCGGAGACCAGCGCGGCCTCCTCCTCGCCCTTCACCGCGCTGACGGTGAAGTGATTGAGCCAGAACAGCGACCAGCGCTCGCGAAAGCCGGCCTCGGTGAGACAGCCGAGCCGCACCCGCCCCAGCATCTCGTCGGCGACGATGGTGTTATAGGGCTGGCGAGCGGCCTTGCGGGCGTCCTCGTCGGCGCCGGCGGCCTTGATGGCCTCGCGATAGGCGCGGAACTCGGCGAAGCGCTCGGGCGTCGATTTGAACGGCGCGCCGTCGAGGCCCACAGGAAGATCCGCGCCCTCGCGGCGGATCTGGGCGAGGAGCCAGCCTTGCGGATCGGCCTTCACCTTGCCGAGCTCGCCGGGCCGGGCGCCGAGACCGAAGCGGGTGACGGCGACGCTGGCCGTCAGCTCTGAGGAAAAGGCCGGGGGAGAATTGCTCATCCGATGTCTCACTCCGTCGCGACGCCCGCCAAAGCCTCTGCTAAAGAGGGGCCTCTGCTGAGGAAGCGCCTCTGTTATGGGAACGCAAAGGACTGGCCGCCTCCGTCGCTGGCGACTAAGGCACGCGCAATATGAACGATACCGAACCGCCAAAGCCGAAGCCCCGGAAATTCTATCGCCTCGCCGCGGTGCGGCCCGAGGGCGACGCCTTCGCCGTGACCCTCGACGGTAGGGTGGCGAAGAGTCCGTCGGGGAAGCCGCTCGCCGTCCCCACGGTGGGGCTGGCCCAGCTCTTGGCAGAAGAGTGGAACAATCAGGGCGAACTGATTGATTTCAATGCGATGCCAGCCACGCGGCTCGCCTTCACCGCCCTTGATCGGGCCGCGGACGCGCACCAGGCCCTGGCGGCGGAGGTGGCGCGCTACGCCGGCAGCGACCTGCTGTGCTACCGCGCCGATGCCCCCGAAGCCCTGGCGGCGCGGCAAAAGGACGCCTGGGACCCGTGGCTCGCCTGGGCCGACGCTGCGCTCGACATCCAGCTGCACGTGGCCGCCGGGATCATGCATCACCCGCAGCCGGAGGAGTCGCTGGAAAAGGCCGCCCGCGACGCCGCGGCGCTGGAGGACTTCGCCCTCTCCGGCCTCGCCTTCGCCACCGCCCTTTATGGTTCGGCCGTGCTGGCCTTCGCGGTGATGAAGGGGGCGCTGGACGCCGTGACGGCGCACGAGCTCTCGCGCCTCGACGAGGCCTTCCAGGAGGAGCGTTGGGGCGTGGACGAGGAAGCGGCCTTGCGCACCGCCGCGCGGGCGCAAGAAGCGTGCATGATCGGGGCCTGGTTCGCCGCCCTGCGGCAAATTTAACCCCATTCCAGAGCCCAAAGTCGCAGGCCGATCCGTTCACGGATGCTTGTCAGGCCGCGCCGGGTTCTCTAGGACCCTTGCCCAACTGACGAATTGACGCCGAAGGAGCGATCGGTGCAGCACATCATCGACGAACTGGCCGAGCGCCGCGACCGGGCCCGTGAGGGCGGCGGCGAGCGCCGCATCCAGGCCCAGCACGCCAAGGGCAAGCTCACCGCCCGCGAACGCATCGAGGTGCTGCTGGACGAGGGCTCGTTCGAAGAGTTCGACATGTTCGTCGAGCACCGCTGCGCCGACTTCGGCATGGAAGACCAGAAGATCCCCGGCGACGGCGTGGTCACCGGCTGGGGCACGGTGAACGGCCGGGTGGTCTATGTGTTCTCCAAGGACTTCACCGTGTTCGGCGGCTCCCTGAGCCTCGCCCACGCCTCCAAGATCGTGAAGGTGCAGCGCATGGCGGCCAAGGTGGGCGCGCCGGTGGTGGGCCTGTTCGACGCCGGCGGCGCTCGCATCCAGGAAGGCGTGGACAGCCTCGCTGGATACGCCGACATCTTCGTGGAGAACGTGCTCTCCTCGGGCGTGATCCCGCAGATCAGCGTCATCATGGGCCCCTGCGCCGGCGGCGACGTCTATTCGCCGGCCATGACCGACTTCATCTTCATGGTGAAGAACACAAGCTACATGTACGTGACCGGCCCGGACGTGGTGAAGACCGTCACCAACGAGACCGTGACCCACGAGGACCTCGGCGGCGCGCGGGTCCACGCCATGAAGTCCGGCGTCGCCGAAGGCGCCTTCGACAACGATCTTGAGGCCCTGACTCAGGTGCGTCGTCTGATCGACTTCCTGCCCCTCTCCAACCGCGAAAAGCCGCCGGTGCGCGAGAGCTTCGACGACGCCGAACGTCCGGAAATGTCCCTCGACACCCTGGTGCCGTCGAACCCCAACAAGCCCTACGACATGAAGGAGCTGATCCTGAAGGTCGTGGACGAGGCGGATTTTTTTGAAATCGCCGCCGATTACGCCAAGAACATCATCACCGGCTTCGCGCGCCTAGACGGCGAGACCGTGGGCGTGGTTGCCAACCAGCCGCAGGTGCTGGCCGGGGTCTTGGACATCGACGCCAGCCGCAAGGCCGCCCGCTTCGTGCGCTTCTGCGACGCCTTCAACATCCCCATCATCACCTTCGTGGACGTGCCGGGCTTCATGCCGGGGACCAAGCAGGAGTACGGCGGGCTGATCAAGCACGGCGCCAAGCTCCTGTTCGCCTACACCGAGGCCACCGTGCCGAAGATCACCGTCATCACCCGCAAGGCCTATGGCGGCGCCTATGACGTGATGAGCTCCAAGCACCTGCGCGGCGACATCAACTACGCTTGGCCCACCGCCGAGATCGCGGTGATGGGCGCCAAGGGGGCGGTGGAGATCATTTTCCGGGCCGAAGCCAAGGACCCTGAGGCCCTGGCCGCCCGCGAGGCCGAGTACAAGACCCGCTTCGCCAATCCCTTCGTGGCCGCGCAGCGCGGCTATATCGACGACGTGATCATGCCCCACGGCACTCGCCGCCGCCTGGTGCGAGCCCTAAAGTCGCTGAAGACCAAGAAGCTCGAAAACCCCTGGAAGAAGCACGACAACATCCCACTGTAGGGGATGGAGGGGGGCTCGCGCGCCCTTAATAGTGATAGCGGCACTGGGCGATTTCCACCCGCTGCTCGCCGCCGGCGCCGGCGCCGGCGATGCGATAGACGAGCCGGTGCTCGCCATCGATCCGGCGGGACCAGAAGCCCGACCAGTTCTCCTTCAGCGGCTCAGGCTTGCCGAGGCCTTCAAAAGGCGAGCGACGGATGTCCTCGATCAGCCGATTGATCTTGCGCGCCTGCTTTTGGTCCTCATCCTGCCAGCGCAGGTAATCGCTCCAGGCTGAGGCGGCCCAAATCACTTTCAAGGCTTGGCGACCTTCACGGCTTGGCCGGGGGATGCTCCACCACCTCGCCCTGATCCAGTTCAGCGATGGCGGCGTCGAGGGCGCGGCGATTGGCGTCGCTGGCGCGCAGATATTGCGTCTCCTGCCAGCTGTTCCACTCCGACAGAGAGATCATCACCACCGGCTCCGCGTTGCGGCGGCTGATAACCACCGGCAGGCGGTCTTCCACCACGCGGTCCATCACCGCCTTCAGGTTCTGGCGGGCTTCGGAATAGGTGGTGACGTCGATGGCGGCGCTCTTCATGGCGGACTTGTACAACGTGGCGTACGAAAACGCCATTCGCGTCTGAGTGATCTTGGCTGGGCGAGTTACAGGACTAGGCCGCGCATACGCGGCATATTAACACCTATGGGCGATAGTTGCGGGAACTAAACCGAAACGATCGGGTCGCGGCATGTCTGCGAAAGCGTCCCTGGCTCCGAAGGCGTTGATCCTGGCGGTCGCCTGCACGTTGCTGGCGGGATCCGCCGCCGGAACCGCCGCCCCGCCGCTTGCGCCGGTGGCGCGGGACGCCGCCGCGCTCGATCAGCTGATCCGCAGCATTGAAGCCCATCCGGGCCGCCTGAAGCCCGCCATGGTGGAGGAGGTCGGCCGCCAAGCCCTCGCCTCGACCGGTGAGACGCGCTTCTTCGGCGCCTGGCGGGCGCTCGACTACTATGCGCGCAACGCGGCCCCCGCCGATCTCAACCGCTGGCTTCTGACCATCGAGACCGCCGCCAGGGCGCGGCAGGATCGGGAGCTGAAGGACTTGGCGGACCTGATCCGCCTCATCTATGGGCGCGATGTAGAGGGACGGCGCGCGGAGGCCTCGCCGGAGGCCTGGCTCGCCTACAAGACCGGCCACGGCCCGAACCTGCGACGCGTGGCCGAGCTGCAGGAGCTGCGCTATGCGAACCATCACGCCCAATGGGCCCGCGCGGCCACGGTGGGCGAGGCCCTGATCAAGGACCTGCGGGGCGCGCGTCCAGAAGCGCTGCCCATGGAGATCATCGCCCACGAGGTGCTGGCCAGCGCTCTGTCCGACCTTGGCGACCACGACGCGGCCATCGATCACCTGGTGCAGGCGGGGACGCTCAGCCGGCGGCTCGGCGCGGCCAGCCAGGACGCCGAGCTCGTCTATAATCTGGCCATGGAGGAAGCGTTCGCGCGCAATTACGCCGCCGCCGAACGCCTGCAACGGCTGCACGCCAAGCTGATCGCCACCTCCGGCGGGCCGAACGCACAGTTCTTCAACCGCGTCCTCTGCGCCGCCATCGCCTCCAAGCGCGACAGACCGGCCGAGGTGCTAGGCTGTCTTCACGACATCGCCGCGAAGGTGGACGCCCCAGCCAACACCTGGGCGATCGAAGCGTTGCGGATGCGCCGCGACGCGCGCGCTGAACTCGGCGATCTGGCGGGCGCGCAGGCGGACGCCGAACGCGTCGCCCGCGCTGCGGTGCGTCTGGCCCAGCCGAACCCCGAGGACGATCTCTACAGCCAAGCCCTGCTCGAACACGCGCAAGGTCGCGACGCCGCGGCGTACGACCATTTGCTCCGCTGGGAGCGGGCGGTCCTGCGAGATCTGAAAGCGGATCAGCAGCAACGCATCACCGACATCTCCAAGGCGCTACAGGCCGAGCTGGGCGCCAAACGCGATGAAAGCGCCCGGCTGGAGAAGGACGTCGAACTCGGCCGGCGTCTGACCACGGCCAGCACCCTCGCCACGGCCTTGCTGGCCGTCTTGGCGGTCATGGGCTTGGGCTGGGCGCTGCAACAGACCCGCATGTCGCGGCGCTTGCACGAGGCGCGCGATCAGGCGGACGCGGCCAATGCCGCCAAGTCGCGCTTCGTGGCCATGCTCAGTCACGAATTGCGCACGCCGCTGAACGGCATGCTTGGCATGGCCGGGGCCCTTCGCCAGGATTCGCTGACGCCGGCGCAGACGGAACAATTGGCCGCTCTGCTGGAGTCCGGGGACGTTCTGCTCTGCCTGCTCAACGATATTCTCGATCTCGCCAAGATCGAGGCCGGCAAGCTCGAAATCGCCCCCGTGACGGGCGATCTCGCCGACGCCTGCCGGCGCACCCTGCGCCTCTATGCGGCGAACGCCGAAGCCAAGGGGCTCGATCTTCGCTTCCAGACCGAAGGCGAAGCGCCGGCGCGGCTCAGCTTCGATCCGGTGCGGGTGCGTCAGTGTCTAGCTAATCTGGTCTCCAACGCCTTGAAGTTCACCAAGGTCGGCGGTGTCACGGTGAGCTTGTCGGCCGCGCCGGCAGGCCTTGGCGGGCAGACGCAGGTGACGATCAAAGTCGCTGACACCGGCGTCGGCATGAGCCCCGAGGTGATGGACAAGCTGTTCTCAGCCTTCACCCAGGCCGACGCCTCCACCAGTCGCGATTTCGGCGGTACAGGCCTTGGCCTCAACATCACCCGCCAGCTCGCGCGGCTTATGGGCGGCGAGGTGAGCGTGGTCAGCGCGCCGGGCGCCGGCTCCACCTTCACCTTGACCTTCCTCGCCGGTCCAGCCTTGGCGGAAGCGGCTGAGACCCAGAACGCAAGCGAGCCGCAGAATTTGGACGCGCTGAACGGCCTGCGGGTGCTGGTGGTGGACGATCACCCGGTCAATCGCCAGGTGGCGAGCCTGCTGCTGCAACCCTTCGGCTGCGAGGTCACGGCGGTGGAAAGTGGGCGCGCGGCGCTGGATATCCTCGCCCACACCCCGTTCGACGTGGTGCTCATGGACGTGCGCATGCCGGACATGGACGGCTTGGAGACCACGCGGCGCATCCGCGCCGAGCTCGGCCTGGCGACCCTGCCGATCATCGCCCTGACCGGCGACACGACGCCGGAGCAGCTCAAGGCCTGCAAGGCTGCGGGCATGAACGGCGCCGCCGCCAAGCCCATCGACAAGATGGAGCTGATCGCCGCGCTGTCGGCCCTCGCGCCGGCGCCGCCTGAGCCGGCCAAAACGGTGGCGGCCCGCGCCTGACAAGGCGGCGATTCGCCCCTGCGACGCATTTGCGCTAGGCTCTCCCCGCCAAAATGCGACTGGGGAGGGTTGTCATGGCTATGCGCGTGGTTATCGCCGGGATTCTCGGCGGCGTTTTGATGTTCATCTGGACCGCAGTGGCGCACGTGGCGACGCCGCTGGGGACGATCGGAGTCTCGTCGGTGAAGGACGAGGCGGCGCTGTCCGCAGCCCTGCCCGTCGCGACCGGCGCCAAGGCCGGATTCTACATCTTTCCGGCTGTGGACCAGAAGGCTGCGCACCGCGATACGGAGATGGCGCGGTACATCGCCAAGGCCAAGGTGTCGGGAACCGCGCTCCTCGTCTATCACCCGCCGGGCGCGGATGCGGATATGAGTCCTAAGACCTTGGCCTCGGAATTCGCCATGGAGGTGGTGGAGGCCCTGCTATGCGCCTGGATCCTGTCCCTCACCACCGGGCTCAGCTATTTCGGCCGGCTTGGCGTCTGCGGGCTGGTGGGGCTCGTGGGCGGGCTCACCACCAACGCCTCCTACCTCATCTGGTACGGCTTTCCCTGCGACTACACCCTCGCCTACATCTTCATCGACGTGGTGCGCTTTCTCGCCGCCGGGGTCGGCATCGCCTGGCTGATCCGCGGGCGGGATTAATCAGGGCAGGGCATCGCCGCGGTCGAGGGGATCGGGTAGGGGCTCGCCCTCGGCCACGAAGCTCAGCGACACGGAGTTGATGCAGTAGCGCAGGCGCGTAGGCGGCGGACCGTCGGGGAACACATGCCCCTGGTGGCTGTCGCACCGCGCGCAACGGGTTTCGATACGCACCATGCCGTAGCTCGTATCCTTCACCGCCTTCACGTGCGCCTCGTCGATAGGGGCGTAGAAGGAGGGCCAGCCGGTGCCGCTCTCGAACTTGGTCTCCTGACGGAACAGGGGCAGGCCGCAAAGGCGGCAGCAATAGACGCCGGGGCTCTTCTGGCCGAGCAGTCCGCCGCAGAACGGCGCCTCGGTGCCATGGTGGAGCAGCACGTCGCGCTCCTCCTTCGTCAGGCTCGCCTCCAGTCGGGCGCGTTCTTCGGCGCTGGGCGGGGCGAGATCGAAACCGGACGCGAATTCTAAACCAGAGTCAGGCCGGCTCATTTGCGCACCGCCGCCCAGCATTCCACTTCCAGGCTCGCGCCCATGGCGAGGCCGCTGGCGCCGAAGGCGCTGCGCGCCGGCAGCCGGTCGGGCTTGAAATAGGCGACATAGACCTTGTTGAAATCCGCCCACTTGGACATGTCGCCCATCATCACCGTGCATTTGACGATGTCGTCATAGCCGAGACCGCGCGCCTTCAAGATCTCGCCGATGTTGCTCATGACCTGGCGCGCCTCGGCCTCGGCTCCGCCCTCGACGACCTTGCGCGTGCCGAGCGGCGCGCCGATCTGGCCGGACAGATAGAGCATGTCGCCCACCTGCACGGCGTCGGAGAAGGGCAGGCCGGCCTGCTTGGTCAGATCGCTGCGGAAATACTGCGGCGCGGCCTGGGCGGACGCTCCCATGAGGAAGGCGCCCGCGAGGGCGGCGGCGAACAGGGTCTTCATCGATGGTCTCCCGCTGGAGCGGCGAGGCTAGCCGCGAACCGCTCGCAGCGGAAGCGATCAGGCGTAGAAGCTCTTCACCGCCTCGATGATCCAGGATTGCGTCGCCGCGTCGAGGTCGGCGTGCATGGGCAGGCTGAGCACCAGGTCCGCCTTCTCCATGGTCACCGGCAGGCCATTGCCGGCGCATGGATAGCCGCGATAGGCGGTCTGAACGTGCAGAGGCTTCGGATAATAGCAGGCGGTGGGCACGCCGAGGCTCTTCAGATGGGCGGCGAGACCGTCGCGATCCTTGGCCTCGATGGTGTACTGGGCCCAGGTGGAGACCCCTCCCGTGATCACTTCGGGGGTGCGCACCACGCCTTGCAGACCCTCGGCGTAGCGATCGGCGGCCTGATTGCGGGCGACGATCTCGTCGGCGAACACGGCCAGCTTCTCGATGAGGATGGCCGCCTGCACCGTGTCCAGGCGCGAGTTCACCCCGATGCGGACATTGTCGTACTTGTCCACGCCCTGTCCGTGCATGCGCAGGCTCTTCAACAATCCCGCGAGCTCATCGTCATTGGTGAGGACAGCCCCGCCGTCACCGTAGCAGCCGAGCGGCTTGGCCGGGAAGAAGCTGGTGGTGGCGCAGTCGGCGAAGGCGGCGGGCTGCACGCCTTCCAGGGCGCAGCCGAAGCCTTGGGCTGAGTCGGCGATGAGCTTCAGGCCATGGCGGCGGGCGATCTCGGAAATGGCCAGATAGTCGGCGGGCTGGCCAAACAGATCGACAGCGATCACCACCTTGGGCGTCAGCTCGCCCTTGGCGATCACCTCGGCGATGGCCTGCTCCAGCGAGGCCGGATCGAGATTGTAGGTGTCGGGCAGCACGTCCACGAACACCGGCGTCGCGCCGAACCAGGGGACCACCTCGGCCGTGGCGGCGAAGGTGAAGCTCGGGCAGAACACCGCGTCCCCCGGCCCGATATTCCAGGCGCGCAGGGGCAGGGCGAGGGCGTCGGTGCCGTTGGCGCAAGAGACCACGTGCTTCACCTGACCGAAGGCGGCCATCTCCTGCTCGAACCGAGTCACCTCGGGGCCGAGGATGTATTGGCCGTGATCCAGCACCTTGGCGATGGCCGCGTCGATGCGCGCTCGGAGGCGGGTTTGCTGGGCTTTGAGGTCGATGAACGGCAAGGGCGCGAGCGACACGGGCGCATCCTGCAAAGCAACGGACATGAAGAGGTATCCCCTTTGGAACTCGCGGCCGTTTAGGCGGGGCGGGCGGCAAGGGCAAAACAAACTCTGTTTCGCCCTGTTTCGGGGTCAATTACGCAGAGACCTGCGCTCTGGCGATCACGTCCTGCAGCTGCGCGCCGCCGGGCAGGGCGCCGTAGCAGCCGCGCATGGACCCTGGCAGGCGCGCCGCCAGAAAGAGCTCGGCCACCGGGCTTGCGCCGTGGCGCACCAAGAGCGAGGCCTGAAGGCATATGGCCATCTCCTCCACCAGCCGTCGCGCGCGAGCCTCGCGATCCTTAGGGTCGGCCAGGCGCCGCTTCAGGTCGCCGATGGCCTGGTCGAGGCGCTTGTCCGCGCCGCGGGCGAGCTCGATCTCGCCCAAGACGGCGGCGAGGGACTCTGGCTCGTGGCTCATGGCCCGCAATACATCAAGGGCGTTGACGTTGCCGGAGCCCTCCCAGATGGCGTTCACCGGCGCCTCGCGATAGAGGCGCGGCATCATGCTCTCCTCCACGTAGCCGGAGCCGCCCAGGCACTCCATGGCCTCATAGGCGTGGTTGGGCAGGCGCTTGGTGACCCAGAACTTGGCCACCGCCACGGCGAGGCGGCCGAAGGCCTGCTCCTCCGGGCTCGCCCCGTCGAAGGCCCGCGCCACCCGCATGACGAGAGCCGTGGCGGCCTCGGCCTCAACCACGAGATCGGCCAGCACGGCGCGCATGAGCGGCTGGTCCACCAGGCGCTTCTGGAAGGCGATGCGATGGGAGGCGAAATGCGCCGCCTGCACCACGCCCTGGCGCATCATGCCGGCGCAGGCCACGGCGGCGTCGAGGCGTGTGTGCTTGACCATCTCCATGATGGTGGCGATCCCGCGCCCCGGCTCGCCGACGATCTCGGCATAGGTGCGGTCGTACTCGATTTCCGAGGAGGCGTTGGAACGGTTGCCGAGCTTGCTCTTCAGCCGCTGAATGAAGACGCGGTTGCGCTGGCCCTGCGGCGTCCAGCGCGGCACGAAGAAGCAGGTGATGGCGTCGTTGAGCCGGGCGAGGGTGAGGAACCCGTCCGACATGGGCGCCGAGCAGAACCACTTGTGGCCGGTGAGCAGATAGTGGTCGCCGGCCGGCGTGGCGGTGGTCTCGTTGGTGCGCACGTCCGAGCCGCCCTGCTTCTCGGTCATGGCCATGCCGATGGTGGCGCAGCCCTTCTCTGTGGCTGGAATACCCCGCGGGTCGTAGGCCGGGCAGAGGATCAGCGGCTCCCAGGTCTTCATCAGCTCCGGCGCATGGCGCAGGGCTGGGACCGAGGCGTAGGTCATGGTGATGGGGCAGCAGACGCCCGCCTCGCACTGGGTGAGCAGGTATTCCAGCGCGGCGTGGGCCACATGCCGGCCCGGGTGCTGGTCGGTCCAGGCGATGGAGTGGATTTCTTCCTCCAGGCCGAGGCGCATGAGGAAGTGATAGGCCGGGTGATACTCCACCTCGTCGATGCGCCGACCGGTATTGTCGTGGGTGAACAGCTCCGGCGGCTGACGATTGGCCACGAAGCCGAGCGCGATGGTCTCCGACGACCCTGTGGCCTGCCCCATGCCGCGCACTCGCTCTTCCGACCAGGCTGCGCCCTCGCGCTGCAACGCCTCGCGCAGTGAAGGATCGCTGTCATACAAATTATAGTCCACCAGCGGCGGCGGCTGGTTGCTCACCACGTGGGTGTTGAGGTCGCCGATGGGGTCGCGGGCGAACATGAGCGGACTATGCTCCGAAAAAGGACGGCGTCTTATGCGCCGCGCCGCTGAATTGCGGAAGTTTTCCTGACTGTTTCACATCAAGAAACATAATTTTAGCGGTGTTGCGTGCGCGAAACCACGCCCCCAGATTGACAGCGCTGGCAGGCAAAAAAGTGCTTAAACTTCCGTGCGCTCGCCAAGGCTGCGAGCCGTTCGCAGGCGCCGAAATTCGCCTTCTAGCGCATGCGGCGGGCGAGTAGATTCAACTAAGGTCTTCATTTTTCAGCTAATTGAGGCTGGAACGCATGGCGGCGAGCGTGTAAGCCGACCGCACATCCCGACCACTTTGGCGCTGCGATTGCAACGTCATGCCTTTGTTTCAGAGAGACGGGGACCTTGACCTACTCCACAACCATTACGCCGCATGAGGCGGCGCCGACCACCCACAAGCGCCTCCTCGATTGGGTGCGCGAAGTCGCCGAACTAACCCAGCCGGAGCGGGTCTATTGGTGCGACGGTTCGGAGGAAGAGTGGGTGCGGCTCACCGACGAACTGGTGGCCGCCGGCACGATGAAGCGGCTCAATCCGCAGAAGCGGCCCAATTCCTTCTACGCCGCCTCCGACTCCAAGGACGTGGCCCGGGTAGAGAGCCGCACCTTCATCTGCTCGGACAAGGAAATCGACGCCGGCCCCACCAACAACTGGGTCGCTCCGGCGGAAATGCGCCGCACCCTGAACGGCCTCTTCAAGGGCTGCATGCGTGGCCGCACCATGTATGTGATCCCGTTCTGCATGGGTCCGATCGGCTCCAAGATCAGCGCCCTTGGGGTGGAGATTTCCGACAGCGCCTATGTGGCCGTGTCCATGCGCATCATGACCCGCATGGGCAAGCAGGCGCTGGACGCCCTGGGCGACGACGGTTTCTTCGTGCCGGCGGTGCACTCGGTGGGCGCGCCGCTGCAGTCGGGCCAGAAGGACGTGGCTTGGCCCTGCAACGACAACAAGTACATCGTGCACTTCCCGGAAAGCCGTGAGATCTGGTCCTACGGTTCGGGCTATGGCGGCAACGCCCTCCTCGGCAAGAAGTGCTACGCCCTGCGCATCGCCTCGGTGATGGCCCGCGACGAGGGTTGGCTCGCCGAGCACATGCTGATCCTCAAGCTGACCCCGCCGGAGGGAAAGCCGCACTATGTGGCCGCCGCCTTCCCCTCAGCCTGCGGCAAGACCAACATGGCCATGCTGCAGCCCACCTTGCCGGGCTGGAAGGCCGAGACTATCGGCGATGATATCTGCTGGATGCGCTTCGGCGACGACGGCCGGCTCTACGCCATCAATCCGGAGGCGGGCTTCTTCGGCGTGGCGCCCGGCACCGGCGAGAAGACCAACCGCAACGCCATCGCCAGCCTCTACGCCAATTGCATCTTCACCAATGTGGCCCTCACCGACGACGGCGACGTGTGGTGGGAGGGGCTCAGCCCGCCGCCGGCGCATCTCACCGACTGGCGCGGCCGCGACTGGACCCCGGACACCCCCGGTCCCGCCGCTCACCCCAATTCGCGCTTCACCGTGCCGGCCGCCCAGTGCCCCACCATCGCGCCGGAATGGGAAGACCCGCAGGGCGTGCCGATCTCGGCCATTCTATTCGGCGGCCGTCGGGCCACGGCGGTGCCGCTGGTGACCGAGGCCTTCGACTGGGCCCACGGCGTGTTCCTGGCCTCCAATGTCGCCTCGGAAGGCACGGCGGCGGCCGAGAACGCCATCGGCGAGCTGCGCCGCGATCCGTTCGCCATGCTGCCCTTCTGCGGTTACAACATGGGCGACTATTTCGGCCACTGGCTGAAGGTCGGGGCCAAGGCCGAAGCCGCCAAGCTGCCGCGCATCTTCTTCGTCAACTGGTTCCGCAAGGACGAGCACGGCAAGTTCATCTGGCCGGGCTTCGGCGACAATGTCCGCGTGCTGAAGTGGATCGTCGAACGTCTGGAAGGCCAGGCGACAGCGGTGGACACGCCCATCGGCCGCTTGCCCACGCGTCATTCCCTCGACGTATCGGGCCTGACCCTGTCCGACCACCAGCTCAACATCCTGCTGTCGGTGGATTCCAACGTCTGGAAGGAAGAGGCGGCCACCATCCCTGGCTCTTACGCGAAGTTCGGCGATCGCCTGCCGAAAGAGCTTTGGGCGCAGCATGAGGCCCTGGTGGACCGTCTCGACGGAAATTAATCCCAGAAGCTACACAGCGTCGTAATTCTGCGCCAATCCGCCTTTAGCAAGGCGGCATTGGCGCTTTGATTTGGGGCAAGCTGTGAATTCAAAATTGATGGGTGCGGCCGTGGCCGCGGCGGTTCTGATCGGCGGCGTCGCCGCTTCGGCGCACGACGTATCGCCGACCGTTCAGCCGCGAGCGGACTTCTTCCACGCGGTGGGTAAGAACTTCAAGGCGCTGCGCGACGAACTGCACAAGCCTGCGCCGGCCGCGGGCGAGCTGCAAAAATACGCCAAGGCCATCGACGACCTGGCCCCCAAGGTGACCACGGTGTTTCCGGCCAACAGCGCCCCCGGCCCCGGCGTGAAGACCGAGGCCAAGGCGGAAATCTGGAGCAAGCCGGCGGACTTCGCCAAGGCGCAGGATGACTTCGTCAAGGCGGCGCACGGCCTCAACGCGGCGGCGGCCAAGGGCGACGTCGGTCTTGTCGCGTCGGCGGCCCAGACCCTCGGCGGAACCTGCAAGGGCTGCCACGACAAGTTCCGCGACGAAAAGCACTGATCATGGGTGAAGCGCGTGCCGCCATCGCCGTCTGGGACTTGCCTACCCGGCTGTTCCACTGGGGGCTGGTGGCGCTCATCGGCTTCTGCTGGTGGAGCGCCGAGACCCATCACCTCGCCTGGCACAAGTGGGCCGGGGAGGGCGTGGCGGCGCTTCTGGTGTTCCGCCTGTGGTGGGGTCTGTTCGGCGGCTCCACCGCGCGGTTTTCGCAGTTTCTCAAGGGGCCGAAGGCGGCGCTCGCCTATGCCGGCAGCCTGTTCAAGTCCAAGTCCGACAAGGCTGAGCCCATCGGCCACAACGCCCTCGGCGGCTGGAGCGTGGCGGCGCTGATCCTGGCCGCGGTGGCGGTGGTGGGCTTCGGCCTCTTCGCCGAGGACACGGACGGCGAGCAGTCAGGGCCGTTGGAGCCGCTCGTAAACTTCGATCAGGCGAGCTTCGCCGCCCATTTGCACGAGACCGCCTTCCACGTGCTTCAGGCCCTCGTCCTGCTGCACCTCGCCGCCATCGCCTTCTATGCGCTGGTGAAGAAGGATCAGCTGGTGGGGCCGATGCTCACCGGCAAGAAGGCCCTGCCCGCTGGGACCCAGGCCATGACGCCGGGCAAGCTGTGGGCCCTCGCCATTGGCCTTATCCTCGCCGCAGCCGGCTTCGCCGCGCTCGCCCTGCAAAAGGGTTTGAGCTTTTAATCACCCCTTGGGGAGCGGCGGGCCATCGTCTTCGTGGTCGTTGAGGATGCGCGCGGCGTCGCCTTGCGGATCCTCGTACTGGCCGTTCTTCACTGTCCAGAAGAAGGCGGCGAGTCCGATCAGGGCCAGGACCAGGGAAATCGGGGCCAGGACGACGATAATGTTCATCGCCGGCCCCCGACCCAGGTCATGCGCAGAGCGTTCAGCGTCACCACCAGGGACGAGCTCGACATGGCGATAGCGGCGATGAGCGGATTGACGAGGCCCAGCATCGCCGCAGGGGTGGCCACCAGATTGTAGAGGGCCGAGAAGGCGAAGTTCTCCAGGGCCCGCTGGCGCGCCGCTCGCGCCACGTCCACGGCGAAGGTGGTGGCCGTGAGGCTGTCGCCCGTGAAGACCAAATCAGCGGCGTTCTGGCTGATATTGGCGGCTTCCCCGGGCGCCATGGAGGCGTGGGCGAGGGCGAGCGCCGCGGCGTCGTTGAGCCCGTCGCCCACCATCAGGGTCTTCTTGCCCGTTTCAGCGAGGGCGCGGATGGCGGCGGCCTTTTCCTGCGGGGTGAGGCTGGCGCGCCAGGTCGTGATCCCCACCTCGGCGGCGATCTTCTCCACCGCGGCCGGCACGTCGCCGGACAGGATCTCTACGCTGAGTCCGCGAGCCTTGAGCCCGGCGATGGCGGCAGCCGCGTCCGCGCGGAGTTGTTCGCGGAAGGCGAAGCGGATCGGGGCCTCGCCCTCGATGCGGAACCAGAGTTCGGTCTCCAGCGCCCCTTCCGGCGCGGGTTCGGCGCCCACATAGGCGGCGCGGCCCATGCGCGCCATGCGGCCGTCGATGAGCCCTTCCACGCCGAGGCCGGCGGCTTCCCTAGCGCCCTCGGCGGCGGGGCCGGGGCCTGCGGCGCGGGCGAGCGTCTTGGCCAGAGGGTGGCGCGAGGCGCGGGCGAGGGGGGCGGCGCGGGCGATGGCCGCCGGGTCGGCGTCGATGAGTTCCGGCGCAGCGGCGGTGATCACGCCGGTCTTGTCCAGCACCACGTGAGTGACTTCGGCCAGCCGCTCCAGGGCGGCGCCGGACTTTAACAGCACGCCCTTGCGGAACAGGCGCCCGGAGGCGGTGATCTGCACCGCCGGCACGGCGAGGCCGAGCGCACACGGGCAGGTGACGATGAGCACCGCCACGGCGCGGATCAGGGCCTCGGAGAAGTCGAGACCCAAGAACATGCCGACCACGAAAGTGAGGGCGGCGGCGGTGTGCACCACCGGCACGTAGATGGCGGCGGCCTTGTCGGCCAGACGGACATATTTGCTCTTGGACTGCGCGCCGGTCTCCATCAGGCGGGCGATCTCGGCCACCGCGGACTCATCGGCTGGGGCGGTGCAGCGCAGCACCAGGCGGCCGGTGAGGTTGAGGGCCCCGGCGCTCACGCGGGTGCCTTGCGCAGCCGGTTCAGTGCGGGTCTCGCCGGTGACCAAAGAAGCGTCGATGTCCGAGGCGCCTTCGCTCACCACGCCGTTCACCGGGAAGCGGTCGCCGGGCTGCACCACGATGAGGTCGCCCACCTGCACCTCGCGCACCGGCACGCCGAGGGCGTGGCCATCGGCGTTGAGCCGCTCCGCCACCGGGGCCTGCAGGGCGAGGAGGTCGCGCGCGGCGCTGCGGGCCTTGGCGCGCAGCTGGTGATCGAGGAAGCGGCCGATCAGCAAGAGGAACAGCAGAGACACGGCGGCGTCGAAATAGGCGTGCCGCCCGCCGATGGCGGCCTGATAGAAGCTGATGAGCAGGGCGAGGCTGACGCCGATGGAGATCGGCACGTCCATATTGGCCTTGCCCTTGGACAGGGCCTTCCACGCGGACTGGAAGAAGGGCTGGCCGGCGTAGAGGGTGCAGGGCGTGGCCACGAGCGCGCTCAGCCAGTACATGGTGGTGCGCGAGACATCGCCCATTTCCTGGCCGAACAGGGCCGACCAGGCCGGCACCGAGAACATCATCACATTGCCGACGCCGAAACCGGCGACGCCGAGGGCCAGGGCCAGACGCCGGCCCTCCTTGTCCACCGAGGCCTGGGCCTCAGCCGGATCGAACGGCGTGGTTGGATAGCCGAGACCGTCCAGGGTCTCCACGACGAGGGCCGGGTCGGCGCTCTTCTTGTCGCGCCAGGCCACGGCGAAGCGGCCGGAGGTGAGGTTGAGGCGGGCGCTGATCACGCCGGGCAGGGCGAGCACGCCCTTCTCGATCTTGGACATGCAGCCGGCGCAGCGGGCGCCGCGGACCAGGAACTCGGCCCGGACCTCGCCATTGACCGTCTTCAGAAACGCAGAGAGGTCAGGGCGGACCCCCGCCAGGTCAGTCATTGCCACGTGAAGCGCCTTTCGCCTTCAAACGTGTCCACCGGGCCGCGCTTGGCGTGGAACTTCACGTCCCACACGCCGTCGGCCGCTTGAGCCGACGCCACATATTTGCCCGGCGCGGCTTCGGCGAAGCTCAGCTCGGCGCGGCCGGCGCTGGTGGTGGGGCGGACGAGTTCGCCAGCGATCTTGGCTCCCGCCACCGGCGCGCCGTGCGCGTCGGTGAGGTCGATCTCGATGCGGGCCTTGCCGCTGGCGTCGCGGGCGCCGTCCGCCGCCGCCTTCCAGCCGAGGGCGGCCTGGGCCGCTTCCTGCTTCAGGTGGCCATTCCAGGTGAGGCCTTCCTCATAGGGATGCTCGGAGACTTCGCCCGGGAAGGTGCGATAGGCGATCACCGCCATGACGGTGAGGACGCCCACCACCACGATGAAGAAGCCCAAGGTCACCACCAGCATGTGCCAGCCGGTGAACTCCCATGATTTGCGTTCGGAGGCGTTGGTGTCGCTCATCGTCCGGTCTCCTGGGGGGCGTCGAAGACAGTCTTACCCTGGTACACCATGCCATCGGTGTCAGTGAGGGTGAAGACGGCGGGGGTGGCCGGACCTGCAAGGGTCTCGGGCTTCACGGTGACGAAAACCTTCACATCGCGCGTCTCGTCGGGCGCCACGGTGATGGCGAGATCCTTCACGCTGTCGCCGACGCCGGGGGCGTAGACGGCGACCGGCTTCACGCCTTGCAGGTTCAGCTTGAAGGTCTTGGTCTCGAAGGTGCGGTTGGCGATGGTGAGAAGATAACCGTCGCGCACCGAGCCGTCCTGCATCGTCACGAACAGCGGGTTGCGGTCGCGCACCGAATGCAGCGTGACCAGCGGGCGGGTGAGGAAGCCCCACACCATCACGCCGCCGACAAGGGCGAGGGCGATGGCGTAGTAGAGCGTGCGGCCGCGCAGCAGCTTGTAGCGGGCCTTCTGGCCCTTGGTGCGCTGGGCCACCGCTTCGATGGTGTCGTAGGCGATGAGGCGCGTAGGACGCTCCACCTTCTTCATGATCTCGTCGCAGGCGTCGATGCACAGGCCGCAATTGATGCATTCGAGCTGCAGGCCGTTGCGGATGTCGATGCCCATGGGGCAGACCACCACGCACTGATTGCAGTCGATGCAGTCGCCGCGGCCCTCCCAGGTGTCGCCCTTCTTGTGCGGGCCGCGCGGCTCGCCGCGATCGTAGCGGTAGGCCACCTGCAGGGTGTGGCTGTCGATCATGGCGCCCTGGATGCGGGGCCAGGGGCACATGAACACGCACACCTGCTCGCGCATGGTGCCGGCGAGGGAATAGGTGGTGAAGGTGAGGATGCCGAAGAAGATGTAGGCGCTGGCCGCCGCCTTGCCGGCGAAGAAGTCCTGGGCCAGCTCGGGCGCGTCGTGGAAGTAGAAGATCCAGGCCCCGCCGGTGGCCATGGCGATCACGAGCCAGACGATGTGCTTGCCGAGCTTGCGGAACGCCTTGTTGAAGCTCCAGCCAGGAGCGTTCAGCTGGAGGCGGGCGTTGCGGTCGCCCTCGAAGATGCGTTCGACGAAGATGTAGAGGTCGGTCCACACCGTCTGCGGGCAGGCGTAGCCGCACCAGAGGCGGCCGAACAGCGAGGTGACCAGGAAGAGAGCCAGGGCCGAGATCACCAGGATGCCGGTGATGAAATAGACCTCGTCCGGCCACAGGTGCAGGTCGAAGAAGTAGAAGCGGCCGTGGACGAAGTCCACCAGCACCGCTTGGTCCGGTGCGCCGGCGGGACGCTGCCAGCGGATCCAGGGCGTAACGTAGTAGATGGTCAGGGCGATGATCAGCAACGCCCACTTGATGGTCCGAAACGGCCCGCTGATCTTCT
Source organism: Pseudomonadota bacterium (assembly GCA_040757715.1). Lineage (GTDB taxonomy): Bacteria > Pseudomonadota > Alphaproteobacteria > Caulobacterales > Caulobacteraceae > CAIMFV01. Next base: position 77,022 of record JBFLWS010000008.1, on the reverse strand, counting down.
TCGGGTGGATCGGATCGCGCTTCTTGTAGAGCTGCTGCTCTCCAGACGCTTGGGGCGGCTTTTGGCCGCCCCGTTTACGCGTGTCGATGACTGTATTCATCACCCAGACCTATTGAGCCTTACTGTCCGCCGCCGGAGTTGACGTGGATATAGACCGTCAGCGCCTTGATGGTCTCAGGCGACAGACGCTTGCCCCACGCCGGCATCACGCCGCCGCGACCGTACCAGATCTGGTCGTGGATGGAGGCGCGATCGGCCCCATACAGCCAGTCCTTGTCGGTGAGGTTAGGGGCGCCCAGGGCTTGGTTGCCCTTGCCGTCCACGCCATGGCAGGTGGAGCACTGATCCTTGAAGGTCTGCGCCGCACGGGCCACCGCGTCCTGCTTGGCGGGACCGCCGGCCTTGGCCTGGTTGCCGCCTAGGCTCACCACATACTCGGTGAGGTCGTCGATCTGGTCGGGCTTTAAGAGCCCGTCCTTACCGAAGGCCGGCATCTGCGACACGTGAGCTTCCGGATCGCCCGAACGCACGCCGTGGGTGATGGTCTGCTGGATCTGCTCCAGCGAACCGCCCCACAGCCACACGTCGTCGCGCAGGTTGGGATAGCCCTTGCCGCCTGTGCCGCCCGAACCGTGGCAGGGGGCGCAGTTGTCGCCGAACACCGCTTGGCCCAACGCCAGGGCGTAGGACTGGAGCTTCGGGGTCTTTTCGATGTCCTGAAGGCTCGCATTGGTGAGGGCGGCGGCGCCTTCGCCACGCAGTTGGTGAAGGGCCGCGAGGTCCTTCTCCACCTTAATGCGGTCGGAGTAGCCGAGGGTGCCGCGGGTGCCGCCGTCCGGCGTCGGCCACGAGGGCATAAGCACCCAGTAGACGATGGCGAAGGCGATGGTGGCGTACCAGATGATCAGCCACCAGCGGGGCAGCGGGGTGTCGAGCTCTGTGAGCCCGTCCCATTCGTGGCCGGTGGTGGAGGTTCCGGTCACGTCGTCCTTGTGAGGAGCGGCGCTCATTTACTTGTCCTCCTCAAGAGGCAGCCGGGCGGCATGGTCGAAACCAGCCTTCTTGCCGGGCAGAAAGATGTAGATCAGGGCGGCCACGAAGCTCACCGAGAAGATGATGGTGCCGCCTTGCTGGGCGAAGGTCGCGACTTGCTCATAAGTCATGACGATCACCGTTGGTTGGCGGGCGCATCGGCGTGGTAGGACTTGAAGTCCACCAGAGTGCCGAGCATCTGCAGGTAAGCGACCAGGGCGTCCATTTCGGTGACCTTGTCGGCGCCGGTGAAGTTGCGCTTCACCACCTTGTCGCCATAGCGCTGGGTCAGACCCGTCGGGCTCGCGTCATTGCTGGCCTGGGCTTCCAGGTCGGCCTTGGCGTTCGCGATCTGGTCGGCCGTGTAGGGCACGCCCACGATCTTCAGGGTCTTCATGTTGTCAGCGATGTAGCGATAGTCGAGCGGGGTCGTCGCCAGCGACTGGTAAGGCGGCATCACCGATTCAGGAACCACCGCGCGGGGGCTCTTGAGGTGCTCCACGTGCCAGGCGTCGGAGTACTTGCCGCCCACGCGGGCGAGGTCGGGACCGATACGCTTGGAGCCCCACTGGAACGGGTGGTCGTACATGCTTTCAGCCGCGAGGCTGTAGTGGCCGTAACGCTCCACTTCGTCGCGCAGGGGACGGATCATCTGCGAGTGGCAAAGATAGCAGCCCTCGCGGATGTAGATGTTGCGCCCCGCCAGTTCGAGAGGGGTGTACGGACGCATGCCGTCCACCTTCTCGATGGTGTTCTGGATGAAGAACAGCGGGGCGATTTCGACGAGACCGCCAATCGACACCATGATGACGATGCCGATGCCCAGGATGAGCGTGTGACGCTCGAACCAGCCGTGAAATTTCCACATGGCTCTTTACCTCATTCCGCGGCGGCGAGGACGGGGTTCGCGCGAGGATCAACCTCGGCGGCCGCGACCTTGGGCGACTTAATCGTGCGCCACACGTTGTAGACCATGATCAGAGCGCCCAGCAGGTAGAGCACGCCGCCCAGAAGACGGATTTCGTACTCGATGTGCTTGGCGGAGACCGTTTCGATGAAGGTGTGGGCGAGGAAGCCTTGCGGCGTGTATTCGCGCCACATCAGGCCTTCCATGATGCCGGAGACCCACATCGCGGCGATGTAGAGCAGGATGCCGGTGGTGGCGATCCAGAAGTGCCACTCGATCAGAGCGTTCGAGTACATCTTCTCTTTCTTCCACAGCCAAGGCACCAGGCAGTAGACCGCGCCGAAGGAGATGAAGCCCACCCAGCCCAGCGCGCCGGAGTGCACGTGGCCGATGGTCCAGTCGGTGTAGTGGCTGAGCGCGTTCACTTCGCGGACCGACATCAAGGGGCCCTCGAAGGTGGACATGCCGTAGAAGGCCACGGCCACCACCAGCATGCGCATGACGGGGTCGGTGCGCAGCTTGTCCCAGGCGCCCGAGAGCGTCATCAGGCCGTTGATCATGCCGCCCCAGGACGGCATCCACAGCATCACCGAGAAGGTCATGCCGAGGGTCTGGGTCCATTGCGGCAGCGCCGTGTAGTGCAGGTGGTGCGGGCCGGCCCAGATGTAGATGAAGATCAGGGCCCAGAAGTGCACGATGGACAGGCGGTAGGAGTAGACCGGCCGTTCAGCGCGCCGCGGCACGAAGTAGTACATCATGCCGAGGAAGGCGGCGGTGAGGAAGAAGCCCACCGCGTTGTGGCCGTACCACCACTGGATCATGGCGTCCTGGACGCCGGCGGAGAAGTCGTAGCTCTTGGAGCCGAAGAAGCTCACCGGCACCGCGGCGTTGTTGACCAGGTGCAGGACCGCGACGGTGATGATGAAGGCGAGGTAGAACCAGTTGGCGACGTAGATGTGCTTCTCGTTGCGCTTCCAGATCGTCCCCAGGAAGACCAGCAGGTAGGCGACCCAGACGATGGTCAGCCACAGGTCGACGTACCATTCCGGCTCGGCGTATTCCTTGCCCTGGGTGATGCCGGTCACATAGCCCGACGCGGCGAGCAAGATGAACAGCTGATAGCCCCAGAACACGAACCAGGGGAGCAGGCCGCCGAACAGGCGGGCCCGGCAGGTGCGCTGCACCACGTAGAACGAGGTGGCGAGGAGCGCGTTGCCGCCGAAGGCGAAGATCACCCCGGACGTGTGCACGGGGCGCAGACGGCCGAAGTTGAAGTACTCAAGGCCCGGCAGATAGAAGATGGTCGGCCAGGTGAGCTGGGCGGCGATGACGCAGCCCATGAGCATGCCGACCACGGCCCAGAATAGGGTGGCGATGGTGGCCGCCTTCACGACGCCTTCGTTGTACTTCGAAGGGTCGAAGACGAATTTCTTGTTGGCCATGCCGACGACGAGTGCGCCGGAGGCGACGAGGAAGGCCGCCAACGCGATGTAGGCGGCGATCTGGAACGGCCCGTCGTGGGCGAAGGCCGCCGCGGCCAGCGCGTAAACGGCGCCGAGCACGGTGGCCACGAGCAGCACTGCGGCTGCTCCGTTCTCATTCTTGATAGTTGTGGCGGTCATTACGCCCGCTCCCCCAATGCTAGAGCTGGTCCACGGTCCGGGTGGTCGGGCCGCTTGGGCCGACGCCTTAAAGAGATGCAACGAGTCGGGCCTTGAGAAAGATCAAGGCGGCGCTCCAACCGCTCGCTACGAATAGCGAGTCACTGTGACTAGAGGATGTATCATGGCGAATCCGCAGAAGCCGCAAGCGGGCGCGTTCGATCGTGTGGATTATACCGCGTTAGGAATCGCTGCTATTTCGACCCTGATGCTCATTGCGCGTCCATTCGCACCCGCGTCTAAGGATGTCTTTGGCTTCGCGGTGTGCGCGCCGCACGTGTCGCATCTGAATTTCACGGACCCCTGTGTGGCGTGCTGCGACATCGCCGCCGCTGTGCTCACCATCAGCCTGGCCTTCGTTGCTCTGCGCATGCCGTTGGCCAAGGTCAACCCGGGTCAAGCTCAGCCGCGCGGCTGAAGGCGCCGACGGCCGAAATCCTCCGCAACCCCGCGCGCATTCGTCGCACCGTCGACAATTGCGTGCATAGCTTGTGGCGTACGCCGGAGGCCCGGCTTCTCGCGCTATAGTTTGCGTGCGCAATGGGCGATTTGAGCGACGCTCATTTGGATGCGTAGGCGGTTGGTTGCATATATCAGCTGTGGCCTGGTCTTATGAGGTAGGAAATAGTTCGTAATATTTCGAATAATAAAATATACATTCTCGGCGAGATTGATTTTATCTTCTAAAATCGAATTGTATTTTGATCTTGAGAAATTTATTTAGCGCAAAATCCGAAGATAATTAGCGGGGTGTGGGTAAAGGGTCGTTTGTTAATCGTTCGCATTCTCTATTTATACGGATAATTAACGCCTAGTCGCCGATGGTTGCGGACGCAACAGCGCGTCAGACGCAAGAATGGTATAGGGGCGATGCACGAACTGGCCTGCATCCGCATCAAGGTGTCGGAATTTGGTGCCGCAGGCGACACCGCGCACCTGCGTGGGCTCATCGCCAAGTTCACGGACTATTTTCTGGGGCAGCGCTGGCGCGCGCCGCGTCGCCATCAGGCGCTGGCGCCCGGTTGCTTCATGCTCAGCGACCCGCGAGCCACCCGCCTTGATGTCGACGAGCTGAATGAACTTGCCAGCGACCTGCAGTACCATCTGTTTGGGGAGAGCGCCTCAGGCTCGGTGCAGATCTACGCCCTGTGGGGCGAACCGGCGGAGGTAGCCGAATTTTCGGTGATGAACGACGCGGCCCTGGAGGCGGCGATGCGGAGCGACAGCGGCGTCGCCGGCCGGCTGGTGCGAATCGAAAGCCGCGGCGCTCCAGCGGCCGCCGCGCCGCGGTCTGCGCCGGCGCCCGCGCCCATGGCCGCCTTGGAAGAGACCTGTTTCCGTGGTGTCTACTTCACGCCGCGCAAGGCGTTCTTCGGCTCGATCCTCGGTGTGCGGACCGATATTGGCGGCAAACGCTACGATCTGCTCGCCGTTGGGCGTCCGCCCAATGAAGAGGCGGAGCTGGAGTACGATCTGATCACCCTGCGGATGGCCAACAGGCTCATGGAGCGGGGCGGGCCGCCGGGCATGCTTTATGTGCCCCTCAGTTTCCGCACCGCGATGACCCGCATGAGGCTGGAGCGGATCAAGCCGTGGCTCGACCGCCTCGGTCGGTTTGAAAAGTCGCGCATGGCGGCGAATCTGTATGCGCCGCCGGCCGCGCCTCCGTTTGAGACCTTGGCCTTGGCTCACGAGACCCTGCGCGGCGCTTTTTCCGTGGTTGGGTTGGAAGTGGTGTCGCCGGACTTTCCCTGCCACGCCATGGTCACGGGCTGCGGCCGCTCCATATGCCTGGTGGTCGGGCAGAAAAGTCCAACCAAGCGCTTGGCGGACATCAACACCTTCCTCGACCGGCTGGAAGAGTTCAAGGCCGCTAAGGTGTGGGCGGCGGTGGGCAACTTGCAGGCCAAGGATGAGGTTGAACTCGCCGTCCGACGCAAGGCGCCCTTCGTCTGGGGCCCGGCGGTGACAGGCGCCCTCAGCCAGCCCGTGCGCCTCGACGCCATGGACGAGGAGCGGCTGCCGCTGCAGGCTGCTTAGAGCAAATTCCGATCCGCAAGATCGGCGGTTGCTCTAACTAACTAGATTTTCGAGCATTTTAATCCGCAAACCGGTTCCCACTTTTCGGAATGCTCTAATTACGCCCCAGCATCGCCACCTTGCCTTGGGCGGGGCCTTCGCTGCGAAAGACGTCTAGCACGCCAATAGAGAGGGCGCGGGTCCAGCCCGGGGATCTTGGTTGATCGAACCTGGCGAGGTCAAACGATGCGGATGGCCATGCCGTCTTCGAAGTCGCGCAGGATCAGCGCGTATTCGTCGGGCGGGATGTAGACGTCGCCTGCCATGCGATAACGCCAGAATTGCACGATATGCTGGAGTTGACCCAGGATGTCGCCCAAGCGCAGGAAGCTGGCCGGCGCGCTCAGCAGGAACTGTTTGAAACCGAGCGGGTCGCGAGCTTCGGTGAGGCGGTTATAGGCGCTGTCGTAGCTCGATATGCACTCGGACGCCGAGTTGAACATCTTGATCATTTCCTGACCAATGCGGCGGCGCGACTGCTCAATCTGGCGCGCGATCTCGGGATCGCCGCCACGCTGCGGGGCCCGGCTGCGCATTTCGTTGATCACAGGCGGGATGGACGCCTCCACCGACTTGGCCACCCACTTGTAGTAGAGGAAGCCCTTCCAGCAGAACATGCCCTCGGTGAATTCCTGGTCGGTCATGCGCAGGGTGAGACGCAGCGGCTCCAATTCCTGGTCCTGGCCATCGCCCAGCATCTTTCGCACCAGGCGCAGGATCTTCTCGTGCCGGGCGCCATCCGACAGCGACATGGCGACGAGGTTGGACACTTCGTTGAATACGAAGGCCTCCATGTTGACCACGTCGCCTTCGTTGAGCTCGAAATAGGTAGGATCGGCTCGGAAGCCACTTTGCTTCAGCCACTCGCGCAGGAGGAAGGGATCGAAAGAGGGCAGGCGATCCAGCGCCTCCAGCAGGCGCACGTCGCGCGAGTTTACGCTGGCGTCGGCCCCCACATCTTCGGCCAGCAGATCGAGCCAGCCGGGCTGATCGACGAACATGAAGCGACCCCCGGCCCGAAGGTCGTTGCAGTCCAGGGGAATGATCACCTTGGTGGCGTTGAAGCGCGTGTCGGCGAAGGTGTCGAGCTCGCCGGTGCGCAGGCGGTGCTTGACGATGAAACTGCGGTTGAGCACGCGGTTTTCGAACAGAAGATCGCGCTCAGAAGCGCCCGTGCGCAGCAGGTTCTGGCTTGTGCGCAACAGGTTTAGCACGCGCGAGGTCGAACCCGAGCGATTGAGGCTGATCAGGCTGCGTGCGCCCGTTTCGTCTGGTTTGCGCTTGCGCGCCAGCATGGGTAGCCCTCGACTCCAACTCACCAGGGACCGCGTCGCCAGCAGCGCGCAGGGGAATTGACATGAACCTAGTCGGAAATGATGAATGAACTGCGTGTAGCAATTCCTAAGGCGAGCGGGTGGAGCGCCTCAGCGTCGTCACCCAGGCTGAATGAACGCCTCCGCCTTGGCTCGTGCCGCGTAGCGACGCGCCAGAACGCTGCACGCGATCAGCTGCATCTGATGGTAGAGCAGCAGAGGCAGCACGATCAGGCCGAGCGCGGGCGAGGCGCCGAACACCACCTTGGCGATGGGCGCGCCGTTGGCGAGGCTCTTCTTCGAACCGCAGAATACGGCCGCCACCTCGTCTTCACGGGAAAAGCCGAGGGCCCGGCTGCCGAGGGTGGTGACGGTCAGGGCGCAGGCGAGCAGGGCTCCGGTGAGCAGCACGGTCTCAACCAGCTCCAGGAGGCTGCGCCCTACCCAAACGCCGCTCGCTACGGCCTCGCAGAAGGCGCCGTATATGATCATCAGGATCACCAGCCGGTCGGCCCGGTTCACCAGGGTCTTGTGCTCGGTGAGGAAGCGCTTCAGCAGCGGGCGGGCGAGGTGGCCGACCACGAAGGGGGCGAGCAGCTTGCCCATGATGGCGATGATCTGCGGCAGCAGCGGCGGCGGCGCGGCGGCGGCGCGCATCACCAGATCCATCAGCAGCGGCGTCGCCACCATGCCGATCAGTCCGGAGAGGGTCGCATTGAAGAGGGCGGCGGCGGTGTCGCCGCGGCCGAGGCTGGTCATGGCCACCGAGGTGGAGACCGTGGACGATACGGCGCAGAGGTAGAACAGGCCCTGGCGAAGTTCGGGTGAAATCCAGGGGCGTAATCCGAAATAGATGGTGGCGCCGAGGATAGGGAAGAGCACGAAGGTGCTGGCCTGGATGAACAGATGCAGCCGCCATTTCGAGGCCGCCGAGCGCAGGGAATCTGGCGACACCGCCGCGCCATGCAGGAAGAACACTAGGCCGATGCCCAGGTCTGTGACGAGGCTCATATGAAGAGGGCCGTTGCCGGCGCCGAGCTGGGGCGCGGCGAAAGCGAGGCCGACGGCGATGAGCACGCCCGCGAGGAAGCCGTCGAGTTTCATGCCGCCTTATAGGCGTGGCTGCTGCAGTGCAAAAGCCGACGGCGACCGCGATCTAGCTGGAGCCCAGCCGCACCAAGCCCTTGCGTACGGCGATGGCCACGGCGTCAGTCCGGCTCTTGGCGCCGAGCTTGTCGAACACGTTGCTGATGTGCACCTTCACCGTGCCCTCGCCGATGCCGAGTTGGGCGGCGATTTCCTTATTGGGGTGACCTTCCGCCACCAGCCGCAGCACGCCAAGCTCGCGCATGGTCAGCTGCACCTGCATGAAGCGATCGGCCAGCTTTGCGGCCACTTCCGGGGCGAGGCGGGTCTTGCCGGCGTAGACGTCGCGGATGCAACGCACCAGATCCTCGCCATTGGCGTCCTTCAGCAGGTAGGCCTTGGCCCCGGCGCGCAGCACGCGGTTGATGTCTTCATCCGTGTCGTAGGTGGTGAGCATAATCACCCGCGCTTCCGGATCGCCATGGCGAATGCGCAGCAGGGTCTCGAACCCGTCCAGCTTCGGCATGGCGAGGTCGAGCAAGACCACGTCGGGCTTCAGGCGACGATAGAGGGCGACGGCTTCCTCTCCGTCCTGCGCCTCGCCCACCACTTCTAGCGTGGGTTCAAGGCCGATGACGGACACCACGCCCTTGCGGAACAGCGCATGGTCGTCGGCGATCAGAACGCGGCAGCGGTGAAATTCAGTCAGCATGGAGATGGCGATCAATCAGGGTTCACTGTCAGGAACAAGCCAGGTGACGATAACTTCGGTCCCCGCACCCGGCTCGGAAACCAGAGTAAAGTCGGCGCCGACGATCATGGCCCGTTCGCGCATGCCGGCGAGGCCGAACCCGCTGGAGGCGGCTTCCGGCGCAAAGCCCCGACCATTGTCGACGATACTCAACCGCAGCAGGCCGTCGCTCGGACTGGCCAGGCGCACGCCGATCCGGGTGGCCTCGGCGTGATTGACTGCGTTCATCAGCGCTTCTTGCGCGATGCGCATGAGCGCGTGGGCGACCTCGGGCGGCGGGCTGAGCGTGGGCTCGATGGTCAGATCAAGGTTGCGCGCGCCCAGGCGCCGCACGCCATCCACGACGCCGGATAGCCCGTCCTTCAGGGAGGGAGTCGGCGAGCGCAGAATCGCCACTGAGCGACGCGCCTCCACCAGGTTTTCGGCGGCGATGCGTTCGGCGAGCCGTACGGCGTCTACAGCGGCGCCCGTCGCCGGCATGTCGCCCAGGGCGAGGCCAAGCTGCAGTCGGATGGCGGCGAAACCCTGCGCGAGGGTGTCATGTATTTCCCGCGCCAGGCGGTTTCGCTCAGCAGTGACGGCGCCGGCGCGGGCCTTTTCGCCAAGCCGGGTCATTTCCAGCGCCAGCACCGCCTGATTGGCCAAGGAGCGTGCGAGTTCACATTCCTCGTCCGAAAGCCCGTGATCATGAGGCAGGCGCAGGGCGATGTAGCCACGCATCTCATGGCCGAACACCATGGGGATCGTCACCGCCGACAACGCGCCTTCGCGCAGGAAGCGCTCGTAATAGGGCGCGGGCAACTGGGCGAGGTCCTTGCCGGCATAGACGGTGATGTCGGCGGGCGGCTTGGGCAAATGCTCAGCCGGCGGCTCCCAATCGGCCTGGTCAGTGCGAATCTCGCCGCCTTCGATGGCGAGGATGCGGCGGGCGCAGTCTGGCTCCAGCAGCCACACGGCGCCGGCCTGAGCGCCGAGCTGATCTATGGCCACTGAAAGCACATGGCCGAGATAGGCGTCGCCCTGCGGGTTTTCCGCCAAGCGTTGCAACGCCTCCCGGCGCGCCGATGCGAGACGGTTCGCTAACTCCAGGCGGCGCAGGGCGGCGGCTTCCCGCTCCTCGGCCAGGGCGGTCTCCCGCGCGAGACGCACGGCCCGGCTCATAAATAGGGCGATGGCTGCGTGGTTGGCGAAGGCGCGCGCCACTTCGCGATCCTCGGGGCCGAGTTTCGGCTCCGTGGTGAATTGCAGCACCAGGGCGCCCAAGAGATCGCCGGCGACGATAAGCGGCAGGGCTAGCATCCACGGCCGTCCCTCAGCATCGGCATAGAAGAAGGAATTATGAGACGGCGCGTCCAGCGGCGGTGGCGGGTGCCCCGGACCCAGCACCTGGGTCATCTGCTCGTCTTGTGTCAGCCAATAGGACCCCGAACCGGCGCCCAGAAAGTCCATAGCCACCTGAAGCAGTTCGGAGACGTAGAGATTCACGTCGTCCAACACACCGAGCATGCTGGCGCTGGCCTGCAACAGGGCGTTCACCCGGGCGAGGCGTTCCGTGCGCATATGTTCGGTCAGCCCGTCCGAAAGCGCTGAAGTTTCGCCGCCGGGAGTGTCGCTGCCTCGCGCGCCAGCGCCTTCAGGGGCAGGGGGTCTCGTCAAGAGCGATCCTTGCTGTGACGGGCTGGCAGGGGGGATCAACCCAGCCCACTCATCAGACAATTGAAAGATGCGAGACATGTTACCCGAGCTCTCGTGGCGGTGAAAGTCGGCGTCAGTCCCGCGCGGCGCGGCGCCACAAAGACGGCGCCATGCCGTTAGCGCGCCGGAACGCATTGGAGAAGTGCGCCGCGTCGCAGTAGCCGCAGGCGAGGGCGATTTCGAGGAGGGACATGTCCGTCTCCAGCATCAGCCGTTGCGCGCGCTCGATCCGCTTGGTCTCAACATAGACATGCGGCGGCATGCCGAAGGTGGTGCGGAAGGCGCGGCAGAAGTGACTGCGCGACAGATCGGCCAAGGCGGCCATTTCGGACACGCAAATCCGTTCGGTGAGACGCACATCGACATATTCCGCCACCCGTCGCGCCTTGCGTGGGGGTAGGCCGCCCTGGGCGACGTTCGGAGTCGGCGCCTGGGTCGCGATCGGCGCTCGTTTTCCTCTCCTCCAGGCCGAAGAGGCTTCCTGGCGCAGCGCGACGCCGATCAGCTCGCGCGCCTCGTCCAGATGGTCCTGAGCGCTGGTGCTGTCGCGACGCAGCGTGGTCAGGCCGGCGGCGATGCGCACATCGAGCGCTTCCAGCAGGGAAATGATGTCCGCCGAAGGTCGCGCGCCGCCGACGCATGACGCGTCAGGAATAGCTTCAAATTGATCGGCCCGCGCCGCAGCTGCTGAATGCGCCATGCGAATTCACCCCATTGATGACGTCGAACCGAAGTTCGTGTCCGGTTTCTGTGGGATGAGAATGCGTGAAACGCGTATGGAGCGCCTTGGACCTCCGGCGACAACCGCCTTGTACTTTGAGCGAAGGGCCGGGGGCTGAGGGCCTAGTCCGGTCTATCACTTTCGATAGAGGCTGAGGGAAGCGGCGCCGCCAGGCGGGGACGTGGCGGCGCCGTCCAAACCGCCGGCAGCATCTACTCGCTGGGCGGGGCTCGATCAGGTGGGGGCGATCACGAGCCGTCGCCATCATGCGCAAAATCAGGCCGAGCGCATTGTAGCGCTAGGCTCTGTTTTCGATGTCCGTCCTTGAGATCGACGGCTCGCGATTGGCCGACGCTGCGGTGGACGGCGTTGTTCAGGCCGCGATGACGTTTGTTGGCTCGAAGGCGGCCACCAATTGGCCCAGCTGGCGAGCGTCGGAAAGCAGTCCAAGCGACGCGGATTTCGAGCCTTCAACGATGGTCGTGTTGTTCTGGATCGAGGCGTCCATTGCGGCCACGGCGGTGTTGATCTGTTGTAAGCCGCTGGATTGCGCCTGGCTCGTGCCGGCGATCTGGTCCACCTGGTCGTCGATTTCCGCCATGCGCGCGATGATGCGATTGAGGGCTTCGCCGGTTTCACTGACCAGGCTGGAGCCTTGGGCGACCTTGCCGCTGGTGGCGTCGAGGAGTTGTTTGATCTCCTTGGCGGCTTCGGCGGAGCGCAGAGCCAGGGCGCGAACCTCTTGAGCCACCACGGCGAAACCCTTGCCAGCGTCGCCAGCGCGCGCCGCCTCCACGCCCGCGTTCAAGGCGAGCAGGTTGGTTTGGAAGGCGATTTCGTCGATGACTCCGGTGATCTGGCTGATTTGGCGCGCGCGGCTTTCAATTTCTTCCATGGCCGCCACGGCCTTGGCCATGACTTCACCGCTCTGCTCGGCGTCGCGGTGCACCGCCGTCACCGCATCGGCGGCCTGGCTGGCGCTGGAGGCGGAGCGTTGCACGGCTTCGGTGATCTCGGCCAAGGCGGCGGCCGTCTCCACCAGAGACGCGGCCTGTTGTTCAGTGCGTTGCGAGAGGTCGTCGCCGGCGCTGGCGATGCGATCCGCCCCCTTCGTAATGTCCTGCGCCACGTGCGAGATGGCGTCTATGGCCTCCTGCAGGCGTCCGGCGCTGATGTCGAAATCCCGCTCGACGGCAGTGAACGCCTCAGGAAGTTCGCCGCGCAACCGAACGGTCAGGTCGCCGTCCGCGAGACGCGCAAGCGCGTGGCTGAGCTTCTTGATCGCCTGCAATCGCCCTCGCTCCACGATGGCGCGCTCGGTTTCCGCGGCGCGGCGTTGCTGCTCGGCTTCGGTGATCTGGGCCGAAATGCCGTAGCAGAGATCAAGCAGCGCCGTCTTCATCAGAGCGACCACCAGATCCGCGAGGGACGCGGAGGGATTGGCGCGGCGAAACAAGGACTTGCGCGGCTGCGCGCGGCCGATAGCGCCGCGGATGAGGCGTTCGAGCAGAAAGGCATAACCCGCCAAATAGAGCCGAGGCGGTACGCCAGCCCGTGCATGCGCCAAGCCGATTCTCTCTGCATTGGCGGCGTAGGTTGCGTCGGCGCCGTGGGAGGTGATGCGCGCCCAGTGATTTAGCTGCACATCCCGAACCCGGGAAATCATGGCTTCATCAGTAAAAAACGTCTCAGTTCTGGCTGCGCGCGAATGAGTGCGTAAAACTCATCTGCCGCGCTCTCAATATCCGAATGTAAATATCGACCTACCTCTGCTAATGCGTCTTGTTCTCGCCCACTGGTGAATAAGCATTCGATCAAATCATTACGATTTGTAGTCTGCACAACGGAATTCCTTGTGGGGTTACGGCGCTAGGCGTGAAAGATTCAAGCGTGCGACCTTGCGTAGGTGGGTTTCGTATATTTTTTGTAAAGAAAAATATCCTATATAAATATTGCACAGGTCCAGGAGTGAATTGCTGATCATTTGTGCAAATAAAATCGAACCTTCGCGGACGATCGTGCAAATACCGCTTGTGTGCTCGGTTAAGTATTAATTTGACAAAGATTGTGTCGATAGCGTTGGCTTGAAAATTTACATATTTAGATTGAAGGCCCACGTGACGATTGAGCGGATTGTGACGATGAGCGAGTCGGAACGAATTGCGGACCTGACCGAACTGGCGGAGCTGGCGACGCAACCTGAAATCCAGTTCGATGCGTTGACGGAACTGGCGGCCTTTACGTTCAAGGCGCCGATCGCAGTGATCTCGTTGCTCGATCAGGATCGGCAATGGTTCAAGGCCCGCCGGGGCGTGTTGTTCAATGAAGCGCCACGCGGCCGCTCATTCTGCGACCATGTCGTCCGGTCCGACGACGTGTTGGCGGTCCCCGACATGTTGCAGGACGCCCGTTTCAAGGATGAGCCGTGGGTGACTGGCGATCCGGGCGTGCGCTTCTTCATGGGCGCGCCTCTGATCACGCCGGGCGGACGTCGCATCGGTGCGCTTTGCGTGTTCGATCTCCGTCCAAGGTCGACGCCGACCAAGGCGACTCGTGATCGCCTAAAGGCCCTGGCCGCCAGCGTCATGGAGTCGATGCTGTTGCGGACTGGGCTCGCAGGCCGCCTGGGTGGCCTCGGCGCTAAGGGTTCGGCGAACCCAAATCCCGTAGAAGCGGAAGATCGCCTGAAACGCGTGCAATGGGCCACCAACGCCTATGCGCGCGCCACTTCCGCCCTGTTGCAATCCGGAAGCTTTGACGATGTGGCGGCGCAGGTCTGCGCGGCCCTGGTGGAGGATGACGCCTATGCCGCCGCCTTCGTGGGGTTGGCCGAGCATGCAGAAGGCAAGCCCATTAGAATTCTCGCCCGGGCCGGAAACTGCGTCAAATACGTAGATGGGCTTGACCTCAGCTGGTCCGACGAGCGTTGGCAGGGGCGCGGTCCGACAGGCCGGGCCCTCCGCAGCGGCGAGCCCGAATTCGTGGTGGACACCCGCGACAGTCCGACCTTCGGTCCTTGGCGCGGGCTCGCCGACCGCTACGGCATCCGCTCAAGCGTCACCGTGCCCTTCTTCCGTGGCGAGGATATTCAAGGGGTCGTGGTGGTTTATGGGCGCCAGCCGAACGCCTTCGGACCGCAAGAGATGGTGGTCTTTACACAGCTCGCGGAGGAACTTTCGTTCGCCATCGCGTTGGAGCACGAACGTCGCGACATGAAGGCGCTGAAGGCCGCCGCCGCGGACTCCGCCGCGACGCTGGCTGAGCTCGCCAAAAGTGATAACTTTTACCAGATGCTCGCCGAGCATGTGGGCGATGTCATTGTCGCTTACGACCTGGACGGGACGCTGGAGTACGGCTCGACGTCGATCAGACAGTTTGGCTATACGCCCTCGGAGATTATCGGCCGGAACGTCGCCGAGTTTCTGCCCTCGACGGCGGGCATGGCGACAACCTTGACCGCGCTGGAGCTCAACGAGGCCTTTTCGGCGACACGACGGAACATCTCGCAAGTCCTGCGCCGCGATGGATCGCCGCTCTGGGTGCAGGCCAACCCGACCAAGATCTATGACGCCGAAGGCCGCTTCACCGGCATCGTCACGGTGCTGCGCAATGTGGAAGAACGTCTGGCGGTGGAAGACGCCTTGCGCCGCAAAACCGAGGAAGCGGAGGCTGCGGCGGCGGCCAAGGCGCAATTCCTGGCCAATATGAGCCACGAGATTCGCACGCCGCTGACGGGCATTCTCGGGTTCGCCGATCTTCTGGCCAGAGTTCCGGACCTGCCGGATCCTGCAGGTCGCTACGTCGATCGCATCGTCAAGGGCGGCCAGAGCTTGCTCGCCCTCGTGAATGAGATCCTCGATTTCTCGCGACTCGACGCCGGGGCGCTGGAGGCGGTCGTCCGCCCGGTGGACGTTCAGGCTCTGGTGGATGACGTCGTCGATTTCATGCGGCCGAAAGCGGAAGAAAAGGGCCTGGCGCTGGAGCGGCTTGGCGACGCCGTCCTGCCGGCCTGCATCGCCACCGACGCGCAGCGATTGCGACAGATTCTGGTCAATCTGATCACCAACGCTATCAAGTTCACCGTCCGCGGCGCCGTTACGGTCGAGACCATCGCTCTGCCCGACCAGAAGCTTCAGTTCATGGTCAAGGACACCGGCATTGGCATTCCACCGGACCAGGTCGAGCGCATCTTCCAGCGTTTCTCCCAGGTGGATGAATCCAGCACGCGACAGTATGGCGGCGCCGGGCTGGGCCTTGCGATCTCCAAGTCCCTGGCGGAGCTTCTGGGCGGCGAGATCGGCGTCGACAGCGAGTTTGGGAGCGGCTCCACGTTCTGGTTCACCATCGCCGCGCCCGCGATTGGCTCCGAGCCGCCCAAAGATCACGCCGCGGCCACGCAGGCCGATCATCTCAATCCATTGAAGGTTCTGGTGGTGGACGACGTGGAGCAGAACCGCGAACTGTTGCGCGCGATTCTGACCTCGTTCGACGCTGAGGTGACGGAAGCCCGGGACGGTCAGGAGGCGGTGGAAGTCGCGGATACACAGCGCTTCGACGTCATCCTGATGGATCTGCAAATGCCGCGCCTGGACGGCGTCGCCGCCGCCCGCGCCATCAGGGTGAAGTCAGCGCTGAACCAGGCGACGCCGATCCTCGCCATCACCGCCGATGTATTGCCGAACGCCGTGGAGGCCTGCGCCGCCGCGGGGATGAACGACCATATCGCCAAGCCCATCAATGTCGGCAATTTGCTCAACAAGATCGAGCACTGGACCTCGCTTTAACCGCTGTTGCGCAGCCCGGCGGCGATGCCGTTGACGGTGAGGTGAATTGCGTCGCGGATTTTCTCGTCCGTTTCCCCCTGCCGATGCCTGCGGATCAGCTCGATCTGCAGGTGGTTGAGCGGTGCGATGTAGGGCAGCCGCAGTTTCAACACCGCATCGAGCTCGGGGTTGCGCTCCAGCAGCTTCGACTGACCCGTGATCGCCAGCAGGCCATCATGGGTGCGCGTCCATTCATCGCGCAGCTTGCCGTAGACGTGCCGCGCGAGATCCTGGTCCGGACAGAGCTCGGCGTATCGCGCGGCGATGCCCATGTCCGCCTTGGCCATCACCATTTCCATGTTGGCGAGGGTGGTGGCGAGGAACGGCCAGGTCTGGGCATCGTCGGCCAGCCGCCGGAGATCGATCCCGCTTTCCTGGAGCGCCGAGCCAAACCCGTACCAGCCGGGCAGCATCACCCGGGCCTGCGACCAGGAAAATACCCAGGGAATGGCGCGGAGATCTTCGATCCGTCCTGACGATGTCCGGGACGCCGGACGAGAGCCGATCTTCAAGGTCGAGATTTCGGCCAGCGGCGTCGCGGACTTGAAGAACTCGACAAAACGCGGGGTCCCATACACGAGGGCGCGATAGGCGTTGTAGGCCGCGCCGGACAGCTGGCGAAGCGCCTCCACCCCGGCATGGGACTGGTCGGCCGCCTTGGCGGCCTCGTCGAGGGTGGCGAGCAAGGTGGCCGCCGCCAGGCCGTCGAGATTGCGACGGGCGATGAGCGGGTCCGAATATTTGTTGGCGGCCACTTCGCCCTGTTCGGTGATGCGGATACGCCCGCCGCTGGCCGCCGATGGCTGAGCGACGATGGCGTCGAAGCTCGATCCGCCGCCCCGGCCCACGGCGCCGCCCCGACCATGGAAAAAGCCGATGCGCCGGCCCTTGCTCTCCGCCACCCGCTCTAAACCACGCACCGCCTCGCGCACCTCGAAGATCGAGGTGAGGTAGCTGCCGTCCTTGTTGGAGTCGGAATAGCCGATCATCACCTCCTGCACGCGTCCGCCCGAAGTGACCCGCCTGACCAGAGGCAGGGAGAGGTATTCGGCCATGGTGTCCGGCGCGGCGCGGAGATCGGCGATGGTTTCGAACAGCGGTGTGGGCAGGATGGTCGATGAGCCGCCGCCGGTCGCCGTGAACAGTCCCGCTTCCTTCAACAGCACGAAGGTTTCCAGAAGGTCGGACACGGCGTTGCAGTTGGAGATCACATAGGAGCCGAAGGCGGCCTGGCCGTATGTGGCGGCCAGATCGGCGGCGGCGCGCAGGATATCGAACTCGCTCGCCGTCTCCGCGGCATAGGTCTCGAACGGCGAATGTAATAGCCGGGCGTGAGACAGCTCGGTCAGCAGCAGCTTCTGCTTCGCGCCTTCGCCCAGGGCTGCGTAATCCTCGCAGGCGCCTGCGTGACGCATGAGGTCGGCGATCACCCGCTCGTGCACCATCGAGTTCTGACGCAGGTCGAGCCGCGCCAGGTGGAACCCGAAGGTGTCGACCGCGCGGATCAGGCGCGAAAGACGCCCGCGCTTGAAGGCCTGGCCATGGTTGGCGATGAGGCTCTCATGCACCGCCGACAAGTCCGCGTGCAAATCGGATGCTCGCAGGTAGGGCGGCTTTTTGAGGTGCGAGGGCGGGGCGGCGTCGTGTCCCGTGAACAGTTTGAGCGACGCCGCAAGCCTGGCGTAGACGAGGGCGAGGGCCAACCGGTACGGCTCGTCGGCCCGCTGCAGCGAAGGATCCTCGGCCGACTTGGCGAGGTCGGCGAGATGCGCGGAGATGGCGGCCGGGGGCGCGGCGATCGACAGCTCGGCCGCAAGGAGATTCACTTCCCGAAGATAGTGGGTGAGGGCTGACCGAGCGTTCCGATTGAGGGTCGCCCGCAGCACCTCGGCGGTGACATTGGGATTTCCATCGCGGTCGCCGCCGACCCAGGAGTCCACGCGCAGCACCTCGGGCATGGGCTCGCTCAGCTCCAGCGCCTTTTCCCATTCTTCACAGAGGGCGGGCAGTTCCGTCAGAAACACGCGGTCGAAAAAAGCCGCCGCGTTCTCGATTTCCTCGAGCACCGCCAACCCGGTGCGTCGGAGCAGCCTGGTGTTCCAGAGGATGGTCAATTCGGCGGCCAAGGCCTCGTCGGCGGCCGCGATCTCGGCTTCCGGGCCCTCCACCCGCAGCAGGGCTGCGATCGCGGCGAGACGATCAAGCACGCTCTTGCGGCGGATTTCGGTGGGGTGGGCGGTGATCACCGGCGCGACCGCCATCTGGTCCAGGGTGGAAAGAATGTCTTCCCGCTGCGTTCCGGCGGCTTGCAGACGGCGCGCCGCGCCCGCCAGAACGCTCGTCCCCCCCGATGCGCCGAATTTGTCCCGCATCGCCAGGTCTTCCGCCAGATTGGTCATCTGCAGGAAGAGGGCGAAGGAATGAGCGAACGTGACCGACTCGGCCGCCGTGAGCCGGCTCAGGACGAGCTGGAGCTTGGTCGCCGCCGCCGCCGATCCGTCGCGATGCCAGGTCACGGAGGCGCGGCGGATGTCCTCGATCTGCTGAAAGGTGCGCGCGCCGGCCTGACTTTGAATCACAAGTCCCAGTTGGCGGCCTAGGCGTCGGACATTATCGCGAAGTTGCACGGGCGTTCGACGTGTTGCGGAAAGGAACGAGGATATGGGTGATGCTTAATGTACGCGCCGACAATCTGCCAGCGCTGTCATATAAAATTGGCGCCTCGGTCCGCGGAGCCTTCGCCTCCCGTGGTTCGGAGTTTGAGGCTCTTGCATCGCCCGTTGTGAGCGGGGACAAGGTATGCCTCGTCCAGGAGAATTCCACCCATGCTTCGCCGCCTTTCGATCCTGCTTCTGGCCGCCAGCGCGGCCCCTGCGCTCGCGGCGACGACGCAGCCGCCGGCTGGCGCGCCCGTGGCGGCGATCGTTCCTGACGTGGTGAAGGCCTACACGCCCCCCAACGCCAAGGCGGATTATGTGCTGCGCGAAGTGATGCTTCCCATGCGCGACGGGGTGAAGCTCTACACCGTGATCGTCATGAAAAAGGGGGCCACGGGCGGCCCCATCCTCCTGTCGCGCACGCCCTACGACGCCAAGGGCTCAGTGCACCGCCGGGTGAGCGACAAGATCAACGAGATCCTCCCCGCCATGGACGCCGACTTCGTCCAGGACGGCTATATCCGCGTGTACCAGGACATCCGCGGCCTGCATCATTCCGAGGGCGAGTTCGTCATGACCCGGCCGAAGGTTGGGCCGCTGAACGCCACCGGCATCGATGAGGCCACCGACGCCTACGACACCATCGACTGGCTGGTGAAGAATGTCCCAGAGAGCAACGGCAAGGTCGGCGTCGTGGGCTCGTCCTACCTTGGCTTCACAACGCTGGCGGCGGAGATTCACCCGCATCCGGCTCTGAAGGCGGCCGCCCCGCAGAGCCCCATGGTGGACACCTGGCGCGGCGACGACGACTTCCACAACGGGGCCTTCCGTACGCCCACCCTCGACTATGTGGTGGAGCAGAGCACCGCCAAGGCCGACGCCGGCGTGCGCCTGCCCAAGGGCGAGGGCGACGACTACAGCTTCTATCTCAAGGCTGGCTCGGTGGCCGACTATGTGGAGGCCGCGGGCATCGGGACCTATCCCGGCGTTCAGAAGCTGCTGCAGAACCCGGCCTATACCGATTTCTGGTCCTTGCAGGCGGTGGACAAGTGGATGGCGGACGAGCCGCTGAGCGTCCCCACCTTCCTCATGCTCGGCCAGTGGGACCAGGAGGACTCTTATGGCGCCCCGGCGGTCTATCGGGCCATGAAGCCCAAGGACAAGACCGGCGACATGGTGCATCTGGCCATCGGCCCCTGGCGCCATTCCGGCGTGAACCACTATGGCTATGACCTCGGCGCGCTCACCTTCACCGGCGACACGGCGGAGCAGTTCCGCGTCACCTACCTGAAGCCGTTCTTCGACCACTACCTGAAGGGCGCGCCCGACCCGAAAATCCCCGCCGCCGTCACCTACGCCACGGGCGTGAACCGTTGGGAGACGTCAAAGGCCTGGCCGGCGGGCCAGCCCAGCAAGCTCTATCTGCACGAAGGCTTCAGCGCCTCCTTCGCCCCGCCGACCCGGGACGAGAAGGCCGACGACTACGTGTCGGATCCGCAGCATCCGGTTCCGTTCCTGCCCCGTCCCATCGATATGGCTGATGGCGCGCAGTGGAAGACCTGGCTGGTGCGCGACCAGCGCTTCGTCTCCGATCGGCCGGACGTTCTCTCCTACGCCACCGCGCCCCTGGACAAGCCGGTGCACCTCATGGGCGCGCCGCAGGTGGAGCTCTACGCCGCCAGCAGCGGCACTGATTCCGACTTCGTGGTGAAGCTGATCGACGTCTATCCCGACAGCGTCCCCGAGCATGGTCAGGGCGAAAAGCCCAGCATGGCCGGCTATGAGCTGCCCATCGGCATCGAGATCTTCCGCGGCCGCTATGTGCACGGCCTCGCCAAGGGGACGCCGCTGACGCCGGGCAAGGCCGAGCTCTACAGCTTCGCCCTGCCCAATGTGGACCACGTGGTGCTGCCGGGGCACCGGCTGATGGTGCAGGTGCAGTCCTCGCTGTTCCCGCTCTATGACCGCAATCCGCAGACCTTCGTGGACAACATCTTCTTCGCCAAGCCGGCGGACTATCGCAAGGCGACCCAAACCATCCGCCACGACCGTCTGGCGCCCTCCGCCGTCGTGTTGCCGGTGGCGGAATAGGCTTTTCAACGAGAGCCGCCGCGCGGCTCAGCCCAGGGTCCGTCGCACCCGCAGGTGAATTTCGGGCCCAGCATAGCTGCTGCGATCATCCCGATAGCTCGGCGCCGAGGGTCTTGAAGCCACGAATCCGAGATAGCTGCGCTGGAAAGCGGCGTCAGTGATATTGTTGAATTCTGCGCGGAAGCTCAGGTCCTTGGCTGGTTTGTATTCATAAAAAAGCGTGACCTGATTTTGGAAATGAAACCGGTCGATCTCATTGAATCGATAATAGGTTTCCTTGTAGCCAAAAAAGACATCTACGCCCCAGGTGGACTTCAGGCCCGTCAGATCCTGGCTGAAGTGCATCTCGCCATCAAAGGGGTGGAGCTGGCTCTGCGGCCGACGCTGATGCGCCACCGGATCCAGCACCAGAGCGCGTCGCCAGGTTCCCTGCGTCTTCAAGAGGGCGTTGGCGATCCCGAGCCGATCGAGCGGCACGGTCAGATCCACCAGAAAATCGTCTTCGCCAACGTCGCCGATGTTGCCGGGCGTGTCGAAGAAACCTGCCGGATCTGTCGGGTGAGCAGGATCGAACCCGCGGATGCGATCCACCACATGGCTGATCTCGGCGTGGCGCAGCGTCACCGTGGCGTCGCTCCGCTTCCAGAACTTATGTTCAAACGCAAGCTCATAGATCTTCGCATCCTGTGGCAGCAGCGACGGATTGCCCGCGTGCACGCCGCTGCCGCCGTTGAGTTGGCCTGACACCACAAAGGCGTTGAAATCGAGCTGACTGACCTCGCGCTCGGCCCGCAAACGAAGCTGGTCGCGGGCGGTGGGCGACCAGGTCAATATGATGCGCGGCTTGGCGTAGGTGAGGGACTTCTCGCCCACCACATCGCCCTGAGAGGCGATGGTTGATGCCTCCACCTTGAGCCCGGCCACCAGGGAAAAGTCGCTGTTCGGCGTCCAAGTCGTGGTGACGCCGCCCTCGCCGCGCTTCTCGTCGACGCGGATATTCCCGGCGGGAATCGCAATCGGCGCGCCGTTGGAGGTGTAGTCGGTGCGGGTGTGTTGGACGTTGTAGGCGCCCTCGCCGGCGATTTGCACGGTTAGGTCGGGTCGCAGGCGATAGCCCAGCGTCGCGCGCAAGATACTCTCTGCGAGGCGATTGCTCCCCACGAGATGTTCGTCGTCGAAGGTGAAGAACCGTGACCGGTCGTGCTCCTCCTGGGCCTGCTGGATCGCCAGCAGTTCAAGGTCGGTCTTTGCATTGAAACTGCGTGTATAATGGACGCCGATCTCACCCCTCATCTGCACGAAGCTGCTGCGCAAGGCGTCGTTGCTGGAGACTGGCGTGCCGACGTCTGTCTCTCGGTCGTAATAGAGCGTGTCCTGAAAGAGCCCGTTGACCCGCAGTTTGCCGCCGAACAGGGGCGTGTTCAGCGCCGCCGTGCCGGTGTTCTGCCAACCGCCGCCCTTGGCGCTCAGGTGATCGATGCAGGTCGGCTTGCAGATGTCGCCATCCGTATTCCCAGGGTAATCGACCCGGGTGTGGGGACCCGATCCCACGCCGTTGTCGAAGAAGTTGGCGATCAGGAGCGACGCCTCGAAGGACTTGTCGCCGAACCGCTGCGTCGTCTCCAGCCGCGCGGACGGCGCCTCGCGACCGTCTTTTGGCAGGTAGTCATAGGCCAAGGCGACCACCGCCTGCGCCCCGACGTCCTTACGGCGGACGATGTTGGCGAGCACGGTGCGCCCCTGCATGTCGACCCCCGCCGCACCGCCGTGGATCAGCTCGATCCGCTCCACCTGACTGGCGGGAATGCGGCGCAGGATGTTCTCTAAGTTGTCCTGCTTTGAGGTGGGGCGTTCGCCATCGATGATGACGTTTCCGGCCGAGCCGGCGAAGCCGCGCACCTGGGGGCCTTGATCGAAGGCGAATCCCGGAAGGCGCAGGATCATGTCCATGGCCGTGTTCGGCCGCGCATCGGCGAAATAGGCCGCCGGAAATACGTTCACCGCTTGGCTGGACTCCGCCGCCACAGTCTCAGCCAAGGCCTGCGTCGACACGGACAGCGCCAGGGCGGCAACAAAAATTCGCCAGTCAAGTTTGATATGCATGCTCATCCCCGTCAGTTGGCGAGGAAGCTATGCAAAACCCCAGAATGGGCCAGTTAAATTACTGAAATATATGAACTGCCTGTAATGTTGACCCGAGAGGTTGGTTGAGCCGGCGCTCGAGCGACGCCGCGAAATTGCATCCTTTGCGACATTATAGCTTCGGCCAGAAGCGCGGCGTGCGGGCGCAGTAGTCGAACCAGGCCTGGCCGCGCGTACGGGCCATGTGCGCTTCCAGCGGCGGCACGCCGGACACGTTCACGAGCAAATGCCCCATGAGAAGCGGGGCTGCGAGCGCCGGCAGGACCGCCAAGGGCTGATCGAGGTTCGCCGCCAGCAGGGGCCAGCTGCACCAGTAGAGCCATTCGAAGAAATAGTTGGGATGGCGGGACCGTCGCCAAAGCCCGACGTTGCAGATGCCGTTCCGTGACGCGGTCCTGCGCCATTGCGCCAGTTGCCGGTCCGCGGTCGCTTCGCCGAGGAGCGCGATGGCCGCGACCGCCAGACTCGCCCCGTCAAGCAGGCTCGGAAACGGGGCGGCGTTGGTCGCCGCCGTGACGACGGCCAGCGCCAGCACCCAGCCCGCCGCCGCCTGCGCCATCAGGAAGCTGAACAGCCTGCTGCGCCAGGCTCTGCCCCATTCGCCGACCAGGCTGGCGTACCGGGGATCGTCGCTGGCGCCGTGCGATCGGCGGCCGATGTGCGCGACCAAGCGCAACGACCAGGCGGCGAGCAGCGCGGAGGCGAGGAGGGCGCGCTCGGACGGCGCGCCGTTCGCAGCCCAAAGCGCCGCTTCCCCTGCCGCGCCCACGGAGAGGCACCACAAAACGTCGATCCAGCCGCTGCGCCCTGTCGCCAGCCGGACGATGAAGGCGAAGCTCATGCCGCCGACGAGAACGACGGCGGCGACGGCTAGGCGAAGGAGGATATCCGGCATTTGCGCCTCTCTGGGACGATCGGATGCTGGTACGTCGCGGGCACTGCGGCGGATCTATGCTGCATTCGTCTCACGGATTTTCTCGCCCAGACCCTCACCGAGAAATCCAACCGCCGCCCGCCACCGTAAGAGCCACGAGGAACACCAGAAGCGGCGGCGGGGCGAACATGGGATATGAAGCAGCACGGGCGCGCCGCATCGCGGTGATCGGCACGGGCGTGTCGGGACTGGCGGCAGCCTGGCTCTTATCGAAGCGCCACCACGTGGAGGTGTTCGAGGCGGCGGATCGCATCGGCGGTCATTCGAATACGCTCCAAGTTAAGATCGATGGTCGCGCCTGGCCGGTGGACACCGGCTTCATCGTCTACAACGAGCCCTGCTACCCGAACCTGACGGCGCTGTTCGAGCATCTCAGCGTGCCTACCGCCGCCTCCGACATGACCTTTTCCGTGTCGCTGGATCAGGGGCGGCTGGAATATGCCGGGTCTGATCTCGCCGGCCTCATCGCCCAACCGGCCAACCTCGTGAAGCCGCGCTTCTGGTCCATGATGTCCGACCTCTTGCGCTTCTACCGCGAGGCCCCGGCCTCTCTGGCCGGGCTTGGGGAGGCGTGTCTCGACGACTGGCTCGATGCGCGCGGTTATGGGCCGGCCTTTCGCGAGGATCACCTCTATCCCATGGCGGCGGCCATCTGGTCCACGCCGGCCATGGAGGTGGGGCGCTATCCCGCGGCGGCGTTCATTCGGTTTTGCCAGAACCACGGTCTGTTGCAGCTCGTGGGCCGGCCGCAGTGGCGAACGGTGGTGGGCGGCAGCCGCGAATATGTGCAGCGCCTCACAGCGTCTTTCGCTGAGCACATTCACACTTCCACCCCGGTGACGGCGATCCGGCGCGATGTGGCCGGCGTCGAAATCATCGACGCCTCGGGCGAGCGGCGACGCTTCGATGCGGTGGTGATCGCCACCCACGCGGATCGCGCGCTCGCCATGTTGGCCGAACCGAGCGCGGAGGAGCGCCGGCTCTTGTCCGCATTTGGCTATTCCAGGAACGAGGCGGTGCTGCACCGCGACCCCGCGCTGATGCCGCGGCGGCGGGCCGCCTGGACCAGCTGGAACTATCTCTCGGACGGCCGCGGCCACGATCGGCGCCTGTCCGTGACCTATTGGATGAATCGGCTGCAGCCCCTGGGCGAGGCGCCGAACCTGTTCGTCACCCTGAACCCGCTGCGCGAGCCGAGGCCTGAGCTGGTGCACGCGCGCATCGACTACGAACACCCCCTGTTCGACAGCGCCACGTTCCAGGCCCAACAGCAGCTTTGGTCGCTGCAGGGCCAGAACCACACCTGGTTCTGCGGCGCCCACTTCGGCGCGGGCTTCCATGAGGATGGCGTGCAGTCGGGCCTCGCCGTGGCCGAAGACCTTGGCGGCGTGCTCCGCCCCTGGCGGGTGGCCGATCAGGATGGACGCATCTATCGCCAGCCGCGCGCGCGCGAGACCATTGCGGAGGCGGCGGCATGAGCGCGTTCGCCTCAGCCCTCTATCCGGGCGTCGTCACCCACCATCGACGTCGGCCGCGCGAGCACCGGCTGACCTATCGCATCTGGTCCATGATCATAGACCTCGACGAGATGGAGGCGCTCGACCGTCAACTTCGATGGTTCTCGCTGGATCGGTTCAACCTCGTCGCCTTTCGCCAGCGCGATCGCGGCGCGGGCAGCGGCGATCTGCGGACGGACGTGCGCAGCCAACTGCGCGAGGCCGGTCTGGCGGCCGACGGCCCCATCCGCCTCTTCACCATGCCCAGAGTGCTGGGCCAGGCCTTCAACCCGCTCTCGATCTATTTCTGTCACCATCGCAGTGGCGACATCGCCGCCATTCTCTGGGAGGTCGACAACACCTTCGGCGAGCGTCACGCCTACCTGATCCCGGCGATCGCCGACGAAGACGGAGTCATCCGCCAGGCTTGCGGCAAGGACTTCTTCGTCTCGCCGTTCATGGACATGAACCTCACCTATCGGTTCAGGGTGCGGGCGCCCGGCGAGCACTTCGCGCTGCAGATCGAGGTGGACGACGCGGTGGGCCTGATCCTGTCCGCGCACCATGTGGCGGCCCGTCAAACGCTCACAGACCGCGCTTTGCTTGGCCTTGCGCTCGCCGCGCCGCTGCAGGCGCTCGCCGTGCTGGGCGGCATCCACTGGGAAGCGCTGAAACTCTGGCTGAAGGGGGTGAAGCTACGGGTGAAGCCAGCGCCGTCTAGCGCCCCCGTCACAGTCGCGCGCCCAGCCGCCTTACGGTTGGAGCATCGCCCATGAACCGTGCGGAGTCTGCCTCGCGCGAGCTATCGGCCACGCCCAAGGAGGCGCGTCGTCACTTGTCACAGCGATGGCTTGAGCGCGTGCTGCCGCCGCTCGCCTGTGGCGTCTTGCATGTGGAGACGCCCACCGGCGTCGTGCTCACGCGGCGGGCTGCGGCCTCAGGACCAGAGGCGACCCTGAAGCTGCACAGCTGGCGCGCCGTGCGGCGCCTGGCGCTCGGCGGCGACATCGGTTTTGGCGAGGCGCGGGTGGACGGCGACTGGTCGAGCCCGGATATCGTGGCGCTGTTGCAGCTGCTGGCCGGCAATATGGAGCAACTGCGGTCCGTGGCGCGCGGCGCCAGCCTCGCCCGTCTGCCGGCGATCTGGCGGCACGTGTCGCGGGACAATTCGCGCTCGGGATCGCGGCGCAACATCATGGCCCACTACGACCTCGGCAATGAGTTCTATCGCCGCTGGCTTGATCGGACCATGCTCTATTCCTCGGCGATCTGGGACGCTGAGGCGCGCTCGCTGGAAGCCGCGCAGAACGCCAAGCTGCGCCGCATCGCCGAGCTTCTCGATCTGTCGCCGGGCCACGAGGTGCTGGAGATCGGCTGCGGCTGGGGCGCCTTGGCCATCCATCTGGCGCAAGCCGCTGGCGCGCGGGTCACGGGCGTCACCCTGTCGCCGGCGCAGCTGGCCTGGGGCAAGGAGGCGGTGCAGACAGCGGCTGTCGATGGACAGGTCGACCTGCGTCTGCAGGACTATCGCGACGTGGACGGCCAATTCGATCGCATCGTCTCCATCGAGATGTTCGAGGCGGTGGGAGAGGCCTGGTGGCCCGTTTATTTCAGGACCCTCGCCGAGCGGCTGCGCCGCGGCGGCCGCGCGGTGTTGCAGGTGATCACCATCGCCGACGCGCACTATGAGAGCTATCGGCGCGACACGGACTTCATCCAGAAGCACATCTTCCCGGGCGGGTTCCTGCCGTCCACCTCCGCCTTCAGCAAGGCCGCGGAGGCCGCGGGCCTGCGGATCACGGCGAGCGAGACCTTCGGCCTTTGCTATGCCGACACCCTGGCCGAATGGCGTCATCGCTTCCACGGCGCCTGGTCCGAGATCGCCGCGCTCGGCTTCGACGAGCGCTTCCGCCGTCTGTGGGACTATTACCTGGCCTATTGCGAAGCGGGTTTCCGCGAAGGGCTGATCGACGTCGGGCTCTACAGCCTCTCCCACGCGCCGGGCTTGAGCGCGCCTGACCCTCAAGGAGCGATCGCATGAAACGCTTCGCGCTGAGCTGGCTCATTGTCGCGGCCGCCTTCATCGCCCTGGACTTCGTCTGGTTGTCGCGCATGGGCGATAGCTTCTACCGGCCGCAGATGGGCGACATGGCCCTGGCCGGTTTTCGAGGCGAGCCGGCGCTGCTGTTCTACCTGATCTACACCGGCGGGCTCGCCCTGCTGGCCGTGGGACCCGCACTGGAGCGGGGCGGTTGGCGCGCCGGGCTCGCGCGCGGCGCGGGTCTAGGTCTCATGGCCTACGCCACCTACGACCTCACCAACCAGGCGACGCTGAAAGCATGGCCGAGCCTGTTGTCGGCGGTGGACATGGCCTGGGGGACGCTTGCTTCGGCGATCGCCGCGGCCATTGCGACCGCGGTCCTCTCTAAAGGCCGATAAAGGGCTGCAGCAACCGACCCACGCCGTGGATGCGCAGGCGGCCCTCCACCGCAGCTAGGCAGATGCACTCGCCCTCGGCGTCCACCAGGGGCTGGTGATCCACGTGCTGATCGGCCTCGGTCAGATCGCCCAGGCCATAGTGGTCGCGCCCATCCGAAAAACCGCCATAGACCACCTGGGTGAACTCGCGCCCGGTGTGGCTGTGTCGCGGCGCAGGCTTGCCGGCTGGGATGCGCAGCAGGATGACATTGGCGTCCGGCGCGTCGGCCAATATCACGCGGGCCCACTGCAGATCCGGCAGCTTTCGCCAGGGGCTGATGCTGTGACGGGCGAGGGCGGCGGGCAGGGGAATGCCGTCCGGCGTTGTCGGCGCCCGCGGGCGGGCGGAGGGCAGGGGCACGACCTGCGCCAGCCCAGCCTCGGCGTCGATGCGGGCGAGCAGGCGCTCCAACGCGTCGTCAGCCATCGCCGCTGGCGGCGCGGAGTCCAGCAAGGCGCCACCCACGGCTTCGAAGGCGCGCACGGCTTCGCGACAATGTGCGCAGGCGGACAGGTGCACCGACACGACAAGTCGTGGACCAGCGGACAGCGCGCCGGCGGCGTAGGCCATTAAGGTGTCGTCGGACGGGTGGTGGTGCGGGGTCATCGACCGGGCTCCAAAAGCACGCTCAGCCGCTTGGCGGCCAGCCGCAGACGGGACTTCACCGTTCCCAGAGGAACGCCGAGTCGCCGCGAAATTTCCGCCTGGGTCTGTTCAGTGAAATAGGTCAAGCGCACCACCTCGGCCTGTTCCGGCGGCAGTTGTCCGAGCGCCTGGCGCACCAGCGCCTCGCGCTCTCCCGCCAACATGAGGGCCTCGCCGTCCGCGGCGTCGTCTACATCGTCGAGCGGCCCCGGCTCTGGCGGGCGGGCGCGACCGGCCCGGCGCAGGGCGTCGATGCGCAGATTGCGGGCGATGGTGAAGATCCAGGTGGCCACGCCCGCCTGGGCGGGATTGTAGCTGTCGGCCTTGCGCCACACCGTCAGCATGGTCTCCTGCACCAGCTCCTCAACGTCCGTCGGCCCGCCGCTGCGCGCCAGAAAGCTCGCCAGTCTCGGCGCAAAGTGGCGATGCAGCGCGGCGAAGGCGGCGCGATCGCGATGCGCGGCGATGGCCTGCATCCAGGCTTGCGGCGCGTCCAGGGCGCGGACGCTCGACAGGTCGTCGCTCACTCGCGTCCCTCGTCGAAGCGCCGTGATGCTGGCGGCCATGCTGAACCCTTCCTGTCTTGCCCCGTTGGTACGAAGCGGAGGGTTCGAAGGATCACTTTGACGGACATGATGCTCTGATCAAAAGCCGGCTTCGAACGCGATGCGGATCGCGTCGACGGTGGAACGCACGCCTAGCGGCAGTCTGAATTTCCCCTTCGGACATGTTGTAAAGTTGGCGGTGCAGTGTCGAGAAAGCAAGGCTCGCGGCCTTCGCTCTGCGCCCTTGAGCAAGGTCAATGCGGGCCTTGGCGACGCGCGCGAGGCAGCTGTATTCCGAAGGTGCGAGCGATCCCATGACGACGCAACCCGTCCGCATACCCGTATCGTTCGCCAGACGCGCCGTGCGCGCGACCCCGCCGCCCGTGCTCGGGGCGATGATCACTGTTCTGATGAACAAGATGCGCGCGCGCCATCCGAGACTGTTCGACAATCTCGAGCGTCTCGCAGCGACGACCATTCTGGTGGAGGTGATCGATCTGCCGCATCGGTTCGTCCTGCGCTATGGCCAAGGACCCGCCTCTTTAGCCCTCGCAGGCGCAGCAGAGGTGCAGGCTGACGCCAAGGTGCGCGGCGATCTCGAGACCCTGATCAGCCTGTTGGAAGGTCGCATCGACAGCGACACCCTGTTCTTCACCCGCGATCTTGAGATCACCGGCGACACTTCGGTTGTCGTGGGGCTGCGGAACACGCTGGATCGCGAGGAGATTAATCTCCTGGACGATATCGCAGCCTTTGGCGGGCCCCTGGCTGCGCCCATCGAGCGAACGGTGGCAGTAGTGGACGGGCTGGTGCAGCGCGGTCGGGGGACCTTGGCCCGGCTGCACGCTGATCTGCACAGGGAACACGAGGCGGACCGCGATCTCGCCGCAGAATGCGAGTCCTTGCGGACGGAATTGCAGGCGCTGAAAGCGCGTCTGGCGAAGTTCGAGGCGCGGGCGCGCCGCGTGGCGGCGGCCAAGCCGTGAGCGAATCCTATTTGGAACTGGTGTGCCCCGCCGGCAATCCCGCCGCGCTTCGCGTGGCCATCGATGCCGGCGCTGACACGGTCTATTGCGGCTTCAGAGACGGCACCAATGCTCGCAACTATCCCGGTCTGAATTTCGATCCGGATGAGATGGCGGAGGGCGTGGCCTACGCCCACGCTCGCGGGCGCAAAGTGCTGGCGGCGATCAACACCTTTCCTTCCGCCGGGGGCGGCGAGCCCTGGCGACGGGCGGTCGACAACGCCGCCGCGGCCAAGGTGGACGCTGTGATCATGGCCGATATCGGCCTCCTGGACTATGCCGCAGAGCGCCATCCTGACCTGAGGCGGCACCTCTCGGTGCAGGCGTCTGCGGCCAACGCCCTGTCCATCGCCTTCTACCGGGAGCGCTTCGACGTGAAGCGAGTGGTGCTGCCGCGGGTCCTGTCCATCGCCGAGGTCAAGGCTTTGGTGGACGAAATCGGCATTGAAACCGAAGTGTTCGCCTTTGGCAGTGTCGGCCCCATGTCGGAGGGGCGCTGCTTTCTGTCGTCCTATATGACCGGCCTGTCGCCCACCAGCGAGGGCGCCTGCGCGCCGGCAAGCCACGTTTCCTATCGCAAGCGGGACGACTGCGTGGAGTCCTGCCTCGGGGGGGTGACCCTCAATCGCATCGCTGAGGGTGAGCCCGCCGCCTATCCCACCCCCTGCAAAGGCCGCTACGTCACCCAGGGGCAAGCCTCCTATCTGTTCGAGGAGCCGATCGGCCTCAACGCCATCGATATCCTTCCGCAACTCAAGTCTGCCGGCGTGACGGCGCTGAAGATCGAGGGACGCCAGCGCAGCCGCGCCTATGTGGAGCAGGTGGTGACCGCGTTCCGGCGCACCCTGGACGCCCTGGCGGCCGGCAAGCCGCCGCCGCGGGACCACGGACTGCACGCCATAGCCGAAGGCGGACGACAGACCGAAGGCGCCTACAAGAAGGGCTGGCGATGAGCACCGCATTCCCCGCCAGCCAACTAACCCTTGGGCCGTTGCTGTTTCATTGGCCGAAGGCGCAGCGGCGCGACTTCTATTTCCGCATCGCCGACGAAGCCGATGTGGATTGCGTCTATCTGGGCGAAGTCGTGTGCCACAAGCGCGAGCCCTTTTTTGCGCCCCATATCGAGGAGGTGACGGCGCGGCTGCAGGCGGCGGGCAAGCAGGTCGTCGTTTCGACCCTGGCTCTGGTGACCACTGATGCGGAGCGCGCGGAGATCGAAGCGGTGGCCGCCAGCGGCGCCTTGGTGGAAGCTAACGATGTCGCCTGTCTGCAATTGCTCGGCGGACGGCCCCATGTGGTCGGCCCCTATGTCAATGTGTTCAATGAGGGAACGCGAGACTACCTCGTCCGCAATGGCGCGGTGCGCATCGTGGTTCCAGTGGAGGCCTCAGCCCGGACCTTGCGTGTGCTGGCTGATGGCGGGGCTGGGGTCGAGCTGGAGGTGCAGGTGTTCGGCAAGCAGCCGCTGTCGGTGGCCATGCGCTGCTACCATGCGCGCTCGCACGGCCTGACTAAGGACGGTTGTCAGTTCGTCTGCGGGCTTGATCCCGACGGCATGCCGGCCGAGACGGTGGACGGCCAGCCGATCCTCACCATCAATGGGGTCCAGACCCTGTCGGTGGGGCACGGGGTGTTGCTCAATGAACTGACGGACCTGCGCGCCATGGGCGTCGGAGCTTTTCGCCTTTCGCCGCAAGCCATCGACATGGTGGCGACGGCGGGGATTTATCGGGCCGTCCTGACGGGTCGCCTCGCGCCGGATGAGGCCTTGGCGCAGCTTCGCGACCTGACCGGAGCGACGCCTTATGTGAACGGTTTCCTGCACGGCCGCGAGGGCATGTCCTGGGTCGAGCCGGCCGAACCCGCACTGGCCTGACCCGAGCCATCTGAAGCCGGGGAGGGGACATGGTGGACTCGACGAGCCATCTTGTCAGGCCTCAGAAGCCTAATTCGGTCATCTCAACCGCCCGCTTCTCGGCGGCGCTCATCTCCGCCGCGAGGCCCATGGCGACGGCGGCCAAGCCATCGGTCGCGGTGACCTCCACGAGGCCTTCGCCGCGCACCGCCGCGATGAACCGGAGGTGCTGGTAGTAGGTGGACCCATGATGGCTGCCGGCCTTGAGCGCCGCCGCATCGGTCTCGACGATCTGGCGCTCGACCCGCTTCGGACTGAACAGTCCCACGCGTGGCGAGAACACCACCGCAGCTTCCGGAATGAACACCTCCAGCCGAGCGGCGTCGCCGACAGCGGCGATCTCCTCCTGGTTGGCCGCGCCTTCGGCGAACATGCACAAATCCAGCATCGCGCGCACGCCGTTGGCGAAGTCGACGATGGTGTAGCTGTTGTCGATGATATCGGGCCTTCGCCCATCGTAGCGCTCGTCGCGATGGTTCACGTCCATCGCCCCGGAGCAGTACACGCGCACCGGCTCTGCGCCCACGATCAGGCGCATCAGGTCGAAGAAGTGGCAGCACTTTTCCACCATGGTGCCGCCGGTGTTCTCGGCAAACCGATTCCAGTCGCCTATCTTCCTCAGGAATGGAAAGCGGTGCTCACGGATTGACAGCATTCGCAGCGCGCCAACCCGGCCCTCATGCACTTGGCTGATGAACGCCGCGACCGGCGGCGCGTAGCGATATTCCATTGCGGTCCAAAACGGCGCGGAGCTTTGGGCGGCGCGCATGGCCACCCAGTGGGCGTCCTCCAACGTCGTCGCCAATGGCTTTTCGCACAGGATGGCCACGCCTTGGTCGAACAGGGGCTCCAGCACGCGCCGGTGCGTGAAGTTCGGACTGGCCAC
This sequence comes from Pseudomonadota bacterium, assembly GCA_040757715.1. Taxonomy (GTDB): domain Bacteria; phylum Pseudomonadota; class Alphaproteobacteria; order Caulobacterales; family Caulobacteraceae; genus CAIMFV01. The sequence continues at coordinate 44,139 of JBFLWS010000008.1, read as the reverse complement.
AATCACCGCATCGACGAGCCCACTGGCCGCCAGTTCCGCGCTGTTGCCGAAGGTTGTCACTCCGTCCGCGGCCTCGCCGAGCGTGGCCTTGGCGGCCGCAAGCGACGAGTCCACCGGATCGGCCAAGGCTGTCACCACCGCGCCTGGCGTCAGAGCCAGATTGCGCAGGTGCTCGTTGGCCATCAGTCCCGTGCCGACGATGCCGTAGCGAACCAAGTCAGTCATGACAGTGCTGGGATTTCAAAAGGATCCGCGAAGTTACGAAATATCGCCAGTAACACCGCCAATTTTGCGCGTGAAGCAGAATTGGAGCCCCACGGGGGTGTTTGAGCGGGCAGCGCCGCGCCTTCGAGGACTGAAGCGTGGTGAACCGAGCCGCTTGAAGTCGGGACAGGGGAAGGCTCTCTGGGGCCGCATCAATTTAAGCCGCCGACAACGGATCTTGTGCTCGAACCGCTCAGTCTTCGAAGGGCGCGGCCACGTGTCGCCGACCGAGCAGGAAGGCGTCCGCCACCTGGCGCAGAGGCGCGACATCCACGTCGGAAGCGCCACTGGCGATCAATTCGGCGAAACGCTGGTACACGCCGGGATATTCCACGTCCGCCGCGTCCACCAAAACCACCCCGTCGACGATGAGCCGCGAGCCGCCCTGCTGCAACTCCACGCGCCCCTCGTCCGTCTCGATGACGATGTCCCAGGTCTGCGGACCCGTTTGCAGCCAGTCGAAGCCTGCGATGATGGCGAGACCGTTGGCGTCCGCGAAGGCGAGGTCGGCCGCGATGGGCGCTTCACAGTTGGCGGGAAAATGCAGATCAGCGCCCGTCACAAAGAACGGCCGCGGCAGGATGGCGGTGGCGATCGACAGGGCGTTGATCCCTGGATCAAACACGCCGAGCCCACCGGGCCGCCAGATCCACGCCTGGCCCGGATGCCAATGCCGGACGTCCTCGCGCCAGTCGATCTTGACATAGCGTAGGCGACGGTGCGCCAGCACCAGCCGCGCCGGGGCCACCGCGGCGGCGAAGCGGGAATGCCACGCCGCGAAAAGGGTCAGTCCCATGGATTGCGCCTGTTGGCGCAAGGCCTCGACCTCGCTGAGCGAGGCCGCGGGCGGCTTTTCAAGCAGCACATGTTTGCCGCGCGCAAGGGCGGCGGAGGCTAGGGCGCGGCGGGCCACCGGCGGCGTGCAGACTGCCACGGCCTCAATGTCGGGGCAGGCGTCCAACATCGCTTCGAGCGTCGGATAGATCGCGATGTCGCCGCCCTGGGCGATGGGGTCCGCCGCGGCGACCAGCTGGAAGGCAGGATTGCGCCGCAGCGCCGGCGCGTGCTGGTCGCGGGCGATCTTGCCGTAGCCCACAAGGCCAATCTGGATGGGCCGGTCCATCACACGCCTCGCGCGCCAGCGTCGGCAAGCTTGGTCAGCGCGGCGAGGGTCGCGGCGACGAGCGTCTTGGCCTTCGCCGACACCTGTGCGGCGGTGTCGCCAGGTTTGAACAGGGCGCTGCCGACGCCGATGCCTTCGCAGCCGGCGGCGAGCCATTCGCCGACCGATCCCGCATCTGCACCGCCAATGGCCCAGAGCCGCGCGTCGGCGGGCAGGACGGCCCGCACCGCCTTGATATAGCCGACGCCGAGTTCGCCAGCGGGGAAGAGCTTCAATCGCCGCGCTCCGGCCTTGTAGGCGCTGAAGGCTTCCGTGGGAGAAAGAAAGCCAGGCATGGGTTCAAGCCCTAGCGCGACGCTCCGCGCGATCACGGCTGGGTCGGTGTTCGGGGTCACGATGAGCCGCGCGCCAGTGGCGGCCACGGCGTCCACGGCGGCGACGTCCAACACCGTTCCCGCGCCGATCAGCGCGTCCGCGCCGAAGGTTTGCTGGAGGCTGGCGATGCTGTCGAGCGGGGCTGGAGAGTTCATTGGCACTTCAATCAAGCGGACGCCCGCCTCCACCAAGGCGGCGCCGATGTCCAACGCCTCATCGGGGCGCAGGCCGCGCAATATGGCCACCACGGGCGCCGCATCCGCGTTCAGAATTTCATCAAGTGTCATCATGCTATTCCAACAGCTCCAATCCGGCGATGGAGCATTGCGGTCCGTTGAGCTTGATCGGCGCGCGGCCGAACTGCTGAAGCGCCTGTTCGTAGGCGGCCAGCAACTGCGTTTCACCGATGAGAACGGGGGCGGCGTCCGGCGCCGCCGCGAGCGCCTCGGCCACTTCGCTGCCGATTAGCACCCCCGAGATGAAGCCCATCGCCCAGGCGGAAGAGCGGGCGGCGAGGAGCTGGGCGCTGCGGGCTTCGAACAAGGCGCCGAGCAGCCGTTGTCCATCCACGATGCGAGCAAGTCCGGCCTTGAAACCCTCGGGGTCCGGCTCGACGGTCTCGGCCTTGAACCCCACCAGGGAAGAATGTTCACGCAACAGGGCGAACAGCTCGCCCGTGGGGTAGGTTCGAAACTCGGCCACAGCGCCATCCTCGACCACCACCCATTTGCTGTGGGTGCCAGGCAGGGCGATCAGATGGCGTCCGACCCGTAATCGCGCATCCGTCGCGAGGGCGCCGAATATCTGCGTTTCCTCGCCGCGCATCACATCGGGTCGATCGTCGTTACCGACAATGGACAGGCCTGCAGCGATGACCACTGGCGCGCCGTCCAGGGATAGGCGCAACGCTTTGAGCCGCCAATCTTCCAGGCGGCAGGGGCATGGAACGTAAGGTGCCTCACGCCAGCCGTTGCGCGATCCCACCATGCCGCAAAGCGTGATGGATTCAGGCATGCCGTCGCGGCGCCAAAGGGAAAGGGCCGCAGCCAGAATATATTCCGGGCGGGCGCCTTGCAGGCGCAGAATGCCGAGGCCGAGCCTCTGATCCGTGACGGCGGCGCCCTCGACCCGGAATAGTCGAAGGTGCGTGGAGCCCCAGTCGCCGCGCACGCGATAGCTCGCCATCAGCGTCCAGCCCTCGATCGCCGCGATATAATCAGGGCGGCGCGTTTCGCGGGCGCGCTAAGCCTCGCGAGGTCCGTCCATGGCGCTTCTGCTGTGCATCGGGCGCAGTTCAATCCCATTCCTCCGCATTGTGGTTTGTGATCTCGCCGAATAAATCATACAAATAGCAACCACGGAAGCGCCTTCGAGACGGACCGAGCATCGGCGACCGCAAACGGTGTCGAACTAAGAAATCCGACTCGTCGGTACAGCATAATAATTCGTCGCCTGGGGATAATGGCATGGCGTCATGGATAAACAAAGCGGCTGGCGTTCTGGCGTTTTTGATGTCGCTTCAAGCGTATCAAGCAGAAGCGGGGCGCATTCAGCGTGGTCACGCCGACTCGACGATAAATTCAGTGGAGCGCAACCGAATAAGCTTCAATGCGGGGTGGCGATTTGCCTTGGATGACGCGGAAGGCGCGGAAAAACCAGGCTTCGATGACTCGAAGTGGGGCTCCGTGGGGTTGCCGCACAGCTTTAGCCAGCCCTATTTCCAGGCGCCGGCCTTCTATGTCGGCTTTGGCTGGTATCGAAAAACGCTCCAGATCGATCATACGCTCAACGGGCGGCAGGAATTCCTGGAGTTCGAGGGCGCGTTTCAGGATGCTGAGGTCTACGTAAATGGCGTTCTGCTCGCCCATCACCGCGGCGGCTATACCGGCTTTCCGGTGAACATGACCTCGGCGCTGCATGTCGGGACCAACATCGTTGCGGTACGGGTGAACAACAAGTGGGATCCCGCCCTCGCGCCCCGCGCCGGCGAGCATGTGTTCAGCGGCGGGCTCTATCGGGATGTCTGGCTGGTGGAGACCAAGGACGTTCACGTGCCTTGGACCGGGACCTTCGTCACCACGCCGGACCTTTCGGCGCGCGAGGGCAAGGTGGCCGTGGACACGGAGGTGCGCAACGACGGCGCTCGCGATGCGGCCGTGACCGTCGAGACGGACGTGGTGGACGCCACGGGCGCCGTGGTCTCTCGCCTGCCGTCCACGCGGGTGCAGGTGGCTCATGGCGCGACGGCGACGGCGCATCAGCGCTCGGCCCCCATCGATCGTCCGCGCCTGTGGTCGCCAGAAACGCCGGACCTCTATCACACGGTGACCCGGCTAATCGTGAACGGCCGCGAGAGCGATCGCTATCAGACCGAGTTCGGCTTCCGTTGGTTCTCCTGGAGCGCCGATAAGGGCTTTTTCCTCAACGGCCAGCATCGCTATTTCCGCGGCGCCAACGTGCACCAGGACCAGGCCGGGTGGGGCGACGCCGTCACCAACGCCGCCATCGATCGCGATGTGCGGCTGATCAAGGACGCCGGCTTCGACTTCATCCGCGGCTCGCACTATCCGCACGATCCGCACTTCGCCGAGGCCACGGATCGTATCGGCGTCCTGTTCCTGTCTGAGGCGCCGTTCTGGGGCACCGCGGGCTTCAACAATCCCTGGGGCGCGTCGGCCTATCCCACCGAACCGGGTCAATCGGGGGCGTTCGACGCCAGCGTGAAGCAGCAGTTAGCGGAGATGATCCGCATCAGCCGCAACCACCCCTCCATCGTGGTCTGGGGCATGGACAACGAAGTGTTCTTCACGGCGCAAGAGACCTTGCCGCAGGTGAAGCGCCTTTTGGCCGAGGAGGTCGCTCTAGCGCACCAGCTCGATCCCACCCGCCCGGCTGCGGTGGACGGCGCCCAGCGCGGCGACATCGACAAGATCGGCGACGTCGCCGGCTATAACGGCGACGGGGCCGTGCTGTTCCCCAATCCGCATATCGCCAACTTGGTAGCCGAATACGGCTCCACCATCGCGGATCGTCCTGGGGACTACGGTCCGGGTTGGGGCGACATCGAGCACACGCCGGGCGCGGTTCCGGGGCAGCCGGACAGCTGGCGCCCCGCTTGGCGGTCGGGCGAGGCGATCTGGGCTGGCTTCGATCATGGCTCCATCGCCGGACGCCAGTTCGGCTCGATGGGCCTTGTGGATTATTCGCGCCTGCCGAAACGGGCCTGGTACTGGTATCGCAACGCCTATCGCGGCATCGCCCCGCCAGCCTGGCCCAAGCCGGGCCAGGCCGCCGCGCTTCGGCTGAGGTCGAGTTCGCCCGTGATCCGCCATGCCGACGGGACAGACGATGTGCAGCTCGTAGTGACGGTGGTCGACGCGAAGGGTCAAGCGCTCAGCAACAGCCCGCCGGTGAGTCTACGGATCGAGGCCGGGCCGGGCGAGCTGCCGACCGGGCGACATATCGACTTCGCGGCCAATTCGGACATTCCGATTCGCGACGGCAAGGCGGCCATCGCCATGCGCAGCTGGCAATCCGGCGTGACCCGATTGCGGGCGACGTCGCCGGGGCTGAAGGACGGGGTGCTTGAAATCAAGACCCTGGACGGTCCTGCCTTCAAGTCGGGGGTGACGCCACTCGCCGCCGATCGGCCTTACCAGCCACTGCAGCGGGCGGTGTCGGGCGAGGCGGTGGAGCAAACCTTCGGCGGCGACAATCCCACCAGCGCGAGCTCCAGCGCGCCGGGGCATCCGCCGCGTCTGGTCAATGACGGCGACGCCTCTACCTATTGGGCGCCCGCGAAGGAGGACGCGCAGGCCTGGGTTTCGGTGGATCCGGAGCGCATCATCTCTGTTCGACGCCTGTTGATCACCTTAAATGCGCTAGGGCGCTACGCCATTCATGCGGAGATCCAGATTCCGAGCGGCGATTGGCGGCCGCTGGTGGACCAACCTGCGGGCGAGGTCGTGGGGCCTAGCCTGGAGCTCAAGACGGCGGCGATCACCGGCGAGAAGGTGCGCCTCCAGGTTCGCTCAGCCACGGGCGAGCCCGTGGGCGTGGCGGAGCTCCGCATCGTCGGCGTGCTGGAGACTCAGTAAGGAAACGCGGCGCGCGCGAGCATTTTCCGAAAAGTGGGAACCGGTTTTCGGACAAAAAATGCTCTAAATTCAATTGAGTATGAGCAAAATCCGATTCCGTTTGATCGGATTTTGATCGAGAAATCAGGCTGGCGCGATTTCCATCGACGTCGACTTGAGCTTGTCCGAGCTTGACCCCGCAGAAAGGGTGAAGCTGCCCGGCTCCACCGTCCAGTTCATGTTGATGTCCCAGAAGGCGAGATCATCCGGGCTGAGCTCGAAGCGCTGGGTGCGGGTTTCGCCGGGGCGCAGGGTCAGGCGTTGGAACTTGCGCAGCTCCAGCACCGGGCGCGGAACCGAGGAGACATCGTCGCGGATGTAGAGTTGGACCACTTCATCACCCTCGCGGGCGCCGGTGTTGGTCACATCAACCTCCACCACAATGGATTCGCCCGGTGCGAACGTCTTGCGAGCGAGGCGCGGCGCCGACATGGCGAAGGTGGTGTAGCTGAGGCCATGGCCGAAGGCGAACAGCGGCCGCCTCGGCCCCTCCACATAGCGATTGCTGTCGGCCGTGGGGTGGCGGTTGTAGAACACCGGCAGTTCGCCCACCGAGCGGGGGAAGCTCACCGGGAGCTTGCCGCCAGGATTGACCGCGCCGAACAGCACATCGGCCAGGGCGTGGCCGCCCTCCTGGCCGAGATACCAGGCTTCCAGCAAGGCGTTGGCCTTTTCGGCCAAACGGTTGACCGTCAAGGCGCGGCCGTTGATCAGCACCGCGACTATAGGCTTGCCGGCAGCCAGGAGCGCCTCCACCAGGGCGTCCTGCTGGCCGTAAAGGCCAAGGCTAGAGCGATCACCGGGCAGGGAATAGGCCACCGCCTCGCGGGTGATTTCCGGCCGGTCGCCCACCGCCAACACGATCAGGTCCGCCTGCTTAGCGGTCTCTACAGCTTCAGCGATCAAGGCCTCATTTCGCTGGGCGAAGGCCTTCAGCGCCGCCGCATCCGGATGCTCCTGTGTCTCCGCCGGCCCCACGATCTCCACGCCTTGCGCATAGGTCACCGCCGCGTGCGGCCCAACGGCTGAACGAACGCCCTCAAGGAGCCCCACCGCCTTGGCGTTGGTCCCCGAATAGCCGCCGAACACCGGGTCCTTCGCATTGGGGCCGATCACCGCGAGCTTCAGCGCGCGGTTCGGATCAAGCGGCAGGACGCCGTCATTGGTGAGGAGCACGATGCTCTTTTGCGCCACCTTGCGGGCGAGGGCGATGTCGGCGGGGGTGTTGGTCAGCCGGTGTGCGGCCTTGGCGTCGACATAGGGGGTCTCGAACAGACCAGCCTCGAACTTCATGGCCAGGATGCGCGCCACGGCGCGATCGATGTCGGCTTCGGCGACCTTGCCGGCGCGCGCCAGATCGCCGAGGTGCGCATAGGCCGAGCCGTCGGGCAGGTCGGCGTCGACCCCGGCTTTGAGGGCGAGCGCCGCCGCAGCCGCCTCATCGGGGGCCACGTGATGGGCCCACGCCAGGTAGGAGACGCCGCCGTAGTCGCTGAAATAGGCGCCCTTGAAGCCGAGGCGTTCGCGGCCGGCGCCTTGTAGAAGGTCGCGGTTGGCGTGGCTCGGCACGCCTTCGATCTCGTTGTAGGACGGCATGACCACCGCCGCGTCCGCCTCGCGGATCACGTGGGCGAAGGGCGGCAGGAACGTCTCACGCAAGGAGCGCTCGCTGATGTCCGCCGGGGCGATGTTCAGCCCGCCCTGCGGAACCGCGTGCACGAAATGCTTCAGCGTGGCGAAGACGCGGTCCTTGGCCAGCGGGCGGTGAGGGCCTTGCAGGCCGCGTACGGCGGCCGCGCCCATGCAACCCACAAGAACCGGATCCTCGCTGAAGAACTCCTCCACCCGGCCGTAGCGCGGGTCGCGGGCGAGATCCAGCACCGGCGCCAGCACCACGGTGACGCCCCGGGCGCGGGCCTCGCGTGCGGCCACGGTATAGGCCTTCTCCACCAGCTCCGGATCCCAGGTGCTGGCGAGGGCGGGAGGGATGGGGAAGATCGTAGCGCCCTCGGCCACATAGCCGTGCGCCGCTTCCTCGTGGAACAGCGCGGGGATGCCGAGCCGGGTCTGCTCGACCAGACACTTCTGCACGGCGTTGACGAAGCCGACGCCGGCGTCGATGGATAGATAGGCGCCCGGCGCGCTGTCGCCCATGCCCACGGTGTCGTTGGGACGGGCGATCTGGCCGATGCCGTGGGCCAGGGCCTTGGCGGCCTTGGCCGGAGAGAACTGGCCCTTATCCCACAGCGCCGACTTGCCCCCCCACAGGCACCGCATTTGCTCGACCTTTTCGTCGAGGGTCATGCGGCCGAGGAGGGCTTTCACCCGAGTGGCGATGGGGGCGTGAGGATCAGCGGCGGGGCCGAGCTCACGGGCCAGAGCCAGGCCCGGCGCCGCCATGGCGGCGCTGGCCAGAAGGGCGCGACGGGTCAGGTTCTTGGACATGGCGTCGATCCCTTCTGGCTATGCGCGTGCGCTCTCAGCCTTCCATGGCTTCCAGTTCGACGCCGGCGGTCTCCCGCACCAGAGCGCTGACGAAGAAGAAGGAAATCAAGGCGCTGGCGGCGTAGAAGCCGTAGGTGGCGGCGAGGCCCACATATTTGGCCAGCCACAGGAAGCTCACCGAGATGGCGAAGTTGGCGATCCACTGGGCGAAGCCGCTGACGGCGAGGCCTGAACCACGCAGCTGGGTCGGGAACATCTCGCCCAGCATCACCCACATCACCGGGCCCCAGCTCAGGTTGAAGAAGGCCACATAGGCAAGGGCCGAGATCAGCGCGATCTGCCCGAGGTTCGGGGCCAGCTGCACCGCGCCGTCGGCGCCCACGGTGGCGGTGGAGAAACACCAGGCCACGATGGCCAGGGTGACCGCCATGCCCAGCGAGCCGATCAGCAGCAGCGGCCGGCGGCCGATGCGGTCGATCAACAGGGTGGTGAGGAAGCAGGCCCCGATGGAGAGCCCGCCCGACAGAATGTTGTTGATGAGCGAATCCGCCTCGGTGAAGCCCACCGACTGCCACAGCACGGCGCCGTAGTAGAAGATGATGTTGATGCCCACCAGTTGCTGGAATACGGCGAGGCCAATGCCCGCCCAGACGATCTTGCGCACCTTGCCGGTGGCCGGATCGATCAGGTCGGCCAGACGCGGGCGATGGTCTTCAGCCAGAGAGGCGCGAATTTCGGCGACCTTGCGGACGGCTTCGTCAGCGCCGAACAGTCGCGACAGCACCGCTTCGGCTTCCTTCAGTCGGCCGCGCAGCACGAGGAAGCGCGGGCTTTCGGGAATGCCGAGCAGCGCCACGAAATAGACCGCCGCCGGTACCACCTGCATCAGGAACATCCAGCGCCAGGCGGGGAAGCCGTACCAGAACGGAGCGGTGGAGCTGCCCGCCACCTTGGCCAGGACGAAGTTCATCACGAAGGCGCTGGTGAGCCCCGTGATGATCATGATCTGCTGCACGGTGGCGAGGCGCCCGCGCACCCCGGCGGGCGTCACCTCGCTGATATAGGCGGGGGAGAGGACGCTGGCGGCGCCAACGCCGAAGCCGCCGACGATGCGCGCCAAGATGAAGGTCACGGCGGAGTCGGCGAAGGCGGCGGCCACGGCGCTCGCCAGGAACAACACCGCCGAGATCATCATCACCCGCCGGCGGCCGAGCACATCAGCCAGGCGCCCTGCGGCGAATGCGCCCATGGCGCAGCCCACCAGGATGGCGCCTACGGTAAGACCCGTGCCCAATTCCTTCAGGTCGAAGGCGCTTTCCAGCCCCGCCTGGGTGCCGTTGACCACGCCGCTGTCGTAGCCGAACATGAAGCCGCCGATGGTGGCGACAGCCACAAATGCGGCGATAACGCCGGTGTTAGCGGCGTGCACATTATTCGTACTCATGATTCCTCCCGCCAGGATTGTTTCGTCACGCGCTGGCAATTGATAGCGCTATCAAACTGCAATGAAGCGGTAATGTCAATCTATGCAATGGGATGGAGGCTTCGCGTCAAGTTCGAGAAACGCGAAGAGGTCGCTACCATCAAATATTGCGATGCGTTTTCAAGGCGCGAGACACACATAATACCGTCCGATGCGCGGCAAAATGCTGCACTTGCGAAGAGTGAGCAATCGCCACGGCGATGTCGATTTATCATTGTTCACATAGGCCGTAACTGTGACTTAAATAGCGACCATCGCCACAGTTTGGGCGTAAAATGATAGCGCCACCAAATTATCATTGACTTGTCGTACATATCGTGGCGGTAGGATAGGCGTCAGGAATGAAGGCGCCTCAAGAGCTGCCGCGATGGAGGGTGCGTTCACGGGAAGCTCTCCCTCTTGAAAGGGGGGCGTCCCAATGCTCAGTCAGGGAGGGCGAAGTGAAGGTTTCGAATTTCATGTATGGCGTCAGCGGCTTGGCGCTTATTCTTTCGGGCGTGGTGGCGGCGCAGCCGGCCGCGGCGCAAACCGATCCGTCGGCGACTGCGCCTGCGACGAGCGCCGCTCCGGACAAGAAGGTCGCCGACAAGAAGGACGCCGGTCCGGAAGTCGTTTCGGCGGTGGTGGTGACCGCTCGCCGGAAGGCGCTGGAAACGGCCATCGAGATCAAGATGAATTCCGACACCATCGTGGATTCGGTGGTGGCCGACGAAGCCGGCAAATTGCCCGACAACTCCATCACCGAAGTGCTGCAGCGGGTGTCGGGCGTGACCCTGTCGCGGTTCTCAGCTGACCAGGGTAATCCGTCATTCCAGATCGAAGGCACTGGCATCTCCGTGCGCGGCCTGCCGTACAATTCGAGCACGCTCAACGGCCGCCAGGTGTTCAGCGCCAGCGGGGCGAGCGCCATCCAGTGGCAGGAAGTGACGCCGGAACTGGGCGCTGGGGTGGACGTCTACAAGGCCGCGCGCGCCGACCTGATTGAAGGCGGCACCTCGTCGATCGATCTGCGGTCGCGTCTCCCGTTCGACTACAAGAAGCCGACCATCGATATGTCGGCGGGGTTCAGCTATGGCGACCAGATCAAGAAGGGCTCGCCGAACATTTCGGGCCTCGCCACCCAGCGCTTCGACACGCCTTATGGCGAAGTGGGTGTCCTGGTCGATCTAGCCTACAGCAAATATTTCGAGCAACAGAGCAACGCCCGGATCAGCAATTATTTGTTGGAGAACGATCCGAACGTTGCTTCGGGTCAAGCTCTGGTCCCCACGGGGTATAACTGGAGCCAGGACACGCACGGCCGTGATCGTTATGGCGTCTACACCGCCTTGCAGTGGAAGCCGAACCCTAATTTCACGGCGACCTCCACCTTATTCTATTCGCAGTATCACACTAACGACCACTCATTCGGCGGCTCTTGGGGCAACAATCCGTCCAATACTGTGGAAAACATTCCGCAGAACGCCACTTTCGACGCCAATGGCGCTATGACTAAGGGCTCGCTCTATGTTGGAGCGTCGGGTGTTAATACGCCGATTTTCGGGTGGGGCGGCAACAATTTCCTTTATCAGTACCTTCCCAGAGGAGATCCGAGCTATAGCTGGATTTGGCAGTATGGGTGGTCGCCGGACTACGGTCACGACGCGACGAATACTCTGCTGACGGCCGACTGTCGCACGCCTTACGGCGCCATAACCTCGTCAACCCCCACCGTAAACTGGGGGAAATGGGCTAGTCCCGGGATGTTCTTCTGCCAGCCGGCTCAGAACAGCAGCGGCAGCATCGGCCTCAACTTGGGCGCCACCACTTCGGTGGGCCGGAGCGATTCATCGACCCTGGACTTCAGCAATAGCTTTGTCTGGACTCCAAATACCCAAACCCGGGTGCGGGGCGCTTTCCAGTACGTGCGCTCCCTGGCCAAGAGCCAAAGCATGTACGCCGGCATCACGCAGGGCGATCCGAATCTGTCGTCGGCGAGCTTCGACGTCACTCATGACATCCCGCGTCTCGGCGGGTTCAATGCGGTGGCCTTGGCCAACACCGATACCGCTTATTTCAACTCGTTCAGCTATAATGGCAACGACAACAAAGGATCGATGGCGGCGGCGAATATCGACGTCGACTATAGGTTCGAGGGCGACCACTTCTTCAAGAGCGTGTCCTTCGGCGCGCGCGTGGCGCGTCGTGAGGAGCGTGACAATTTTATCGGCACCTACTGGGCGCCGATTACCGAAGATTGGGTAAGTTACAGCTATCCACACGCTGGTGGTGCATTACCGGCGACGGGTGCAGGGTACCGCGCCTATCTGACAGGCCAATTCGCCAATGGAACGGTGCTGCCATCGGACTATCAGCTCTACAATTTCAACAACTTCTTTGGCGGCAAGTCGCCCTCGCCGGGCAAGGTTCTATTGCCGAGCCTGTCGCTGATGCAAAGCTTCAATTGGCAGCATCTGGCTGCCATGAGCGCTCCGGTGAACACGGGCACTAATCCAGAGACGATCCAGCAGTACTGGCATAACCACATCGACTCTGGCTTGGGCATCGTGAACACCAACGCCTTGAATGAAGCAGCTTATTTTGAGGCCAAGTTTGGTCGGGACGCGTCTGGCTTCTGGCCGGCCTTCTCGGGTAATATCGGCTTCCGCGTGGTGCGCGACCATCTGCGTGGCACCGGCAACTTGCAGGTCAATTCCAGTGGTGCGTTCTATCTAACGCAGGCTTGCGCCTATCAAGCCCTTGGGCCAGGGGGCGGGGGGGGCGCGCCGAGTATCATCCCGGGTTGCGATCAATACACGAATATTACGGCCACGGACGGCAGTGCGATCTCCACGCCCGAGACCAGAACCTATAGTTACACGCGGGTCTTGCCGTCCTTTAACCTGAAGGCGGATCTTCCGGAGCACTTGGTCCTGCGCTTCGCCGCGAGTGAAGGCATGACCATGCCCAACCTTAGCGACCTTAAGGCGGGCGGTAGCATCAGGCCTGTCCTGACGGCTATCTCTCCTGGCAGCAGTGTTAACTACGCGGTCATGACCAGCCAAACCGGGGCCGATAAAAAGCCGGTTATGATCAAGTCTGGCGACGTTTCGCTGGAGTGGTATCCGAAGAATGGCGTCTATACGTATCTGGATCTGTTCCGCAAGGAACTGCGAGATCAAGATTTGTATACATACTTTTACCAAAATCACCCAACGCAGTTGTTTGACAAGACGACTAATCAGGCCGTCACCGTCGTAACGCCGTGGTTCTATCAGACCAACATTTCCGCTCATAAGGCGGCGGAGATCAAGGGCTTCGAATTGGGGGGGCGCTCCTTCTTCGACATGTTGCCGACGCCGTTCGACGGCTTTGGCGTCAGCGGCAGCGTAACCTATGTGGACAGTAAGAACCCCGCCATTTTGGCGAACTCCGTGCAGGGGCCGTACATCCCTGACAATAACGGCTTAACGAATAATAACGGGCCCATTCCAGGTAATCCGAACACTGACTTCAAGACCTTGCCCTATTTCGGCATGGCCAAGTGGTCCTCAAACGTGGAACTCTACTACAGCAAGGGTTGGTTCACCGCGCGCCTCGCTTACAATTGGCATGACAAGCAGTTGATAAGCACGCAGCAAAATCCGCTAGCCTACGTGAATTCGGGCGGCAATCCCTACTCCTGCGGCGTCTGTGTCACGCCAGCAAATCCCACCGGTAAGATTTATCAGATGGTTCCGTTGTGGGCGGACGCCGCTGGTTATCTCGACTTCAGCATGGAGTTCCGGCTCAACGACAAACTCGCGTTCGGCGGCTCCATCGGCAACCTGACCAACACGGTCACCAAGACCTTGCAGGAGCCGTTGCCGGGCAAGTTCGAACGCTATGACACTTTCGTCGCCGATCGACGGATCAGCGTCTGGCTGAGGTCGCGGTTCTAAGACGAGCGCTTGAGAAGGGCCTTTCGAAAGAAAGGCCCTTTGCTTTTGAGCGATATAGCTTGCAACCTTGATCAGCCTTGGGGGCGTGGTCGATGCAGAAGAAAGTCATCATTGTCGGCGGCGGTACGGCGGGCTGGGTCACGGCGGCCTATCTGGCCAAGGTGCTGTCTGAGGGCTTGCCGGCGGGGTTGCAGATCACCCTGATCGAAGCGCCCGACATCGGGATTGTCGGCGTGGGGGAGGGCACCTTCCCCAGCATTCGCAAGACCTTCAGCCGTATCGGCCTCGACGAGACCCTGCTGGTGCGCGAAGCCAGCGCCACGTTCAAGCAGGGCATTTCCTTCGTGAATTGGCGCGGCTCGCCCGCCGGTCCGCAGGGCGATCGCTATTTCCATCCCTTCCAGACGTCGCGCCAGCATTCAGGGCTGGACCTCATGCCCTATTGGCTGTTGGGCGCGGCAGGCGACGTCAGTTGGGACAGTGTAGCCACGGTGCAAAAGCGCGTCGTCGACGATCGGCGCGCGCCCAAGCTGATCAGTCATGCGGGCCATGGTGGGCCGCTGGAATACGCATACCACTTTGACGCCATGGAGTTGGCAGCCTTGCTGCGCCGTCACGCCATGTCGCTGGGCGTGCGCCATATCGAGGACTTGGTGCAGAAGGTCAATTTGCGGGGCGACGGCTATATCGACAGCCTGACCACCCGCGCCAACGGCGATCTTCAGGCGGACCTCTACATCGATTGCACGGGCTTCCGGTCGCAGCTGCTTGGCGAGGCCATGGGCGTGCCGTTCCGCTCCTACCGCTCCCAGGTGTTCGCCAATCGGGCGGTGGCGCTGCAGATTCCCTACGAGGACCCGAACGCGCCGATCGAATCCCAGACCATCTCCACTGCGCAGGACGCCGGCTGGACCTGGGACATCGGTCTCAACACCCGTCGGGGCGTGGGCTACGTCTATTCCTCCGACCACATCTCGGACGAGCGCGCCGAACAGGTGCTGCGCGACTTTGTCGGCCCTCGATCGGCATCGCTGAACACGCGAGTGCTGAAGTTCGAAGCCGGTTGGCGCGAAAGCCAGTGGAACAAGAACTGCGTCGCCATCGGTCTGTCGTGCGGCTTCATCGAGCCGCTGGAAGCCACCGGGATCGGCTTCGCCGAGATCGCGGCCCTCATCCTGTCGAACCTGTTCCCTTGGGCCGGGAACTACGAAGTCTGCGCCAAGCAGTTCAATTCATTCATGATCCGCCGCTTCGAGCATGTGGTCGACTTCATCAAGATGCACTATTGCCTGACCAAGCGCACGGACACCGACTTCTGGCGCGACAATGTCCGGCCGGAGACGATTCCGGAGAGCCTGAAGGCGCGGCTGGAGCGCTGGCGCTACCGTCCGCCGTCGTTCCTGGACATGGACCCGAACCACGACATCTTCACTGAGGCCAGCTGGCAATACGTGCTCTACGGCATGGGCTATAAAACCGACCTGAGCGCGCAAGCCGGCGCCTATCGCTACTTCGACGACGCCAAGCGGGAATTCGCAGAGATCCGCCGCCAGAGCGACGTGGCGCTGGCCACCTTGCCCAAGCACCGCGACCTCATTGAGCAGGTGCGGCGCTCGGGCTTTGCACCGCAACCGCAGGCGGCGCGGGCCGGCTGACCCACGCCACAACGCCTGCGTCAGTCGCCGTGCGTCTTGGCGATTGGAAGAGCGAAGCCGGTCGCCGGCAGACCTGCCTTATTGTAGAGATTGACCAGCGGGCTCGCCTGCCACAGGTAGCGCACCTCGCGCGCGGACTTGTCATCCGCGAGAACGATAGTGTCCTTCTCAAGCCGCCCAGATACGAAATGGCAGTGCGCCTTGGCGTCGCAGAGTTCAAAGCCCAGGGCCTCGCCCCCGCCCACCAACTGCAGCGGCCCATGGGCGAAACGCACCACGATGGTTTTGCCCTCGCGCCGTACCGAAATGGGCGAGGGACCGCGGTCCTCCACCTTGTCGCCCAAGGCGATGTGTCGCGCGGCCAGGGCCAGGCGATGGCCCACGCTCTGTTTGTCGGTGGGATGGATGTCATAGACCTGGCCCACATCGAGGGCGCTGGCGAGGCCGATGGCCGGGTCGGCGTCGGCTGCCCGGCGCTGCACGTCGCGCAATTGGGCCCAGGCGTCATCCACCGGCTGGCTGGTGCGCGGGCCGAAACCAGCCAGCTGCACGGTGAGGAACGGCTGGGCGCCGAAGCGCTCTCGCCAATCGCGCACCAGGAGCGGCTCCAGTTCAGCATAGCCTTTGGCGTCGCCGGCGTTGGCCTCGCCCTGATACCAGGCGAAGCCCTTCAGCGGGTAGCCGTGCAAGGGCGCGATCATGGCGTTGTAGAGCGTCGTGCGCCCAGCCGCGCCCAGCCACGGCGGACCGG
The DNA here is from genome assembly GCA_040757715.1 of Pseudomonadota bacterium. Classification (GTDB taxonomy): domain Bacteria; phylum Pseudomonadota; class Alphaproteobacteria; order Caulobacterales; family Caulobacteraceae; genus CAIMFV01. The sequence goes on along the minus strand of JBFLWS010000008.1, from coordinate 27,987 downwards.
GCGGGAAGCCGGTCTCGGCCAAGGCCGCCCCTTGCGTGAAGCTCCAGTCGCTCAAGGCGATCTCCGAGCCGTCAGCCAAAACCAGCTTGCGCGGGGCCTCGCCCCACATGCCGCCGCCGCCGCCAGTGTCCACCACCACCACGTCGATGATATTGTCGCCGGTGCGCAGCACCCCCGCCGGCAAGGCGTAACGACGCGGCTTGTCCCAGGGCGAGTCGGCGCCGACCACGGCGCCGTTCACCCGGGTCAGGTCCATGTCGTCAATGGCGCCCAGGTGCAATTGCGCCGCGCCGGCTTGGGCGGCGGTGAGGACGACATGCGCACGGTAATAGCCAATGCCGTCAAAATCGGCGAGCGCCGGGTCGCCCCAGCTCTCCCAATAGGTCAGCTTCGACAGTTTGCGCCACTTGGCGTCGGCCGGGGCCTTGGCCCGTGCGCCTAGCCAGGACTCGAGCTTGAGGGCCCAGGCTTTTACCGCGCCGTCCGGGTCGGCGGCGTAGAGATCGAGCTGAGCGAGGTCGGGGTGGTAGCGGGGGACCGTGGCCAGGGCCTCGCGGCTGATCCAGGACTCGATGGCCGATCCGCCGAAGGCCGAGGAGATCAAACCGATGGGAATATGCTGCCGCGCCTGAAGTTCCTTGCCCATGATGAAGCAGGCGGCGGAGAAATCGGCGGCGCTGGTGGGGGAGGCGGCCTGCCAGGTCACGGGCGCGCTGAAGTGCGACTGGGGCGCCGGCGCCGACGCGCGCGGTATGTTGTAAAGCCGCAGCATGGGATTGCCGGCGCCGCCCACCTCTCCATCACCATTGCTGGCGTGGCGCAGGGTGAACTCCATGTTCGACTGGCCCGAGCAGAGCCAGACATCGCCCACGGCCACATTGTCGAAGCTGAGCGTTTCGGCGCCGTCGCGCACCGTCAGCACATAGGGGCCGCCCGCGACGTGGGGCGGCAGCACGATGCGCCAACGGCCCGCCTGGTCGGCGGTGGCGGTCAGGTGAGCGCCGTCGAATTCGACGCTTACCGTGCTGGCGGCGGGAGCGTCGCCGCTCAAGGCGATGGCGCGGTCCCGTTGCAGCACCGCATTCGTGGTGATCGGCGTATCTACGCTCAGCGTCGCGGCGAGCGCCGAGGCCGCCGACGCCGATAGGCCGAGAATGAGGGCTGCGGCCGCGGTGCTGCAAAGATGTCGATTCATCTTGGTCTCTTAGTTGGGGTTGCCGACGGGGATCGGCGCCATGCCGCGGAAGGTGGCGAGGGTGATCTTCAACACCTGCTCGCGCTTGGTGAAGGTGAGGCCATAGTCGGTCAGGTCGCCGTTCCACACCCGGCGGAACACCCACTTGCCATGGTCGAAATATCCCTCCTCGACCCGCAGCATCATCAGGTTTTCCCGCTCAGCGGGATGAGCCAGGGAGAAGGCGACGCGGGCGTCATAGCCCGTGACGATGAACTCGTTGTCGCCGGACTGCGCCACCGCGACGCCGCCCGTGGGCTGGGGATTGCCGGTAGGCGCATCCCAGCCGAACTGTAACTGGCCGTAGGTGGCGGCGAGGTCATATTTCCCAAGGTGAAGCACCTCCTTGTGCTCCGCCTTCGGGTCGGTGGGCTCGTCCGAGCCCCAGGTGTGACCAGCAAGAGCCCATTGCGCCCATTCGCGCTGCATGGGGGCGAAGAGACGGTAGTTGCGGGCGAAGGCTTCGACGGTCGCCGGGTCGAGTTCCTTGGCGCCCAGCGGATAGTTGAAGAAGCCGGTCTGATCCATGCCGAAGGGGGCGAAGCCGATGCCCCCCTTACCCGTCACCGCGAAGAAGTAGCGGGCGTAGTCGCGATCATTGCCGGTCTCGGGCACGAACAACGCGTTGTCCGGCCGGGCATAGGCGCCAAGATAGGTCATGTAGGCGGCGTGGTCGCGGACATAGATGTCCGGCGCCACCACATCGATGGCCGGCGCCGCCGCCTTGTAGACATCGATCACAAACTGATTGGGCCCGCCGCTGGCGTAGGTAGCCGCGTTCTGGCGACCGAAGGCCGAGGGGAGGGCGCAGTTCATATACATGGGCAGGTTCTTCACCGCCTTGCCCGCCGTAGCGATCTCATTGACGTAGGCGGCGATGGACCAGGCGTGGAAGAACTCGTCAGCGTCCGAGCCGAACACCTGACGCCAGGTCCCGGGCTTCTTATGCACCTGTTTCAGCAGGGCGGCCGGTACTTGCCCGTCAAACAGCTTCTGCGCCGCGGGGGCGAAGTCGCGCACGCTGCCATAGCTGCCGACTTCGTTCTCCGGCTGGATCATGATCACCGTGTTGTCGGGATCGTTGGCCTTGAGATAGTCCATCAAGCGGACAAAGGCCCGCTTGTCGGCCTCGAGCGTGGTCCGCGAATGCGGCGTCAGCGCGTAGTGCATGTTCCCGTGGGCGTCGACCATGTGCGGAAAGCGCTTGGGATCGAGCTTCACCCAGGCCGGGGCGTAGGAGGGCGCGGTGTTCTTCCAGGTGCCGAACCATAACAGCACCAGGCGCATGTGGCGCTGGCGCGCCTCTTTCAACAGCGTATCGAGATAGGAGAAGTCGAACTGTCCTTCGCGAGGTTCGATTTGCTCCCACGCCACGGGAATCTCCACCGTGTTGGCGTGCAGCTGTTCGATGGTCGGCCAGACCTCCGGCAGCATGGCCGGATAGTTCGACGCGTTATTGACCTGCGCCCCGAGCATCAGGAACGGTGCGCCATCCACCATCAGCGCATGGTGGCCGTTGCGCGTTTCGATGCGGGGAAGGGGCGTCGGGCCCGATTGCGCCAGAGCGCTTCCGCTGGTGGCGGCGAGCAAGGCCGCCGCGAGCCCCGCCTTCATCAAGTTTCGCATGACGCAGAGTCTCACTTTTCAGCCGGGCAGACGCCGCCCGGCGCCTGGGGCACGAGGCGGACCGAGGCGATGGACACCGTAAAGGGCCCGGTGGCGCTCAACGTGAACACCGGATGCATATGCCCGGCCGTGCCGCCGCGATCGACAAAGCACTTGAGCGGCAGGCGCACGGTGCGCCAACCTTCGCCAGCGGCGAAGATCTCGCGAGCGTCGACGGTTCCCCAGCCCATGGCCAGGGTCGCATGACCGGCGGGGGCGCGATCCACACGATAGGTCGCTTCCAGCATCACCTCAGCGTTGGTTTCCTTGGTCAGATCAATGTCGGCGCCATCGATGGAGGCCTTGGCCGAAGCGCCGTCGCGCCAGGTCAGCTGCAGCGCGCCCTCCTGACGAGTGGCGGAATCGGTCATCCGGCTTGTCACGCCCTCGCCGAGAACCAGGCTGAACGGGGCCGGAATCTTGCCGTCGGCGAAGTAGAGCGACTTGTTGGCGGTGATGCCGCTGAACTTCGGATCTTCACTGAGCGGGCCCACCTTGCCGCCGTGGGCGTAGCTCAGCCCATAGCCCAGCGGGAAGAGCGATGGTTCGCCGGACCGACCGCCGTTGTGCTGGAATTGGCCCGCTTCCGCCGGCCACACATAGGAGAGCTTGCCCTTGAAGTCGTGGCGCGGCCGGCCCTTGGCGTCACCGACGATCACATCGGCTATGCCGGGGCCTTCACTGCCTGGCAGGCCCGCGGAGACAAAGGCGTCGGACTGATTGAGCTCCGGATTGGTCCACAGCGGCCGGCCGGACAGGAACACCGTGACCACCGGAATCCCCGCCGCCTTCAACTTGCGCAGCAGGGCCAGCGAGGCCTGATCAGCAGCGCTGAAGGACATGGTGCCGATATCTCCCAGGCCTTCGGCATAAGGCTTCTCGCCGAACACGACGATGGCTGCGTCGGGCTTTTCGCTGTATCTGCCGTCGACGCTCAAGGTCGCCTTGCCGCCGCTCGCCTTCATGGCTTCGGCGATGCCTGAATAGATGGATTGGCCGTTGGGGAAATCAGCATTGGTGTTGCCGTCGCCTTGCCAGGACAGGGTCCAGCCGCCCGATTGCAGCCCGATGTCATTCGCCGCCTCGCCCGCCACCAGCACGTGGGACGAAGCCTTCAGGGGCAGGACGCCATTGTTCTTCAGCAGCACCAGGGACTCGCGCACGGCTTGGCGGGCGATGGCGCGGTGCTCGGGCGAGCCGATCACTTCGGGATGATGCTCGAAGGGCCGATGGGTGTCGAACAGGCCCGACTTCAGCTTCACCCGCAGGATGCGCCGCACCGCGTCGTCGATCCGCGCCTTGGGGATCTTGCCGGCGCGCGCTTCCTTCAGGGTGTTGTCGAACAGTCCCTTCCAGCTGTCCGGCGCCATGGCCATGTCGAGCCCCGCGTTGAAGGCGGTGGGGCAATCGGTGTTGGAGCAGCCGGGCACCTGGCCGTGGCCGTTCCAGTCGCCGATGATGAAGCCCTCGAAGCCCATCTTCTTCTTCAGCACGTCGGTGAGCAGGCTTTTGTTGCCGTGCATCTTCGCCCCTTGCCAGCTGTTGAAGCTGGCCATGACCGTGCGCACGCCGGCCTTGATGGCGGGCGGGTAGCCGGCGGAGTGGAGGCTGATCAGATGGCTTTCGTCGGCCTCGGTGTCGCCCTGGTCGATCCCGTTGGTGGTGCCCCCGTCGCCCAGGAAGTGCTTGGCGGTGGCCGAGACGCGACCTGCTTGCAGCGTGCCTTTCCCAGGCTCGCCTTGAAGCCCCTCGATCATGGCGCCGGCATAGGCGCGCACCACGGCCGGGTCTTCAGAATAGCCTTCGTAGGTGCGGCCCCAGCGGCTGTCCTGCGGCACGGCGAGGGTCGGGGCGAACACCCAGTCCATACCGGTGGCGGCGACTTCTTCAGCGGTGGCCTTGCCGATGCGGCGCATCAGGTCCGGATCGCGAGCGGCGCCGAGGGCGGAATTGTGCGGGAAGAGCGTAGCGCCCACGACATTGTTGTGGCCGTGCACCGCGTCGATGCCGAACATGATGGGGATCGGCGTATGGCCCTTGCGCTTCTCCAGCGCCACGGTGCTGAAGGCCCGCACCGTGGCCAGCCACGGTCCCACGGCGGAACGGTCCGGCGCGCCCAGCGGCGGCGAGCTGCCCCCCGCCAGGATGCTGCCTAACGGATAATGGCGCAGATCCTCCGGGCTGATGGAGGCGACGTCGGCCTGGATCATTTGGCCGATCTTTTCCTCCAGCGACATGCCGGCCATGATCTTGCTGATCTTCGCTTCAGTGGCGCGATCGACCAGGCCTTGGCTGTGCGCGGCGGGCCAGCGATCCGCATGGGCGAGGCCGCGCGGCGACGTCGTTTGCGCATCGGCGGCGAACGACGTCGCGCCAACCGCCAGACTCGTCCCCGCCATGAGGCAGGCGGCAGCGGCGTGCAAAGCGTGACCCACTCGAACCATACTGCTCTCCCTTTGGTGTGCGTTTCTATGCTGTATTGTCATACAAAATAAATGGTAACGCCATCAAGGTAGATTTTTCACCTCAAGCCCTGGCGATGCCGAGACCCGGCGCAGACGAGGTTTGCGCCCATCGGCGCGCGACTCGTCGATTATCGACAACCGTGATGCGCCCCAACAGGAGCCTCGACGCCGTCCGAAAGCGACGACTAAGATGGACGGCCATATGGTGGCGCTATATTACAACAATGACAGGGAGTTAGCGTCTTATAGGATCGATCATCGCGATGATTCGCCGACGGCCCGAAGGAGCTTTCAGGTAGCGTGACCAAGGAACGATCCAATCGGCGCGGCGGGGACGGCCCGCGGATAATCGACGTGGCGCGTCAGGCGGGCGTTTCGCCGATGACGGTCTCGCGCGTATTGAATGGCGGCAACAATGTGAGCGCCGATCGCCGCGCCGCAGTGGAGCGCGCCATCGCCCAGCTTCACTATTCCCCCAACATTGCCGCCCGACGGTTGGCCGGGGGCCGTAGCGTGTCGATCGGACTGCTCTATTCCAATCCCTCAGCCTCCTATCTGAGCGAATTTCTGGTGGGCGGCCTCGATCAGGCCCAACGCCGCGACGTGCAGCTCTTGGTGGAAAAGTGCGATCCGGGTGAAAGCGAGCTGGCCGCCGCTCGGCACCTTTTGAAATCGGGCGTCGATGCATTGATCCTGCCGCCGCCCTTGTGCAATTCCCAGCCGCTGCTTGATCTGGTGCAAGAGGCGGGCGTGCCGGCGGCGGCGGTGGCCTCCGGCCTGCCGATCGAAGGGTTGATTTCCATCAGCATCGACGACTTCGCCGCCGCGCGAACCATGACCGAGCATCTTCTGTCCCTGGGGCATAGGCGCATCGGCTTCATCGTCGGCAGCCAGATTCAGACCGCCAGCGCGCGCCGCCGCGACGGCTATGTCGCAGCGCTTGCCGCTGCGGGGATCGATCCCGACCCTCAGTATTTCGCCCAAGGCGACTTCACCTATCGGTCCGGCCTTGATGCGGCCGAGCGGCTTCTTGCTTTGCCCCGTCGTCCCACGGCGATCTTCGCCAGTAACGACGACATGGCGATCGCCACTGTGGCGGTGGCCCATCGCAAGGGAATCGACGTGCCCGGCGCCTTGTCAGTGTGCGGCTTTGACGACACGCCGCTGGCCACGACGATCTGGCCGGAGCTCACCACCGTCCGTCAGCCGGTGGCGGAGATGGCTAGTGCGGCGGTGGACCTGCTGTTTGATGCGGTGGCCTCGCATCGCGCCGGGGCGCCGCCGCGCTCAGATCGCCGCACCTTCCCCTTCACCCTGGTGCACCGCGGCACTGACGCCGTCGCGGCGAAGGACTGAACCTCGGGCCGATCGAAGTTAGTATTCCTCGACGATGGCGAGGTCCCAGGGCGCGAGGCTGATGGTCTTGTCGGCGGCGACCGCTTGACCGGTGAGCAGATCGTGGCCCGCCTTGTGCGCATAGGTGAGCGTCGCGGGCTTGGCCGAGTAGTTGAAGTAGAAATGCACGTCGCGGCCGAGAGTGTTGGACGCCGTGCGGACGTGCAGCGATGGCGGCAAGGCCTGATCCGGTCCCAGCAGTTTCAGTTCGTCGAGCAGCGATTTCACGATCGCCGCCTGCAGCTTGTCGGAGAGATAGGTCCCTTCATACACCGCCTCGCCGGCGCCGAAGATATTGCGCGTGATGGCGGGCCAACGGCCGAAGAAGGGATGATCGTAACTGGCGAGGGGCTTGGCCGTGTCGCACTCCAGCAACTCGGCCCAATAGCTGACCTTGTTCTCGCTCCCCGCTTGCCAAGGATCGCCCTTGAGCGCCAGCGGTTGGGCGAGGTTGGAGAATTCCTGATAGTGGAAGCCCAGCACGGCGCGCAGCGGCCCTGGCGCCATGGTCCAGCGCACGGCGGCGTTCTCGTTGGCGAAGCCGCTCTTGAAGGTCATCAGCACGTGACCGCCGTGGCGGACATAGTCGGAGATGCGCTGCAGGAGGGCGTCGTCGGCGATGTAGAGCGCCGGGACGATCAGCAGCTTGTAGCGCGAGAAATCGACGGTTTCCGGAAAGACAAAATCCGCGCCGACATTGAGGTCATAGAGCGTGCGGTGAAACTGCCGCACCAGACCTGCATAGTCGGCCTTGGTCCCGCCGCCGCCCCACTGGCTGTTGGAGGCGAAGGGCATGTCGCCTAGCGCATTCATGGAGTCCCGGCTCCACAGGATCGCCACGTCGTTGTGAAAGCGGAGGTTGGCGAGCTTGGGCCCGATCTTCCGCAACTCGTGCGCGGTGCGGCTGGCCTCCGCATAGATGCGATTGGGCTCGAGGTCGTGCGACAACACGCCTTTCCAATAGGTCTCCTGGTTGGCGTGGATGGAGGACCAATGCCAGTACTCCACCATGTTGGCGCCGTTGGAGACGTGCGTGTAGGCGTCCTCGCGCAGCTGGCCGTCATAGGGCGGATACTGGAACGACGACGACCAGTCGGTGGTCTGGGCGTTGGTCTCGGTGACGAGGAAATTGCCGCCCTTCAGGGCGCGGCTGAAGTCCGCATTCAGCGTCTGGTCCCAGCCGTTGTACTGATCCTGCGTCCCCCAGTGGTAGATGTTGGTGGAGGGCATATCGAGGGCGCTGGCCACATCCTCCTCATTGACGTCGCCGTGCATGACGCCGGCGAAGTCGGTGGTGACGAACTGATCGGGCCGCGCCAGCTCGCGCACCAAGCCCGCCTGCCAATGCAGAAATTCGCTGACCCGGTGCTGGCTCCAGCGGGTCCATTCCAGTTTGTAGCCGGTGCTTTGGGCGCCGTCGCGAGTGGGCAGGTCTTCCCAGCTGTGCAGGTTCTGCCCCCAGTAGTTCAGGAACCAGGCCTTGCTGAGGTTCTCCGGCGTGCCGAACTTCTTCTCCAGATAATGCTGGAATCCGATGAACACATCGTCGTTGGCGGCGCCGTAGCTGGAGGTCTCATTGTCGATTTGCCAGCCGATAACGGCGGGGTTGTCGCGATAGTGCGCCACCAGATGACGGATCAGCCGCTCAGCGTAGAAGCGATAGGCGGGCGCGTCAGTATCCATGTTCTGACGCATGCCATAGGCGGCTGGAGCGCCGCGACTGTCGCCGTTCATACGCCGGACGAGGATTTCCGGGTGTTGATGCGCCATCCAGGCGGGCACGGAATAGGTGGGCGTGCCGAGGATCACCTTGATCCCCGCCTTGCCCATGGCTTCCACCACCCGATCCATCCAGGCGTAGTCGAAGCGGCCGTCTTCCGGCTCCCACAGGCTCCAGGTGGATTCGCCCATGCGCACCACCGTGAACCCCGCCGCCTTCATCAGGGCGATGTCCTTATCCAGCCGCTCATAGGGCATGTATTCGTGGTAGTAGGCGGCCCCATAGAGGATGGTCGAAAAGGGTTTGACCGCCGGGGATGGGGGCTGTGCGGCAGCTGTGGCGGGAGCCGTCAGCGACAGCAGCGACAAGATTGCGGCCAGCGCCGTTTGTAAAAGAGCGTTCTTGAGGCCCATGCGCTGTGGCATGCTCGTGTAAGTGACCCCGCCCATGGTCGCGCCCCTTCTTGTCGGACTTGCGATGCGCAAAGCTTCGCTTATTTGTACGACAAAAGAGAGTTGTTCAAGGGCGACCACCCCGGGAAGAGGCGAGCCTAGCGGTTTTCGCCCATGTCCTGCAGCGCCATGTGCAGCAACTCGCGCATTCTGGCGCTGGCCGCTTCAGGATCACGAGAGGCGATGGCGTCGCGCAACGCAATATGCTCATCGAGCGGATCTCGGGGATTGGGCATGCGCTCCTGCTTGAAACGGGTGGTCCATCGCACCGCTGCGCCGATGGTGCTGGCCAGTGTGGCCAGAGCCTCGTTGTGCGTCGCTTCCAACAGCACGCTGTGGAAGATTTGGTCCGCCTCCTGGCCTTCCGCGGTGGCGAGACCGTATTTCTTCATGTTGCGCAGGGCTTCGTCCATCGCCGCCAGCTGATTGGCGGTGTGTCGCTTGGCCGCCAGGGCCGCCGCGCTGGGCTCGATCTGGTTGCGCAGTTCGAACAGGTCCTCGACAAATTTCTTGTCCGGACGCGTCGAGAACATCCAATCCAGGACTTCGGGATCGAGCAGATTCCACTTCTTGCGCGGCGTGATTCGCGTGCCCGCCTTGGGTTTGCTTTCAATCATGCCTTTGGCGATGAGGATGCGGATGGCTTCGCGGTAGGCCGTGCGGGAAATGTTCAGGGATTCTGAGCGCTCGATCTCGCCGTCCAGTTTTTCGCCCGGCTTGTATTCACCGGCCAAGATGGCGGTGCCGAGATTGCGGGCGATGGTACGATGGATGCGCGCTGAGCTTCCGCCGCCATCCGTCTCATGCTGATCCATCATGTCGCCCTTTCCGGCGGAGCGGCGAATTTGTCGCACCATTCAGGGGCACCGTATTGACCAAATCCTCAAGGTCAAGCTTGACCCAAGCGTCAAGGTAAAGCGGTTGCGTGTCTTTCTGCCCGGTCGTTCGAGGGGAATGCGGCGATCCAATCATCCGTTTGTCGGAATTGATCGTTGGAATTGATAGCGTTATCATCATACAATATGGCCAAGAAAGCCAGTCGACGGATCGTGCGATCTCAGCGCGGTCAGTTGGAACAGCGATACAAACGGGGAGATCATCGTAATGTTGTCAAATTCAGCCCAGCAGGACGCGAAGCTCCGCCGTGGCGCACGGCTCGCCCTGGCGGCGACGTCGCTCTTCATGCTGTGCGGCGAAGCGGCTCAGGCCCAAACGCGCGACATTCCCACGGTGGCCTGGGGCAAGGCCAATATCAGCTATGATCAGTATCGCGACGATGCGCTGGAATGCGGCAAGGTCGGCCTAGCCGCCGACATCGACCATTCTGATCCGGTCAACACGCTGCGGACCGCCTCCACCGAAATGGATGCGCTTTATGATCGCACAACCTACTTGGAAGTCAGCCGAGACGGCGGGACTTCCCGCCAGGGGGGCAGCTACAACGCCGCTAACGCCGAGATTGCGGCCCGCGAGCATGATCGGCAGGCCATCGAGATGGCTGCTCAGCCCAAGACGCAATATGCGCGGATCAAAGACCTAATGTTCGTGGAAGTGCGCAAGTGCATGGCCGCGCACGGCTTTAGCCGCTTCACCCTTACCGAAGCGCAGCGGGCGGAAATGGGTGCGCTCAAGGACAAGGCGTCGCGCCGGCAGTATCTTTATAAGCTGTCGAGCGATCCCGATGTGCTCGACAAGCAAAAGTACATCCCGACGCCGTAGAGCGCCCAAGGTTCGAGTTCCCGCGACGACGGGGATCGGGCCGGCCGCGAAGTACGGCGGCGCTGAGCTTCGACCCCCGCTTGGCTTGACATGGTCGGGCCAGAGCGCAATGGTAGCGATAACAAACGCATGGCGTAACGGCCTTTCGCGATCAATAAAAGTTTCGGAGGACTCTCATGCGTTCCCCCTTCGCCATTTCGGCTGCGGCGCTCATCCTTGCTGCGTCCGGCGCATTCGCCGCCCCGGCGCCAGAAGCCCCGGCGTCTGAGGCTGGCGTCGTCACGCTGGATCGCGACGGCGCCTGGGTCAGCGTGGAAGCCTATGGCCCGAACGTGGTGCATGTGACCATCGCCGTGGACAAGGCTGAGGCGCTGAAGGGGCCCGGTTACGGCGTACTGACCCACAATGCCGACAGCGCAGGCTTGCGCCACACGGCCGACGCCAACGGCGACAGCTTTGTCAGCTCTGCTCTGTCGCTGCACGTAGATCCGGCCCCGGCGCCGCGCGTCCCCTCGCCGATGGATCGTTATTTTGCACCGTCCCTGCCGCCGGTGAGCCTGCAGTTGCGCAACGCCGCCGGCCAGACGCTGGTGTCGGTGGGCGGCTGGGAGATGTCGCCGCATAAGGTGGCGGGTGAGGCCACCTATCAGGTCGGCGTGTCGCTGAGCACGGCGGCCGACGAACATTATTACGGCATGGGCCAGAACCAGGAGAGCCGTGGATCGCTCGACCTGCGGGGCCGGGTGATCGATTGCCAGCACTGGTACGACGCTCCCGCGGGCGAACAGGTTTGCGTGCCGTTCCTGGTGTCGTCCAAGGGCTATGGCGTCATCTGGGACAATCCTTCGCAGACCCGGCTCTCCGCCGCGATCCGCGGCCACACCTCGCTGCAGTCGACCGTCGGCGAGCGGGTCAGCTTCTTCCTGGTGGTGGGCGACACCCCGGAGCAGCTCTATTCGGCCTATGCCCGCGTCACCGGACGCACGCCCATCCCGCCCAAGGCGGCGTTCGGCCTGATCCAGTCCAAGGCCCGCTACGACAGCCAGAAAGAAATCCTGCGCGTCGCCCACACCTACCACGACAAGGGCTATCCCCTCGATGTCATGGTGGTGGACTGGTTCTACTGGACCCGCATGGGCCAGCTCGACATCAACCCTGCGGAATTCCCCGATCCCGACGGCATGAATCGCGAGCTGCACGACCTGGGGCTCCATTCGATCATTTCCATCTGGCCCCGGTTCGAGACCTCCAGCCGTTATTTCAACGAACTGGACGCCAAGGGCTTCCTGCTGAAGGACAAGGAGGGCAAGGCCATCGATGGCTTGCCGTTCCGTTCCGACCGCGCCGGCGCCCTGATCGACGAGACCAATCCCGAAGCGCGCAAGTGGTTCTGGGAGCATGCCCGCGACAACATCCTGTCGCATGGCTTCGACTATCCGTGGCTGGATGAGACCGAGCCGGACCTGGTGCCGGACGGGGCCTTCTATTCGATCGGATCGGGCGAACGCTATCACAACGTCTTCCCGCTGCTGCATGTGGAGGGCGTGGCCGACGGCATGCGCGTCTGGAAGCCCAAACAGCGGGTGCTGATCCTGTCCCGCGCGGCCTATCTCGGCTCGCAGCGCACCGGCGCTCTGTTCTGGTCGTCGGACATCGATCCCACCTGGGAGGCCCTGCAACGCCAGATCCCCACCGGGCTCAACATGACCGCCTCGGGCGTCGCCTACTGGGGCAACGACATCGCCGGCTGGCAGTGGCTGCCGCAGTCGGGCGGCGGCGTGAAGGCGCCCCTGGTGGATCCGGGCGAGGCCGCGGCCAGCCTCGGCGGCTACCACGACTATCCGGAGCTGCTGACGCGGTGGTTCGAGTACGGCGTCTTCATGCCCACCCTGCGCCTGCACGGGAACCACCCCAACACTGAGATCTGGGCCTATGGCAAGGAAGCCGAGGCGATCATGGCGCGCTATGACCGCCTGCGCTATCAGCTGATCCCCTACATCTACTCGCAGGCGCGCAAGACCTACGATACCGGCGCGCCGTTCATGCGCCCCCTGTGGATGGACTTCCCCAATGATCCGAAGGTAGCTGATCTCGGGACCGAGTACATGTTCGGTCCGGCCATGCTGGTGGCGCCAGTGACCGAGCAGGGGCAGACCGAGAAGGACGTCTATCTGCCCGCCGGCGACTGGTACGACTTCTGGACCAATGAAAAGCTGGCCGGCGGCCGGTGGGTGAAGGCCGCCGCGCCCATCGACCGTATCCCGGTGTTCGTGCGCGCCGGCTCCATCCTGCCCATCGGCGCCGACATCCAGTCCACCGCCACGCATCAGGCGATCCGCGAGCTGCGGGTCTATCCGGGCAAGGACGGGGTGTTCGCTCTCTATGACGACGACGGCGTCTCCTACGACTATGAAAAGGGCAAGGGCGGCGTCACCACCCTGACCTGGCATGACGCCACAGGCGTGCTCAGCGCCAGCGGCGAGGACAAGGCCCTGGTCGCCGCCGCGCCCAAGCTCGTCCGAATCGTGGGCCGCTGAGCCCGTCGCTACAGATCCCCGTCGCTACAGATCAATGAGATCACTCGCCATGAAACAACGACTGCTCGCCTTCGCCGCACTGCCCCTGATGCTGGCCTCGCTCAGCCAGGCCGTGGCGGCGGATGCGCCGGCCAAACCGACCATCACCATCGCCCTTGATCAGACCAAGGCCAAGATCGATCCGAAATTCTATGGGTTGATGACCGAGGAGATCAATTTCGCCTATGAGGGCGGCCTTTACGGCGAGCTCCTGCGCAATCGCACCATCAAGGGCGAGGAGGGGATCGCCTATCGCGCCGATAACCCGATCTACTGGTCGCCCGTGGGCGCTGGGACCGTCGGCATCGACTGGGCCTATCCGCTCAACGACATCCAGCACATCAGTCTCGCCGTGGACGCCAGCAAGGCGGCGCCGGGCCATGCCGTAGGCGTCGCCAACACCGGCTATTGGGGCGTGCCGGCGCGGCCCAACACCACTTACACCGCCTCCTTCTTCGCCCATGCGGAAGGCGACGCTGGGCCGATCAAGCTTGCCATCGTCAGCGATGGGGGCGAGACCCTCGCCTCGGCCACGGTCACTGGCGTTGGTCCGAAGTGGAAGCGGTTTGAAGTGACGCTGCACACAGGCGCCGTTGCGCCTTCCAAGGCCAACCACTTCACCCTGACCACCGAGACGCCGGCCAAGCTCTGGCTGCAGCAGGTGTCTTTGTTCGGGCCCACCTACCACAACCGGGCCAACGGCCTGCGCCCGGACCTGATGGAAAAGCTGGCGGCCATGAAGCCGGCCTTCATCCGCCTGCCGGGCGGCAACTATCTGGAGGGCGACACCTTCGGTCAGCGCTTCGACTGGAAGGCCACTCTCGGCCCCCTGGAGCAACGCCCCGGCCACCGCTCGCCCTGGAACTACTGGTCCACCGACGGCATGGGCCTGCTCGAGATGCTCGACTGGTGCGAGGACCTGAAGGCCGAGCCGGTGCTGGCCGTGTTCGCCGGCTATGCGCTGAACGGCCAGCACGTGGATACGGCCAAGGACCTCGAACCGTTCATCCAGGATGCGCTGGACGAGATTGAATATGTTACCGGCGACGCCAGCACCAAGTGGGGCGCGCGCCGCGTCGCCGACGGTCATCCGGCGCCGTTCCCGCTGCACTATGTGGAGATCGGCAACGAGGACTTCTTCGATAACTCAGGCAGCTACGATGTGCGCTTCAAGGCCTTCTATAGCGCCATCAAGGCCAAGTATCCGAACCTGCAGCTGATCTCCACCGCCGCCCTCTCGGCCACGCCCTCGCAACGGCCGGACATGCTTGATGAGCACTTCTACGCTTTCAAGGGCGAGACGGAGACCTATGCCCGTGTGCACGAGTACGACAACCGCTCACGCGCTGAGCCCAAGGTGTTTGTGGGCGAATGGGCCTCCCACGACGGTTGGCGCATGCCTACCTTACGCGCAGCCCTGGCCGACGCCGCCTACCTCACGGGTTTGGAGCGCAATGCGGACCTGGTGATCATGAACGCCTACGCCCCGCTGCTGGCCAACCTCAGCCATAGCGGCGGTCCCGCCAAAGACAATTCCGTGCAGTGGGCGCCCAACCTGATCGGCTATGACGCCCTGCGCAACTACGGCACGCCGTCCTATCATGTGCTGCAGATGTTCGGGGCGGGGCGCGGCGATGCGGTGCTGGCCTCCGAGGGCGCGAACGTTCCGGACTTCACCGCCGAGGGCAAGACCTTCCCCGCCCTCTATTGGGTGGCGACCAAGCGCACGAGCGATGGCCATGTGCAGCTGAAGCTGGTCAATCGCAGCGGCTCAGCCCAACCAATCCACGTGGTGCTCCGCGGCGCCCATAACGTCGCCGACACGGGGACGCTGACGGTGCTGGCCGGCAAGGACCCGGGCGACAGCAATTCGCTCGACCAGCCTGAGCTGATCGCCCCCAAGCGGCAAACCGTGCATGGCCTGTCGCGGGATTTCGTGCAGACCGTACCGGCCTATTCGGTGTCGCTGCTCGACTTCGCCGCGCGTTGAGCGGGTTCATTTCGGCAAAGAAAAACCCGATGGGCGCCGGCCCATCGGGTTTTTTTGTTAACCAGGCCTCGCCGGCTTAGACGTGAATGCGCAGCGCGCTGCTGTGGCGGGTGGGCAGGCGCTCCGGCAGCTCCACCACCAGGGCCTCGGCGGTCTGGCGGAAGTGCAGCGCGCCGGCGCCCAACAGCTCCACCTTCTTCACCGTGCGCGCCTCATGCGGATTGCCGGTGCGCAGGCTGGTGATGCTGACGCGGCCCTTCGGCTCGCCCAGCGTGATGGCGTAAAGCGTCTCGCCGCGCGTGGTGAAGCGGATGTCGGCGGCGGTGTACTGGGTGAACTCCTTGAAGGCGCCGGCCGCGCCTTCGGTGGGGCCCTCGCCATAGATCTTCCACGGGCGGGTGCCGTGAATGGCCTCGCCATTGACCTTCATCCACGGCGCCAGCTCATCCAGCAGCTTGGCCGATTCCGGCGGCAGACTGCCGTCGGCGTAGAGCACCACGTTCAAGAGCATGTTGCCGTTCTTGCTGACGATGTCCGCCAGCATGGCCAGCACGTCGTCGGCGGTCTTGTAATTGTAGTTGTCGCTGTAGAACCAGTCGCCGTTGGAGGTGTCGGTCTGCCAGGGCAGGGGATTGATGCCATGCATCACGCCGCGCTCGACGTCCTGCACGCCCACTTCCTTGTAGAACTCGCCGGAGCCGAGGTCTTTGCAGTTATAGACGGCCTCCAGCTTGCCGTGGCGAGCGATGCTGGTGTTGTAGAGGTGGGCCACCAGCGAGCGTCCGACATCGCCGAAGGGAATGCCGCCATCGGAATAGAGCAGGTCCGGCTCGTAGGAATCCACCAGATCGCGGATACGATTGTACCAGATCTTGTGGAACTTCGGACTGCGCGTGTACCAGTCGCCGCCCCGGTTCAGATAGGGCTCGTTGTGAGCCTCATGATAGAGGTCGGCGTATTGCGGGTCGGCGCCGTCATAGGCCACGCCGAGCTTGGGCCAGAACTGGTCGCATTGGTGGCTTGGCCAGAACCAGTTGTGGCTGGCGCCCAGGTGTTCCGACACGCCGAAGCGCAGGCCGCGCTTGCGCGCCGCATCGCGCCAGGCGCCGACGATGTCGCGCTTGGGGCCAATGAGCGAGGCGTTCCAGCGGTGATGGCGCGAGGCCCACAGATCGAAATTGTCGTGGTGCACGCCCATGCTGACGAAGTAGCGCGCCCCCGCGGCGGCGTACTTGTCCATCAGCGCTTCGGGATCGAACTTCTCCGCTGTCCACAGCGGCAGGATGTCCTTGTAGCCATGCTCGGACGGGTGGCCGTAATTTTTGAGGTGCGCGTCGTAGTGATAGTGGCCCGGCACATACATGAAGCGCGCGTACCAGTCGCCCATGCGCGGCACGGCCTGAGGCCCCCAATGCGCCCAGATGCCGAACTTGGCGTCGCGGAACCAGTCGGGCGTGTGGAAGGTTTTCAGCGATTCCACGGTGCTGCGGAACGGACCGGTTTCAGCCGGGGGGACGAAAGGCGGCGTCACCGGCGGGCATTCGGCCGCTACCGCGCTGGCCCCGGCCGCAGCGAGCAGCGGCGTGGCGAGAAACTGGCGCTTGGACAGACTGGTCATACGGGTCTCCCGAGAAGCACGCCGCTTGGTTGGCCCAGGGCGTTAGCATGTGGTCTTGTTTAATTGTCCGACAAATATACGACAATTGTCGCTGCTGGGAAGAGAAATGCCTCCCCGGCCGGCGCCGGAATGGCGCGGCCAGGGAGGCGAGGAACGGAGCAAGGCAGGGGAGGTCAGCATATTGCTCCGGATGGACTTAACTTCCGACGCGCTCCAGTCGGAGCAGCAGCACGTCATTGGTGCGTATCTTCAAGGTCTGATCGAAGCGGCCGTCGCGACCGATCTTGATGGTCTGGTCGAGTTCCGGCGCATCGCGGGTCTGGTGCTGCAAGGTGGCGATCTGATCGGTGCTGAGGTCGGTGGGCCGGCCCCATTCCATATAGGTCGTATACGGATCATTTTGTTTGTAACCGGTGCGGTAGACCCGCAGGCGATAGGCGCCCGGATGGAGCTTGGCGAGCTTGAGACGCACCGGATCGAGCGCCGTCGCCGGGTGGATCTGCGTGTAATAGGGCCGGTTGGACAACTTCTGGTCCGGCACCGTGTAGTTCCAGATCAGCCCCGCGAAGGTGTCGCCGTCACGGGTCAGCCAGCTTTCACGGTCCTTGTTGGTCAGTTCCACCGGGCCGAGCTCGGCCAGGTACTTGAAGGCGAAATAGGCCGCCTTTCGAATCCCTTCGCGATTGAGCAGGCCAAAGCCGCCATGGAACGAGGACGGCGGCGGACCGGCTTCCTCAAACAGGTCCGAATAGACCCAGTAACTCATGGACTGGGCGCTGGTCTCCGTGTCCTTCAGCTTGTTGAGGATGAAAGGCGCGCTGAGATAGGCGTCGTGGATCGGGTCGCGCGGATTGTAGCTGGTGCTCCACTCGGTGATGTAGAGCGGCAGGTCCGGCCATGGCGAGGCCTTGATCTGAGCCCGCACCCGCTCCACGTCGTCGATGATGGCCTTGCGATCCAGCACCAGCCTGTTGTCGCCTTGGCCATTCTCGTCCAGGAAACCGCCGGCCACGCCATAGCTGTGGGTGGTGACGAAATCCACCGGGGTCCCCGCCGCCTTGGCGTGGGCCAGGAATTCGGGGACCCAGCCGGCGCCGGCCGTGGCGGGGCCGCCCACCTTCAGCGCCGCGTCGGCGCCCTTGATGGCGCGGGCTGTGGCGTCATAGAGCTCGAAATATGTCTTCTGGTCGCCATGGGTCCAGAAACCGTCGAGATTGGGCTCGTTCCAGACTTCAAAGCGCCAGGACCGCACCTCGTCGCGGCCGAACCGCCCTTCCAGGTGCTGCACAAAGGCGGTCATGAAGGCCGACCACTTGCCCCAGTCCTTGGGCGGCGAGCCGTTGCCCTTCCAGTAAAAGATGGTCTTGCTGTCGCTGGCGAGGTCGGTGGGCATGAAGCCGACCTCGACAAAGGGCTTGATTCCGGCGGCCAGGGCCGCAGCGTAGATCGCATCGACCCGATCGAAATTGTAATAGGGCCGGCCGTTGATCTCGCGATAGGCGTCGGTGTCGTCGAGGAAGATGGCGTGGAAGCGGATGTAGCGAAAGCCAATCTCGCGCTCCACCAGCTGCAGCTGGTCCACATTGGCCTTGCGCAGCAGCATGCCGGCGTGGTCCGCCCCGACGCAGTCGCGCCAGGCGGTGCTCATCTTGCCGGCCTTGGCGGTCATGTCGGCGGTGATAAGGCGATCGGCCAGGGCCGGCGTCGCCGCCAACATCAATCCCGCGATCGCTACAGCAGAAGCGAAGCCTCGCTTGAGATTGGATCGCCCAGTGTTGCGATTGGTTGTACTCATCAACAGTTCCGCCCTCGACAATTCAGACGTCGCTTTGAAGTCCAGGCTTGCGTCTTTGCGCCAACATAGGCTAAAAAGTTAGCGCTACCAAGTCATATTTCCGTAAGTCGACAATTTCGCTACTGCAGCAAATTGTTGCTTCCCAACGCGCAGCACGGTTTGAACATGACTAATCCGATCGTCCCCACCCTCGGCGGCGTCATTGGCGCCATGGTCTTGGCGGTCGCCCCCGCGCCCGTCCTCGCCCAGGCGACCAGTCGTCCGGCGGCGGTTCAGACCTTTCCTCATCAGCTGTTCGTGGGGACCTGCTACCAGCCCATCGACCGCTCGCCCGAGCAGATCCGCGCCGACATCGCCATCATGAAGGCGGCGGGCTTCAACATGGTGCGCATGGGCGACCTGTCGTGGGATTCATTCGAGCCGGCGGACGGACAGTTCAGCTTCGAGTGGTTCGACCGCGTGCTCGATCAGATGCACGCCGCCGGCATCAAGGTGATTCTCGACATCCCCGGCGCCCCGGCGCCGCTTTGGCTGCACAAGAAGTATCCGGGGATCGACGTCGTGAACCAGCACGGGGAGCGGCTGCACCCGGCCACGCGCTATTGGGACAATATCGCTGATCCGGACTACCGGGCGGCGGTGCGCCGCCTGGCCGAGGCCATGCTGCGCCGGTACGCTCATCACCCGGCGGTGGCGGCGGTGGGGTACGACAACGAGGTCGGCAACGGCCAGATGTCCTATTCCGAGGCCGACCGTCAGCGCTTCATCACCTGGCTGAAGGCGCGTTACGGCACGCTTGATGTGCTGAACCGGGCCTGGGCGACGCAGCGCTGGTCGCGCCGTATCAGCGCCTGGGACGAGGTGGAGCTGCCCTATGTGGAGGGACCGGGCCCCAACGAGCGGTATCTCGATCTGCACCGGTTCTGGTCGGACGACACCATCGCCGCCCTGCGCGAACTGGATGCGGTGCGCCAGAAGCTGGCCCCGCAGCTGCCCACCGCCTCCAACTACTGGGCGACCGCGCCCAAGGGCTTCGACTGGCTGCGTTCGTATGGTGACATCGCCACCTTCGGCGCTCAGGGCTTCTATCCGGGCGACCCGCTATTTGCAGCGTTCGAGGTATTGACCGACCGGGCCGCTTCCGATCGCCCGGTGTGGCTGAATGAGTTCACCGCGGGCGGCGGCGGCTATTATGGCGATCCAGGCCGCGCGCGCATGTGGGCCTATTTCGCTCTGGCTCACTATGGCCAGACCTTCCTCGCCTGGACCTTCAACTCGCACATCGGCGGGGAGGAGCAATCCCTGTTCGGGCTGGTGGATCACGACGGACGGCCGTCCTGGAAGGTGGACGAGTTCGGTCGTATCGCCCAGGAGTTCGCCAAGCTGAAGACCCTGGGCTTCCCTCGTCAGGGGCAGGCGCAAGTGGCCATCGGCTATTCCTTCGCCACCAACTGGCTGACCAATCCGCCATCTGGCCCCAATACCCTGAAGCAGTACTTCACGGCGAGCTACACCGGCCAGGCCACGGCGGCGCTGCAGCCCCTCTATGAAGACAACATTGACACCGCGGTGATCGACCCGGGTCACGACCGCATCGACCGCTACAAGTTGGTGATCCTGCCCAGCGCCTACATGATGGACAAGGAGACCGCCGAGGCCGTGCATGCCTATGTGGCCGGCGGCGGCACGGTGATCATGACCGGCTACTCGGCCAAGGTGGACGAGACCGGCAAGTGGTTCGAAACCCCGCTGCCGGGGCGCCTGGCCGATGTGTTCGGCCTGCGCACCAACGCCTTCTATCGGCACTGGGAGCCGCTGAAGGTGGACTATGCGGGCGCGACCCTGTCGGGCCACGGCGGCGACGCCTATTACGAAGTGCTGGAGCCGAGCACGGCCAAGGTCCTGGCCCGCTTCACCAACACGCCGGACAAGAGCCCGGCTATCACCGTCAATCACTTCGGCAAGGGCCGGGCCATCTATCTGGCGACGGATGTGCAGAGCTCGTTGCTGGGTCCGCTGGTTCGCTCGCTCTACGCAGAGCTCGGCGTGAAGCGCGGGCCGCAGACGCCAGCTGGCGTGGTGGCGCGCGAAGTGGAGGGAAGGGTGCTCTACGTCAACACCAACAACGCCCCGGCCAAGGTGGAGATCGCTGGCGCGCGCAAGGGCGTGCTCACCGGCAAGACCTATGTCGACCACATCGACCTGCCGCCCTACGGCGTCGAGTTGGCGCAATAGCCATAAGAAAGGCCCGCCCCTCGTAAGAAGGGCGGGCCGTCTTTCGCGCTAGAGCGTTTTCCGAAAAGTGGAAACCGGTTTTCGGGCGAAAAATGCTCTAAATTCAATTGGGTATGAGCAAAATCCGATTCCGATTGATCGGATTTTGCTCAAGGCGCTTCAGCTCAGTTGCGGCGGCGGGTCGGCGTGAGTCGGACGCGAGCCCCACAGGGCGTAGAATAGGATGTAGACCTCGCAGGCCACCGTCACCAGGAACGACCACTGGATGCCGAAGCTGTCGGCGATGTTGCCCTGGATCACCACCAGAGCGCCGCCGGCGATGGCCATGATCAGAAGGCCCGAGCCTTCCTCGGTCAGCGGGCCGAGGCCGCGGATGGCCAGGGCGAAGATGGTCGGGAACATGATGGAGTGGAACAGGCCCACCGCCATCAGACCGTACATGGCCGTCGGTCCATGGGCGAAGGTGGCGACCAGCATCGCCGCCGCTGCGCTGAGGGCGAAGAAGGCCAGCACCTTTTCCGGCGCGATCACGCGCATGATGTAGGCGCCGGCGAAGCGGCCCACCGCCATGCCGCCCCATACGAACAACAGATAGTTGGCGGCGACGGTCTTGGTCACGTTGCCGATGGACGGCTGGGAGGCGAAATTGATGAACAGGTTGCCCACGCCGATCTCGGCCAGCACATAGAGGAAGATGCCGCCGATGCCGAACACGAGGTTGCGGTGGCGCCATAGCGACAGGGACTTGCGCTGTTCGGCGCTGGCGCGCTGGGTCGCGGCGCCGAGGGCCGGCAGCTTGGCGCGGGCGATCATCACCGCCAGCACCGCCAGCACGCCCGCTACGATCAGATAGGGCAGTTGCGTCGCCTGGGCGTCGGCCATGCGCTGAGCGACCGTCAGCTTGACGCCCTCCACGGTGCTGCCGCCGGCGGTGCGATCGAGGATCAGATACTTGCCGAACACGATAGCGAGGGCGTCGCCGGTGGTGTTGAAGGCTTGCACGAGGGTGAGGCGCGATTCCGCCGATTTTTCCGGTCCGATCACCGCCACATAGGGGTTGGCGGCCACCTGCAGCACCGCGATGCCGCAAGAGACCGTGAACAGCGAGGCCAGCGTCACTTCATAGGACGGCAACTGCGCCGCTGGGATCATGCCTAGAGATCCGGCCGTCATGATGATCAGACCAATGACCATGGCGCGCTGGTAGCCGATCCGTTCGATCAGGAAAGCGGCCGGCAGCGAGGCGACGAAATAGCCCACGAACCAAGTGGATTCGATGAGGGTGGTCTGGGTGTAGTTCAAGTCGAACACGCTGCGCAGGTGCGGCAGAAGCGTATTGTTGATGACCGTGATGAAGCCCCACATGAAAAATAGTGACGCCAGCAGAATCAATGGCTTAGCGTAGGATTTCGGACCATCGCCGCCAGAATCGGCGACGGCCGCGCGGGTTCGGGTGTGGACTGCCACTTACATTCTCCCCAGGTGTTGCAATTGTATTTGTATGAGTATATCCGATGTTCCCTCAACGGATCAAGTCGTGCTGGGGAGAGTCGCACATGTTCAAGCCAATGGCTTCGTTTGGCGCCGTCTTGGCCCTGAGCGCAGCGGTGGGGGCGGCGACGGGAACAATGGCGGAAACCATGAGCGCGCACAGGCTGGACGCCGGCCAATTGCATGACGGCGCCAAGGTCGAGGCGGTGGAGCTCAGCAATGGTCACGGCGTCGTGGCGCGCGTGCTGACCTACGGCGCGACCTTGCAGTCATTGCTGACGCCGGATCGCCACGGTCACTTTGCCGATATCGTCCTGGGTCACGATACGCCGGCCGCCTACGAGGCTGTGCAGGACTATTTCGGCGTCACCGTGGGGCGTTACGCCAACCGCATCGCGCACGGGCGCTTCACCCTGGACGGCGTGACCTACCAACTCCCCACCAACAACGGGGCCAATTCGTTGCACGGCGGCGGCGGCGGATTCGACCGCGCCAACTGGCGTATCGTTTCGGTGGCGAGCGGTCCTAACGCGTCGGTGGTCCTGGAGCACGTCAGTCCCGATGGCGAGATGGGCTATCCCGGCCAGGTGACGGCCAAGGTGACCTATTCCATGGACAAGGCCGGGGCGCTGACCATCGCCTTCGACGCGACCACCACCCGCCCGACAATTCTCAACATGACCAACCATGCGCTGTACAACCTGTCCGGCCATTGCGCCTCGGGCGGGGCGACTAAGGCGCATTTGACCATTCCCGCTTCACGCTTCACGCCGGTGAATGAGGCGCTCATCCCTACGGGCGAACTTCGTCCAGTGAAAGGCACGGCGTTCGATTTCACCCATGGCCGGCCGCTCGAGGCGGATCTGCGCAATAGCCGCGACGAGCAAATCCGCATCGGCCGTGGCTACGACCACAATTTTGTGCTCGACAAGGGCAAGACCGCCAAGCCCGAACTGGCCGCGCGCATGGTGGATCACGCCTCGGGCCGGGTGCTGGAGCTCCTGACCACCGAGCCGGGCGTGCAGCTCTACACCGGCAATTTCATCGACGGCACCAATCCGGGCAAGGGCGGTTGCCTCTACCGGATGGGGGATGGCGTGGCGCTTGAGCCGCAACTGTTCCCCGACACGCCGAACCAGCCGCATTTCGGTTCGGCGCGCATCGATCCTTCCAAGCCATACCATCATGTCATGATCATCAGGACGTCGCTCGAAAAATGACCCGACAATTGCGTTCGCAGGCCTGGTTCAACAACGAGGCCAACATCGACATGACCGCGCTCTATCTTGAGCGTTACTTGAATTTTGGCCTTAGCCTGGAGGAACTGCGCTCGGGGCGGCCGATCATCGGCATCGCCCAGACCGGCAGCGACCTGTCCCCCTGCAACCGTCACCATCTGGTGCTGGCCGAGCGGGTGCGCGAAGGCGTGCGCGAGGCGGGCGGCATCTGCATCGAATTCCCGGTGCATCCCATCCAGGAGACGGGCAAGCGGCCCACCGCCGGCCTCGACCGCAACCTCGCCTATCTCGGCCTGGTGGAAGTGCTCTACGGCTATCCCCTGGACGGCGTGGTGTTGACCATCGGCTGCGACAAGACCACCCCCGCCTGTCTGATGGCCGCCGCCACGGTGAACATTCCGGCCATCGCCCTCTCGGTGGGGCCCATGCTGAACGGCTGGCACGAGGGCCAGCGCACTGGCAGCGGCACCATCGTGTGGAAGGCCCGCGAAATGCTCAGCCGCGGCGAAATCGACCACGAGGAATTTATCCGCCTGGTGGCTTCGTCGGCGCCCAGCACCGGCTACTGCAACACCATGGGCACGGCCACGACCATGAACTCGCTCACCGAGGCCCTGGGCATGAGCCTGCCCGGTTCGGCGGCGATCCCCGCTCCGCACCGCGACCGCCAGGAGTGCGCCTGGCGCACCGGCCGTCGCATCGTCGACATGGTCAATGAGGACTTGAAGCCCTCCGACATCCTGACGCGACCGGCGTTTCTGAACGCCATCCGTGTCAATTCGGCCATCGGCGGCAGCACCAATGCGCCGATTCACTTAGCGGCCATCGCCCGTCACATGGGCGTCGAGTTGTCGGTGCGGGATTGGCAGGACTACGGTCACAAGGTGCCGCTGCTGGTGAACCTGCAGCCGGCCGGCGAATATCTCGGTGAGGACTATTATCGCGCGGGCGGCGTGCCGGCGGTGGTCAAACAGCTGATGGGCGCCGGCCTGATCGACCAAGACGCCATGACCGTCAATGGGCGCACCATGGGCGAGAACTGCCGCAACGTGCGCATTCTCGATGAAGCGGTGATCCGTCCGTTCGATCGGCCCCTGACCACGGAAGCTGGATTCATCGTCCTGTCGGGTAATCTGTTCGACAGCGCCATCATGAAGACCAGCGTGATCAGCCCGGAATTCCGCGCTCGCTATCTGTCCAATCCCGACGACCCGGAAGCCTTCGAAGGCCCCGTGGTGGTGTTCGATGGGCCGGAGGACTACCACGCGCGCATCGACGACCCTGCCGTGGGCATCGACTCCAAGACCCTCCTCGTCATGCGCGGCGCGGGTCCTGTGGGCTATCCCGGCGCGGCCGAGGTGGTGAACATGCGCGCCCCGGCCTATCTGTTGCGCGAAGGCGTGCGCGATCTGCCGTGCCTGGGCGATGGACGTCAGTCCGGCACCAGCGGCTCGCCCTCGATCCTTAACGCCAGCCCTGAGGCTGCGGCGGGTGGCGGGCTCGCCCTACTGAAGAGTGGCGATCGCGTGCGCATTGACCTGCTGAAAGGCACCGCGGATGTGCTGATCAGCGAGGCGGAGCTGGCCGAGCGTCGCGCCGCCCTTGCCGCAGCGGGCGGCTATGCCTATCCGCAAAGCCAGACCCCGTGGCAGGCGATCCAGCGCGAAAAGGTCGGCCAGCTTGAAACTGGCGCCATCCTCGAAGGCGCTGAATCCTTCCAGCGCATCGCCCAGGCTCGGGGCCTCCCGCGCGACAGCCACTGATCGGAATAAGATGATGACCACGACTGCGCCGAACGGCGGCTCCATCCTGGTAGGGGCCGAGGTGCGAAGCAGTGCGCGCCGGTTCCAGGCCATCAACCCTGGAACCGGCGAGGCCCTGCCGGATTGGCACGACGAAGCCGGCGAAGCCGACGTAGCGGACGCCTGCGCATTGGCGGCGGCTGCGGCGGCGTCATTCGCGGCTCTGACGCCTGACGTGCGCGCAGGGTTCCTTGAGGCGGCGGCTGAGGCCATTCTCGCTATCGGCGAGCCGCTCATCGAAACGGCTATGGCCGAGACCGGCTTGCCGCGCGCCCGGCTCGAAGGCGAGCGGATGCGCACGGTCAACCAGCTGCGCATGTTCTCGGACGAACTGCGCAAGGGTGAGTGGCTGGACGTCACCATTGACAGCGCCTTGCCGGAGCGTGCGCCGCCCCGTCCGGACCTGCGCCGGGTCAATGTCGCGGTCGGCCCGGTGGCGGTGTTCGGCGCATCCAACTTCCCGCTCGCCTTCTCGGTGGCCGGCGGAGACACCGCCTCAGCCTTGGCGGCCGGTTGCCCGGTGGTGGTGAAGGGCCATCCAGCTCATCCCGGCACGGGACTTCTGGTGGCGCGGGCCATCGCCGGCGCAGTGCGCGCGGCCGGATTGCCGGGGGGCGTGTTCTCCTACCTGTCGGGACGCGACAACGCCATCGGCGCCGCCCTCGTGGCCGATCCGCACATCAAGGCGGTAGGCTTCACCGGATCGCGGGGCGGCGGCCTCGCCCTCTCGACTATCGCCGCGGCGCGTCCGGAGCCGATCCCGGTGTTCGCCGAGATGAGCAGCATAAATCCGGTGGTTCTCATGCCCGCGGCGCTGGAGACGAACGCTGAGGCCTTGGGCGCGGCGTTCGTGGCTTCGCTGACCATGGGGGCAGGGCAGTTCTGCACCAATCCGGGTCTGGTGCTCGCCATCGAGTCTCCGGCGTTGGATCGGTTCGTGGCCGCGGCGGCCGCGGCGCTCGGCGCCAGTGCGCCGCAGGTGATGTTGGCCCCGCACATCCGCCTCGCCTTTGAGCGCGGCGTCGCCAAGATCGACAGCGCTGAAAATGTACGCCGGGTCGCTTCGGGACCTGCACCTGAAGACCACAACCGTGCGTCAGGCGCCCTGTTCGAGACCGCCGCCAAGGCCTTCCTGGAGAACCGCGATCTGGGCGAAGAGGTGTTCGGCGCTTCGTCCCTGGTGGTGCGATGCTGCGATCGGGCCGAGCTGCTGCAAGTCATCGCCGGCCTGGAAGGTCAGCTGACCGCCACGCTGCAACTCGCCGACGCGGATATCGCCGACGCCGGCCCGGTGCTGGCGGCGCTGAGCGAGCGGGTGGGGCGGGTGCTGGCTAACGGCTGGCCCACCGGCGTCGAGGTCTGTCCAGCCATGGTGCATGGCGGACCGTTCCCGGCCACATCCGACGCGCGCACCACCTCGGTGGGAACGCTGGCCATGATCCGCTTCCTGCGCCCGGTTTGCTACCAGGCGATTCCTGATGCGCTGCTGCCGCCAGCGCTGCAGGAGGCAAATCCTTGGCGGCTGCCTCGTCGGGTCGATGGCGAATGGCGGTGCGCATGATGGTTCGGTCTCTGATTCAATTCGCCTCCGGTGCGGGACGCGGGGTGGCGGCCCTTGATGCGGTGGGCGCAGCGCGTTTGGTGCGCGGCGCACGCGCTACGCTTGATCTCGCCCACGAGGCGCTGGCGGAACGGGTCAGCCTGGCGGAGTTGGCGGCGCGTCGGCTGGGCGAATCGCTCGACCTGACCCACCTGCGCCTTCTGCCGCCCATCGACCATAGAGACCCCGCCCACTGCATTGTCAGCGGCACCGGTCTTACCCACCTCGGTTCAGCCGAGGGGCGCGACAAGATGCACAAGGCGGCGGTCACGGGCCAAGCCACCGATTCCATGCGCATGTTTCAGATGGGCATCGAGGGCGGAAAGCCTCCCTCCGGCGCCGTCGGGGCGCAGCCGGAGTGGTTCTACAAGGGCGACGGGTCGATCCTCGTGGCCGACGGGGCGCCGCTCATTCGCCCGCCCTTCGCTGGCGACGGCGGCGAAGAGCCGGAAATCGCCGGCGTCTATCTTATCGACGCGGAAGGGCGGCCGGTTCGTCTCGGCTTCGCGCTCGGCAACGAATTCTCCGATCATGTGACGGAGCGGGTCAATTATCTCTGGTTGGCGCACTCCAAACTTCGCCAAGCGGCGCTGGGACCGGAGCTGAGGTTGGGCGAATTGCCCGCCGATGTGCGCGGCGTCAGCCGCATTCTTCGCCACGGCGCGGTTGCTTGGGAAGCGCCGTTCCTCACCGGCGAGGCCAACATGTCGCATTCGCTGGCCAATCTGGAGCATCACCACTTCAAGTACCCGCTGTTCCGTCGTCCGGGAGACGTGCACGTGCACTTCTTCGGCACGGCGACCCTGTCCTTCGCCGCAGGCGTGGCGACCCAGGACGGCGATGTCTTCGAAATCCACGCCGATGCCTTTTCCCTGCCGTTGCGCAATAGTTTGATCAGCAGCACCGCACTCGATGTCCCGGCCGTGGCGTCGCGGTATGCGACGCCACGGCCAGGCCGGGGGGAACGCGGCGCCGGCGAGCTTGCGCCAGCA
>JBFLWS010000007.1:0-169201 GCA_040757715.1 Pseudomonadota bacterium | reverse complement strand
AAGGGCCCTATCACGGCCCACTCCGCGTCCGACAAATCCCCTCGACCCAAGGCGCCCTCCCTCCAAGAGGAATCCTTGAATCACTGCGCCGATGATTTGGGAATCCCTTTTGTCAACAGGGCCTAGGATTCGTGCTATCCGCGGTGGCGCCATGCGTAGTGGTCGCGTGCACAACGATTTGATCGGGCTACAATCCGTCCTCGCCTACGCCCTGAATCTGAAAAGCTTCCAAAGACTACTCCTGGCGCATCCTGGACAGGCCTAGGTCCCGCCTTTCGGCGGGATTGAGCGGATTAAATTCATCCCGATGCGAAGATCAGCCCAGCGCCACGCCCGCCCGGCCTCAGCTCTTGCGCGCTCTAGCCCGCCCGCCCCGCCTCAGCTCTTCTGCCCCCTAGCCCGCCTGCGCGGCCACGGCCTTGCGCATCTCCTCGGCCTGTTCCGGGGTGAGGCCCAGCGCCGCCAGGAGCGGGCTCGGGGCCGTGGGGTCCCAGGCATGGCGCGAGCCGATGGTGATGCCGCCATCCACCACGAAATGCCCGCCGGTGACGAAGGCTGACGCGTCCGAGCCCAGGAACAGGGCCATCTGGGCGATGTCGTCGGGCACGCCGGCCTTGGGGATGGGCTGCATGGCCGGGGCCACCTCGGCCACGCGGGCGGCCATCTGGTCGGCCACCGCGATGGGCAGGCCGAGCGAGGCGCCGAAGATGGAGGTGGCGATGAGGCCAGGGCAGATGGCGTTGACGCGAATGCGCTGCGGGGCGAGTTCGGCCGAGGCCACCTTGCTGAGGTGGATCACCGCGCACTTGGCGGTGGAGTAGGCGAGGGGCCCCCAGCCGGCTTGCAAGCCGGCGATGGAGGCGGTGTTGATGATGGAGCCGCCGCCGCGGGCCTTCAGGGCCGGAACCGCGTGCTTCATGCCGAGCATGGGGCCGCGCACCAGGAGGGCGAAGGTGCGGTCCCACTCGGCGGCGTTCATGTCCTCGACCCCGCCCATGGTCCCGCCGGCGCCGGCGTTGTTGAAGAGCACGTCAAGGCCGCCGAAGGCGCTCACCGCCAGCTGCACCGCCGCCGCGATGTCGGTCTCCTGGGTCACGTCGCACTTGGCGAAGCGCACCTTGTCCTTGAAGCGCGCCTCCAGCGCCGCGCCCTTGTCGGCCTGCAGGTCGGCGGCCACCACCTGGGCGCCCTCGGCCACGAACAGCTCCACGGTCCCAAGCCCGATGCCGGAACAGCCGCCGGTGATCAGGGCGACCTTGCCCTCAAGTCTGCCGCTCATCTTGTGTCCACTCCCTTGATTTATTTGATTGTTTTCGTGAGGCGCCGCCCTAGATGGGCCGCACCAAAACGAGTTTCTTCTTGCCCGCGGCGAGCTTGATCACCCCGTCGGCGGAGCGCTCGAAGCTCGATAAGGGCGCATCCGGGCTCGCCACGGCCACGTCGTTCACCTTCAGTCCGCCGCCTTGGGCGAGACGCCTTGCGTCGGACTTGGAGCTGGCGAGGCCGGCGGCCACCAGGGCGTCGGTGACCGTGCCGTCCGCCGCGTGCTCGATGGTGGGCAGGTCGGCCGACAGCCGGCCCTCCTCGAAGGCGGCCTTGGCGGCGGCGCTGGCGTGGTCGGCGGCGGCGCGGCCGTGCAACATGGCCGTGGCCTCGTTGGCCAGCACCTTCTTGGCCTCATTGATCTCGGCGCCTTGCAGGGCCTCGAGCTTGGCGATCTCATCCATGGGCAGATCGGTGAACAGCTTGAGGAAGCGGCCCACGTCGGCGTCCTCGGTGTTGCGCCAGAACTGCCAATAGTCGTACGGGCTCAGGCGATCGGCGTTCAGCCACACCGCGCCCTCGGCGGTCTTGCCCATCTTGGCGCCCGAGGCGGTGGTGATCAGCGGGCTCGTCAGGCCGAACACCTCCTTGCCATCCACCCGGCGGCACAGCTCCACCCCGTTGACGATGTTGCCCCACTGGTCCGAGCCGCCCATCTGGAGCGTGCAGCCAAAGCGCCGGTTCAACTCGAGGAAGTCCACCGCCTGCATCAGCATGTAGTTGAATTCGATGAAGGTGAGCGGCTGTTCGCGGTCGAGGCGCAGCTTCACCGAGTCGAAGGTCAGCATGCGGTTGATGGTGAAATGCACGCCGTAGTCGCGCAGGAAGGCGATGTAGCCGAGCTGGTCCAGCCACAGGGCGTTATCGGCCATCACTGCGTCGGTGGCCCCCTCGCCAAAGCTCAGGAACGGCTCGAACGCGCGCTTGATGCCGGCGATGTTGTCGGCGATCTGGGCGTTGGAGAGGAGGCTGCGCTGCGCATCCTTGCCCGAGGGGTCGCCCACCTTGGTGGTGCCCCCGCCCATGAGCACGATGGGGCGATGGCCGGTCTTCTGCAACCAGCGCATCAGCATGATCTGCAACAGCGAGCCCACATGCAGGGACGAGGCGGTGGCGTCGAAGCCGATATAGGCGGTGATGGAGCCCTTGGCGCAGGCGGCGTCGAGGGCTTGAAGATCTGTGCCCTGATGGATGAATCCGCGCTCAAAAAGCGTGCGGACGAAGTCGGATTTGAAGCTCTGCATATCCCAAGGCTTTCACAAAGGCGCACGCGCCTATAGCAGGGTGTTCGTGATTTTGTCGGATTTTGTGGTTAGGTGCTGGGTGCGTCGGGGCATTCAGTGGTCAAACTAGGACGGAACTGCACCATGCGTGTTCTCGGCTTCATGACCGGCACCTCCCTCGACGCCATCGACATGGCGATCCTTGAGACCGACGGCGAGCGGATTCTCGGCTTCGGCCCGGCGGGGGAAGCCCCTATCCCTGAGCCCCTGCGGGCCCTCTGCCTCGACGCCATAAAGGCCGGGCGCGGCTGGGCGCGGGGGGCGCCGGAGCCCAATCTGTTCGCCCATGTCTCCACGGCGGTGGCTGAGGCTCATCACCAGGCCGCCGAGGCCTTCCTCGCCGCCCATGGCCTCAGCTGGGACGAGATCGACCTCATTGGATTCCACGGCCAGACCGTGCTGCACGAACAGCCCACGGAGGCGCGGGCCGGGCGTACGCGTCAGCTCGGCGATGGCGAGAAGCTGGCAGCCCTCGCCGGCAAGCCGGTGGCCTTCGACTTCCGCACCGACGACGTGGCCGCCGGCGGGCACGGCGCGCCGCTGGCCCCCGTCTATCACCTGGCGAGGGCAGAGGCGTCGGGTCTCGCGCGGCCGCTGGCCGTGCTCAATCTCGGGGGCGTGGCCAACATCACCCTCGCCGGCGCGGACGGGCGCATCGTCGCCTTCGACACCGGCCCCGGCAACGGGCTCATCGACAGCTGGGTGGAGCGCCACGGCGCCGGCCGCTTCGACGCCGGGGGCGAGATCGCCCTTGCCGGCCGGGTGCATGAAGGCGTGCTGGCCGCGCTCATGGCCCATCCCTATTTCGCCGCGCCCGGCCCCAAGTCCCTCGACCGCTACGACTTCACCCTTGATCTGGTGGAAGGCCTCTCCTTGGCCGATGGGGCCGCAACCCTCGTCGCCTTCACCGCCGAGAGCATCGCGCACGCCCTTCGCCAGGCGGACCTGCCGAGCGCGGCCATCATCGTCTGCGGCGGCGGGCGCAAGAACCCAGTCCTGCTGTTCGAGCTCTCGGCGCGGGCTGAGCGGCCGGTGATCACCGCCGAAAGAGCGGGCTGGCGCGGCGACGCCATCGAGGCCGAGGCCTTCGCCTACATGGCCGCCCGCACCGCCAAGGGCCTGCCCATCTCCTTCCCTGGCACCACCGGCGTCCGCGCCCCGCTCCCCGGCGGGCGCCTGGCAGGGGGGTGAGCAGGACAATTACGTCGGCCCCCGGCAAAGTCGTGGGCTACGCCGCTGCGATGACTCCGGGCCGGCTGGGTTGCGGGGGCGTGCGGCCGAGCGCCTTGGCCGCAGAGAGCCAGTCGGCGATGGCCGCCTCGATCTGGGCCAGGGCCTCGGCGGGGGTTTCGCCGTCGCTGACGCAGCCCGGCAGGTCCGGCGCCCGCGCCAGATAGGCGCCGCCGTCCTCGGGGGACAGGGGCTCGACGGTTACAGGATAGGTCAGGCTAGCCATGGGGCGCCGCCTCGTCGATGAGGGCCAGAAGCAAGCGAATATATACGGGTTTGATGGGGCGGCTCTGTCGCGGATTTCTAATTTCCGCTCAATCCCGGCGGCAGCAGGGGCTTTACGGAGGTAGGGAGGCCGTCTCGAAGCCCCCTTTCCCCCTTGCGGGGGAAGGGTCGGGGATGGGGGGTGAGCGTCGCGAGCCATCCAGCTGGACCACCCCCTCTCCCGATCTCTCCCCGCACGGGGGAGAGGCCAGAGGAAAATCCGCTCATCCTCGCGGACCGCGAGGACCCAGGCTTTTTACCCGCTAACTATTCTCGTATGGTTACAGGGGCGTCGGCAGTCCTGGTTGCCCCTAACTCAAAGTCGTAAGGCGTTGCATGGTTTGTGAGATAATTTAGAATCCGCACATTGAATAATGATCACTAAACATATTGAATTGCAATTCCGCCATTCTGATGGATTGTATATCGTCAGATCCATTCGCAGTGAAATATACATCTCTCATTGCGATAGAGATGAAGTTGGAAAAGCCACTGTTCGTCTTATTAAAGAATTGATTCGCAAGGGGATTACATGCCGAATCGAGGCGTACGACTCGCTTGGCCCATTTCTTAAACAATTTCGGGACGCCGGAGCCATTTGCCGCACCGGATTAGTTGACCAAGAGCTACCGCCGGTCGCGAAGAGGCGCATTACTTGGCAGATGCCGGACACACCCGTGCCCGATCCGCCACCGCCAGTTTTCGCGTCGTGGGCTGATTATCTCAATCGCACCCCATACAATGAGCGGATGGTGCGATGTTACGCGGCGGCAAAGAAAGCAAATCGCAAACGGTTGTTGTCAGATGCGCCGGAATACCACTTAACCGGTAAAGATGTTTGGACGGTGATTGAAGCTGCGAAAGGGCGATGTGCTTATTGTGGTTCTTTAGCAATTGAAAATCGTCCATCACATCCAAAAACCGGGGCACCTTTACCATGG
The DNA here is from genome assembly GCA_040757715.1 of Pseudomonadota bacterium. Taxonomy (GTDB): domain Bacteria; phylum Pseudomonadota; class Alphaproteobacteria; order Caulobacterales; family Caulobacteraceae; genus CAIMFV01. Next base: position 164,160 of record JBFLWS010000007.1, on the reverse strand, counting down.
GCACAAGTAGGTCGACGAATTGGCAGCCTCGAACACATTAACTGGCGATTTGGTGGTGGGGACAATAAATTGACCAACCTCGCTTGGGCCTGTTTGTGGTGTAACACTTGGGAATCTGAGCGCCGCAAAAACGCGAGCGATCATGGGGGTTTTTATCCCACCGATAAACAAACCTAGGCCCTCGCTTGCGGGAGGGTGAGCGGGAGAAAAAACCCTACCCCAAACTCTCCTCCAGGGCGGCCAGGCGTTCGGCCTGGTCCTCGGCGATGAGGGCGTTGATGATCTCGTCCAGGGCCTCGCCCTCCAGCACCTTGGGCAGGTTGTAGAGGGTGAGGTTGATGCGGTGGTCGGTGACCCGGCCTTGCGGGAAATTGTAGGTGCGGATGCGCTCGGAGCGGTCCCCCGACCCCACCTGGCTCTTGCGCGACTCGGCGCGGGCGCTGTCGAGGGTCTGGCGCTGCATGTCATAGAGCCTTGCCTGCAGCACCTTCATGGCCTTGGCCCGGTTCTGGTGCTGCGACTTTTCCGAGCTCGTCACCACGATGCCGGTGGGCAGGTGGGTGATGCGCACGGCCGAGTCGGTCTTGTTCACGTGCTGGCCGCCGGCGCCGGAGGAGCGGTAGGTGTCGATGCGCAAGTCCGCGTCATTGATCTCGATGGCCACGTCCTCGGGCTCGGGCAGCACGGCCACGGTGGCGGCCGAGGTGTGGATGCGCCCGCCGGCCTCGGTGGCCGGCACCCGTTGCACCCGGTGCACGCCGCTCTCGAACTTCAGCCGGCCGAACACGCCCTCCCCGGTGATAGAGGCGATGATTTCCTTGTAGCCTCCCACCTCGCCCTCGGAGATGTCTTCGATCTCCAGGCGCCAGCCGTGTAGCGCCGCATAGCGCTGGTACATGCGGAAGAGATCCCCCGCGAACAGCGCCGCCTCATCGCCGCCGGTGCCGGCGCGCACCTCGAGGATGGCCGAGGCGTTCTCGTCCTTGTCCTTAGGGGCGAGGAGGAGCGCCACCTCCCGCTCCAGCGCGGGCAGGCGGGCGTTGAGAGCGCTAAGCTCGTCGCGGGCGAGGGCGGCCATGTCGGCGTCGCCGGCCTTCAGCATCTCTTCCAGCTCAGGCGCTTCGGCCCTTGCGCGGGCCAGGATCTGCACCGCGTCGGCCACCGGCTTCAGCTCGGCGTGTTCTTTCGACAGGCGAACGATCTCGGCGCCATCGGCGGCCGCAGACATGCGCGCCTCCACCTGATGGAAGCGGTCGAGCACCTGTTCGAGCTTTTGGGTCGGGATATGCATCTATGGATCGACAGTAAGAATCAAAAAGGCCGGCCTAGAGCACGATGCGATTGGCCGGAACCGGCTGATCGTTGAATCGTGCTCGGCATCTATAGACTGGAGCGCGTTCTGATCGAAAAACCGGTTCCCACTTTTTCGGAACGCGCTCTAGGCGTTGTTTGGGCGCAGCAGGGCGCCACGATCTATACCCGCATTCGGCGAAGCCTCTTGCCAAATCCACCGGCATTAACGAAGTTGCCGACATGGCCGTCACCTTCATCATCGATAAGTGCCCGGGCTGCAACCGAAAGACCGTCGTGTCTGCGGAATTGCTGCATCGTTGGTGGCCCGACAAGACCCGGCCGCAGAGCGAGCTGGCGCGCCATCTGAACTATACGCCGCGCCCGCGGTTCGTCTCCGAACCTGCCCCCTCGCCGGAAGACGAGATGGTGAGCGCGCTGTTCAGCTCCTGGTGCGAGCTGTGCGGCAGCCCCATCTCGCTGAAGGTGCGCGGCAAGCGCGACCGCCTGGCCCAGGTCATGCTGGGGCGGCTTGGCAATTCGGCCCTGCCCGGCATCACCGAGGACGACCTCTCCCTCGCCGACCTCGAGTCCAAGGCCGAGGCCCTCCCCAAGCCCGCGCCGGAGCAGGTGGAGCACGAATGGTGCCCCAATATCCCGGAGCTGTGCAGCCTCCTGCCGCAGCTGAAGGAAAAGACCCTGAAGGAGCGCGGCGCGCACCTGACCATCATCGAGTGCCAGACCGCCATTAGCCTCATCGTCGAGTCGCTGGAGGTCGAGGACCTGAAGCAGGCCAAGAAGGCCCACCCCCTGGTGGAGTTCTTCAACCCGTCCATGACGGTGGATCGCCTGCGCAAGCTGCCCCTCGCCGTGCGGCTGAAGCGGCTCTCCAAGGGCGGCTTCGTGCACTGGACCCTGGTGAAGTGGGCGGAAGGCTCCAGCATCACCCTGGTGCAGCCGGGCGGGAGCCAGGTCGCTGATCCCAAGCGCGGCCGGCAAGGTCCGGTGCGGCCCCTGGTGAGCGAGAAGACCGCCCGCGACTATATCGCCTTCACCCGCTGGTTGGCCGACAACTCGCTGGAGCACGAGTTCCGCATCACCCGCGCCCAGGCCGACCCCTCGGAAGAGAACCTGCCCAAGGGCTGGCTCAAGGCGGCCCAAGCCGCCTCGGCCACCGCCGCCGGCGCCCCGGCCGCTCAACAGGCGGGCTAAACTCTCTTATTCCACCACGATCTTCGGCGGCGGGCGATCGCCGGCCAGGGCCTCCAGCCGCGCGGCGATCTCGCCGGCCATGGCGAGGAAGCGTTGCGCCATGTCCCCGTCCGGGTCCACCGCCGCGGGCGGGTGCCCGGCGTCGGACCCGGTGCGGAGCGCTATGTCCAGCGGCAGCTCGCCCAGGAACGGCGCGCCTAGCTGCTCAGCGGTGGCCCGCGCCCCGCCCCGCCCGAAGATTTCGATGGGGGCGCCCGTGGCCGGATCGGGGAAATAGGCCATGTTCTCGATCACCCCGAGGATGGGCGTGGCGGTCTTTTCGAACATGGCCGCGCCCCGGCGCACGTCGATGAGGGCCACCTCCTGCGGGGTGGAGACGATCACCGCCCCGTCCACCGCCACCTTCTGGGCGAGGGTGAGCTGGATGTCGCCGGTGCCGGGGGGCATGTCGATGATCAGGAGATCGAGCGGCGCGGCCGCCTCGCCCCAGGCCACGTCGTTGAGCAGCTGGTTCACGGCGCTGGAGGCCATGGGCCCGCGCCAGATCATGGGGGCGCCTTCGGGCACGATATTGCCGATGGAGATGGCCTTCACCCCGTGGGCGGAGAGCGGGATCAGCTTCTTGTCCGGCCCCATCATGGGCTCGGCGTCGAGGCCAAGAAGGCGCGGCACGGAAGGGCCGTAAACGTCGGCGTCGAGGAGGCCGACCGCGTAGCCCAAGCGGGCGAAGGCGCAGGCGAGATTGGCGGCCACTGTGGACTTGCCCACCCCGCCCTTGCCCGAGGCCACGGCGATCACCTGGCGCACATGGGCGGGCTTCTGGCTCGGCGGCGGGGCCTTGGGCGGCGAGAGCTGGGCCTGAGCCTCGGTGGAGAGCTGCGGGTTGCGGCTCATGCGCACAGTGCGAGGTGCGGAGGGCGAGGTCTGGTAGGGCGACTTCTCCGCGGTGAGCACCACCTGCGCCCGCGTCACCCCTGGCAGGGCGGCGAGGGCCCGCTCGGCGGCGTCGCGCACCGGGGCGTAGAGTTCGGCCTCGCCGGACGCAGCCTCGATCATGAAGCCGGCGCGGCCGGGGGCGACCACCAAGCCCTGCACCAGGCCGGCGCTGACCAGGCCCTGGCCCGACTTCGGGTCCTTCACCGCCTCCAGGGCGGCGAGCACGGCGTTGCGGTCGGGTGTGGCGGTGTTGGGGACGTCGGTCACAGGAACTCCGCGGAGAGGGGGCGGCCCTTGAATATAGGTCGGATCAGTCGCGGACGAAGGCGTCCGAGGCATAGCCCTGGAAATAGAGCACGGCGGTGAGGTCGGCGTGGTCGATGCGGGCGTCGGCCTCGGCCGCCACCACCGGCTTGGCGCGATAGGCGAGGCCGAGCCCCGCCGCCCCGATCATGGCGAGGTCATTGGCCCCGTCGCCGATGGCCACGGCCGCGCTGGGATCGACGCCGAGGCGCGCGGCGTGCAGGTGCAGGGCCTCCAGCTTGGCTTCGCGGCCAAGGATGGGGTCGGCCACCTCGCCGGTGAGATGGGCGCCGTCGTCGAGGAGCCGGTTGCCCTGATGGCTGGCGAAACCCGCCGCCGCCGCCACGCGGGAGGTGAAGAACTCGAAGCCCCCCGACACCAGCACCGTCTCCACCCCATGCTGAGCCAGGGTGCGCACCAGGGTGCGGGCGCCCGGATTGAGCCGCACGCGGTCCACATAGCAGCGCTCCAGGTCCTCCAGCGGCAGGCCCTTCAGTCGCGACACCCGTTCGCGCAGGGCCGGCTCGAAGGCGAGCTCGCCACGCATGGCCCGCTCGGTGATGGCCGCGATCTCGGCCTTCAGCCCGGCGTAGTCGGCCAGCTCGTCCAGGCACTCGCAGCTGATCATGGTGGAGTCCATGTCGGCGATGAACAGGCGCTTCTTGCGGCCGGCCTCGGCCTGCAGGCAGACATCCACCGGCAGGTCGGCGAGGGCGACGTTCACGACGTCGCGCAGGGGGGCGAGGTCGTCAGCCTCCAGCGCTAGGTCCAAGGCGTCCGGACCGAGACGGACGCGATCCTTGACGACGGCACCGGCGCGGCTCACCGCTTCACTGGCGCGGTCGGCGGCGAGGTTGAGCGCGGCGGGATCAGGACTGACGAGGGTGAGTGCAGCAAGCATGGGCAAGTCTTCCGATGAGGCGCCGGTCTGGCTGATCGCGGGCCCCACCGCAAGCGGGAAGTCGGCCCTGGCGCTCGCCCTGGCTGAGGCGATCGGCGGGGAAATCCTCAACGCCGATTCCATGCAGGTGTATCGCGACCTTTCCATCCTCACCGCCCGGCCGGGGGCGGAGGACCTCGCCCGCGCCCCGCACCAGCTCTATGGCGTGGCCGACGGAGGCGAGACCTGGTCCACGGGGATCTGGCTGCGCGCCTGCCTCGCCGAGCTGGAACGCCTGCGGGCGGAGGGCAAGCCGGCCATCATCGTCGGCGGCACCGGGCTCTATTTCCGCGCCCTGACGATCGGCCTCGCCGAGGCGCCCGAGGTGCCCGCCGAGGCGCGGGAGGAAGCGCGGAGCGACTATGTGCAGCTTGGAGAAGCGGCCTTTCGCGAGGCCCTGCGCGCCCTCGATCCCGCCGCCGCCGAGCGCATTGCGCCCGGAGACCGCCAGCGCCTCGTTCGGGCCATGGAGGTGGCGCGGAGCACGCATCGTCCGCTCACGGCATGGAACGCCGACACCCGCCCGGCCCTGGCGCCTGGATCCTGGCGCGGTCTGGTGCTCGATCCCCCGAGGCCCGCGCTCTACGCCCGCATCGACGCCCGGGTGGAGGTCATGCTGGCGGCCGGGGCGCTGGAGGAGGTGGCGCGCCTCGCCGCCCGCGGGCTTGATCCGGACCTGCCGCTGATGAAGGCGGTGGGGGTGCGCCCGCTCCTCGCCCATCTCGCCGGCGACCTCGGCCTCGCCGACGCCATCGCCCAGACCCAGATGGACACCCGCCGCTACGCCAAGCGCCAGTCCACCTGGTTCCGCAACCAGACGCCGGATTGGCCGCGGTTCGAGTCGAGCGATGCGGCCATGCAATCCTTGTGACGCCAAACTCGCCGAACTAGAGAATTAAGCTTCCACTCCATCTGGAAATGCCGCAAAGTCTGAGTGGATTTGACTTGGAGTGTGTCATGAAATTGCGTGCGGTGGGCGCGGTTCTGGTGCTGTCGGGGATCATGAGCGCGGAGGCTGCTCTGGCGTTGCCGCCAGATCCGAGCGGGTCCGCGCCCAAGGCGGCCAAAACGGTTGACCGCGATCCCAATGAGGTCATTTGCGAGCGTCAGGACGACACCGGCTCGCGCGTCAGCGCTCACAAGGTGTGCAAGACCCGGGCGGAATGGGAAGCGCAGCGTGCGGAGACGCAAAAGCGGCTGCAAGAAGAAATCGTGTCCAAGGGCACACAACTGCTTCCGCCGGGCTAGCCCTATGCGTGCAGCGCCATTGATCCTCCTCGCCGGGTTGACGGCTCAAAGCGCGGCCGTGGCCGGCCCCTGCGGCGAGGCGAGGATCGTCGGCCCGGAAGCCGCGGCTGCGGCGATCTGCGCCGCGGAGCAGGCCTTCGCCGCCCGGGTCAAGGCGGATGGCGAGGCCGCCGGGTTCCGCGACTCCATGGATCCCAAGGACGGGCTGGTGTTCGGCAAGGGCGTCGATCCGGTGCGCGGGGCGGCCATCTACGCCTTCCACGGCGGCGGCGCGCCCGATCCGGGCCTGTTGGAATGGACGCCTAAGGAGGTGCAGGTGGGCGCGGCCGGCGACTTCGGCTTCACCTGGGGAACCTGGCGCTACAGCCTGAAGGCCGACCCGAAGAAGGCCCTCACCGGGCGCTATCTCACCGTCTGGCGCAAGGGCCCGGACGGGGTGTGGAAGGGCGCCGCCGATATTGGCGTGCCGGACTGAGGCGTGCCCGACTGAAGCGCCCTTGCTGAGCCGCCCCTATTTCAGGTCGGCGAGGCTGACCTCGCGGCGCACGAACCGAGCATAGTCGTCCATCAGGGAGAGGGACAGGTTGCCTGGGGTGAAACGATGCTCGCCGATCTCCGACACCGGGGTCACTTCCGCGGCCGAGCCCGTGAGGAAGCACTCCGAGAAGCTCGGCAGCTCCTCCGGCTTGATGTGCCGCTCGATCACCTCGAAGCCGCAGGCGCGGGCGATCTTGATCACCGTCTGGCGGGTGATGCCGTTCAAGAAACAGTCCGGCAGGGGGGTGTGAATGGCCCCGTCCTTGACGAAGAAGATGTTGGCGCCGGTGGCTTCGGCCACATAGCCGCGATAGTCCAGCATGAGGGCGTCGGCGTAGCCGGCCTTCTCCGCCGCGTGCTTGGAGAGGGTGCAGATCATGTAGAGGCCCGCCGCCTTGGCCTCCGTGGGGGCGCAATGGGGCGCGGGGCGCGACCAGGCCGCGTTGGTGAGACGAATGCCCTTCTTCTTCACCTCCGGGTCGAAGTAGCTCGGCCATTCCCAGGCCGCCACGGCCAGGTGGATCTTGGCTTCCGGCGCGGCCACCGACATCTGCTCCGAGCCGCGCCAGGCCACCGGGCGCACATAGGCGTCGGTGAAGCCCATACGGGCGCAGACCCCTTGGCAGGCGGCGTCAATTTGCTCGACGCTGTAAGGGATTTCCATGCCGAGCAGCTCGGCCGAGCGCTTCAGGCGCTGCGAATGCCAGGTCAGTTCGAAAATCTCGCCGTTGTAGAGGCGCTCGCCCTCGAACACGGAGGAGGCGTAGTGGAGGCCATGGGTGAGGACGTGCAGTTTCGCCTCACGCCAGGGTACAAATTCCCCGTCCATCCAAATGACACCGTCACGATCATCGAAAGGAATCAGGCTCATGGGGAATTTTAAACCCTTGGAGTTGATGCGAGCGACGAGTTAGACGCCGCCCACGTCCGCACGTCAACGGCCCATGCTATGTTGATGCGATGATCTCGCGCGCGATTCCCCCCGCCGACGCCCGGCTGATCCTGTCCGACACCGCCCTCGACCGGGCGCTGGAGCTGTTCCTGCTGGCTGAGGCGGGGCTGTGGCGCGTGGCCGATGCGGGCATCGAGGCGGCGGGGGTGAAGCTCGGCCGCAGCCACTATCGCCTGGCCTTCCTTTTGAAGCGGCGGCCGGGGACCGGCGTGCTGGAGCTGGCCCGCCTCACCGGTCTCTCCAAACAGGGCGCCTCCAAGGCCCTGGCCGATCTCTGCGCCGCAGGCCTCGTGGAGACCACCGCCGGCGACCAGGACGCCCGCCGCCGCGACGCCCACCTCACTGACAATGGCCGCGCCTTCGAGGCCAAGGTGTCGGAAAAGCTGCACGCGGCGCTGGCCCAGGCCTATCGTCAGGCCGGACTGGAGGCCGCCCCCGGGGCCGGCCAGGTGTGGGCCGCCCTCGCCGGCGTCGCCCCCCGATGAAGCGAGACGACTAATGGTTCAGGCCCGACACCTGCTCATCGTCGACGACGACGACCGCATCCGCGACCTTCTGAAAGAATATCTGGCGAGGTTCGGCTTTCGCGTCACCGGGGCGGCGGACGCGGCGGCGGCGCGGCGGCTCATCGCCACCTTGGACTTCGACCTCCTGGTGCTGGACGTGATGATGCCGGGCGAAGACGGCCTCTCCCTCGCCAAGGCCATCCGCGCCGAGCGCCCCACCCCCATCCTCATGCTCACCGCCCGCGGCCAGGCCGACGACCGCATCGCCGGGCTGAGCGCCGGGGTGGACGACTATCTGTCGAAGCCGTTCGAACCCAAGGAGCTCGTCCTGCGCATCGAGGCGATTCTGCGCCGGGCCGCCGCCCGCCCCGCCTCGCGCAAGGTGATGCTGGGGCCCTACGCCTTCGATCCCGAGCGGGGCGAGCTTAGCCGCGGCGAGGAGCCCATCCGCCTCACCGAGGGCGAGGCCCAGCTGCTGAAGCGCCTGGCCCAGAACCCGCACGTGGCGGTGGACCGGCTCGACCTTGCCCGCGACACCGCCGATCCCACCGGGCGCGGGGTGGACGTGCAGGTGACGCGCCTGCGCCGCAAGTTCGAGCTCGACCCGCGCAATCCGCGCTATCTGCACACAGTGCGGGGGGTGGGCTACATGCTGGCCCCCGACTGATCCATGCGCATCCGTCTCTTTCCCTCGCGCCTGTGGGGCCGCGCCGTGAAGCGCTGGGCGCCCACCTCGCTGTTCGGCCGCTCGCTGCTGATCATCGTCTTGCCCGTGGCCCTGATGCAGGTGGCGGTCACCTGGGCCTTCTTCGAGGCGCACTGGCGCATCTCCACCACCCAGCTCTCCGACGCGCTCGCCGGCGACATCGCCTGGGACGTGGCGGAGTATGAGGCCAATCCCAACCCTGAGGCCCTGGCCCGTCTGGCCGACCGGGCTGAACGCACTCAGTCGCTCAACATCGCCTTCCGCCCCGAAGCCCTGCCCAGCAGTCCGCCCAGGAGCCGGGTGCTGCCGACCTTCGACCACGCCCTGAAGACCGCCCTCGAAGACCGGTTGAAGGAGGATTTCTGGGTCGACGCGAACCGCTATCCCAAGGCCATCGACATCCGGGTGAAGGTGAACGGCGGGGTGCTGCGCATCATCGCCCCGCGCTCGCGCGCCTTCGCCGCCCGCGGCCAGGTGTTCATCATGTGGATGACTGGGGCCACCGTGCTGCTGACGGCGGTGGCGGTGCTCTTTATCCGCAACCAGGTGCGGGCCATCGAGCGCCTGGCCGCCGCCGCCGAGGCCTTTGGTCGCGGCGAGGACGTGAAGAGCTTCAAGCCGCACGGGGCCCGCGAGGTGCGCCAGGCGGCCACCGCCTTCCTGGCCATGAAGGCGCGCATCCAGCGCCATATCGAACAGCGCACCACCATGTTGGCCGCCGTCAGCCACGACCTGCGCACCCCCCTCACCCGGCTGAAGCTGGCGGCCGAGCTGGCCGAGCCGAGCCCGCGCATGGAGGCCATCAAGGGCGACCTCGCCGACATGGAGCACATGATCGACGAGTATCTCGACTTCGCCCGCGGCGAGGGGATCGAGAGCATGGAGACGACCCTTTTGCGGCCGCTGCTGGAGGAGATCGCCGCCGACGCCCACCGGGCCGGGGCCGAGGTGGCGGTGGAGGCGGCGCCAGACTCCGCCGCGCGCCTGCGCCCGGTGGCCATCAAGCGCGCCCTCTCCAACCTCGCCCTCAACGCCGCCGCCCATGCCAAGAGCGTCCGGCTCAGCGCCGAACCCTTGGCCAGCGGGGGCCTCTTGCTCGCCGTGGACGACGACGGCCCCGGCATCGCGCCGGAACATTATGCGGAGGCGCTGAAACCCTTCTCGCGCCTGGATCAGGCCCGCAATCAGAACGCCAAGGGGGTGGGGCTCGGCCTCGCCATCGCCCGAGACGTGGCGCGGAGCCATGGCGGGGACCTCAGCTTGTCCAAGAGCGAGCTCGGAGGCTTGCGCGCCGCCATCCGCTTGCCGGGGTGAGCTGAGCTCTACTTCGGCGGATCAGGCGGCGGGGGCGGCGGCGGGACCGCGGGAGTCTTGAGGTCGCGCATGGTCCTGGCGGCGCGCAGGGACGCGTCCTGAGCCACGATCCTGGCCCGCTCCACCTCCTGGCGGACCCGGGCCTCCAGGGCCTTCAGCTCGGCCTTGGAGAAGCCGTGCGAGGTCTTGCGGCACTCGTGCGGGTGCAGGCCGGGGGGCAGGCGGGTGGTGAGGTCGGCGCAGGCCTCGTCGAGCTGCTCCTGCTCAAGGCCCCGGGCGCGCGACAGGTCGGCCCCGCGCAGATCAGCGTGGTCGAGGCTGGCGCGGCTGAAGTCGGCCCCGTCGAAGACCGCGCCCAGGAGTTCGGCGTGGGCGAGATCGGCGCCGGCGAAGTTGGCTGCGTCGAACTGGCCGCCGCTGAGGCGCGCATGGGAGAGATCGGCGCCGCGGAAATCGGCATGGCGGGCGCTGACGCCGAGGAGGGCCGAGCCGGCCAGGTCCGCCCCCATCAGTCGCCGACCGGAAAGGTCGCAGCCGGCGCAGTCGCCATGCAGGGTCAGCTTGCGCGGCACGTCGTGCTCGGGCCCGTCCATGCCGCCTTCCATGCCCCCTTCCATAGACGTATCTGCGATCACGTTCAGGCTGCCGTCAAGACAGGCGTCAGGACTGGCCAAGGGTTGAGCCAGGACCAGACGCGGCGCGGCCAGGAGACCGAGCAGGCCAGCCATGAAAAGGATCCGGGACAGGACCATGAGCACCTCCCGCGCCAAAGGAATATTTGCAGCCCTTCGGCGATCACAAATCCAATGCACCGCGCGGGGGGCGGCGGCTACTTAAATCGAGGTAATGCGCTCAGCAGGGCCGCAGCTGCAGGCCGCGCGGCAAGCGGGTGGACCCATCGCCGCAGGCCTCGGCGAGCTGCCTGGGGGTGAGGCCGCGGGCGGTGGAAAGCTCGGCCCCGGAGAGGTTCACGCCCACGAGCTTGGCGCGGGCGAAGTCGGCGTGCTCCAGATAGGCGCCCACGAGGCTGGCGTGGGTCAGGTCGGCGCCGCGAAAATCCGCGTGGCCGAAGAGGGCGCCGTAGCCGTTGAGGTCGCGCAGGTCGGCGCCCGAAAACCGCGTCCCGGTGAAGGTCCCAAGGCTCAAGTCCGCCTGGCGCAGGCGGGCGCCGGCGAAGTTGCGCCGGGCGAGGGTCTTGCCCGTGAGATCGGCCTGAAACAGGTTGCAGCGCGGGCAGCTCGCCCCGGCCTGCACGCGGGCGATCTGGCCGGCGTTCTGCGCCTCCGCCGGCAGGACGAGGGCGAGGACCATCATCGCCAGAAGGCGGCGCATCAGGCGCTCTCCGCGTCGCCGCTAAAGGCGGATCCCTTATAATCCGTAGACTGAGCAACCCCGCAGGTGAGGCACTGGAACCCCGACCCCTTCTTGGAGAGAGCCTGGTCGCCGCAGGCCGGACAGACGTCCAACAACTCCGCCTCGGGCCGCCTTGCGGTGGGCAGGAACAGCAGATTGTCCGGCGCCGCGCCGCGGGAGAAGCCCTTGGAAATAAAGCGCGCGGCGGGCAGGGGCTCGGCCGCCTCGTCCTGCTTGCCCCCGCCGAGACCGTCGGCGGTGAGGGCGTCCGGGTCGGCGTTGGCCAGGTCGTGGCGGTCCAGGTACGACACGCCCAGCTCGCGGAAGATGTAGTCGAGGATGGAGGTGGCCGACTTGATGGAGTCGTTGCCGGTCACCGGCCCGGCGGGCTCGAAGCGGGTGAAGACGAAGGCGTCCACGAACTCGTCCAGGGGCACGCCGTATTGCAGGCCGATGGAAATGGCGATGGCGAAATTATTCATCAGTGAACGGAAGGCCGCGCCTTCCTTGTGCATGTCGATGAAGATTTCACCCAGCTCGCCGTCGTCATATTCGCCGGTGTGGATATAGACCTTGTGCCCGCCCACGGCGGCCTTCTGGATATAGCCCTTGCGGCGATCGGGCAGGCGGCGGCGGGTGCGGTCGCGCTCGATGATGCGCTCGACGATGCGCTCCTGCGGCGGGGGCGGGGCGGCCGCGCGAGGGGGCGCCTCGGCTTCGGGGATGGGCAGGGCGAGCGGGCTGTCGTCCGCGGCGCGGATCAGGCGGGCGCCCACCTGCAAGGTGGCGAGCTGGCGCACCAGGTCGGCGATCTCCGCCGGGCTCGCCTCGGCCTCGATCACCACGTCATGCAGAGAAGCGGCTTCGGCGGCTTCGCCCACGGCGGCGGCCATGGCGAGGCGGGCGCTGAGGCTCGGGGCCGCGAACACGGGGCTGAGCCGCTCAAGGCTCTGGCGGCCGAGGGCCCGGCGTTCGGTCTCGGCGATGTCCTCGGCGGAGAAGCCGGCGAAGGCGAGGGTGTCGAAGCCAGGGGCCTGCAGGGCCTCGAGCCCGGCGCCCAGTACGTCCTCGACGAAGCCCTCGCCTAGGACGCGGGGATGGAAGGCTTCGCGCAGCGAGCGGGCGGTGAGGAGGGCGCTCTCGGCCTTGCGCAGCTCAAGTTCGGTGAAGCCGGCGGCGCGGAGGGCGGCGGGGGAGACCGGCGCGCTGGGCTCCAGGCGGCGCACGCCGAGGGCCTCGGCGCGGAGGCTGGCCGGATCGAGACCCAGAGCCTCGCCGGCCAAGAGGGCGGCTTCGGTGAGCACCGGAGCGGCGATGCCGTCTTCCGTTTCGGCCCAGCCGATCGGGCCGAAGCTCGGGGCGGCGCCGAGCGACAAGCCGCCCAGGCGAAGCGAAAGCTCTGCGTCGTCATAGAGGGCGAGGAGGCTGGCGTGGCGCCGGCCCTCGGGGGCCAGCGGCGCGCGGCCGCCGAGGAGGGCGAGTTCGGCGGAGACGGCTAAGGCGCAGGTCTGCACCTCGGCGTAGAGGGCCGCCGCGCGCTCGCGGGCGGCCTCGCTGTCGAAGGAAAGGCCCTCGGCGAGGAGGAGGTCGCCTACCCCGGCGAGGGTGAGGGCGAGCGGGTGGCCGGCCCGGCGCAGGGCCGCCGTCTCGGCCTCGGGGGCGAAGCCGGAGAGGATCTCGATGTCGAGGGCGGTGATCAGCGTGCGCACGGCGGCGGCGAGGGCGGTGCGGTCGAGCCGGCCTTCGCGCAGGAAGCCGAGGATGTTCAACGCCGCGCGGGGGGCGGCGGCGGCTATATCGCCTCTCCCCCTTGAAGGGGGAGAGGTCGGGAGAGGGGGTGATCCAGCTGGATGGCTCGCTGCGCTCGCCCCCCCCATCCCCGGCCCTTCCCCCTCCAGGGGGGAAGGGAGCGGTTGGAGAATCGCTTCTCCAAGACTCCACACCATTTCACCCGCAGCGTCGGCGCTCTCGGCGGTCGCGGCCAACACCGTGGCCGGTTCGGGGGTGAAGCTGGGCGCGGCGAGGCTGAGGGTCTCGCCCCGGCGGCCGGCGGCGATGGCGTCGCGCAAGGAAGCGTCGCTGGCCCCAGCCTCCCGCGCGGCGCGGGCGGCGCGGGCGAGGGCGGGATTGCTGGTGGGATCGGCGCAGGCGCTGGCGTCGCCCTCGCAGCGGCTCACCGCCTCGGACACCGCCACAAGGCGGGTCTGCATCAGCCGCACGCTGGCGAGCAGGGCCTGGCGACCGCGACGCTCGGCCGCGCGCGCAGCGAGGGCGGCCGCGTCGGCGGTGTTGGTCAGATCACTGAGCCGTGGCGTCGCTTCCGGCGGGACGCCGAGGGGCTCCAGCCGCACGCCGGCGCCGAGCTGCGCCCCCGGCGCGGCCAAGCCACACAGCCACAGCGCCTCCAGCTCGTCGCGGAAGGCGAGGCAATCCTCGGCCCGGTCGAACAGGCCGAGCGCCCAGCCCCAGGCCGCGCTGCGATTGGCCTGGACGCGCAGCACGCCGTCCAGGGGCGCGTCCCCGAAGTCGCCAAAATCCGGGTCGCCGAAATCGGGCAGCTCCACATAGGCCGGCAGGTCCGTGGGCGCGGCGGCGGCCCAGTCGAGCCAGGCCTCCAGGCGCGCACTGGTCCAGTCCTCGGGGGCGATCAGCTCGACCACATCCGCGGCGCGCTCCAAAAACCGCGGCGCCAGGGCCACAGCTCGCCCGGCTTCCGTGAACCAGCGTTCGAATCGCATTGCGACGACCCCACTCGTAATCCTGATCGGCAAGGCTAGGCCGGCGCCCGAAAAACCGCAACCCGTTGCGGTTTTCTATCCACTGAAACACCAGATTTAGACGGGACAAGCCTGCAAACCCGCGCACGTCCGGCCCTGGACGCGGCGGGGTCGGGCGCCTATAGTCCGCGCCGCTAGCCATCCCCCGAAAAGAGGCGGGTTCCCGCGTGCTGAAACAGTTATTCTCTTGGTGGAGCTCGGCCACGCCGGGCGCCCTGTTCACCATTTCCCGCGTGGCGGATTTCGTCGGGCAGGACGACTACGGCAATCGCTACTTCGAGGCGCGCAACGCCAAGGAGAGCTATGACAGCCGCAAGCGCCGCTACGTGATCTACCGCGGCTACGCCGACGCCTCCAAGGTGCCGGCCGAATGGCACGGCTGGCTGCACTACACCTTCGACGAGCCCCCCACCAAGGCGCCCCTGAAGCGGCAGCCGTGGGAGAAGGATCACCTGCCGAACCTGTCGGGCACCCTCTACGCCTACAAGCCCAAGGGGGCTATCAGCCGCGGCGGCGAGCGGGCGAAGTCCTCCGGCGACTACGAGGCGTGGACCCCGGACAACTCGTCCACCAACGCGTAAGGAGCGACCCATGGCGAAGGGAGAAGCCTGGGCGGAATCCGCGATCGGCGCCGCCGTGCTGGCCGCCGCGGCAGGATTCCTCTGGTACACCTTGAGCAACGCCAGCCCCAGCGTGGGCCAGGGCGGCTACAGCCTCACCGCCCGCTTCGGCGAGGTGGGGGGCCTGGCCACCGGCGCGGACGTGCGCGTGTCCGGAGTGAAGGTGGGCACGGTGGCGAAGATCGCCCTCGACCCCAAGAGCTTCCTCGCCGTGACCACGCTCACCCTCAATGGCGACGTGAAGCTGCCGGCGGACTCCACCGCCAAGATCAGCTCCACCAGTCTCTTGGGCGGGGCCATGGTGGCCATCACCCCGGGCGGTTCGACCCAGGACTTGAAGCCGGGCGGCGAGATCGAGAACACCCAAGGCGCGGTGGACCTGTTCAACCTCATCGGCCAGGTGGTGCGCGGCGGGGCCGACAGCGCCAAGAAGGGCGACGCCAAGGCTGAAGATCCATCCGGCGAAAAGGTGGGGCTGAAGCCGGCCGCGCCCAAGCCGGCCGCCGACCCCTATCCGGGCTAAGACCATGCGGCGCAGCCTCCTCTTCGCGGGTCTGACCCTGGCGGCCGTGGCGGTCGCCGGGCTGACGGCGGCGCAGGACGCTGGCAAGGAGCCCAAGGACAAGACCTTCTCCGGTCCCGGCGCGACGCCTATCGAGGAATCGAAGAAGGCCGCGCCCAAGCCGATCAAGCCCGAGGTCCTGCCCCCGGACGAGGCCAAGCCCCCGCCGGCGGAGCTGGCCAAGGAGCGCGCCGCCGACAAGAGCCCGCCCAAGGCTGAGCCCGGTCCGCCGCCGCCCCCCGCCCCGCTGAAGCGCCCGCGCGCCGCCTCGGCCATCTTGCAGGCGGTGGACAAGATCACCGCCGAGACCCTGCGCTTCGAGGCCAAGGTAGGCGAGCCGATCCGCTACAAGGGCCTCGTCATCGCCGTGCACACCTGCGAGCAGAGCGCCCCGGACGAGGCGACGCCGGACGCCATCGCCCACCTCACCGTCTTGTCCCAGCCCGAAGGCATGGCCCAGGCGCGACAGGTGTTCCAGGGCTGGATGTACGCCTCCAGCCCCAGCGCCCACCCCTTCCAGCACTCCATCTATGACCTGTGGCTGATCGCCTGCAGGACCTCGGCCCCGGTGAGCGCCCCGGCGGCCAAGTAGTCGCCCTCCCGCCGCAGGGCCTGGCTGAGACGCAGCTTGTACTCGGTGCGGTCGATCTCCTCGCAGCCGAACTGACTGAGGTGCTCGGTCTGGAACTGGCAGTCGAGCAGCACGTAGCCGCCCAGCTTCAGCCGGGCCACCAGATGGGCGAGCGCGATCTTGGAGGCGTCGCGTTCGCGGCTGAACATGCTCTCGCCGAAGAAGGCCCCGCCCAGCGAGACGCCATAGAGCCCGCCCACAAGCTCCTTCCCGCGCCAGCACTCCAGACTATGGGCTCGGCCGAGCTCGAACAGCTCGCTGTAGAGCTTGCGGATGGGATCATTGATCCAAGTCTCCGGATGTCCCGGCCGGGGCTCGGCGCATAGGGCCACCACCGCATCGAAAGCCGTGTCCACCCGCACCTCGAACGGGTCCTGGCGGATCGTGCGGGCCAGGCGCCGGCTGAGATGGAAACCGTCCAGCGGGATCACCCCCCGCAGCTCGGGCTCCACCAGAAAGAGGCGCGGATCATCCCTCGCCTCCCCCATGGGAAAAACGCCGTGGGCGTAACAGGCGAGGAGGTCCTGGGCGGTGAATCGAGCCATGAGCGGGCGGAGGGTGGTGCCTTCCCCGGTTAACGTCAACGGCGGGCGCGTTTCCCCCTGGCCCTGGCCCTGACTTCCCACCTAAACTGCGTTCATAAAGAATCCGGAGGAACGCATGAACGGCGCTGAAGCCCTGCTGAAGACCCTGGCCGACAACGGCGTGGAGGTCTGTTTCGCCAATCCCGGCACCAGCGAGATGCAGATGGTGGCGGCGCTGGATCGCGAGCCGCGGGTGCGTCCGGTGCTGTGCCTGTTCGAAGGCGTGGCCACCGGGGCCGCCGACGGCTACGCCCGCATGGCCGGCAAGCCCGCCAGCACCATGCTGCACTTAGGTCCGGGCCTCGGCAACGGCACGGCCAATCTGCACAATGCGCGCCGGGCTTATACGCCAGTGATCAACCTCATCGGCGACCACGCTACCTATCACCTGAAGAACGACGCGCCGCTGGCCTCCGACATCCTGAGCCTCGCCAAGCCCAATTCGGTGTGGGTGAAGTCGGCGACCACGGCCGAGGACGCGGTGGCCCTCGGCGTCGAGGCCTGGACCGCGGCCCAGGCCGCCCCCGGCGGTCCGGCGAGCCTCATCCTCCCCGCCGACACCATGTGGACCGAAACCGAAGCCAAGGGGACCATCGCCAAGAAGCCCGTGGCCGCATCCGCCCCCTCCGCCCGCATCGAGGCCGCCGCCAAGGCGCTCAAAGCCGCCAAGAAGCCGCTGCTGCTGGTGGGTTCGCCCTCCCTCACCGAACAGGGGCTCGTGGCGCTTGGCCGCATCGCCGCCACGGGCGTTAGGGTGATGACCGACACCTTCGTCGCCCGCATTCCGCGCGGCGCGGGGCGCTATGCCCCCGACCGCATGCTTTATTTCGGCGAGATGGCCATGGCCGACCTCGGCGCGGCGGACCTGATGGTCTATTGCACCACCAAGACCCCGGCGGCCTTCTTCGCCTATCCCGACGCGCCCCTCCTCTTGATCCCCGAGGGCTGCGCCACCGAGACCCTGGCCGAGCTCACCGAGAACGGGCCCGCCGCCCTCCTCGCCCTCGCCGACGCGCTCGGCGCGCCGGAGGCCTACGCCAAGGCCGACCTCGCCATTCCGGGCGCTTCGCCCACGGGAGAGCTCACCCCCTACACCATCGGCGCCTCCATCGCCCGGCATCTGCCCGAGCATGCGGTGGTGTCGGACGACGCGGTCACGGCCGGCCTGCCCTGCTTCATGACCACGGCCGGCGCCCGGCCGCACGACTGGCTCATGCTCACCGGCGGGGCCATCGGCCAGGGCATCCCCTGCGCGGTGGGGGCGGCCCTCGGCGCGCCCGGCCGCAAGGTGCTGTCGCTCAATGGCGACGGGGCCGGCGCCTACACGGTGCAGGGCCTGTGGTCCATGGTGCGCGAGAACCTGCCCGTGGTGACGGTGATGTTCGCCAACCACGCCTATCGCATCTTGAACATCGAGATGTCGCGCACCCGCTCGGGCAATGCGGGGCCGCAGTCGCGGAAGCTCCTCGATCTCGGCGATCCGCGTATGGACTGGGTCAGCCTCGCCAAGGGCTTCGGCATGCCGGCTGTGCGGGTGGAGACCGCCGAGGCCTTCGACGCGGCCCTCGCGCGCGCCCTCGCCGGCGACGGCCCCTCCCTCATCGAGGCGGTGTTGGGGTAGGGCGGATTACTTGATCCAGCCGGCGGCGGAGGCGAGGCCCCAGAGCCCCAGCACCAGATAGAGCCCCGCCGCCGCCCGCTGCAGCATCTGGATCGGCAGCACGCGGGTGACGTTGTGGCCGAGCAGCACCGCGGGAATATTGGCCAGCATCATGCCGGTGGTGGTCCCGGCCGCCACCCAAAAGACGCTGTGGTAGCGGGCGGCCAGGGCGGCGGTGGCCACCTGGGTCTTGTCCCCCATCTCCACCAGGAAGAACGACACCGCCGTGGCGATGAAGACGCCGGCGTGGCTGAGGCGCTCGGAGGCGGCGTTGTCGTCCTCCTTGTCCGGGACCAGCGCCCAGAGCGCCATGACGATGAAGGAGGCGGAGATGGCGTACTTGAACCAGGTCGCGGAGAGCAGGCTGGAGACATAATAGCCCGCCAGAGCCGCCAGGGCGTGGTTGGCCAAGGTGGCGGCGAGGATGCCGAGCAGGATGGGGACGGGCTTGCGGAAGCGGCTGGCCAGCAGGATGGCCAGGAGCTGGGTGCGGTCGCCCATTTCCGCGAGCGCCACCAGCAGGGACGAGACGACAAAGATCACGGATCTGCTCCCCCGGGACGCGACAAGCGCTTATCCGCGGCGCCCAGGGTCCGGGCTGTCGCGGTCACAGGGATAAGCGGGAAAAAGCGTGGGATGGCAAGCGGGCGGACCGGATTGAGAGGGCCTACACCACCGCCGCGGCGCGCAGCTGCCGGGTCTTGCGCCAGGCGTCGTAGATGAACACCGCGCCGCCCAGCCAGATCAGGGCGAAGGCGGCGAGGTTCAGCGGCCTGAACGGCTCGCCTTCGGCAAGGCCGATGCCGAATTGCAGGGTCGGCGCGATGAACTGCAAAAACCCGATGGCGGTCATGGGCAGGCGCTTGGCCGCCTCGCCGAACAGGGCGAGCGGGATCACCGTAGCCGGCCCGGCCAGCATGAGGAGGAGGCTCACCCCGAGCCCGGTTCCGAAATGCGCCTGGCCCTCCGACGCCAGCAGCAGCGCGTAGACCGCCGAGGGCAGGGCGAGGATCGAGCACTCGATGAGGAGGCCGGTCTGGGCGTCCACCTTCAGCCGCTTCCGCACCACCCCATAGCAGGCGAAGGAGGTGGCCAGGATCAGCGAGATCCACGGAAAGGCGCCCAGGCCGAGGCTCTGCACCACCACGCCCACGGCGGCGAGGCCGATGGCGAGCTTGGCGGTAGGGCTGAGCCGCTCGCCGAAGATCACCGCCCCGGCGGCCACATTGAGCAAGGGGGTGATGAAATAGCCGAGGCTGGCGGCGAGCGTCTCGCGCGCATTCACCGCCCAGATATAGACCCCCCAGTTCACGGCGATGAGGCCGGCGGCGAGGGCGAGCCAGGCCAGCTCCCGCGGCTGGCGCAGGGCCGCGCGCACCTGCGGGCCGCGCTTCAAGACGAGGATCAGGGCGAAGGCGCAGGGCACGGCCCAGATGGTGCGCCAGGTCAGGATCTCCCACGGGCTCGCCCCGGCGCGGTGCATGGCCTGGAACACCAGGGGGAAGACGCCCCACACCGTATAGGCGGAAAAGCCGAAGATCAGGCCGGGGCGGTCAAGCCCCTCGGCGCGCGCAGACATGGCGGAACTTTCGCAAGACAAGGTCGGGCACAAGGTCGGGCCGCAGTTGCGCCCCGTCCCTCAAGCCTGGCGACCCGCATCTTGCGACGGCCTTGAAATAGGCGCCGCACCTGCGAAGGGAAAGGGGCGACGACAACTTCGGCCTGTCGCAGGCCTGTCCGGTGAGGCTTTTTCTCCTCAGTGCGCCTCGTCCCAGTTGGGGGCGGCGCGAGCCTCCACCACCAGGGGCACAGTGAGCGCCACGGCCGGCTCGGCGGCGGTCTCCATCACCTGGCGGACGAGGGCGCAGGTGGCCTCGGCCTCGGCGGCGGGGGTCTCGAACACCAGTTCGTCGTGCACCTGCAACAGCATCCTGGCCGACAGCCCCGCCGTCTTCAGCGCGCCTGGCATGCGGATCATGGCCCTTCGGATTATGTCGGCGGCCGAGCCCTGGATGGGAGCGTTGATGGCCGCCCGCTCAGCGAACTGGCGCATGCCTACCGCCTTGGCGGCGATGTCGGGGATGCTCACCCGGCGCCCGAACAGGGTCTCCACAAAGCCGTGCTGGCGTACCTGGGCCTTGGCCCGGTCCATATAGGCGCGGATGCCGGGGAAGCGCTCGAAATAGGTCCGGATATAGGCGCTGGCCTCCTCCTGGGGGATGGACAGCTGGTTGGCGAGGCCGAAGGCCGAGATGCCGTAGATGATGCCGAAATTGATCGCCTTGGCCCGGCGGCGCACGTCCGAGGGCATGCCTTCCACCGGCACGCCGAACATCTCCGAGGCGGTGAGGGCGTGGATATCGAGCCCCTGGCGGAAGGCCTCCTTCAGCTGCGGAATATCGCCCATGTGCGCCAGCACGCGCAGTTCGATCTGGCTGTAGTCGGCGGAGATGAGGAGCTTGCCCGGCTCGGCCACGAAGGCCCGGCGGATCTTGCGCCCCTCCTCGGTGCGGATGGGGATGTTCTGCAAATTGGGGTCGGAGGAGGAGAGCCGCCCGGTGGAGGTGGCCGCCAGCGAAAACGAAGTGTGCACCCGGCCGGTGCGCGGGGCCACGGCGGCGATGAGGGCGTCGGTATAGGTGCCCTTCAGCTTGGAGAGTTGGCGCCAATCGAGGAGCAGGCGCGGCAGGGCGTGGCCCTGAGCGGCCAGCTCTTCCAGCACGCTGACATCGGTGGCCCAGGCGCCGGTGGCGGTGCGCTTGGCGCCGGGAAGGCCCATCTCGCCAAAGAGAATATCGCCGATCTGCTTGGGACTGCCGAGGTTGAAAGGATGGCCCACCAGGCGGTGCGCCTCGGCCTCCATCTCCGCCATGCGCACGGCGAAGTCCTGCGACAGGCGGCGAAGGGCGTCGGGATCGATGCGCACGCCCGCGCACTCCATCTCAGCCAACACCGCCGGCAGGGGCCGCTCCAGGGTCTCATAGACGGTGAGCCGGCCGCTCTCGGTAAGGCGGGGCTTCAGCAGCTGATAGAGCCGAAGCGTTACGTCGGCGTCCTCGGCGGCGTAGCGAGTGGCGGCGGGCAGGGCCACCTCGGCGAAGCTGATCTGGGCCTTGCCGGTCCCGGCCACGGCCTTGAAGGCGATGGGGGTGTGGCCGAGATAGCGCTGCGACAGCTCGTCCATGCCATGGCCGCGCCCCTCACCGTCGATGACGTAGGAGATGAGCATGGTGTCGTCGATGGGCCCCACCGCGACGCCGTAGCGGGAGAGCACCGCCAGGTCGTACTTGGCGTTCTGGCCCACCTTCAGCACCTCGGGGCTCTCCAGGAGCGGCTTCAGCCGGGCGATGGCCTCAAGGAGGGGGATCTGTTGCAGGTCCGCCGCCCCGTCGAGGTCCAGCCCGCCGCCCTTGCGGTGACCGAGCGGGATATAGGCCGCCTCCCCCGCGGTGATGGCGATGGAGACGCCGACGAGGCCGGCGTTGGCGGAGGAAAGCGCGTCGGTCTCGGTGTCGAAGGCGATGAGGCCGGTCTCGAAGCCCCTCGCGATCCAGCGGTCCAGGGTCGCAAGGTCCTGGATGCAGGCATAGGCCTCCACATCCACCTGGTGCGCAGCCTCGGCGTCGGCGGCCGGGGTGGGAGAGGCGCCGGGCGCGGGCGCGGGGGCAGCGGGCCTTGGCGTTCCTGAGTTCGCAGGCGTCGCGCCGCCGGCCACCCGTGCGGCCAGGGTGCGGAACTCCATCTCGGCGAGGAAGGCCTGCAACACAGCCGGGTCCGGCTCGCGCACGGCCAGCGACTCCAGCGGCTCGGGCACGGGAGCGTCCACCGCCAGCCGCACCAGCTCGCGGGAGATGCGCACCTGGTCGGCGTATTCGATCAGGGTCTCGCGGCGCTTGGGTTGTTTGATCTCCCCGGCCCGGGCCAGCAGGGTGTCGAGGTCGCCATATTCGGTGAGCAGCTGGGCGGCGGTCTTGACGCCAATGCCGGGGGCGCCCGGCACATTGTCCACGCTGTCGCCGGCCAGGGCCTGGATCTCCACCACCTTTTCCGGGCCAAGGCCGAACTTCTCGATAACTTGCTCGCGGCCGATCCTGGCCTGCTTCACCGGGTCCATCAGGCTGACATTATCGTTGACCAGCTGCATCAGGTCCTTGTCGGAGGAGACGATGATCACCTCCCAGCCCTTCTCGGCGGCCTGACAGGCATAGGTGGCGATGACGTCGTCGGCCTCATAGCCGGGAAGTTCAATCGCGGGCGTGCCGAAGGCCCGCGCCGCGTCGCGCACCAGGGGGAACTGGGGCACCAAGTCCTCAGGCGCCGGGGGGCGGTGGGCCTTGTACTGGTCGTAGATCTGGTTGCGGAAAGTCTTCTCCGAGTGGTCGAAGATCACCGCGAGATGGGTGGGCTTCTCCCCGCCATTGGCGTCGCGCAGGAACTTCCACAGGATGTTGCAGAACCCCGCCACCGCGCCCACCGGCAGGCCGTCCGACTTGCGCGTCAGCGGCGGCAGGGCGTGATAGGCGCGGAAGATGTAGCCCGAACCGTCGATGAGATAGAGGCGCGGGCGGGCCGAAGCGGCGGGGGTGTCGGTCATGGGGCGAACATAGTGGCCCGGCCGGCGCTTGTCGCGGGGGGCGAATTGATTCGATCTGCTCCTGGCGACGGTCTCGCGCGATGTCACTGAGTCAAAATGACTCACCCGCAATAGGTGCACCAAGCATATGATTCAGCTATGCTTTATCGGTAGTGTGAGGAGAATGGGCTTGGCCGACGCCACGTACAATTTGAATGGTGGTTTCAAACCAACCTTGAAGCGCTTCGCGGACCTCGATGGCCCTGATTTTTTCCCAACTCCAGCTTGGGCTACATTCGCACTCATAGAAAATGAGTCATTTTCAGGTGACGTCTGGGAGTGCGCCTGCGGTGATGGTGCGATGTCGAAAGTGTTAGAGAATAGCGCGACTAATGTCGTGAGTTCAGATCTATTTAATCGCGGATATGGCGATTTTGGGGTGGACTTTCTTGACTCAACGCGACGAGCGGCAAATATTGTAACTAATCCTCCCTACAATGCGGCAGAAGGATTTGTTCGATCCGGCCTTGAACTGGCCGAACGAAAATTTGCACTCTTGTTGCGGCTTGCCTTCTTGGAGGGCGCGCATCGGGCAAGCACTATATTTTCTTTGGCGCCGCCTAGTCGTGTTTGGGTTTTCAGTGAACGTATTACTTTCTACCCTGCTGGCGCCATCCGCCAGGGCAGTGGCACTACTGCTTACGCTTGGTTTGTTTGGGACAAAGACTCACCAAACGGAACCGAATTAAAGTGGTTCAAGCCTGGATATAAGCGTAAATATTCGTGAGAATTATTTACGGGAGGCGATATCCGACTTTGGGAACATGTATTAAGTATCCTGCATAAATGTAATTTCCCGGAGTTTTGTAATGTGATTTGATGTTGCGCACCAGTTGATGCCACATTGGCTCGCCGGGTCTTTTTAATGAGGGTGCGGTGTTTTGAGCGGAAAGCTTAACGTAGTGTGGAATTTCCTTATAAGCGCGTTTGAAAGTGCAAAGATTATTGTTTGCTTTTGCAATTTCGATGATGCCTTTGGCGATATCATTCTCTTCGGCCATCGCGAGCTCCTACCGAGTTTCCACTATAACGTGCCTCGAGAATCGCAGGTGAGTCAAACTTCTCTCCACTGTAGAGCGCAAAAATTCCCAGAGCGGGTGTTTTGGATTTAGGCGAAACGCCTGTTCGCGCTTGACGAGGGCCCCGTCCCCCGCCTATATGCGCCCCTCTCGCGCCGGAAGCCGAACGCTTCATGGCGTCGCCACCTATTTGCGCTGAAGGTCAGCCCATGTCGCGTCGTTGCGAACTCACCGGCGTCGGTCCCATGATCGGCCACAATGTGAGCCACTCGAACATCAAGACCAAGCGTCGCTTCCTGCCGTCGCTGCACGAGATCGTGGTGCCGTCGGACACGCTCGGCCAGACCTTCAAGCTGAAGATCACCAACGCGGCCCTGCGCACGCTGGACTTCCGCGGCGGCCTCGACGCCGTGCTGCTCAACTCCCGCGACGAAGTGCTGTCGCCCAAGGCGCTGAAGATCAAGCGCCAGGTGAAGCAGAAGCTGGCCGCCCAAGCCGCCCAGGCCTAAAGCCGCTTCAATAGCTGAATTCGAAAAGCCCCGCTGGCCCAGGCCGGCGGGGTTTTTGTTTGGGCCGATTGGGATTGGGCTCGCCCCCCTAAGGCAGGCAGTAGAAGATCAACAGGGCGCTCGACAAAAGGTAATAGAGCCAGGTGAGCACGGCGCCCGAGGTGCGGCCGAACGAGACGCCTTCATTGTTGGACAGCCCCACCCCGTGCAGCACCCGGGCCACCAGGAGCAGCGCGCCCATGCCGTGCACCACCAGGGGATGGGCGCCCAGCATGGCCAGGAGCGCCAGCACCAAGAGGGCCGCCGGCACATATTCGGCCGCGTTGCCGAAGGCGCGCATGGGCCGGGCCAGCTCCACCAGATCGCCGTCGCCGATGAGCACGTGGTGCCGCTGGCGCTGGCGGGTGACCAACACGGCCAGCACCAGATAGAGAAACAGGTTCAGACCGCTCCACAGGGCGGCGGCGCGGGCGGCGGCGGAGACCACGACCTCAGAGTCCATTGACGCGTCTCCTCAAACTCGGGCGCACGAGCGCCCACAATTCGTGTCAGAACGGGGCGTCGGCCCCTCAATTCAACTCATCCTCGCAAAGGCGGCGCCATCGCGTCCCGATCCATGGCAAACAGTCTGCATGCGCGAAGCTGATCCGCCGATGAACGCGAGCCATGGCCGGGATTCACCTGGGAACGACGTGCTGGTGGCCGGCGCCACCAGCCTGATCGGCCGCTTCCTGCTGTCGCGGGCGGAGGCGGCGGGGCTTCGACCCCTGGCGCTGAGCCGCCGAGGCGGAGACCTGCAGGCGGATTTGACGCAAGGCGAGACCCTGGCCGAGGTGCTGCCGCCGGTCCGCCGCATGGTGAGCCTCGCCCCCATCTGGCTGCTGCCCGCCGCCTTGCCCGTTCTGGTCGACAAGGGGCTCGAACGCCTGGTGGCCTTCTCCTCCACCAGCCGCTTCACCAAAGCCGCCTCGCCCCTCCCCGAGGAGCGGGCAGTGGCCGACAAGCTCGCCAGGGCCGAGGACGAGGTGATCACCTTCTGCGCCCAGCGGGGGATCGCCTGGACCCTCCTGCGCCCTACCCTGATCTATGCCGAGGGGGAGGATCAGAACGTCTCGCGCCTCGCCGGTCTCATCCGCCGCTTCGGGGTCCTGCCGCTCTCCGGCGATGGGCAGGGCAGGCGCCAGCCCGTGCATGCCGACGACCTCGCCGCCGCGGCGCTCGCCGCCCTCGAAACCCCCGCGACCCATGGCCAATCCTATGACCTGCCGGGCGGCGAGACCTTGACCTACAAGGAGATGTGCCAGCGCATCTTCGCAGCCCTCGGCCGGCCGCCGCGCATCCTCTCCGCCCCGCCCGCCGTCTGGAGCGCGGCCTTTGCGCTCGCCAAGCCGTTCCTGCCCGGGGCCACGGCGGCCATGGGCGCGCGCATGGCCGAGGATCTGGTGTTCGATGCGGAACCCGCCCGCCGCGACTTCGGCTACGCCCCGCGCGACTTTCGTCCGAAATTCCCGCCCTTTTCCTGAAGCTCTTTAAAGCCTATCTCTGGCGTGACACTCTATAGGTGCGACAGGCTCGCAATTTTGGCGGCCTGCGCGAGGATTATATGATGACCCACGGCGATCTGATGCTCGAGGACCTGCCGGTCCGCGGCGCGATCAAGCTGCATAAGGCGGAAGACTTCGAGGGCATGCGCAAGGCCGGGCGCCTGGCCGCCGAATGCCTCGACATGCTGACCCCGCACGTGCAGCCGGGCGTGACCACCGAATATCTCGACGATCTGGTGCGCGAGTTCACCCTGGACAACGGCGCCCTGCCGGCCTGCCTGTTCTATCGCGGCTATGGCAAGACCGTCTGCACCTCGGTGAACCACGTGGTGTGTCACGGCATTCCGGGCCCGCGGTCCTTACGCGAAGGCGACATCGTCAATATCGATGTGACCATGTACCTGGACGGCTGGTACGGCGACACCAGCCGCATGTTCGGCGTGGGCAAGATCTCGCCGAGGGCCAAGCGGCTCGTCGACGTCACCTATGAGGCCCTGGAGCGCGGCATTGCAGCGGTGAAGCCGGGCGCGCGGCTGGGCGACATCGGCCACGCCATCCAGAGCTATGTCGAGGCCCAGCGCTGTTCGGTGGTGCAGGACTTCTGCGGCCACGGGGTGGGGCGGGTGTTCCACGACAACCCCACGGTGCTGCACTTCGGCCGCCCCGGCACGGGGGACGAGCTGAAGCCCGGCATGTTCTTCACCATCGAGCCCATGGTCAATCTCGGCCGCAAGGAGGTGAAGGTGCTCTCCGACGGCTGGACCGCGGTGACCCGCGACAAGTCCCTGTCGGCCCAGTGCGAGCACTCCATCGCCGTCACCGAGACAGGGGCGGAGGTGTTCACCCTCTCCCCCGCCGGCCTCTTTAAGCCGCCTCTCGAGACCTGATCCTCGACATGGTGGACGGGGTGGCCGAGCACGATGCTGATCGACCGCACCACCTCGGCCATCGCGCGCGCCTGCGCGAGCGGGCGCTGAAGGCCGGGCTTGGCGCCCTGCCGGACTATGAGCTCCTCGAGCTCTACCTCTTCCGCACCTTCCCCAGGGGCGATGTGAAGCCGCTGGCCAAGGCGCTGATGGCCAGGTTCGGCTCCCTCGCCGCTGTGCTGAGCGCCAGCCTGCCCGAACTGCGCGCTGTGGCGGGGGTGGGCGAGGCCGCCGCGCTCGATCTGAAGCTCGCCCACGAGACCGCCCAGCGCCTCGCCCGCGCCGAGGTGAAGAAGCGGCCGGTGATCAGCTCCTGGACCGCCCTCCTCGACTATGTGCGCGTGAGCCTCGCCCATGAGGGGCGCGAGCAGTTCCGGGTGCTGTTCCTCGACAAGAAGAACCAGCTCATCGCCGACGAACTCATGGGCGCCGGCACCGTGGACCACGCCCCGGTCTATCCGCGCGAGATCATGCGCCGGGCCCTCGAACTCTCGGCCAGCGCGGTGATCCTGCTGCACAACCACCCCTCCGGCGATCCCACCCCCTCGGGCGCCGATGTGGAGATGACGCGCCTCATCGTCGAGGCCGGCGCGCCCTTGAAGGTGGCCGTGCACGACCACCTGGTGGTGGGCCGCCAGGGCGTCGCCAGCTTCAAGGCCCTGGGGCTGATGTGAGGGAGGCGCCCCACTTCGCCATCCTCGCCGCCGCCGCGCCGACCATCATCGGCCCAGCACCAGCCAAGATACAAGGACCCAGGCTTCAGCCGCGCGAACATATCTGGATAGGTTGGGTCGCGGTGGGTTGGGTTCTCGGAACAAGCCCGAGGGTGACAAGTAAAAAAGGGCCGCGCGCGCCCCCTCACACCGGCGCGCAGGCGCTGGCGAGCCAGGCGCCTATCTCGGCCGACACCAGCGGCCCGATCTCGTCCAGCACCCGGGCGTGATAGGTGTTCAGCCAGGCGCGCTCGTCCGGGGAGAGCAGGTTCGGCTCGACGAGATTGCGGTCGATGGGGGCCAGCGTCAGGGTCTCGAAGCCGAGCATGGGCTTGTCGCCGCCGGGGATCTCCTCCGCGGCCGTCACCACCTGCAGGGTCTCGATGCGGATGCCATAGGCGCCGGTCTTGTAGTAGCCGGGCTCGTTGGAGAGGATCATGCCCGACTGCAGCGCCACGGTATTGGGCCACTTGGCGATGCGCTGCGGGCCCTCGTGCACGCCAAGATAGCTGCCCACCCCGTGACCCGTGCCGTGCTCATAGTCGAGGCCATAGGCCCAGAGGGCCGCGCGGGCCAGGGCGTCGAGCTGCGAGCCGGTGGTGCCGGCCGGGAAGCGCACCAGGGCGAGGGCGATGTGACCCTTCAGGACGAGGGTGAAGCGCTGGCGCATCTCGGCCGAGGGGGCACCGATGGCCACGGTGCGGGTGATGTCGGTGGTGCCGTCCTGGTACTGGGCGCCGGAGTCCACCAAGAGGAGCTCGCCGTGCTTCACCCGCCGATTGGTCTTCTCTGTGGGGCGATAGTGCACGATGGCCCCGTTGGCCCCGGCGCCGGCGATGGTGTCGAAGGAGAGGTCGCGCAACGCCCCGGTGGCGGCGCGGAAGCCTTCGAGCTTGGTCACCGTCTCGATCTCGTCCGGAGGGCTCGTCTGACCCTCGGTGGCCAGCCAGTGCAGGAAGTTGGCCATGGCCGCGCCGTCGCGACGGTGGGCGGTGCGGGCGCCCTCGATCTCCACCCTGTTCTTGGCCGCCTTGGGCAGGGCGCAAGGGTCGGCCCCGCGCACGACGCCGGCCCCGGCGGCTTCGAGCTGGTCGAAGTACCAGGCCGAGGTCTGGCTCGCATCCACCAGCACCGCCTTGCCCTTCAGCTCGGCGAGCGCCGCGGGCAGGGCCTCGGGCGGCTGCAGGGCCACCTGATTGCCAAGCCAGGCCTGCAGACCCTCGCTGACCTTGTCCGGATCGAGGAACAGCCGGGCCGAGCCGTCGCGGTCGAGGATGGCCTGGGCGAGCGGCAGGGGCGAGCGGATCACATCGCCGCCGCGGATGTTGAACAACCAGGCGATGGAGGGCGGGGCGGTGATGACGGCCGCCTCGGCCCCGGCCTTGGCGAGGGCCTCGCCGAGACGCGCGCGCTTGTCCTCGGCGCCCTCGCCGGAAAAATCCGTAGGCTGAGGAACCACCTTGGCCTTGGGCTGCGGCGGGCGATCCGTCCAGGCCGCGTCCAGCGGATTGGCGCTGACGGCGCGCAGCTCGCCCCCCGCCCGGCGCACGGCCTCGGCGATGCGGGCCAGCGCATCGGGGGTGTGCAGGCGCGGATCATAGCCCACCACTTGGCCCGGCTGCACATGCGCCTCCAGCCAGCCATGGGCGCCGAGATCCACGAGGTCGGCGAATTCGAACAGGCTTCCGTCCACCTGGGCCTTCACCTGCAGCGTATAGCGTCCGTCCACCAGCACCACGGCGGCGTCCTTGCTCACCACCGCGGCGCCGGCTGAGCCGGTGAAGCCGGTGGCCCAGGCCAGCCGGTCATTGGCGGCGGGCAGGTATTCGTTGTTGTGCTCGTCCTCGTGCGGGATGACGAAGACATCGAGCCCTTGCCTCGCCATCTCGGTGCGGATCAGCGGCAGGTGCTTCTGGCCGAAGCTGACATCGGCATGGTCGTCGAAGGTCTGGAACATGGGCGGTATGTAAGCCCAGTCGGGTGGTTCGGGCAATTCAAGCCTGCGAACCGCCCGCAAATCTCAAAACTTTGCCCTCAGCGCCCCTTCACCAGCACCAGCGTGGCCCAGGCGTCGCGGCGGAGCGCGAAGGCGAGGCGGAAGCCGCGGGCGAGGTAGGCGGAGCGCACGAAGCGCTCCTGGGTGCGCAGGAGCCCCGACAGGATGGCCACGCCGTGCGGCTTCAGCGCCCCCTTGATGGGCTGGGCCAGACTCACCAGCGGCCGGGCGAGGATATTGGCGAAGACGAGGTCATAGGGCGCGGCCTCGGCCACGCGCCGGTGATCAAGGCCGTTGGCGTGGACGAACTTCACCTTGGGCGCGGCGTTGACCTTGGCGTTCTCCTTGGAGATGCGCACCGAGACCCGGTCGATGTCAGTGCCCACGGCGAGCTTCGCCCCGGTCTTGGCGGCGGCGAGGGCGAGGACCCCCGTGCCCGCCCCCACGTCCAGCACCTTGGGAAAGCGCTTGCGGCCCTTCAAGAGCCGGTCATAGGCCAGGAGACAGCCCACCGTGGTGCCATGGTGGCCGGTGCCGAAGGCCGCGCCCGCTTCGATGCGCAGGTTCACCGCGTTCACCGGGGTGCGGCCGCGGTCATGCACGCCATAGACGAAGAAGCGCCCGGCGCGCACTGGCGGCAGGCCGGAAAGGGCCATGGCCAGCCAGTCGGCGTCGGCCAGCACTTCGCGGGCGACGCTGAGGCCCTCGTGGGCGTTCAGCACCTCCTCGAACACGTCCGCCTCGTCGCTCGCGGTGGGGAAGGCGTCGATGCGCCACAGGCCCTTGTCCTCGTCCTCCTCCAGAATGGAGTAGGTGGCGCCTTCCAGAAGCGGATGGGCGTCGATGGCGGCGGCGGCGGTCTCGCACAGGACGCGGGGCCCGCGGGCGATGATCTGATAGGCGGGGTCGATAGACATGGCCCCGTCTTTAGGACGTTACGCCGCAGAGTGCGAGGGGGGCGCCCTTTCGGAATCACTGCGACGCGCCTACCTTCCCAATCAGCGATCAAGGGGATGCTCATGAACAAGCTCGTGCTCGGGCTGGCCGCCGCCGCCCTCCTGTCCACTGTGGCCATGGCTGAAGCCGCGGGCCCTTCCGACGACATCCAGAAGGCCGTGGCCGATCCCCTGCGCCCGGACGCCGCCCGCACCCTCGACGCCGAGCGCAAGCCGGCCGAGATGCTGGCCTTCGCCGGGGTCAAGGCCGGCGACAAGGTGGCCGACCTGATGCCGGGCGCCGGCTATTTCACCTTGCTGTTCAGCGACGTGGCGGGCCCCAAGGGCCATGTCTACGCGGTGGTGCCCACCGAGATCCTGAAGTTCGGCCCGCGCGCCACCGACGGGATCAACGCCCTCACCGCCCAGAAGAAGAACGTCAGCCTGGTCACCGTTCCCATCAACGCGTTCGCGGTCGGCGAAAAGCTCGACCTGGTCTGGACCTCGCAGAACTATCACGACTTCCACGACAAGTTCATGGGCCCGGCGGACGTGGCCAAGGTGAACAAGGCCATCTTCGACGCCCTGAAGCCGGGCGGGGTCTATCTGGTGCTGGACCACGCCGCGGAGGCCGGCTCGGGTCTGCGCGACACCGACACCCTGCACCGCATCGACCCGGCCGCGGTGAAGGCCGAGGTGACGGCCGCGGGCTTCGTGTTCGCCGGGGAGAGCAAGGTTCTGGTCAACCCCGCCGACGCCCACGACAAGAACGTGTTCGACGGCGCCATCCGCCATCACACGGACCAGTTCATCTACAAGTTCGTGAAGCCGAAGTCGGCCAAACCCTGAGTTTTAAGACGGGTGTGCTGCGACCGACACGCCTTTCGGCCGGCCTTCGCTTGACGCGCGCCAATTGCATGTCAATAAGCCTGCCGTCGACGTCGCGCGCGCCTTCGCCTGCGCGCCGGCGCGGCTTTTCCCCCGCCGGTGACCAGGCCTGATGCAACAAGAAAACCCGCGCAACATGATCGCCTTCGTCGCGATCGCGTTCGTCCTGTTGACGCTCTATTCCATGTTCGTGCTTGGCCCGGCGCAGAAGAAGCGCGACCAGGAGGCGTTGCAGGCCCGCGCCACGGCCGCCGCCCAGGCCAAGCTCAACCCGACCCCCGCCGCCCCCACGGCGGTGACGCGCACCCAGGCCCTGGCCCAGTCGCCGCGCTCGCCCATCCTCACCCCGGCCCTGCGCGGCTCCATCGACCTGCGCGGCGGGCGCCTCGACGATCTCTATCTGCGCGACTATCACGAGACCCTGGACAAGAAGTCCCCGCCGGTGGAGCTGTTCCGTCCCGAGGGCTCCAACCAGGCCTATTTCGCCGACTTCGGCTGGACCGGCGCCCCGGGGGCCCCCAACGGCTCCACCCTGTGGACCAAGGTGGCGGGCGAGGTGCTCGACCCCGACCATCCGGTGACCCTCGCCTATGACAACGGTCAGGGCCTCGTCTTCACCCGCACCATCGCGGTGGACAAGCTCTACATGTTCACCATCACCGACCAGGTGGCCAACAAGAGCGCCGCGCCGGTGCAACTCGCCCCCTACGCCTCGGTGCAGCGCCAGGGCAAGCCGCAGCTGTCGCCCAACCTGATCATCCACGAGGGCGCCGTGGGCGCCATGGGCGAGCAGCAGGGGCTGAACCTCCTGGCCTACAAGGACTTCAAGGGCGTCGGCGAGCGCAAGGCCGAGACCAAGGGCGGCTGGACCGGCCTCACCGACAAGTACTGGCTGGCGGCGGTGATCCCCGACCAGGGCGCCAATGTCACCAACGGCTATCGCTACTCCCAGGTGGACGGCGTGGACGTCTATGAGGCCAATTACATCGGGGCCCTGCGCACCGTGGCCCCGGGCGCGGCCATCGCCGAGACCCGCCACCTGTTCGCCGGGGCCAAGAAGGTCTCCATCCTCAAGGACTATGAGGCGCGCTTCGCCCTACCGCACTTCATCGACGCGGTGGACTGGGGCAATCTGTGGTTCCTGACCAAGCCGGTCTTCTATGTGCTGAGCTACTTCGCCGGCCTCACCGGCAATTTCGGCGTGGCCATCCTTCTGCTCACCCTGGTGGTGAAGATCGCCCTCTTCCCCCTGGCCCAGCGCGGCTTCCAGTCCGCCTCGCGCATGAAGCAGCTGCAGCCCAAGCTGGAAGAGATCCGCAAGGCCTATGAGAAGGACCCGGCCAAGCAGCAGCAGGAGACCATGGCCCTCTACCAGCGGGAGAAGGTCAATCCGCTCGCCGGCTGCCTGCCCATCCTGGTGCAGCTGCCGGTGTTCTACTCGCTGTACAAGGTGCTGTTCGTCAGCATCGAGATGCGCCAGGCGCCCTTCTTCGGCTGGGTGCACGACCTGTCGGCGCCCGATCCCACCACCTTCCTCAACCTGTTCGGCCTGATCCCGTGGAACCCGGCGCTCACCCCGCTCATCGGCGGCTTCCTTGACGGCACCTTGCACATCGGGGTGTGGCCGCTGCTCTACGGCGTTGGCCAGTGGCTCTCCACCTCCATGACCCCGCAGCCGAGCCAGGACCCGACGCAGAAGATCATATTCCAGCTGATGCCGGCCTTCTTCGTGTTCCTCATGGCCAAGTCGCCCTCGGGGCTTCTGATCTACTGGTCGTGGAGCTCGGCCCTCACCATCGCCCAGCAATATGTGATCATGCACCGGGCCGGGGTGGAGAACCCCATCGACGCGGTGATCCAGAAGCTCATCCCCACCCGCGCTGAGCCGCAGCGCAAACAGGCCTGACCCGGTAAAGCAGCCGGCGCCGACAGACGGGCGCCGGCCCCACGCCGCCGGATACTGTGTTTGCACACAATTCGTGTTGAATCGCACTCGCACTTTGAGCTGACGCAAAGTTATTGCGCCTCAGTATGAGTATGTACGTCCCTTGAGACAGGTTCGCACCTACGCCATATCGTGTAGAGATCGAGCATTAGGCGAGCCTTCCCATTCAGTAGCGTATTAACCCTATCTTGGGGACGCGACATGACGGATCCACTACGGGCGCCGGCCGAAGCATTCGATTGCGACGAGCCATCGGCGCTCTCCACCCAGATGATGGAGGTCTCCGACCGGCTGGTCACCGCGGCCCTCGCCTCGGCGGCGGTGCAGGCGGCCCTGGCCGGCGGCGGGACCTCGCGAGCGGCGGCGCTTACGGCCCTCGAATTGGAGCTGGCCCGCATCGACTTCATGATCGAGGGCGAAAACGAGCGCGACACCCTCACCGCCCTCCTCACCGCCAAGCGCCTGCTGGAGCAGTATCTGGAGATGTGAGGGGACGGCGGTGGTCAGTCCCGCCAACGGCCCCGCGCGTGCATTTCTCTCCCCGCCATCGCTCCCGCGCCCTTCACAGACGGATTCGCCGCGTCTAGTGATGACAACCATTGTCTTGCGGGGGTGTCGGTGGACGACGTTACAAGAGAACTCGGGGACCGCTTCTTCCGGACCTACGAGCACGGGCGGACCGGGCTGAAGATCATCGACATCGGGGCCCAGGATGTGAACGGCTCCCTGCGCGAATACGCCCCGGCGGACTGCGACTATGTGGGCGTCGACTTCATGGCCGCCAAGGGCGTGGATGTGGTGCTGGAGGACCCCTACGCCCTGCCCTTCCCCGACGGCCTGGCCGACATGGTGGTGTGCTCCAGCGTGCTCGAGCACAGCGCCCACTTCTGGCTCCTGTTCAACGAGATGGTGCGGCTGCTCAAGCCGTCCGGCCTGCTGTTCATCAACGCTCCGGCCAATGGCGCCTTCCACCGCTATCCGGTGGACTGCTGGCGCTTCTATCCGGACAGCGGCCGAGGCCTGGAGGACTGGGGCCGGCGCAGCGGCTTTGGCGAGCTTCTGATGCTGGAATCCTTCACCTCGCACCGGGAAAAGCACGGCATGTGCCATTTCACCGCGGTGTTCCTGAAGGACGCCGCCCACGCGGCCGACTATCCGGGGCGGATTCAGGACAGCTATCAGCGCTACACCAACGGCCTGGTGGCCGGGTCCACCGAGTTCACCCGCATGCGGCGCAAGCCGGTGGGGGACCGCGGCTATTGGGGCGAGCAGTGGAAGCTGCTGATCGGAAAACCGATCTAGAGCTGGGCCGATTTAGTCGGGCCGATCTAATTAGGCTGGTTTGGAGGATTGGCTGGGGGCGCGCCCCCAGCCTTATCGCCGACGCTGGAAGTTGGGGCGCGGCGCGCCGCCGGGCCTGGGGCCGGCGCCTTCGGTCTTGTGGCGGAAGATGATGCGCCCCTTGGACAGGTCATAGGGGGTCATTTCCACGGTCACCTTGTCGCCCACCAGGGAGCGGATGCGATTTCGGCGCATGCGTCCGGCGGTATGGGCCAGGATGATGTGGTCATTCTCGAGCCGGACACGGAACCGCCCCTCGGGGAGCAGTTCCGTGATGACTCCTTCGAACTCGATGAAGTCTTCCTTCGACACGCGGCTCAGGCCGCGCTGAGTTGGCCGGCCGACATCTTGCCGCTCTTGCGGTCGCGTTCCAGCTCGTAGCTGATCTGCTGACCTTCGTTGAGGGTCTTCAGGCCCGCACGTTCCACGGCCGAGATGTGCACGAACACGTCCGCGCCGCCGTCATTGGGCTGGATGAAGCCGAAACCCTTGGTGGGGTTGAACCATTTCACTACGCCTTGAGCCATGATGCTCTCCTTCAATAGGTTATGCCGGGTTCGATTTCCCGGGTCGGCTTCGGGGAGGAGAGGCATATCAGGCGCGCGAGCGGAAGATCTGCAACGCTTCGCAACGACGTCCGATGCCGTCCATTTGGGCCAGGCGCGCCCGAAAGTCAATATCGCATAGGTGGAAAGGCGTGAGCGGGGCGGCCTCAGGCGAGGGCGGGGCGCAGAGCTTGCGTAGTCGGCGCGGGGAAGCGCGCCTTGAAGGTGAAGGCCTGCGGGGTCGGTCCGAACCGATCGAGGCGCCAGAGCCGGGCGAACCCCTCCTCAATGGTGGGGACATGCCCCGCCGGGATCCACCACAGGGCCTGATGCGCGGCCTCGGACCGGGTGAAATAGTCGCGGCGGCGAGCCATCACCGGGGTATGCGCGCTCTGATAGACGAACTTGAACAGGGCCTCGATATCGGTCCACAGCGACAGGTTCACGATCAACAGCGGGTCCACGGTGGCCTGCAGATCGGTGGCGTCGCCGCCCTCCCCCTGCAACCGCCAGACAAAGCCAGGCGCGGCTTCGGCCAGGGTGTTGATGCGCGCAAGGGCGTCGAAGAAGGGCTGCACCCGCGCATCGCCCTCGGGCGCCAGCAAGGTGGCGATGTTGATCTGCGCCAGACGCCAGCCTGGGTGCGCGCCGTTCTTGCCGCCGTCCGCCGCGCTCATCGCCGCCCCCTAAATAAGACTTCGGCTTACCTATGAATCGTCGCTGGCCGGCGCAATAGGGGTGAAGACCACGGCGGCGGCGCTCAGACCGTCAGCAGCGGGGCTGCCACACACCGTTAACGCCCCGCGCTCATGCTCCCCCAAACGGAGAGTGCGACGTGCGCGAGCCTGAGTTAGCGGCCTGGAAAGCGGAGCGGGAGGCCCTGAAGCGCGCCGCCTTGCGCCCATGGACCTGGGCGGCTTTGTCGGCGATCGCTTCGGCTGTGCTCTGGAGCGCGCTTCAAAGACTAGGCGTGGTCCACGGCCTCCTCGCCCAACAATGGCTCCCCTTGGCGCTCGCGCTCCTGGGGCTAGGGGCGATGGTGATCGGCCGGAGCATTTACCGGCAAAAGCTGGTGTCGCGCGCCGCTTCGCGCCTGCCCTAAATCCGCAAAACCCCTGCGAGAAGCAAGGGCCCAGGGCTGTCCAGCATCGGCTGTGCGTGCCTCACGCAGACATCGGGAATGTCCGCTAGGGGGTGGAAGTTGCTGCTAGACTAGGTGCGGCTGAAGTCAATTCCGTCGTGCCGCACCGCCCCATACATAACCCGCTGCGTAGGGGGTGTTTGGGAATTCCAGGGCAGAGATGTACCCGGCTGTGCAGACCTCAGTATCCCCGTTGGTCCATGTGGCGGGTCTTATTTTGCGCCGAAGCCCGTCGGCCTCTGCCGATACGACCTTTTCGGGGGCGAAGGTGAGGTCGGGAGCCCAATTCGACGCA
The DNA here is from genome assembly GCA_040757715.1 of Pseudomonadota bacterium. Lineage (GTDB taxonomy): Bacteria > Pseudomonadota > Alphaproteobacteria > Caulobacterales > Caulobacteraceae > CAIMFV01. The sequence continues at coordinate 127,599 of JBFLWS010000007.1, read as the reverse complement.
GTGAAGTCAAAGTGACCAGCGTAGACGACATCTCCTGGATTGAGGTCGATATACGGCGCGCCTAGACAATAGAATGTGACGAAATCGCCCAGATTAAGTACGGCCCAACGCCCTGCAGGAACCGCAAAAGCCTGAATGGTTTCGAACGGTTGGTCAGTCGGAACATCCGTCGGTCGTTTGCCAGCACCCAGCCAAACAAAGCTAGCCTTGTTGTCGCGACAAGCCTGGGTCCCCTCGTCTGGGCCTTTTCGCTGTAAAAAGATTGTGTGTTTCGGGCCTATATCGCGAACACTGGCGAACACGATGGCCATGTCAGCTGGAACCGATTCGAATTCAGCTCCGCTCAACATTCGAGCGTTTGAGTATTTTGGGTCTGGACACCGCTTCCAGAGCGAAGGATGGACAGCGTCCGCCGTCTCTTTCGAAAGCTGCTCGTCTCGTTTAACCGTCTTAATGCTCAATGACACGCCGCCCGACCATGCCGGCATCGCGTCTCGGATTGTGTCAGGTTTCAACGCCGCGTTACTCCAAACGCGGACAACATCTCCGTGGGGTGGCTCTGAACCAATCCACGGGGCAAGCTGCGAAGTGAGCTCGCTCGGACTTACCGCAGCCAATCGTTCGCCTTCAGCGGTCGCGAGTCGTACGACGCGCCAACCTTTTACGAGCATGCAGTTTTCCGCATTCGAGCGTAGGCGTACGGCTTCCCTATTGTTATCGATGAGCTCCCCGAGAAGTCCCCCGCCAAGAGCCGCCATCATCGGATGCACGGCTGAAGCTCGCACGATGCAGTCCCTCAAGTCGGCATCGTGCTTTGTGAAATCAGCTCCCGGGCGATTGAAGTAAGTGTATCCTGACGTCGATCGCGTGAGATTTTCTGGCGCTGCGACTGCAAGCGAAGCGATCCCGACGAACGCGCTCGCGGAAATGGCAAGTCTCTTCATCGGCACTTCTCTCCACCCGGGTGACGCATAGTTGGGTCGGTGTGATCCTACAAGGATCCGAGACTAGCGACGGCTCGCGGTCTTGTCGCTGTTGATCCTCTTCGAGTGGATTGCTGCCCTTGGCACCACGCTCGCGACCGGGCCGCGCCTTCGTCTTGGCGGCCAAGCGCCAGGGGGGGCGGGGGGCGCCCGAAGCCCACTTTGAACTTTAGGATTTTTGCACGACAGCGCGGCGCGCAATGCGGAAGTCCCTAACGGCTGCAGGGGGTCGTGAGGAGAATTTCACGGCGCGCCGCAACATCCCCGTTGGCTAGCGACTCGGAGGGCGACGCCCGACACAGCCGCAAAACCCCTGCGATCAGCAGGGGCCCAGGGCTTTCCAGCTCGGCCCGCCTTCAATCCCCGTCACCCTAGGGCTTGGCCCTAGGGCCCACCTCTCCGCAACGCGGGGCTGTCCGGCAAGCATCGTGGAACTGAACCGTCGGCCCTCGGATAATAGCTTTTCGATCGACAATTACTTGTCGATCGGAAGGCGGTTGGTCCGAGGGTGACGGAGGGGGAGAGCCCCGCCGCGCAATAGATTTGCGCGATAGGGTCTTCTCAACCCCCATGTGGGATTGATTTTTCCCCTGCCCTTCCGTTATGAGAGAGTCATGGCAAAGGCATCGCCTTTCATGATGGGACGCGGCGGCATCGCCGGGACGGCGCGAATTCGCCGCCCCTGAGCCCGTTTGCGCCGCGCTGGCGGCCGCAGGTTCAGGGGACGCCGCCATTTCACCGACGCCATCCCACCCCTTCCCCAAGAGTCCCATGACCGCCGCCGCCCCTGCCAACGCCTTCGCCCATAATTCGGGCGCAGGGCTTTCCTTCGCCGAAGTCGCCGCCGCCGCCGAGCGCCTGCGCCCGCACCTGCAACGCACCCCCTGCCGCCACTCGCGCACCCTCTCCAAGATCACCGGGGCCGAGGTGTGGGTGAAGTTCGAGAACCTGCAGTTCACCGCCGCCTTCAAGGAGCGCGGGGCGCTGAACAAGCTCCTCCTGCTCACCCCGGAGGAGGCCGCCCGCGGGGTCATCGCCGCCTCGGCCGGCAACCACGCCCAGGGCCTCGCCTATCACGGCCAGCGGCTCGGCGTGCCCACGGTCATCGTCATGCCGAGGACCACCCCGCGCAACAAGGTGGTGCACACCGAGGACTTCGGCGCCGAGGTGATCCTCGCCGGCGACACCTTCGACGAGGCCGCCGCCGAGGCCCTGCGCCTGCAGGCTGAGCGGGGCCTGACCCTCGTCCATCCCTTCAACGACCCCCACGTCATGGCCGGCCAAGGCACCACGGCCATGGAGATGCTGGAGGACGCCCCCGACCTCGACGCCCTCGTCGTGCCCGTGGGGGGCGGCGGGCTCATCGCCGGCATGGCCACCGCGGCCAAGACCCTGAAGCCGGACGTGCGCATCTTCGCCGTGCAGGCGGCCATGTACCCGTCTTTTGCGGCCAAGATGCGCCATCTGCCCAGCCGCGCCGGTGGGGCCACCATCGCCGAGGGCATCGCCGTGAAGGTGATGGGCGAGCTCACCTACGCCGCCGCCCGCCCCCTGGTGGACGACGTGCTGCTGGTGGAGGAGGGGCACCTCGAGACCGCCATCGCCCTCTACGCCAACGTGGAGAAGACCGTGGCCGAGGGCGCGGGCGCGGCCTCGCTGGCGGCGCTGCTGGCCTACCCCGAACGGTTCCGGGGGCAACGCGTGGGCGTGCTGCTATCGGGCGGCAATATCGACAGCCGGCTCCTCGCCTCCGTGCTGACCCGGGATCTGGTGCGCGAGCAGCGCATCGTCTCTCTGCGGGTGGTGGGGGACGACCGGCCCGGCCTCCTCGCCTCGGTGAGCGCCCTCATCGGCCAGGCCGGCGCCAACATCATCAGCATCGCCCACGACCGCCTGGCCCTCGACGTGCCGGCCAAGGGCGCGGTGTTCGACATCATGATCGAGACCCGCGACGCCGACCACAGCCGCCGGGTCACCGAGGTGCTGCGCGACCACGGCCACGTGCTGCAGACGCTGTAACCGCCTTAACCGGCTATCGACCGCGCCGCGCGGGTCCGCTAACTAGTGAGTCCAGGTTGCGCCCCAGGACAGCGGTTGCGGCGCGGGGTGGGTTCGGCACGGGGGATCGGCGCATGAAGACGCCAAGCGGGATGATGAGCGCCATCGCGGCGGGGGCGGTCGCCGCTGCGGCGACCACGACGCTGTGGGCCGCGCCCAAGCCGTCCGCCGCGCCCGCCAGCCCCCCCGTCGCCACCCCCGCACCCGCCGCGTCCGTCCCGACCGCGAGCGCTCCTTCGGCCCCTGCGCCGCCGCCGGCGGCGCCGGAGTTCAAGAGCCTGAAGCTGGCCAAGGTGGTGCTGAAACTGCCGGTGGGCCAGGTGATGATCGAACGCCAGGGCGGCTGGTTTTGCGCCAAGATGGGCGACATTGTCTTCCCCGGCGGTCAGATTCCGATCAGCGGCGACCAGTTACGCGGCTTCGAAGCCATGTTCCGTGAGGCGGTGGCCGATCATGGGCTGAAGTACGATCAAAGCAGCGACAATCTGTTCGACACCGCTCCGGGCTCGGGCGCCGAATTCGCCGCCGCCGCGGTGATCACCGACCTGCACGAACGGGTCTGCACCTTCGCCAACGGCGATCAAAAGGGCGAGGTGCGCATGACGGTGGAGTGGCAACTCTATTCGCTGCTGGAGAAGAAGGTGGTGGCCAAGGTCACCGCCCAGGGCTCCGACCGGATCGAGAACACCACGCCGCACGGCGGCTTCAACATGATGAACCGCGCCTTCAAGCAGGCCGCCGAGCAGGCGGTGCTCGACAGCGAGTTCCGCCAGCCCCTGGGCGGCGCCGCCTTGTCCGAAAACGCCCTGGTCCCGCCGCCCACGGGCTTGAAGCCGCTCGCCGTGCCGCTGGCCGTCGCCAACGCCAAGCGCGACATCAAGGATACGGTGAGCTCGGTGGTGCTGATCCGCTCGGGGGCGGGCTCGGGCAGCGGCGTCCTGGTCAGCAGCGACGGCTATGTGCTCACGGCCGCCCACGTGGTGGGCGACGCTGATAAGGTGAAGCTGCGCTGGTCCGACGGGGTGGAGACCGATGGCGAGGTGGTGCGCCGGTCCAGCGGCCGCGATGTGGCGCTGGTGAAAACCGACCCCCGCAACCGCGCGCCGCTGCCGGTGCAGGTGACGCCCCCGCCCGTGGGCGGCGTGGTCTACGCCGTGGGCGCGCCGCTGGACGAAAAACTGCAGGGCACGGTCACGCGCGGCGTGCTGTCCGGCGCGCCGGTGATCACCGGCTACGCCTATCTCCAGAGCGATGTGAGCGTGAACCCCGGCAATAGCGGCGGGCCCCTGCTGGATGAGCAGGGCCGGGTGATCGGGCTCACCGTCATCAGCCTGCACTCCGCGCGGGTCTCGGGGCTCAACCTGTTCGTACCGGTGCAGGACGCATTCAAGTTCCTCGGGCTCGCACCGGGCTGAGCTGATCTGATCTGAACTGAGCTGACCTGGCCTGAGCTGATCTGGGCTTAGCTGGGCCGCCGACCATGGCCACGGGCGGCAGACGCTGTAGGGGCGGGGGGCGCGGGGCGAGACGCCGGTCAGTCGGGGTTCTTGCCTTCGGCCTTGTTCTCCAGCACCGCGCCGGAGACGGCGTCGACCCCCACCTCATAGACCTTGCCGTGGCTCTTGATGTCGAAGGAATAGCGCAGACCGCTGCCGCCGGCTTCCTTCTCCAGCTCCTGGGCGGTGATGCGGCCCGGCCGGGCCTTCAGCGCCGTGGCCCGCGCCGTGGCGAGGTCGACCTTGGCCAGGGGCGACAGGGCGGCGCCGTCCAGGGGCGGCGGGGGGCTGGCCAAGGCGGGGGCGGCGCGCAAGCTGACGCCCGAGCTGACGACGAGACTGAAAACGGCGAGGGCGGCAAGCCCGCGCGGATTGATCTGGGACATGAGCGACTCCAACACCGCGCCGGACCTAAGGGCGGCCCACGCGGACCAGAGCAGGATTTCCCCACATTGGGGCGCCGTCACGCCCCTCGGCGGGTCATTTCGTGGCTCCAGAGGGGGCGGCCGCCACGGCGACCGCCTCCAGATCAGCCGGCGCGCAAGCGGCTAGAACGACACGCCGAAGCCCAGCAGCCAGCCCGAAGTGGTGATGGTCTTGTAGCGGATCTCCGTCTCGCCCGCCGGCAGGGGTTGGTTGGCGTGCTGACCATCGCCCAATACCTTCACATAGGGCGACCAGATATAGCCCAGCGAAATGGTGATCGGCGTGCCGTTGTCCGGCGCCGGTTTTACCCCAACCATCCAGCCCAGCCCAGCCCGGCGGAGAAGCCGTTGTTGGTGGCCGAGCCCACCGCCACGAATGGGCCCTGCTTGATCCATTTTGGCCACGGACGGTTGGTGATGAAGGCGTGCGCCTCGGCGAAGGCCGCGACGTTGGCGGAGCTGTCTGTGCTCACCCGCACCTGATTGTTCACCACCGACGCAGTGACGCCGCGCTTGCTGTTGCTGGACAAGGGCCCGATGATGATGCCGCAACTGGCGCCCGGCCACACCACGCCGCAGTCGAACAGCTTCTTGGGCGGCGGTTTGTCAGCGGCGCCCTTGTCGTCGGCGGCCTTGGCGGGCTTGTACTTTTCCAGGAGCGCGCTCGTATCCCCGAGCGTCTTCTTGATGTCGGTGATGTCGCTGGTGTTCTGCTCCACCGACGTTTTCAACTTGGCCTGATCGGCGCTTGCGGCGCAGTCGGCGGCGCAGTCGGCTTCTTGCCCGCCTCGTCGGCCCGCGCCACGGCGCTGGCCATCCCCTGGCTCGCCAGAATGACGGCCAAGCATAGTCCTGTCCTCGAATCTTGCATGTTCGATTCCCCCTAAGATGTTGAAAATGAACGACGACGACCCGATGGCCCAAGGCCGATCGGCTCTGATAGATCACGAAAAAATCGTAAATACTCGTACGAGACGTATTGATATCTCAATCTCTAATAAACGCAATACGCGTGTTATCGTTGATCGATTGAGTCTTCCGATTGCGCTTCGTCGTCGACATCTGGGGGACGGGCGCTTGAGCGCTTGCGAGCGCCGCTCGCACTGACGCTTCAAAACCGCCTCGGCCCGCGCCGGGGCGGTTTTGTTTTTGGGGCTAGCGCTTGGGCTTCGAGGTAGCTTTGTCGGCGGCTAAGGTGGCATCGGTGCAGAACGTCTAGAGAACTTGCTTCGGGACTATTTCGGGACTTTTGCGCACAGGAGTCCCGAAAAGATGCGTTTTGTTCCCATTTCAAGCGGCGGATCGCGAGCGCCGCGAGCATGTAAATATATGTATTTTATGTGTTTTCTGGCGGCCCGGAGAGGACTCGAACCTCCGACCTCTGGTTTAGGAAACCACTGCTCTATCCTGCTGAGCTACCGGGCCGCGCCGGGCGTTGATAGCCCGATTGGCGGGCGATGATAAGACGGCAAGGCGAGGCGCGGCGCAGGCTGAGTTTCCGGTTGACCGCAAAGGGCCGGCGCCCTAAGGAACGCGCCTCCTGCTTTTGGACCGTCTATGGCGGCCCAGATGACCGGGGCCCAGGTGGCGGAATTGGTAGACGCGCTGGTTTCAGGTACCAGTGGTTAATAGCCGTGGAGGTTCGAGTCCTCTCCTGGGCACCATTTCCCGGTTCGCACGCGACCGGGAATGTCTGTAAAATCCAATAAAATCAGGTAGATTCTGGTGGTAGAGAGCCACCAGGGGTCACCTGTGTCCGGGGGTATTCGCGGGCGTTGGGGGTACGATTGGTGGTATCTGTCCATACCCCCAGGAGCGATACTCCCATGGCTCTGACCGACGCAGCGATCCGCAACGCAAGGCCCAGCGACAAGCCGCAAAAGCTCTTTGACAGCGAAGAGCTTCATCTCTTCAATTCCCCCAATGGCGGCAAACTGTGGCGGCTGAAATATCGCCACCTCGGCAAAGAGAAGCTCCTTTCCTTGGGCGCCTATCCGACCGTCGGCCTGAAGGAGGCGCGCGAGAAACGGGCCGAAGCGAAGAGCGCTCTGGCCAAGGGCGAAGATCCTTCGGTGGAGAAGCGAAAGGCGGCGGCCCTAAAGCGCGTCCCAAGCGCTCTTTAGTTTTGCCAGTCGAGTGTCCACGGCTTTGGCGATTGAGGCGTGGATCGCCCCAGGGAAATTCGCTGGCATCGCCTTGAGAGCTTCGTCGGCAGCCTTCGGCGCTTCCTCTGACACTTCCTCGACGACGCGGCGGACGACGGCCGGACCGAGACCGGCGGCCTTGGCGGTTTCGACGAAGTGTCGTCCGTGAACGTCCAAGATTTTGTAGTGGCTGCTCGCGCCGGCCGACATGGCCAAGGTGAAATGCTTGTGCGGAATACGTTTGGCGTCGAATGCCGGCTGGGCGCTCAACACGTCGTAGAAAGGCGTAAGAGCAAAGCGCCCGCCGGGCCTCAAGAATATGCTGAAGTTCTTGGCGTGGCCATCGGTCGCCCCGATCAGCCAGAACACGATCTGGGCCTTGAGGAATCTGGCCTGATCCGTCAACGGATCATCGCTCTCTTGCAACTTTTTGAGGGTGTTGACCGCGTCTGGGCCGCCGTCCTTCTGATATTTGCGACTGGAGGGAACTGATAGCGCCTGGCAGAAATCTTCCTGGGGTAGGCGGATCAGTCGATCGTCACGGCGGATCCGGTCAAATCGCTCGACCACCAGCACCTTGCGAGCGCCGAAAGTGGTGATTTCAGTCCGCGCTACGGGCAGGCCGAACTGCTCAAGCACGGCGAGACAATAATGCTCGTTCTCGACGCTGTCGCTGAGGTCGATCAGCCCTGACGACGTATGGATTTCACCGATCTGGGGTTTGAGGATGTGCGTGGTCGGAGTGGTCCCAATCGGCTGCATCCATTGTCCCTGGTGGCGAAGCAGCGCGGTCTTTTCCTGAGCGCCGGCCACCGAGATGCGAAACTCGCGCTCAGGATCAAGACCTAAGGGCGCGCGGCCCAGATTGGCCAACAGGCGCTCGATCTCGTCGTCGCTGATCGATGTTCCCCGGATGGCTTGTGGAGCATCCACCGGCTCCCCCTCGGGCAAGAGCTGCATCGCGCCAATGCAGTCGCGCCCGATCTGTTCCAGCAGACTATAGGCGTCCGCCCCTTGCGCCCCAGTGCGCTCGGCGATCTGCCGCCGCACATGGAAGCTGTCGGGCAATAGATTGTCGAACACCGACGCCACAGCCTCGCCGCGCCACGCCGCCGCCTGCAAAGGTAGGGAGAGAGAGATCGGAAAGGATGACGACCAATCCAGCCAGTCGGGGTCGTATTGGAAGCTGATCGCGCCGCTCGTGTGTTTCTCAAGCCGGCCACAGGGACGATTGTTGATCAGCACCCTTAGGGGGGTATGGGCTCGACGCCGCGGCATCAGAAGAGCTCTTCGATGTCGGCAGACGAGCTCTGGCGACGCGGCCCCAGCGATATTTCGAGCCCAAGCGCCGCCAACACATCGAACAGCGTGTCAAGTTTTACGCCGCCATGGCCGGTCTCGATCTTGGAGATCATTTCCTGCCGCTGCCCCGCCAACGCGGCAAGCTCGGTCTGGGTCAGGCCTCGCGCCTGGCGAAATCTGCGAATGAGCTGTCCGACCTGATTGGCGGAGCGCGCAAGCGCCTCTGACACCATCGCCTCCTATCTATGCCGTAATTCGCATATGAGAGTCTTATGCGATTACTCACATATTTGCAACTTATATGAAATTCGACATAAACGCGTTTTATGTGATTTATCGCATAATCTCCGATTGGGGCGCCCGCCCAATGCACTTACGATTGTTACACTCGGAGCCAAAGGCAAGCGTCGACTTGGCGCCTCACAACCGCACCCAGCGAAGCCGCAAGGCGTTGCTGATCACGCTCACCGAGGAGAGCGCCATGGCGGCGGCGGCGATTTCCGGCGACAGCATGAGCTTGAGCGCCGGGTAGAGCGCCCCCGCGGCGATGGGAACGCCAGCAGCGTTGTAGACAAAGGCGAAGAACAGGTTCTGGCGGATGTTGCGCATCACCGCGCGGGACAGTCGGCGGGCGCGCACCAGACCCTCCAGGTCGCCCTGGAGCAGGGTCACGCCGGCGCTCTCGATCGCCACATCGGCGCCGGCGCCCATGGCGATCCCGACCTCGGCCGCCGCCAGCGCCGGGGCGTCGTTGACGCCGTCGCCGGCCATGGCCACGGACCGCCCCGCCGCGCGAAGCTTCTGCACCACCTTGGCCTTGTCCTCCGGCAGCACCTCCGCCTCGACCTCGGCGATGTTGAGCCGGCGCGCCACCGCCAGGGCCGTCGCGCGGTTGTCCCCGGTCATCATGACCAGCCGCACGCCCTCGGCCTGGAGCGCTTTCACCGCGGCGGGCGTGGTGGGCTTGATCGGATCGGCGATGCCGAAGACGCCTGCAAGCCGGTCGTCGATAGCGATGAAGACGGCGGTGGTTCCCTCGGCCCCCAACCGCTCCGCCGTCGCCTTTAGCGGCGCCACATCAACGCCCTCGTCAGCCATCATGCGGGCGCCGCCGAGCGCCACGCGCTGCCCGTCGACCACGCCCAGCACGCCCTTGCCGATGGGCGAGTCGAACGCCGAGGCCTCTGACAGGGCAAGGCCGCGCGCCTTGGCTTCCCGCACGATAGCCTCGGCCAGGGGGTGCTCGCTGCCGCGCTCCAGGCTGGCGGCGAGGCGCAGCGTCTCAGCCTCCTCCACCCCAGGCGCGGTTTCCATCGCCACCACCGCGGGACGCCCCTCGGTGAGGGTCCCGGTCTTGTCGACCACCAGCGTGTCGATCTTCTCGAAGCGCTCCAAAGCTTCGGCGTTCTTGATCAGCACCCCGGCCTGAGCTCCCCGCCCGACGCCCACCATGATCGACATCGGAGTCGCAAGCCCCAGCGCGCAGGGACAGGCGATGATCAGCACCGACACGGCGGCGACCATGGCGTAGGTGAAGCGCGGCTCGGGCCCCACGCTCGCCCACACCGCGGCCGCGAGAAGCGCCGCGGCGATCACGGCGGGTACGAACCAGCCGGCGACCTTATCGGCCATGCGCTGGATCGGCGCGCGGCTCCTCTGCGCCTCCGCCACCATCTGAACGATGCGGGCGAGCAGGGTGTCGGCCCCCACCTTGTCGGCGCGCATGACGAAGGAACCGGTCTTGTTGACAGACCCGGCGATGACCTTGGCGCCGGGTTCTTTGGTCACCGGCATGGACTCGCCGGTGACCAGGGATTCATCGATGGAGACCCGCCCCTCCAGCACCTCGCCGTCCACGGGGACTTTTTCGCCGGGGCGCACGCGCAAGCGATCGCCGACGTGGATCTCATCCAGCTTCACCTCTTCGTCCTCGCCATCCGCCCGCACCCGACGCGCGGTCTTGGGCGCAAGGTCCAGCAAGGCCTTGATGGCGCCGGAGGTGCGTTCGCGCGCCCGCAGCTCCAGCACCTGGCCCAGCAACACCAGGACGGTGATTACGGCCGCGGCCTCGAAGTAGACCGGAACCTCGCCCATGCGATCGCGAAAGGCCGACGGGAAGAGGCCGGGCGCGAGGGCGGCCACCATGCTGTAGAGCCAGGCCGCGCCGACGCCCATGGCGATGAGGGTGAACATGTTGAGGCGACGCGAGATGAGCGAGGCCCAACCGCGCTGGAAGAACGGCCAGCCCGCCCACAGCACCACCGGCGTCGCCAGAATGAGTTGAATCCAGGTCGAGAGGCTGCTGCTGATCATCACGAGGCCGCCAAGATGGCCGCCCATCTCCAGCGCAAACACGGGAACCGCCAGGACAAGGCCGATCCAGAACCGCCGGCTCATGTCGCGAAGTTCAGCGCTGGAGCCCGTCGCCTCGGCCGGATGCAGGGGCTCAAGCGCCATGCCGCAGATGGGGCAAAGCCCCGGGCCGGCCTGGCGGATCTGCGGGTGCATCGGACAGGTGTAGAGGACGCCCGCTGCGGCCGGCGGGGTTTTCACGTCAGCGGCGGCGTGATGATGGTGCGCGGGGTGCTGATGGTGATCGCACGTCATTGGACCTCACACTTTGTGGACGCAAATCCGCCAGGACGAGCTACACAACTCTGCGCCGATTGTGCGATGGGGTGTTGACCTCTCTCAACCCGCGAATGGACAAGCGGTGGTCATATGCCGCGGTTTCGGATGCGATCCGTCCTATTCCGCGCTATATGACGCATATGCGACTGCTGCTGGCCATAACCGCCGTGATCGGTCTACTGCTCGGCCCCGTAGGCGCGAGCGCGCGGCCGGCTTGCCCTGAGGGCGGCATGGATCTCGCGCAAATGGCGAATATGGCATCGACCATGGCGGTGAGCGCGGAGATGTCGGCCATGGCCGATGATCACGCCTGCTGCGACGATGATGCGCCCGCTGCCGACCAAGCTGGCGCACACAAGGCTCCGGCCGGCGCCCCCAAGGCCGGTGATTGCGGCAAGACCTGCGCCATGGCCTGCTGCGGGATTTCCGTCCCGCTGCTGGCGACCACCCAGACCTACCAGCCGATCGCACGCCTAAACCGCCCCGAGCAACCGGCTGCTGATACGCCGGCGGTGGGTCGATCGCCGCCAAGTCCTGATCGACCTCCAAGAGCTTTCGCCTAGTCGCGTCGACCGTACGGTCTGACGCCTCCCGTGCGCCGCCGTTGCGACGCGCGCCGTCGGTCCTGCGCCGACGCCTGGCGATCCTCTTTGGAGACACCTGTCATGACTGCCCGACTGAGCATGGCCCCGCTGGGCGCCGGGCTCGCCGCCCTCCTCTTGTCGACGCCGCCCATGGTCGCGCGCGCCGCCAACCTCGACTTCGCCGAGGCGCTGAGCCTCGCCGAGCGCCAAGCCCCCGGTCTCAGCGCCCGCCAGCACGACCTCGCCGCCGCCAAGTCGGCGTCCCGCGCGGCGGGGCGCTTGCCGGACCCCAGGCTGCGCGTCGGCCTTGAAAGCTTCCCGATCAGCGGTCCGCCCGCCGGCCGGTTCGGCCTTGAACCCATGACCGAGGCCACGGTCGGCCTCATGCAGGACGTGCCGAGCAGCCAACGCCGGCGCGCCGAGCGCCAACGCGCCGGCGCTGATATCAGCCTCGCCGAGGCCAAGGCGACAGCGGAGCTGCGCACGGTTCGCCTGGCGACCGCTCTGGCCTGGACGGATGTGGCGAGGGCCCATCGCAGGATCGAAGCGCTGGACGCGGTGGCCCGGACTATCGCGCTCATGCGCAAGACCGCGCCGGCGCAGTTGGCCAGCGGCGGCGCCGCGCCGGCCCAGGCCCTTGAGCCGGATCAGCTCACGGCGCGCCTGACGGACCGCCTCGCCACGGTGAAGGCCGAACTCGCCAAGGCCCGCGCGGACTTGGCGCGTTGGACGGGCGACGACGAAGCGGACGCGATCGGCGCCCCGCCGAAGGTCGTCATCGACGCAGTGGCCCTGCGCGCCAATCTCGACCAATTGCCGGCTTTTCTGCTGGCCGCCGCTGCGGCCCGCCAGGCGGACGCGGACTATGCGACGGCCAAGGCCTCGGTTCATCCCGATTGGAGTTGGGAACTCGGCTATGGCAAGCGCGATGCGCGTTGGGGAGACCTCGTCACCGTGGCGGCGACCGTGAGCCTGCCGCTGTTCCAGGCCACGCGCCAGGACCCGATCATCGCCGCCAAATCCGAAGCCGCCGCCGGCGCCCGAGCGGATCAACTCGCCATGCATCGAGAGCTTCGCGCCGACCTCGACGCTGACCTGGCCGAGCTCGACGCCTTGAGCAGCAAGGCGGAACGCGCGCGGACCCTGCTCGTGCCCTTGGCGGCGCGTCAGGCCGAGCTGGAGCGCGCCCGTTACGCCGCCGCGAGCGGATCGCTCAACGACGCCCTACAGGCCGAGATGGCGCTCGCCGAGGCGCGCCTCGACCTTCTCGACCGCGATACCGACGCCGAGCGCGCCGCGATGCGCATCTTCCTCACCTATGGGGCCCGCGACCAATGATCGACGCCTTGCACAACAAACGTGCCCTGATCGCTGGGGCCGCCGCCATAGCAGTGATCGCTGCCAGCGCAGGATTTGGTCTCGGCCAGCTCACGCGGGCGCCCGCGCCGCCCGCCGCTTCGACGGCCGGGTCCGCAGACCATCGCCCCCTCTATTGGTACGACCCGATGAACCCGTCCCAGCATTTCGACCATCCGGGCAAGTCGCCCTACATGGATATGCAGCTGGTTCCGAAATACGCCGACGACGCGCCGTCCGGAACCGGTGTGAAGATCGATCCCGATCGCTTGCAGACGCTCGGCGTGCGGACCGCGGTGGTGGAGCGCGGCAAGCTGGCGACCGCTTTGGACGCGCCCGCGGTGGTGGAGTTCAATCAGCGCGGCGTCGCCGTGGTCCAAGCCCGGGCGGCGGGCTTCGTGCAGCACGTCTATGGCCGAGCGCCCGGGGATGTGCTGCGCCGCGGCGATCCCGTGGTCGACGTGCTGGTTCCCAGCTGGAACGGTGCGGCTGCGGAATACTTGGCCCTCTCGCGGCAGGGCGACGCCGCGCTCACGGCGGCGGCGCGGCAAAGGCTGCGTCTGCTCGGCATGCCCGACGAGGCCATCGAGCGCCTGGTTCGCACAGGAAAGGCGCCGTCGACGCTCACCGTGACCGCGCCTGTGGCCGGCGCCGTGCAGTCGCTGGATGTCCGCCAGGGCATGACGGTGGCGAGCGGGCAGACCCTCATCCAAATCGCGCCCCTGTCGCCCATCTGGCTCACCCTCTCGCTGCCAGAATCCGTGGCCGCCATGGTCAAGGTCGGCGATCGGGCGAGCGCGTCGCTGACGGCCTTCCCCGGCGAGCGCTTTGACGGACGCGTCAGCGCCATCTTGCCCGCGGCTCAGGCCGACAGTCGGACGGTGCAGGCGCGCATTGAGATCGCAAACCCGAGCGGCCGCCTCAAGCCGAGCATGTACGCCGTCGTCCACCTGCAAGGCGCGGCGCGGGAGGGGCTGTTGATACCCGCGGAGTCAGTGATCCGCACCGGCAAGCGCGCCATCGTGATGCTGGCGGGCGATGGCGGGCGGTTCCAGCCCGCGGAGGTCACGGTCGGGCGGGAAAGCAACGGCCGGATCGAAGTGCTGGCGGGCCTGAGCGAGGGACAGAAGGTGGTCGCCTCGGGTCAGTTCCTGATCGATTCAGAAGCCAGTCTCGCCGGCCTCACGGTGAAGCCCTTGGCGGGCGCCCCGGCCCCAGCCCCCGCCGCGCAGGCGGTGGATGGGCATGGCGTGATCGAGGCGCTCAAGGGCGATGAGATCACCCTCAGCCACGACGCCATCCCGGCCCTCGGGTGGCCGGCCATGACCATGAGCTTCGCCATGTCCCCGAGCGCGATCGGCAAGGGGTTCAAGCCCGGCGACCATGTGCGCTTCATGCTGGATGAGACGCCGCAAGGCCCTGTGGTGCGCCGCCTTGAGCGGATGGAGAGCGTTCGATGATCGCCCGTCTCATCCGCGCCTCGGTCCAGCGGCGGTTTCTCGTGGTTCTCGCGGCCGTCGTACTCGCGGCGGCGGGGCTCTTCGCCCTCCGCACCACCGCCGTGGACGCCCTGCCCGACCTGTCTGACGTGCAGGTGATCGTGCGCACCTCCTATCCGGGCCAGGCGCCGCAGATCGTTGAAAATCAGGTCACCTACCCGCTCACCACCACCATGCTGTCCGTGCCGGGGGCGAAGACGGTGCGCGGCTATTCCTTCTTCGGCGACAGCTTTGTCTATGTGCTGTTCGAGGACGGGACCGACCTCTACTGGGCGCGCTCGCGGGTGCTCGAATATCTGAACCAGGTGCAGAGCAAGCTGCCGGCGGGGGCGAAGGCTTCGCTGGGGCCGGACGCCACCGGCGTGGGCTGGGTTTATGAATACGCGCTGGTGGATCGCAGCGGTCGCCACGACCTGGCCGAGCTGCGTTCCTTGCAGGACTGGTTTTTACGCTTTGAGCTGAAAAGCCTGCCCGGCGTGGCCGAGGTCGCCAGCATCGGCGGCATGGTCAAGGCCTACCAGGTGGTCCTCGACCCCGCCAAACTGGCGGCGTTCGGCGTCACCCAACAGCAGGCCGTGGCCGCCATCCAGCGCGCCAATCAGGAGACCGGCGGCGCGGTGCTGGAGCTCGCCGAAGCCGAATACATGGTGCGCTCTGGCGGCTATCTCAAATCCCTGGACGACTTTCGCGCCATCCCCCTGAAGACGGGCGCCGGCGGCGTCGCCGTTCGGCTGGGCGATGTGGCGACGATCCAGCTCGGCCCCGAAATGCGCCGCGGCGTCGCCGAACTCAACGGTCAAGGCGAAGTCGCGGGGGGCGTCGTCGTACTCAGGTCCGGCAAGAATGCTCGCGAAACCATCGGCGCGGTGAAGGCCAAGCTTACCGCGCTGAAATCGAGCTTGCCGGCCGAGGTGGAGGTGGTCGCCACCTATGACCGCTCCGAACTCATCGACAAGGCGCTGGACAACCTGCGCGGCAAGCTGATCGAGGAATTCGTCATCGTCGCCCTGGTCTGCGTGCTGTTCCTCGGCCTCGCAAGGTCCGCTCTCGTGGCCATCGTGACCCTGCCGCTTGGGGTGCTGTTCGCGCTCCTGGTGATGAAGGCGCAGGGTGTGAACGCCAACATCATGTCGCTGGGCGGCGTGGCCATCGCCATCGGCGCCATGGTCGATGCGGCCGTCGTGATGGTCGAGAACGCGCACAAGAAGCTCGAGCATTGGCAGGCCGAACATCCTGAGACGGTATTGAACCGGACCGAGCGCTGGCGGCTGATCACCGAGGCTGCGGTGGAGGTCGGCCCGGCCCTGTTCTTCAGCCTCGTCATCATCACCCTGTCGTTCGCCCCGGTGTTCACCCTGCAAGGCCAGGAAGGGCGGCTTTTCACGCCGCTCGCCTTCACCAAGACCTACGCCATGGCCGGCGCTGCGATCCTCTCGGTGACGCTCGTTCCGGTGCTGATGGGTTGGTTGATTGGCGGCAAGATTCCCAAGGAAGACGGCAATCCGATCAATCGCGCGCTGACCAAGGTCTATAGTCCAGCGCTCAATTGGGTGCTGAGGCGTCCGCGGACGACGCTGGTGGTCGCAGCCCTCGCCTTCGCCACCACGGCCTGGCCGCTGAGTCAGCTGGGCGGCGAGTTCATGCCTCAGCTCGACGAAGGCGATCTTCTGTACATGCCCTCGGCCCTGCCTGGCCTGTCGGCCGCCAAGGCGGGCGAGCTGCTGCAACAGACCGATCGGCTCATCAAATCCGTGCCCGAGGTGCGCACCGTGTTCGGCAAGGCCGGGCGCGCGGAAAGCGCCACCGATCCAGCCCCCATGGAAATGTTCGAGACCACGATCCAGTTCAAACCACGCAGCGAATGGCGAGCGGGCATGACGCCGGCGAAGCTCATCGAGACCCTAGACGAAACGGTGAAGGTCCCCGGGCTCGCCAATATCTGGGTCCCTCCGATCCGCAACCGCATCGACATGCTGGCCACGGGGATCAAGAGCCCCATAGGCGTGAAGGTCTCCGGGGCTGACCTCGCCGAGATCGACCGGATCGCGCGGGACGTGGGCGAGGTCGCCAAGACCGTGCCCGGCGTCAGCTCGGCGCTGGCGGAGCGCTTGACCGGAGGCCGCTACGTCAATGTCGACATCGACCGCGCTGCGGCGGCGCGGTTCGGCCTGAACATCGCCGATCTTCAGGAGATCATCGCCGGGGCGGTGGGCGGCGAAGCCGTGGGCGAGACCGTCGAAGGTTTGGCGCGCTATCCCATCAATGTCCGCTATCCGCGCGAGCTCCGCGACAGTCTGGAGGGCTTGAGAAACCTGCCCATCCTCACCCCCGGCGGGCAGCAGATCACCCTCGCCAGCGTCGCCAAGGTGGAGATCGCCGACGGCCCGCCCATGTTGAAGACGGAGAACGCGCGGCCATCGACCTGGGTCTATATCGACGTGCGCGGGCGCGACATCGCCTCGGTGGCGCACGACCTGCAACAGGCGGTGGCGGGCAGGGTGAAGCTGAGCCCCGGCGTCTCCATCGCCTATTCCGGACAGTTCGAATATCTGGAACGGGCCATGGAGCGGCTGACGCTGGTGGTCCCGGCGACGCTGCTGATCATCTTCGTCCTGCTCTACCTGACCTTCGGGCGCCTGGACGAGGCGGGCCTGATCATGGCCACCCTGCCCTTCGCCCTCACGGGCGGGATCTGGACGCTCTACCTGCTCGGCTTCCACCAATCCGTGGCCACCGGTGTCGGCTTCATCGCCCTCGCTGGGGTGTCGGCGGAGTTCGGCGTGGTCATGCTGATCTATCTGCGCCAAGCCATGCGCGCGCGCCATGACATCACTTCCCCCGCCGAGGTCGAAGCCGCCGTGCGGCAAGGCGCCCTGCAAAGGGTGCGGCCCAAGGCCATGACCGTGGCGGTGATCCTGGCGGGCCTGACCCCGATCCTCGTCGGCCATGGCGCAGGGTCGGAAGTGATGAGCCGCATCGCCGCGCCCATGATCGGCGGAATGCTCACCGCCCCGCTCATGTCCATGTTCGTCATTCCGGCGGCCTACGTGCTCCTGCGGCGGCGCACCCCGTCGCTCGCCACCACCCCCTCCCACCCCGAAAGGATCTGACAATGCACCTTCGTCATATGAGTCTTGCGGCCATGGCCTCCCTCGCCCTGGTCGGTGCGGCGGCCGCCCAGCCGATGCACGATATGCCCGGCATGAATCACGCCGCGCCCCTGCCGGCGAAATCAGGCTTAGCCACCGGCGTCATTCGCGGTCTTCAGCCGGACAAAAACACCGTGACCATCGAGCACACGCCGATCGACGCCTTCGGCTGGCCCGGCATGACCATGGGCTTCAAGGTCAAGTCGTCCAAGCTGCTGACGGGGCTGAAGGTCGGAGACAAGATCCGCTTCGAGGTGGAAATGCTCGACCACAAGGCCGTCATCACCAAGCTCACGCCCCTTTAGGCGAACGTACAGGGGCGCGGGATTTGGCAAGCCTTAAGCCCTCTATGCGAACATGTCGCATGGAGACGCCCCCGCCCACGGAGAAAGCCCAGCTCGATGGCTTGACCGCCATCCGCTACGTGGCTGCGCTCTGGGTGGTGCTCTATCACCATTGGAGCACAGCGACGGGCGCGCCGCCGCCCGCCCTGATCGCCAAGGGCTATCTGGGCGTCGAGCTGTTCTTCATCCTGTCCGGGTTCATTCTCTGCCACGTCTACTTTGATCAGGCGTGCGCAGGGCGGTTCCGCTACGGCGCGTTCCTGTGGGCCCGGATCGCCCGGGTCTATCCGCTGCATCTGGCCACGCTCGTGGGCATCGGCGCGCTCGCCAGCGTCGCTTCGGTGCTCGGGTCCGGTCATGGCGAGGTGGTGAAGTGGTCGTCCTTACCGGCGCAACTCCTTCTGCTGCAGGCCTGGGGGCTCGGCATGGCCGGCGGCTGGAACCACCCCTCCTGGTCGATTTCAGCGGAGTGGTTCGCCTATCTGACCTTTCCGGCGACGCTCTGGCTCGCCCTCGGATTTCGACGCCGCCCGTTGGTCGCGGTGCTCGCAGCCTTGATCTTCGCGGGAGCGCTCTATGTCGGGTTTCCGCACTTTTCCGGCGTCCCGCTCACAGGGGCCACCCTGGCCTGGGGCGTGGTGCGGATCGCGCCCTGCTTCTTGATGGGCGCCGCGCTCTATCTCCTCTGGCGCAAGCTGGGCGAACGCGGCCTCGCCGTCCCCGTCGTCGCCAGGATCGCCGCATTGTCAGCGCCGCCGCTTCTGGCGATCGCCAGCGCCCCCGATCCGCTCATCATTGCGGCGCTTGGCTTGGTCATCCTGGCGCTGGCCGGCGCACCGGAGCAGCGCCCGTGGCGTGGCGGCGGTCAAGCCTTGGTCTATCTCGGCGAGATCAGCTACGCCGTCTACATGTGCTGCATCCCTGTGGGACTGGTCTATTTTCGCCTCGTCGATCAGATGGGCGTTGATGGGCGGGCGGGCGGGTTCACCTTGCCGCTGTTTGTCATAGTGCTCACCGGCGTCGCGGCGACGGCGCATCACCTCGTCGAGCGCCCAGCGCGCCGCTGGCTGCGTGAAGCGCGCTGGCCCGGTTGGCGAGGCCCCGCCGGGCCGCAAGCCGCCGAAGTCGCGCGCACGACGCGCATTTGAGCACGCCAAAGCGCCGGACGCGGCGGGCGCGTCCGGCGAAGGATCGTCGATCCGAAAGGATCAGAGCGCTTGCAGCGAGCCGGCCGAGGTCTTGCCCGAGCGGCGGTCGGTTTCCAGCTCGTAGCCGATCTTCTGGCCGTCGCGCAGGGTCTGCAGGCCCGCGCGTTCCACGGCCGAGATGTGCACGAACACGTCGCCGCCGCCAGCTTCCGGCTCGATGAAGCCGTAACCCTTGGTCGCATTGAACCACTTCACAGTACCAACTTGCATTTATCAGTCCCTTTTCGGACAGGCGTTAGCGCGCAGAAGCTGCGCCTGGAGATCAAATTTTCGGAAAGGGTCGAGATGCGGAGCGCGGAGATTCCCCCGGCCTGGGCTAGTGCGAGCCAGAACGAGATTTGATCTTCGTCTTATGGGCGATTTTGGCCGCAAAGACAAGCCGCATCTCGCCATCGGGCGCGCCGCCCGCCCATTAGAAATTGTATTCGGCCCGAAGCGTGGCCTGGTGGCGACTGAAATCGGCGAGGTCGAGCGCGACGGATGAGCCATGCTCGCCGCCGGCGATCTGATAACTCCAGGCGCCCGAGATCATCACCCGCTCGCTAAGGGCGATGAGAAAGGTCGGGCCGACGAACAGGGCCTGGCCGGCGTAGCGGTTCAATCCCGCCCCGTCATAGGCGCGCAGCCAACGCGCTTCGCCGCCGAAGAACACTCCCTTGGCCCACAGGCGGGTGAGGCTGAAACTGGCCCCGAGGGTGGACTGGCGCTCCCAGCGGGGCGCGCCGCGGGCGCGGCCGATCTCGGGATCGAAGCTTAGGTTGGCCGCTGCATAGACCTTATCCTCCACCAGCTCGCGATCCACCGCCAGAGTGAATTCCGCGCCGTAGCTCTGCACCCGTTCGCCGCTCGTATCATCGATCCGGCTCCAGTGCGGCTCGACCCCCACGGTGAGGCCCACCAGGGCCTTGTCGCGGGACAGGAGCTTGTAGCGCGCCTCCGCCGACAGCCCTTGGAAGGCGAGGGTCGAGCGATGATCGAGCCCCGGAACGCCGGAAATGTCGTGGGCGGTGATGGGCGCCCCCAGCTCGATGCGCAGATTTTCGATGGGCGCGGTCTCGTAGCGCACCTGGCTTTGCACCGCCGCATAGCGGCCGGCGCGCTTGGAGACGAAGATGTCGTTCTGGAATTCGAGCTCCTGCTCGTGCGCCTCGCCCACATCGGCGCCCTGGGTCCAACCGAAGATGAATTGGGTGTCGATGTCGCGCGCCTTCGCCGGCGCGGCGTCTTCATCGGCCCTGGCGTGCGACGCAAGCAAGCAAGCCGCCGCGACGACGGCCAGAGTTCGCGACCACAGCATTGTTCGATCCCCGGTCTTGCGCCCCAAGCGTGCGTCGCTTGCGAGCGGGATTTACTACCGCGCAGCTATTCTGCAAGCGCCTTCGCGGCCCTGCGCGTTCGAGCTCAGAACTCTTCCCAGTCCTGCCCGGCGGCCTTGGCCATAGGGGCTTGGGCCATAGGGGCTTGGGCCATAGGGGCTTGGGGCATGAAGGCTTGGGCCGTCGGGGACTTGCCGGGGGAGGTGTTGGTCTTGCCCGGGACCGGGCGCGCCGCCGGGGCGGCCGGCGCGGAGGCCAAGCGGTGCGCCGGGGCGGAGCGCATGATGGTCTGCGGGGCGAATTCGGCCGACAGGTGGAACTGGCTCATCAGCTCGGCCAGGCCGTCGCACTCCTGGGTGAGGGTGCGGGTGGCGGCGTTGGCCTCCTCCACCATGGCGGCGTTCTGCTGCGTGACCTGGTCCATCTGGTGCACGGTCTGGGCCACCTCCTGCAGGCCGGCGGCCTGTTGCTGGGCCTGGCTGGCGATGCCGGTGACATAGCCGTCGGCCTCACCCACGTGGCGGATGATCTCGGCCATGGCCTCGCCCGTGCGGCCCACCATGCGCACCCCGGTCTCCACCTGGCCCGAGGCGCGCTGGATCAGGGCCTTGATCTCCTTGGCCGCCTCGGCGGAGCGCTGGGCCAGGGCCCGCACTTCAGAGGCCACCACGGCGAAGCCCCGGCCCGCCTCGCCTGCGCGGGCGGCCTCCACCCCGGCGTTGAGGGCCAGAAGATTGGTCTGGAAGGCGATCTCGTCGATGATCTCCACCGTCTGGGCCACCTGGCGCCAGGAGGTCTGGATCTCGTCGATGGCGTGCACGGCCTCCTCCATCACATGGTTGGAGTCCTCGGCGCGGCGGCGGGCCTGGCTCACCTTGTCGGCGGCGCCGGCGGCGTCATTGGCGGCGCGACGCACCATCTCGGTGATTTCGGTGAGGGCGGCGGTGGTCTCTTCCAGATTGGCCGCCTGGCGCTCGGTGCGGGCGGACAGGTCGTCGGCCGCCGCAGCGATCTCGTTGGAGCCGCCGCGGATGGCCACGGCGCGCTGGCCCACCCCGGCGATGGCCGATTCCAGGCGGTGAATGGTGTGGTTGAGGTCGCCCTTGATCTTGTCGAACTCGGGCGCCACGGCCACGTCCAGCTCGCGGCTGAGATCGCCGGCGGCCAGGCGTTCCAGCACTTCGGCGATGGCGTTGAGGGCGTCGGTCTGCCGGGCCTGGTCGGCCTCGCGCGCCGCCTCGGCCGCCGCGCGCTGTTCATCCAGGCGCTGAAGATAGACGGTGATGGCGAGGTCCATGTCCAGGAGGGCGGCCTTCATCACCGCGCTCACCGAAGCCACCACCGTATCCGCCTTGGCCGAGCCGGGGGCGGCCCATTTGGGCCAGCCCTCTTGAATCAGCGCCTGGACGAGGCCGTCAGTGACCCGGGCGTAGCCGCCGATGTACCACCGCGGCTCGACCCCCAATCGGGCATGAGCGAGACCGATGGCCTCCACCGTGCGCACATAATCAGCGCCGAACTCGCCGCGGACGATCTCGCGCCAGTGATTGCGCTGCTTCGTCTTGGCTTCGGCCATGTGCGAGGTGTCGCGGAAGAAGTGCCCCGCCCCCGGTGTCGCCGCAACGTGGGCGTAGAACTTGTCCAGCACACCGTCCAGCGCGCGGTCCACCAGCGGGGCCAGGGCGCGCAACCGCGCCGTTTCGGCCGGTCCGATGCCTACGAATTCCAGGCGGTCCTTAATCGAGTCATTAGCGCTCAAGTCGAATGCTCCGGAAGCTTGCTCTGCCGAACTTGGCCCATGTTAACGGTAACGATTGCAGGCCATCCTTAAAAAAGCCCTACAATTCGGCGGGGTGCGTGCTTTGGCTCGCCGATCACCTTTGCGGGGGCGGTGAATGCTTGGGCAAGCTCTGGCGCTTCGCCCGCAAAGTGATGGTCGCGAAATAATGTTGCTTGCACGCAATAGTATCCGCGAGTGCGAATAATTCTTCGCACCCCAGCGCGGCGGCGCCTACACTGATGGCGCGAATGGACCGGTCAGGCGCCCGAGTAGGCGGCGTCCTCGCCCGGGCCGCGCGCGGCCAGCACCTCGTCGGTGACGTCCTGCGCCTGGTGCAGCACATAGAGCAGCTGGCCGTTGGCGGCGAAAATCGGCGTGTTCAGCGGCCGCCAGTGACGCTCCACGAACACGCCGCGAGCATCGCGCACGTCATAGCGCTGCACCGCCATGACTTGCGGCAGTCCCGTGGCGGCGGCCTTGTTCAGCGAGGCGTAGAGATTGAGCACGCCATCGGCGGCAGGATCATTGGGATTGTCCGGAAACACCTGGAACAACCGGTCGCCGGCCACCTTGTCGGGTTGGGTGAGGGTGGCGCTTCCATAGGCGTCGTTGATCTCGATGATGCGCAGACCCGGACCTGGATCGAGCAACATGCAGGCCCCCGGAAAGCGCTGGAACTCGCTGGCCACCCAGCGGGAAGCCTCAAGCACGCTGGTCGCCCCGCCGACGCCGTAGCGCTCGGGGCCGGGCCCCGCCGCCGCGCCCCACTTGTCGGCGTTGAGACAGGCCAGCTCAACTTCCCACTGGTGGATCATCGTCGTCAGCATCCGTCGCGACGATTCATTGTTCTCCACCATCAACAACAGACGCGTGCGCTGGATATTCTGGGAGAGGACGAAGCGTTGCATGGCGGCCTCGACGTCGCGATGATGTTATACCTAACCTCGCAGTTGTAGATCAATGAGGCGAATCAAAAGGTACGATTCGTAGTAGTATCTGCGACCGATTGTCCTTCTTTTCCTCGGCCCGAACCTGTCTCAGTTGAGCGGCGGACGCTGGCTCTCACCCACGGTGCTCGGCCGCGCCTGGGCGTCCAGCACCTCGTCGGTAATGTCCTGCGCCTCAAGCAGGATGTAGAGCAGCGGTCCCTTCTCGGAGAGGATGGGCGTATTGCGCATGCGCCACCAGCGCAGCAGGAACCGGCCCTCGCCGTCGCGGATGTCGTAGCGCTGGGCCTCCAGCACGTGCGGGCGGCTGGTCTGGGCCACGCGGGTGAGCGAGCCGTGCAGCTTGCGCACGCCTTCGGCCTCGGGGTCGTCCGGATTGTCGGGAAAGACTTGGAACAGGCGGTCGCCGCTGATCTTGGTCGGATCGGTGAGCGTGGCGGCGGCGAAGGCGGGGTTGAGGTGGATGATGCGCAGCCCCGGCCCCGGATGCAGCAAGAGGGCAGGGCCGGAAAGGGCGCCGAACTCCCGCGTCACCCACTGCGCCGCCTCCGCCGCATTGCAGGCGTGGCTGAGACCCAACCGGTCCGGTCCTGGCCCTGAGGCCGCGCCCCAGCGCTCCGCGGTCAGCAGGATCAGCTCATTTTCCCACTTGCGGATCATGGAGATCAGCATGTCGCGGGCGTGCGGGTCCTGTTCGGCCGCCAACAACAGACGAGCCCGATCGATATTCTGAGTCAGCACGAACCGTTGCATGCACAACCCTCGAAAATCGCGATTCGCTCGCGATCTTATCCAAGAGTTGTACATGCGAGCGGGCGCGCTAAACCGGTAATGTGCGCGCGAGGAGTGCGACCTATTGCCTCACCCCGAGGGCCTTCCGGTCCGCTTCGCCCCCCGCCGGATCGAGGCAGAGGAAGCCGCCGCGGCCGCCCTCGATGGCGTAGGAGGGCAGGTTGGAGGAACTGGTGCACACCTGGCCGTCCTTGGTGAAGGAAAAGTCGCGCAGCACCGTCACCCGGGTAGGACTCGGATAGGTCATGAACCCGTGAGTCTTGGGATCGAAGCGCAGCATGCGGTCGGAATTGTTGGCGGCGAGCCAGATCTCCCCCGAGGCCTTGTCCACATTCAGCGCATAGGGGGTCTCGTACTCGCCCTTGCCCACGGCGGGGATCTTGAAGCTCTCGAACTTCTGCGTGGCGGGATCGAAGCGCATCAGCCCGCCCTCGTCGAAGGCCGGGATCCAAAAGATCCCATGCGCGTCGAAGCGCGGCCGCCGCGGACCCTTCATGGGGGTGTCCCACTCCTGCACCTTCAGGGTCACCGGATCGATGCGGCCGATCTTGGAGGCGTAGAGCTTGGCGTACCAGATGGAGCCGTCCACCGGATTGACGTCGATGCCATAGGGGAAGGCGAGGATCGAAGACCCGAAGAAGCGGTGGGTGGAGAGATTGAGCTGCGCCGCCTGGTCCGGCAGCCACGAGCCGATGCGCATCAGGGTGGGGAACAGCATGTCGCTGGTCCAGCGGATGAAGCCGTTCGACGGCAGACGGATCACCGTCATCTGCTCGGTCTTGGGATCGAAGCGGGCGATCTGGTTGGAGGCGACGATAGTGAACCAGACGATGTCGTGGCGATCCACCCGGATGGTGTGCGGATAGAGGGCGTCGTGACCCACCGGATAGGTCTTGAACGCCTTGGTCTTGGGGTCAAACGACATCAGGGTGGACGAGAGGGCGTTGGTGATCCAGATGCGCCCGTCCGAGGTCTGGGCCATGGAGTGCGGCCCGTGCTTGCCGGTGAACACCCCGATGGGCAGCTTCATGCCGCTGAACTTGCCGCCCCTGGGCAGCTTGGACTCCGGCAGGGGATAGCGCTCGATCATGCTGGTGGCGCGGTCCAGCACCCAGAGCACGTCGTGGCCCTCGTCGGTGCCGTAGAGCTTCTGGTCCGCCCCCACGTCGGCGTCGTGGATGAAGGTGTAGTCGTCGCCCACATTCCATTCGACGAGCTTGGCCCGGGCGAGTTCGGCGCTGGCGCCGTAGTTCTGGTTGGCCGTGATCGGCTTGCCGTCGAAGCCCTTGGACAGCACCTCTGCGAACACCTGCTTTTCCCGGGCCGAGGGCATGGCCAGCAGCCCCTCCATCTTGGCCAGCTCGCCCATCCACTCCTCGTGGCTCCTCGGAACCCGGGTGGTGGCGTTGCCGAGCTGGTGGCAATAGTTGCACTGGCTGATGAAGCCCGGCCGGTCGCGGTTCACGTCCTTCCAGGGCAGGCGGGCGTTGAAGGCCGAGGCCGAGAGGGCGTCGGAGGCGCTCTGCGCATCGGCGAAGGGCTTGAGGGCCAGGTTCAGCGTGGCGCGCTGGGTCTTGGTCGCCGTGACCTTGGTGGTGGCGTCGTCGAGACCGGCGAGGCGGGCGCGCACCGCGAGGGCGCCCTCGAACGGCGTCGAGATGGCGTAAGAGCCGTCTTGAGCGGTGTACACCGTCTCGCGCACCTGACGGCTGGCGTCGAACACCGTGACCATGGCCCCGAAGGCGGGCTTGCCGTCGGGCAGGATGACCTTGCCGGTGAAGCTGGCGGCGGCGGCAGGCAGGGCGATCCCAGCGAGGAGAAGAGCGATAAGCGGGCGCGACTTTCGGGCGGTCATGGCGGGTTTCCTTGGTCGGGCAAGATTAGGGTCGAGCTGGATCAGGCGCGGGCGAACCAGGCGGGCGTCGCCTGGCCGAAGCGCAACAGGGCGAGGAGCGGCAGGGCCAGCAGCGACAACAGCGGCCCGCCGAAGGCGAGGTTGGCCAGCAGCAGGACCCCGGAGATGTCGAGCTTCAGATCGCCGAGCCCGTCGCCGAGCCAGAGGTCGAGGATCATGAGGAGCCCCGCCGCCTGATTGACGGCCAAGACCGCCTCGAACAGCTTGCGCCCCTGGCCGCGCCACAACAGCGCCGCCTCCACGAGGAGGGCGCTGGCCGGGACGTAGTAGCCGGCGGCCATGGTCCCCAGCCAGATCATCACGAGGGCGGCGAGGACAAGCAGGCCGGCGAACAGGGTCACGTTCAGGGGCCGGGTCGACAGGCTGGCGGCGGAGGTCATGGCGGGGCTCCAGACTTAGGATTTGACGCCAATGTAGAGAAATGCCTCCCTTGCGACTTGACCCTGTGCGCCAAATCGCTGGCGCGTGATGATTTTGACGGAGGCGCGAAAAATCCATGCTCCCCGCCTCTTCTCCCACCTGGGTGCGCGCCGGGGCCATGATGGGGATCGAGCCGCTGCTGGCCGAGCTGGGGGGCGACGCGCTTCAGCTCGGCGAGGCCTGCGGCATAGATCGGGCCGCCTTCGCCGACCCCGACTTTCCCGTGCCGGTGCGCGGCTTCGCCCAGCTGCTGGAGCGGGCCGCGGCCGAGCTCGCCTGCGCCAATCTCGGCCTTCGCCTGTCGCAGCGCCAAGGGCTCAGCCTGTTCGGCCCCCTGTGGCCGTTCCTGGCCAATTGCGCCACGGTGGGCGAGCTGGTGCGCGAGGTGGCGCACGTCTTCCCCCTGCACACCCCTGCTGGCGCGCCCCAGGTGGAGGAGGCCGACGGGGGCCTCGTCTTCGTCTATGACGCGGTGGGCGAGGTGGGCGCCCCGCGCCGCCAGCTCATCGAGCTCGGCATCGGCGTGCTGGTGGGGGAGGTTCGACGCCTGCGCCCCGGCTGGCGCCCCGAAGCCGTGCAGTTCCGCCACGCCGCCCCGGCGGACCTTGAGCTGCATCACCGGCTCCTGGGGTCCAATCTGCTGTTCGAGGCCGACCGCAACACGGTGTTCCTCGACGCGGAGGCGCTGGCCACCCCCTATGGCGCCGGCGACGCCAGCCTCGCCGGGGCCTGGCAGGAGGCGCTGGCCTCGCGCCTCGCCGCCCTCGACGGGCTCATGCGCGCGAGGGCCGAGGCGGTGGTGCGCAACTTGCTGCCCTTCGGCCACTGCGACCTCGCCGCCGTGGCCGCCCTCCTGCGCCTTTCCCCGCGCACCCTGCAAAGGCGCCTCGCCATAGACGGGACCAGTTTCGAGCAGCTTCTGGACGCCGTGCGGGCCGACCTGGCCCTCTATTACCTGCGCGAATCCCGCCTCTCGGTGGCGGCGGTGGCGGAGATCCTGCAGTTCTCCGAGACCAGCGCCCTCACTAGAGCTTGCCGCCGCTGGCATGGCGCCTCGCCACGGGCGGTGCGGGCTGAGGCCTGAGCCTAAGGCGCATTTTTGCCGACGCGGCCGCCTCGCCTCCGCCGTCGTTCGCGCCTATGTTCCGCGCGACCAGTTCTTAAAGGTGCTGTCCATGAGCGCGCATGATCACGACCCCCGCACGATCCGCCCCTGGCGGATGATCGAACGGCGTCCCAGCCGCAAGATCCGCGTGGGCGATGTGGAGGTAGGGGGCGATGCGCCCATCACCGTGCAGTCCATGACCAACACCGTCACCGCCGACGCCAAGGCCACCATCGCCCAGGTGCAGGCGCTGGAGGCCGCCGGCGCGGACATCGTGCGAGTCTCCTGCCCGGACGAGGCCTCTACCCGGGCCTTCCGCGACATCGTCAAGGCCGCCAAGGTCCCGCTGGTGGCCGACATCCACTTCCACTACCGTCGGGCCATCGAGGCGGCGGAGGCGGGCGCCGCGTGTCTCCGCATCAATCCTGGCAATATCGGCTCGCCCGAGCGGGTGCGCGAGGTGGTGCAGGCGGCCCGCGACCACGGCTGCGCCATGCGCATCGGCGTCAATGCGGGGTCGCTGGAGCCGGACCTCTTGGAGCGCTATGGCGAGCCCTGCCCCGAGGCCATGGTGGAGAGCGCCCTCAATCACGCCCGCATCCTGCAGGACCTCGACTTCCACGAGTTCAAGATCAGCGTAAAGGCCTCGGACGTGTTCCTCACCGCGGCCGCCTATCAGCAGCTGGCCGAGGCCATCGACTGCCCGCTGCACCTCGGCGTCACCGAAGCCGGCGCCCTGCGCACCGGCACGGTGAAGAGCGCCATCGGGCTTGGCTCGCTCCTCTGGGCCGGCATCGGCGACACCATCCGCGTGTCCCTCGCCGCCGATCCGGTGGAGGAGGTGAAGGTGGGTTTCGACATCCTCAAGTCCCTCGGCCTGCGCCACCGGGGGGTGAACATCATCGCCTGCCCCTCCTGCGCGCGGCAGGGCTTCAACGTCATCGACACCGTGGCCGAGCTGGAGGCGCGCCTCGCCCACGTGGCCGCGCCCATCTCGGTGTCCATCATCGGCTGCGTGGTGAACGGGCCGGGGGAGGCGCTGATGACCGACTTCGGCTTCACCGGCGGCGGCAAGGGCTCGGGCATGGTCTATGTGGACGGCAAGCCCCACCACAAGATGGACAATGGCGCCCTGCTCGATCACATCGTCGAGCTGGTGGAGGAAAAAGCCGCGACCCTCACCGCCGCCGCCAAGGTTGAAGCGGCGTAGGGGGGCGATCTCGCGCTTTATTCAGCCATCCTAGCGCCAAACATTACTCAAATTATTTCAACGAGGCCGGCGTGAATTATCACGATTTTCATTATCAAATATAGAAATGGATTGGGCTCTCGGGACAATCAATTTTAAAATAAGCGGACCAACCGGCGATGATATATTGGTATCGGAAGGCGTTCACAAATTATCTCTGGATCGAAATCTACCGTGGGGACCAAGTGCGTCGATCAATAACTTAAAGGTGGACAGACAACCCACCGACGGGTTGGTGATCGTTAAGCTGGAAATGCAAAGCGGCGACGTCATCGAATTGCAGTGCGAGCGTTTCACTTAAATCCCGCTCACCCTCGCGCAGGCGAGGGCCTAGGTTTTTTAATCGAACCGGAGCAACGCTGGTCCAGCGCATCATCCTTCGGCCGCAGAAAAAGCCTGGGTCCTCGCGGTCCGCGAGGATGAGCTGAATATTACGGGCGATCGCGGTAGCCCTCCGGCGAAGCCCCCTTGCCCAGGCCGAACAGCTCCTCCGTCGTTGGCACGGGTATAAGCATGACGCCGGCGCCCTTGGAGATGAACACCAGCTTCTGGCCCGGTCGCCAGCCCTGCGTCTCGCGCATCGCCTTAGGCACGGAAATCTGGAACTTTTCCGAGAGGGGCGCGGTATCGGACATGGCCCTACCTCTACGCCGTCGATGCGGAGTTGGTAAAACTACCACTCCCAGACGCAGCGAGAAAGCCAAGCCCCCCTACGCCCCCAGGGCCTCGGGGGTGGTGTTGAAGAGGTCGGCGGCGCCCATCATCACGGCTCCGGCGAGGCCTGGCACCTGCGACAGCACGTGCTCGGCATAGAGCCGGGCGAGGCCGATGCGGGTGCGGCGCAGCTCATAGTCGCTGGCCTCGGGCTCCAGCCCCTCGGCGGCGAGGCGGGCGCTCTTGCCCAGCATCCAGCCGCCCATGACATCGCCGAGGAGCTTCAGGAATGGCGAGGCGCCGGCGAGGGCGTCGGGCTGGGCGTGGCCGCGATGCTCGATGAGCCAGGCGGCGGCGGTCTCCACCGCCTCCACCCCCGCGGCGAGGCGGGCGCCCGGCACATGCAGCCACTCATTCTTGTGGCCTTCGAGGGCCTGCGCCTCTTCGCGCATTTCGGCGATGAGGGTCTTCACCGCCGCCCCGCCGCCGAGGCCGAGCTTGCGGCCCATGAGGTCGATGGCCTGGATGCCGTTGGCGCCCTCATAGATCGGGGCGATGCGGGCGTCGCGATAGTGCTGGGCCGCGCCGGTCTCCTCCACAAAGCCCATGCCGCCGTGGATCTGCACCCCCATGGAGGCGGCCTCCACGCCCCAGTCGGTGGACCAGGCCTTGGCCACCGGGGTGAACAGCTCCTGGCGCAGGAGGGCCGCCTCGCGGATCTCCGGCGTGGCGCCCGCCTCGGCGAGGTCGCCGGCCACGGCGGTGGCGAGGCAGATGGCCCGGGCGGCCACGGTCTTGGCCTTCATCAGCATCAGCATGCGGCGCACGTCCGGGTGGTCGAACAGGCGGCTCGGATTGGCGCCGGTCCAGGCCGAGCGGCCCTGCGGACGCTCCAGCGAGAAGGCGAGGGCCTGCTGATAGGCGCGCTCGGCCACCGCCACTCCCTGCACCCCCACATTGAGGCGGGCGGAGTTCATCATGGTGAACATGTGGGCGAGGCCCTGGTTGGGCTGGCCGATCAGCTCGGCCTTGGCCCCCTCGAACAGCATGACGCAGGTGGGCGAGCCGTGAATGCCGAGCTTGTGCTCGATGGAGCCCACGCGCAGCTGGTTATGGGCGCCCAGGCGGCCGTCGGCCTCCAGCAGGTACTTGGGGGCGAGGAAGAGCGAGATGCCCTTCACCCCCTCGGGGGCGTCGGGCAGGCGCGCCAGCACCAGGTGGACGATGTTCTCGGCCATCTCGTGGTCGCCCCAGGTGATGAAGATCTTCTGGCCGGTGATGCGATAGCCGCCCTCGCCGTCGGGCTCGGCGCGGGTGCGGATGGGGGCGAGGTCCGAGCCGGCCTGCGGCTCGGTGAGGTTCATGGTGCCGGTCCAGCGGCCGCTGATCATGTGCGGCAGGAAGCGGGCCTTTTGCGCGTCCGAGCCGTGGGCGGCGATGGCCTCCATGGCGCCTTGGCTCAGGAGCGGGCAAAGCCCGAAGGCCATGTTGGCGGCGCTCACCGTCTCGAACACCGCGGTGGCCAAGGACCGCGGCAGGCCGGCGCCGCCAAATTCGGGCGCGGCGGCGAGGCCGGACCAGCCGCCCTCGGCATAGGCCTTGAAGGCCTCGGTGAAGCCCGGCGCGGCGACCACCTTGCCGTTCTCCAGCCGCGAGCCCACCTGGTCGCCGGCGCGATTGGTGGGGGCGATGACGTCGTCGGCGAGGCTCGCCCCGCCCTCCAGCACCGCCTGCAAGGTGTCGGCGTCGAAGTCCGGGAAATGCGCCGAACCCATCAGCGCGCCCACGCCGGCGAGGTCGGTGAGCGCGTGGGCGATATCGCGAACGGGGGCGCGGAAAGTCATAGCAAAGTCCTCAGCTTATCGCCGGCAAGTCAAAATCGCCGTCTCCCTTAAAGGGAACCTCGTCACGCGCAAGCGATTTGACCCAAGGGAAGCTTGCAAATCTCATGGAGGAGCTTAAGTGAGACCCGTTCCGCAACAGGAACTGATGCAATTTTGGGGAACCCCGCCATGATCCGCCGCGCCCTCTTCGCCTCCATCCTCGCCCTGGCCGTCGCCGGCGGCGCAAGCGCCCAAAAAATTCCCGCGCCCAAGCCGGAACTCAACGCCGCCAAGCTGCCGGCCGGCGAGTACAAGCTCGACAAGACCCACGCCAGCGTGACGCTGAAGCTCGCCCATATGGGCCTGTCGCACTACACCCTGCGCTTCACCGGCATCGACGCGGCGCTGACCTTCGACGCCGCCCATCCCGTCGCCTCGAAGCTCGATGTGACCATCGACCCCAAGTCCATCGACACCCACGATGCGAAGTTCGATGAGGAGATCGCCACCCAGTTCCTCGATGCCGACAAGCATCCGACCATCAAGTTCGTGGCCAAGTCGGCCAAGCTGACTGGCAAGACCACCGGCGAGGTTGTCGGCGACCTCACCTTCCATGGCGTCACCAAGCCGCAGACCCTGAAGGTGACCTTCAACGGCGGCCTCAAGGGCATGCGCGGCGAGCAACGCCTCGGCTTCTCGGCGACCACGGTGGTGAAGCGCTCTGACTTTGGCGCCGACAAGTACGTGGCGCTGGTGGGCGACGACGTCACGCTGCTGATCGAGACCGAGTTCACCAAATAAGCCGCAATCCCACGCGTCTGTAAGCCGCCGGGAAGGTTCAGCTTGAATTTGTCAGGCTAGAGCGGTTCTCGGCGGTTCTTCCTACTCGCCGACCCGGAGCGCGCGCTTGTCCACGACCCCTTCCCGCTATTCCACCGTAGCGATCGTGCTGCATTGGACGATCGCCGCCTTGATCATCGGCAACATCGCCGCCGCCTGGACCTTCGCGAACATGCCCAAGGGCCTCGCCCAGTACAATGTGGTGCAGCTGCACAAGTCCATCGGCATCACCGTGCTGGCGCTGAGCCTGGTGCGGATCGCCTGGCGGCTCGGCCACAAGCCCCCGGCCCTGCCCCCAATGCCGGCCTGGCAGAAGGGCCTCGCCCACGCGGTGCACGCCGGGCTTTACGCCATCATGCTGTTCATGCCCCTCACCGGCTGGGTCATGGCTTCGGCCAGCAAGCGCAACCTGCCGACCATGATTTTCGGCGCCTTTCAGCTTCCCTTCATCGCTCCGATCCACAATCTGGAGCCGCAGACCAAGGCGATCTGGGACGACGTGGCCAGCGGCGGGCATGAAATCTTGGCGAAACTCGCCTATGTGCTCATCGTGCTGCACGTGGGCGCGGCGCTAAAACACCATCTGGTGGATCGCGATTCGGTGCTGGTGCGCATGGCGCCCTTTTTGGGCGGGCGCTCGGTCAAGGGAGCCTGAGGGATGCGACTTTACGCCGGAGTGCTGAGCCTGGCCCTCATGGCCGCCGTCAGCGGCTCGAGCCTGGCCGCCAAGGCGCCCCCCAAGCCCGGGGCCAAGCCCACGCCCGCGCCGGTCGCCTGGACCGTGGACAAGGCGGCCTCGCGGCTCGGCTTTCATGCCGCCATGAACGACACCGCCTTCGACGGCGTGTTCCGCCGCTGGGAGGCGAACATCGTGTTCGATCCGGCCAACCTCGCCGCCTCGCATGTGACCGCCACGGTGGAGACCGGCTCGGCCATCACCGGCGACCCCACCCGGGACGAGGCCCTGCCCACCGCCGACTGGTTCTTCGTGCAGAAGTTCCCCAAGGCGACTTTCATCGCCAAGACGTTCAAGGCCCTCGGCCCCAACCGCTATGAGGCCGACGGCGATCTCACCATCCGCGGCGTGACGCGCCCCGCCGCCCTGCCCTTCAACCTGACCATCACGGGCAAGGTGGCCAAGATAGACGGCCAGCTGGTCATCGATCGCAGCCAGTTCGGCGTCGGCCAAGGCCAGTGGAAGGCTGGCGACGCGGTGAAGCTGCCCGTCACGGTGACGGTGAAGCTGCAGGCCGTCCGCGCCCGGTGAGCCGCGCCGCCACCGTCGCCGAGGCCGCTGCGGCGCTCGCCCGCGGCGAGTTGGTCATTGTCCCCACCGAAACGGTCTACGGGCTCGCCGCCGACGCCCGCGACCCCGCCGCCGTGGCCCGGATCTTCGAGGCCAAGGGCCGGCCGCGCTTCAATCCCCTCATCGCCCATGTGGCTGATCTGGCGGCGGCCGAGGCCATCGCCGATTTCGATCCCCTGTCGCTGAGCCTCGCCGAGGCTTTCTGGCCCGGACCGCTGACCCTGGTGGCGCCGGCGCGGACCGGCGGCGCATGCGACCTCGCCCGCGCGGGGCTGGAGACGGTGGCGGTGCGGGTTCCGGGGCATCCGCTGCTGCTGGAGCTGTTGCAGCGCTTTGGCGGGCCCGTGGCGGCTCCATCGGCCAATCGCTCCGGCCGACCGAGCCCCACCACCTTCGCCGACGCGGTGGACGAGACCGGCACCTTCGCCGCCGCAGCCCTGGACGGCGGGCCCTGCGCCGTGGGCGTGGAGTCCACCGTGGTGGCGGTGATCGAGGGCCGCGCGCGCCTGCTGCGCCCCGGCGGCCTCGCCCGCAGCGAGATCGAGCGGGTGGCGGGTCCGTTGCTAGAGGCTGAAGCCGACGCGCACCGCTCGCCGGGGCGCCTCGCCCTGCACTACGCCCCGTCCGCGCCAGTGCGGTTGAACGCGAAGGCGCGGCAGCCGGGCGAAGCCTTCCTCGCCTTCGGACCGTGTGCATTCCAGGGCGAAGGGGTGTGGAACCTCAGCCCCGCGGGGGATTTGCGCGAAGCCGCGGCCAATCTGTTCGCTTACCTGCGCGCCGCCGATCGCACGTCGCCCTTGGCCATCGCGGTCGCCCCCATCCCGGAGCACGACCTCGGCGAGGCCATCAATGACCGCCTGCGTCGGGCGGCCGGTCACATCGGCTAGCTTTCCACCACCTTCACCGTCTCCTTGGCCCCGAACAGGCGGAAGGCGAGGATGGTGTGGGTGTCGCGGATGCCAGCGATACGGTGCAGCTTGAAATTCACGAACTCGCCGATGCTCTGCTCCTCGGCGAGGTAGAACTTGGCCAGAAGGTCGTAGTCGCCGGAGGTGGAATAGACCTCCGAGGTCTCCTCCAGGGTGTCGATCAGGGCGTCGGCCACCTCATAGGCGCGACCCAGCTCGCACTTGATCTGCACATAGAGCGGCTTCATGGCGGCCTCCTTGGGGGCGATCTCAAAGGCTGGTGCGGACCGACAACAGCTCGGGGAAGAAGGTCTCGTCGAACGCCCGCTTGAGATAGCCCACGCCGGACGTGCCGCCGGTGCCGCTCTTGCCGCCGATGATCCGCTCCACCGTCTTCATATGGGCGAAGCGCCATTGCTGGAAGCGGAACTCGAGATCCACCAGCTTTTCCGCCAGGTCATAGAGCTGCCAATGGGCCTCGGGATCGCGATAGATGGCGAGCCAGGCCGCCTCCACCTCGGGATGGGCGACATAGGGACTGGTGAAGTCGCGATCGAGCCGGTCCGGCGGCAGGCGAAAACCCTGCCGGGCCAGGAGCCGCAGCGCCTCGTCATAGAGGCTGGGCGCGCGCAGGGCCTGCATCAGCTTGGCGTGGATGGCCGGGCGGTCGGCGTGCACCTTCAGCATGTGCGACTTCTTGGCCCCCATGAGGAATTCCAGCGCCCGATACTGGTAGGACTGAAACCCTGAACTTTCGCCAAGGCCGGCGCGGATGCGGCTGTAGTCCGACGGCGTCATGGTGGCGAGCACGTCCCAGGACTGGATCAGCTGGGACTGGATGCGGCTCACCCGGGCGATCATCTTCAGGGCCGGGCCGACGTCGTCGATACGGATGTGATCGCGGGCGGCGAGCAGCTCATGCAGGCACAGTTTCAGCCAAAGCTCCGAGGCCTGATGAATGACAATGAACAAGAGCTCATCGTGCTCGCCGGAGCGAGGGTGCTGGGCGCTGAGCAACTGATCAAGGCCGAGATAGTCGCCATAGGACAGGGCCGGCAGAACGGCGCCGTCGAGGGGATCGTCCGGGTTCGGAGGCTTTTGGGTCATGCTCAGGTCACCGCCGCGCGCTCGGCGTAGCGCGGGTGCTCGAAACGCCGATCGGCCATCACGGCGCAAAGCCGCTCCACCGCGTCGAACACGTCGACATAGCGGGTGTAGAGCGGGGTGAAGCCGAAGCGCAAAATGTCGGGGGCGCGGAAATCGCCGATGACGCCGGTCTCGATCAGCGCGCTCATGATGGCGTAGCCGTGCGGATGGGCGAGGCTCACCTGACTGCCGCGAAGGGCGGGTTCGCGCGGGCTGGCCAGCTCAAACACGCCCGGCAGCTTCGCCTCGACGAGGGCGATGAACAGCTCCGAGAGCGCCGCGGACTTGGCGCGCACCTGGGCCATGTCGACCCCATCGAAGGTGGCGAGCCCGGCTTCCAGCGCCGCCATGGCCAGGATCGAGGGGGTGCCGCAGAGCATGCGCGCAACGCCGCTCGCCGGCTGGTAGTCATCCACGAACTCGAACGGCGCGGCGTGGCCCATCCAGCCCGACAGCGGCGAGCGCGCCGCGTCAGCCCATCGCTCCGCCACATAGAGGAAGGCGGGCGCGCCGGGTCCTCCATTCAGGTACTTATAGCCGCAGCCCACGGCGAAATCGGCGCCGGCGGCGTTCAGCTCCACGGGAAGAGCGCCGGTGGAATGGCTGAGATCCCAGACCGTCAGGGCGCCGACCTCATGGGCGCGGGCGGTGAGGGCGGCCATGTCGTGCACCGCGCCGGACTTGTAGTGCACATGGGTGAGGACGAGGACGGCGACCTCGGAATCCAGTGCGCCCATCAGCGCGTCGCGCACAACCGTCCGCATCCGGAGTTTATGCCCCGACTGCTCGGCGAGCCCCTGCAGAACGTAGAGATCAGTGGGGAAATTGCCGGGCTCGGTGAGGATCACCGACCGCTCGGGCCGCAGCGCCGCGGCCGCCGCCGCCAGCTTGTAGAGGTTCACCGAGGTGGAGTCGGCCGCCACCACCTCGTGCGGGCGCGCGCCGATGAGCCGAGCGATCTTGGCCCCGAGCCTGGCCGGCGCATTGATCCAGTCCGCCTCGTTCCAGCTGCGGATCAGGCCTTGACCCCATTCCTCTTCCACCGTGCGGCGTAGGCGCTCAGCCGTGGCCTTGGGCAGGGGTCCAAGCGAATTGCCGTCGAGATAGATGATTCCGTCCGGCACGGTGAAGCGTTCGCGGGCGAAGGCCAACGGGTCGGCCACGTCAAGGGCGAGGCAATCGGCGCGGGTGGGGATCAAAGCGGCGCCTCCAGGGCCAAGAGGGCGAAGCTGGCCAGCCAGTGTTCGCCCATATAGTCGCCGGCCACGTGCGGCAGGCCAGCCTCCAGGTGCACGTCGGCCGCCTCCGTGGCCATGAGCCGCGCGGGGTCGTGTGGATCGAGGGCGGCGGAAATTTCGCGCCAGCACCAGGCCCGCGACAGGTTGAGGCCGTCGAGATGGGCGATCTTGCCGTCGCTGCGGTCGGCGACCTTGGCGGGGGCGAAGAGGCTCGCAGGTGATCGCTCAGCCACGCGGGGCAGGAAGGCGGCGAACCAGGCGCGGAAGGCCGTGGGGTCCAGCATCTTCTGCATACAGACGGCCTCGATCAGGGCCGAGGAGAGGAAGTCATCGCCCGAAGGCTCCCAGGCCTGGCAATCGGCGTCAGCGCCGTACCAGTCGAGGGCGCGGGCGCGCAGGAGCTGATCGAGCCGCTGATTCCCAGCGATCCGGGCGTAGTCTCCGGCGAGCACCAAAGCGAAGGCGGTGTTGGTGTGGACGCCCGCGCGCACGGGATAGTCCGCCAACGGAAGATGCATGCAGAACCGCTCGGCGAAGGCCTCCGCCAGGGGCCGCAGGGCGGCGGCCCAGCGCCGGCCCCCATCCGTCTCATGCCGCGCGAGCTCCGCCGCCAGCATGAGGAGCCAGGCCCAGCCATAGGGGCGTTCGAAGCCGCGGCTCAACGGCCGCGCCAGATAGGCGAGCTCGCCCGCCACCGTGTGCGGGGTGAAGGCCTGATCGAGCTGGGCGCGGATCTCGCTGGCTGCTTCGCTACCCGGAAAACGGCGGCAAATCCTCGCCAGCAGCCAGTAGCCATGGACGCAGCTATGCCAGTCGAAACTGCCGAAGAAGATCGGATGCAGGGCCCGCGGCGGCAGGGCGTCGGCGTCTTCCGCCAGCACGTGATCAAGCTTGTGCGGATATTCCCGCCCCACATGGCCAAGGGCGAGGCGGGCGAAACGGTCGGAAAGTTCGGGGGACAGGTGAAGGGGCGCGGTCATGAGGGCCTGTGATGGAAAACCAGCAGATACATCAGAACCGTATTGGCGGCGAGCAACAGGGCGGCGGTGGGAAGCTGCGCCTTGATCACGGCGTAGCGATCCTTCAGCTGCAAGAGCGCTGGCGGCACGAGATTGAAGTTGGCGGCCATGGGCGTGCACAGGGTGCCGCAAAAGCCGGACAGCATGCCCACCGCCCCCAACACCGCCGGATCGCCGCCGAACTTCCTCACGATCAGCGGCACGCCGATGCCCGCGGTCATCACCGGGAAGGCGGCGAAGGCGTTGCCCATGACCATGGTGAGGAGCGCCATGCCGCAGGTGTAGGCGATCACCACGGCCAGCGGATCGTTCACAGGGATCACGCTCTCGGCGAGACGGCTCACCGCGTCGCCAACGCCGGAGAGGGCGAAAACGGCGCCCAGGGCGGCCAGCATCTGCGGCAGGATCGCGGCCCAGCCCACCGAATCCAGCAGGCGTCGCGTCTCCTGCACCGGGGCGAGGGGCGAGGCTTTGAGCCAGGGCAGGGCCACGGCGAGGGCGAGACCCACGCCGAGCGCCAGGGAGAGCAAGGCCGGCAAGGTCTTGGAGGCCGGATCGAGCAGGGGCGAAGGTCCTGTCTGCAGTTGCGGCAAGAGCAGCGAGCCGAGCAGCGCCGTGGCCGGAATGATCAGGGCCGGCAACGCAAGCCACACCCCGCGCCTGGCCGCGCTCGCCTCGCGTTCCGCGGCGGAGGTGGTCGCGCCAGCGCCGCCTTGACCCAGGCCGCCGAACCCCGCCACGGCGGCGAGTCCGAGGGCGAGAACGCCATTGGCGAGATTGCCTATGAACGATCCCGCCAGGAAGCTGAGCGCCATCAGCCCCCAGAAGAGGGCGTTGCGCCAGCGCTTGGCGTTGCCGCGATCGCCGGCGGACATGACGGCCACAGCGGCGAACATCACACCGGCAAGGTCGTAGATCTGTTCCAGACGGATCATGGCGCGCCCTTGGCCGCCAGGCGCTTCAAGCGCCCATCAAGGCGCAAGAGCCGCGCGCCGTGGATGACGAGGGCCAGGACGGCGGTGGGAATGGCCCACAGCGATATGTCGAGCGGCGCGATTTTGTAGCCGGCGCCCGCGAGCACGCCCTCGATCAGCAGCACCGAGCCGAAGGCGACGAAGATGTCCTCGCCGAAGAACACCGCCACATTGTCGGCGGCGGCGGCGTGGGCCTTGGCGAGGTCGCGCACTTGGTCATCCGCCGAGCCCGTCGCCTGTTCGGCAGCGGCTTCCGCCATGGGCGCGATGAGCGGGCGCACCATCTGCGCCTGGCCGCCCAGCGCGGTGAGGCCGAGCGCCGCTGCGCCCTGGCGAAGAATGAAATAGCCCAGCAGCAAGCGTCCGGTGGTGGCCCCGCGCACGCCGGCCACGAAACGCTTGGCCCAGGCCTGCAGTCCATAGCGTTCCAGGAGCCCGATCACCGGCAGGACGAGCCAGATCAGGCTGACGAAGCGATTGTCGTTGAAGGCCTTGCCGAAGAGGGCGATCACCTCCAGCGGCGCCTTGCCCGCCGCCAGTCCCGCGGCCATGGCCGCCAGGGCCACCGCCAGCAGCGGATTGAGGCGCAACAAGAACCCCGCGGCGATCACGCCGACCCCGATCAAGGGCCACATGCCACAAGCCTCCCCGCTAGAGCAAAATCCGATCAATCGGAATCGGATTTTGCTCATACCCAGTTGAATCTAGAGCATTTTTCGTCCGAAAACCGGTTCCCACTTTTCGGAAAATGCTCTGATGCTCCGCAGGCGGAAGTTCGGCGCGATCAGCGGACTGGTGTCAAGGGGCGCCCCGGCGCCTCAGCGGTCGGACCACACCGCCAGCTCGTTGCCGGACGGATCGAGGAAGTGGAACCGGCGCCCGCCAGGGAAGGGGAAGATTGGCTTGATCACCTGGCCGCCCGAAGCGCGCACCTTGGCCTCAATCGCCTCCAGGTCCTGGGCGTAGATGACCACCAGCGGCTTTTCCTTGCGCTCCTTGGGATCGCCTTGAAAACCGCCCTCAATGCCTTCGTCGAAGGCCGAGTAGCTGGTCCCGTAGTCGGTGAAGCGCCACCCGAACACCCGGGAATAGAAAGAGGTGGTCATTCCCAGCACCTGGGCCGGAAACTCCACGTAATCGATTTTACAATCCCTGGGCATTCCACAATCTCGCGTGACTGGCGAAGGCTGGGCTCTTATCGGGATTTCGTTAACGCCATGCAAGCGCTGAAGAAGCGGCGCGGTGCGGGTCAAAATAAAGCGCCTAGGCCAATCGCCAGACGCCCGTCCGCTTCACTTCGAGGTCTTCCAGCTCGCGGGTGGTGGGCACGCTGTATTCGGCCAGGGGTTCCAGCCCCTCCGCGTCGAAATAGGTGCGCCCCGGATCGCCGATGATCACCTCGGCGCCGGCGCGGCGAGCCTTGGCCAGCCAGGCGCGCACCTTGCCGGCCAGCGGCTTTTCATAGGCGATGTCGCCGGCGAGGAAGAGGTCGATATCCGAAGGCGGCGGCGCGTCGAGCAGATATTCGATGCGCGCCTCGACCATGACGTCATTGGCCGCAGCGTTGAGGGCGATGGCCGCGGCGCAGAAGGGGTCGATGTCCACGGCCAGCGCCGTGGCCGCGCCCGCTTTCAGGGCGGCGATGGCGCAAAGCCCAGACCCAGACGCGAAATCCAGCACGCGACGGCCGCGGGCCACCTCGGGGTGATCGAGCACATAGCGCGCCACGCCTTGCCCGCCCGCCCAGGCGAAAGCCCAGAATGGCGGCGGCAGACCCAGCGCCCCCAGCTCCTCCTCGGTGAGCCGCCAGATGGGCGTCACCTCGTCGGCCAGATGCAGCACCAGCTCCGGCGTATGCGGCGGCGCTTGCAGGCGGGTGTTGTCGCGAACGAAGGCCAGAGGGTCCTTGATGGCGCTCATGCGCTGGTGGCGAGGCGCAATACGTCCAGATAGCTCGGCTTTAGCTCCATCTTCGCTCCAAGACCCTTGGCCAGCATCAGGCGGTGCGCCTCGGGCAACCGCCAGCAGGGCAGATACATGAACAGGTGATGCTCGCAGTGATAGTTCACATAGTAGGGCGCCACCAGGGCCCGTTCGATGAACCCGGCATGGGTGGTGCGGGCGGTGCGGAAGGGGTCGTCATTGTCCGTCAGGCAGGCGTGCTCGGCGATGTTGCGCACCCGCGTCACCAGGGGATACCAGCTGGCCATGGGCACGAGCCAGAGGGCGAAATAGGCCCACCAAAGGCCGACGAGACTGAGCGCCGCGAGCATCACGCCATTGACGATGAGGAAGTCGCGGAAGAAGGCGACCACGCCCTTGGTCACGGTTTCGCGCGGCCGGCCCTTGGCCTTGCCCTCCGCATAGGCGGCGAAGATCGGGGCGACGCGCTGCTTGTAGAAGGTCTGGCCGGTGAGATCGCGGATCGCCTTGCGCTGGAACGAGGCGCGGCTGATGGGGAAGGGCGCGGAGAGGCCGAGGTCCGGATCCTCCGGCTGCTGCACGAACTTGTGGTGCTGTAGGTGATAGGTCCGATAGCGCACGAGGTCGGCGTTGGTGGGAGCGCCGCAGAACCAGCGGCCGATGAAATCATTCACTTCCGGATCGGGATGCAGGGCGCCGTGCGCCCCATCGTGCATTAGCACGGCGAGGCCGAGCTGCCGCGCGCCGATGATCATCACGGCGAGGATGTAGGTGAAGGGGTTGGGAAAGAGCACGAACAGCGCCCCGCCGGCCAGGATCATCGCCCAGCAATGCGCCACGAGCACGAGACCTCGCCAGCGCGACGGCGTGGTCAGGCGCTCCCAGTCTCTCGGCGAGAACACCTCCTTGGGGTCGATGCGCGGGGCGGCGGGCATGGCGTTGATCCTCTGTCATTCTTTTTGAGAATGATGCGGACTTACGAACCGCCCCGCAATAGAGTGCAAATCATCGTGCGGCCCCGGCTTCCAAGGACTTCAAGCCCATGCGGTTGTTTCTCGCGCCTGTGATCCTCGCGCCTGTGATCCTCATGGCGATCGGCCTGGCGACGGGCGCGGCGGCGGCCAGCTTCGACTGCGGCAAGGCCCGGGCGCCGGATGAGAAGGCCATCTGCGCCGACCGGCGGCTGAACGACATGGACGTGGAGATGGCGGTGCGGCTGGATGTCGCCAAGCACCTGGTGGCCATGGGCCAGCGCGGCGCCTTGATGGACGATCAGTCCAGCTGGCTGCAGGCGCGCCACAGCTGTCGCTCGGACAAGGCCTGCCTCATCCGCCATTACCACGACCGCATGCTGGAAATCCGCGGCGTGCTGGAGCGCATCTATCGCAAGGGCCCGTACTAAGCGCTCCCTGCGGCTACGGCGCCTTGGCCAGGAAATCCTTCAGCGCCAATTCGGCCTCGGGCTCATCCAGCATGGGCGCATGGCCGACCCGGGCGACCTCCGCATAGGCCATTTGCGGCGCAAGACGGCGCATGTCGGCGGCAAGCTCGGCGGTGATCAGGTCGGAGAGAGCGCCCCGAATGAGCAGGGTCGGACGGCCGGCCACCAGGCTCAAGAACAGCGAGGTCAAATCCGCCGGCGGCAGGCCGGCCGCGGCGCGGATGGGCGCATAGATGTCCGGGTCGTAGGCGAGGCGAAGACCACCGCCCACGGCCGGCTCGAACAGGCGTCGCGCCATCTTCATCCAGTCGTCCGCGCCGTAGTCCGGAAAGGCGACGACGTTGATCTGCTTCACGAAATCCGCCGCGGCGCTCCAATCGGCCACAGGGGCCGACAGGCCCTTATAGCTGGCGATGCGGGCCAGCCCCTCGGGCGCGATCCGCGGCCCCACGTCGTTCAGCACCGCGCCCGCCAGGGCCGCCGGCCGCATCGCCGCCAGGGTCATGGCGATGAGCCCGCCCATGCTGGTGCCGACGACCACCGCACGGGCGATCCCCGCTGCATCCATCAGGCTCAGCACATCGTTGGCGTAGGTCCCCGGATGATAGTTCATGGGATTGGGGTCCCATTGCGACCGCCCTCGCCCGCGCACGTCCGGGACCAGCACCCGCCGTCCAGCCGCGGCGAGATAGGGCGCCACGTCTTCGAAGTCGGCGGAATTGCGGGTAAGGCCGTGCAAACAGATCACCGGGGTCTTGGGCGCACCCTCCCCGCCAGCATAGTCGCGGGCGCAGAGCGACAAACCGTCGACGCTGGTCCAGCGCCGCTCGACGAAGGCGGCCGGCGAGAGCAGCGGCGGCGCCTCCTCGGGCGCTGAAGGCGGCGCGGGCTTGGCGCCGAACAGGCGAGCGAGCCAGGAGGGGTTTAGGGTCATGCGGCGCTCCTCGTCCTTACTGGCCTGAGAAACACCGTAGCATTTTCATCAGACGTTGAAATGACGAGCGTCGTCAGAGCCGCGAAATCACCCGATGCATGCGCCGCCCGGGCGCGGGTTTCGGCGTCAAAGGCGCGGGCGCAACGCCGACCAGCGTCGCCACCCGATCGAAGGCCTCCGTCCGTTCGATGCGCGCCTTGACGATATCGCCGGGACGCAGACGGCCGCCGTTCTTCACATAGACGAGGCCATCGATCTCAGGAGCGTCGGCCTTGGAGCG
Source organism: Pseudomonadota bacterium (assembly GCA_040757715.1). Classification (GTDB taxonomy): domain Bacteria; phylum Pseudomonadota; class Alphaproteobacteria; order Caulobacterales; family Caulobacteraceae; genus CAIMFV01. Next base: position 84,410 of record JBFLWS010000007.1, on the reverse strand, counting down.
GGCCACGGCCACGCCATCCTCGCGCACCTGATCCACCAGCACTTCGAGCGTATGGCCAAGCGTGGCCTTCAGCTTGGCGCGGCTGATGGCCTCAGCCTTTTCCATCAGGCGGGCGCGGCGTTCCTGTTTCAGCTCTTCCGGCACGTGGCCCGGCAGGTCGCGGGCGGCCGCGCCCTCCACGTTCTCGTAGGCGAAGCAGCCCACGCGCTCGAGCTGGGCCTCATCCAGCCAGTCGAGCAGGAGCTGGAAATCGGCCTCGGTCTCGCCGGGGAAGCCCACCACGAAGGTGGAGCGGATGGCGAGGTCGGGCGCCATAGACCGCCAGCGGGCCAGCCGGTCCAGGGTCTTTTCCGCGGCGGCCGGGCGCTTCATGGCCTTCAGCACCGAAGGGCTAGCGTGCTGGAAGGGGATGTCGAGGTAGGGAAGGATCTTGCCCTCGGCCATGAGCGGGATCACTGCGTCCACGTGCGGATAGGGATAGACGTAGTGCAGGCGCACCCAGACGCCGAGCTCGCCCAGCCCCCGCGCCAGATCCTCGAGATTGGCCCGCCAGGTCTGGCCGCGCCAGTCGCTCGGCGCATAACGCAGATCAAGGCCATAGGCGGAGGTGTCCTGGGCCACCACCAGCAGCTCCTTGACCCCGGAGGCGGCCAGGGCTTCCGCCTCGGCCAGCACCTCGCCCACCGGCCGCGACACGAGATCGCCGCGCAAGGACGGGATGATGCAGAAGCTGCAGCGGTGGTCGCAGCCCTCGGAAATCTTCAAATAGGCGTAGTGCTTGGGGGTCAGCTTGTAACCCGCCGCCGGGGTGGAGACGAGGTCGCCGAAGGGTTGAGGCGCGGCGCGATGCACCGCCTCGAGCACCTGGTCGTACTCGTGCGCGCCGGTGACCGCGGCGAGGTCTGGGAAGCGCTCCAGCAGGTGGTCGCGCTCCTTGCCCATGCAGCCGGTGACGATCACCGGCCGTCCGGAGGCGCGGGCTTCGGTGATGGCCTCCAGGCTCTCCTCGCGGGCGGACTCGATGAAGGCGCAGGTGTTGACGATCACCGCATCGGCGGCCTCGTAGGAGCCGGCGGTCTCATAGCCCTCGCCCTTCAGCCGGGTGAGGATGCGCTCGGAATCCACCAGGGCCTTGGGACAGCCGAGGCTGACCATACCAATAGTTTTAGGGCGATTGTCTGATATGTCGGTCAAGGCGGGTGCGGAGGCGTTGCGAAGCCGCGCATATAAGCCAAGGCGCGGCGGAAGTCATGGTCGGGATCATGGCCCGGAGCGCCGCCGCTTGACCCCGCCCCTCCGCACGGCCACATGCAGCCGATGAGCGACACCCCTCCCCCGCCGCCGGGCTGGCGCGGCACCACCATCCTCGCCGTCAAGAAGAACGGCTTCACCGTGATCGCCGGCGACGGTCAGGTCTCCATGGGCCCGACCGTGGTCAAGGCCAACGCCCGCAAGGTGCGCCGCCTGGCCGGCGGGCGCGTGGTGGCGGGCTTCGCCGGGGCCACCGCCGACGCCTTCACGCTCATCGAGCGGCTGGAGACCAAGCTCGAGGCCAACCCTGATCAGTTCGCCCGCGCCTGCGTGGAGCTGGCCAAGGACTGGCGCACCGACCGTTACTTACGCAAGCTCGACGCCATGATGATCGCCGCCGACAAGGACAGCGTCTTCACCATCACCGGCGCCGGGGACGTGCTGGAGCCGGAGTTCGGCATCGCCGCCATCGGTTCCGGCGGGCCCTTCGCCCTGGCCGCCGCCCGCGCGCTGAAGGACTTCGATCTCTCGGCCGAGGAGATCGTGCGCCGGGCCATGGGCATCGCCGCTGACATCTGCGTCTACACCAATCAGAACATCACCGTGGAAGTGCTGGGCGCATGAGCACCGAATTCTCCCCCCGCGAGATCGTGTCCGAGCTCGACCGCTTCATCGTCGGCCATCCCGAAGCCAAGAAAGCTGTGGCCATCGCCCTGCGCAACCGCTGGCGCCGGCGTCGTCTGCCCGACGACCTGAAGGACGAGGTGACGCCGAAGAACATCCTGATGATCGGCCCCACCGGCGTGGGCAAGACTGAGATCGCCCGCAGGCTCGCCCGCCTCGCCCAGGCGCCGTTCCTGAAGGTGGAGGCCACCAAGTTCACCGAGGTGGGCTATGTGGGCCGCGACGTCGACCAGATCCTGCGCGATCTGGTGGAGATAGCCGTCGGCATGGTGAAGGAACGCCGCCGCGCCGGCGTGCAGGCGCGCGCTGAAGGCGCGGCCGAGGAGCGGCTGCTCGACGCGCTGGTGGGCACCACGGCCAGCCCCGCCACTCGCGAGGCCTTCCGCAAGAAGCTGCGCGCCAATGAACTGGACGACAAGGACGTGGAATTGACCCTCGCCGACACCGGGGGCGCGGCGCCAAGCTTCGAAATCCCCGGCCAGCCGGGCGCCTCCATCGGGGTGATGAACATCTCCGACATCATGTCCAAGGCCTTCGGCGGGCGCACCAAGACCCAGCGTCTGAAGGTGGCGGACGCCTGGAAGCCGCTCATCGCCGAGGAGTCCGAGAAGCTCATCGACCAGGAGGCCATCACCCGCGAGGCCATCGAGCTTACCGAAAACACCGGCATTGTCTTCATCGACGAAATCGACAAGGTGGCCGGCAATAGCGAACGCCGCGGCGCCGATGTGAGCCGCGAGGGGGTGCAGCGCGACCTCCTGCCGCTCATCGAAGGGGCCACGGTGTCCACCAAGTACGGGCCGGTGAAGAGCGACCACGTGCTGTTCATCGCTTCCGGCGCTTTTCATGTGTCGAAGCCATCGGACCTGCTGCCCGAGTTGCAGGGCCGCCTGCCCATCCGAGTGGAGCTGAAGGCCCTCACCCGCGAAGACTTCCGCCGCATCCTCACCGAGCCGGAGGCCAATCTCATCCGCCAGCATCAGGCGCTGATGGCCACGGAAGGGGTTACGCTCGACTTTACCGACGAAGCCATCGAGGCGGTGGCCGACGCCGCCGTGGCGGTGAACGCCTCGGTGGAGAACATCGGCGCGCGGCGCCTACAAACCGTGCTGGAGAAGGTGGTGGAGGAGTTCAGCTTCACCGCCGCGGACCTGGCCGGCGAGACGGTGACGGTGGACGGCGACTATGTGCGCCAGCGGGTGGGCGAGCTCGCCAAAAACGCCGACCTGTCGCGCTATATTCTCTGAACGGGCTCAGCGCTCAGCCAGGAGGGGGGCGATGGCCGCCTCCGCCTCGCCGGCGGTCAACATGTGATCCTCGCCGCCCAGCACGGCCCGCACCACCCCCTTGCGATCCACCACATAGGTGAGCGGCAGGGCTGTGGGCTGGCCAAAGCCGTTCAGCGAGGCCGTGGCGAGGGCCACGCCCTTGAAGGGATGGGCGGCCAACAGGCGGCGGGCCTCAGGAAGGTCGTGCTTGCGATCGGCCGACACGGCGAGGATGGCCAGGTCCCCGCCGCCGTGGCGCTGAGCGACCTCGTCGAGCGCCCCCATCTCGGCGCGGCAGGCGGGGCACCAGACCGCCCACAGATGCACCACCACCACCTTGCCCTTCAGGGACGACAGGTCGAACGCCGCGCCGTCGAAGTCCTTGCCCTGCAGGGCGGGGACCGGCTCGCCCACGTGCGGCTGAGCCCGGGCCGCCAGGGGCGCGGCCAGCACGGCGAGGGCGAGGAGGACGGCGCGGCGGAACGACATGGCGTCTTTCCTCAGAAGTTGCGGCTGAGCGAGAGCTTGAACAGCACCGGCGCGGTGAGCTGGTCGCCGTTCACGCGCTGATACACCGGAAACGCCACATGGGCGTAGAGGCGCCAGTCCGCCGTGTTCAACTCCACGCCGGGCGCCAGGAGCAGGCGCTCGTAGCCACTATCCCCAGGATGTCCCATGTCGCCGCCGTCGCGGGCGCGCCAGGAGCCGATCAGCTGCAACACCGGCGAGACCTTAGCCTTGCCGCCCCACAGGTCATAGCCCGCGTAATAGGCGCCCAAGCCGGCGTTCACCTCTTCCCCCGGCTTGTAGGCATGGCGCCAGGCCACCGGCTTTTGCCACTGGGCGTTGGCGAACCAGGAGAAGCTGTTGTCGGCGGTGAGCTTGCCGTGGGTGTAGCCGCCGATGAGGAGATCGGTGCTGCCCGTGCCGATCTCGGTGTCCGGATCGAAGTTGGCGTAGCTGAAATCCCCCGTGGGTAGCTTCACGCCCAAGGTCAGGCCGCTAGACAGGTCTGGCGAGAAGCCGGTGTAGACGCCCTGAATGCGCGTATCGCCGAGGGCGGCGTGGGTGAAGCGGTCCACCGTCACGCCATTGCTGTCCAACGTGTGGAAGCTGCGGTTCCACACCGCACTTTGCACCATCACGCCGAAGCTGCGGTTGAACATGTACTGACCGCCGAAATTGACGAAGTCGGTCTTGATCTCCTTGTCCGGATTGTCCGTCCCTGGCGCGCTGGAGGCGCCATGCCGGTTATGGTTCTGGTTCATGAAGTCGTATTCGACGAAGGCCGTGCCGCCTTCACCGGTGGGGGTGAGCGTGCCGGCGCCCACGCCAAAGACGCCGCAGCCGCAGGCGCAGGCGAGGGCTGAGGCGGGAAGGCTGACGGCGCCGAGGCCAAAGGTGAGCGCGAACGCGGTCGCGCGAAGACTGGAAGCGAAATTCATCTGCAGGTCTTTCGAATGAATGAGGTCGCGCGCGGGGTCGGGGCCTCGCGCAGGCGGGTCTTCAGACGATCGACAGGGGCGGGCCTTGCGAGGGCGGCGGCGGGGCGGCGAGGCCGCGACCGGGGAAAAGATCGCGTGGTTTGGCGAGGGCGATGTCGGCGGTCTGACTTGCCAGCCGCACGATCGCGAACAGCACGGGCGGGGGCGGCGGGGCGACGGTGGCCGCCTGGGCGAAGGGACAGGCGTGGTCGGCCTTGGCCGGATCGCCGGCCGGTGCATGTGAAGCGGCCTTGGCTTTTGCAGCGTCCGCCGCGCCGTCGCAGATGACCAACAGCGGGGCGAGACCGGGCGCCGCAGCCGGCGCGGTCATGAACCCCGCCGGGATGGCGAGGCGCAGGCTCCAGGCGACCAGCGCCAGGACCAGCGCCAGCCGCGTCAGGCCGAAGGTGGGGACTGATCGCTGCATCACGCCCTCCCTATAACCGGCGCAGCTCAGGGACTGGTTGCTGTGGCGCAACCTTACGGAACAATCTGACGTCAAAGCCGGGCGTAGACAACCTCGGGATCGGGTCGCCCCGCCCGCCGTCGGTTCAGAGCATTGCAGGAATAACGCGATCCGGCGGCTTGTGCCCGTCCATGAAGGTCTTGATGTTGATGATGACCTTCTCGCCCATGTCCATGCGCGCCTCCACCGTGGCCGAGCCCATGTGCGGCAGGAGCACGGCGTTGGGGAGCTTGAGGAGCTTCGGGTTGATGGCCGGCTCGTTCTCATAGACGTCGAGGCCGGCGCCGGCGATCTCGCCCCGGGCCAGCATATTGGCGAGGGCGTTTTCGTCCACGACCTCGCCCCGGGCGGTGTTCACCAGGATGGCGTGAGGCTGCAGCAGCTTCAGCCGCCGCGCCGACAGGAGGTGATAGGTGGCCGGCGTGTGCGGGCAGTTCACCGAAATCACGTCCATGCGCGCCAGCATCTGGTCGAGGCTCTCCCAGTAGGTGGCCTCCAGCTCATGAGCCAGGGCCGCGGAGATCGGCTTCCTGTTGTGGTAGTGGATGTTGAGGCCGAAGGCCTTGGCGCGGCGCGCCACCGCTTGACCGATGCGGCCCATGCCCACGATGCCGAGGCGCTTGCCCCAGATACGACGGCCCAGCATCCAAGTGGGCGACCAGCCTTGGAAGCCCCCCGTCTGCACCACCTCGGCGCCTTCCACCAGACGCCGCGCCGTGGCGAGGATCAGCGCCATGGCCATGTCGGCGGTGTCGTCGGTGAGCACGCCCGGCGTATTGGTGACGGTGACGCCACGGGCGTTGGCGGTGGCCACGTCGATATTGTCCACGCCGGCGCCGAAATTGGCGATTAACCGTAAGTTGGGACCGGCGCGCGAGAGAATGCGGCTGTCGATTCGGTCGGTGATGGTCGGCACCAGCACGTCAGCGCGGGACACCGCGTCGACGAGCTCGTCATGGCTCATCGGCTTGTCGGACGCGTTCAGTTCGGTATCGAACAGCTCGCGCATCCGGGTTTCCACCGGGTCGGGCAGTTTCCGCGTAACGAGGACTTTGGGCTTAGGGGCCATGATCAGTTATTCTACAAGGCGCAGGATTTGCCGCCTTCGGAGCGGGGTCTTTAGCAAAGCCAGACCCCAGGGCCAATGGGTTGCATCAATCGCTCTGGTCTTATGCTGTCTTGGGAGCGCAACCATGAGCGCGGCGAGGCCACAGGCGCCCTGTCGCGAGTCACCTTCAGGCTTTCCGGTGCCGCGTTATGTTACGCTGAAATACGACACCGTGAACGCCCGTGGCGGGCCCGGCGACGACTATCGACTGCTGTGGGTGTATCACGCCAAGGCCTTGCCGTTGTTGGTGATCGAGGAGACGATCGATTGGCGCCGGGTGCGCGACCCTGACGGCGATTTCGCCTGGCTGCACCGGCGCACCTTGATCGACAAGCAGATCTCCGTGATGCGCGTCGCCAAGTCGCCCCTGCCCCTACGCGCCTACCCCAAGCCGAACGCCGCCGTGATCGCCGAGCTCGCCCCCCACGCCGTGGCCGCCCTCAAGGAGTGCAAGGACGGCTGGTGCAAGGTGCGGGCGGGCGCTGTAGAGGGCTACGCGCCTCGGGACGGGCTTTGGGGCGCCGATACGCCGCGAGCGGTGGCCGGCTGCGGCAAGGATCGGCGGTAGCGCATCGGGAGGGATTGGGGCAGGGTTGAGGCGACCTTGACGGTCGTGTAACCGTCGTCTCGCCTCCTCGCGCCGCTGCGAAGCTTTGACGACAGCGTCAATTTGCACTACGCGGCGTCTCCTTACAATTCAGGTCGGTCCCCCACGCATGTTCGCCCCCCAATCCAGCTACAGCCATGAGGAACTCCTCGCCTGCGCCCGCGGCGAGATGTTCGGCCCCGGCAACGCCCAACTGCCCGCGCCGCCCATGCTGATGATGGACCGCATCTGCGAGATCACGGCGGATGGCGGCAAGTACGGCAAGGGGTTCATCCGCGCTGAGCTCGACATCCATCCGGACCAGTGGTTCTTCCTGTGCCACTTCCTCGGCGACCCGGTCATGCCCGGCTGTCTGGGCCTCGACGCCATGTGGCAGCTGGTGGGCTTCTTCCTCGGCTGGAGCGGCAAGCCCGGCAAGGGCCGCGCCCTGCACGCCGGCGAGGTTCGCTTCTCCGGCCAGGTGACGCCGAAGGTGCAAAAAGTGACCTATCTCATCGACATCCGTCGCGTCATCGATCGCAAGCTGATCATGGGCGTTGGCGACGGGGTGTTGGAAGCTGACGGCAAGCCTATCTATTCGGCGTCGGACCTGCGCGTGGGCCTGTTCCACCCGGACGACCTCGTCTAGGCGTCGAACCGAGAGATTCTGCTATGCGTCGTGTCGTCGTCACTGGACTGGGAATAGTTTCATCGATCGGCAACAGCGCCAACGAGGTGCTGGCCAGCCTGCGCGAGGCCAAGTCGGGCGTCGTGGCCGCGCCGGACTATGCCGAGCTTGGCTTCCGCTGCCGAGTCCACGCCGCTCCGCAGATCGACTGGGAAGCGCTGGTCGACCGCCGCGCCGCGCGCTTCCTCGCGCCTGGCACGGCCTATGCGCACATCTCCATGGACCAGGCCATCGCCAACTCGGGCTTGACCGAGGCGGAGGTCTCCAACGAGCGCACGGGCCTCATCGTCGGCGACGGCGGCCCCTCCACCCGCACCATCGTGCAGGCGGCGGACACCACCCGCGACAAGGGCCCCAAGCGCATCGGCCCCTTCGCCGTGCCCAAGGCCATGTGCTCGGGCCCCTCGGCGGTGCTCTCCACCTGGTTTAAGATCCGCGGCATCAACTATTCCATCACCTCGGCCTGCGCGACCTCCACCCACTGCATCGGCGCGGCCGCCGAGCAGATCATGCTCGGCCGTCAGGACGTGATGTTCGCCGGCGGCTGCGAGGAGCTGGACTGGAGCCTCTCCAACCTGTTCGACGCCATGGGCGCCATGTCCTCGCGCTACAACGACACGCCAGCGGTGGCCAGCCGCGCCTATGACGTCGACCGCGACGGCTTTGTCATCGCTGGCGGCGGCGGCATTGTGGTGCTGGAAGAGTACGAACACGCCAAGGCCCGCGGGGCCAAGATCTACGCCGAGATCGTGGGCTACGCCGCCAATTCCGACGGCCACGACATGGTGGCCCCCTCTGGCGAGGGCGCCGCGCGCTGCATGCGCCTCGCCATGGCCGGCTTCGGCGACCGCAAGGTGGGCGCCATCGACTACCTCAACCCGCACGGCACCGGCACGCCGGTGGGCGATGAGAAGGAAATCGGCGCGGTGCGCGAGGTGTTCGGCGACAAGGCCCCGCCCATCTCCTCCACCAAATCGCTCACGGGCCACAGCCTCGGCGCGGCGGGGGTGCAGGAGGCGATCTACTGCCTGTTGATGTTGCAGAACGGCTTCATCACCAAGAGCGCCCACATCGACAACCTCGACCCCGCCTTCGCCGACATGCCCATCGTGCGCGAGCGCATCGACGGGGCTCAGCTGAACACGGTGATGTCCAATAGCTTCGGCTTTGGCGGCACCAACGGCTGCCTAATCATGGCGAGGGTTTAACCCTCGCCCCCTTGCGCTAGGACGTTGCGCGGGCGAAACACGCACAAAGACGGCGCCACAGCTGTCATGTCCAATTCGTGGAAGAGACCCCTCACATGGCCGATGATCTGACCCTCCCCACCGGCGACCTGATGCGCGGCAAGCGCGGCCTCGTCATGGGCGTGGCCAACCACAACTCCATCGCCTGGGGCATCGCCAAGCAGTTGGCGGCGCAGGGGGCGGAGTTGGCGCTGAGCTACATCCCCCCGGTAGAGCGGCGGGTGCGGCCCTTGGGCGAATCCATCGGCGTGAAGCATTTCGTCGAGGCCGATGTGGGTTCGGACGAGAGCATGGAAGCGGCCTTCAAAGCCGTGGGCGAGGCCTTCGACGGCAAGATCGATTTCCTGGTCCACGCCATCGCCTTTGCCGACAAGAGCCAGATCGCCGGCTCCTTCGTGGAGAACACCACCCGGGAGGGGTTCCGCCTGGCCCTCGACATCTCGGCCTATTCGTTCGTGGACGCCGCGCGGCGGGCCTCAAAGCTGATGCCGGACGGCGGTTCGATGATCACCCTCACCTATCTCGGCTCCGAGCGAGTGATCCCCAACTACAACGTCATGGGCGTGGCCAAAGCGGCCTTGGAGGCCTCCACCCGCTACATCGCCCGAGACCTCGGTCCCAAGGGCGTGCGGGTCAACGCCATTTCGGCGGGCGCCATCCGCACCCTGTCCCTGGCTGGCATCGCCGACGGGCGCAAGATGATCGCCCAGGGCCGGGCCTTCTCGGCGCTGAAGGAAGACACTTCGGTGGAGGGCGTGGCGGGCTGCGCGCTGTGGCTGCTGTCTGACCTCGGCCGCTCCACCACGGGCGAGGTGGTGCACGTGGACGCCGGCTTCCACATGATGGGCCTGCCGGACGAGATCCCCGGCGAGGCCTGATCTCAAGCGATCGCGTCTGCGCGGGGCGCGGCCTCGACGGCGAAGGCTCGACAAAAGAGCAACGCGGTCCGTTCGGCGCGCGCCGGCACCTCGGCGAGGTCGTTGGCGAGGGGCGCCTGCACCAGCACCCGCATCTGCAAGCCGCCGACGGCCATGCCGGCGAACAGTTCGGCCGCCTGCAACGGGTTCTCCACCTTGAGCATGCCCAGGCGATCGGCTTCCGCCAGCCAGGCGGCCAGGCGACGACGCGCATCGATGACGCCGGTCTCGAAAATCAGGTCGGCGAGTTCGGGAACCTCCAACGAGCCCGCCACCGACAGCCGCATGATCTCGCCATAGGGCTCGGTGAGCACGGCGCGGATCATCGCTTCGGCATAGGCCGCCAAGGTCTTTTGCGGATCGGCGTGGGCAAGCTCGCCTTCCAAAGGCGCCACCAGCATCTGCCGACGCCGCTCCACCAGCTTGCGCACCAAGTCGGTTTTCGAGCCGAAGTGGTTATAGACCGTCTGTTTGGATACCTTGGCCCGACGGGCGACTTCTTCCAGCGGCACCGACAAGCCGCGCTCGGTGAGAAGCGCGGCGGCGGCAGCGAGGATGGCCTCCGACTTGCGGGTGTCGATCTGGCCTCGAGCTCTGGGCATAACGGAACTGACTCAACACATAAAGAAAAGCGCCGGTGTTACACGGCGCGGTTCGAAGCGGCTTCCATCGCTCCTGCTTCGATATTCTATTATCACCGCTCGGGCAATCGCAACAAAAGCGTGAATTGCACCAGAGTCTCACACTTCGAACTCGCCTGAGGCGTGTTTTCACGTAAAAATAAAAAACAGCTCGCCCCGACCTAACGGAGCGAGCTGCTCTTGACGCACTGATTATCAGGCCTCTTCGGCCACGGCTTCCTTCTTGGAGAGATCTTCACCCGTTTCCTGGTCGACGATCTTCATTGAAAGCTTGGTCTTGCCGCGGTCGTCGAAGCCGAGCAGCTTGACCTTCACTTCCTGACCTTCCTTGAGCACGTCGGACACCTTGCCGACCTTCTCCTTGGAGATCTGGGAAATGTGGACGAGGCCGTCCTTGGCGCCGAAGAAGTTCACGAAGGCGCCGAAATCCACCACCTTCACCACCTTGCCGATGTAGATCTGGCCCACTTCCGGCTCGGAGGTCAGCGACTTGATCCAGTCGATGGCGGCCTTGATCTTGGTCCCGTCGGAAGCCGAGACCTTCACCGTGCCGTCGTCGGAGATGTCGATCTTGGCGCCGGTCTTTTCCACGATCTCGCGGATCACCTTGCCGCCCGAACCGATCACGTCGCGGATCTTGTCGGTAGGGATGGTGATGGTCTCGATCTTGGGAGCAAATTCGCCAATTTCTTCGCGCGCCCCGCTAATGGCCTTGGCCATCTCGCCGAGGATGTGCATGCGCCCATCCTTCGCCTGGTGCAGGGCCTTTTTCATGATCTCCTCGGTGATGCCGGGGATCTTGATGTCCATCTGCAGCGAGGTGATGCCGTCAGCGGTGCCGGCGACCTTGAAGTCCATGTCGCCGAGGTGGTCCTCATCGCCCAGGATGTCGGAGAGCACGGCGAAACCGTCCTTCTCCAGGATCAGGCCCATGGCGATGCCCGACACCGGCTTCTTCAGCGGCACGCCAGCGTCCATGAGGGCGAGGGACGAGCCGCACACCGTAGCCATGGACGAAGAGCCGTTGGACTCGGTGATCTCGGAGACGAGGCGCAGGGTGTAGGGGAACTCGTCGACCTTGGGCAGCATCGGACGGATGGCGCGCCAGGCGAGCTTGCCGTGGCCGATTTCCCGACGGCCGGGCGAACCCATGCGGCCGGTCTCGCCCACCGAGTAGGGAGGGAAGTTGTAGTGGAGGAGGAAGCGCTCCTTGTAGGTGCCCTCCAGGGCGTCGATCCACTGCTCGTCATCGCCCGTGCCCAGGGTGGCGACCACCAGGGCCTGGGTCTCGCCGCGGGTGAACAGGGCCGAGCCGTGAGTGCGCGGCAGGACGCTGACCTCGGAGACGATCGGACGCACCTTGTCCAGCGGACGACCGTCCACGCGGCGACCGTGCTCGATGATGTCCCGACGCAGCACGTCGGCTTCGCATTCCTTGAAGGCCGAGCCGAACTTGGAGGGCTCGACGCCGTCCGGATTGGCTTCAGACTTCAGAAGCGCCTCGGCGGCCTTGGCCTTGGCGGCGTCCACGGCGTTGTGGCGGTCGCCCTTGGCGGTGAGGCTGTAGGCGGCGCGGATGTCATCGCCCACCAGCTTCTTGATGGCGGCCACCACGTGGGAGAAGTCCTCGGCCTCGAAGTTCCAGGGCTCCTTGGCGGCGTGTTCGGCCAGTTCGATGATCGCCTGGATCACCGGCTGGAAGCTCTTGTGAGCGAAGGTCACGGCGCCCAGGACCTCCTCTTCCGACAGTTCCTGAATTTCCGATTCCACCATCATCACCGCGTCGTCGGTGCCGGCGACCACCAGGTCCAAGCGGCTCGACTGCATCTGCTCGAGGGTGGGGTTCAGCACATAGGCGCCGTCGATGAAGCCCACGCGCGCGCCGCCGATGGGACCCATGAAGGGCACGCCCGACAGGGTGAGGGCGGCGGAGGCGGCCACCATGGCGACGATATCCGGATCATTCTCCAGATCGTGGCTGAGCACAGTGACGATCACCTGGACTTCGTTCTTGAAGCCCTTGACGAACAGCGGACGGATCGGACGGTCGATGAGGCGGGAGACCAGAGTCTCCTTCTCGGTGGGACGGCCCTCGCGCTTGAAATAGCCGCCGGGGATCTTGCCGGCCGCGAAGGTCTTTTCCTGGTAGTTCACGGTGAGGGGGAAGAAGTCCATCCCCGGCTTGGGCGCCTTGGCGGCGACCACGGTGGCGAGGACGGTGGTTTCGCCATAGGTGGCGAGGACCGAGCCGTCGGCCTGACGCGCCACGCGGCCGGTTTCCAGCGTCAGCTTGCGCCCGCCCCAGTCGATGGATTTGCGCTTGATATCGAACATGTGAGTTTTCTTTCTCAAAACCCCACGAGGCCCATTCCTCGTAGGCGGACAGGACTTGTGCGGACGGCTGCGTACAGCGGAACCGGAGTCTCCTCGTCCAAGGGCCCGGTCTCGCCATCGAGGCCGGGGTGGTGTGGACGGCGCGCCGCCCAAGCCGGAACACGGCGCATCGCCGCTTCCGCATATGCGCCAGCGCCGATCACGTCACGGGACAGTGTCGACGCCGAGGCAGATTACAATATCGGTCAGCGCGCCGGCTCTTGCGAGCCCGCGCTGCTGACGGGACCCAGGTCTTAGCGACGCAGGCCCAGGGTTTGGATCAACGCCTGATAGCGCTCTTGGTCGGACGATTTAAGGTGATCCAACAGCCGGCGGCGTTGGGACACCATCTTCAACAGACCACGGCGAGAGTGGTTGTCCTTCTTGTGGGTCTTGAAGTGCTCGGTGAGGTTGGCGATCCGTTCGGAAAGGATAGCCACCTGCACTTCGGCGGACCCGGTGTCGCCAGCTTTGCGGGCGTGGGCGACGATAACTTCAGCCTTGCGTTCGGCCGTAATCGACATCGGTCAAGTCTCCTGATCGAGATGAAAGATGCGGGTCGGGTTCAAGCGCCCCGCGCGGTATTCGCAAAGAGCCGCCGCCTGTCCTGACAGGGTCGCCAAAACGACACGAGACGCGTCCTGGCCGGCCACGGTGCGTGGGACCAGTCGCGTTCGCAACGCTTCGACCTGTCGGGGAACGAGAACGATCGGTCGCCCTTGCCTGAGCTTGAAGGCGTCTTCGTCCGTAATGGCCAGCGCCGGGATGTCGTCCAGCGCGGTCTCAACGGGAAGCATGGCCTCCGAGCCGCAGCCCTTATGTATGAAATCTGCGAGTTTTTCCAGTGTGATCGAACGACTTTCCTCGAATCGCCCGACTCGCGTCCGGCGCAACACCGAAACGTGGCCGCACGCGCCAAGGGTTTGCGCCAGGTCTCGGGCCAGCGCCCGGACATAGGTCCCTTTGCCGCAGGACATTTCAAGGGTGATTTCGTCGAGGTTCGCGGCGTCCACGACGACCAGGTCATGGATGGTCACCGGCCGGGCGCTGAGCTCCACCTCCACCCCGTCGCGGGCAAGGTCGTAGGCGCGCTGTCCATCGACCTTGATGGCCGAATAGATCGGCGGGACCTGTTCGATCTCGCCGATGAACTGCGGCAGCACCGCCTCCACCGCCTCGCGCGCGGGACGAACCTCGGAACGGGCGGTCACCTCGCCTTCGCGGTCGAAGGTGGCCGTGGTCGCCCCCCAGGCGATGGTGAAGCGATAGGTCTTGCCCGCCTCCATCAGGAAGGGAACGGTCTTGGTGGCTTCGCCGAGCGCAATGGGCAAGATGCCGGTGGCCAGCGGATCCAGCGTGCCGGCGTGACCGGCCTTCTGGGCGTTGAACAGTCGGCGCACCTTGGACACGGCCTCGGTGGAGGTCATGTTGAGCGGCTTGTCCAGGTTGATCCACCCGTTGACGGGATCGCCCTTCTTGCGGCGGCCCATCAGGCCTCGCCCTCGTCGTCGCTCTCGTGATGCAGATCGCGCTGCACCACCGGATTGTCGAACAGACGGTCCATGCGCGCGGCGGCGTCGAAGCTCTCGTCGTGCACGAAGCGCAGGTCGGGCGTGAACTTCAGATCGATCATCCGCCCGAGCTGCCCGCGCAGAAACCGCGCCACCCGGTTCAGCCCCTCCACTACCTCGCTCGCGTGAACGCCTCCCAGGGGTTCGACGAAACAGAGGGCGTGCTTCAGGTCCGGCGACACCCGCACCTCGGTGACGGTGACCGACACCCCCTGCAGGGCGGGATCGTGGAACTCTTCCTCGCGCAGGATCTCCGCCAGGGCGTGGCGGATCAGCTCGCCAGCGCGCAGCTGGCGTTGCGAGGGACCAGCCGCCTCGTGGGCGCCGTGCCCGCCTCGGCCGCGATGGGATTGATGGGATTTCATGGCCTTGCTCCGACCGCCGCCGCGGTTCGGACGCGGGCTCAGCGGAAAGGGCGCGCTTCTACGCCCCTTGGGAAGCGTTGTCGAGAGGCGGTTTTCGCCGCAAACTTATGGCATGCAATAGGAAGGAACGCGCCATGTACGTCTGCGGTCTCGTCATTCCCGTGCCCGAGGACAAGCTCGACGCCTATCGGCGGTGGGCCGAAAGCGGCGCGGCCTTCTTCAAGGAATATGGTTGCCTGGAGATCGTCGAGTCCTGGGAGGACTTCGTCCCTGACGGCAAGCTCACCGACTTTCGCAAGGCCGTTGCCGCCAAGGAAGGCGAGAAGATCGTCTTCACCTGGCAGATCTGGCCGGACAAGGCGAGCCTCGACGCCGCCGAGGCTCGGATGCACGCAGACCCGCGCATGGAGAACTCGGGCGAGCCGCCGTTCGACGCCAAGCGCCTGATCCTCGGCTGCTTCTCCCCCATCGCCGTGATGGGGCGGGGCGAGGCGCAGCCTGGATAGACGCCCCTACAGGCTGCGCTGGATGGTCTCGACGTTGAAACACTCGATGACGTCGCCGGCCTTGATGTCCTGGAAGCCGGCGAAGGCCATGCCGCATTCCTGACCGGCCACCACTTCGTTCACCTCGTCCTTGAAGCGCTTCAGGGTCTGCAAGGTGCCGAGCTCCAGCACCACCACGTCGTCGCGGATCACGCGCACCTTGGCGCCCTTGCGGACATTGCCTTCGGTCACGCGGCAGCCGGCCACCTTGCCCACCTTGGAGATGTCGAACACCTGCAGCACCTCGGCGTTGCCGAGGAAGCTCTCGCGCTGGATGGGCGCGAGCATGCCCGAGAGCACGCCTTTGATGTCGTCGATCAGGTCGTAGATGATGGCGTAGTAGCGGATTTCCACGCCCTCGCGCTCGGCCAGGTCGCGGGCCTGTTTCGAGGCGCGGACGTTGAAGCCGAGGATCGAGCAGTTGGCGCCCTTGGCCAGGAGCACGTCGCTCTCGGTGATGGCGCCGGCGGCCGAGTGGATGATGCGCGCGCGCACCTCGTCGTTGCCGAGCTTTTCCAGGGCGCCGATAATCGCTTCCGCCGAGCCCTGCACGTCCGCCTTGATGATGAGCGGCAGCTCGGAGACCTTCTTGGTCTGCAGCTTGGCCATCATGTCGGCGAGCGAGGCGCCGGCGGTGGGCGACAGCGCCTTTTCGCGCTTCTGACGGATGCGGTATTCGGTGAGCTCGCGGGCGCGGGCCTCGTTCTCCACCACGGCGAAGGTCTCACCCGGATCGGGCGTGTCGTCGAGACCGAGAATCTCCACCGGCGTCGCCGGCACGGCGTCCTTCACCTGTTCGTCGCGCTCGTTGATCAGGGCGCGCACCCGGCCCCAGGCCGAGCCCGCCACCACGATGTCGCCGCGGTTCAGCGTGCCGCGCTTGACCAGCACGGTGGCCACCGGACCCCGGCCCTTGTCGAGCTTAGATTCGATGATCACACCCTCGGCCGAACGGTCCGGGTTGGCGCGCAGGTCCATGACTTCGGCCTGCAGGAGAATGGCTTCGATGAGATTTTCGAGGCCCATCTTCTTGGTGGCCGAGACCTCCACCACTTGGGTTTCGCCGCCGAGGCTTTCCACCACGATCTCGTGCTGGAGCAGCTCGTTGATCACCCGCTGCGGATTGGCGTCCGGCTTGTCGATCTTATTGATGGCGACAATGATCGGCGCGCCGGCGGCCTTGGCGTGATTGATGGCTTCCACCGTCTGCGGCATGACGCCGTCGTCGGCCGCCACCACCAGGATGACGATGTCGGTGACATTGGCGCCGCGGGCGCGCATGGCCGAGAAGGCGGCGTGGCCCGGCGTGTCGAGGAAGGTGACGCGTTCGCCCGAGGGCAAGCGCACCTGATAGGCCCCGATGTGCTGAGTGATGCCGCCGGCTTCGTCCGCCGTGACGTCGGTGGAGCGCAGAGCGTCCAACAGCGAGGTCTTGCCGTGGTCGACGTGGCCCATAACCGCCACCACTGGCGGGCGGGGCTGCAGGTCGTCGATCACATCCTCGGCCGAGATGAAGCCCGTCTCCACGTCGCTTTCGGAGACGCGCTTGACGTTGTGGCCGAACTCGGTGGCGATGAGCTCGGCGGTGTCCGCATCGAGCACGTCGTTGATGGTGAGCATAGCGCCCTGGCGCATCATGTACTTGATGATGTCCACAGAGCGGATGGCCATGCGCTGGGCGAGGTCCTGCACCGTGATGGCGTCGGGGATCACCACGTCGCGAGTGACCCGGGGCGCTTCCTGGCCGCCGAGCCCTTTGGCCCGCTTCTCACGCTCGCGCTCACGGGCGCGGCGCACCGAGGCGAGGGAGCGCATGCGGTCGGCAGCTTCCTCGTTGGAAGCCACGTGGATGGTCAGACGTCCTTCGCGGCGCTTGGGCTCGCCCTTGGTGCGCGAAACGGCCTTGCTGGGCTCGGGCGCCTTGCGGACGCCGCCGCCAGGGCCGCGACGGCGCGCGCCCTCTTCGTCGTCCACCACTTCGGGGCGGCGCTCACCAGCCCGAGGCGGGGCGGTGCGGGCAGTCTTGGTGATTTCTGGAGCCGACGGCGGCGCCCCGCCCATACCCGGTCCGCGCGGACCGCCGGGACGCGGACCCGCCGGACGCGGCGACAAGGCCGAATAGCGCACAGTTTCGCCGCCCGCGCCTTGCGGACGCGGGCCGCGGTCACCCTGACGATCTCCATGCGGACGATCGCCGTCGCGGCGCGGACCACGATCGCCATAGCCGCCACGATCGCCTTGCGGACGGTCGCCGTCACGCCGCGGGCCACGATCGCCGTAGGGACGGTCACCCTGCGGACGATCTCCATGAGGACGGGGGCCGCGGTCGCCATAGGGACGATCGCCTTGCGGACGGTCACCCTGAGGGCGGGGGCCGCGATCGCCATAACCGCCGCGGTCGCCCTGCGGACGGTCGCCCTGGGGGCGAGGCCCGCGATCGCCATAACCGCCGCGATCACCCTGAGGACGGTCTCCGTAGGGACGATCGCCCTGCGGACGGGGGCCGCGATCGCCATAGCCGCCACGGTCGCCCTGACGATCTCCATGTGGGCGATCACTGTGCGGGCGATCTGCATGCGGGCGGTCGCCGTCGCGGCGCGGACCTTCGTAGACCCGGCCTTCCGGCGCGGGACGTTGGCCCTCCTGGCGGTAGGGTCGGTCCTCGCGATCACGGCGCGGCGGGGCGTCCGTGCGGGGCTCTTGACGCACGTCGCGGGCGCCGAAGGGGCGCTGCGGCTGGGGCGCAGGCGGCGGCGCTGGCTGGGACGCGGGCGCGCTGGGCGCTGCGGCGGCAGGCGCAGAGGGGGGCGCCGCCGATGGGGCCGGCGGCGGCGGGGCGGCGGCGGCCGCGGCGGCCCGAGCGGCGGCTTCGGCTTCGCGACGACGGGCGTCTTCCTCGACGCGGCGACGCGACTCCTCGGCGCGACGACGTTCATCGGCCTGGCGCGCAGCTTCTAGCGCCCGTTGACGGGCGGCCAATTCGCTCTGCGAGAGATTGAGATTGGACGTTGCGCTGTTGGAAGGCGGCGGAGCCGCCGGACGGGACGCCTGGGCTTCACGAGCGGGCTGCGCCGGAGCAGCAGGGGGTGCAGCAGGACGCGGGCGCGCCTCCACCGGCGGGCGCTCGCCTTCGCGACGGCGCTTGGTCTCCACCACCACGGTCTTGGATCGGCCGTGGCTGAAGCTCTGACGCACCGTCCCGGCGTTCACCGCGCCCTGGCGCGGCTTCAGGGTCAGGGGCGAACGTCCGCCCGGCTGGCCTTGCCCGCCGTCGCCATTTCGACCCTTGTCGTTCTCGTTCCCGTCGCTCATTCGCTCGCTTTACTCAACCGCGAGGCTCAAAGCAGCCCCGCTGTCGCTTAAAAAAATCCCTCAGGCCTCGCCGCCGGAGCACGCCCCGATAGCGAAACCCTCCAAATAGTTCAAACCGCCGCGAAGCCAAGCCGCGGCGGTCTCGTCATCACCCGAAAACCAACCAGGCGTTCATCTCAGCGCCGGGAAGGCTCCCTGGAGGCCTGCGCCCTAAGGCTTTTCGCGCCAGCTCTCAGGGAGAAGCGGACGGAAGCCGGACAGGCGTTCGACGTCTTCCGTCCAACGCTCGGCTGCACGCCCCGCAAGGATGACGACGTGTATCACATTTCCCAAGCCCAAGGCCAAACCCAATTGCGCGGAATCGAACAGGCCGATCAGGCGCGGGGCGAGCGCTTCCGGGCGTTCGCGTGAAACCCGATGCGCGACCTGAAGCAGCTTGCGCCGACCATCCTCCGCGCCATCGCTGGCCTCGATCATGAAGGCGGCGCGATGGGCGGCGATGGCCGCGCTCGCCTGCTCGAAACCCAACGCCAACCCGCCCGTGCGGCGCAGGAGCCCGAGTCGGTCGAGCAGACGCTTTTCCAGACGCTGCGCCACCTGATCGGCGAGATCGGACGGCGCGGCCACCTTGGTCTTGGCGGAACGAGAAAAAAGGCCCTTCTTCGCCGCCAATTCCACTGACGCGCGGTCGGCGGCGACCCAGAGGCCGCGACCTGGAAGCTTGCGCCCCAGGTCCGGAACCGCCTGGCCGTCGGGTCCGACCACGAACCGCACCAGCTTCGCCTCGGCCATCACTTCGCCGGACACGAGGTCGCGGCGCTCGCGCGATTCCTCGGCGAGGGTCTTGCGGGGCTCGGCGATCGGAGGCGCTTCAGCGATCACTTCAGGCTTCGCCCTCCTCCTCGGCGACTTCACCCTCGTCGAATTCCTCGTCTTCCACCGCCGGCTGCGGCAGGTCGGAGGCGTCGATCCAGCCCGCGGCGACGCGGGCGTTGAGGATCAGGGCTTCGGCCTCTTCATTGGAGAGGTTGAAGGATTCCAGCGCGCCAGGCTGGCGCACGCGCTCGCCGGCCTTCACCTCGAAGGCGCCGCGCAGTTCGTCGGTGGCCAAATCCGCCAGATCCTCCACCGTCTTCACCCCAGCCTGACCGAGGGTCACGGCCATGGGCAGGGTCACGCCCGGGACATCGAGAACGCCGTCTTCGACGCCCAGCTCGCGGCGCTTGGCGTCCTGCTCGGCGGCTTCACGCTCCAGGGCCTCACGGGCGCGGGTCTGCAGCTCGGCGGCGGTGTCCTCGTCGAAGCCTTCGATGGAGGCGAGCTCGTCCTCGTCCACATAGGCCACGTCCTCGATGGAGGCGAAGCCTTCGGTGACCAGGAGCTGAGCCACCATTTCGTCCACATCCAGGGCTTCCTGGAACAGGGCGGTGCGCTCGGCGAACTCGCGCTGACGGCGCTCGCTTTCCTGGCTTTCGGTGGTGATGTCGATCTGCCAGCCGGTGAGCTGAGAGGCGAGGCGCACGTTCTGGCCGCGACGGCCGATGGCCAGCGACAGCTGCTCGTCCGGCACCACCACCTCGACGCGCTCTTCTTCTTCGTCGAGCACCACCTTGGTCACTTCGGCGGGGGCGAGGGCGTTGACGATGAAGGTGGCTTCGTCCGGGCTCCACTGGATGATGTCGATCTTCTCGCCCTGCAACTCGGCCACCACCGCCTGCACGCGGCTGCCGCGCATGCCGACGCAGGCGCCCACCGGGTCGATGGAATTGTCGTTGGAGAGCACCGCCATCTTGGCGCGGCTGCCCGGGTCGCGGGCCACGGCGCGGATCTCGATGACGCCGTCATAGACTTCCGGCACTTCCTGGGCGAACAGCTTGGCCATGAAGCCGCCATGGGCGCGGCTGAGCATGATCTGCGGCCCCTTGGTCTCGCGGCGCACGTCGTAGATGTAGCAACGGATGCGATCGCCCACGTTGAAGTTTTCGCGCGGGATCGACTGATCGCGACGCATGATGCCTTCGCCGCGACCGAGGTCGACGATGACATTGCCGTACTCGACCCGCTTCACCGTGCCGTTGACGATCTCGCCCACGCGGTCCTTGAACTCTTCGTACTGGCGCTCGCGCTCGGCTTCGCGGACCTTATGGGTCACCACCTGGCGGGCCATCTGGGTCTGCACGCGGCCAAGCTCGATGGGCGGCAGAACCTCTTCATAGACCTTGCCGACAACGGCCTCAGGATCGCGCTTCTTGGCGATGGAGAGGCGCAGGTTGGCGGTCTCGTTCTCCAGCTCCGCCTCATCGTCCACCACGGTGATGTAACGCTTCAGCGTCAGCTCTCCGGTGTTGGGGTCAAGATGGGCGCGGATATCGTGCTCGGCGCCGTAGCGGGCGCGGGCGCCCTTGGTCATGGCTTCTTCGATGGCCTCGATCACCACCTCGCGCTCGATGGACTTTTCACGAGCCACGGCTTCGGCGATTTGCAGCAGCTCTTGGCGATTGGCGCTAATACCGGTGACCGACATCAGTCGTCCTCCTCTTCACTCGTCTCGTCGACTTCACCATCGCCGTCGGCGGCCAGGCGTTGGGCGCGCTGTTCGGCGCCGCGTTTCATCAGTTCATCGGTGAGGCTGAGCTTGGCGTCGATGATCCAGGCGAACGGGATCAGCGCCGTCTCTTCCTCGCCCTCCAGGTCGAGGCCGATATTTTCACCTTCGACGCCGGCGATCACGCCCTTGAAGCGCTTGCGGCCTTCGGCCAGGCGGTCGAGCTCGATACGGGCCTCGTAGCCTTCATAGGTCACAAAATCCTTCAGCCGGGTCAGGGGTCGATCGACGCCGGGGCTCGATACTTCGAGCACATATTCGCCCGAAATCGGATCGGCGGCGTCCAACACTTCCGAGATGGCCCGTGAAAGGATGGCGCAGTCCTCCACCACCATCTCGCCGTCGGGGCGCTCAGCCATGACCTGCAAGGTGCGGCGCTGACTGCCGCCCATCATGCGCAGGCGCACGATCTCGAACCCTGCGGCTTCGGCCACGGGGTCGAGCAGCTCCACCAGGCGACGGTCTTCAGGCGTCTTGGCGCGCAATGAAAGGGTCTGGTCCTTCGGCCAACAAAAAAGCGGCCGGCTCGGAGGAGCCGCCGCTCATAAACCTCATCCGAGGCTCACGATCGATGTGCTGCCTATATAGCGCTCAAAAGGCGAACTGTGAAGGGGCGAGCCTAACTCGCGCGATCGACATAGAAGGGTCCGAGCGATGACGGCGTGCGGGCTTGGGCCGGGCCCGGCTTGCGCAACAGCCGCATGACCCGGTCCACGGCGTCGGCCCCGCTGTAGGGCTTGGCCAGAAAATCCCGCGCGCCCAGGGTCACCGCCCGCTTCACCTCCTCAATGGAGCTCACCTTGCCGGTGGCGAGAATAGGATAGATGGGCCGTTCTCCCTTGGCGCCAAGGGCGCTCAGAAGTTCGAATCCGTCCAATTCGGGCAAATGCAGGTCCATCACCAAAGCCGCGGGGCGCATGCTGCGCAAGGTGGCGAGGGCCAGATCGCCCGTCCGCGCGGTGGTGGTGTGAAAGCCCGCCACATCCAGACGAATCTGGAGAAGCTCCAAAACTGTGCGGTCGTGCTCCGCAATGAATATGGTGGGGCGGCGTGCATCTAGGGCCATGGGCGTCGCCTAGAAGAGATCCAGATCGCCCGCATCCGGCGCGCCGGGAGCAGGAAGCTTTTCGTCCGCGCCGAAAGCGGAAGCCATGCGCTCTGCTAGACCGCCGAGGGTGATGGTCGCCAGGGCAGGCTCCACGGCGGCGGTCGCCTCTGAGGGACAATCGCCGCTAAGCTGGCGGGCGAAGGCCGATAGACTGGTGAGATGCTGGCTGAGCAGGTCCACCGCATGCAATCCCGCCTGCAGCCGCGCGCGCTTATCGTGCGGAATGTCCGGCGTCAGCTCGCCGATCAGCGAATCGAGAAAGATGCAGCGCGCGCCCGCCAGCTCGATCTCCCACGCGAGGACATCGAGCGCCTTGCCGACACCTACCTCCGCTATCGAGTCGATCTTGAGTCGGGCTTGCACGGGCCGCCTCCTCCCACAGGCTGAGCCTCGCAGGCTGGTGCTAACCCCACGTAAACAACGGCCTTCACGCGCAAAGCAAAAGGGCGGGGCCTTGCAGCCCCGCCCTTCGCGTTCAGTTCAGCGTGAGCGCCGGACTTAGAAGTCCATATCGCCCATGCCGCCCATGCCGCCGCCCGGCATGCCGGCCGGAGCCGACTGCTTCTTCGGGGCTTCGACGATGGCGGCTTCAGTGGTGATCAGGAGGCCGGACACCGAGGCGGCGTCCTGCAAGGCGGTGCGAACCACCTTGGCCGGGTCGATCACGCCGGCCTGCACCAGGTCGACATATTCTTCGGTCTGGGCGTTGAAGCCGTAGGTGGCCGAAGCGTTGTCGAGGATCTTGCCGACCACGATGGAGCCTTCCACGCCGGCGTTCTCGACGATCTGACGGATCGGGGCCTGCAGGGCGCGACGCACGATGGCGACGCCAGCGTTCTGGTCGTCATTGTCGCCCTTCACGCCTTCGAGCACCTTGGAGGCCTTCAGCAGGGCCACGCCGCCGCCCGGAACGATGCCTTCTTCCACCGCCGCGCGGGTGGCGTTGAGGGCGTCGTCCACGCGATCCTTCTTTTCCTTCACTTCCACTTCGGTGGCGCCGCCGACGCGGATCACCGCCACGCCGCGGGTCAGCTTGGCCAGGCGCTCTTGCAGCTTTTCCTTGTCGTAGTCCGAGGTGGTGTCTTCGATCTGCTTCTTGATCTGGGCGATGCGGGCGTCGATGTCCGCGCGGTCGCCAGAGCCATCCACAACGGTGGTGTCGTCCTTGTTGATGGTGACCTTCTTGGCCTTGCCGAGCATGTCGAGGTTGACGTTCTCAAGCTTGATGCCGAGGTCTTCGGAGATCACCTGGCCGCCCGTGAGGATGGCGATGTCTTCCAGCATGGCCTTACGACGGTCGCCGAAGCCCGGGGCCTTCACCGCCGCGACGCGCAGGCCGCCACGCAGCTTGTTGACCACGAGGGTGGCGAGGGCTTCGCCTTCCACGTCTTCGGCGATGATCAGCAGCGGACGGCCGTTCTGGACCACCGCTTCCAGCACCGGCAGCAGGGGCTGCAGCGAGGAGAGCTTCTTTTCGAACAGCAGCACGAGCGGCTCTTCGAGGACGGCCTCCATCTT
Organism: Pseudomonadota bacterium; assembly: GCA_040757715.1. GTDB lineage: Bacteria > Pseudomonadota > Alphaproteobacteria > Caulobacterales > Caulobacteraceae > CAIMFV01. The sequence goes on along the minus strand of JBFLWS010000007.1, from coordinate 60,673 downwards.
GTCGGCGTTGGTGATGAAGTACGGCGACAGGTAGCCGCGGTCGAACTGCATGCCTTCCACGACGTCGAGTTCGGTTTCGAGGCTCTTGGCCTCTTCCACCGTGATCACGCCTTCATTGCCGACCTTGGCCATGGCCTTGGCGATCATGTCGCCCACTTCCTTGTCGCCGTTGGCCGAGATGGTGCCGACCTGGGCGATTTCGGAGTTGTCCGAGACCTTCTTGGAGGTGGCGGTGATTTCGGCCACCACGGCGGTGACGGCCTTGTCGATGCCGCGCTTCAGGTCCATCGGGTTGCGGCCCGAGGCCACCGACTTCAGGCCTTCCACGACGATGGCCTGGGCCAGCACGGTGGCGGTGGTGGTGCCATCGCCGGCGCGGTCATTGGTCTTGGAGGCGACTTCGCGGATCAGCTGGGCGCCCAGGTTTTCGAACTTGTCGGTGAGTTCGATTTCCTTGGCCACGGTGACGCCGTCCTTGGTGGTGCGCGGGGCGCCGAAGGACTTTTCGATCACCACGTTGCGGCCCTTGGGGCCGAGGGTGACCTTCACAGCGTTGGCGAGAATGTTGACGCCGCGGAGCATGCGGTCGCGGGCGTCGGTGGAGAAGTAAACTTCCTTAGCAGCCATGTTGGCGCTCCTTCAGAGAATGGGGTCGGATCGGATAGGGTTCGACGCGCCTCAGACGATGCCGAGGATGTCGCTTTCCTTCATGATGATCAGGTCGTCGCCGTCGATCTTCACTTCGGTGCCCGACCACTTGCCGAACAGGATGCGGTCGCCGACCTTCACGTCGAGTTCGACGCGCTTGCCGTCTTCGTCACGGGCGCCCGGGCCCACGGCCAGAACTTCGCCTTCTTGCGGCTTTTCCTTGGCAGTGTCGGGAATGATGATGCCGCCCTTGGTCTTGGCTTCTTCTTCCACGCGCTTCACGAGCACGCGGTCGCCGAGGGGACGAAACGCCATGGGGAGTCTCCTGGATGGTTCGGTATGAAAGGCTTCCGCTCGTCAGTTCCGAGCTGCAATTAGCAGCCGACACTGGCGAGTGCTAACGGCGGCGGAAATAGTCCGATGACTGTGGGCTGTCAAGGCGATGGCGCGCCTTGAACATAAGTAGCTATGTTGCTACATTTCGATCATGAACACGATTATCACGAGCCGCGATTTCAATCAGGACACCGCCGGCGCCAAGCGGGCGGCGGAGCTTGGGCCTGTCATAATCACGGACCGCGGCAAGCCAGCCCATGTGCTGCTGACTGTCGCCGCCTATGAGGCGTTGGTCGCCGAGGCGCCAAAGATCACCCAGTTGCTCGCCGAGGCTGAAAAGATTGAATTCGAGGCGCCGCGTCTTGAGGTCCAGATTGCTCCGGCCAGGCTGGATTGATGTTCCTTCTCGACACCAATGTCGTGTCGGAACTGCGCAAGGTCCAGACTGGGCGAGCGGACGCCAATGTGGCGACCTGGGCGAAGGGTTTGCTGGCGGACGCGCTATACATCAGCGTGATCACGGTGCTTGAGCTGGAATACGGTGTCATCGCCATAGAGCGACGCGACCCTGTCTCAGGCGCGAGCTTGCGCCAATGGTTCCAGAGCCGGGTCGTGCCGGCCTTTGCTGGGCGAATTATCGCCGTCGATGTGGACGTCGCCCGACGATGCGCCGCCTTGCATGTGCCGGATCGCCTGCCGGAACGCGACGCCCTGATCGCCGCCACCGCGCTGGTTCATAATCTGACGGTGGCGACGCGAAACACCGCTGACTTTATCCGCACGGGCGTGATGGTGTTTGACCCCTGGCGTAACGGCGGGTGTTGAGCGCTGCCCCTTGGCCGCAACCCGACGAGCGCGTTATCTAGGACCCATGAAAGTTCTGGTGGTGGAAGACGACGCGGAGACCTCGTCCTATGTGGCGAAGGGCTTGAAGGAACAAGGCCACGGCGTGGAGGTCGCCGCCGACGGGCGCGATGGCCTGTTCCTCGCTCTCGACCAGAGCTACGACGTGATCATCATGGACCGCATGGTGCCCGGCATGGACGGGCTCAGCCTGATCAAGTCCCTGCGCGCCGGCGGCGTCGACACGCCGGTGATCTTCCTCACCGCGCTTGGCGGTGTGGGCGATCGGGTAGAGGGGCTGGAGGCCGGCGCCGACGACTACCTGGTCAAGCCCTTCTCCTTCTCCGAGCTGAATGCGCGGGTGAACGCCCTGGCGCGCCGCCCCCCGGTGCGCAGTCAAGTCAATGCGGTGATCAAGATGGGCGCGCTCGAGCTCAATCGCCTGCAACGCACCGCCAAGGTGGGCGACCAGGAACTCGATCTGAAGCCGAAGGAGTTCGCCCTCCTCGACTATATGATGCAGAACGCCGATCGGGTGGTGACGCGCACCATGCTGCTGGAGCACGTGTGGGACTTCCACTTCGACCCGAAGACCACCATCGTCGAGACCCACATCAGCCGCATCCGCGCCAAGCTGGACGGCGCAGGATCAGGCGCGCCCACGATCCATACGGTGCGCGGCGCGGGGTATATGCTTGCTCAGAGTTAGGACGCCATTTTCCTCCACGCGCTCCCGCGTCGCGGCCTTCATGGCGGTGCTGTTTGTCGCCGTGTTCGGCGTTTCGGGCGTAATCACCTGGCTCACCCTAAACGCCCCGGTGGACCAAGGCGCTGAAGCCTCGCTCGCACGGGAAGCCAGCGCGCTTGAAAGCATCTACGACCAGCATCCGCGAGACGTGGCGGCGAGGATGATTCGAGATCGCGAACGGCGCCCGCGCGGCTTCAACTTCCGCCTGGCGGACGCCACCGGGCGACGTTTCGCCGGCGATCTGCCCGAGCAGGATTATCCTCTGGGCTATTTCACGCTTCAGTTGGACGCCAGCGAATCCATCGATGCAGACGACCTGCCGCAACAGCGGTTGCGGGTGCTCACTCTCGTGCTCAAGGACGGCGCGCACCTGTCCGTGGCTGAAGACCTCGAGCTCGGTCGCCAGCTCAAGGGCTCGTTCCTGCGCAGCTTCATCCTCACCTCCGGCGCGGCGCTATTCATCGCCTTGGCGGTGGGCCTGTCCTACGTCTCGCGCACGCTCGGCCGCATCGAGGTGATCGGCGACACCGCCGACGCCATCGCCGACGGCGATCTCACCCGTCGCGCGCCGGTGCGGCCTGCGCCCACCCGGGACGACATCGACCAACTGGCCATCGCCATCAACCGCATGCTCGACCGCATCGAGACCCTGGTGCTCAGTGTGCGCCAAGTGTCCGACGATGTAGCTCACGACCTGCGCACGCCCCTGGCGCACCTGAAACAGCGGGTGGAGAGCGCCCTCGCCGGGCCGCCATCCGTCGAGGCCTACCGAGAAGCGCTGGAAGGCGCGTCCGAGAAGATCGACGAGGTGCTGGCGACCTTCGAGGCCCTATTACGCATCGGCCAATTGGAAGCGGGCGCCAATCTCTCCGTGTTTCACTCGGTGGACGTAAGTCAGCTCGCCGCCGCGGTGGTGGAAGCCTTCCGACCCAGTGCGGAAGACTCCGACCGTCGCCTGACCTTGGCTTCGGCCAAGCCGGCTCGGATCGTGGGCGACCGCTCGCTCATCACCCAGCTTGTGGCCAATCTGGTGGAGAACGCTTTGATCCACACGCCGGCGGGCTCTACCGTGGAAGTGCGGGTGGAGACCCTTGGCGACGGGGTGCGGCTGATTGTCGAGGACGATGGTCCTGGCGTACCGCCAGACCTGCGCACCGCAATCTTCCGGCGCTTCTACCGCGTGGAGCGAAGCCGCACCACACCCGGGTCCGGCCTCGGCTTAAGTCTCGCCGCGGCGGTGGCGCGGGCGCATGGCGGCGTCATTCGCGCCGAGGACGCCGAGCCAGGCCTGCGGATCGTAGTCGACTTTCCAGCCGCGATAGACGTAAAGAGCGGCGATGCGGCTTCGCCACCCCCGGCGATGTCGCCGACAGTTTTCACTTCCGACGCCACCAGCTAAGGTGACGCTCCATTTCTGCGTCGTCGGCGCCCGCCGGCCACGCCCAGCGAGGAAAGTCTATGGCGATCACGGCCGACGATGTCTTGGACATCATTTCGGAGGAAGTCCCGATCGATCGAGCGCAGCTTGATCCTAGCGCCACGCTGGAATCGCTGAATATCGCGTCGCTCGATATGATCAGCGTGATGTTCGCGCTGGAGGACAAGTTCGGTGTGGTCATCGAACAGTCCGATGTGGCCGACGCCAAGACCCTGCAGGACTTCCTCAACATTGTGCAGGCCAAGAGTCAGGCCGCAGCCAGCTAGTTCAATCGCGCGAAGTGTAGGAGCTTCTCATGTCGAGCAACCGGTCCGGTCGGCGGGTGGCGGTCACGGGCATGGGCTGCGTCTCCGCCCTTGGCCAGGGTCTCGACGCCACCTGGGCGGCGCTCGTCTCAGGCCAGCAGGGCATCACCCGCATCGACCGTCGGGTGGGCGACAGCGAGCTCCACAAATATGCCGGCCCTGCCGCGCCGGCGGTTGCGCTTGACCCGAAGGCGCTTGAAGCGCGCACGGCGCCGCGCGTGCTGGCGCACATGGACCCGTTGGCGGCCTTCTCGGTGATCGCAGCGCATGAGGCGTTGGAAGACGCCGGTCTCGTGGGCGACGCGGTGCTTGAGCAGAAGACCGCCATCGTGTGGGGCGCCGGCTCCGGCGGCAACGCCACCTTGGAGGAGAGCTATGCGCGCTCCTTCCTCAAGAGCGCCACCACCGTGCACCCGCTGACCATCCCCAAGCAGATGATCTCGGCCCCGGCGAGCCACATCTCCATGCTGTTCGGCGTGCAAGGCTCGGCCTTCATGGTGGCCTCGGCCTGCGCCTCCTCCGGCCACGCCATCACCGAGGGCATGCACATGGTGCGCTCGGGCCGTTACGACGTCGCCATCGTCGGCGGCGGCGAAGCGGCGCTCACCTATGGCTCCTGGCTCGGCTGGCTCGCCCTGAAGGCCATGTCCGACGACACCTGCCGGCCCTTCTCCATCGACCGCAAGGGTATGGTGCTGGGCGAAGGCGCGGCGGGGCTGATCCTGGAAGATTATGATCGGGCCAAGGCGCGCGGCGCCAAGATCTACGCCGAACTCGCCGGCGCCGGCGCGTCATCCGACGCCTATCACATCACCATGCCCCACGGCCGAGGCGCCGAATCGGCCCTGCGCCTCGCCCACGAGGACGCCGGCGTGCCGTTGGATACACGGGTGCTGGTGTCCAGCCACGGCACTGGCACGCCCCTCAACGACAAGATCGAGACCGCGGCCATGAAGGCGGTCTATGGCGAGGCTCTCGGGCGCGATCTCGTCATCGCCACCAAGTCCTCGCATGGACATCTGATCGGCGGCGCCGCGGCCCTCGAGTTGGTCACGGGCATTCTCGCCCTCGACAAAAGAGTCGCCCCCGCGATCCTCAACTACCAAGGCGCAGACCCGGAATGTGATGCGCCTCTCGCCCTGGAGACTCGCGACATCGACTACGACGTGCTCGTGTCCAATTCCTTCGCCTTTGGCGGGTTGAACTCGGTTCTGATCGCCCGGCGAGCGTGACAGCAGCGAAATGTGACCGCCTCCGACGGCCATTTTCGCCACATTTTGGCCACATAGTTTGCAGCGAAGACAAGTTCGGGCAAAGCCGAGGCGAAGCGCAAGGCCTTAAGACGCTAATAACGAAACGGGGCGTCTTCGGTTCCAAAGCCTATGCAAATTTCGATTTCCTGCGATTTCGACGGCACCATCACCTTGGTCGACACCGTCGACGCCATCCTTGAAACCTTCGCGGAGCCGGAATGGCGCGAGGTGGAGAAGGACTGGGAAACCGGCAAACTGGGCTCGCGCGAGTGCCTGGGCGCCCAGACCGCCCTGCTTCGGGTCACCCCGACTGATCTTGACGCTTTCATCGACGACATCGCCGTCGACGCCGACGCGAAGGAATTCTTCGCCGACTGCGTGAAGCTGTCCCTGCCGGTTTCGGTGGTGTCGGACGGCTATGACTGGGTGGTGCGTCGGGTGCTTGGCCGTATGGGCCTGCGCGGCCTGCCCGTTGTCGCCAACCGTCTGGTGCACATGGGCGATGATCGCTGGTCGCTGCGCTTCCCCTATTCGGCGGTCAACTGCGGTTCGGGGGTGTGCAAGTGCGCGGTGGTGAACCAACCCGCCAAGCTGGTGCATATCGGCGACGGCCGCTCGGACATGTGCGTCTCGGACAAGTGCGACGTGGTGTTCGCCAAGGGCCGCCTGCTGGAGCACCGCAACCGGCTCGGTCTTGAGTCCATCGGCTTTGAGACCTTCGCCACCGTGCGCGCGCTGCTGCCCGCCTTGCCGGTGCTGGAGCCGCAGGCCGCCACCCGCATCGCCTGAGGCATCCCCGAGTTTTTGCGTCGGGGCGCTTGGCCAAGCCGGGCGCCTCCTCCCCCACGCCTGATGATCAAGAGGCCTATCCGTGTACGACTCTCCCGCTGAGGAAGAGCGCCTTCGGGCGCTGGAAGCTCAATACTGCTCGTTCGGCGACACGGTGCACTATGTCGACCGTCCGCCCATCTTCCACACCTGCGAAGGCTCCTACGTCTACGATCGCGAGGGCGTGCCCTATCTCGATCTGCAGATGTGGTACTCGGCGGTGAACTTCGGCTACCGCAACGAGCGCCTCAACAACGCCGTCAAGCGTCAGCTCGACACCCTGCCGCAGGTGGCCTCGCAGTACCTGCACAAGGAAAAGATCGAGCTCGCGGCCATGATCGGCCAGGACGCCGAGAAGAAGTTCGGCCGCAAGGGCCGGGTGCACTTCAACGTGGGCGGCGCTCAGGCGGTGGAAGACAGCCTGAAGGTCGTGCGCAACGCGTCCAACGGCAAGAGCCTGATGTTCGCCTTCGAGGGCGGTTATCACGGCCGCACCCTGGGCGCCTCCTCCATCACCTCGTCGTACCGCTATCGCCGCCGCTACGGCCATTTTGGCGAGCGGGCCCAGTTCATCGAGTTCCCCTACTGGTTCCGCGGCGCCAAGCCCGGTCAGTCCAAGGAAGAATACGGCCTCGAATGCGTGCAGAAGTTCGCCCGCCTGTTCGAGACCGAATACAACGGCGTGTGGGACCCGAAGGCCAAGCAGTGCGAATACGCCGCCTTCTATGTCGAGCCGCTGCAGGGGACCGGCGGCTACGTGCTGCCGCCCATGAACTTCTTCAAGGAACTGAAGAAGGTGCTCGACCAGTACGGCATCCTGCTGGCGGTGGACGAAATTCAGATGGGCTTCTTCCGCACCGGCAAGCTCTGGTCCATCGAGCACTTCGACGTGCAGCCGGACATCATCGTGTTCGGCAAGGCCCTCACCAACGGCCTCAATCCCCTGTCCGGTCTTTGGGCGCGTGAGGAGCTGATCAATCCGCAGCTGTTCCCGGCCGGCTCCACCCACTCCACCTTCAACGCCAACCCCATCGGCACGGCGGTGGGTCTCGAAGCCATGAAGCTCATGCACGAGACCGACTACGAATCCATGGTCATGGCCAAGGGCAAGAAGTTCCTCGAAGGCATCCAGTGGCTGAAGAGCCGCCACAAGGAGATCGGCGACGTGGACGGCCTCGGCCTCGCCCTGCGCATCGAGGTCTGTGAGGCCAAGGACAGCTTCACGCCCTCCAAGGCCTTCGTGGACAAGATGGTGGACATCGGCCTCGCCGGCGATCTGGAGCACAAGGGCAAGAAGATCGGCCTCGTGCTCGACATCGGCGGCTACTATAAGAACGTCATCACCCTCGCCCCATCTCTCGAGATCAGCGAGGAGGAGATCGATCTCGCCATCGAGCTCTTGGACCAGCTGTTCACTCGCGTGGCCAAGGAAGGCTGAGCCGCGTGCAGAAGTCGCCCGTCCTCCTCTATCACGGCCTCACCGGCGCTCCGGCTGAACTGCAGTCGGTGAGCCGGGCCCTGCGCCGCGCCGGCTATGAGGTGGAGACCCCCATGCTGCCCGGGCATGGGGTGGACGAGGCGACGCTTCTGAAAACGGGTTGGCGCGACTGGCTCGGCGCCTGCGAGCAGGATCTGTTGCGGGTCAGCGCCAATGGCGGCCAGGCCTTCGTCGGCGGGCTGTCCATGGGCGCCGTGCTCGCCTTGGCGCTCGCTGAAAAGTATCCGGAGCGGGTCAAGGGCGTGGCCGCCTTCGCCCCCACCATGCGCTATGACGGCTGGGCCACCCCGGGCGGGTCGTGGTTCATCCCCATCGGCAAGCATCTGCCCTTCGTGAACCGCTGGCGGTTCATGGAGCGGCCGCCCTATGGCATCAAGGACGAGCGTCTGCGGGCGGTGATCGAGGAAATGATGTTCTCCGGCTCCACCAAGGACGCCGGCCTACCCTTCATGCCCGGCCTCTCCCTCGCCTCGAACCTTGTCCTGGTGAACAAGGTGGAGCGCCAACTCGCCAAGGTGACGGCGCCGGTGCTCTTGGTGCACGCCACCGAGGACGACATCACCCACATTCGCAACGCCGAGCGATTGGCCGCCAAGGTCAGCGGACCGGTGCGCAAGCTCTATCTCGAGAACAGCTACCACCTGGTCACGGTGGACCAGGAGCGCAGCAAGGTGGCCCAGGCCACGGTGGCCTTCTTCGATGAGCTGTGCGCGGGAAGCGCGGGCGCGACGGATGAAACCAACGCCGCCTGAGCCACGCGCCCTTAATTCATCCACTGATGAATTGACATCGGTGTCAAAATTTTCCGCAAAAGCCTGACGTCAGAATAAACGAAGCCCGCCGCGGGGGATATCGCGACGGGCTCGCCTGCCATCTGGGGGCAGATTTAGAGGGCGTTTCCTCCCCGAAACGCCGGAGGCGCAACCGTCTAGGCGGTGTTCAACCTCGCCCTGACAAAGAACGTCAAAAATTCCGGCAAGTCAACGCCTTCCAGCGGTGGAGCTGTCATATTTCTTAAGCGCCGCGGGCGAATTTAGACTTTTCCGCCACAATTGGCTTGAAAGTTTCACGCAACAATATTGCGGCGCTTCAATTTTTGACAGTTTCGTCAATTTTACTGACTGTTCAGTCAATTCTAGCCGTCAAGCCGGCCTGAACCTTGGGCCACTCATCCACCAGGATCGAAAAGACCACAGTGTCGCGCACCCGACCGGTCCAAGTGACGCGATCCTGGCGCAAGATTCCATCTTGGTGCGCCCCCAGCTTGGTCATGGCCGCGCGCGAACGCGCATTGAGGGCGTCTACGCGAAACTGAACGCAGGTCGCGCCGCTGGCGAAGGCGTGGTCGAGCAGCAAGAGCTTGCTCTCCGGATTGACCACGCCGCCGCGCAGGTCGGGGCGATAGTAGGTGTTGCCGATCTCCACCCTGCGATTGGGTGCATCAATGGCCGTATAAAGCGTAACGCCGCCGCATCGCCCCTCGATGATCACAGCGAAGGCGATGGCCTCGCCGGCGGTCACGCGCCGGTCGACGCCCTGGCGCCAGCGATCGTAATGCTCCCCCTGCATGGAAAAGGGATAGAGCGGCCAGATCTCCAGGTCGGCCTCGCAGGCGGCGCGCAAGGCGCCGTCATGCTCAGCGGCCAAGGGTTCGAGCCGCACATGCCTGCCTTGCAGCGCCTCAGCGGTGAGTTTCATCATTCCGGTCGCCAAGTGCTGCATCTCCACCATTGCCCCCGCGGCGGCGGGGCTCCAAAATGATCGTCGTTCACTTAAACATGCCGAGACCCTTGGGAGGGACGCACCATGGACTTCACCTATTCCGAACGCCAGAAACATTGGATCGACCGCGTATCGGCCTTCATGGACGAGCACGTCTATCCGGCGGTTCCCCTCTACAACGCCGAAATGGCGGTGGAGGGCCCGGCGCGCTGGAAGGTGGTGCAGGTGCTGGAGGAGCTGAAGGGCAAGGCCAAAGCCGCCGGTCTCTGGAATCTGTTCATGCCCCCGCACGCCGGGCATCCGAACCTCGACACCTCGGTGGAGTTCGAGGGCCCGGGCCTTTCCAATCTCGAATATGCGCCGCTCTCTGAGCTGATGGGTCGGGTGGGCTTCGGCTCGGAGGTGTTCAACTGCTCCGCACCCGACACCGGCAATATGGAAGTGCTGGAACGTTACGGCACCCGGGAACAAAAGCTTGAGTGGCTCATCCCGCTCATGCGCGGCGAAATCCGCTCGGCCTTCCTGATGACCGAGCCGGCGGTGGCCTCCTCCGACGCCACCAATATCGAGACCAGCATCGTCCGGGACGGCGATCACTATGTGATCAACGGCCGCAAGTGGTGGTCCTCCGGCGTGGGCGATCCGCGCTGCAAGGTGGCCATCGTCATGGGCAAGACCGATCCGGCCGCCCACACCTACACCCAGCAGAGCCAGATCCTGGTCCCCCTCGACGCGCCCGGCGTCGAAGTGGTGCGCATGCTGCCGGTGTTCGGCTATGACGACGCCCCGCACGGCCATGCCGAGGTGATCCTGAAGAACGTGCGCGTGCCGGCGGAGAACCTGCTCTTGGGCGAAGGCCGCGGCTTCGAGATCGCGCAAGGCCGCCTCGGCCCGGGCCGCATCCACCACTGCATGCGCACCATCGGCGCGGCAGAAGTGGCGCTCGAGGCCATGACCAAGCGGCTCCTGTCGCGCAAGGCCTTCGGCAAGACCATCGCCGAGCACTCGGTGTGGGAGCAGCGCGTGGCCGAGGCCCGTATCGAGATCGAGATGTGCCGCTTGCTATGCCTCAAGGCCGCCGACATGATGGACAAGGCCGGCAACAAGTCGGCGCGGCTGGAGATCGCCATGATCAAGGTGGCGGCCCCGCGCATGGCCCTGAAGATCATCGACGACGCCATCCAGGCTCACGGCGGCGCCGGCGTCACCTCCGACCCGGGCCTCGCCAAGCTCTATTCCGGCATCCGTACTCTGCGCCTCGCGGACGGTCCGGACGAGGTGCACAACCGCACCATCGCCCGCATGGAGTTCGGCAAGTACGGCGACAAGGCCACCCGCCAGCGCAACGCTGACGAGGCCAAGCTGCACGTGCCAGGCATCCGCTGACGCCATGCCCCCCGCCCGCACCTTCGGCCTCAGCCATGTGGCCCTGAAGGTGGCCGATCCCGAACGCGCGGCCAATTTCTACGTCGCCGCGTTCGGGGGGCGGATCTATTATCGCGACGCGCGCTCGGTGCAGGTGCAAGGCCCCGGCCCCAAGGACGTGCTCGCCTTCGACCAGGCGCCTCCGGAGGAGATCAAGGCCGGCGGCGTCGCTCACTTCGGGTTCCGTCTGGTCGCCCCCGAGGATATGGAAGGCGCCATCGCCGCAGTGCTCGCGGCGGGCGGTGAGCTCAAGGAGCAGGGCCTGTTCGCGCCGGGCTGTCCTTACGCCTTCGTCGCCGACCCCGACGGCTACCTCATCGAGCTCTGGTACGAATAGCGGTCAGGCCAGGGCGCGATCAAAGGCCTTGGCCGCCTCTCCCGCCCGCTTTGAGCCGAGGGTGGCGAGCGCCCGGCGGCGGCGGGACAGCGCCGCCTCGCCATAGGTGCGAAAGTCGTGTGGCGTGGTCGCCTCGATGGCCGCCGCCAGCTCCTGCGCCGGCATCAAGCGATTGAACAGGAAGGCCTGACCGGCGGCGTGCTCCGCGCGGGTGAGGGGCGATTCCAGGCCCATGTAGAGGTGAGCCTTAAGCTGAGCCTTGGCGCGGGCGAGTTCCGTCTCGCTCACCCGCTCCGCCAGCTTGACGATCTCTTCGGCGATGAGCGCCGCCGCCGCGCCAGCGTCTTCCGCCGCAAGGCCGGCATAGACGCCGAGCAGGCCCACGTCCTCATAGGCCTCGGCGTAGGAATCGATGGCGTAGGCGAGGCCGCGCTTCTCCCGCACCTCCTGGAAGAGACGCGAGGCCATGCCGCCGCCCAGCACCTCGGCGAACAGGCGGGCGGTGAAATAGTGGCGATCGTGCAGGCCGACCCCGGGCAACAACAGGACAAGCTGCGCCTGTTCAAGGCGCCGCTGTTCCTGGCGATCGCCGCCGCTGAACACGGCCGCGGCCGGCGTCGGCTGATCGCCGCGCGACGGGCGCATGTCGCCGAACAGGGCTTCCACCCGTTGCAACAGGTCATCTTCGTCCACCCGGCCGGCCACGGCCACGCACAGCCGCTCCGGCGCATAATAGCCATGGTGGAAGGCGCGAAGACGGGCGGGGGAGGCAGCGTCGACGCTTTCGGTGGTGCCGAGGATGGGGCGACCGAGCGGCTGGCGCTCGAACGCCGCCGCCTGTGCGAGGTCGAACACGCGATCGTCGGGGGTGTCGGCGGCTTCAGCGATTTCCTGGCCCACCACCTGCTTTTCCCGCACCAGATCTTCAGCGGCGAGAGTCGGCCGGCGAATGAGGTCGGCGCAGATTTCGAGGCCAAGGGTGAGCACGTCGGCCATGCCCCGCACCTGAAAGCTGGTGCGTTCATAGCCAGTGGCGGCGTTGATCTGCCCGCCCTTGGCCTCAATGGCCTCGACGATGTCGTGGGCGCCGCGCGCGCCTGCGCCCTTGAACACCATGTGTTCCAAAAGGTGCGACCAGCCGAGCTCCTCAGGCTTCTCCCAGCGCGCGCCGCTGTGCACCACCACCGATACGCCCACGCTTTCCAGGCCGGGCATGGGGTCGGCGATTACCCGAACGCCGTTGGCGAGCCTGTGCAGTCTCGGCGTGGTTCGAGGCTGCCCCCCTGCGTCGGCAGGGCTCATTTGCCAACAGCTCCACGCACGAAGCTCTTGAGCGCTTCAAGATCGGCGGCCATGCGATCGAACCGCTCCGGCTTGTCGTAGAGGCCCGCGCCCGCCTCCGGCATGTCGGGCGTGCGCCCGGTAGCGGCTAGCACAGCCTCGGGGAACTTGGCCGGATGGGCGGTGGAGAGCACCACGCGCGGCCCAGCCACGTCCAGATCCTCGGCGGCCGCCAGCCCCACCGCTGTGTGCGGATCGACGAGCACGCCATAGCGGTCGAGGGCCCGCTTCATGCAGGCGGAGGTCTCCGCCTCGCTCACCGAGCGGCCGGCGAAGGTGTGGCGCATGGCCTCGAACACGGACGCGGGCAGGGTCACATCGCCGTCGCGCGCGAAGGCTTCGAACGCCGCCGCGGTGGCCGTCGCGTCGCGTCCGCACGCCTCAAAATAGAGCCGCTCGAAGTTGGAGGCGGCCTGGATGTCCATGGCCGGCGACTGGGTGGCTACCGCCTCGCCCCGGCGATAGCGGCCGCTGACCAAGGCCCGCGCCAAGATGTCGTTGGCGTTGGTGGCCACCACGATGCGGTTGATGTCGAGCCCCATGAGCTTGGCCACATAGCCGGCATAGGCGTCGCCGAAATTGCCGGTGGGGGTGGCGAACACCGGCGCGACGCCGGTCTTGGCCAGGGCCGCCGCGGCGGTGAAATAATAGACGCTCTGGGCGGCGATGCGGCCCCAGTTGATGGAGTTGACCCCCGACAGCTGCACTTCGTCGGCGAAGGCCCGGTCGGCGAACAGGGCCTTCACCATGGCCTGGCAGTCGTCGAAATCGCCCGCGACGCTGAGGCAATGAATGTTGCTGTCTTCCGGCGTGGTCATGAACCGGCGCTGCACCTCGCTGATGCGCCCCTCCGGGAACAGCACCACCATGTCCACGCGGTTGGAGCCGCGGAAGGCCTCCACCGCCGCGCCGCCGGTGTCGCCCGAGGTGGCGGCGACGATGGTCAGGCGCCGTCCCTGGCGCTCCAGCTCCAGGTCGTAGAGCTGGGCCAAGATCTGCATGGCCACGTCCTTGAAGGCGAGCGTCGGCCCATGAAACAGCTCCAACAGATAGAGCGAGGGCGCGAGCTCGCGCAGCGGGACCACGTCCTTGTGGTCGAAGCGGCCATAGGCGGTTCGGCACAGCCGCTGCAGGGTGGGAAAATCAAAGTCGGAACCCGTGAAGCGCGACAGCACCGTGGCCGCGACCTCGGCATAGGGCGCGCCGGCGAAACCCTCGATTTCAGCGGCGCTGAGACCCGGCCAGGTCTGCGGCACATAGAGGCCGCCGTCGGGGGCGAGGCCGCGCAGCAGGATATCGGCGAAACCGGCGGGCTCGGCACGCCCGCGCGTGGAAACGTACAGCAAGTGGTTCAAACCCTTCGGCGAAGATAGCCGATGTATACGCCGATGAGCGCCGCCGCCAGCCCGAACCAGGTGATGGCGTAGCCGAGGTGATTGTTGCTGAGGCCCAGCGCCAGCGGTTCGGGCTTGGGATATCCCGCGGGCGGGGCGGGCTTTTCCAGCTCAAGGAAATAGGGCGCAGGGTTCCGCGCCTTCAGCTCCGCGGCCATGGCGGGCAGGTCGCGGCCGCTCCATTCGCCCGCCAATTCCATCGGCTTGGGTGCGAAGGCGGAGGGCGGGGCCGGCTTGCGCAGCACGCCGATCACCGATGCGTCGGGCGAGGCGGCAGGTCTGAGCGCAACGCCCTTGGGCGCGAAACCACGATCGATGAGGATGGAGCCATAGCCGTCAACATGGATGGGGCAGGCGGCCAGGATGCGGTCGCCCACCTGGCCGGCCTCGTTCAGGGCGTAGGTCTTCAGCGTCGGGGCCTGGTCGAGGCCCGGACAATCAAGCTGGACGCGGATGAAATCGGCGTCGTCGCCACGGCTCAACCCTTCAGCCAGTGGCTTGGCAGGCGCGGCCTGCAAGAGTTCAATCTTGTGCAGCAGCTCGGTCTTCCATTGCAGGCGCAGCACCTGCCAGGTCCCCAAGGAAATGAGGATCAGGAAGGCCAGGGTCACCGTCGCCGCGAGCTTTAGGTCCAGCCGCGGCGGGGGCTCAGCCCTCATACCGCGCCTCGGACGCCTTGTTGTGCACCTGAAGCGAGACGAGGAGGCTCTTCAGCGGCCGCAGCGCGCCCAAGCACAACACCGCCGTGATCGGCAGCCAGATGGCCAGTTCGAGCCAGATGGGCAGGTTGAAGGCGAGCTCGGTGAAAAGGAGGCCGAAACAGCTCACCGTGCCGGCGCCGAGGGTCACGAACACCGCGGGCCCGTCGCCGGTGTCCGCCTTGGCGAGATCGAAGCCGCACGCCTCGCAGCGCGGCCGAATTTTCAGCAGGCCCTGGAAGAGCGGCCCCTTACCGCAGTTCGGGCACCGGCAGGCGAGTCCGCGTCCAATCGCGGTCGGCAGCGAACTCGCCTCAGCCATGAGCTCAGACCCCCGCGTGGCCGCGGAAGATCACGTAGATGAAGGTGAAGAGGAACAGCCACACCACATCAACGAAGTGCCAGTACCAGGCCGCCGCCTCGAAGCCGAAATGCTTCTGCGGGGTGAAGCCGCCGCTGAGCAGACGGAACAGGCAGACGGTGAGGAAGATGGTGCCGATGATGACGTGGAAGCCGTGGAAGCCCGTGGCCATGAAGAAGGCGTTGCCATAGAGGCCCGAGTTCCCAGCCTCCGGGCCGAAGAACAGCTTCTCCATGATGATCTCGCGATACTCGTAGGCCTGGATCGAGGTGAACAGGAGCCCGAGCAGGATGGTGAGGGTGAGGCCGGCGATGGCGCTCTTGCGATGGCCCTTTTGCAGGGCGTGGTGGGCCCAGGTCACCGTCGTGCCGGAGGTCAGCAGGGTCACGGTGTTCAGCAGCGGGAAGCCCCAGGGATCGATGGTCTCCACGCCCTTCGGCGGCCAGGTAGCCCAGGCGGCGCGCACTTCATCGATCACCGAGTGGGTGCGGGCGCCGTGGAACAGCGCCATTTCGAAGAAGACCCAGAACCAGCCGACGAAGAACATCACTTCAGAGGCGATGAACAAGATCATGCCGTAGCGCAGGCCAATAGACACCACCGGGGTGTGGTCGCCCTTGCGGCTTTCCTTGATCACGTCGGCCCACCAGAAGAACATGGTGAGCAGGATCAGGGCCACGCCCACGAAGAGCACATTGGGGTCGCCCTTATGGATGCCGAGGGCGCCCTTCAGGAGGCCGATCAGACCGATAGCGGCAACCGTGGCGGCGGCGGAGCCCACCAGCGGCCAGGGACTGGGGTTCACCAGGTGGTAGTCGTGCTTGACGCCGTCTTGAGCCATCGTCCTATTCCAACCCTTATGTCGTTGCCGCACGGATCAATGGCGTTTGGCCCGTTCGTGCGACTGCTTCCTATTTTTCTATAACGTCGCGGTCCTAGGCAAGCCAAGGGCCCGCGCGCGATAAATGGGCCTGTGCAGCCCTTAGCTCGATTTTTTTCCAGTCGGCGCCTTAGCGTCCGGCGCCGGATAGAAGGTATAGCTCAAGGTGATCTCAGAGAGGCCGGCCGTGCTCGAATCGGCAGCGAACTTGGGATCGACGTAGAAGATCACTGGAAAGATCGCTTCTTCTCCCGCCTTCAGTTTCTGGTCGTTGAAACAGAAGCACTGGGTCTTGATGAAATAGGCGCCGGACGCCTCGGGATAGAGGTTGTAGACGGCGCGGCCGGTCAGGTCGCTGGCGCTGGTATTCTTCACCTTGAAATAGGCGAGGTTGGCCTTGCCCAGTTGCACGGTCTTGGTGACCTGCTCAGCGCTGAAGGTCCAGGGCAGGCCCCGCACATTGGTGTCGAATCGCACCGTAATGCGCCGATCCGTGGGCTTGAAGTCGATCTTCTCCACCCGGCGCGCCACGCCGTTGAAGCCGGTAGCCTGGCAGAAGGCGCGATAGAGCGGCACCGCGGCGAAGGCCGCGCCCACCATGGCCACCACGAGGAAGGCCAGGCCGAAGCCCCAAAGCTTCCGCCCGCCCTTAACCGGCATGGACGTTGCCGTAGTACTTCAGAATGCTGATGACGAAGATCAGAATGACGAAGGCCCCAAGACCGGCGGCGATGGCGAGATTGCGCCCGCGCCGAGCCTTGGCGGCGGCCTCGCCCTCGCCGAATGGATCCTTGGACGACTCGGACATGCGCGCGCCTCCTAGGCCAAGCGATGCAGGCCGTGCTCCACCACCAGGGCGGCGAACAGGGCGAACAGGTAGAGGATGGAAAAGGCGAACAGGTCCCGCGCCTCTCGGGCGCCGGTCTTCACCTGATAAAGCCCGTCCTCGCCCGCGGGCGCATCACCGGCGCCCGACCGCCACAGACGGCCGGCGAGCATGAGAAACACCACACCGCCGCCGCCGGACACGGCGAGATAGGTCAGGCCGCCGAGGCCGGTGAAGGCGGGGGCCACGGCCACGGGGACGAAGATCAGGCTGTAGAGGAAAATCTGCAGGCGGGTGAACTTGGCCCCCTTCACCACCGGCATCATCGGCACCCCAGCCTTGGCGTAGTCGGTGGCGGTGTAAAGCGACAGCGCCCAGAAGTGCGGCGGGGTCCACAGCGAGATGATGGCGAAGAGGAGCCAGGCGTTGGCGGGCGCGGCGCCTGTGGCCGCCGCCCAGCCGATCACGGGCGGCAGGGCGCCCGCCGCGCCGCCGATGACGATGTTCTGCGGCGTCGAGCGCTTCAGCCACATCGTGTAGACCACGGCATAGAAGAAGATGGTGAAGGCCAGTAGCCCGGCGGCCAAGAGGTTCACCGCCAGGCCCATGACCATCACGGACAACAGTGAGAGCACCACGCCAAGGGCTGCCGCGTCGGCGCGACTGATGCGTCCCGCCGGCACGGGCCGCGCGCGGGTGCGGCGCATGAGGGCGTCGATGTCGGCGTCCCAGGCCATGTTCAGCGCGCCGCTGGCCCCAGCCCCCACGGCGATGCACAGAACCGCAATCACCGCTAGGATCGGATTCATCGGCGTTTCGGCGCACAGAAGGCCGGTGAAGCCGGTGAACACCACCAGCGACATGACCCGCGGCTTGAGCAGCAGCACATAGTCGGCCGCCTTGGCCGGGGCCGCGGCAGGGTGGGACAGGGAAATGGTGGTGTCGCGCATACCGGACATCCTTCAAGGCGCAAAGGCGCGGCGAACCCTGGTGGATTCGCCGCGCCCCCGCGTGTCGCTCAACTGGCGTTGTGGCGTGCCTTAAGCCGCCACGGCGCCATTTTAATGGTGGTCAGCCTCAGCGGCGATCACCGGCAGCTCGTTGAACTGGTGGAACGGCGGGGGAGACGGCAGGGTCCACTCCAAGGTGGTGGCGCCTTCGCCCCAGGGATTGGCCTCGGCCTTGCGACGGCGCGCAGCGGCTTCGATCAGCACGATGAAGAACGCCCCCACGCCCACGGCGGCGATCACGTAGCCGTAGGAGGAGATCTGGTTCCAGTAGGTGAACTGCGGCGCATAGTCGACGATGCGGCGCGGCATGCCTTGCAGGCCCAGGAAGTGCTGCGGGAAGAAGATCACGTTCACGCCGATGAACATCAGCCAGAAGTGCACGGCGGCGAGCGCTTCATTGTACTTCACGCCCCACATCTTCTCGAACCAGTAGTAGAAGCCCGAGAAGATGGCGAACACCGCGCCGAGGCTGAGCACGTAGTGGAAGTGGGCCACCACGTAGTAGGTGGCGTGCACCGAGTAATCCATGCCGGCGTTGGCCAGCACCACGCCGGTGACGCCGCCGATGGTGAACAGGAAGATGAAGCCGATGGCGAACAGCATCGGCGCCTTGAAGTCGATGGAGCCGCCCCACATGGTGGCGATCCAGCTGAAGATCTTGATGCCGGTGGGCACGGCGATGACCATGGTCGCGGCCAGGAAGTAGGCCTGCAGGTTCACGTTCATGCCCACGGTGAACATGTGGTGAGCCCAGACCACGAAGCCGATGAAGCCGATGGCCACCATGGCGTAGGCCATGGCGAGGTAGCCGAACACCGGCTTACGCGAGAAGGTGGACACCACGTGGCTGATGATGCCGAAGCCCGGCAGGATCAGGATGTACACTTCGGGGTGGCCGAAGAACCAGAACAGGTGCTGGAACATCATCGGATCGCCGCCGCCGGCGGGATCGAAGAAGTGGGTGCCGAAGTTGCGGTCCGTCAGCAGCATGGTGATGGCGCCCGCCAGCACCGGCAGCGACAAGAGCAGCAGCCAGGCCGTCACCAGCACCGACCATACGAACAGCGGCATGCGGTGCAGGGTCATGCCCGGCGCGCGCATGTTGAAGATGGTGGTGATGAAGTTGATGGCCCCGAGGATCGAGCTGGCGCCCGCCAGGTGGATCGACAGGATGGCGAAGTCCATGGCCGGCCCGGCGTGGAAGGTGCCGTTGGAGAGCGGCGTGTAGAGGGTCCAACCGCCGCCAAAGCCGCGCCCCGGCCCGCCGTCCACGAACATGGACAGGCACAGGAGCACGAACGAGGCCACCAGCAGCCAGAACGAGATGTTGTTCATGCGCGGGAAGGCCATGTCCGGCGCGCCGATCATCAGCGGCACGAACCAGTTGCCGAAGCCGCCGATCATGGCCGGCATGACCATGAAGAAGATCATGATCAGACCGTGGGCGGTGATCACCACGTTGTAACCGTGCTCGGAGGGGTCGATCAGCTTCAGCTGGGCGAGCAGAGAGCCCGGGGCGAACACCTGAAGGCCCGGCTCGGCCAGTTCCCAACGAATCAGGCCTGACATAGCGCCGCCCACCACGCCCGCGAAGATCGCGAACAGGATGTAGAGCGTACCGATGTCCTTGTGGTTGGTGGAGAACAGCCACCGCACCAGGAAGGGCGGCTTGTGGTCGTGCGCATCGCCGTGAGCGGCGTGAGCGGAGGCGGAATTAGCCATAGTTCAAATGCCTCTCGAAACGGTCTTAGGCCTTCGGCGCGGCGGGCGCGGTCACGTTGGCGGACGGCGCAGCCTGCGCAGCGGCGGCAGGAGCAGAAGCGGCGGGGGCGGGCTTGGCGTGAGCGGCCACCCAGGCGTCATAGTCCGCCTGGCTCAGCACATCGACCTCGATGGGCATGAAGGCGTGCTTGACGCCGCACAGCTCATTGCACTGGCCATAGTAGGCGCCCGGCTTGTCAGCGTGGAACCACACCGAATTCACGCGGCCTGGGACCGCGGTCTGCTGAATGCCAAAGGCCGGAATGAAGAAGGAGTGCAACACGTCGGAGCCGTAGACCAGCACCTGGACGGTCTTACCCGCCGGCACCACCAGCGGATGGTCCACCGCCAGCATGTACGGGCGCTTCTGAGCGTCGGCCTGATCCTTGGGCAGCAGATTGGAGTCGAACGTGATGCCGCCGCCCACCGCCGCTGGATACTCATAGCTCCAGTACCACTGGTTGCCGGTGGCCTTCACGGTGAGGTCGGGATTGGGCATGTCGTGATAGGCGAACAGCAGGCGGAACGAGAACACCGCGATCACCGCCAGGATCAGCACCGGCACAGTGGTCCAGGCGACTTCCAGCAAGGTGTTGTGGGTCCACTTGGCTGGCGTCGGGTTGGCGCGCTTGTTGAAGCGCACCATGACGATGATTAGCAGCGCCAGGACGAACAACGCGATGCCGGTGATCACCGGCAGCAGAACGTGGTTGTGGAAATCCGCCGCCTGTTGGCGCAGAGCGTCGCCCGCCGGCTGCAATCCAAGACCGCCTGGCGTCGGCTGACCCAACAGATCAGCCGCGTGCGCCATGACGCTCGTCAGGGCCGTGGTCGCCGCAGCGGCGGCGAAGAGCCCTGCACGGCTCGCCCGGCCAAACAAAATCCGTCCCCTCATCGCCAGTTTCGTCTCCTACGGTCCCTGCGCGCCAGATCAAGCCAGCGGCGCTCATTTCGCTCCGGTCGGCGGCGAGGCTGTCGCACGACGACCGACCTCCGGAACTTTCCTTAAGGCTCAGCACTTAGCTCGCCTGTCCAGACTTGCCAAGCTGATAGCCGTTCTCACACGCAAGATCATCTACGGCTTCGACGGCGTGGGGTGTTGACTTTACGCTTACGTAAGGGGCAATTATGCGCCGCAAGGAAATCCAATAAGGGAGGCCGAGCATGCGCCCGGAACTGCGTCGACCCGAGCGGACCTTCACCATCCGCCAGCTGTGCGTGGAGTTCAAAGTCACCCCGCGCGCCCTGCGCTTCTACGAGGACAAGGGGCTGCTCGCCCCAGCCCGCGACGGCATGAACCGCGTCTACAATCACCGCGACCGTGCTCGGTTGCAGCTGATCCTGCGTGGCAAGCGGGTCGGCTTCAGCCTGTCGGAGATCAGGGAAATCCTCGAGCTCTACGACGAGAAGGACGGCGGCGCGGCGCAGATGGCCCGCTCACTCAAAAAATTCCGCGAGCGCATCGAGGCCCTGAAGTCGCAGCGTGAAGACATCGAGGGTGCGATCCAAGCTCTGGAAGACGGGTGCGTGCACCTGGAATCGCAATTGGCGCATATCCGCCCCGATCTTCTGCCGAAAGCCGACGCCTACGACTCGGTTTTGCGCGCCCGCCTCGACGGCGACATCGAAACTGCAAAATCCGCCCTCTAAACTGATCGACGACGACGTCCCTCCCCGCTTCAGCCCTGAGCCGAACGAGACCCCCGCATGACCTACCGCGCCCCCCTTCGCGACCAATTGTTCATCCTGAACGATGTGCTCCACCTCGACAGCTATGGTCAGCTGCCGGGCTTCGCCGACGCCTCCATGGAAACCGTGGAGCAGATCCTCACCGAAGCGGCCAAGTTCTGCGAGGAGGTGGTCGCCCCCCTCAACAGCGTCGGCGACAAGCAGGGCTGCAAGTGGTCGCCCGACAACACGGTGAAGACGCCGGACGGCTTCAAGGACGCCTTCAAGCAGATGGTGGAGGCCGGTTGGCCGGCGCTGGGGGCTGACCCTGCCTGGGGCGGTCAAGGCCTTCCCGCGGTGGTGAGCGTCGCCTTCTCGGAGATGATGTCCTCCGCCAACATGGCCTTCGGCATGTATCCGGGCCTGACCCACGGCGCCTACGCCGCCATCGCCGAAGGCGGCTCGGATGAGCAGAAGGCGCTTTATCTGCCCAAGCTGGCCAGCTGCCAGTGGGGCGGCACCATGAACCTCACCGAGCCCCAGTGCGGCACCGACCTTGGCCTCCTACGCACCAAGGCCGTTCCCCAGGCCGACGGCACCTATCGCATCTCCGGCCAGAAGATCTGGATCAGCGCCGGCGAGCACGACATGGCCGAGAACATCGTCCACTTGGTGCTGGCCCGCATCGAGGGCGCGCCCCAAGGCGTGAAGGGCATCTCCCTCTTCATTGTGCCGAAGTTCTTGCCCGACGCCGACGGCAATCCTGGCGAGCGCAACAAGCTGGTCTGCGCCGGCCTGGAAGAGAAGATGGGCATCCACGGCAACGCCACCTGCGTCATGTCCTATGAGGAGGCCAAGGGCTGGCTGATCGGGCCGGAAAACTCCGGTCTCAAGCTGATGTTCGTGATGATGAACGAGGCGCGATTGGGCGTCGGCGTGCAGGGCCTCGCGCAAGGCGAGGCGGCCTATCAGGCGGCGGTGGCCTTCGCCAAGGACCGCATCCAGGGCCGCTCCCTCACCGGGCCGAAGAACGCCGACGGCCCCGCCGATCCGATCATGGTCCACCCCGACGTGCGCCGGATGCTGATGGACTCCAAGGCCATCCTGGAGGGCGGCCGCGCCTTCATGCTGTGGACCGCGCTGCACGGCGACCTCGCCCGCGTCAGCCCGGACGAAGCGGTGCGGCAAAAGGCCCACGACTACATGGGCCTGCTCACCCCGGTGGTGAAAGCCTACCTCACCGACAAGGGCTTCAAGATCTGCTCGGACTCCATGCAGGTGCATGGCGGCTCCGGCTTCACCGAGCACTTCCCCGCCAGCCAGTACCTGCGCGACAGCCGCATCACCCTGATCTACGAGGGCACCAATGGCGTGCAGGCCCTCGATCTGGTGGGCCGCAAGCTGGCGGCGAGCGGCGGCCGGGCGGTGATGAGCTTCTTCGCCGAGGTGGACGCCTATATCGCAGAAAACGAAGGCTTCGAGACCCTCGCTCCGTTCATCGCTGGCCTGCAGTCGGCCAAGGCCAAGCTTCAGGAAGCCACCATGTGGTTGATGCAGAACGGCCTCGCCAATCCGGACAACGCGGGCGCGGCCTCCACCGACTACCTGCACCTGTTCGGCCTCACCGCCCTCGCCTATTCCTGGGCCATGATGGCCAAGGCCGCCGACGCCCGCATCAAGGCCGGCGAGACTGATCCCTTCTTCGCCAACAAGCTGGTCACCGGCCGCTACTTCGTGGAGCGCGTGCTCCCCGAAGCGACCGCCCACCTGGCCAAATTGAAGACCGGCGCCGCCACGCTCATGGCCCTCGACGCCGAAGCTTTCTGATCGAACAAAAATTCGTCCTGGGAGGGACGCCCATGTCGGTGCTGAATATCGAAAAGCCGGCCTTCATGGCCGAGGAAGAGATCGTCATTTTCGAGGACGCCCTCGGCAAGTTCTTCGACGCCCACGCGCCGGAAAGCCGGGTGGCCAAGTGGCGTGAAGACGGCGTGGTGGAGCGGGCCATGTGGACCGAGGCCGGCGAGGCGGGGCTCCTCTGCCTCTCCACCCCGGAAGCCTATGGCGGCGTGGGCGGCGACTACCGCCACGAAGTGGTGTTCATGGAGCAGCTGGCCAAGAAGGGCGTGGACGGCTTCGGCGCCTCGCTGCACAACGCCATCGTCGCCCCCTACATTTTCCACTACGGCTCCGAGGAGCAGAAGAAGAAGTGGCTGCCGCGCATGGCCACGGGCGAGCTCATCGGCGCCATCGCCATGACCGAGCCGGGCGCCGGCAGCGACTTGCAAGGGGTGAAGACCACCGCCCGCAAGGATGGCAATCACTATGTCATCAGCGGCCAGAAGACCTTCATTACCAACGGCCAGACCGCCAACCTGATTATCGTGGTGGCCAAGACCGACCCGAGCCAGGGCGCAAAGGGCACCTCGCTCATCGTGGTGGAGACCGACGAGGTGGAAGGCTTCGAGCGCGGCCGCAACCTCGACAAGCTCGGCCAGGACGCCCAGGACACCTCCGAGCTGTTTTTCAACGACGTGCGCGTGCCGACCTCCAACCTGATCGGTCAGGAAGAGGGCCGCGGCTTTGTTCAGCTCATGCAGCAGCTGCCGCAGGAACGCCTGAACATCGCCGTGCAGGGCATCGCCGCCATCGAGCGCGCGCTCGAGCTGACCATCGCCTATGTGAAGGACCGCAAAGCCTTCGGTCAGCGCATCATCGACTTCCAGAACACGCAATTCGTGCTCGCCGAGTGCAAGACCGAGGCGACAGTGGCGCGGATCTTCGTCGATCGCCTCATCGGCCTGCACCTGGAGGGCAAGCTCGACGCGGCCACCGCCTCCATGGCCAAGTACTGGGTCTCGGACCTGGAAAACAAGATCATTGACCGTTGCCTCCAGTTGTTCGGCGGCTACGGCTTCATGAACGAGTACCCCATCGCCCGCATGTACAAGGATAGTCGCGTTCAGCGCATCTATGGCGGCTCGAACGAGATCATGAAGGTCCTGATCGCCCGCACGCTTTGATTTTTCGTTCTCGACGTTGAAACAACGAGGAGGGCCAGATGGCCGACGCCTATATTTTTGACGCCGTGCGCACGCCGCGCGGCAAGGGCCGCAAGGACGGCGCCCTGCACGAGCTCACCGCCCTGTCCCTGGCGAGCCAAGTGCTGCAGCAGCTGCGCGATCGCAACAACCTCGACACCGCCATGGTGGACGACGTGATCCTCGGCTGCGTCAGCCCCGTGGGCGAGCAGGGGGCGGACGTGGCCCGCACCGCCGTGCTCACCGCCGGTTATGCCGAGACCACCGCCGGCGTGCAGGTGAACCGCTTCTGCGCTTCGGGTCTTGAGGCCTGCAACATGGCCGCCGCCAAGGTGATGACCGGCGAAGCGACCATGGCTATCGGCGGCGGCGTGGAGAGCATGAGCCGCGTGCCCATGGGCTCCGACGGCGGCGCCTGGCCCACCGCCCCCTCCTCCGCCTTCGCCACCTATTTCGTGCCGCAGGGCATCAGCGCCGACGCCATCGCCACCCTCTACGGCTTCTCCCGCGACGACGTGGACGGCTACGCGGTGGAAAGCCAGCGCCGGGCCGCCAAGGCCTGGAGCGAGCAGCGCTTCAAGAAGTCGGTGATCAGCGTGAAGGACCAGCTCGGCCTCACCATCCTCGATCACGACGAGCACATGCGTCCCGACACCACCATGCAGACCCTGGCGGCGCTCAATCCCTCCTTCGCCATGCCGGGCGAGATGGCCTTCGACGCGGTGATCCAGCAGCGCTACCCGGAATTGGAGCGCGTGAACCACGTGCACCACGCCGGCAACTCCTCGGGCATCGTCGACGGCGCCGCGGGTGTGCTCTTCGCCACCAAGGAAGTGGGCGAAGCCATGGGTCTGAAGCCTCGCGCCCGCATCAAGGGCATGGCCTCCATCGGCTCGGAGCCCTCGATCATGCTCACCGGCCCGGCCCTGGTGAGCGAGAAGCTGTTGAAGCGCCTCGGTATGACCGCCGCGGACATCGACCTCTATGAACTCAACGAGGCCTTCGCCGCCGTGGTGCTGCGCATGATGCAGGCCCTCCACATCCCGCACGAGAAGATGAACGTGAACGGCGGGGCCATCGCCATGGGCCACCCCCTGGGCGCCACCGGGGCCATGATCCTCGGCACCGCGCTCGACGAGCTGGAGCGCACCGGCAAGGAAACCGCCCTCGTCACCCTCTGCGTCGGCGCCGGCATGGGCACCGCCACCGTCATCGAACGCGTCTAAGGAGCCGCGCGCATGGAAACCTTCAAGATCGACGTCGATTCCGACGGCGTGGCCCTCGTCACCTTCGACGTGCCGGGCCGCAGCATGAACACCATCACCGCCAAGGTGATGGCCGAGCTCCCGCAAGTGGTGGAGCGCCTCAAGACCGACGCGGCCATCAAGGGCGCCGTGATCACTTCGGGTAAGGCGAGCGGCTTCTGCGCTGGCGCCGACCTTGGCGAAATGGGCCAGCGCACCGCTGACGACAGCCGCTCGGCCGAGGAGAAGCTGCGCGACCAATTCGACGGCGCCTTCGCCCTGAATAAGGCGCTGCGGGCGCTGGAGACCTGCGGCAAGCCGGTGGCCGCGGCCATCAACGGCCTCGCCCTCGGCGGCGGCCTTGAGATCACCCTCGCCTGCCACTACCGCGTGGTGGCGGACAATCCGAAGATCCAGCTCGGTCTGCCCGAGGCCAAGGTCGGCCTTTTGCCGGGCGCCGGCGGCACCCAGCGCCTGCCGCGTCTGGTGGGCGTGATGCAGGCCGCGCCTCTGATCCTGGAAGGCAAGCCCTCCAGCCCAACCGAAGCCAAGGCGCTGGGCTTCGTCGACGAGGTGGTCCCCGTCGACCAGGTGGTGGACGCCGCCAAGACCTGGGTGAAGACCAAGGGCGACGCGGTCGCGCGCTGGGACAAGAAGGACTTCAAGCTACCTGGCGGCGGCCCCTACAGCCCCTCCGGCGCCCAGGTGTTCATCATGGGCAACGCCATGCTGCGCAAGCAGACCTATGGCAACTACCCGGCCCAGATCAACATTCTGAAGGCGGTCTATGAGGGCCTGCAGGTCCCCATCGATGCCGCCCTGCGCATCGAGACCCGCTATTTCCTGAAGACCCTGGCTACCCCCCAGGCCCAGGCCATGATCCGCTCCCTGTTCCTGTCCATGCAGGAGCTGAACAAGGGCGCGGCGCGACCGGCCGGGTTCCCCGCCACGGAGATCAAGAAGGTGGCCGTCATCGGCGCCGGCATGATGGGTGCTGGCATCGCCTATGTGCAGGCCCTCGCCGGCATCGAAAGCGTGCTCATCGACACGACCCAGGAGGCGGCCGACAAGGGCAAGGCCCACGCCAAGTCCCTGCTCGACAAGCAGGTCAGCCGCAAGAAGATGACGCAGGACAAGGCTGACGCCGTCCTCGCCCTGATCAAGCCCAGCACCAGCTATGACGACGTGAAGGGCGCCGACCTGGTGGTGGAAGCGGTGTTCGAGAACCGCGAGATCAAGGCCGAGGTGACCAAGAAGGCCGAGGCCCAGCTCGCCGAAACCGCGGTGTTCGGCTCCAACACCTCCACCCTGCCCATCAGCGGTCTCGCCGAAGTGTCGGTGCGGCCGAACAACTTCATCGGCATCCACTTCTTCTCACCGGTGGACAAGATGGGCCTGGTGGAAATCATCATGGGCAAGGAGACCAGCCAGGAGACCCTGGCCAAGGCCATCGACTATGTCTTGAAGATCAAGAAGACCCCCATCGTGGTCAACGACAGCCGCGGCTTCTACACCTCGCGCTGCTTCGGCACCTTCGTGCAGGAAGGGCTCGAAATGCTGGCCGAAGGCATCGCCCCGGCCATCATCGACAATGTGGGCCGCGCCACCGGCATGCCCCGCGGCCCGCTGGAAATGAACGACGATGTGGCCCTCGACCTCGGCTACAAGGTGCGCGAACAGACCCGCAAGGATCTGGGCGACAAGTACGTGGCCAGCGCCGCCGACGATCTGATCAAGAAGATGGTGGTCGACCTCGGCCGCTTCGGGCGCAAGAACGGCAAGGGCTTCTACGACTATCCGGCGGACGGGCCGAAGCGCCTGTGGCCGGGCCTCGGCGATCTGGTGGACATCGAAGTCACCGAAAGCAATCCCGAGCTGGTGGAGGAGCTGCGTACGCGCCTGCTCTATCGCCAGGCAGTGGAGGCGGCCCGCTGCTTCGAGGAAGGCGTGGTCACTGATCCGCGCGACGCCGACGTGGGCTCGATCCTCGGCTGGGGTTTCGCGCCCTGGACCGGCGGTCCGGTGAGCCTGATCGACTCGGTGGGCGCGGCCAAGTTCGTGGAGCGCTGCGACGCCCTGGCTCAGAAATACGGCGCCCGCTTCGCCCCGCCCCAGCTGCTGCGCGACATGGCCGCCAAGGGCGAGACCTTCTACGGCCGCTTCGGCAAGACGGTCAAGGCCGCCTGAGCCGGTAACGACTGAGCTTGATCTGAGGGGCGGGCTTCGGCTCGCCCCTTTTTTCAGGCCTTGCCGAGGAAGGCGGCGAGGCGCGCGCGCAAGGCCGCCTCATCCTTCAGCTCGCACTCCCACACCACCAAAGCCTGCCAGCCGAGCGCCGCGAGCTCGGCTTGCGCGCGGGCGTCGCGATCCTTGTTGCGGGCGATCTTGGCCGACCAGTAGTCGGCGTGAGCCTTGGGCGCGCGGGCGCCGCGCCGACAGTCATGGCCGTGCCAGAAGCAGCCATGGACAAACACGGCCAGGCGCCGACCCGCCATGACGATGTCCGGCGAGCCGGGCAGGTCTTTGCGATGCAGCCGATAGCCGACGCCCAAAGCGCGCAACAGGCGCCGAACCTTCAGCTCAGCAGAGCTGTTGCGGCCCGGCACCTTGCGCATCACCGCCGAGCGTTGCTCGGGGGTGAAGACGTCGCTCACAGCCCTTCGAACAGCGCCGTGGACAGGTAGCGCTCGGCGAAGCTCGGAATGATGGTGACGATGAGCTTGCCGGCGTTCTCCTCGCGGGAAGCCAGGCGGAAGGCCGCCGTGAGGGCCGCGCCGGAGGAGATGCCCACCGGAATGCCCTCGCTCTGCGCCGCGCGGCGGGCCATGGCGAAGGCCTCGTCATTGGTCACCGACTCGGTGGCGTCGATGATCGAACGATCCACGTTGCCCGGAATGAAGCCGGCGCCGATGCCTTGGATCTTGTGCGGGCCCGGGTCCTTGCCCGCCAGCACCTGGGAGTCCTGCGGCTCGACGGCGATCATCTGCACCGAGG
Source organism: Pseudomonadota bacterium (assembly GCA_040757715.1). Lineage (GTDB taxonomy): Bacteria > Pseudomonadota > Alphaproteobacteria > Caulobacterales > Caulobacteraceae > CAIMFV01. Next base: position 32,074 of record JBFLWS010000007.1, on the reverse strand, counting down.
GCTTCCTGGCCTTCAGCACCTGGCCGACGCCAGTGATCGTGCCGCCGGTGCCCACGCCCGCCACCACGATGTCCACCTTGCCGTCGGTATCGTTCCAGATTTCCTCGGCGGTGGAGACCCGATGGATCTGGGGATTGGCCACGTTCTCGAACTGTTGCGGCATCACCGCCTTCGGGATTTCCGCCAGCAGCTCCTGGGCCCGGTTCACCGCGCCGCGCATACCCTTTTCGGCAGGGGTCAGCTCGATCTGGGCCCCGAGGAGCACCAGCATCTTGCGCCGCTCCAGCGACATGCTCTCCGGCATGACCAGGATCAGCGGATAGCCCTTGGCCGCGGCCACGAAGGCCAGCGCAATGCCGGTATTGCCGCTGGTCGGCTCGATGATGGTGGCGCCGGGGCCGAGCAGGCCGGCCTGTTCCAGGGCCTCGATCATGGCCACGCCGATGCGGTCCTTCACGCTGGCCAGCGGATTGAAGAACTCCAGCTTGGCCACCACCTCGGCCTTGGGCTTCAGCGCCGCGGTGAGCTTGGGCAAGCGCACCAGGGGCGTGTCGCCGATGGTGTCGAGGATGGACTCATAGACGCGGCCGCGTCCGGCGCGGCGATAGTGCGCCGCGTCATAGGCCTGCAAATCTTGGACCTGCGTTTCGGACATAGCTTAGACCCCGAAGGAAAGTGGAGAAGCGCTCCTATAGGCCTATCAACGCTCAATGTCGGCGCCAGAGAAGCTAATGCCCGGTGCAAGCGCGCTCACAACTGCGGCGCCAGGATTAGGAAAACTCAAGCAACGGCGCTCCAGTCCGCCGCATTTGAAGCCTCCAGCACGGGGCGCAACAGTCGCTCGCCCAAATGCGCCACCACCGGGGCCGCCACGCCGTCGCCCACGACCTTCAAGGCGTTGGTAGCGGACTTCGGTAGGCGGTAGCCGTCCGGCAGCCCCATCAGCCGCGCCCCTTCGCGGGGGGTGAGCAGGCGGCTGCGCACCTGTCCCTCCACGGCTTTGAGGATGAACTGTTTGGACGAGCCGCCGCCAGGGGTGCGCAGGCAGCCGGCGAGGCCGTCGAGGCGCAGTTCCGCGCGTTGAACCCGTCGGCCGTCTTCCTGGCGGGTGCGGCGGTATATGGCGGCGACGGCTGGATCAGTACCTGCGACGGCGGCGCGCCATTGCGCCAGATGTCGGGGCGACATCTGGCTAATTAGCCGCTCCGTGTCGGCGTTGGAGCGCCACCGGACCAGATGATCCGGCTCCAACAGATCCGCGAGGGCGAGATTGCGCGCGGCGGGCGGCTCGAGCCGCCACCACGTCCAGGCCTTGGCTGTCGCACCGTCCAGGCGTCCCGACGCCGCCACGATCTTTGGGCTATGGAACGGCGCTTGCGGCGCCGGGACGGTCAGGGCCGAGGGAGGCGGCGATCGCGAAGCTACGATAAAGAGGCGCGGCCGCGACTGGGGCGTGAAGCGGGCGGCGTCGATCTCCAACGCGCCGACCCGATAGCCGGCTTCCGTCAGGGTCTGGCACACCACCCGAAAATCCTCGCCGCCGTGCGAAGTGAGGAGGCCGAGCACGTTTTCGATGACGATGAGTCTCGGCGCCCGACCGTCCCGTTCGAGCCCCTGCATCACCCGCCAAAAGCCCCAGAAGGCCGAAGATCGCACGCCGGCGAGCCCCGCGCGGCGGCCGGCTAGGCTGAAATCCTGGCAGGGCGAGGAGGCCCAGGCGAGGTCGGCGCTGCCCGGCAGATCGCCGGCCCTCACCTCGAACACGTCGCCCAGTTGGAAATGCCCAGCGCCCCAATTGTCGGCATAGGCGCGGGCCTTCAGGGGATCGAGGTCATTGGCCCAAAGACAGCGCCAGAGCGGGCCCAGCCCCGCCCGCGCCATGCCGCCGCCAGCGAAGAATTCGTAGAAGCTGAAGGGCGCGATCGTCGCGGGTTCGGCCATAGGCTCTCGTTACGGTGATTTGGTCGCCTGTGGAATTGTTTGAATTTCGGCGTATCTTCGCCCGCGAAGCGAGCTTCAGCTCGATCCCGTACAATCACATCCAGGGAGATCGGCGATGGTCGAGAGCATCGAGGAGCGTTTGCAAGACCTCGAAAGCCTAGTGGTTCGGCAAGCCGAACAGATCAGCGAACTGGAGCGGCAAGTGGCGAAGTTGGCCCATATGGAAACTCTGCGCCTGGCCCGCGCCGTCCGTCAGCAGGAAGCGGAACACGACGCCCCCGAAGCGGGCTCCGAAGAAGCCGCCTAATTCTTCACGGCGGAGCGGGAGCGCCAGCGATCGGCGCCCCCGTCCTTCCCTGCATCAATAGATTTCGAACAGGCCGGCCGCGCCCATGCCGCCGCCGATGCACATGGTGACCACGCCATACTTGGCCTTACGGCGACGGCCTTCCAGCAGGATGTGGCCAGTGCACCGGGCGCCGGTCATGCCATAGGGATGGCCGATGGCGATGGAGCCGCCGTTGACGTTGTACTTCTCCGGATCGATGCCCAGCTTGTCGCGGCTGTAGAGGCACTGCGAGGCGAAGGCTTCGTTCAGCTCCCACAGGTCGATGTCGGACACCTTCAGGCCATGACGGGCCAAAAGCCGCGGCACGGCGAACACCGGACCGATGCCCATCTCGTCCGGCTCGCAGCCGGCCACAGCGAAACCGCGGAAGGCGCCCAGGGGCTCAAGCCCGCGCTTGGCCGCTTCCTTGGCTTCCATGATCACCACAGCCGCGCCGCCGTCCGACAGCTGGCTGGCGTTGCCGGCGGTGACGAACTTGCCCGGGCCCTTCACCGGCTGCAGGGCGGCGAGGCCGTCAAGGGTGGTTTCGGGGCGATTGCACTCGTCGCGATCGACCACGTAGTCGACGATGGACTCCTGACCCGTGGCCTTATCCACCTTCTTCATCTTGGTGGCGGTGGGGACGATTTCGTCCTTGAACAGGCCGGAAGCCTGCGCGGCGGCGATGCGCTGTTGCGAACGCAGGGCGTATTCATCCTGGGCTTCGCGGGTGACGCCATAGCGCTCGGCGACGATGTCAGCCGTGTCGATCATCGGCATCCACAGGGCCGGCTTCGACTTCATCAGGTCTTCTTGGGTGTAGAAGTAGGTGTTCATGTGCCCGCCCATCTGCACCAGCGAGATGGACTCGACGCCGGCGCCGATGGCCACGTCAGCACCTTCAGCCCGCACATAGTTGGCGGCCACGGCGATGGCGTTGAGGCCGGAGGAGCAGAAGCGGTTGAGGGTCGTGCCCGAGGTGGTCACCGGGCAGCCGGCCCACATGGCGGCCAGACGGCCGACGTTGGAGCCGGTGGCGCCTTCGGGATTGCCGCAGCCCAGCACCACGTCTTCCACATCGCCCGGCTCGATCTTGGCGCGCGAGATGGCGTGCTTGATGGCGTTGCCGGCCATCACCGCGCCGTGGGTGTTGTTGAACCCGCCTCGCATGGACTTGGCCAGTCCGGTACGGGCGTAGGAAACGATGACGGCTTCGCGCATAGGGCGTCCTTCCAGGTTGGCTTTGGCCAATTTAGGCTTTTGGTCGGCGCACCATAGAGGGCCGTGAAACGCCTTTCCAGTTCACGTAAAGGGAAAGCAGCTCAGCTTTCTGCGGTGAGCAGAGGCCCGAGTCCGGGAACGCTTTCCAACACCGCGCGAAGCTGATCGGTCCCTGTCTTCTGCTCCACGAAGGTCATGGCCACCGGCAGGATCGCCTGCATATCCGAGACCATGATGCCTTGGCGCGCCAGCTTCTGACCGAGCGCCATGGCGTCCGACATGGCCGCGCCGGAGGACCCTCCCACCTGGCGCATCATGCCGCCGATGAGGCCGCCGCTCTTCTGCTGGGTCATGGCCGCGCCCGCGAGCGCAAGGTCGCTCGTCCCAGGTATGGCTTCGAACAGCTCGGCCACCTTGGCCCCGTCGGCATGCTTCTGAATCAGGGACAGGGCGGCCGACAGGCCGGTGCGCGCCTGGTCGACGGTCAGGCCCGTGCGGTCCGCGCACTGCTGCACGAGTTCTTCGATCATGGGGGAAGCCTCAAACTTAGGGGGATATGGCTAGAGGAAGTCGGAGTTGACGTCCACGCTGGATCGATAGCCGACATCGGCGAAGGACTGGTCCAGCCATTTTTTTGCGGCGGCGACGCCCTTCGTGTGCAGGGATTGCAGGAAGTCCCAACTGGTGTCGAACTTGGAATTCAGCGGCGCGTCGGCCAGGGCGCCATCGGCCCGAATGGTGTGAAGACGGACATCGCGATACTGAGCGCGCGCTTCGGGCGTCAGCATGTCCTGCTCGATCAGCTTCTTCACGAAGGTCTGAGCGCGCAGGTCCGCCATCAGCACCGCGTTGAAGTTGATCTCGTTCATGCGCCCCATGATCTCGGCCGAAGTCTTGGGAGTTTCCTTGCGCTCGAAAGGATTGAGCGTGATCAGGAGCACATCGGCCGGCAAGTCTTCATAGTAGAGCGGCCACAGCGGCGGATTGGCCAGATAGCCGCCGTCCCAATAGGGTTCGCCGTCGATGACCACCGCCTTGAACAAATAGGGCAAGGCCGCGGACGCCATGAGCTGGTCGATGGTCAGCTCGGTCTCGCGGAAGATGCGCACCTTGGTGGACAGCACCCGGGTGGCGGCGATGAACAGCTTGACCCGCGGATCCTTGCGCAGCGCTTCAAAATCGATGTTGCGTTGCACCACGTCGCGCAGCGGATTGATGTCCAGAGGATTGAAGTCGTAGGGCGACATCGATGTCGCGGCCTGTTCGGCGGCGTATTCAAGCGCCGCCACCAGCGGATTGGCTTCCATCCACTGCTTGAAGAACCGCGGCAGCCCGTCGCCATCGCCGGGAATGCTGCCGAAGCCGCTGGAGTCGCTGACATCGCGCCAGAAGCGGGTGAGATGCTTCTTCACGCCCTCAGCGCCGCCGTCGCGAAGCCCCGCGGCGGTCACCACCGCATTCATCGATCCAGCAGATGCGCCGGTGATGGCTTTCACATCGAGCCGGCCATCGGCCAACAGGGTCTCGATCACGCCCCACTGGAACGCGCCATGCGCTCCGCCGCCTTGCAGCCCAAGACAGATCGGACGCGGGACAGCGTCATCGGCGAGGGTCATGATCGGCTTCAGGCGGCGGTCCAGCCGCCGTCCACGGAAAGGCCCGCGCCGTTCACCGAGGCTCCGAGGTCCGACACCAGGTAAAGCATGAGGCCCGCAAGCTGGTCGAAGGTGACGAACTCCTTGGTGGGCTGGGCCGCCAGGATCACATCCTTCATCACGGCCTCTTCGGAGATGCCACGGGCCTTGGCCTGGTCAGTAATCTGCGCTTCCACCAGGGGGGTCTTCACATAGCCGGGGCAGATAGCGTTCACCGTGACGCCGTAGGTCGCGACTTCCAGAGCCACCGTCTTGGTCAGACCGAACACGCCGTGCTTGGAGGCCACATAGGCCGACTTGAACGGCGAAGCCACCAGGGCATGTGCGGAGGCGATGTTGATGATCCGCCCGCGCCCCTGGGCCTTCATGATCGGCACCGCCGCCTTGATGGCGTGGAAGGCCGACGACAGGTTGATGGCGATGATCTGGTCCCACTTCTCCGCCGGGAAGTCCTCGATGGGCGCCACGTGCTGGACGCCGGCGTTGTTCACCAAGATGTCGAGCCGGCCGAAGCTCTTCTGGGCGAAGCCGACCATGTCGGCGATCTCCCCGGCGTTGCGCATGTCGGCGGGATGGTAGCGGACTTGAACGCCGAACTGCTCCTGCATTCCCGCGCGCTGGCGCTCGATTTCCGCCGGATCGCCAAGGCCGTTGAGGACGATATTGACCCCTTCAGCCGCCAAGGCCTGAGCCAGATGCAGGCCGATGCCGCTGGTCGACCCGGTGACGATGGCGACTTGATCCTTGAGCGCGCCGGCCATGGAAACTCCTCGAATTGCTGCGCCGCGACATAACATGCCGGCCTTGGCCCGTCAGGCGCAAATTTGCGTGCGCGTTGGAGGGAGCTCAGGCCGCTTCGGACACCGCCATGGGCGTGCCGAGCGCCGGTTGCGGTCGCACGAACACCCACTGGGTCTCGCTGGAGAGATCGGGGCGCAGCCCGTAGCCGGCGCGATTGAAACCGCGAAGATCGGCGACCTGTTCCAGCCGGTGATCGATGGCGTAACGGGTCATCAAGCCGCGCGCGGTCTTGGCGTAGAGCGAGAGTTGTCGAACCTCGTCCGCCTTTTCCTGCATGAAGAGGCAGGTGACCACCGGCAACTTCAGGGCCTGGGCGTCCACGGCCCCGAAATATTCCTGGCTGGCGAGGTTCACCAAGGTGCGGTCCGCATGACCTTGCGCGGCCTTGGAGAGGGCCTTGGCGATACGATCGCCCCAGAAGTCGTACAGGGTGGCGCCCCGCTCATTGGCCAGGCGCACGCCCATTTCCAGGCGATAGGGCTGCAGCTTGTCGAGGGGGCGAAGCAGGCCATAGAGGCCGGACAGGATGCGCAGGTGCTCCTGAGCCCAAGCGAGACCGTCGGCGTCGAGGGTGCGAGCCTTCAGCCCTTCATAGACGTCGCCGTCGAACGCCAGCACGGCCTGCAGGCCCTCCGCCTTGGCCGGGGCCGGTTGAAAGGCCTTGAATCGGGTCACATTAAGGTCGGCCAGGGCTTCGGAAATACCCATCAGCCGCATCAGATCGGCGCGGGTGAGCTTGCGTGCCAGCTTGGCCAGCTTGGCCGTGTCCGAGGCCATGGCCGGCTCGGTCATCGGCGCGTCAAAGCCGACTGGCGTGAAGTCCAGCGACTTGGAGGGCGACAGAACGAACAGCATCTTTATTTCCGAAAAGCGTTCCCACGCGCGATATGGGGCGCGCTCCCGAAAATCGAACCCTGCGCCGCGCTTATATGCGCCACGCATCAAGCTCGCGTGAACCTCGCCTCACTCCGTTTCCGGCGGGCGATCGACCACCACAAACCCGTGGGCGAGATTCACCTCAGGAACCACCGCCCGCGTGAAGGGGGCAAGCCAGGTGGCCCGCCCCTCTCCTGGATCGATCTCCAGAAGGTCGCCGGCGCCGAAATCCTGTACAGCCTTGATCGTCCCGAGCGCGTCTCCCGACGGGCTGCGCACGGCCAGGCCGATGAGATCGGCGAGGTAGAACTCATCCTCGTCCTCGGTGGGCGGCAGGGCCTCGCGCGGCACGTAAAGTCGAAGCCCGCGCAGGGCGTCGGCCTGTTCCTTGGTCTCCACCTCACGGGCGCGGGCGATGACGCCGCCCTTGGCGGGACGGGCGCTCGTCAGACGCAACACCTCGCGGCCATCCCCCGCCTTCAGCGAACCGAAGGCGAGGAGGGCCATGGGGTCTTGCGTATAGGCGCTGATGCGCACCTCGCCGCGGACGCCGAAGCCGCCCGCGACGCGCCCCACCAGGATCAGTTTGGGCTCGCTCAAGCCTCGGCTTGGGCGTCTTCAGCCGGCGCTTCTTCAGCCACAGCGTCTTCAACCGGGGCTTCCGAAGCGGCGGCCGCCGCGGCGGCGGCTTCAGCCTTGGCGCTTTCTTCAGCCGCCAGGCGATCGGCCTCGCGCTGAGCCCGCTCCTCAGCACGCTCCTTGGCCTTGCGACCCGGCTCGGCCTTCTTGGGGTTGTTGCCGGCTTGCCATTCGGCGAGGCCTTCCACGGAGAGGAAGCGCGCCACGCGGTCCGTAGGCTGGGCGCCCTTCTTGATCCACTCCTGGATGCGCTCGACCTTCAAGGTCACGCGGGTCGGATCGTCGCGCTTCAGCAGCGGGTTGTAGGCGCCCACCTTTTCGATGAAGCGGCCGTCGCGGGGCGAGCGGCTGTCGGCCACCACGATGGAGTAGTAGGGGCGCTTCTTGGCGCCGCCGCGGGCGAGGCGAATCTTCAACATCTAGTCTTACCTTCGGATTTTGAGTTGGTGTCTTTGATTAACGTGAGCGGGCGCCGGCCCCGCCAAACTGGCTACTTCTTCTTGAACGGCAGGCCCGGCAGGCCGCCGCTTAATCCGGGAAGGCCGCCCGTGGGGGGAGGCGCGACCTTCCCCGCCCCGAGGGCCTTCAATTTCGCAAGGTCCGGACCCATGCCGCCGCCGGGCGGGGTCATGCCTGGGGGCAGACCGCCCATGGCCTGGGCCATGCGGGCCATGGACTTGCCGCCGTCGCGGCTCATCATCTTGAAGGCGTCGGCCATCTGCCGATGCTGCTTCAGGAGGCGATTGATCTCCGCCACGTCCACGCCCGCGCCCTTGGCGATGCGGCGCTTGCGGCTGGCGGCGAGGATGTCGGGCTTCTTCCGCTCCAGGGGGGTCATGGAGAGAATGATCGCCTCCTGGCGACGGAACATACTGTCGTCGAGGCCGGATTCAGCGATCTGCTTCTTCACCTTCTGCACGCCGGGCAGCAGGCCAAGGATGCCCTGCATGCCGCCCATGCGCTTCATCTGGCGGATCTGATCGAGCAGGTCTTCCAGGTCGAACTGGCCCTTGGCCAGCTTCTTGGCCATCTTCTCGGCCTTGGCCTGGTCGAGATCGGCGGCGGCCTTCTCCACCAGCGCCACCACGTCGCCGGCGCCGAGGATGCGGCCGGCCACACGACGGGCGTCGAAGAGGTCGAGGGCGTCGATCTTTTCACCGGCGCCCAGGAACTTGATCGGCAGGCCGGTGACCGCGCGCATGGAGAGCGCCGCGCCGCCGCGGCCGTCTCCGTCGGTACGGGTGAGCACGAGGCCAGTGAGCGGCAGACGCTCATGGAAAGCCTTGGCCGTGCGCACCGCGTCCTGGCCGGTGAGGCTGTCGGCCACCAGCAGGGTCTCCACCGGCGTGGCGATGCGGGCGATCTCCGCCGCTTCGCTCATCATGGCCTCGTCAAGCGTGGTGCGACCGGCGGTGTCGAGAATGACCACGTCGTAGCCGCCCAGCTTGGCGACCGACAGGGCGCGGCGGGCGATGTCCGGCGCCGACTGGCCGGCCATGATCGGCAAGGTGTCGATGGCGGCCTGTTCGCCGAGGGTCTTGAGCTGCTCCATGGCCGCCGGACGGCGGGTGTCGAGCGAGGCCATCAGGACCTTCTTGCGCTCGAACTTCTGCAGCCGGTTGGCCAGCTTGGCCGAGGTGGTGGTCTTGCCCGAGCCCTGCAGGCCGGCCATGAGGATCACCGCCGGCGGGGCCACGGCGAGATCAAGCGCCTGGGGCTCGTCGCCGCCCAGCATGTCCACGAGACCGTCATGGACGATCTTCACCACCTGCTCGGACGGCTTCACCGCCCGCAGAATCTCTTCGCCGGTAGCCTTTTCGCGGGCCTTGGCGATGAAGTCGCGCACCACCGGCAGGGCGACGTCGGCGTCGAGCAGGGCCAGGCGCACTTCGCGCAGGGCCTCGTCCACGTCCTTTTCGCTCAGCACGCCGCGACCGGTCAGCCGGTCAAAGACGCCTGTCAGCCGTTCGCCAAGGGTTTCGAACATTCGTTCCGTCGCTCCATCGACCAAGGGCCAAACGCAAACGACCCCCGTGGACGATCACGTCGACGGGGGGCCTCGCCGCCCTCGTCCGGCTTTAGTCCCGCATATGGGGGCCGGGGTCGTGGCGGGGGAGGGCGCGTTTGATCTTGCGCCGAAGGGGCCGCTTCTACGCGCGAGGGCGCGCAGCGTCAAGTTTGTGGGCGGATATCAGACGAGGACCACAAGCTCAGAATAAGCTGTGAGTTGGGCGTCGGCGGTGAAGAGCACGGCCGGTTCGGTCATCGCCTGAGCGATCAGCAGCCGATCGAAGGGATCGCGATGATGGTGCGGCAGGGCGCTGACCTTCAACGCCGCCGCAGATCGGATCGGCAGTTCGACAAATCCCGTGGAAAGCGCCGCCTCGACGATCGTCGCCGGTGCGACCTGAAAGTCCGCTCGGCCCAACGCCGCCTTGATCGCCATTTCCCACACGCTGGCGGCGCTGAAGAGGATCTCGTGGTCCGGGTTTGCGATCGAGGCGCGCGCTTGCTCGCCAAGCTTGGTCGGCTCGATCAACGCCCAGAGCAGGACGTGGGTGTCGAGCAGAATGCGCACTCATCGGCCTTCGAAGGCGTCGAGCACGGCGTCAGGCAGCGGGGCGTCGAAATCCTCCGGAATGGTCGCGCGCCCCGCCAAAGCTCCCAGTTCGCGGGTCGGGCGCTTGTCCGCCGCCGTCAGCGGCACGAGCTTGGCCACGGGCTTGCCGGCCTTGGCGATGATGATCTCGCCGCCCGCAGCGGCTTCATCGACCAGTCGCGAAAAATGCGTCTTGGCGGCATGAAGGTTGACGATCTGCACGGCGGGCTCCTCAGGTGGACTAACTTAGTCCACTTAGTGTTGCGGGGCAATCCGCCGTTCGCGATCAACGTCCGTAGGCGCTGGGCGGTTCGCCCACCAGCTTGGCCATGGCCCGCTCGGCGCGCTGCGGATCGCGCGCGGCGATGGCCTCGGCCACCTCACGGTGATTGGCCACGTCGGCCCGCTGCTCGTCCGGGCTCTCCTTCTCCATGGCGTAGATCCAGAAGCGGGTGGCGATGTTCTGCAAGGTGACGATGTAGCGCGCCAGCATGGGGTTCTGGGTGGCGTAGGCCACCGAGCGATGGAACTGCCGGTCCATGGCCAGGAGGCCGCGGAAGTCGCCTGACGCAATGGCCGTCTCGGCGTCGTCAAAGGCGTGCAGGATCTGGGTGATGTCCGCCGGCTTGGCGTTCTTGGCCGCGAGCCACGCCGAACGCCCCTCGATCATGTGCCGCACCTCGAAGGCCTGTTCGATCTCACGCAGGTCGAGGGGGGCGACGATGGTGCCAAGCCGGGCCCGGCGCACCACCAAGCCTTCCAGCGCAAGCCGCCCCAGGGCTTCACGCACGCCGGCGAGACCGGCCTGATAACGCAGAACGAGGCGCTTCTCCTCCAGGGCGGCGGACGGCGCGAGCTCGCCAAGGATGATGTCGAGCAGGAGCTGCTCATAGACCTTGGACTTGAGGAGATGCGGCGCCCATTCCGCCGGATCGCCAGCCGCGGCGTCCGCGAATTCGGGAGGCGCAGAAGCATCGCTCATAAGATTGGAGACTCCACGGAAGCGGGCGGCTCGACGATTGCGATGTTGTCGCACAGGTCGCGCCGCACCAAAACTTTTTGTGATGGTGACGGAAACGGCCGCGCCCTGACGTTTAGGGGATATGCGGAGGCGGCGACACGCCCCCCGACTTCGGCCGCGTACTTGGCCGGCCGCCTCCGCAGACAATTTAGCGTAAGTGATGCTGACCTTGGCGGCGGCGAGGACAAAGAGCTTCGCCGCCGGCTTCATTGGTGGAGCTCAGCTATTTCGGCGTCCCGTCTTCCCAGAAATACTTCTTCTGCGCCGGATCGAAGTAATAATAGCGCTTATGTTTTTTATCGAAGTACTGGTGGTGGTTGACGCCCGTCGGCACAGGGGTTTCTGTATTGGTCAAGGATAGCTGAGCGCTGGCCTTCGGCGAGACCTCGGCATTGGGCGCTGTGTCCGGCAATCTCGGCGCCGCGCCGAAAGCGCCGATGCCCGTGCAGGCCGCCAATTCTAACAGCAGCCCTCCAGCCGCCGCCGTTCGCGCCGCAACGCTCCACCTCATCGCCGCACCCCGTTCAATTCGAAACGCGCCGTCGATTCGCGCCCTGATCGCTGTGGGAGATTACCGAACCCCGCCACGCCCTCAAGCCCGATACGCATGCAGACTGCGCTGCGACGGCGGCGGCATTGCGGCGCAACAAATCTACAAATGGCCACAATCACCGCGCTTTGCGATCGCCGCTCTTGGCCATGAAGGCCTTCACGAGGGTCGCCGCGAGCTTGGGCTGAAGCACGGCCGCAAGACCAGCAGCCAAAGCGACGCCAGCGGTGGCCACGGGGCGTTTGCGGATCAGTTCGTTGAGCGTATCCGACAAGTTCGGCGGCGGCGCCTCACGCACGTCAGCGGACTTGAAGGCGCGTTTGGCCTTGGCTGCGGCGATGGCGCTGGCGACGCCGGCGAGGATGGCGAAGACGAGGCAGACGATCGCTGCAGCCCCCGCCGCGCCGAACAGCGCCTTCAACACGGCATAGACGGCGAACGCAGCGGCGAACACGGCCACGATCGCGGCGGCGGCGACGGCGGCGATGGCCACCGCCAGGAAGATGAGGCGTTGGAAGATCACCGGCGGCGGCCCGTCATTAAGACGCCAAGGAAGAACCCCGCCCCCACGGCCGTCATGAGCGTGGTCAACGGGCGTTCGCGCGCTTGCTCCGTCAGATAAGCCTTGGCCAAGGCGAGGGGCTCCTCCACCGTATGCGCAGCCGCTTGAGGCGCAGCGTCGGCGAAGGCCCCGATGCCCTCGCTCAACCGCTCTCGGGCCTGACGCGCCAGCTCCGGCGCCGCCTCCTTGCCGCTGCCAAGGGCGGCGGCGAGATGGGCCGCAGCCGACTTGGCGCTTTCAAAGGCGAGCCACGCCTCGTTCAGCGCCTTGCGCGCGGCTTCGGTCTCGGCGCCGGCGAGCGTGTCGAGATCCGGATTCGCTTCATCATCGGCCATGGGACTCTCCGTTGAGCGAAGGGGCGTCGCCCCGGGTTCGAGACGGAGGATACAGGAGCGCCCTTGGCGTCCACAAGCTTGTGGCGCAAGTCCTACGCGCGGGCGCCTATTCGACGACGCGTCGCAATGTTACTTGATGCGAAAGTACAATCCTTGGGGGGAATGATGAGCGCAGGGGAAGTCCCAGCGATCGCGCCAGGCGATCTGGAGCCGGAGCCGCAGAAGATGTGGCTGGTGGTGACCGCCTCGGCCGCGGGCACCGCGTTCGAGTGGTACGACTTCTTTGTCTTCGTGCCCTTGGCGGGGATCATCGCCAAGACCTTCGCCTCAGGGCTCAGCGAAACCGCGAGCTACGCCTTCGCCCTTTGCACCTTCGCCGTAGGCTTCGCCTTCCGGCCGGTGGGGGCCTTGCTGTTTGGCCGTATCGGCGACCGCGCCGGGCGCAAGGGCACCTTCCTCATCACCATCAGCCTGATGGGTCTGGCCACCTTCGCCATCGGCCTTCTCCCCTCCTATCAGCAGGCTGGAATCATCGCCCCGATCGCTTTTGTGCTGTTGCGCCTGTCCCAGGGCCTCGCCCTTGGCGGCGAGTGGGGCGGCGCGGCGATCTACATCGCCGAACACACCACGCCCAAGCGCCGTGGCTACCTGACGAGCTGGCTCGGCGCCTCGGCGGCCTTTGGTCTCGGCGGCGCGCTGGTGGTGGTGCTCGCCACCCGCACCATCATGGGCGAGCCGGCCTTCAATGCCTGGGGCTGGCGCGTCCCGTTCCTGCTGTCAGCCGTCCTGCTGGCCATCTCCATCGGCATTCGCCTGATGCTGAACGAGAGCCCCGTGTTCAAACGCATGCATGCCGATGGCGCGCGCTCGGAAAAGCCTTACGTGGAGGCTTTTTTCCAATGGCGCCATTTGAAGCTCGTGCTCACCGCCCTTGGCTCGATGATGATCGCCCAGGGCGCGATCTGGTACTGCGCCTTCTTCTACGCCCAGTTCTTCATCGAGCGGGTGTTGAAGGTGGAGCCCACCATCGTCAACGAGATCATGATCTCCATGACAGTGATCTCAGCGCCGCTCTACGTCTTCTTCGGCTGGCTGTCGGACAAGCTGGGTCGTCGGTTGGTGATGGGCTCGGGCGTGGCCCTGGTGACCCTCGCCCTCATCCCCGGCTTCCACCAGATCACTCAGGCGGCCAACCCTGAACTGGCCGCCGCTATCGCCCGCGCCCCTGTGGTGGTCTATGCCGATCCGGCGCGGTGCTCCTTCCAATTCGACCCCATCGGCAAGACGGAGTTCAAGAGCGACTGCGACATCGCTAAGAGCTTTCTTTCCGGCGCCGGTGTTTCCTACACCAACGCCGCTGCGCCCGCGGGCGCCCTGACCACCGTGAAGGTCGGCGGCGCCGTGGTGAACTCCGTCGACGCACGCGGTCTTTCTGGCCCGGCCCTGAAGGCGGCCAAGGCGGACGTAACCACCCGACTGAAGGTGGCGCTGAAGGCCGCCGGCTATCCGGAAAAAGCCCCGCCGCAAAAGACCGATAAGCTCGGCGTTCTGGCCGTCCTCGCCCTCTTCACGCTCGGCGCGACGGCGCTCTACGGTCCGCAGGCGGCGGCCCTGGTGGAGCTCTTCCCCGCGCGCATTCGCTACACCGCCCTCTCCTTGCCCTATCACATCGGCACCGGCTGGGTGGGCGGCTTCCTGCCGGCCACGGCCTACGCCATGGTGGTGTCCAGCGGGGACATCTATTTCGGCCTCTGGTACCCCGTGGTTATAGGCTGCCTCAGTCTCGTCTGTTTCCTGTTGTTCCTGCCCGAAACCAAGGGCCGCGATCTCCACGTTTGACGGGAGCCGCCGGCTGAGCTACCGGCGGCGGCGAGGCCGTAACGACGCCCGGCTGGGCGAGGGGTGACAGATGCGCGTGGCGATGATCGGGACGGGTTATGTAGGCCTCGTCTCTGGCGCCTGTTTCGCTGACTTCGGCCATGTGGTCACCTGCATTGACAAGGACGCCGGCAAGATTGAGCGGCTGAAGCAGGGCGAGATTCCGATCTTCGAGCCGGGTCTTGATCAGCTGGTGGCCAGCAATGTCCGCCAGGAGCGGCTGTTCTTCACCACCGACGCCGCCGAGGCGGTGCGAGCGGCGGACGCGGTGTTCATCGCCGTGGGCACGCCGTCGCGCCGCGGCGACGGCCACGCCGACCTTTCCTATGTTTACGCTGCAGCCGAAGAGATCGCGGGCCTGGTGGACGGTTTCACCGTGGTGGTGACCAAGTCCACCGTGCCGGTGGGCACGGGCGATGAAATCGAGACGATTATCCGCCGTACGCGCCCCGACGCTGATGTCGCCGTGGTCTCCAATCCCGAATTCCTGCGCGAAGGCGCCGCCATCAGCGACTTCAAGCGTCCGGACCGGGTGGTGGTGGGAACTGACGATGAGCGCGCCCGCGAGGTGATGCGCGCCCTCTACCGCCCGCTGAACCTGAACGAGACGCCGATCCTGTTCACCGGCCGTCGCACCTCGGAGCTGATCAAGTACGCCGCCAACGCCTTCCTGGCCCTGAAGATCACCTACATCAACGAGGTGGCGGACCTTTGCGAAGCCCTGGGCGCAGACGTGCAGCAGGTGGCGCGCGGCATCGGCCTCGACAACCGCATCGGCGGCAAGTTCCTGCATGCGGGACCGGGCTATGGCGGCTCCTGCTTCCCCAAGGATACGCTCGCCCTGGTGCGCACGGCCGCCGACGCCGGCTCGCCGATCCGGCTGGTGGAGACCACCGTGGAGGTGAATGACGCGCGCAAGAAAGCCATGGCCCGGCGAGTGGCGGCGGCCTTGGGCGCCGATGGCGCTAACGGCTGCCTCACCGGCAAGACGGTGGGCGTGCTCGGCCTCACCTTCAAGCCGAACACCGACGACATGCGCGACGCCCCTGCCCTTGACATCGTGCCGGCTCTGCAGGCCATGGGCGCCAAGGTGCAAGCCTACGATCCGGAAGGCATGGACGAAGCAAAGAAGTTGCTGAACGGGGTCGACTATCGCGCCGGGCCGTACGAAGCCATCGAAGGCGCCGACGCCATGGTCATTGTCACAGAGTGGGACCAGTTTCGCGCCCTTGACCTCGATCGGGTGAAGGCGAGTTTGAAGACCCCCATCGTGGTCGATCTGCGCAACGTCTATAAGGCCGACGAGCTGCGCGCCCGCGGCTTCACCTATTCCAGCATCGGGCGGCCGCAGGCCTGATCCACATCGGAGACAAGATGGCGATCATTGTCACGGGTGCGGCGGGCTTCATTGGGCGAGCGGTGTGCGAGCGCCTCCTAGCCCGCCACAAGACTGTGGTCGGGGTCGACAACTTCAACAGCTACTATGATCCGGCGCTGAAGGAAGCCCGCGTCGCCACCCTCGAAGGCCACGTGGGCTTTCGCTTGGTGCGGCTGGACGTGGCGGAGGCGACCGACTTCGCCGCCCTGGTGAAGGAAACGGGCGCCAAGCGCTTGGTCCATCTCGCCGCCCAGGCCGGCGTGCGTTACTCGCTGGAGAACCCCTTCGCCTATGAGCGGGCCAACCTGCATGGCCACCTTTCGGTGCTCGAAGCCTGCCGCCACACCGAAGGCTTCGAGCATCTGGTCTATGCATCCTCGAGCTCGGTCTATGGCGATCGACCCAACTCCGGCGCCTTCCGCGAAGATGACCCGGTGGATCAGCCCGCGTCGCTCTACGCCGCCACCAAGCGGGCGGACGAGCTTCTCTCCACCAGCTACGCCAAGCTCTATGGTCTGAAGCAGACGGGCCTGCGCTTCTTCACCGTCTATGGGCCCTGGGGCCGGCCCGACATGGCCTATTTCAGCTTCACCCGGAAGATCCTCGCCGGCGAGCCCATCGAGGTGTTCGGCGAGGGCAAGATGGCCCGCGACTTCACCTATATCGACGACATCGTCGATGGGATTGTCGGCGCACTGGATCGCCCGCCGGCGGAGCCTGAGAACCGCATCCTCAACATCGGCGACAATCGGCCGGTGGGGCTCATGGACATGATCGCTACTTTGGAAGCGGCGCTCGGCCGCGAGGCGACGAAAATCATGCGTCCCATGCAGCCGGGCGATGTCACCGAGACCTATGCCGACATCTCCAAGCTCCAGGCCCTGACCGGCTATCAGCCCCAGGTGAAGCTGGAAGAGGGCCTGCCGCGGTTCGTGGAATGGTATCGGACCTACTACGGGCTCTGATCGTCAGGCGTCGCGGATCGCCGCCCACACCTCGAGCGCCTGGCGCGTCTCAAGCGCATCATGAACGCGCACCGCGGCGCATCCGGCCTCCGCCCCGCGCAATGCGGCGCCTAGGGATCCGCCCAGGCGGTCCTCGGCGCTCGCGGCGCTCGGATCGAGGCCGGCGATAAAGCGCTTGCGGCTGGCGCCCAACAGCACCGGAAAGCCCAGGGCGACGATCTCTGGCAGGCGCTGCAGAAGCGTAAGGTTGTGGGCGAGACTCTTGCCGAAACCGATGCCCGGATCGAGCCAGATGCGCTCTCGCGCCACCCCCGCGGCCAGCGCGGCGTCGGCGCGCTCCATGAGGAAGTTGATCACCTCGGCGGTCACATCGTCATAGTGCGGCGCGGCCTGCATGGTGCGCGGCTCGCCTTGCATATGCATGAGCACCACCTCGCAGCCCAGCGTCGCCGCCGTGGCGAGGCTGTCTCCGGCGCCTCGCAGGGCAGTCACGTCGTTCCAGATCGAGGCCCCCGCCGCAATGGCCGCCCTGGCTGCCTCGGGCTTTAACGTGTCGATGGAGATCGGCGTCGAGGTCTCCCGCCGCAGGGCCTCGATCAGCGGGATCACCCGGGCAAGCTCGCCCTCCAGGCTCACCGGCTCGGCGCCGGGGCGGGTGGACTCCCCGCCGATGTCCAGCACGTCCGCCCCCTCGGCGATCAGCCGGCGGGCATGCTCCAGCGCCGCCTCAAGCGACGCATAGCGTCCGCCGTCGGAGAAACTGTCCGGCGTGACATTGACGATGCCCCAGACCTGGGGGCGGGACATCAAGGGGTAAGGCGCCATCCTTGCAAATCTAAAACCTCACTTTAAATCGGCAAGGATACGTACAAGCGCGTCCTCACGCCGGCTCGGGCGCGGCGCCGCCGATCAGCGGCGGAGTTGGCGCGGCATGGGTGATGGGCACGGAGACCGAGGGGCTGGGCGGGCGCTTGTCGTCGTTGGATTCCCGCACCGGCTTGATCCCCTTCAGCACGCCGGTGATCTCCTCGCCCGACAAGGTCTCATATTCCAACAGCGCCTTGGCGATGCTGTGCAGGTCCTCGATCCGCTCGGTGAGGATGCGCTTGGCCTCGTCATAACCGGCGTGCACCAGGCGCTTCACCTCGGCGTCGATCTTGCGCGCGGTCTCCTCGGAGACATTCTGTTGGCGCGACACGCTCATGCCGAGGAACACCTCGTCCTGGTTCTCGCCATAGGCCACGACGCCCAGCTCATCCGAATAGCCCCAGCGCGTCACCATCATGCGGGCCAGGCGAGTGGCCTGCTCGATGTCCGAGGAGGCGCCGGAGGTGACGTTCTCCTTGCCGAGGATCAGCTCCTCGGCCACGCGGCCTCCCATCATGATGGCCAGGCGCGAGGTCATCTGCTGGTACTTCATGGAGTAGCGATCGCCTTCGGGCAGCTGCATCACCATGCCAAGCGCCCGACCGCGCGGAATGATGGTCGCCTTGTGCACCGGGTCGGCGGACGGAACATTCAGGGCCACCAGGGCGTGGCCGCCCTCGTGATAGGCGGTGTTGCGCTTCTCCTCGTCCGACATGGCCATGGACTTGCGCTCGGCGCCCATCATCACCTTGTCCTTGGCGTCTTCGAAGTCGGCCATGGCCACCATGCGCTTGTTGCGGCGCGCGGCCATGAGGGCGCCCTCATTGACCAGATTGGCGAGGTCAGCGCCCGAGAAACCCGGCGTGCCGCGAGCGAGGGTCTTCACATCCACATCGGCGGCGAGGGGAACGTTGCGCATGTGTACACGGAGAATCTTCTCGCGCCCGCCCACGTCCGGATTGGGCACCACGATCTGACGGTCGAAACGACCCGGACGCAGCAGGGCCGGATCGAGCACGTCGGGACGGTTGGTGGCGGCCACCAGGATGATGCCTTCGTTAGCCTCGAATCCGTCCATCTCCACGAGGAGCTGGTTCAGGGTCTGCTCGCGCTCGTCATTGCCGCCGCCGAGACCCGCGCCGCGGTGACGGCCCACCGCGTCGATTTCGTCGATGAAGATGATGCAGGGCGCGTTCTTCTTGGCCTGCTCGAACATGTCGCGCACGCGGCTTGCGCCGACGCCGACAAACATCTCGACAAAGTCCGACCCCGAGATGGTGAAGAAGGGCACCCCTGCCTCCCCGGCGATGGCGCGCGCGAGCAAGGTCTTGCCGGTGCCAGGCGGTCCGATCAGCAAGGCGCCCTTGGGGATCTTGCCGCCGAGGCGCTGGAACTTGCCGGGATCTTTCAGGAAATCGACGATCTCCTGCAGTTCCTCCTTGGCCTCGTCCACACCGGCCACATCCTCAAAGGTGACGCGGTTCTTGTTCTCGGTGAGGAGCCGGGCCTTGGACTTGCCAAACCCCATGGCGCCGCGCCCCGCGCCCTGCATCTGGCGCATGAAGAACACCCAGATGCCGACGATGAACAGAACCGGCAAAATGCTGCCTAAAAGCTGTAACCAAATCGGTTGCTGCGAAGGCTCGAAACGGAAATTGACCTTGTGCGCATCCATGCGCTTGGTCAGATCTTCCTGGCTCTGAGGCGTAACGACCTGAAAATGACGATTTTGCTTGTCGGTGACTTGGGCAGTGTCGTTATGGATCACCACCTGGGCGATCTGATCTTGATCGACCAATTCCAGCAGTCGAGAGTAGCTGAGCTCGCCCGTGGCCGCGGTCTTGTTCGAGGCGTTGAGCACAGCCCAGAAGCCGATCAACACCGCCACCACCACGCCCCAGATCGCAATATTGCGCAAATTCATTCCGTCGCCTTTGGGCTCAAATTCGTTGCAGCCGGGGTTTACGCCCCCTCGGCCGCCAAGTCATAGGTTTCGAGGCGTGAACATAGGGTGTGAGGCGCGGCTTCGCCACAAGACCTTCACACCCACATGCAGATCAGCGCTTTGGCCGCAGTTCCCGAAACCATGGCGACCAGGGGCTGATCGCCATGTGACGGAGTCCCAGGGTCGGGCCGAAACGCGGCCGATTGCGCCGGCGCTCCTCCAGAAACGGGCCTCGCCCCTCCCACGCGGCGCGATAGGCGCGCAACATCGGCGGCAGAAACCCGCGCCGCCAGGCTCGGAAGAGGTAATAGGCGTTGAAGGCTAGGTGATAGGGCAAGGCCCACCAGAAGATTTCCTCAGGGGTGTTCTTCAGGAAGGTCCAGATGCGATTGCGATGACCGTGGTAAACGCTGAATGTCGAGTGGCGTTCCGTGATGCCCGATCCCGCATGATCAATGACAGCGCCAGAGGTTCGAATAGAGCTATGACCCGCTAAACGTAACCGGAAAGCGAGATCAACATCTTCGAGATAACAAAAGAAGCGTTCGTCAAACCCACCCAAATCGCAAAACGTCTGTCGGCGAAACAGAGCTGAGGCGCCACATGCGCCGAATATCTCACCATCGCCCGGCGGAATAGTTGGCGCTCGCCCCTCAAGCCCGCGCCAGACGACGCCGGCCACGTGCCACACATCACCGGCGCCATCGAGGACTTCAGGTGTGAGCAGACGCCGCTGTACACCGCCAACTGACGCCGCCCCAGGATTGATGCGCATCGCCTTGACCAGGGCGGCGAGCCATTGCGGCTGCGCGACGGCGTCAGGGTTCAATAGGGCGATATATGCGGCTCTGCTTCGCAAAGCGACACGGTTATTGGCGGCGGCGAAACCCAGGTTGGCGCCCATGTACTGCACGCGAAACCGGGAGTCGGGTAGGCGCAGCCGATCGATGGAATCATCTTCGGATGCGTTGTCCGCGATAATGACCTCAAAATCCGGAAACGTCTGGACGGCGAGCGAATCGACACAAGCCTGCAAATAGTCGCCGGAGTTATACGCGACCACGACAATCGTCACCGGCAGTTGCCCGATGGGCAATTGGACGTTGGGCTCTTGGCTCATTTGAGCTTCGGGCCTCATTTCAAAGTGAGTTTAGAAAGCTTCGTGATCGTTTCATCGAATTTTTGAGCTCGTTTGGCTCGCGTTGGCATCTTTGCTCAATTTTCAGGTGGATACTAGATTAAACCATTCCGCTTGTTCGAGGCTATCCTTAGACCATGGCTGGTTGAGAAGTTTGACTCGTTCGCGCGCGGCCGCGCCGAGCTTGGCTCGCAATTCGGAATTCTCATGCACCCGTCTCAACGCCTCTACCGCACTATTCAAATCGGGATCCGCCCAACGACCAGTTTGGTAAACCCCCGTCGGATCGACCACAGGCACTTCAACGCATTCGACCAGCACCGCGCACGAATTGTCCATGTATTCGGGAGCAGCCGCATAGTTTGTCGTGATCACGACCTTCCCATGGGCCATTGCTTCGGCCAGAGAGAGCCCAAAGCCCTCTGCTCGTGCAAGCGACAACACGATGTCGATGCTGGCCATCAAGGTCTCCATTGACTCATTGTCGAGCTCTCTCGCGATCAAGATGACGTCGGGTCGAGCTTCGGCGAGTGAAACCAGTCTCCGCCAATGAGCGGCGTCGAACTGTTCTTCGATCGCTTTGATCACCAACTGGCGACCGCTTTCAATGCTAGGAAAAGCCTCAAGCCAAGCTCGCAAGGCGCCTTCAGGATTTTTCCGCGTATATGATGATCGCCCGTCAAAACTTATGAGCGTGACGACCGCATCTTCCGAAAGGCCGAACTGCATTCGATCTGGCGATTGAGAAACTGAGGACGCCGGATGGGGCATCACCTTAAGTTTGGCGATCAGGTCGCTTCTGTGTTCGAGGGTGAAGGTCGCAGCCAAGGCGTCAGCCGAGAAGCGGCTCGGGGTCCAAATCTCGTGGAAAAAATCGGCGGCGCTTGTCCAATTTCCCGGAGCTAAAGTCGTTTCCCACGCCCAATAGCCAATTCGGTATCTGTCGCGCCAACTCGATGGGCGGTGGGCTTGCAACGCGAGCAGACATTCTGGCGCATTTGCATTGAGAACCCAGACACCGCCGGGTCCGCCCGGAAGCGTCAGATCGGCGGAGATCAAGTGCCGAAACGCAGGACGCAAGTCGTGCGACACAATGTTAGGAAATTGGTTTCGCAGCGCGGTAGCAGTTAGTTGAGCCGCCCGCCCGACACCTAGGACTTCGCTCATGAATCCCGTGACCACCAGTGGTCCAGGCTCTTTGAGCGCGAGCGACGCAGGTGCGGGCCATGAATATTCGCGAATTTTTCCAACATATTTAATGAATAATTGAAAAAAAAGCCGTCGAAATTCAAATGGAAGCATTCTCCAAAGCTTCCTCTGGAATGAAATACGCGTCAAAATAGACCCCTGATGCTCGCCACCGAGCTGCATTCTTCAGAAACATATTCGCTTGAATTATATCTAGCCGCATTCATACAAACAACAACCGCAAGAAATATCTATAATGGAATGCCACGCTCTGCCGAATCCACCAAGGCGCAGAGAATATGATAAAACGAGCTCGCCGGTGCAGGCTCGTCGATGAAAGTTCCGTCCGCCTGCAATTTATCACGCCAGAGACCGACGACCGGCGTCTCCAAATAAAGCTGAAGGCCTCGAGCTGCGGCACGAGCCTCGCCGATGTAATGTTCCCGCTGTGCGGCAGAGTTCGCGCCTTCAGCCAGGATGGCGCTAGCCTTGATCCATTCGGTCTGCGGCCAGAGGCGCGCAGCGTGGTCGTGGATCGAGTAGTCCTCCAGCATTTGATTGAACGCCACGCCGCGATCTCGATCGACGCCGGGACCTGAGCCGATCTCGTAAAGTCGTTTGGCGCCTTCAATCGCGCGCGCACTCGAACGCATCCGTCCCCAGCGGGCGAGAAGCCAGGCCCATTCAAATTGATGGCCTGGCTCTACAATTCGCCCTTCGACGCCCTCACCCTGTTCCCAACCGGGCGAAAAGAACTCGCGAAGCGCGCCATCGCGGTTAATGAAGCGCGTCAGACAAAGATCAATGATCTCGTCTGCAAGCGCTGACCACGGTCCGGCCGGATCGACTTCCTCCCACGCCAGACTGGCCTCGAGGAGGTGCATGTGGGGATTGGATTGGTAGGGGACACCGCTCGTTTCGAGGAAGCCACCGCCTTGCGCGCGACCGATCTCGAAGAGCTTGTCGTAGAGCGCGAGCGCGGTGGTTCTGCATTGGTCCACCCGCTCGCCGATGCCGGCGGCTTGGGCCATGCAAAAGAGTGCAAAGGCCTGATCATAAAGGGTCCAACTATTGTCCGCCGCGCTTCCGTCGCTATTCACTCGCGTTCGGAACAGACCGTCCTCACGCAGATAGTGGCCGAGAAAAAAGCTGAGGCCGTGCTCAACTGCTTCTATCGAGTCCGCGAACCAACCCACCTGAACCGCTGTGGCGTAGACATAGACTTGTCGCGCCTGCACGCGGGCGCGACGCTGCGCCACTGTAGGGCGTCCATCTAAGGCGATCGATTCGAAATAACCCCCTGAAACGTGATCAGCCCCTACACGCCACCACAGGGGAAGCGCATTCGACTTCGCCCACTCGATCATGTTGGTCATGGCACCTTTTCCGCCGGCTCTCGCGCGCCCGTCTATGGCATATAAAGAATACAAGCGCATCACATGCTGCCACGCAAAAGCTAGGGCCTGAGCCGCGGTTAAACGGTTTTAGCTCCTGTTGACAAAAGGGATTTCCAAATCAGCGGCGGAGGATTGCCTTCGCCGGCCTTAGGCTCAAGGAATTCCTCTTGGGAGGAGGCCGCCGCGGATCGAGGGATTTTTCGGACGCGGAGTGGGGAATCATAAGGAAGGCTTTGGTCGAAGCCGCGGCGGCTTTATGCGCAAAATCCACGCCCGCCCAGACGGTCAAGGCCGCCCTCTTTGCGTCGTCCTGGCCGAAAAGGGCTACGACGACGAGGCCCGCACGGCTCTCCCGATGAAAGGTCTTTTGCCGGTGATGCCGTCGAAATCGAACCGTCGAGAGTCCATCGCCTGCGACTTCAAGGTCTATAAGGACCGCAACCGCATTGAGCGAATGCTAATCGCATCAAGCCGTTCCGCCACATCGTACCTGGGCCTCCTGATCCTGGTCCTGGTCAAGCTATGAACACCACTTATGTCAACAGGGTCTAGTTGCGTCCGAATTCATCGCCATTTGCGGCGGACTGGCCTATGAGAGGGCCGACGGCAAGATGGAGAGCGCCCGTGCAACTTTTTCTCGACACCACCGACGTAGCCATCCTGCGCCGCCTCGCCCTCACCGGCCTCGTAGACGGCGTCACCACCAATCCAACCCTGATCGCCAAATCTGGCCGTCCTATGTTGGAGGTCATCGCCGAGATATGCGAGGTCGTCGAGGGCCCTGTGAGCGCCGAGGCTGTGGCCACAGACGCCCCGACCATGGTGCAAGAAGGCGAAAAGCTCGCCGGCATCGCCCCGAATGTCGTGGTCAAGCTGCCGCTCACCTGGGAGGGCTTGAAGGCGACGCGCGTGCTTTCCGATCAGGGCATCATGACCAATGTCACCCTCTGCTTCTCGGCCATGCAGGCGCTGTTGGCCGCCAAGGCCGGTGCGACCTTCGTCTCCCCCTTCATCGGGCGCCTTGATGACCACGGCGCTGACGGCATGGATCTGATCCGCGAGATCCGGGCGGTGTTCGACACCTATGATTATGACACCGAAGTCCTGGCCGCCTCGATCCGCAGCGCTTCGCATGTGAAGGAAGCAGCCCTCACTGGCGCCGACGCCGCCACCATCCCGCCCTCCGTGTTCGAGGATTTGGTCAAGCACCCGCTCACCGATCGGGGACTGGAGGCCTTCATGGCCGACTGGAAGAAGACCGGCCAATCCATTCTCTAAGGCTGTAAAGCCTCCCATCCGCCAAGTTCGCTCCCTTCCGAGAGGCGCCTATGAAAACCGTCCTCGTTACCGGCGGGGCCGGGTATGTCGGTTCGCATTGCTGCAAGGCTTTTGCGCAAGGCGGTTGGCGCGTGGTGACGTTCGACAACCTGTCCCGCGGCTGGAAGGACTTCGCAAAATGGGGGCCGCTCATTGAGGGCGACATCCTCGATGCCGCAGCGCTCGACTTGGTCATGGGTGAGCACCAACCCGACCTTGTCGCCCACTTCGCCGCCCTCACCTATGTGGGCGAGTCGGTGGCCGATCCGGCGCTCTATTACCGTAACAACACCCAGGGCACGCTGACCCTCATGGAGGCCATGCGCCGAGCGGGCGTTGGAAAGATGATTTTTTCCTCCACCGCCGCCGTCTACGGCGAGCCGCAAGAGATCCCCATTCCGGAAGATCATCCAAAATGGCCGATCAACCCCTATGGCTGGTCCAAGCTGATGGTGGAGCGGGTGATGGACGATTTCAGCCGCGCCTACGGTCTGAAGTTCGCGGCGCTCCGCTACTTCAACGCCGCCGGCGCTGATCCCGACGGCGAGGTGGGCGAACGCCACGAGCCGGAAACCCACCTCATACCACTCGCCATTCGGGGCGCGCTGCGCGAGGAGTACGCTTTCACCATCTTCGGCGATGACTTCGAGACCCGCGACGGCACCTGCGTGCGCGACTATGTGCACGTGGCCGACCTCGCCTCCGCGCATGTGGCGGCGGCGAAGCACCTGATGGCGGGGGGAGATGGCGGTTTTTTCAACCTCGGTACAGGCGAGGGTTTAACCGTGAAGGAGATCGCAGACGCCGTTGAGCGGGCCAACGGCAAGCCCCTGCCGCGCAAGATCGGCCCGCGCCGCGCCGGCGATCCAGCGAAGCTGATCGCCTCCAACACCCGCGCCCGCGATGTGCTGGGCTGGAGCCCGGTTCATTCGTCGGTGGAGGAAATCGTCGGGACCGCCATGCGCTGGCACCGCAAGGACGATTTGTAGTTTAGGCAGTGCGACCGATCAGCTGCCAAATCATCGTTGAGCTCATTGCGGTCTGAAGCGAGCGGAGCGCAAGATCTAACGCGGACTGAGCATTTTCACAGCCTCGACTGCGGCTTTAACGTCTTGCGCGCGATCCATCGGCGCGACCAGAACGCCCTGCGGCGTGGAGACAATAATGAGCCCGTCGACGCCAATCGCCGCTACTGGCGTGCCTCCATCGGACCAGACGAGTGAGTTCTGGCTGTCGATCAGGGTCGCAGGGCCTGCAGCGCGATTTCCACTGTCGTCCTGGGGCCCAAGCCGCCAAAGCTCGCTCCACGACCCGATATCCGACCAACCTATGTCGCACGGCGTAACTGCAGCGAAGTTTGTTTTTTCCATCACAGCGATATCCACTGGAGATGAAGGGCATGCAGAGAAGGCGGCTTCATCCAGAACGATTGTCGCGCCATCGCCGTCAGCCCCTTCGAAGGCCAGCCTAGCCTGGGTGGCGATCTCAGGAGCGTGCTTGACCATTTCGTCCAGCATCAATCCAGCCCGGAAAAGGAATATTCCCGCATTCCAGACGTAGTTGCCTTCGGCAAGATATCGCTCAGCAGTTTCAACATTTGGCTTTTCAGCAAACTGGTCGACTTTGAAGACGCCATTCGCGACGCTAGCGCCCTCCTTGATGTAACCGAAGCCGGTCTCCGGTCCTTGCGGCCTGATGCCGAAGGTCACGATGTGCGTGCGGGCGATATCCGCGGCTCTCGCAATCGCCGAATGGAATGCAGCCGAATTGCGAATGACATGGTCGGCAGGAGCCAATAGCACCAACTCATTAGGATCACGCGCAGCGCAAATCATAGCAGCGATGTAGGCGGCAGCGGCGGTGTTTCGAGCTGTCGGCTCAAGAACGATGGTTCCGAACTCGACGCCGAGCGTTTTGCACTGTTGTTCGATAATATCGCCATGGCGCACGGAACCGATGAACGAGGGCGCTCTGAAGGTGACCTTATCGCTTGAGCCTAACCGACGCATCGTGTCTTGCAGTAGGCTCTCGCCCGTCGCGAGTGCATGGAACTGCTTTGGCGCGCCCTGGTGCGACAGAGGCCAAAGGCGCGTTCCAGCACCGCCGGAAAGGATTACAGGCGTAATGATCGGGCGCGTCGTCATTATGAATTCCTGACTAATCTACTATTCGAGCGAATTTGGGGGGCTGTTTGGCACGCTGTTATCAAGCTCATCAAGCCAAATATCTACGACAGCATCGGAAGGCATACGCCAATCGCCTCGCGGCGATAAGGCGCCGCCAGATGACATTTTGGGCCCATTAGGCAAGGCCGAGCGCTTGAATTGGTTGGCGAAGAACCGCTTCAGGAACAGGCGCAGCCAGGACTTGATCTCGGCGAGGCTGTAGGCGCGCCGATCGCGATCCGGGATATTTACCGGCCACGGCCTACGCTTGACGTCGCGCCAAGCGTTCCAGGCGAGATAGGCGATCTTGGACGGCTTGAAGCCATAGCGGGTCAGGTAGAACAGGTTGAAGTCCTGCAAGGCGTAGGGTCCCACCGCCTGCTCGGTGGCCTGGATCGCGCCGTCTGCGCTGGCCGGGACCAGTTCCGGCGAGATTTCTGTGGCGAGGATCGCTTCCAAGAGCTCGGCGGTGGCCGCATCCACATCTCCCGAATGCGCCACATAGCGGATCAGGTGCTGGATCAGGGTCTTGGAGACCGACCCATTGGGATTGTAGTGCGACATGTGATCGCCCACCCCATAGGTGCACCAGCCGAGCCCTAGCTCTGACAGGTCTCCTGTCCCCACCACCAAGGCGGCGTGTTGGTTGGCCAAGCGGAACAGAAAGTCGGTGCGCAGCCCCGCCTGCACGTTCTCGAAGGTCACGTCATAGACCGGCTCGCCCTTGGCGAAGGGATGGCTGATGTCAGCGAGTATCTGCTTCGCCGCCGGGCGGATGTCGAGTTCGGCGGCGGCGACACCCAGCGCCTGCATCAGCTTCCAGGCGTTGGACTTCGTGCCCTCTGACGTGGCGAAGCCGGGCAGCGTGTAGGCGTATATGTTGGCGCGCGGCAGGCCCAACCGATCCATCACCCGCGCCGAAACCAGCAGCGCCTGTGTGGAGTCAAGGCCGCCCGACACGCCGATCACCAGATGTTTGAGCCCTGCCGTGCGCAGTCGCTGCGCCAGACCCTGGACCTGAATCTGATAGGCTTCCTCGCAATCCTGGGCGAGGCGGGCCGCATCGGCGGGCACGTAAGGAAAACGCTCCACCGTCCGGAGCAGCTCCAGATCGCCGCCAGGGGGCGCGAAATCA
Source organism: Pseudomonadota bacterium (assembly GCA_040757715.1). Lineage (GTDB taxonomy): Bacteria > Pseudomonadota > Alphaproteobacteria > Caulobacterales > Caulobacteraceae > CAIMFV01. The sequence continues at coordinate 4,173 of JBFLWS010000007.1, read as the reverse complement.
AAGCTTGAGGTGCGCCAGGCCACGGGCGATGGCGTTTCGCCAAAACTGCCGGTGCGGACGCGTTCCTGGCGAATGCGGCCCACATCCACATCGGCCAACACCAGCGAGCCGCCCTCATGAAAGCGCTCAGTTTCGCCCAAGAGCACGCCCAGCTCGAAGATTGAGGCATGGCCGTCCCAGGCGAGGTCGGTGGTGGATTCGCCGGGTCCCGCCGCCGAATAGGCGTAGGCCGCGAGGCACCTGGCAGATTGTGAGGCGCAGAGCAGTCGCCGGGCCTCCGCCTTGCCGATGACGATGTTGCTGGCGGAGAGATTGAGCAGGAGCTCGGCGCCCGCCAGGGCCGCGGCGCTGGACGGCGGCTGCGGGACCCAGACGTCCTCGCAAATCTCCAGATGAAAGGTGAAGGGCGTCTCACCCCTAGAGCATTTTCCGAAAAGTGGGAACCGGTTTTCGGACGAAAAATGCTCTAAATTCAATTGTGTATGAGCAAAATCCGATTCCGATTGATCGGATTTTGCTCTTGCCTGGAACAGCAGGTCGACACCGAAGGGCGCGATCTGTCCCGCGATCTCGATGCTGCGTCCGGTCACGCTGGCGCCGGAGGCGAACCAGCGCCGCTCATAGAATTCGCGATAGTTGGGCAGGTGGGTCTTGGGGACCACGCCCAGCACCCGGCCGCCCTGGATCGCCAGGGCGCAGTTGTAAAGGCGCCCCTCGAAGCGGAGCGGCGCGCCCACTGCGAGCAAGGGGCGCAAGCCTGCGCTCGCCTGGACGAGATCGGCGAGGCCCGCCTCTACAGCGTCGAGCAAGGTCTCCTGCAAATGCAGGTCATCGATGGAGTAGGCAGACAGTCCTAGCTCGGGAAACAGCACCAGGGCCGCGCCGTCAGCGTCAGCTTGCTGGGCGAGCCGCAAGGTCTCAGCACAATTGAACGCGACATCGGCGGGGCGCACCGGCGGCACGGCCACGCCAAGACGCAAGAATCCGTGGGCGTAAGGATTGAAAAACGACGGGCTATTCAACGTATTGACCGCCTTGCAGATGGAAACGACCGCATAGCACGAACCGAGCGCGCTTGTCCGCGTCAGCGAGAGGATCAGCGATCAGTCGGCGAGATTCGCCAGGACGTCACGCACGAGCTGCGCGAGATCGCCCCCCGGATATAGGACGCTGTTGACCCCTGCCCCGGCGGCGGCGGCGAGGTCCGAAGGCTGGTCGCCGATCATCGCCACGCGCTGCGGATTGAGATTGAGCTCCGCCATGGCCCGCAAGAGCATGCCAGGATTGGGCTTGCGGTCCGGGTGGTCGCCGTGGCGATAGGCCTCTACGGTCGCATCGGCGTGGAAGGGACAGTAGTAGAGGGCGTCGAGGCGGGCCCCGATCGTGGCGAGATCGGCGTTCATGGCCTCGTGAAAGGCCCTCACATCGGCCTCGCCATAAAGACCGCGCGCCACCCCGGATTGGTTGGTGACCACCACGGCGAGGAACCCGGCGTCGTTGACCAGCTTCACCGCCTCACGCGCCCCCGGCGTCCACGTAAGGTCGCTGGGGCGGAACGTGTAGCCGCGGTCGACATTCAGCGTGCCGTCGCGGTCGAACAGGATGGCCGGGCGGGCCACGGACCTCAGCCCTTGGCGAGGAGGCGCTTGGCCTCGGCGGCGACGGCCTCGGCCGTGATGCCGAATTCCTTGTAGAGCACTTCGGCGGGGGCGGAGGCGCCGAAGCCGGTCATGCCGACAAAGCCGCCGTCCGGGCCGATGAAGCGGTCCCAGCCGAAGCGCACGGCCGCTTCCACCGCCACCTTCGCCGGCGCGTCGCCCAGCACGCGCGACTTATAGGCGGCGTCCTGTTGTTCAAACAACGCCCAGCACGGCGCCGAGACCACCCGGGTCGGGACGCCCTCGGCCTCCAGCAACTGCTGCGCCTTCAGGGCCAGCGCCACTTCCGTGCCGGTGGAGAAGAGGCTGACCTTGGCCGGGCCGCTGGCCGGCGACAGCTCATAGGCGCCCTTGGCGGTGAGGTTATCCGCCGCGCGGCCCTGGCGCACCGGTGGGGTCTTCTGCCGCGACAGCGACAGCAGGGAGGGCGCCTTCTTGAGAGTCAGGGCGCAGGCCCAGGCCTCCGCCGCCTCCACCGCATCGGCGGGGCGGAACAGGTAGAGGCCCGGCATGGCGCGAAGCGCCGCCAGGTGCTCCACCGGCTGGTGGGTGGGACCATCTTCGCCGACGCCGATGGAATCGTGGGTCATCACATGCACCACCTGCACGCCCATCAGGGCGCCCAGGCGAATGGCCGGCCGCGAATAGTCGGAAAACACCATGAAGGTGCCGGCGTAGGGAATGATCCCGCCGTGCAGGGCCATGCCGTTCATGGCCGCAGCCATGGCGTGCTCGCGCACCCCGTAATAGACATAATCGCCGGCGTAGGCGGGGGCGTCGAAGCCGCTCATGCCCTTGACGAGGGTGTTCACCGAACCGGTAAGGTCCGCCGAGCCGCCCATGAGCTCGGGCAGTTTCGGGACAAGGGCGGCGAGGGCCGCGCCCGACGACTGACGGGTGGCTTCAGCCACCGGAGAGGCGGCGAGGGCGTCGAGGTGGGCGTCGAGCCCGGCGAAGGCGTCGGCGGGAAGCTCGCGGCGCACCACGCGGCGGTTGAACTCGGCGGCCTTGGGCGAGGCGGCGAGGCGCTCGGCCCAGGCTTTGCGCGCGCGGGCGCCCTTGCGGCCGGCGCTGCGCCAGGCCTTGAGGATATCGTCCGGGATCTCAAACGGCGCGGCGGTCCAACCAAGCTTGACGCGGGTCTCGGCGGCGATCTCCGGCGAAAGCACCCCGTGAGCCTTGTAATTGCCCTCCATCGAGCCCGCGCCACGACCGATCTTGGTCTTGGCGGCGATGAGGCTCGGCCGGTCCTGCTTCTGCGCCCACAACAGCGCGCGGCGAATTTGGCCGTGATCGTGGCCGTCGATGGCCTTCACCGCCCAGCCGGCGGCCTTGAACCGCGCCAGCTGGTCGCCGGTCTCGGAGAGCCCGACCTTGCCGTCGATGGTGGCGTCGTTGTCGTCCCAGATCACCGTCAGCTTGGCGAGCTTCAGACGCCCGGCAAGGCTGATCGCCTCGTGGCTCACCCCTTCCATGAGGCACCCGTCGCCGGCCAGCACCCAGGTGCGGTGATCCACCAGCTCCGGCCCGAACTCCGCCGCCAGACGCCGCTCGGCCATAGCCATGCCCACCGCCGTGGAAATGCCTTGGCCCAAAGGCCCGGTGGTGGTCTCGACGCCGGGCGTATGGCCGTACTCCGGATGGCCCGGCGTGTTGGAGCCCCACTGACGGAAGTTGCGGATCTGATCCATGCTCACCGCCTTCACCCCGGCGAGGTGCAGAAGGCTGTAGATCAGCATGGAGCCATGGCCGGCGGAGAGCACGAAGCGGTCGCGGTCGGCCCAGTCGGGCTTGCCCGCATCGTACTTCATCACCTTGGTCCAGAGCACCGTGGCCACATCCGCGAGGCCCATGGGCGCGCCGGCGTGGCCGGAATTGGCCTTGGCCACCGCGTCCACGGAGAGAATGCGAATGGCGTCGGCCATGCGGATGGCCAAGGGGGCGGCGTTGGTCATGGGAGGCTCCTTGTGAGTGGGCCTTTGCCGCATTCGCGGCGCTCATGCAATCCGGAGACGGTTCTGATTGCTCACCTCACATACGATCCTCGGTCGGGTGAAACCAACTAATCGGCTGGTAAGTCGCACGTTATGCCGCTTGTCTAATCGAATCGCGCTGACTGCCTTCAACTAAACGGGTTCACTTTCAAGGCGTCGAATGAGGTCGAGCCGAAGGTACGGCGGATACAAGAAGTTGCAGTCGTCGGTCTCGATCAGGGCGAAGAAGGTATTTCAGGTTCAGGGAATGGCTGCGGACGGCGGCTTGACCTTCCGACGGCAGATCAGGCGCGCACTAGGTGTGTGGTCCCGGAATGAGCTGGTGCGGGTCGATCTTGAAGATTGATGGGTCTTTGGTCCAGGCCTCGCAGATGACCTGGTAGGGCGTTCGCCATGGGAATGGTCTGCCTAAGACAGCCCAGGACGTCGTCCAGCGGCAGCAGCGTCTTCTGCCGGAAGGCCACCACAATGACTTCCTCAGCCGGCGTCAGCACCGTGCTCTTCGGCGCCGTGGGACCCAT
>JBFLWS010000006.1:0-205770 GCA_040757715.1 Pseudomonadota bacterium | reverse complement strand
TCGTCCAACGCCGAAAAGCAATCCGAAAACGTCTCCATCCGCCGTCTCCCTTCCATCCGGAAGACAACCTCAGATCCCCGTTCGCCCTAACAACCCGACTCCAAACCCATATGCGATTCCCCTGCCTGGAGGGGGAAGGGTCGGGGATGGGGGGGGACGAGCGATAGCGAGCGTGGCGTCCAGCTAGACCACCCCCACTCCCGACCTCTCCCCCTTCAAGGGGGAGAGGCCATGCGCCTATCTGGATATTCCATTATAGAGGCCCGCAAAAAATCAGGGCGTCGGGATTGCTCCCGACGCCCTTTTTGTCAGCCCTGTTGGGGGCTTAGGCTTAGTACTTCACGCGGAAGGTCGCGCCATAGGTCTGCGGAGCGCCGAGGAAGGCGTCGTAGGTGCGGATGGCGGGCGAGTCCGTTTCGGTGCCTTGCAGCGGGCCGTTGAAGGCCACCTGCTTGTAGGTCTTGTCGAACAGATTGAGCGCCCAGATCTCGAAGGTGTAGCGGCCGTCCTTGGTGCCGAGTGCGGCGCGCGCGTTCACCAGGGCGAAGGCCGGCTGCAACTTGGCCGAGGCCAAGTCGGACCCGGTATTGTATTCCGAGGTCCACTTCACGCCCAGCGAGCCGCGGAAGGTGAGGTCCGCCTGCGGCACGTCACGCTCGTAGGCGCCGTTCGCCGACAGCGACCAGAGCGGGGCGAAGGACAGGCGCGATCCGGGCAGTCGGTTCAAGGCGCCGCCCGTGGCGGCCGCCGATCCGCACGGGGGCGCCACATTGCCCGGCGAGCAGAAGTCCGGATCCACCGGGCGCTTCTTGGAATAGACGGTGTTGGCGTAGGTCACGCCGCCCTGCAGCGACAGGCCGTCGATGGGGGTGCGCCAGGCGCCGTCGATGTCCACGCCCTGCGAGATCACCTGCGGCAGCGACTTCACCACGAAGGAGGTGCCGAGGAAGGTGTTGAGCTGGAAGTGACGGAAGTCCTGATAGAAGTAGGCGGTGTTGATGGTCACCTTGCGGCCGAAGAACTGGGTCTTGGCGCCCAATTCATAGCTGTTCACGGTCTCCGCGGCGAAGGCGGTGGAGGCGTCCGGCACGAAGGTCGGGCCGGTGAGGGTGAGCGCGGTGTGCTCAGAGCGGTCGAGATTGAAACCGCCCGCCTTGTACCCGTGCGAGAACGAGGCGTAGGTCATGACCCGCGGGCTCCAGCGGTAGCTGGTCTTCAAGGTGCCCGACAGCTCGGACTCGTTCTTCGACTGGTGCGCCGCGCCGGCGGTGTCGAACTTGGGGTTCTCCCAAGGCAGGCAGAGGCCGCCGACGATCTTGCCCGCCGCGGCTGGGCCGACCACGCCCGCGAGGGCGAGGAAGCTCGGCTCGGCGAACTGGCACGAGGCGCCGGACGTCGTGTAGACGGCGTCCACCTTCTTCTTGTCCCAGGTGTAGCGCAGGCCCACCGTCACGTCCCACTGCTTGGTGATCGCATAGGTGTCGTTGGTGAACAGGGCGAAGGTGCTGTCGTCCTGGCTGTAGCGGTCGTTGCTGCCGTTGCCGCTTTGGAACGCGGTGGCCGGGGTGACGCCGATCAGCGCCGGGGCGCCGCCGAGCACCTTGCCGGCGAAGTAGGAGTAATAGTCGGAACCGTAGAGGAAGCTGTCCTTACGGGTCAGCTTTTCGTCGGCGTAGAACAGGCCGGCCAGCCAATTCAGATTGTTGTATTCGCCGCTGATGCGGGCTTCTTCGCTGAAGGTCTTGAAGGCGACGCCGTTGCGGCCGTCGGCCGGACGATAGGTGATGTCGGCGGCGCTGAAGTCGCCGTCCTGACCGTTGGTGGAGTTCCATTCGCGATAGGCGGTCACCGAAGTGACCTTGGCGCCTTGGGGCGCGGACCAGTCGAGCTGGGCCGAGACGCCCTTGTCTTCGATCTTCTGCGTGGTGTCGCGGTTGGAGTAGGCGACGCGCGCGTTGGGGTTCGGCGGAATGGCGATGGAGCCGGGCTGAGTGGCGTTCACCAGCACGGCGCGGGAGTTCGCGGCGGAGCCTTCCGAGATCTGCACCGCGGCGCAGCAGTTCTCGTCGCGCTTGGTGTAGTCGGCGATCAGCCGGATATCGAGGTCGGAGGCGGCGCGGATCAGCAACTGACCGCGGGCGGTGTAGAAGCTCTGGTCCGTGTCCTGATTGTTGGTGCGGGGACCGGCGCCGGTGTTCACCGACAGGAAGCCGTCGCGCTTGCGGCCGGCCAGGTAGAGGCGGCCGGCGACCTTGTCTTCCACCAGCGGGCCGTTCAGCGACAAGGAGCCGCCAAAGGCCGAATAGTTGCCGGCAGTGGCTTCCGCCTCGGCGCTGGGCTTGAAGCTCGGGCCCTTGGTGATGACGTTGATGACGCCGGCCGAGGTGCTCTTGCCGAACAAGGTGCCCTGCGGGCCCTTCAGCACTTCGATGCGCTCGACTTCGCCGAGGTCGCCGAAGGAGACGCCGTTGCGCGGACGATAGACGCCGTCGATGACCACGCCCACGGATGATTCCAGACCCGGATTGTCGCCCACCGTACCCACGCCGCGGATACGGGCGGTGGTCACCACTTCGCTGGAGGTGGAAGTGACGGTGAGGCCGGGGGTGAGCAGCTGAAGGTCCTTGATGTCCTTCACGCCCTGGTCGCGCAGTTGCTGGCCCGAGGCCACGTTGACCACGATGGGCACGTCCTGCAGCGCCTGGGTGCGCTTCTGGGCGGTGACCACCACGGTGTCCACCGTTTGCGTCGCGGGGGTTTCAGCCGCGGCGACAGCGCCGGCGGCGAACAGAACGGCGAGCGGAATCGTGGCGCCGAGGCGCGATTTCAAGGTCATGTTGTACTCCCTGTCGGGCCGGCCTTTTGGGGAGGGGCCGGCTCATTTGAAATTTCCTGGAAACGCGCGCAGATGGCGCACGTTCAGGTCCTTCTTCCGCCTCGACTCGCGCCCTCGCAAGCGTGTACCAGCGCTAAAGGTGTGTAATTTCCCCGTTGTGATGTTTTTGAAACAGTTTTTGGTTGCGGATTTTTAATCTGGCTATTCGTTAATTTGATTAGCATTCTAATCATTCAGATATTCGTCGCATTCATTTGGATTTGGACGATGATTTGAATTTCGTCCAATTCTATCTTGCGATCTTCTGAGGGCGCGCCCAAATACCGAGAATGCCTCTCAGCCCAAGCTACTCCCCCGATCCTGTATTCGCTCGACTGGGGGCCGAGTTCGCCGATCCCGTGGAGCCGGCGCCGTTCCCGCAAGAGACCGTGCGCTTCCACAATGATCGCGCTGCGCGACTGCTCGGGCTCGACAGCCTGGACGAAAGCGAATGGCGATCCTATTTCGCCCGCTTCGAGGCTCTGCCGGATAATCTGCCGCAGCCCCTGGCCTTGCGTTATCACGGGCATCAGTTCCATGTTTACAACCCCGATCTCGGCGACGGGCGCGGCTTTCTCTACGCCCAGCTGCGCGAGGCGGGGAGCGGGCGGCTCCTCGACCTCACCACCAAGGGTTCGGGCCAGACGCCCTATTCCCGCGGCGCGGACGGGCGCCTCACCCTGAAGGGCGCCGTGCGCGAAATGTTGGCCACCGAGATGCTGGAGGCCCTCGGCGTCCCCACCTCGCGCACCTTGGCGGTGATAGAGACCGGCGAGGATCTGGTGCGCGGGGACGAGCCCTCGCCCACGCGCTCCGCCGTCCTCACCCGGGTGCAGCACAGCGCTATCCGCTTTGGCACGTTTCAGCGCCACGCTTATCACGGACGGAGCGACCTCATTCAGGCCCTGGTGGATCACGTGCTGGAGGTGCACCACCCGCATCTCGTGGCAGGCCTGGACGCCCCCGCACGGGTGCAGGCCCTCTTCCAGGAGGTCATCCGCCGCTCGGCTGAACTCACCGCCAGCTGGATGGCCGCCGGCTTCGTGCACGGGGTGCTGAACACCGACAATCTCAACATCAATGGCGAGAGCTTCGACTACGGACCCTACCGCTTCTTGCCCTACAACGACCCTAGCTTCACCGCCGCCTATTTCGACCGCCACGGCCTCTACGCCTTCGGCCGCCAGCCCGCGCAGGTGCAATGGAGCCTCGGCAAGCTCGCCGGGGCGCTGGCCATGGTGGGGGAGGCCGAGGCCCTGTCGGCGGCGCTGGACCAGTTCGGTCCGCTCTACCACGCAGCCCTTGCTCGGGCTGTGACGCGCCGGCTCGGCCTCACGTCCCGCGGGTCCGACGAGGACAAGCTTCTGGCCAGCGCCGTGTTCCGCACCCTGGCCGAAGGAGGCGAGGCCCTGCGCTGGGAGCCGTTGTTCTTCGACTGGTTCGGCGGGATCGCGCGGACTGACCAGGCGCTGGCGGGGCCAAGGGCGGCGCTCTATTCCGGTCCCGCCGGCCTCGACCTGCGCGCGCGCCTCGCCGACTATTCCGGCCGGGACGTCTCAGCCGAGCCCTATTTCCAGAAGGACGAGCCCGAGGAGCTGCTCTATCCGGAGATCGAGGCCCTGTGGGCGGCCATCGCCGAGCGCGACGACTGGGCGCCCCTGAACGCCAAGATCGCCGCCATCCGCCAGGCGAGCGCCGCTTACGATATCGCCTGCACCACCCAGGACCTTTGATCGTATTGGCATGTTGCGTGCGGTTCGCAAGAGTTGCGAATAGGCGCACGCCTCAGGCTCAAAAGCGGAACAAAGGGCGATTGGGCTGGATTAGCGGCGCCAGCCCGCTCTGTGCCCCCGGTGGGACGATCCCGCCAGCCCGAGAAACACCAGCATCGCCTGATTGAGCCGGGCCGGGATTGGAGTTCTCAAGCGTCGATGATTGCTTAAATTGTATAGTATTTGAATGGTATATCAAACTCACGCAATATATTAGACAAATTATTTAGGATTTTTACTCCAGACTCTGGTGGAAAGTATTTTAATACCAATTCGATTCGGATATTTTTATTAATATATTCTGGATATTTATTAAAAATATTGCCACTCTTGATGTAATACAAGTATGAATTTATCTTTTTTACAAGTAATAATTTGTGACGATCAAGATCGTCCCACATAATGTGATCGGATATTACAAGAACGACATCGCCGTTCACTTTGTCTATTCCAATTTTATCTATTATATTTTCGTCTTCTATCGACATAGTCATGATATTGGTTGGGTTATCTAATCCACTTTAGTCATCACAGGCATTTCAAGGCGCTGCAAATGTCGCCGCACCTCATTGAGCCATCTCATCGCCGATGGCGTCGATGAAAGCCTGATCCTCCGCCGCCTGGGCGCTCGTCGCCACGGCGAGGGACTGCCGGTGCGCCTGGGCTCGAAAAGCCGCCGAGCGCACATAGCCCAGCCGGTTCCGCTGGGCCTGCACCTTGTTCTTGCTGACCTTGGCGCCTCGGGCTCCGACCATCGCTGCATCCTCCGCTACCATAAATGTAGCCCTTCGCGCAGCTTCCGGCCAGGGCGGACCGCGCCGGTCCGCCCCTTCGCTCAAATCACCAGATGCGCACGCGCTCCGCCGGGGCGAGGTAGAGCCCTTCGCCCGGCTTCACGTCGAAGGCGCTATACCAGGCGTCGAGATTGCGCACGGTCTCAGCGCGGTACTGGGCCGGGGCGTGCACGTCGGTGAGGATGCGCTGGCGCAGGGCCGCCTCGCGGAACTTGGCCCGCCAGGACTGGGCGAAGGCGAGGAAGAACTGCTGGTCGCCGGTGTAGCCGTCCACCACCGGCGCCGGCTTGCCGCCCAGGGACAGGTGATAGGCGTCCAGCGCCGCCTGCAGCCCGGCGAGGTCGGCGATGTCTTCGCCGAGGGTCTGCTGGCCGCGCACGGCGAGGTCGGGGAAGGGCTTATAGGTGTCGAACTGCCGCGCCAGGGCCGCGGTGGCGGCCTTGAAGTGGGCGAAGTCGGCGTCCGTCCACCAGTTGCGCAGGCGGCCCTGATCATCGAACAGGGCGCCGGTGCTGTCGAAGCTGTGGCTGATCTCGTGGCCGATGATAGCCCCCACCGAGCCATAGTTCAGCGCCGCGGGCTGCTTGTCGTCAAAGTGCGGCGGCTGCAGCTCGGCGGCGGGGAAGTTCAGCGCGTTCAGCACCGGCAGGTTCACCGCGTTCACCGTCTGCGGGGTCATGAACCACTCGTCGCGGTCCACCGGCTTGGCGAGCTTGGCGAGCTCGCGATGATAGGCGAGGTCGCTGGAGCGCATGGCGTTGCCGAGGGCGTCGTGGGCGTCGACCTTCAGGGCGCCGTAGCTCAGCCACTTGTCGGGATAGCCCACCCCCACCTTCAGGGCGCGCAGCTTGGCCTTGGCGGTGACCTTGGTGGCCGGGCTCATCCAGTCCAGCTGGTCGATGCGCTTGTCGAAGGCGGCGATGAGGTTCTTCACCAGCTGCTGCACGCCGGCCTTGGCCTCGGGCGGGAAATATTCGGCGGCGTAGAGCTTGCCCACCGCATCGCCGAGGGCGCCGTTGGTGGCCGCCACCGCCCGCTTCCAGCGCGCCTGTTGCTGCGGAATGCCGGAGAGGGTCTTGGAGTAGAACTCGAAGCGCTCGTCGCTATAGGCCTTGGGCAGGAGGCCGGACCAACGGTTCAGGCGCTGATAGGTGAGATAGTCCTTCCAAACCTCGATGGGGGTTGAGGAAACCAGCGCCGCCTCGGCCGTGACGGCGCCCGGCTGCCAGGCCACGAAGGTCTGCTGATGGCCAAGGCCTGCGGCGGCGAAATAGGCGCTCCAGTCGAGGCCCGGCGCCTTCGTAGCGAAGTCCGCGCGGGTCCAGTGGTTGTCGCCCTTCTGCACGTCCTCGCTGTCTTCCAGGCTCTCCTGGCCCTTGGCGATGGCCAGCTCCAGGGCGTAGACCTTGGCCGCCCGGGCCTCGGCGTCGGCGATCCCGGCCAGCTTGAACAGAGTCGCGATATGGGCCTGATAGCGGGAGCGGATGGCCTCCATGCGCGGGGAGGCGGTGAGATAGTAGTCGCGGTCGGGCATGCCGAGCCCGCCCTGCAGCAGGAAGGCCGTATAGCGCTTCGGGTGGTCGAGGTCGGCGGCGACCCACAGGCCGAACAGATTGGCGGTGTAATAGTTGGTGGCGTTCAGCACATCCACGTCGGCGCGCAGGGTGTGCCCGAGGGCCTTGGCCAGGTCCTGGCGGGTCTTGATGGCCTCGATGGCTTTCAGCTCGCCCTCGATGGGCTTAAGGCCCCGCGCCTCGATGGCCGCCTCGTCCATATAGGCGGCGTAGTGGTCGGCGATCTTCCTCTGTTCGGCGGTGAGCGGCTTGCCGCCCTTGCCGAGGGTCTGGATGATGTCGGCCACCCGCTTGTCGGTGACCTCCACCATCTGCGCGCCAAGGCCGTAGCTGGAGCGATCGGCGGGGATTTCGGCGCTCTTGTCCCAGGCCCCGTTGGCGTAGGCGAAGAAATCGTCGCCTGGCTTCGCCTGTTTGTCGACGCCGGCGAGATCAAGCCCGCTGGGCAGGCCCGGCACGGCGGCGTGGGCTGCGCCGACGAGGAGCGCGGCGGAGGCGACGCCGATCAGAAACTGGGACAATTTGGGCATGAGATTGCAGCGCTCCGCGAAAAGTCGCGCGAGCTTACTGCTAATCGCCCCGTTCGCAACCGATCGCGTTCCTCATTCAGGCCGACACCGGGAAGGTGGGCCAGCGGGCGCTGATCTCGCCGCCCTCATAGACGGCGATGTCGCCGAATTGCAGGAACAGGGCCTCGCTCTGGTGCGGGCGGAAGAACACGTAGTCGTCCACGTGGAGCGCCACCTTGCGGCTGCCGGTGAGCAGTTCCTGGTTCGAGGAGCGGCCGAACAGGTCGTTGAACTGCAGTCCCGGCGGCGACACCGGCTCGGCCATCCAGTGCCCGCCATAGATGAAGAAGGCCCGCTCGGTGTTGGGGTCGTAGAAGCGGATCGCGCCGGACAGGGCCTCGAGGCTGGGGATGCGCACATCGTCGAGCGCCTTGATCACCGGGGTGGCGATGAAGGCGGCCGGCACGTGCGGGGTCAGGGTCTTCAGGTCGAAGTCGGTGGGTTTGACGAAGGCCGAGCCGATGGAGACCTCGTTGGCCAGCTTGTCGTCCTTATGCAGGGCATAGGTAGGGCTGCCTGCCGTGTTGAGGGTCAGCGCGCCCACATCGCCGCCCAGCTTCGCGGCCAGCACCTCGCGCATGCGCCCATAGGCGCGCTGCTCGGCCGCATAGGCCGCCGCCGGATTGGGGGTCTTGGGCACGTGCGGGTCATAGCCCATGAGCCCCGTGACGGTGACGCCCGCCTCGGTCTTGATCAGGTCGAGGAGCGCCGCGAGGTCTTCGGGCTTCTTGAATCCGCCCCGGTGCAGGCCGACATCGATCTCGATATTGACCCGCAAGGGCTTCGACCGCGCCCGCGCCATCTCGGCGAATTGCTTCAGCCGCGCCGGGGTGTCGATGAGCCACTGCGGGGCGACCGGCGCCTGATTGGGGGCGTCGTAATATTGCGCCGCCTCCACCACCGGCAGGGGCTTGCCCATGAGGAGGTCGGCTCGCGGCCGGCGCTGGCGCATCTCCGCCAGCATCGCCCCGTTGAACACCATGTAGCGGTTGGTGTTCAGCCCGTCGGCCACCGCCTCGATGAGGGGGAGCGAGGGCAGGGACTTCACCACCACGCGCACCCCGTGGCCGCTCGGGCCCATCAGGTCCTTCACCACGCCGATGTTGTGAGCGAGGCGCTGACGGTCCACCACCAGCACCGGATGGGCGATGCCGGCCCGGGCGAGGGCCTTGGAGAGCCCCTGGAAATGGGCGTCGTGACCGCCTTGACCGCGGTCGGGCCTCCTCAGGGTCAGCACCGCGGCACCCCCCACAGCAGCGGCGCCAAGGCCGGCCACAGCGAGCCGGCGGGAGGGGTGTTTCGGCGCATCTTTGCGGCTGGCATCAGGCTTGTCCAAGGAAGAGGCTCCGCAGATACGGGTTCAGGAAGCGGCCGTCGGGGTCGAGGGCCCGGCGCACCTCGCCGGCCTCCTTCCAGCGCGGATAGAGGGCGGCGAAGTCGGTCCCCGTCAGGCTGTTCAGCTTGCCCCAGTGCGGGCGCCCGCCGTGGCGACGCAGGATCGGCTCCACCAGGGTGAAGAGGAAGCTGTAGTCGTCCTTGTAATAGGCGTGCACGGCCACCGACCCCGAGGGGCGCTGATAGAAGGGCGACAGCCAGGCGTCGTCGGCCTCGATGGTGCGCACCTCGATGGGGAAGAACACGTCCGAGCGGTGCGCCTCGATGGCCGCCACCACTTTTTTGAGGGCCGCGATCTGCTGGTCCCGCGGCAGGTGGAACTCCATCTCGATGAAGCGTACCGGCCGCTCGGAGGAGAGCATCTTCCAGCTCTCGCCCACCATGACTTCGGGCTTTTCGCCGGCCATCACCTTCTGGGCGATCCAGCGGCGCAGGGGAGGGGCGAAGCCGGCCCAATCGCGCAGGGCCTTCAGATCATAGAGGCTCTGGCTTTCCACGTCCGGGCCGCGGGGGGCTTCCGGCTCCTCGGTGATGTCGGAGGCGAACACGGCGGCCTTGCCGGTGAAGGGCAGGGCGTAGAACTCCACATTGCGGTGCTTCAGCTGCAGGTTTGGCCAATCGTCACAAACCTCTTGGAAATCGCGGATTTCCACGCGTTTCTTGATGCGTTGCAGCGGCTTGTTCTGCAGCGTCACCTCGGTGAGGATCCCGAACGCGCCGAGCCCCACCCGCGCGGCGTTATAGACCTCCGCATGCTTGGTCGGGCTGCACTCCAGCACCTCGCCCTTGGCGGTCATCAGCTTGAAGGCCAGCACCTCGCCATGCAGGGCCTTCAGTCCGCGCCCGGTGCCGTGGGTGGCGGTGGAGAGAGCGCCGGCCAGGGACTGCTTGTTGATGTCGGGGATGTTGGGCATCTCCTGGCCCACGGCCGCCAGGGCGGCGCCGAGATCGCCCAGGCGCGTGCCGGCCTTCACCGTGGCCTGCAAGGTCTTGGGGTCGTGGCTGACGAGGCCGGAGAGCCCGTCGAGGGTGAGGAGCGTGCCGGCGGTGGGGACCAGCGCCGTGAAGGAGTGGCCCGCGCCCACGGCCCGGATGGGCGCGGGGGCGGTCTTCAGCACCTCGGCGAGCTCGGCCTCGCTGGTGGGCCCCGCGCGCTTGGCGGGGTAGGAGGACTGGATTCCCGACCAGTTCCGCCAGAGCAGCTTGCCGTCGGCGGAGAGGGCCGGCGGGGAAGCCGGCTCGCGGTCGCGCCAGGTCCGGTAGCCCACCGCGCCGCCCAGGCCCAGCACCGCCGCGCCCCCGGCGCCCGCAAGCAGCATGCGTCGTGAAGTCATGGTCCTAACCCCTTCTCTTGGCTTATTTTTCGGGGATGGGTTGATCGGCCATGAAGGCGATCAGGGAGCGATAGTCGGCCGCCGAGCAAGAGAAGCACTGGCCGCCGGCAGGCATGCCCTTGTAGCCGAGGGCGACGTTCTTCAGGAGTTCGTTGATCCCCTTGTCGGCGCGAGGCTTCCAGGCGGCGTGATCGCCCACCAGGGGCGCGCCCGTGCCCGGCTGGCCGTGACAGGCCTTGCAGGAGGTCGCGTAGAGCTGGGCCAGACGCGCATCGCTCGGCGTCATGGCGGCGGCGCGGGCGGCGAGCTTGGCCGGGTCCTCCGCTGGCGCGCCGCCGGAGCAGGCGCTCAACAGCAGGAGGACGCCCAAAACTCCCGCGCCACGCCACATACCCGTCATGCTTCCCTCCCGCGGGCCTCGTTGAGTCTGGGCCTCGATGATTGCGTTTCGAATGCTTATCGATCGCGCTTCGGTCGTCAATCGAAAAATGACGCCGCGTCACGAATTGTCAGCGCGCGGCCAGCTTGGCGTTCAGCTCGCGATCCCAGCCATAGATGTCCTCGGCGAAGCTGAGCTGGCCGTTCTCCACCTTGGCGGTCCAGTAGAACAGATAGACCGGCTCGCGCCGGGGCAGGGGAACAGGCCGGGTGTCGTTCCCGGCCAGCACGCGGGCGATCTCCTCGGGCGTGGCGGCGCTTTCCCTCGCCAACAGGCGCTTGGCCAGGGGCACGGCGCCTTCGAGGCGAATGCAGCCGTGGGTGATGGAGCGGGCGTCCTTGGCGAACACCCCCTTGCCCGGCGTGTCGTGCAGATAGACGCCGTAGTCGTTGGGCATGTCGAGCTTCACCTGGCCGAGCGCGCTCGAGGCGCTGTGGCGCTGATAGACCCGCGTGCCCTCCTCACCGGCCGGGCGCATGACAAGGCCGCGCCGGGCGAAGGCGGCCGGGTCGCCCTTCAGCTTGGGGGCGATCTCATTGTCGAAAATATCGTCGGGGATGTTCCAGGGCGGGTTCAGCACCACGGCGCTGATTTCGGTGGCGAGGATCGGCGTCCACATGTCCTTGGCCGGCTTGCCCACCGCCGCCCTCATGCCCATGGCCGGGCGGCCGTCCTCCAGGAGGGTGAGGCGGCTCTCGGGGATGTTCACCTCGATGCGCTCCGCCGGCAGGTCGCGGGGCGCCCAGCGCCAGCGCTCCAGATTGGCCTCGATGCGACGCAGCTGGGCCGCCCGCTCGGGGCTCGGGGGCTCGGCCTTCAGGGCGACATAGGCCTGGCGCAGGGCCTCATAGCGCGGGTCGGAGGGCGGCAGGCTCGCCAGCCAGCCTGCGAACCGCCCGCTGGCCACGGCCGCGTTGTAGTCCTGCACCGCGTCATAGGGAGCGGGATGCATGCCCCAGGCCTCGTGGAAGGCTTCAGGCGAAAGGCGCCCGCCGTGCTGGGCGCGGGCGTAGGCGATGACCAGGTCGGCCAGACGGTCCGGGCCGGCGCTGATGGGATCGAAGCCCGAAAGGCCTTGGTCGGCGGCCGCGCGCAGCACCTGGCGGGCGGCGGTCGCATAATGGGCGGGCAGGGGCACGGGCGCCGCGGCCGCGCGGGGTTGGATCGCAGGCGTCAGGGGCGTGGAGGCGCCGCCAGGGCCCACCATCACCGCCTCGGCCCGGCTATCGACGATCTGCGCGGCGGCGGGGAGGGCGGCGAAGAGGCTTAAGACAAGCGCGAGGCCGAGCCCCCTTTCCTTGAGGAAGAAGGGGCTGCAATGCAGGCGACTAGAGCATTTTCCGAAAAGTGGGAACCGGTTTTCGGGTAGAAAATGCTCTAGATTCAATAGATTGTGAGCAAAATCCGATTCAGTTCGAACGGATTTTGCTCTAGTGCTGCCGGGAGGTCCAGCCGTACTGCTCCTTTCCCCCCTGGAGGGGGAAGGGCCGGGGGTGGGGGGGCACGAGCGCAAGCGAGCCGTCCAGCTGGACCGCCCCCTCTCCCGACCTCTCCCCCTTCAAGGGGGAGAGGCGAAGAAGGCGCATCTTCACAGCTATGTGCCTAAATTCGCCCATGATCTCTCCCCGCCTCGTGGGGAAAGCGTAGCGGTCCGCTGGCCTCTAGGCGAGGCCGTTCGCGTCCGGGGCGCGGGGCATGAGTTTCACCCGTTCCGGCGGGCGTTCATGCTCCAGGCGCTCAGCCTCCATCAGCTTCACGGCGTCGCGCAGAGACCGCACCCCCACCAGCATGGCCCAGATGCAGGCGGCCAGGACGGGGACCATCACGACAAGCGGCAGATGCACGGACACGCGAACAAGGCTCCTTTGGCGCGGACCCTAGTCCCGGCAGGCGAAAGGGCGCCATTCGAGCCTGCTTTGCTCGACCTAAGGACGACGTAAGGAGCGGGGCTCAAGTCGCTGGATTTTTTTGATCTGGGCCGTTTGCGACTCTCATGCGCAGGTTAGGGTTGTCGTCCTCGTCTCCCCTGGAGCGCCCATGCTGAAGACGCCGTCATGCTGAAGATTCGGCCCCTCGAACTCGACACCCTGCGCGAGAACGTGGTGGTGCTGGCCCGCGGCTGCCGCGACCTGCGCCCCGAGCGCATGGCCGGCTCGCGCAAGGTGGAGGTGAGCGCCGGCGGGCGCACCCTCTACGCCACCATCATCATCGCCGACGACGGCCTGTTGGCCGAGGACGAGGCGGGCCTGCCCCTGCCGCTCTATCGGCGACTGGGCGCGCCGGCGGGCGCCTTGGTGGAGGTGGCGCCGGCCCGTCCCCCCGCCAGCCTCGACGCCGTGCGGCGCAAGATCCATGGCGAGACCCTCAGCGCCGCCGAGCTGAAGGGCGTCATCGGCGACCTGGTCACCCACGCCTATTCGGACATGGAGATCGCCGCCTTCCTCATCGCTTGCGCCGCCTTCATGACCCCGGAGGAGACCCTGTGGCTCACCGAGGCCATGGTGGTGTCGGGCAAGACGCTGAAGTGGCCGCGCCCGCTCATCGCCGACAAGCACTGCATCGGCGGGGTGCCGGGCAACCGCACCTCGCTCATCGTCGCCCCCATCGTGGCCGCGCACGGGCTCCTGTTCCCCAAGACCTCCTCGCGGGCCATCACCTCGCCCGCGGGTACGGCGGACACCATGGAGATCTTCGCCAAGGTGGACCTCGCCGAAGACGCCATGCGTGCGGTGGTGGACCGCTGCGGCGCTTGCATCGTCTGGGGCGGGCGGGTGGACCTCTCCCCCGCCGACGACGTGCTGATCTCGGTGGAGCGGCCCCTGTCCATCGACACGGCCGAGCAGATGGTGGCCTCCATCCTCTCCAAGAAGAAGGCCGCCGGCTCCACCCACCTGGTGCTGGACATCCCCGTGGGGCCGAAGGTGAAGGTGAAGGGCGCCGAGCAGGCCCTGCGCCTGCGCAAGCTGTTCGAATATGTGGGCGAGCGGATGGGGCTCAGCCTCGACATCCTCCTCACTGACGGCTCGCGCCCCATCGGCCGGGGCGTGGGTCCGGTGCTGGAGGCCCGCGATGTCTGGCAGGTGCTGAGCGGCGATCCCGCCGCGCCGCAGGACCTGGCTGACAAGGCGGTGAAGCTCGCCGGCCGCATCCTCGAATTCGATCCGGCCCTGCCCGGGGGTCGGGGCGAGGCGCGGGCGCGGGAGCTGCTGCAATCGGGCGTGGCGCTCGCCAAGATGGAGGCCATCATCGAGGCCCAGGGAGCGAACTCGGCCCCGCCCAAGCTTGGCGCCCTGGTGCATGAGGTGCTGGCCGGCGCCGATGGCCGCGTGGCGATGCAGGACTGCGAACAGCTCTGCCAGATCGCCCGCCTCGCCGGGGCCCCCACCGACCCCGGCGCGGGGCTCGACCTGCTGAAGGGCGTGGGCGAGACCGTGCGCCAGGGCGAGCCGCTCTATCGCATCCATGGCATGGACCAAGCCGACTTCGACTTCGCCCGCGAGGCCGCCGAAATCGATCCGGGCGTCGCCGTGGTGCGGCCATGAGCAATTCACCACAAGCCTTTGAGGTGCATGCTTTTTCCGGGGCGCCCTTCGTGGGACAGGCCGAGCCGGCGGCGCGGCTGGCGGCGGCGCTCAAGGTCCCGTTCCGGGAGGTTGCCGTGCATCTCTTCCCAGATGGCGAGCTGATGCCGGTGGTTCCGACGCCAGCGCCGCACGCGGTGGCGCTCTATGCGTCGCTGGATCGGCCCAATGACAAGCTGATCGCGCTCCTGCTCGTCGCCGACGCCTATCGCCGGGCGGGGGTGCGACGGCTGGTGCTCGTGGCGCCTTACGTCGCCTATCTGCGCCAGGACGAGGTGTTCCATGCGGGCGAGCCGCTGAGCCGGGATGCGATCCTGCCGGTGTTGGGCGCGCGCTACGACCGCATTCTCGGGGTGGATTCGCACCTGCACCGCACGCCGAGCTTGGCGGCGGCATTCCAGAACGATGCCGCCGAGGATCTCGCCGGCGCCGAGCCCCTGGCCGAGGCGATCAAACAGGGCGAGCCGCCGGTGATCGTCGGTCCGGACGGCGAGTCCCGTCCCTGGGCCGCGCGCATCGCCACCGCGGTGGCGGGCGAGCTTTTGATGTTCACCAAGGTGCGCGAGGGCGACCGCACGGTGCGCCTCGCCGCGCCTGATCTTGGCGCCGTACGCGGGCGACGGGTGGTGCTGGTGGATGATATCTGCTCGTCGGGAGCGACGCTGATGGGCGCGGCGCGCCAGCTTCTGGCGGCCGGAGCGGCCTCGGTGGAGGCCGCCGTGGTCCACGCCCTCTATGGCGACGACGCAGCGAGCGCCCTCGCCGAGGCGGGGATTTCGCGGGTGATCTCCACGGATTCGGTAATCCACCCGAGCAACCAGGTCCGCCTCGCGCCGCTGCTCGCCGCGGCCCTGCAAGGGGAGAGAAACCCATGAATGACAAAACCCGATCATGCGTTTTGGCCTCTCCCCCTCGAAGGGGGAGAGGTCGGGAGAGGGGGTGGTCCAGCGGGACGCGACGCTCGCTATCGCTCGTCCCCCCCATCCCCAGCCCTTCCCCCTCCAGGGGGGAAGGGGGCTATGCGCCCCACGAGGCCCGCCCATGAGCCTTGAGATCACCTTTCACGGGGCGGCGGGGTGCGTCACCGGCTCGTGCCACCACCTGAAGACCGCTAAGGCCGAGCTGATCATCGACTGTGGGTTATTTCAGGGCTCCAAGACCTTGAAAGCCTTGAACTATCAGCCCTTCCCCTTCGAGGCGCGCAAACTGGATGCGGTACTGCTCACCCACGCCCACATCGACCACTCCGGCCAGTTGCCCAAGCTCATGCGCGCGGGGTTCCGCGGCCCCATCCACGCCACCGGCGCCACCACCGACCTCGCCCGCATCATGCTGGCCGACTGCGGCCACTTGCAGGAAAGCGAGGTGGAGCACCTCAATCGCCGGGAGGCCAAGCGCGGCCACGCACCGGTGGCGCCCATCTACACCGCCGCCGACGCGGAGAAGGTGATGCGCCAGTTTTCCAAGGTCGATCTCGGAGACTGGCTGAAGGTGGCCGAGGGGGTGAAGGCCAGGTGGTGGAACGCCGGCCACATGCTGGGCTCGGCCTCCATCGAGCTGGAGGTGGAGGCGGACGAGGGGCCAGTGCGGCTGCTGTTCTCCGGCGACATCGGTCCTGGCGGCAGCGACTTCCTCGCCGATCCGGAGGGGCCTTCGGGCGTGGACCATCTGATCATGGAGAGCACCTATGGCGGGACGGTGCGCGCGCCCGCCGACGCCGCCTCCCGCCGCCGGGCCCTGAAGGCCGAGCTTCTCGCGGCCCACGCGCTGGGCGGGCCCTTGCTGATGCCGGCCTTCGCCATTGAACGGACGCAGGAATTGCTGGCCGATCTCATGCAGCTGATGGCCGACGACGCGGTCCCGCCCACGGAGATCTTCCTGGATTCCCCTTTAGCCATCGAGGCTTGCGAGATTTTCCTTCAGCGGGGTTGGAACGGCGAGCGCAATCCCTTTGACCGGGTTCGGGAAAAGGGCGGGCTGCACTTCCTCGTCCACCCCTGGGACTCCGACAAGCTGGCGGAGGTGCGGGGCTGGCACATCATCATGGCCGGCAGCGGCATGTGCGACGCCGGGCGCATCCGCAAGCATCTGCAACGCCTCTTGTGGAAGCGCGAGACGACGCTGCTGCTCAGCGGCTTCCAGGCCCAGGGCACGCTGGGGCGGCTGTTGCAGGAGGGCCGGCGCACGGTGCGCATCCAGGGCGAGGCCATCAATGTGCGGGCCAAGGTGCGCTCGCTCGATGTCTATTCCGGTCACGCCGACGCCGAGGCGCTGGAGGCCTGGGCCAAGGCGCGGGCGCCCATCGCCGGGAACATTTTCGTGGTGCATGGGGAGCCGCACGCCAGCGCCGCCCTGAAGGATCGCCTCGGCGCCGATTTTCCCTCTGAGCGTATTGTCGTTCCGGCCCTCGACGGCGCCTACAGGCTCACCCCCGCCGGGGCCGAGGCCGAGGCCGGCGCCGCGCGCCTGACCGAACCCTTGGAGGCCGGCGGGCTCGACTGGCACAACACCAAGAGCGAGCTTTTCAATCAACTCGAGGCGAGGCTCGATCACGCCGAGAACGACAAGGCGCGGGCGCGTATAATCGACAAGCTGTTGGAGCGGCTGCACGAGGTGGGATAAATGGGCGCTATAACTGTCAATAACTCGGAGGAAGACCCGCGCATGGCCTCGTCCGCCCCCATCGTCCTCTCGGGTTCGCCCGGTTCGCCCTATACCCGCAAGATGCTGGCGGTGCTGCGCTATCGCCGCATTCCCTATCGCTTCCTGGTGGGGTCGCAGGCGGCGGAGCAAGGCCTGCCCCAGCCCAAGGTGCGGCTGTTGCCCACCTTCTACCTGCCCGACGAGAGCGGCGACCTGCAGGCGGTGACGGACTCCTCACCCATCATCCGCCGGCTTGAACGATCCTTCGGCGCCCGGCCGCTGATCCCGACCGACCCAGCGCTGGCCTTCCTCGACGCCCTCATCGAGGACTTCGGCGACGAGTGGCTGACCAAGGCCATGTTCCACTATCGCTGGGTCTATGGGGCCGACATCGAGAAGGCCGCCGAGGTGCTGCCCAACTGGATGGGCCGGCCGCTGGACGACGAGGAGCTGAGCAAGCTCGGCCGCGCCTTCGCCGAGCGCCAGATCGGCCGCCTGCGCTATGTGGGCTCCAACGAGATCACCAAGGAGACCATCGAGGCGAGCTACAAACGGCTGATCCTCCTCTTGGACCAGCACTTCTCCGACCTGCCGTTCCTGCTGGGCGCCCGGCCGGGGGCGGGGGACTTCGGCCTGTTCGGCCAGCTCACCCAATTGGCCGCCTTCGACCCCACCCCCATGACGCTCGCCACCGAAATGGCCCCGCGGGGGGTGGCCTGGACCCACGCCCTGGAGGACCTGTCCGGCCTTGAGCCCAGTCCCGACGACTGGATCGATCCCGCCGCGCCGCCGGCCACGGTGAAGGCGCTCTTGGTGGAGATCGGCCGGGTCTATGCGCCCTTGCTGCTCGCCAACGCCAAGGCGGTGCAGGCCGGGGCGGCGGAGGTGGCCACTGAGATCGACGGTCGGCCCTGGACCCAGCAGGCCTTCCCCTACCAGGCCAAGTGCCTCGCCTGGCTGCGCGCCGACTATGCGGCGCTGAGCCCCGAGGCCAAGGCGGTGGTGGATGCGGCGCTGAAGGACACCGGCTGCGAGGCGCTGTTCGGTTAGGGTTTAGAGGCTCATCCCCGCGGTTTCGATGAGCAGCTGGCCCGCGAGGCCGGCCTCCCGGTGCACGTGGATGGCGAGGTAATCGGGCGAGCGCATCATGTCGGCCATGGCCTGCATGTCCGGGTACTGCATGATGGCGACCTGGTCCCACAGGTCCTCCACCTCGCCGATGAGCAGGCCGCGCACCTGGCCGGCGAAGATGAACTTGCCGCCGAAGCCCTCGATCAACGCGCGCACCGCCTGGCCATAGAGGGCGTAGGCCTCGCGGCCGGTGAGGTCGCAGGGACGGCCATCGGCATATTCCGCCTTATCCTTGAATTTCAACAGGTTGACCATGCTGATGGGCTTGCCCGTGGCCCTGGCGATGGCGGCCTTGATCTGGTCCCCGGTGGGATTTTCGGCGTTGGCGACCTTCATGGATCAGCTCCCCTTGGCGGTTTGTTCTGGCTTCAACCGCTCTTGGCGCAGGGCGGAGCGGCGCACTTTGCCGGCGTCGTCGCGCAGGGGCGCGTCGGAGAACTCGAAGCTGCGCGGACGCTTGTAGGCGAGGAGCCGCTCGGCCAGGAACGCCTCCAGGTGCGCGAGGTCGAGCCCTGGCTCGGCTTGGATGATGGCGTGGATGCGGTTGCCCAGCTCGTCGTCGGGGAGGCCGATGACGCAGGCCGAATGCACCTGCGGGTGTTCCTCCAGGGCGCCTTCCACCTCGGCGGGATAGATGTTGGCGCCCCCCACCAGGATCATGTCGGTGCGGCGGTCGGCCAGGAACACATAGCCGTCGGCGTCGATATAGCCGATGTCGCCGAGGCTCTCCCAGTCGCCCAGGGTCTTGGCGTCGGCGCCGACATAGCGATAGGTGGGCGGGGCGCCTTCCGGGCGGCGCATGTAGATCTCGCCGATCTCGCCGGGGGGCAGGTCCTCGCCGTCGTCGCCCACCACCTTCATCTCGCCCACCACGACGCGCCCCACGGTGCCGCGCTTGGCCAGCCACTCCGCGCCATTGACCACGGTGATGGCCTGGGCCTCGGTGCCGGCGTAGAGCTCCCACAGGGTCTCGCCGCCGATCCAGCCGATGAAGGCCTCCTTCAGCCAGGGCGGGCAGGGGGCGGCCAGGTGCCAGACGGTGCGCAGGGACGAGACGTCGTAGCGGGCGCGCTTGTCCTCGCCGAGGCCCCAGATGCGGCTCATCATGGTGGGGACGAGATAGAGCCAGGTGGCCTTGTGCTGCTGCACGGCGGCGAGGGTGGCCTCGGCGTCGAACTTGGGCATCAGCACCAGGTGGCCGCCTTGCGCCAGCGCGCCCGTGGCCGAGACGAACGGGCCGTTGTGGTAGAGGGGCCCCGGCATCAGGGCCACGTCGTCGGGGGCGTTGCGCCAGATCACCGCAGGGGCCGAGGCGATCACGCCGGGCTGGCCGGCGACGATGAGCTTCGGCCGGCCGGTGGAGCCGCCCGACGTGGGCGCCTTCCAGGCCGGGGCGATGCGGCTCTCCTCCCGCACGCCTTCGGGCGCTTCAGAGAGCAACTCCTCGATGGTGGCGGAGGGGCGGTTCGCGCCCAGCTCGGGACGGGCCACTACGAGCTTGGGGTTGACGAGGTCGAGCACGGCTTCGAGCTCGCCCTTGGGCAGGCGCCAGGAGATGGGCTGAGGTACGGCGCCCAGCTTCCAGGCGGCGATGGCCGCCTCCATGAAGCCTGAACTGTTGGGAAGGCCGATGGTGACATAGTCGCCGGGACCCACCCCGCGGGCGGCCATGGCGTGGGCGAGGCGGTGGCTGCGCTCGGCGAGCTGGGCCCAGGTCAGGGTTCCAGCCGGATCGGTGAGGGCGGGGGCGTGCGGCTGCACCGCCGCGTGGAGGTCGGGGAGGTCGCCTAGCGAGCGCTCGGCCAATGGAATCTTGCTCATGCCGCAGCTCCCGCCGCGGCGCACCCACGCGCCCGCACCATCTGAACGTCCTCGCTAAATCAAGCCGACGCTTCTCGCGCAACGGGCGCGGGCGTCGTCGCTTAACAATGATAACTTGTCGCGGGGCCGTCCAGGGAATTTAGGCGCGCTTGCCGAAGTCCTTGAGGATCTCCCGCGCGGCGTTGTGCCCCGGCGCGCCGGTGACCCCGCCGCCGGGATGGGCGCCCGAGCCGCACTGATAGA
This sequence comes from Pseudomonadota bacterium, assembly GCA_040757715.1. Lineage (GTDB taxonomy): Bacteria > Pseudomonadota > Alphaproteobacteria > Caulobacterales > Caulobacteraceae > CAIMFV01. Next base: position 185,599 of record JBFLWS010000006.1, on the reverse strand, counting down.
GCCCCTTCACCGGGGTGCGGTAGTGGCCGTGGCCGAGCACCGGCCTCGCCGAGAACATCTGATCAAGGCTGAGCGCTCCGTGCATGATGTCGCCGCCGACGAGGCCGAAGGTGCGCTCCAGATCGAGCGGCGAGAGGGCCTGCATCCCGATCACCGAGGCTTTGAAGCCGGGGGCGTAGCGGTCCACCGTGTCGATCATCAGCTGGGCGACCTCGTCCCGGGCCTCGTCCCAGGAGCGGCCGTCGGGCAGGGCGGGCGCCACCTGCTGGCAGAAGAGGCTGGCCACGTGCTGGCCCGGGGGCGCGAGGCTGTCGTCGAGAGTGGAGGGGATCAGCATCTCCACGATGGGCTCGCGGGACCAGCCATGGTCGCGGGCGTCGAAAAAGGCCCGCTCCATGTAGCGCAGGGAGGGGGCGATGACGACGCCGGCGGTGAGGTGGTCGCCCGCCTCCGGCAAACAGGTGAAGCGCGGCAGCTCGGAAAGCGCCAGGTTCATGCGGAAGGTGCCCGAGCCGCAGCGATAGCGCGCCATGCGCTCGCGGAAGTCCGCCGGCTGATGCGCCTCATCCACCAGCGACCCGAACAGGAGCTTCGGGTTGAGGTTGGAGACCACGGCCTTGCCCTCGAACACCTCGCCCTTGTCGGTGACGACCTTCGTCGCGCGGCCCTTCTCCACCACCACCTCGGCCACGGGGCTGTCGGTGCGGATGTCCACGCCCTTGGCCCGGCAGGCGCTGGCCATGGCCGTGGTGATCGCCCCCATGCCGCCGATGGCGTGGCCCCAGACGCCCTTCTTGCCGTTCACCTCGCCGAACACGTGGTGCAGCAGCACATAGGCGGTGCCGGGACTGTAGGGGCTGGCGTAGGTGCCGACGATGCCGTCGAAGCCGAAGATGGCCTTGATGGGGTCGCTCTCGAACCAGCCGTCCAGCCAGTCCCCGGCCGATTGCGAGAAGAGGGCGAGGAGGTCGCGCCGCGCCGTGGTGTCGAGCCTGGCGAGGTCGCGGCCGACGCTGGCGGCCTTGATCAGCTCCACATAGCCGGAAAGCCCACCCTCCATCTCCACATTGGGCGGGGTGGTGAGCACCAGCTCGCGCACCACGTCGGCGATGGCCTCCAGGCGGTCGTTGTAGGCGTCGAGGCGGTCGGCGTCCCTCGCGCTGAACTTGGCCACCTCGGCCTTGGTGCGCCCCTCGCCGACAATGAGATAGTCGCGGTCATTGAGCGGCAGGAAGTTGGACGCCTTCCTGTGCACGACTCGGAGGCCATGGCCCGCCAGGTCCATGTCCTTGATCACCTTGGGGTTCAGAAGCGAGACCGTGTAGCTGGCGGTGGAGTTGCGAAAGCCGGGATGGAATTCCTCCGTCACCGCCGCCCCGCCCACCACGCCGCGGCGCTCCAGCACCGTCACCTTCAGCCCGGCGCGGGCGAGGTAGTAGGCGCAGACGAGGCCGTTGTGCCCGCCGCCGACAATGACCACGTCCTGTTGCTGCGCCATGCCCGTACTCCCAACTGAAGATCGATCAGTTGCGGGTTCTAGTCGCCGTCGCCGGCTTGGTCTATGCGCGGAACCAAAGAGACCCAAAGACTTAGCGAGGAAACCGCCGCATGGCCGAGCCCCTGTTCCAGCTTCAGCCCACGGACGATGCGCGCCGCTGGCGGCTCGAGGTCACCGAGGATCTGTGCGTAGGGCCGGATGGGCGTCGCTTCATGTTTGGCGGGGTGGGGCTGGCGGCGGCCATCTCAGCCTTGGAGAAGAGCTGCGGCCGGCCGGTGATCTGGGCCACGGCGCAATATCTCTCCTATGCCCGGCCGGGGTCGGTGGTGGATTATGACGTGCGCACCCCCACGGAGGGCAAGCACCTGACCCAGGCTCGGGTGGTGGCCCATGTGGGCGAGGAGGAGATCATCGCCGTGCTCGCCTCCCTGGGCGATCGCCCGGCCGAGCTCGCCGACCAGTGGGTTAAGGCCCCGCCCGCCCCGCCGCCGCTCGACTGCGAGCCCGCCCCGCACTGGCGCGGCCGGGCCGTGGACCTGAAGGCGAAGTTCGAGGTGCGCCGGGTGTCCGGCCGCTATCAAGGCGCCAGCGTGTTCGAGGGACGCGGCGATGGTCACGTGGTGATCTGGGTTAGGGCCATCGGCCAGGACCGCATCGGCACCGACGGCCTCGCCGTGATCGGGGATTTTCTATCTTCCGCCGTGGCCGACGCCATCGGCGTGCGCGCGGGGGGCAACAGCCTCGACAACGCCATCCGCTACGCCCACGTGGTGGACACCGAATGGGTGCTAGCCGAACTGCAGATCGAGGCCGTGCGCGCCGGCATGGTGCATGGGACCGTGCGCCTGTTCGCCGAGACCGGCGAGCTCATGGCCAGCGCCAGCCAGTCGATGATCCTGCGGGTGTTTTGAGGGGGGATGAGGTGTCAATCCAATTTCTGAAGCGCTCAGATAATTTCTTTCCAGCCCGGAATTTCTAAGAAGCGATCGAATTCTAAAGAAACACCATTGGGTTGTGCTCCAAAAGAAGTTATGAATATCTTGTTGTTGAAATTAGAGGTTTGAATCATAACATCTCCATCCCTAGTTACGTTGTATCTGTAGCCAAATTGATCTCCAATGTCGACGTTTACACGATTTCCAACCTTTAAATTCGGCATTATATTGATAAATGTGCTTATTATTTCATTTGTGGGAATCATGTCTGCAACGAGCCAATTGGTAATAATGCGGAAATCTGGCGGGGTCGGTTGCCCCATTACCTTATAATATAATGCTTTTCCTAGCTTTCTTCCAAAGCGATGAAAGTGATCATGCGTTTCTGGCGCGACTTTCACCACCGGCGCTAGTGGAATTTGGCTTGCGGGGAGTGTGATTCCGCGCGCCGACAATGCTTTTGCCTTCTCGCCGAGAGACATATAGGGATTTGGTAAGGCGGAGGGGCTGTTGTTTTTAAGTCCAGAGTAGGTGCGGGAAAATTCGTTCGCGTGACCTGAGATGGCGTGGATGTGGAACGCCACAACTTGCTCAGATTTTCTATCCTTCGCATTGCAATCGGCGCACGCAGGGAAGACATAACCCTCGGGCGATTCGCGATTTACAAAACATACTTGCGCGGGAACATGATCCTTAGTTGTTGATGGTGCGATGCCACAAACATAACACACTGGATGATTGGTAAGGAATTTTGCTAGATTAGCTTTTTTCGCGCCCACTTTATTTATATAACCTTATTCAAAGTATTTTTATTTATCTAAATCGGCCAGCCCCGCCAGATGCTTGGCCTTCGCGGCTTCGGGCAGGTAGCTGGCCTCGATACTGTTGCGGGCGAGGGTGAGGAGCTCGGCGCGGGTAAGGTCGAGGGCCTCGGCCACGGCGACATAGTTGTCGAGAAGATAGCCGCCGAAATAGGCCGGGTCGTCTGAGTTCACGGTCGCTTTCAAACCGAGGTCCAGCATGCGCTTCAGCGGGTGTTCGCGTAGGTCCTTCACCCCGCAGAGCTTCAGGTTGGAGAGCGGGCAGACCGTGAGGGCCATGCCCGAGGCGGCGAGGCGGGCGGTGAGGGCGCTATCTTCAAGCGCCCGGTTGCCATGGTCGATGCGGTCCACGTGCAGCACGTCGAGCGCCTCATACACGTACTCCGGCGGGCCCTCCTCGCCGGCGTGGGCGAACAGCTTCAGCCCCAGCTCGCGGGCCTTGGCGAACACCCGGGCGAACTTGGCCGGGGGATGGCCCACCTCGGAGGAATCGAGCCCCACCCCCAGCAGCTTGTGATGCCAGCGCTTGGACCGCTCGAGGGTGGCGAAGGCGCTCGCCTCGTCGAGATGGCGCAGGAAGCACATGATCAGCGACGAGGTGACGCCAAGGGTGCGCTCGGCCTCCTCCATGCCCTCGATCAGGCCGTCGAACACCACCTCATAGGAAAGGCCGCGCTCGGTATGGGTCTGGGGGTCGAAGAAGATCTCCGCGTGCACGCCCCCGTCGGCGGCGAGGCGGCGGAAATAGGCCAGCGCCAGGTCGCGAAAGTCGGCCCTCGTCTGCAGCACCGAGGCGCCCTGGTAATAGATGTCGAGAAAGTCCTGCAGGTTGGAGAAATTGTAGGCCGCGCGCAGCTCCTCCACCGAGGCGAAGGGCAGGGCGACGCCGTTGCGGGCGGCGAGGCCGAACATCAGTTCGGGCTCCAGACTGCCCTCGATGTGCATGTGCAGCTCGGCCTTGGGCAGGCCGCGGACGAATTCGCGCAAGCTGGCGTCGGCCATGACGGTGCTCCCTCGTCAGTTCGCCTGTTGATAGTCCCCAGGCGCGGCGCCTGTCGACGCCCAAGGCGCTCACCGCGGTGGTGTTCGGGGATTAGGCGGGATTCTTTATCTAGCGCGGGTCCGCGGGCGGAAAACCGGTTCCCACTTTTCCTCGGACCCGCTTAAGCCGCCCAGTCCAGCACCACCTTGCCCGACTGGCCCGAGAGGGCGGCGGCGAAGCCGGTCTCGAAGGCGTCGGCGCCCACGCGGTGGGTGATGAGCGGGGCGAGGTCGAGCCCGCCCTCGATGAGGCCGAACATCTTGCGCCAGGTCTCGAACATCTCCCGGCCATAGACGCCCTTCAGGGTGATGGCCTTCATGATCAGCCGCGACCAGTCGAAGCTCATGGCTCCTGGCGGAATGCCGAGCATGGCGAGCTTGCCGCCCATCATCAGGGCGTCCACGGCCTGGGAGATGGCGGGCGGGGCGCCGGACATTTCGAGGGCCACGCCAAAGCCGTCGGCGATGTGCAGCTCGGCCATGACATCGCGCAGGTCCTCGCGGGTCACGTCCACCGTGCGCACATCGGCGAGCTGTTGCGCCAGGGCCAGGCGATAGGGGTTCTGGTCGGTGAGCACCACGCGGCGCGCGCCGGCCTTCTTGGCCACCGCGGCGGCCATGGCCCCGATGGGCCCGGCGCCGGTGATGAGCACGTCCTCGCCCATGAGGTCGAACTGCTGGGCGGTGTGCACGGCGTTGCCGAAGGGATCGAGGAGCGCGCCGATCTCGTCCGGCACCGAGTCCGGCAGCGGCACCACATTGAAGGCGGGCAGGGCGAGATAGTCGGCGAAGGCGCCCTGGCGGTTCACCCCCACCCCCTTGGTGTTGGGATCGAGGTGGAAGCGGCCGGCGCGGCTGGCGGCGGAGTTGAGGTCCACCACATGGCCCTCGCCCGACACCCGCTGGCCGACCTTCAGGGGCCGGCTCACCCGCGCGCCCAGCTCGACGATCTCGCCGGCGAACTCATGGCCCACGATCATGGGCACAGGGATGGTGCGCTGCGCCCACGGGTCCCAGCGCCAGATGTGGATATCTGTGCCGCAGATGGCGGTGCGCTTCACCCGGATCAGCACGTCCTCGGGCCCGACCTCGGGGATGGGCGCCTCGACTTTCCACAGACCCTCTTCGGCCTTCAGCTTGGAGAGGCCGCGCATGACGGAATTGCTCATTGGCCGGCTCCCAGGCTGTCGCGCACCTCGGCGAAGGCGGCGATGGTTCGGTCGATCTGCTCGAAGTCGTGGGCGGCGGAAAGTTGCGTGCGGATGCGCGCCTTGCCCTTGGGCACCACCGGATAGGAAAAGCCGATCACATAGACGCCCTTGTCCAGCAGCCGCGCGGCCATCTGTTGGGCGAGGCGGGCGTCGCCCAGCATCACCGGCACGATGGGGGTCTCGCCGGGGACGAGGTCGAAGCCCCTGGCCGCCATCCCCTCTCGGAAGCGTCCGGCGTTGGCGAAGAGGCGCGCACGCAGCTCATCGCCCTCGTGGCTCTTGGCGATGCGGATGGCTTCGAGGCTCGCCCCGCACACCGACGGGGCGAGGGCGTTGGAGAAGAGGTAGGGCCGGGCCCGCTGGCGCAGCAGCTCCACCACCTCTTTCTTGGCGCAGATGAACCCGCCCATGGCCCCGCCGAGGGCCTTGCCGAAGGTGCCGGTGAGGATGTCGATGCGCCCTTCGACGCCACGGAAGGCGGCCGAGCCGCGGCCCTTGTCGCCCAGGAACCCGGTGGCGTGGCAGTCGTCCACCATGACGAGGGCCTCGTACTGGTCGGCCAGACGGGTGATGTCGCCCAGCTGGGCCACGTGCCCGTCCATGGAGAAGACCCCGTCGGTGGCGATGACGATGTTGCGCGCCCCGTCGGCGCGGGCAGTCTTCAGCTGGCTCTCCAGATCGGCCATGTCGTTGGCCAGGTAGCGATAGCGCTTGGCCTTGGCGAGGCGCACCCCATCGATGATGGAGGCGTGGTTCAGGCTGTCGGAGACGATGGCGTCCTCCTCGCCGAACAGGGGCTCGAACACCGCGCCATTGGCGTCGAAGCAGGCGGCGAACAGGATGGCGTCCTCATAGCCGAGATAGGCGGCGATCTCGGCCTCCAGCTCCTTGTGGATCGCTTGCGTGCCGCAGATGAAGCGTACGGAGGCGAGGCCCGCGCCGAATTCCCGCGCCGCGCGCTCGCCCGCCTGCTCCACCCGGGGATCTCCGGCGAGGCCGAGATAGTTGTTGGCGCAGAAGTTCAGCGCCCGCAGCGTGCCGCCGAGGGGATTGCGCACCTCGATCTCGGCCCCCTGGCGCGAGACGATCACCCGCTCGGGCTTGGTCAGGCCCTGGGCGTCGATGTCGGCGAGGGTGGCGCGAACCTGGTCGTGGAACGCCTGGCGCATGAGGGCCTCCTGCTGGAAAACGCGAAACAGCGGAGGGAATTTCCACTATTTCGGAAAATTCCGCAAGATCAGCCGATCACCACCAGCAAGGCGCGGGCCGAGGCGGCGCTGTCATTGCGGATTTCATGCGCCACATCCGCGGCATAGCGCAACGTCGCCCCGGCGGCGGCGCGGTTCCTGGCCCCGCCGGACAGCACTTCCAGGTCGCCTTCCATGACGGTGAGGTGCTCCATGGCGCCGCGCGCATGGGGATCGGAGGAGAGCGCCGCGCCGGGGGCCATCAAAACTTCGTACCACTCCATGCGCCCGGCGGACTGGGCCGGGCTCAAGATGCGCAGGGTGCAAAGCCCATCTTCGCTGCGGATTTCCGGGGTGAAGTGCGCGCCCACCACCTCGATGGCCGAGGGCGGGGCGGCGGCGGCGCGGCTGGTCACCAGCTCAGACAGGTCGATGGCCAGCGCCCGGGTGAGGTTCCACAAGGTGGCGAAGGTGGGGTTGGCCTCGCCCCGCTCGATCTGGCTGAGCATGGAGCGCGACACGCCGGACTGGGCGGCGAGCTGCTCCAGGGTCAGGCGGCGCTTCTTGCGCAGCTGGCGGATGTGCGGGCCGAGGGGCGGAACTTCAGAGCCGGGCATGACCTGATCATTGATCACAAGATTTCCTGCATATTGGACGAATTTCCGACCTGCGCTATCTGAAAGTGAGGAAATCGAGGAAGCGGTCATGGCCTTCGGCGTGTTCGACCTGTTCAAGCTCGGGGTGGGGCCGTCCAGCTCCCACACCATGGGCCCCATGACCGCGGCCGGCCGGTTCCTGAAGCTGTTGGCCGAGGCGGGCCGGTTTGGCGCCGTGAGCAAGGTGGAGGTGTGGCTCTACGGCTCCCTCGCCTTGACCGGCAAGGGCCACGCCACCGACCGGGCGGTGATGCTGGGCCTGATGGGCTTTGCGCCGGCCACGCTCGATCCGGACGTGGGCGAGGCGGCGCTCATCGAGGCGCGAACAACCAAGCGTATCGCCCTGGGCGGCGGCGGCCCGACCATCGGCTTCGACGAGGCGAACGATCTGCATTTCGAGGGCCGCACGCGCCTGCCGCGCCACGCCAACGCCCTGAAGTTTCGCGCCACGCTTGGCGACGCCGACGCCCTCATCGAGCAGGTCTACTACTCCATCGGCGGGGGCTTCGTGCTCGACGAGGCGGAGATGGACCAGAACGCTCCGGCCGAGACCGGCCCGCCAGTCCCATACCCCTACCTCTCGGGCGCCGAGCTGTTGCAGCAGGCCGCGGACGCCGGTCTCTCCATCGCCGAGCTGATGTTCGAGAACGAGTGCGCCGCCCGCACCCCCGCCGAGGTGAACGCCGGCCTCGACGCCATCTTCCAGGCCATGGAGGACTGCATCAATCGGGGTGTACGCGAGAGCGGCGTCCTGCCCGGCGGGCTCTCGGTGAAGCGCCGCGCCCACGCCCTCTATTGCGAGCTGAAGGAGCGGGCCGAGCACAGCGCCGCCGACCCCCTGGCGGCCATGGACTGGGTGGACCTGTGGGCCCTCGCCGTGAACGAGGAGAACGCGGCCGGCGGACGGGTGGTGACGGCCCCCACCAACGGCGCGGCGGGGATCGTGCCGGCGGTGCTGCGCTACTATGACCGCTTCCATCGCGGCGACGCGGAGGGCCGGCGCCGCTTCCTGCTCACCGCCGCGGCCATCGGCGCGCTCTACAAACGCAACGCCTCCATCTCGGGGGCCGAGGTGGGCTGTCAGGGGGAGGTGGGGGTGGCCTGTTCCATGGCCGCCGCCGGGTTCGCCGCGGCCCTCGGCGCCTCCAACGCTCAGATCGAGAACGCCGCCGAGATCGCCATGGAGCACAATCTCGGCCTCACCTGCGATCCCATCGGCGGGCTGGTGCAGATTCCGTGCATCGAGCGCAACGCCATGGGGGCGGTGAAGGCCATCAACGCCACGCGCCTGGCCATGGCCGGGGACGGCCAGCATTCGGTGAGTCTCGACAAGGTCATCGCCACCATGAAGCGCACCGGTGAGGACATGAAGGAGATCTATAAGGAAACCTCGTTGGGCGGCCTGGCCGTGAACGCTATCGAGTGTTGAGCGAAATTTCGTAATCGCTGGTCAACCCAATGGGACGATGATCTCATCTGTATTGGGCGGTTGATTCGTTCACATGGGAGCGATCACGCTTCAGCACGTGCGATCGGAGGTTGGCATGACGTCGGCCAGGCAGATCATCGGCAATGAGGCCCTCATGCGGCCCATCGACCGCCATGCGCCGGGGCTTGGAGCCCTGACCATGATGCGCGTGCGGCGCCGGCCCAAGCTGCGGCCGCGGCTGACCTTGCTCGTGCTCACCCTGGCCGCCGCGGCGTCGGCTCTGGTGGTGTTCCAGCGGGCTTAAGGGATCACTCGTTGCCTACTGGGGCAAAACGCCCTATATTAAAATGAACAAAATAGGAACTTTGTCACCGCTTCGGTTCCTGGACTAACTGGGAAGGGAGGTCGTTGTGTCTTACTCATGGGCATCTATTGCAAACGGCTTCATTGAAATGGGGCTTCGCAATAAACGCCCCGTCGATCCTATGAAAATACAGAAGTTATGTTATTTCGCTAATGGTTATTACTTGGCTGCGCGAAAAGGTGAGGAGTCATTAATTTCGGAGTCTTTCCAAGCGTGGAAATTTGGTCCGGTTCTCCCAAGTCTTTATCATGCGGTAAAGGAAAACGGCGGCGGATCTATTACAGATTATATCTATGTATATGACTCCGATCTAATGCAAACAATTCCCGCCCCGCCTCCGGAAGATGATCGACTTTATAACAGAATTCGTGACAAGGTGTGGGATTATTACAGTCAAAAACCTTCTACTCAATTGTCAAGAATCACCCATAAGCCTGGTGGTGCGTGGGAGAGAACTTGGCATGAATTTGGCGGAGCGCCAAATGCACAAATACCGAGTGAATATATATTTGAAGAATTTCAACCTCTGGTAACGCCGAAAGATGACTGATGGCGAGGCGGACTCATTTGAATTCAGGGAGGCCAGCGCGGAGGAGGCTGTTCCATCCCCGGTGCCCGATAATGCTGACGCATATCGTGCGGGCGGACCTGGTGATCCCGGGCCGGCCCGACCCAATGCACCAAACTCGGTGTTTTTGAAGCTAGGAACAGAAAGTTTTGTTTCCTGGCAAAGCGACGCATCTATCGCGGTGCTGGCTTTAATAATGTTGATTATTATCGTTATTGCCCTTCTCGTAGTGATTGGAATATCGCTTTTCCCAAATGCTCCGATGTGGTTGGAAAAGGTTTCTTCGATATTGGGTCAGGCTGCGTTAACAATCGTTGGCGCAATCATTGGGGCAACTGTTTCTTCAAAGGGATCGTCTTCGCGTAGAAAATAATCCAAATTTATTTTTTTAATGCCCTTTATCACGCCTCAATGGGCGCGAAGCTGTGCGGCTGGGCGCGGAGCCATTCCCGGCGCAGCTCGTCGTCCATCTCCCCGGACATCAGCGCCCCCGGCGCAACCGGCGGATAGCAGACATCGCCGCGCCGCACCTGGCCGCTCTGATGGCGGATGTGCAGGTGCCAGGGCTTGATCTCGTCCGGATGCTCAAGGCCCGCCGCGCCCAACAGCTCGCCGAGCGCCCGCAAGGTGTTGCGGTGGAAATTGGCCACGCGGGGGGCCTTGTCCTCCACCACCAGGGCCTTCTGGCGCACCGGCGACTGGGTGGCCACCCCCACCGGGCAGCGATTGCTGTGGCAGCTGCGCGACTGGATGCAGCCGATGGCGAACATGAAGCCCCGCGCCGAGTTCACATAGTCGGCTCCGAGGGCGAAGGCGCGGCAGAGGTCGAAGGCCGAGATCAGCTTGCCGCTGGCCGCCAGCTTGATGCGATGGCGCAGATTGGCGCCCACGAGGGCGTTGTGCACGAAGCTGAGCCCATGATTGAGCGGCAGGCCCACATGGTCGGAGAGCTCGCTGGGGGCCGCGCCGGTGCCGCCCTCGCCGCCATCGATGGTGATGAAGTCCGGGGTGATGTCGGTCTCCAGCATGGCCTTGACCACGGCCAGCACCTCGTAGCGATGGCCCACGGCCATCTTCAGCCCCACCGGCTTGCCGTCGGACAGCTCTCGCAGGGTCTGGATGAAGCCGAGCATCTCCACCGGGGTGGAAAAGGCCGAGTGGGCGGCGGGCGACACGCAGTCGCGGTCGCTCGGCACGCCGCGGGTCTTGGCGATCTCCTCGGTGATCTTGGCCTTGGGCAGCACCCCGCCATGGCCCGGCTTGGCCCCCTGGCTGAGCTTCAGCTCGATCATCTTCACCTGCGGGTCGAGGGCCTGCTGGCGGAACTTGTCCGGATCGAAGCGCCCCTCCTTGGTGCGGCAGCCGAAATAGCCGGTGGCCACCTGCCAGACGATGTCGCCCCCGTGGCGGCGGTGATAGGGGCTGATGGAGCCCTCGCCGGTGTTTTGGGCGAAGCCGCCCAGCTTGGCGCCCTTGTTCAGGGCCATGATGGCGTGGCCGCTCACCGCGCCGAAGCTGGTGCCCGAGATATTGAACACTGAAGCCCGATAGGGCTGGCGGCAGGCCGGCCCGCCGATGGTGATGCGGAAGTCGTGGTCCTCCACCACCTTGGGGCGGATGGAGTGGCTGATCCAGCCATAGCCCACCGCGCCCACATCCAGCACCGTGCCGAAGGGCTGGGCGTCGCCTGCGTCCTTGGCGCGGCGATAGACCAGGGTGCGCTGCTCGCGGCTGAACGGCACCGGGTCGCGTTCGTCCTCCATCAGATACTGCCGCAGCTCCGGCCGGATCGCCTCCAGGATGAAGCGGATGTGGCCAATGATGGGGTAGTTGCGCAGAATGGAGTGGCGCGTCTGCAGCTGGTCATAGAGGCCGAGCAGCAAGAGCGGGCCGAGAAGCGCGAAGCTCCAGGCCCAGGCCGGGTGGAGATAATAGGCGAGGGCCGCGCTGGCGGCGCTCAGGAGCAGCACGGTCTGGAAGATGAAATAGCGCGACCAGAGAAACGTCATGGGCGTGGTCCTTGGCGCGCGTCGTCGCGCCGGGGTTTAACCATGACCCAAGGTGGTGAACGCGAAATTACAGCGTTAGGAAGCCTTGGCGGTAGGTTGGATAGACGGGCCGCCACCGAAGCTCGGCCTTGGCGCGGGCGTTGGCGACGCGCTTGTTCTCGGCATAGAAGCGCCGCGCTTCCGGGCTGAGCTGGGCCTCCTCGAACGCCAGGCGCGGGGGCGGGGGGAAGCCCAGGAGTTCGGCCGCGTAGTCGAAGGTCTCGGCCGTGGCGCAGGGCTTGTCGTCGCAAAGATTGTAGATCCCGCCGCGCCTCGGCCTGCGCAACGAGGCATGCAGCCCGCCGGCCAGATCGTCCACATGGATGCGGGAGAACACCTGGCCGGGCTTGTCGATGACGCGCGCGGCTCCGGCGCGCAGCTTGGCCAGCGGCGAGCGGCCTTGCGCGAAGGGCGCCTCCCCCTCCGGCCCATAGATGCCGGGCAGGCGGAACACCATCACATCGAGCAGAGCCTCTTCGGCGAGGTCGAGCCAGGCGCGCTCGGCGGCGACCCGGCGCTCGGCCTGGAGCGAGAGCGGGCGCAAGGGGCTGTCCTCAAAGGCCCAGCCGCCGCCGAGGTCGCCATAGACCCCGGTGGTGGAGAGATAGCCGATCCAAGCCGGCCGCGCCTCGCCCTGGCGCAGCGGATTTGCGAGCGCCTGGAAGCCCGGGCAGCCGGTCTCCCCCGGCGGGGCGGCGATGAGCAGCGCATCGAAGTCGCCAAGCTGCGCGGCGGCGGCCTCTGCGGAGAGAGGCTCGACCTCCACGGCCCGCATGGCCGCTTGGGTCGCTTCCGAGCGGGCGACGCCGGCGATGTCCCAGCCCAGTGGCTGCAAGCGCCGTCGCAGCGCGTCCGCCGCATAGCCATAGCCGAAAACGAGGAGGCGCATGGCTCAGGGCTCCACGCCGATGGCCTTGAGCCGCGCTTCCCAATAGGGCCGGTCATGTACGGTCCAGGCGTGACCGCCGAGCGGCGGGGCGCCGGCGAGTTCAGCGATGCGCCGCGGCCTCGTCTCGGCGGCGAAATGCGCGGCCTCCGCCGCCGGGGCCAGGCGATAGTCGGGGTGGAAGAGGGGGGCGTAGAAGCTCCAGAACTCGTCTTCGGCTCTTGGATAGACTTCGACGAAATCGGCGGCGTTCCCGGCCTTCAGCGCCTGCATCAGGATCTTCAGATAGGTCCCCTTGGCGTACTGGTTCACCAGGGGGCGCGACAGGTTGGCCATGCTCAGGCGCTCTGAAGTCAGCACCTTGAGGAAATCCCCCGGTCGGCGCAGGGAAAAGCCGCCATTGCCCACCGCCTTCAACTGGCCGTCCCGGCGCAGGAAGGGCGCCCCCACATAGGACCAGGGCCGGTCGAGCCAGGCCTCGAGCCCGTCGCCCAGGATCAGGCAGTCGGTCTGGTAGATCAGGATCGCCTCATAGCCGGCGAACAGGCGGTAGAACCAGGCGCTCAGCATCAGCTTGTTGTAGGCGCTGATGCCGGCGAAATTGGCCGGATCGAGCTCCACCACGCGGAAGTCGGCCGCGTCGAAGGGCAGCACAAGGCCCGTGGGCTTTAGGATCACCTTCTCATGCTGCGGGCAGAAGCGGCGGAGGAGCTGAAGGCTGATCTCTTCTTCCCGCGTCAGGGTGGGCTGATAGATGGGCGTGACCACGCAGAGCCGCCCGCCGCCGAGATCGGGGGCGGGGTCAGGGGGGACGAGGGCCACGTCCTTGGGCCGGTTATAGCTGCGCATCGCCTGTTTCTAGCCTTTTGAGCACAGCCTTCGCCACCCAGACGCCCATGGAAAACGAGGCCTGCAACAGATAGCCGCCGGTGGGCGCCTCCCAATCCAGCATCTCCCCCGCGAGGAAGACCCCCGGACGGGACCTCAGCATCAGCCCCGCATCCACGGCCTCGCGCTTCACCCCGCCGGCGGAGGAGATCGCGCGCGCGAGGCCCCGCGGGGCGAGAAGGGCGAGCGGCACGGCCTTCAGGACGGCGGCGAGGGGGGCCGCGTCCTTGGGCGGGGTGGGGAAGGCCTCGCGGAGGAGGGCGGCGGTGATCGCCGGCAGGCCGGCCTTCTTCAGCCGGGTGGAGAGGGACTGCCCGGCGGCGCCTTTGGCAAGCCGCGCGGCGAGGGCGGCGGCGTCGAGGTCCGGCTTCAGATCGAGATGGAGCGTGGCCGCCCCGTCCCGCTCGATGGCGTCGCGCAAGGGGGCCGAGAGGGCGTAGACCGCCCCGCCCTCGATGCCATAGGCGCTGATCACCGCCTCGCCGCGCACGGTCCGGCCCTCATGCGACAGGGCGATGGTCTTCAGCGGCGATCCAGCGAAGCGGCCGCGGAAGGCCTCGCTCCAGGCGATCTCGAAGCCGCAATTGGCCGGACGGAAGGGGGCGATCTCCGCCGGATCGAAGTATCGGGTCCAGGTCCCGTCGCCGCCCAGCCTTGGCCAGCTCGCGCCCCCCAGCGCCAGGAGGGTCGCGTCGGGGGTTTCGCGCGTGATCGCGCCCTCCGCATCGGCGAACAGCAGCGCCTCGCCGTCAAAGCCCTGCCAGTGACTGCGGGTGCGCAGGCTCACCCCCTGCGCCGCCAGTCGTCGCAGCCAGGCCCTGAGGAGGGGCGAGGCCTTCAGCGACTTGGGGAACACCCGCCCGCTCGGGCCGACAAAGGTGGGCTCGCCCAAACCTTCCGCCCACGCGCGCAACGCCGCCGGCGGGAAGGCCTCGATCATCGGGCCGAGCCAGTCCGTCGCCGCGCCATAGCGGGCGATGAACGCCGGCAGGGGCTCGGCATGGGTGAGGTTCAGCCCGCCCCGCCCGGCCAGCAGGAACTTGCGCGCCGGGGCGGCCATGCGCTCGTGGAGGGTCACGGCGAGCCCGGCCGCGCTCAAGACTTCAGCGGCCATCAGCCCCGCCGGGCCGGCGCCGATGATGCAGACCTTTCTGGCGCGGGGCTTAGGCAATCGACTTCAACACCTCGCCCAGCTCGTCCACATCGGCCTCGGTGGTGGCCCAGGAGCACATGAAGCGCACCGAGCCGTCGAGGAAGCGATAGGCGAACCAGCCGGTGGCGAGGAGCCGCTGATGCGCCTGCTCGTCCATCTCCACGAAGAGGCCGCTCGCCTCCACCTTGTGGTTCAGCTTGAACGGCATCAGGGCGGCGAGGCGCTTCGCCATGGCGTTGGCGTGGGCGGCGTGGCGCAGGAAGGCCCCGTCCTCCAGCATGCCGATCCAGGGCGCGGCGTAGAAGCGGCCCTTGGAGGGCAGTTGTCCCGCCTGTTTCAGCCGGGCGTCGAAGCGGCGCGACAGGGATGGGTCGAACAGGACGAGGGCCTCGGTGGGGGTCATGCCGGCCTTGGTCCCGCCCACCACCAGGATGTCGATCCCAAGCGTCTTGATGGCCTTGAGGTCGAAGCCCGCCGCCGCGGCGTTGGCGAGGCGCGCACCGTCCAGGTGAACCGGCAGGCCCTTTGATTTGGCCTCGGCGGTGAGGGCGGCGATCTCGCCCACCGAATAGACCGTGCCATATTCGGTGGCGTTGGTGAGGGACAGGGCGGCGGGGGACTGGCGATAGGAGGCGTCGGGCTGGGCGAGGGCGGCCTTCAGCCCGTCGACCTCCATGCGGCCCGAGGCGCCGGCGACGCCGATGAGCCCAAGCCCCTGACCGAAAAAGCCGGGGGCCCCGGTCTCGTCGGTGCACACATGGGCATGCTCATGCGCCACCACGGCCTCGAACGGCCGGCAGAGCGTGGAGAGCGCCACCGCATTGGCCGCGGTGCCCGAGGCCACGAAGCGCACGTCGGCGTCGGCGTCGAGGAGGGCGCGCACGGCGTCGGTGGCCTTGGCCGTCACATGGTCGGTTCCATAGCCCGAGGCCGCGCCGCCGTTGTAGGCGAGGAGCGCGTTCAGCGCCTCGGGCGCCGCGCCGGCGGTGTTGTCGGAGGCGAAGTCGTATCGGGCCATGGGCGCTCGCGCAGCAAGAGGACGGCTGGCCTTAGAGCATTTTCCGAAAAGTGGGAACCGGTTTTCGGGTAAAAAATGCTCTAGATTCAATAGAGTATGAGCATAATCGGAGCGGTTTGATCGGATTATGCTCTAACGGGCGGAAGGGGCAGGGGCAAGCGGGGGGAGATGATAGCAACAAGGTGCGGTAGGTGCGCCCTGGTGATGGCCAAATTCTCATTGATCCTGTCGGGGGATCTGCTTGGGCATTGACATTCCGGCCGCTGGCCAGTCGGTTTCACCAATTCGATGAAGATTCATTTCGAAACGTATGGTGACCCGACCGGTCGAATCAATTTCTTCGCAGACTTCACGCCACTGGTCGCCCGAATGAGTTCCAATGTAGCGAAAGGTCGTTGGTCCAGCGACGCTTTTCCATACATAACCTGTTGGTGTAGTTTCCAGTCTGTTGTTTGCGTCCCAGCCTGCTCCGTAGGCATAAGAGCGGATGCGGAAAGTTGGTTCGTCCCAAGAGATGATATTAAAGTCATTAAATGCTGCGGGCGCGCCGTTCATTTCGAAGCTAGCGCCCTCAATCACTATTATTGAGCCTCCTAATAGCGGGCCGACTCGCTCCATACGGAATAACTTGTGGTGCTTACCCGTGTCATCATCGAACCATGCTTCGCCTTCCCAGCGACCTTTCATCCAATTAAGTGGTTCCATCACCTGTGGGTCGCCAAACCAGCGCCATTTGGTTTTTTGAGCCGTTGCAGGCAATGCGCAAGTCAAAACGCTTGATGCGGTCAGGGCTGCGCAAATGGTTCCAAAAATCTTCTGCCGCATAACCACCCCCTGGCAATCCTGCGCTGATGTGATTGCCTTTTCATGTTGACGTCAAGAGCAGCATGTTAGCCGCGCTCCCGTGATTTTATTCTAATAAGAGTCTGCTATTTGCAGCTCGCCTTGCAGCTATAGTAACGACCCGTTCATCCCTTATCGAAAACGCCGCTGCTCAACCACTCAGCGCAAATAGATGCACGCGCTTTTGCCGGAGCAAACCTAATCCCCGCGTCCTCAAATGATTGAACGAGCTCCACTAATAGGGAGCAGTGAGCCTTTTTTGCCTCGGGATTTTGAAGGTTCACGTCAAAGACCGAACCAGAGCCGCCCCAGATATCTCCGCTTGCATACAGCGTCTCCAATGCCTTGACGTCAGACTGCGACGCTGCCCTCGCGAGGGCCTGCATCACGCCAGCCTGCCACGGGTGATCGTGTAGCAAATCTGCTAATGCAGCGGCGATCCGCGCCATTTTGGATGGAAACTGAGCCTCGTACATGATGAGCTCCTACCCGCCTGCCATCACCGCGCCAGCGCCCCCGTTAGCTCATTTGGGCGGTGAACGCCGCCAAAAGAGAAAGCCTCCTACCTGCCATTCGGGAGGCCATGTTGTAAAATGCGCAACTGCGATCGAATTGATCATCAAGGTCCAAAGCGGCTCGGATGGGAAATCACCCATGACTAATCGCCAATGTTCGCCGCGAATGATCGCTTTATATTCTCCCACAGACACTTTTTTCCAGGTGACGCGAATGCGGAATTTCTCAGCATCAGGCGAAGACCAGTCGATTTCATCAGGAAAGGAGACCAGCTCGAACATCTGTTTCGCGAGATTGGCCGGGTCTTGATCGTTCAGCCACCATTCCTTTAGGGCGCCATCCGCCGCGCGAAATTCATAAACGTGGCATCCGTCGTAATGACTATATCCGGCGTAATTCTCGAATTTTACGACTTCGCCCCGAATAAAATTACCGCGCGCGAAGCTGAGATCGCGAAGAGCGCGATAGCGCGCGCCTACAATGAAAAGCGTTTTGCGCGCCGTGTGGTCGTCGCTCATTCCGGAGCCCCCTCGCTACAGCGTGCAGGTTAGATTGGTTGTGGCGCCCGATCCACCCAAAGCTGTCGACTCACCATCACCTCATCACCCCACCCCCTCCACCTCTCGGATCAGCCTCGCGAGGTCTTGCGGGCGCGAGAGGCGGTGGTCGCCGTCCTTGATCAGGGTGAACACCACATCTTCCGAGGTCATGGCCTCGGCGAGGCTGAGCGCATGGCGCCAGGGTACGTCGGGATCGGCGCCGCCCTGCAGGATGCGCACGGGGCAGTCAATCGCCACCGGCCCTGGCAAGAGCGACCAGGTCCGGCCCTCGTCCAGCAGTGTCTGAGCGATGAGATAGCCGCCGTCCTCGTAAGGGGAGGGCCGGCGCCAGACGCCCTCTTTCGCCAGGGCCTCATGCGCCTCAGGCGGCAGATTCGGGGCCATGAGCTTCTCGGTGAAGTCGGCGGCGGGGGCGATAAGCACGAGGGCCTCCACCCGCTCCGGCCGGGCCAGCGCCGCGAGACAGGCGAGCCAGCCGCCCATGGAGGAGCCTGCCAGCACCAGCGGCCCCTCGGTCAGGTCGTCGATCACGGCGAGCACGTCGTCCCGCCAGCGGCCGATGGTGCCTTCCTCGAAGGCGCCGGTGGAGGCGCCGTGGCCGAAATAGTCGAAGCGCAGATAGGCCCGCCCGGTCGTCGCCGCCCACTCGGCCAGGGCCTCGGCCTTGGTCCCGCCCATGTCGGAGGCGAAGCCGCCCAGCCAGACCACGCACGGCCCACGCCCCTCGATCCGTTTCCAGGCGAGGGTGTTTCCGTCCGGCCGCAGCAGCCGCCCCGCGGTCTCGGCCATGCTCAAGCCCGCAGCCGCCCGCCGCAGTTCTTCTCCACCGAGGCGATGATTTTCGACGACAGGGCCTCGATGTCGGCCTCGGCCAGGGTCTTGTCCTGGGGCTGGATCTGCACCTCCACGGCCACCGACTTCTGGCCCTCAGGCACGCCCGCTCCGCGATAGACGTCGAACACCCGCGCCCCGGCGATGAGGCTCTTGTCGGCGGCGAGGGCCGCGCGCACCAGCTCGCCGGCGGCCCGGGCCTCATCCACCACGAAGGCGAAGTCGCGGGTGAGCGGCATGAAGGGCGAGAGACCCAGCGCCGGGCGGGTCTTCACGGCCCGCTTCTTCGGCTCAGGCAGGGCCTCGAGCCAGATCTCGAAGGCGTAGATGGGGCCGGCGACGTCGAGGGCCTTCAGGGTCGAGGGATGCAGGGCCCCGAATTCGGCCATTACCGCCTTGGGGCCGAGCTGAAGCCGCGCCGATTGGGCCGGGTGCCACCACGCGGGCGACGCGCCCTGCACGGTCTGCAAGGAGGCCACCGGCGCGCCCAGCTCTTCCAGCAGAGCCAGCAACACGCCCTTCAGGGTGAAGAGGTCGTCGGCCGCGCCGCCGTCCCAGCGCCGGGGCGGGCGGGGGGCGAGCACGGCGGTCACCGTGGTGCGCTGGTCTTTCGGCTCATCACCGCCGAACACCGGACCGATCTCAAAGAGGGCGCAGTCGGGAAAGCCGCGGGCGGCGTTGCGGCCCACCGCCTCGATCAGGCCGGGCAGAGCCGAGGGGCGCATGCAGTCGAGCTCGGCGGCGATGGGGTTGGCCAGCACCAGCGCCTCGGCCCCGCCGTCGAATAGCGTAGCGTTGCGACGAGAGGTGAAGCTCCAGCCCACGGTCTCGGCGAAACCGGCGGCGGCGAGGGCTCGGCGGGCGATGCGCACGCGCGCTTGGCGAGGATTGAGCACCCCGCCCGGCTGCGGCTCCACCGCCGGCAGGGGGGTGGAGGGCAGGGCGGCGAAGCCGGCGATGCGCGCCACTTCTTCCACGAGGTCGGCAGGCCCTTCGGCGTCCCGGCGCCAGGTGGGGGGCTGGACGGTGAGCCGGTCGCCCGCGCCCGCGACCTCAAAGCCAAGGTCGGCCAGGATGGACAGGCTCTGCTCGCGCGGAATGGAAAGGCCGGACAGGCGCTCGACATAGGTCGGGTCGAAGGCGAAGGCCGGCGGCGGGGCGGGGATCTCGCCCGCGACCTTGATCTCGGACGGCTCGCCGCCGCAGAGCTGAAGGATCAGCGCCGTGGCCAGCTCCAGCCCCGGCGTGATGAAGCCGGTGTCGACGCCGCGGGCGAAGCGGTACTGGGCGTCGGAGGTGATGCCGGTGTCGCGGCCGGTCTGGGCGGTGCGGATGGGGTCGAAATAGGCCGCCTCCACGAACACGTTCACGGTGGCCTCGGAACAGCCGCTGTCCTCGCCGCCCATGACCCCGCCGAAGCCCAAGACGCCCCGGGCGTCGGCGATGACGCAGTGGTGCGGGGCGACCTCATAGCTCTTGCCGTCGAGGGCGAGGAAGCTCTCGCCTTCGCGGCCAAGGCGCGCGGCGACGAACACGCCGGCCAGCTTGTCGGCGTCATAGACGTGCAGCGGCCGGGCCCGGTCATAGGAGAGGAGGTTGGTGACATCCACCAGGGCGTTGATGGAGCGCAGGCCGATGGCGGCGAGCTTCTGTTGCAGCCAGGCGGGGGAGGGGCCGTTCTTCACCCCGCGGATGAGGCGGCCGGCGAACACCGGGCAGGCCTCGGGCGCCTCGATGCGAATGTCGATGGGGCAGGGGAACTGGCCCGCCACGGGGGTCACAGGCGGGGTCTTCAGCTTGCCGAGCCCGGCTGCGGCGAGGTCGCGGGCGATGCCGACGACGCCCAGCCAGTCAGGGCGGTTGGGGGTGACCTCGAAGTCGATCACCGGCTCAAGGCCGAACACCTGGGCCGCGGTGGCGCCCACGGCGAACTGGTCGGAAAGCTCAAGGATGCCGTCGCTCTCCTCGGAAACCTCCAGCTCCTTGGCCGAGCAGAGCATGCCGTTGGACACCACGCCGCGCACCGGCTTCTCCACCAGGGTGACGCCGAGGCCCGGCACATAGGCGCCGATGGGAGCGTAGATGGTGGTGAGCCCCGCGCGAGCGTTGGGGGCGCCGCAGACGATCTCCTTCATACCGTCCCGCGTCTCCACCTGACAGACCCGCAGGCGGTCGGCGTTGGGGTGCTGCACGGCCTCGCGGATCTTGGCCACCGAGAAGGGGGCGAGCTTCACCGCCGGATCGTCCACGTGCTCCACCTCGAGCCCGGCCATGGTCATGGCCTCGGCGATGGCGGCGATGCTGGCCTCGGTCTCAAGGTGCTCCTTGAGCCAGGAGAGGGTGAACTTCATGGGGCAGCTCCGAGCTGGGCTTCGGCGTGTTGGCGGGCCGCGGCGAGGCGGGCGTCGAGGGTGTCGATGGGCAGGGCTATCGCGAGATCGAGACGCAGCTCGTGCAGCGTCTCGCCGTCGCGATAGCCCTGCGGCCACACGGCGACGGTCTCGAACCCGTTCTTCTCAAAGAAGGGCGCGGAGGCGGGGGAGGTGTCCACCACCACCCAGCGCGTGGCCGGGGTCTCGCGGGCGATGCGGGCGAGGCGCTCTAGCAAGAGGACCCTGCCGAGCCCCTGGCCGTGGCGGGCGCGGGCGGCCATGCCCCAGACGATGAGGGCGCGGTTGTAGTGCTCCAGGAGCTCATAGCCGCCGAAGGCCGCGACCTCGCCGTCCACCTCTACGACGAACAGCGGACCGTCGGGCGCTTCCAGCGTCTCTTCCAGCCAGTCGCGCTCCTCGGCCGAGAAGAACTCCGGCCGGTTCTGGTCGAACAGGGCGAGCACCGCCGTGCGGTCCCGCTCGTCATAGGGGCGGGTGAGGATGCGGGACATGGGCCCCTCAGCTCAGGCCACTGGCGGGATTGGGGGCGGCGAAGGCGGAAAAGCCGTAGTGGGCGAGCCAGCGCACGTCCGAGCCGAACATGTCGCGCAGGTCCGGCACGCCGTATTTCAGCATGGCCAGGCGATCCACGCCCATGCCGAAGGCGAAGCCCTGGTACTCGTCCGGATCGATGCCGCAATTGCGCAGCACATTGGGGTGCACCATGCCGGAGCCGAGGATCTCCAGCCAGTCGGCGCCCTGGCCGATCTTCAGCTCGCCGCCGGAGCGATCGCACTGGATGTCCACTTCGGCCGAGGGCTCGGTGAAGGGGAAGTGGTGCGGCCGAAACCGCATGCCCACGCTCTCGGTCTCGAAGAAGCGCGCCACGAAGGTGGCCAGCGTCCACTTCAGGTGTCCCATGTGGATGGCCTTGTCGATGACCAGGCCCTCGATTTGGTGGAACATGGGGGTGTGGGTCTGGTCGCTGTCGCAGCGATAGGTGCGCCCCGGCGAGATGATGCGGATGGGCGGCTTTTGGCTCAGCATGGTGCGCACCTGCACCGGCGAGGTGTGCGTGCGCAGCAGCTTGCGCTCCCCGGCCTCATTGGGCTGGAAGAAGAAGGTGTCGTGCATCTCCCGCGCCGGGTGCTTGGGCGGGAAGTTGAGGGCGGTGAAGTTGTGGAAGTCGTCCTCGATGTCCGGACCTTCGGCCACCGAGAAGCCCATGTCGGCGAAGATGGCGATCATCTCGTCCATCACCTGCAGGGTCGGGTGCACCGAGCCCTTGCGCCGGGGCGGGGCGGGGAGGGTGAGGTCGAGCTTCTCGGAAGCGAGGCGGGCGTTGAGAGCCTCAGCTTCCAGGTGCTCCTTGCGGGCGGCGAGGGCGGACTGAACCCGATCGCGCAGGCCGTTGATCTTGGGGCCTTCTTCCTTGCGCGCCTCCGGGCTCATGGCCCCGAGGGACTTCAAAAGCCCCGAGATGGCCCCGGTCTTGCCCAGCTGGGCGACGCGGATCGCGTCCAGCGACGCGAGGTCGGCGGCCGCGGCGATGTCGGCAAGTAGCGTGGTTTCGAGGGAAGCGAGATCCGTCATCGTCATCCTGCAGGAACTGGAGGCGTCCTTGGAGACGCGCCTTATAGGCGCTCCTCCGCCAGGTTTCGAGAGCGGCGCGGCAGGCGGTATTCCGCATGGCGCGGAGGTAATATCTAATTCCGCTCATCCTCGCGAAGGCGAGGACCCAGGCTTTTTTGGCGAGCTTGCCGGAAAGCTGGACAGCCCTAGGTCCCGGCTTCCGCCGGGATTGTTCGGTATAGAGAAGTCGCCGACCGTCATCCCCGGACCGAGCCCGAGGATGACGACAATAAAATTGGCTCTTAGGCCAGGGCGGCGCGCACCTTGTCGGCGATGGCCTTGAACGCAACGGGATCGGCGCCGGCCACATCGGCCAACACCTTGCGGTCCATGTCGATCCCAGCCACGTCCAGGCCGTGAATAAACTGGGAGTAGGTAAAGCCTTCCAGGCGCGCCGCGGCGTTGATGCGCTGAATCCACAGGGCGCGGAAGCTGCGCTTGCGCACCTTGCGGTCGCGATAGGAATACTGGCCGGCCTTGTCGACGGCGGCCTTGGCGGTGCGGATGGTGTTCTTGCGGCGGCCGTAAAAGCCTTTGGCCTTTTCAAGAACCTTTTTGTGCTTGGCGTGGGCGGTGACGCCGCGCTTGACGCGAGCCATATCAGTTCACCTTCAAGATCGTTGGAATGTTTGAGAAATCAGCCGTACGGCAGCCAGGACTTGATCGACTTGGCGTCAGAGTCCGTCATCACCTTGGTGCCCCGGTTGGAGCGGATGTACTTGCCGTTGTGGCTGATCAGGCGGTGGCGCTTGCCGGCGACGCCAGCCTTCACCTTGCCCGTAGCCGTGATCTTGAAGCGCTTCTTGGCGCCCGACTTGGTCTTCAACTTCGGCATTTGGCTCACGGACCCGAAGGCCCGTCCTTCTTTTCAGCGTGACGAGCCGCCATGGCATGCCTTTGGCCAGGCGGCTCCGGAAGAGCCGGGTCGTTTAAGGCAAAACGGGGCCCGGCGCAACTGTGTGATGGGGAAGTGATCTTTATTGAGCGGGTCCGCGGGCGGAAAATCGGTTCCCACTTTTCCTCGGACCCGCTTAGCGAGGCGCGAGGATCATGATCATCTGCTTGCCTTCCATGCGCGGCTCGTATTCGACCTTGGCCGCCTCTTCGAAGTCGGCCTTCACCTGCTGCAGCAGCTTCATGCCAAGTTCGGGGTGGGCCAGTTCGCGGCCGCGGAAGCGCAGCGTCACCTTCACCTTGTCGCCCTCTTCAAAGAAGCGGCGCATGGCCTTGGCCTTCACCTCATAGTCATGGACGTCGATATTGGGTCGCAGCTTGATCTCTTTGATTTCGACGACCTTCTGCCGCTTGCGCGCCTCGTTCTTCTTCTTTTGCTCCTGGAACTTGTACTTGCCAAAGTCCAGAATCTTGCAAACGGGCGGATCGGAGTTGGGCGACACTTCCACAAGATCGAGCCCCGCCTCCTCGGCGGCTTCCAAGGCGGCGGAGGTGGGCATGACCCCCTGCTTCTCGCCGTTCTGGTCGATCAACAACACTCGCGGAACGCGGATATCCTCATTGATCCGCGGGCCATCCTTGGTCGGCGGTGTTTGCATCGGGCGGCGAATAGCGGCGGTCTCCTATCAGTGGCTGGGATGCGGGGGATTTAGCGCCGTTGTCTCAACAACGAGTCACAACCCACCCACAATCCCAAAAGATCGCAGGAAAATGGGCTTTTTTCAAGCGATGGTCAGGGCTTGCGACTCTTTCAACACGGTCTCTGGCTCGAGTGTGGCCAGGGGGTCGCGTTGCAGTACGCGCACACGCGCGCCGCGAGGGGCGCAGAGGGCCGGATCGGAGTCCTCGCCGAACAGGACGAGGGTGGGGGCGCCGGTCGCCGCGATGAGGTGGGTGGGGCCGGTGTCGTTGCCCACGCACAGCGCCGCCTGAGCCCCGAGCGCCGCAACCTGCGCGAAGTCGGTACACCCGCACAGGCTGCGGGTTTGCGGTGCAAGCTGCTGGATTTGCTCGGCGATGGCCGCCTCGCCTGGACCTCCGACGACGGCGACCTGCATGCCGGCCGCCGCGAGGTCGCGGGCAAGGGCGCCGTAGCGCTCAGCCGGCCAGCGTTTCAGCGGCCGCAGCGGCGAGGCGCCAGGCACAAGGAGGGCGTAGGGGGATGACAGGCCAAAGGCGGCCGGCTGCTGGTCCGCGCGCGGCACGGCGAACATGAAGGAGAGGTCTGGCGGCGGGGCGGTTCCGGGGGCCGTGGGGGCGTCGGGCCAGAGCCCGGCGAACTTCAGCTGCTCGGCCTCGCGCTCCAGGGTGTGCATGAAGTCGCGCTTCGGGTTGGCGTGCGGCAGGCTGCACCCCTTGGCGATGCCGGACCAGTCCGGCCGGCGCGGCCACAGGGCGTAGAAGTAGCTCGAGGACCGCTCGGAGGTCTGGAGGTCATAGACCCGGTCATAGCGTTCGCGGCGCAGGCGGGCGAACAGCTTCAGATGCTCCAGAAGCGTGCGCGGGCGGCCGTCGCCGTCGATGCGGTCGAACAGGCCTGAGGCCTTGGCGAGGCTGACAAACGGAGGCGTGGTGAGGAGGTGCAACTCCGCCTCCGGATGCGCCGCGCGGATGCGCCGAAACGAGGGGAAGGACTGCACCATGTCGCCCAGGGCGGCGAGCTTGATGACGAGGATGAGCATGGGTTCAGGCCGCGCCGGAGAGCAGCCGCTGGTACACGGCCAGCGTCGCCTCGGTCATGGCCTCGAGCGAATAGAGCCGGCGGGAACGCTCAGCGGCGGCGGCGGTCATGGCCGCGCGGTCTTCTGGCGTGAGATCGAGGGCGCGTTTCAGCCCTTCGGCCCAGGCCCCCACATCGCCGGGCGGCAGAAGGAAGCCGGTCTCGCCGTCGATCACCGTCTCCGTGGCCGCGCCATGGTTGGCGGCCAGCACCAGGCGCCCCATCACCTGCGGCTCTACGGCGGTGCGGCCGAAGGCTTCGGGCTCCAGCGACGGAGCGAGGGCGAAGTCGGCGGCGAGATAGGCGGCAGGCATGTCGGCCACATGGCCGGCGAAGCGCACCTGATCCGCCACGCCCAAATCACGGGTCAGGCGGTGGAGCTCGGCGGAGTATTCGCCGCGGCCCTGATCATCCCCGGCCAGCACCAGAATGAGATCGTCGCGACCTTGCGCCTTCAGCCGGCCCAGGGCCTCAATGGCCAGGGTCTGGCCCTTCCAGCGGGTGAGGCGGCCGGCGAGGAGAGCCACGGGGCGGGGATCGTTCTCCAGCGCCCACTTGCGGCGCAGCAGGGCCACGCGCCCGGGCGACACCAGCTCCGGCGTGAAGCGCGTGAGATCGACGCCGCGCGGGATGCTGATCACTCGCTCGGGGGTGGTTCCATGCTCGGCCAGCACGTGGGCGCGGGTGTAGTCGGAATTGGCGATGGTCAGATCGCCGCGGGTCATGATCGAATTGTACCAGCGCTTCAGCGGCGAGCGGGCGTTATAGACCCCGTGATAGGTGGCCAGCATCGGCACGTGGGCGCGGCGAGCCGCCCAGAAAGCCGGGTAGGCCGGCGCGCGCGAGCGCACATGCACCAGGCTGACCTTGTGGCGGCGGATGGCCTGAAGCAGCTGGCGGGCGCAGAAGATCAGATCGCCCGGGGCCTTGGAATGCAGGGGCAGGGGGATCAGCTCGCCGCCCCTGGCCTTGAGCTGCTCGTTCATGCGGCCGCCACGGGAGGCGACCAGGGCCCGGCCGCCGGCCTTCACCACCGCCTCGGCCACATCCAGCGTGGTCTGCTCCGCGCCCCCGGTGTCGAGGGCGGGGATCACCTGCAAGATGACCTTACCTGTCAGATCGAGATGTCTCAGATCGGGGCGCACGACGCCTAAATGATCGGCGAGGGGTCTTGCGTCCAGAGCTTTCAGAACGGAACCCAGCTGGAATTGCGGGCATAGGCGAGATAGCCGATGTTGGCGCCCGCGCCGAGGCCGACGCCCGCCCGCACCGGGGCGAGCACGATGCCGTTGGCCTTCTGATAGTTCACCCCAAGCCCGCCAATGAAATAGGCTGAGCCCTCCACGCCGGGGAAGCGCTGGAAGATGGATTCCGGGAACTGCAGATTGTAGCAAAGGGTGAACACCCGCGACGCATTGGCGCGCAGGTCAAAGCCCACCGACGGGCCGCGCCAGTAGACGTGCTCGGGCTGACGGTTCTTCATGTAGAGCTGGCCGTTGCCGTAGCGCAGGCCAAGGATCCAGGCCGCGGCGCCTTCCTGGCCAGCGATATAGCCCGTGGGGCGGCCGTTGTCGGCGAACACCTTCTCGATGGCCGCGCCCACCGCCTCGGCTCCGACGCCGAGGAAGTCCGAGGCGGCGCCGACGATCTCGTTCTTGCTGTAGGTGTCGGCCTGGGGCGTGGCGGCGTAGTTGGGGCGGATGGTGGGGGCGGGCTCGGGCATGGTCGGCGTGCCCTGCGGCGGGGGCGGGGCGGGCTGCTGGCTCGGCGTCACGTTCGGCGATGCGGCCGGACCTTGCGCAAAGGCGCGCTCCGTAGCCGCTCCGGCGGCGAGACCAACCCCGAGGCGGATGAGATTGCGGCGATCCATCGACAGCTCCAAATGACGCGCGCAGGCTAGAAAGCCATTGCGGCCGAATTTCGATTCAGAAATGCCTAAGGAGCCTTAACGCTGAGTTTACCGTAAGCGCCGCTTGGCCGTTTACGCTGGGGATGCTAGCGGCTCTGCGACGATTTCCGCGAGGGCCCCATGGACGAAGTGCGCGACAGCAATGGCAACATCCTCAAGGACGGCGACAATGTCACCGTCATCAAGGACCTGAAGGTGAAGGGCTCCACCACCGGCCTCAAGCGCGGAACCCTGATCAAGAACATCCGCCTGACCTCGGACCCCGAGGAGATCGAAGGCAATTCCGACAAGATCAAGGGCCTGGTGCTGAAGACCTGCTTCCTGAAGAAGGCCTGAGCCCACCATGATCGAATCGCCGAGCCTCGCCGAAGTGCCGGAACAGGCCATCGCCTATATCCCGCTGCACGCCGCGCGTTCGGAGCTGAAGGACGTGTTCGGTCCGGCCATCGGCGAACTGATGGCCGAGCTCGCCGCCCAGGGCGTGGCGCCGGCGGGGCCGATGTTCGCCCATTATCACGAGATGGACGCCGACGGCATGACCTTCGACGTGGCGTTTCCGGTGGCTGCGCCCGTGCAGGCCAGCGGTCGCGTGCAGACGGGCCTGCGCCCGGCGGCCAAGGTAGCGCGGGCGGTCTATGTGGGCAATTACGACGGCCTGTTCGGCGCCTGGGGCCAGTTCGGCGAGTGGATCAAGGCCAAGGGCCTCACGCCGCGCGGCGACCTCTGGGAAGTCTATGTGGTGGGGCCCGCCGACAACCTCGACCCGTCCCAGTGGCGCACCGAGCTGAACCAGCCGCTGAGCGCCTAGCGCCGCGCAAGCTAAGCTCGATGGTGACGCGATCGGGGCGCGATGCTAAGGCGCGCGCATGACCGTGCCGATTTCCAACATCCGCAACTTCTCCATCGTCGCCCACATCGACCATGGCAAGTCGACCCTGTCCGACCGCCTGATCCAGGAGACCGGCGCCCTGACCGCCCGCGAGATGACCTCGCAGGTGCTCGATTCCATGGACATCGAGAAGGAGCGCGGCATCACCATCAAGGCTCAGACCGTGCGGCTGGAGTACAAGGCCGACGACGGCGAGCGCTATGTGCTCAATCTGATGGACACGCCCGGCCACGTGGACTTCGCCTACGAGGTCTCGCGCTGCCTCGCCGCCTGCGAAGGCTCCATCCTGGTGGTGGACGCGAGCCAGGGGGTGGAGGCCCAGACCCTGGCCAATGTCTATCAGGCCCTCGACCACAACCACGAAATCGTGCCGGTGCTGAACAAGGTGGACCTGCCCGCCGCCGAGCCGGAACGCGTGCGCGAGCAGATCGAGGACGTCATCGGCCTCGACGCCTCCGACGCGGTGATGTGTTCGGCTAAGACCGGGCTCGGCATCCACGACGTGCTGGAGGCCATCGTCAAGCGCCTGCCGCCGCCCAAGGGCGATGAGACCCAGCCCCTGAAGGCTCTGCTCGTGGACGCCTGGTACGACGCCTATCTCGGGGTGGTGGTGCTGGTGCGCATCCTCAATGGCCGCATGACGGTGGGCCAGCGCATCCGGATGATGCAGACCGGCGCCGTCTACACCATCGATCGTCTGGGGGTGTTCCGGCCCAAGGGCGAGACGGTGGACAGCCTCGGGCCCGGCGAGGTGGGCTTCCTCACCGCCTCCATCAAGGAGGTCGCCGACGCCGCCGTGGGCGCCACCATCACCGACGACAAGCGCCCGACGCCTGAGGCGCTCGCCGGGTTCAAGCCGGTGCAGCCGGTGGTGTTCTGCGGCCTCTTCCCGGTGGACGCAGCCGACTTCGAAGACCTGCGCGCGGCGGTGGGCAAGCTGCGCCTCAACGACGCCTCCTTCACCTATGAGATGGAGACGAGCGCGGCCCTGGGCTTCGGCTTCCGCTGCGGGTTCCTGGGGCTCTTGCACCTGGAGATCATTCAGGAGCGCTTGAGCCGCGAGTTCAACCTCGACCTCATCGCCACCGCGCCGAGCGTCATCTACAAGATCACCCTCACCAACGGCGATGTTATCGAGCTGCACAACCCGGCCGACATGCCGGACGCCGTGCGCATCGATTCCATCGCCGAGCCGTGGATCAAGGCCACCATCTTCACCCCGGACGAATATCTCGGCGCGGTGATCAAGCTGTGCCAGGATCGCCGCGGCGCCCAGCGCGAGCTCTCCTATGTGGGGGCCCGGGCCATGGTGGTGTACGACCTGCCGCTGAACGAGGTGGTGTTCGACTTCTATGACCGGCTGAAGTCCATCTCCAAGGGCTACGCCTCCTTCGACTACCAGATGGAGGAGTACCGCACCGGCGACCTCGTGAAGATGTCGATCCTGGTCAACGCCGAGCCGGTGGACGCGCTTTCCATGCTGGTGCACCGCACCCGCGCCGACACCCGCGGCCGCTCCATGTGCGAGAAGATGAAGGACCTCATCCCGCCGCACATGTTCCAGATCCCCATCCAGGCGGCCATCGGCGGCAAGGTCATCGCCCGCGAGACCGTGCGCGCCCTGCGCAAGGACGTGACGGCCAAGTGTTACGGCGGCGACGCCACCCGCAAGCGCAAGCTCCTCGACAAGCAGAAGGAGGGCAAGAAGCGCATGCGCCAGTTCGGCAAGGTGGAGATCCCGCAGGAGGCCTTCATCGCCGCCCTGAAGATGGACGAGGACTGAGGGCCGCCATCGCTTCGCCACGCTGATTGAGCTAAGCTCACTCCCGACGGTTGAGGGGAGGGGGCCATGACCGACGCAGAACTCCACGACGAGGCGCCGCCGCGCAGCTGGGCGGGGCCCGCACGGCTGGCCGCCGGCCTCGCACAAGGCGTCGTGCTCTACCTCCTGATGGAGGCGGCCAAGCAAAAAGTTTGGCCCTCCACCGCGCCCATGCTCAACGCCGCCCTGTGGGCGGTGGCGGTCTATACGCCCCTGGTGAAGATCGAAGGCATGGCGCGCCTGCGCCTGTGGACGCTCAGCGTCTGGGCCACGGCGGCGACGGCGGGGGTTGCGGGGCTGGCGACCTACAGCCTCTGGCGCGAAGCGGGAACGGGTGTGAACTTGAGCAGCGTGGCCGGTCTGCCCAGCCTGCCCATGATCGCGGGGACCGGCGCGGCGCTCTTTATCCTCAACGCCCTCATCGCCGGGGGCGACGCCGACCGCCGCCTCGTGGCCCGCTACAACACCTTATTCGACATCGCCTGGAAGCAGGGGCTGCAACTCGCCCTCGCCTCGGCCTTCGTGGGGGTGTTCTGGGTCATCCTACTCATCGGCGCGGCCCTCTTCAAGCTGGTGCATATCGAAGCCCTGCAACAGTTGCTTGAGAAGACCTGGTTCCATGTGCCGGCCACGTTCGTCGCCTATGCGGCGGCTCTGCACCTCACCGACGTGCGGCACAGCCTGATCCGTGGCGGGCGCACCCTGGTGCTTGGACTCTTGTCCTGGCTGACCCCGCTGCTCACGGCGCTGATCATCGCCTTCCTGGCGACCTTGCCGTTCACCGGCCTCAAGCCCTTGTGGGACACGCACCACGCCGCGGGGCTGATGTTCACCGCCGCCGTCGGACTGATCTTCCTAATCAACACCATCTACCAGAACGGGGCCACGGACCGACCGCTGGTGCTGCGCGCCACGGTGCGGGCCGGCGCCCCGGCCGTAGCGCCGCTGGCGCTCATCGCCGGCCACGCCATGTGGCTGCGCATCGACCAGTACGGCCTCACCTCGGAGCGGGTGATCGCCGCCGCCCTCGCATTGATCGTGGTGGCCTACGCCACTGCCTACGCCGTCTGCGCCTTGAAGCCAAAGCCGTGGATGGCCTGGATGGCGCCCACCAATATCGGCCTTGCCTTGTTCAGCGTTGCGGTGATCCTCGCCCTGCTGACCCCCGTGGCCGACCCGGCCAAGCTCGCCGTCGCCGACCAGCTGCATCGCCTGGAGAGCGGCCGCACCCCAGTGGACAAGTTCGATTTCCTGGCCCTGAAGTTTAAGGAGGCCCGCTACGGCCGCGAGGCGCTGAAGACCCTGGCCGCCAAGCCCGGCGCCGTGGGTGAGAAGGCCAAGACGGCGATGGCGGCGGACTCTTATCGAACTGCGGGTTCTATCGCACCGAAGGTCGAGCCGCCCGAAGTGCGCATGCACGGGGGCGCTGGGGCGCCGAAGCCGGATTTCGCCAGCGATGATTGGCGTTTGAACGACTGCCATACGGCTGCGGCCTGCGACGGCTTGTGGATCAGATTCCCAGGCGCCAAAGCGCCGTCGCTGGTGGTGGTGCACGATCCGGTCCCGCGCGCAGACCTGGCGGCGCCGGGGACGGACGGCAAGTGGCGCGTGGCGGGCTCGTTCACCCTGTGCGCCGGCGACCGAGAGGCGCTGCTGGCGGGCAAGGCGAAGACGGCGCCGCCTGCGGGGGCCGGCGATCTCGTCTTCGGCGATCGCCATGTGACCTTCGCGCCCGACGCGCAACGCTGCCCGCCGCCGCCGCAATAGCCGCCGGCTAAGCAAACGGTTGTATTGCGCGTCTGAGTTCGCCTAGGCTCGCCTGAACAATGATCAGGGAGAGGTTTATGGCGAGATTGACGGGCAAGGTCGCGTTGGTGACCGGGGCGGCCAGCGGCATCGGCCGGGCCTGCGCCGAGCGGCTGGCGGCCGAGGGCGCAAAGGTGATGCTCACCGACGTGCAGGACGCCAAGGGCCGCGAGGTTGCGGCGGCCATCGTCAAGGCCGGCGGCGTCGCCGACTATCGCCGTCAGGACGTGACCTTGGAGGTCGAGTGGACCGCCGCCGTGGCCGCGGTGAAGACGAAGTTCCATCGCCTCGATATCCTGGTGAACAATGCGGGCATCGGCACGGGCGGGGCGGTCACCGACATCACCCTCGAGCAATGGCGCCGGCAGCAGTCGATCAATGTCGAGGGCGTGTTCCTGGGCGTGAAGCACAGCCTGCCGCTGATGCGCGCGGGAGGCGGCGGTTCGATCATCAATATGAGCTCGGTGGCCGGGCTTTCCGGCGCCGCCAACATGTCGTCCTACTGCGCCACCAAGGGGGCGGTGCGGCTGTTCACCAAGGCCGTGGCCATGGAATGCGCCGCCTTGCAGGACGGAGTGCGGGTGAATTCGGTGCATCCGGGCATCATCGATACGCCGATCTGGGATTCCATCGGCGAGACCACGCCCGTGGCCAGCGTGCTGAATCCGCCCGGCGCCAATCGGCCCGATCTGGACGCGCTCACCGCCGTCCTGACCCCGCTGGGCAAGCCCGGCCAGTCCGCCGACATCGCCGCGGGGGTGGCCTATCTCGCCTCGGACGACGCGCGCTATGTCACGGGTTCGGAGCTCATCATCGACGGCGGCATGATGGCGCGGTGAACGCGCGGATCAATGGCGAGGGCGGTGGATGAACGCCGCCCTCGCAACTCGTCCCTACTTGCCCTTCGCCGGGTGCTCCGCGGCGTAGCCGGCCTTGGCCTCGGTGATGATGTAGTTGCGCACCGCCTCGGCGTCGGCGGGCTTCAGCACCTGGGCGAAGCTGACCATGCCCTTGTCCTTGCGCGCGCCCTTCAGCACCACGTCCTGGAAGGCGTTCGCATCGCCGATCAGGCCGGAATAGCGCAGGTCGGGGATCACCCCGCCGCCAATGGCGTTGTAGCCGTGGCAGACCAGGCAGAAGCGCGCATAGGTGAGCATGCCCTTCTTGATGGTCTCCGGCGAGGCGGTGGTGGCCGGCGGCTCGGGCATGACGAGCTTCTGCGCCGCGGGCTTGGGCAGGGTGTCCTTGCCGCCGATCTTGTAGACCACGATGCGGCCGTTGT
Source organism: Pseudomonadota bacterium (assembly GCA_040757715.1). GTDB lineage: Bacteria > Pseudomonadota > Alphaproteobacteria > Caulobacterales > Caulobacteraceae > CAIMFV01. Next base: position 152,760 of record JBFLWS010000006.1, on the reverse strand, counting down.
CGGGATTGCCCTTCTGCTCCAGCGCAAAGCCCGCCACCAGGAAGTAGACCGAGCCGAAGCCCGCCCCCACGGCCACATATTGCTCGCCGTCGACCTTGTAGGTCATGGGGCCGGAGAGGGTGGCGGCATAGGTCTCGGTGGACCACAGCTGTTTGCCGGTCTTGGCGTCATAGGCGTTGAAGTGGCCGTCGGCCGTGCCCTGGAACACCACGTCGCCCGCGGTGGCCAGGGTGCCGCCGTTCCAGGGGCCCTTGTGCTCCACCTTCCAGGCCAGCTTCTGCGCCACCGGGTCCCAGGCCTCCAGATAGCCGTGGAAGGCGTTGCGCATGGCCGCGCGGGCCTTGGGGTCGGGCGGCAGCACGTTCAGCTCCGGCGCATTGGCGGTGTTCCACTGGCCGGGGGTGTAGTCGTAACCGGCGTCCGCGCCATAGACTCCCGGCACGTCCTGCGCGGGGATGTAGGCGAGGCCGGTCTTGGGGCTGAACGACATGGGGTGCCAGTTGTGGCCGCCGAAGCTCGATGGCATGACGATGGCCGGGCCCTTGTTGTAGTGGTCGTCGCCGGCCTCGATGGGACGGCCGGTGGCGAGGTCGATCCCCTTGGCCCAGGTGACATTCACATAGGGCTTGGCCGAGATCAGCTTGCCCGTCACGCGATCCAGCACATAGAAGAAGCCGTTCTTCGAGGCCTGCATGATCACCTTGCGGTCCTGGCCGTCGATCTTCAGATCGGCCTGGATCAGGCTCTGGGTGGAATCGAAGTCCCAGCTGTCGCCCGGCGTGGTCTGGTAGTGCCACTTGTAGGCGCCGGTGTCGGCGTCCACGGCGATGATGGAGGACAGGAACAGGTTGTCGCCGCCCTTCTTGGAGCGGGCCTTCTCGTCCCACGGCGCGCCATTGCCGGTGCCGAAGTAGAGCGTGTTGGTCTCAGGATCGTAGGACATGTTGTCCCAGGGCGAGCCGCCGCCGCCCATGGTCCACCACTTGCCGCTCCAGGTCTTGGCGGCCATCTCCATGGCCTTGTTCTCGAACGGCTTGGCCGGATCGCCGGGCACGGTGAAGAAGCGCCAGATGAGCTTGCCGGTCTCGGCGTCATAGGCCGAGACATAGCCGCGGGTGTCGTATTCCGAGCCGGAATTGCCCACCATGACCTTCCCGTTGACGATGCGCGGGGCCATGGTGATGGTGTAGGCCTTGGTCTGATCCACGGTCACCGTGGTCCACACCGGCTGGCCGGTCTTGGCGTCGAGGGCGATGAGGCGGCCGTCCAGGGTGGCGAGATAGACCCGCCCCTTCCACACCGCCACGCCCCGGTTCACCGCATCACAACAGGCGTTGTGGCCCACCTCACGCGGCACCTTGGGATCGAAGGTCCACAGGAGTTTGCCGGTCTTGGCGTCGAGGGCGTAGGCGAGGCTCCAGGCGCTGGTCACATACATCACGCCGTCCACCACGATGGGGGTGGTCTCCACCCCGCGATTGGTGGCCAGCTGGAAGCTCCAGGCGAGGCCGAGCTGGCCCACATTGTCGGCGTTGATGTCGGTCAGCGGGCTGTAGCGCTGTTCCGAATAGGTGCGGCCATAGCTCATCCAAGAGCCGGGCTCCTGGTCGGCGGCCAACAGCCGCTTCGCATCCACCGCCGCGCCGCCGTGCGGCTTCTGACACGCCGAAAGACCCAGAACCGCCAGCGTCGCCGCGGCCCCCACCAAGAGCGCCCTGTTCATGCCGTCCCTTCCCTGATCGCTTTCCTGCCCTGCGCGCCGGGTTCATTGCAGGCGACCCGGCGTCGTCAGCGTCAACTTAACGACGTTCATGCAGGATTGGCCAGCGGGAATTCAGGAGGCTGATTGGGGAGGTGCAATTCGAGAGCCAGACTAACGGGACGCCAGTGGGGGCACGACACTGACGTCCCGCCTGTCCGGCGCGGATCAGGCGATCCGCTTGGGAGTAAGGACCCGCAGAGGAGGCGATCCCCGAGCCCTTGCGAGGGAATATATATATCCTTTAACGCGAAAAACGCGGGAACTTTTTCGTGAGAACAAAAAACATACTATATAAAATGGAGCATATGAATATCAAGACTGAAGAATATGAATTTTTGTAATAGTAATAAATCACCAGAAGTGTTCGTATTCATTGCGGATTATCCAGCATTTTTTCAACTGTTTAGCGTGGTGACGCTTTCAATAAACGCCATGGCGTGGGGACGTTGGTGATTTCATTGTGAGTCCGGTAGGAAAATACACAGCTGCGCCCATTAGAAGCTGGACCCGCCGGGAGAATTTCTAAATCCGATTGGCGAGGCTCATCAACTTATTGAATTTGTTGATAAAGCGCCGGCTCGATTAGATTTGCTGGGGTGCGCGCCAAGGAAGCTCGATTGGAGGCGGCGGCAGGCGGCGCAATAAGGCGGCCTGCCGGATTGCAGGCGCGACCTGCAGCCGGTGCTTTAGGAGCGTCGGCCATGCGCCAATTTCTGGCGGCCTTTCAACTGGATGGAGCCCGCGTGGCGGTGCTGGGCGAGGGCCCGGCCGCCGAGGCCAAGGCGCGCCTGTTCGTCGGCGCCCCCTGCGAACTGCTGCGGCTTGATCCGACTTCGCCCACAGAAATTCTCGCTGAGGCTCTGGCCGACGTGCGGTTCGTCTTCATCGCCGTGGAAGACCGGGCCAAGGCCGAGCGTCTGGCCAGGCTCGCCCGCGCCGCCGGCGCCCTCGTCAATGTGGTGGACCAGCCGGACCTGTGCGACTTCCAGACCCCGGCCCTGATCGATCGGGGCGAGGTGGTGGTGGGCATCGCCACCGGCGGCGTCTCGCCGGTGCTGGCCCGCGACCTGCGCGCCCGCATCGAAGCGCTGCTGCCCGCGGGTCTCGATCGGGTGGCCAAGCTCGCCCGCGATCTGCGCGGCGCGGTGAAGCTCGCCCTGCCGGAGCATGGCGCCCGCCGTCGCTTCTGGGAGCGAGCCCTGCGCGGAGCGCCCGCCCGCCTCGCTCTCGCCGGTCAGGCGGCCGAGGCCCGCCGCGAGGTGCTGCGCGCGCTCAACCGCCCCGAACATGAAAGCGGCCTCGTGCAGCTGGTGGGCGCCGGCCCTGGCGACCCGGACCTGCTCACCCTCAAGGCCCTGCGCGCTCTGCAAGACGCCGACGTCATCGTGCATGACCGTCTGGTGAGCGCGGCGATCCTCAACCTCGCCCGCCGCGACGCCCGCCGGCTCTATGTCGGCAAGGCGGCCAGCGCCCATTCCGTGCCGCAGGACGAGATCGAGACCCTGCTCATCGCCGAGGCCCGCGCCGGCCGGCGCGTGGTGCGGCTGAAGGGCGGCGATCCCTTCGTGTTCGGACGTGGCGGCGAGGAGCTGGAAGCCCTGCGCGCCGCCGGGATCGAGACCGAGGTGATTCCGGGCGTCACCGCGGCGCTCGCCTGCGCCGCCTCGCTGGGCGCGCCGCTCACCCACCGCGACCACGCCCACGCCGTCACCTTGCTCACCGGTCGGCCCAAGGCGGGCGGCGCGCCCATCGACTGGGCGGCCCTGTCGGCCAAGGACCACACCCTTGCCATCTACATGGGTGCAGGCGCCGCGGGCGAGATCGAGGCCAATCTGCTCATGGCTGGACGCGATCCCGCGACCCCGGTGGCGGTGATCGAGAACGGCGGTCTCGCCTCCGAACGCGTGGCCATCGGTCAGCTCGACGCCCTTAGCGACCTCGTCGCGCAACTCGCGCCGGAAGGCCCGGCGCTCCTCCTCATCGGCCCCACCGTCGCTCTCGCCGGGGTGCGGGGCGCGGCCCTTGTCCGCAGGGAATTCGCAGCATGAAGATCCTCACCGCCAACAGCCTCGCCGATGGCGCGGTGGTCTATCGCACCGAAGACGGCGCCTGGTCCGAGCGCCTGGCCGAGGCAGAGCGCTTCACCTCGTCCGACCGCGCCGAGGCCGCCCTCGCCGAGGCCGCCGCCGCCTTCCGCACCGTGGTGGGCGCCTATCTCATCGAGGCCGACGAAAAGGGCCTCGCCGGGCGCGAGCGCCTGAAGGAGACCATCCGCGCCGGCGGCCCCACGGTGGGCCACAGCATCGGCTGGCAAGCCGTGGCGGGAGCCTGATGTACCGCTACGACGAGTTTGACGAACGGCTGGTGGCCGAGCGGATCGCGGAGTTCAGCGACCAGGTGCAGCGTCGCCTGGACGGGCGCCTCACCGAGGACCAGTTCAAGCCGCTGCGGCTGATGAACGGGCTTTATCTGCAGCTGCACGCCTACATGCTGCGCGTCGCCGTGCCCTATGGAGCGCTGAACGGTCGACGCCTGCGCAAGTTCGCCGAAATCGCCCGCCGCTTCGACAAGGGCTACGGCCACTTCACCACCCGCACCAACATCCAGTTCAACTGGCCCAAGCTGGTGGATGTGCCGGAGATTCTGCGCGAGCTGGCCAAGGTGGAGATGCACGCCATCCAGACCAGCGGCAACTGCATCCGCAACGTCACCACCGACGCCTTCGCCGGCGCCGCCGCTGACGAGGTGGAGGACCCGCGGCCGTGGTGCGAGCTGATCCGCCAGTGGTCCACCTTCCACCCGGAATTCTCCTTCCTGCCGCGCAAGTTCAAGATCGCCGTCATCGCCGGCCTGCACGACCGCGCGGCCATGCGCACCCACGACGTGGGGCTGGAACTGCGCCGCAACGCCGCCGGCGCGCTCGGCTTCCGGGTGTTCGCCGGGGGCGGGCAGGGGCGCATTCCGATCTTGGCCCAGGAGGTCTCTCCCTTCGTCCCGGCGGAGCAGATCCTCGCCTATCTGACGGCGATCCTGCGGGTCTATAATCTGGCCGGTCGGCGCGACAACATCCACAAGGCGCGCATCAAGATCCTGCTGCAGACCATTGGTGTCGAGGCCTTCCGCGCCGAGGTGGAAGACACCTTCGCCGCGCTCCCGAAGGATGATCTCAATCCGCCGGAGGCCGAGCTCGCCCGCATCCGCGCCTATTTTCACGGCCCGGTGCTGCCGGCTCAGCCAGCCAAGAGCGCGGCCTTCGATCAAGCCAACCTGACCAACCCGGCCTTCGCCCGCTTCGCCCGCCACAACGTGAAGCGGCACAAGAAGCCCGGCTACGCCAGCGTGGTCATTTCGCTGAAGCCGGTGGACGGAGTGCCCGGCGACATCACCGCCGACCAGCTCGACCAGGCGGCCGAGATCGCCGAGCGCTTCGGCTTCGACGACATCCGCTCCACCTATGAGCAGAACCTCGTCCTCCCGCACGTGAAGCTGGACGACCTGCCGGAGGTATGGGCGGCGCTCAGCCTCGCCGGGCTCGCCACCGCCAACGCCGGTCTCGCCACCGACATCATCTCCTGCCCGGGGCTCGACTATTGCAGCCTCGCCAACGCCCGCTCGATCCCTGTGGCCCTGGCCATCTCGCGCCAGCTCGGCGACCCCGACTTCCAGGACGAGGTGGGCGAGGTGCGCATCAACCAGTCGGGCTGCATCAACGCCTGCGGGCACCACCATGTGGGCCACATCGGCATCCTCGGCGTCGATAAGAAGGGCCAGGAGTTCTACCAGATCACCCTTGGCGGCTCGCCGGATGAGCACGCCGCCATCGGCGAGATCGTCGGCAAGGGCGTGCCGGCGAACGAGGTCGCCCCCGCCATCGAGCGGGTGCTGAAGCTTTACCTGCAGCTGCGCCAGAACCGCGATGAACGCTTCATCGACTGCGTGCGGCGCCTGGGCGTGGAGCCCTTCAAGGAGGCCATCTATGAGGCTGCTTAACACCGCCGCCTTGGCGGACTTTCATGCGGACGAGCTGTCGTCCTTCGAGGCCGGCGAGGGCCGCGCCAACGGCGGCGGCTTGCGCGTGCGCGGCGACGTGGGGGCGGGGCGCTTGAAGCCGCACCTTGGCGCCTTGGAGCGGGTGGTGGTGGAGTTCCCCGCCTTTCGCGACGGGCGCGGCCTCTCCCTCGCCGCTCAGCTGCGCGAGCAAGGCTATGAGGGCGAGCTCATCGCCACGGGCGACCTTCTGCCCGACCAGGCCCAGCACCTGAAGCGGGTGGGCTTCGACGCCGTGGCGCTGAACGACGACGCGGTGGAGGGCGAGTGGACCAAGGCCTTGTCCACCTTCAGCCTGAACTACCAGCCCACGGCGAGGTCCGCCGCGCCGGTGTGGCAGCTGCGGCGCGAGCGGCATCTCACCGAGGCGCCCGCCGATCGGGTGAAGCGGCTCAACGCCCAGTTCCGCACAGCCCCGGCGGCGGCGATCCTGGAGGCGGCCATCCGCGACGCCTTCGAGGGGCGCATCGCCGTGCTGTCGTCCTTCGGGGCCGAGGCGGCGATCATCTTGCACCTGGTGTCGAAGATCGATCCCGCCACGCCGGTGGTGTTCCTGGACACGGACCGCCACTTCGCCCCCACGCTGCAGTATCGCGACGCCCTGGTGAAGCGCCTTGGCCTCACCGACGTGCGCATCTTGACGCCTGACGTGGCGGAAGCCGCCGCTGAGGACGCCGACGGAAATCTGTGGGCCAAGGATACCGACGCCTGCTGCGCCCTGCGCAAGGTGCGGCCGCTGGCCCGCGTGCGCGGCGACTTCGACGCCATGATCACCGGCCGCAAGCGCCTGCACGGCGGCGGACGGCTGCACCTGCCGGTGTTCGAGGTGCAGGACGGCCAGGTGAAGGTGAACCCGCTGGCCAATTGGACCGCCGAGCAGGTGGAGGCCTATTTCGAGGCCAATAACCTGCCGCGCCATCCCTTGGTGGAGGGCGGCTACAGTTCCATCGGCTGCTGGCCCTGCACCAAGCCGAGCGCCGGCGGGGCGGGCGACCGTTCCGGCCGCTGGGCTGACGAGGCGCGGGAGGAGTGCGGCATCCATCTGCCGTTCGAGGCGCTGAAGCCCGCGGCGGCCTGACTCAGACTGATACGCCAAAAAGATTCGCCGGCGAGGAGGGCTCCCCGCCGGCGCATTCGTCTAAACCCGGGCGGCGTTTAGCGCGGCGGGGGCGGCGGCTCGGCGCAGGTGTATTGCATGTGCCCATTGGGCAGGATGATCACCGGCGACCCGTAGAAGTTGGTGGGGATGGCGAACTGACCCGGAGGCGCTGTGCCGGGGACGGACCCCACAATGGGCGGCACCGGCTTGAAGTAGCGATTGCACACGATCCGCGGGCCGGTGCAGGTGTAGCTCTGCCCATAGGGATTGTTGGGGTCGATATGTGCAGGATTGGCCACCCAGCCGGCCGGACACATGCTCAGGGACGGATCCCAAAGACCACCCGGGATTTGGCGAGCAATATTTGGATTGACCGCGGGATTAATGGGCTGATCGCCGGCGAACGCCGCCGAAGATAGACAGGTGGCGAGCACGAACGCACCTAACGCAACAGACTTGGTCGACATGGAAGTCCCTCCTGTTGAATTTGCACGACTGGCAGGATTGAGTTCCTGACCTCCTCCTGATCCACCGTGTGTAGCGCAGGTTAACCATACCACATGACTGGCGCTTGAACCGAAAATGTTAGGCGCGGTTCATCTTGGCGCGCGCGCATGAGCCGCGTTCGCAAGCGATTGGGTAATACTGTTTCAAGGCTTCCCGCCTATTCTGGACGCTGGACACTACTGGCGACCATGGCGAAATCCTCTCTCTCCCGCGATTTCCTGATCCGGATCGGCATGTACGCCTTGGGCATCACGCTGCTGGCGACGGTGGCGGCGTTCTTCGCCTTCCAGCAGGGATTGGCGAAGCAGGAAGTGACCTTCCTCGCCGACTATGTGCGCGAGCGCTCGGCCAATGTGGAGCGGCGCTTCTCCAATCTGACGGCTTTGCACGAGGCCGCCAGCCGGGAGCTGCAATGGCGCATGCGCCTGGCGCCCCCTGCTGTCGCCGAACGCCTGTTCAACGAATATTACCCCTTGCGCCCGGATGGCTCGCGCCGGTCCAAGGACGCCGACTTCGACGGCGTGATGGAAGAGGACGGCGACCATGTCTATGGCATGGGCGCGCTCATCACCCAGCCGCAAACCCTGACCGTCGACGATCGCCGGTTGCTGGCCTCAGTCTTCCCGGTGGTGGCGGCCGTGGGTGTGGCGGCGCGCGCGCAATACGACAACATTTATTTCTTTATGCCGCCGGTCGCGCGCCTGGTCATGTTCGCGCCGGACAGACCCGATCGACTGATGTTCTACCGGCATACTGCCCCGGCGAATCTGGACGTGTCCAAGTTCGCCATGGCCAATCTGGTCTCGCCGGAGAACGATCCGACGCGGGCCACCGTCTGCACCGATCTGCAGCGCCTGGTTCAGGACACCACCGGCCCCCGGCAGGGCACGGCCTGCATGACTCCGGCCTATATCGAGGGGCGCTATGTCGGCGCGTTCGGCTCCTCGATCGACCTTTCCGGCTTTCTGACCGCGGCCGTGGACAATCCGCTGCCGGACGCCACCGGCATGATCATGACCCGCAACGGCGCCACGGTGAGCGGGCCCCCGCGCGTCGTGCCGGCCGTGGCTCGACACGATCCGCTGAGCCCTACGGAGCTGAAGCGGCTGGCCCACGACCTGTCGTCGCGCAACGCCGACTATGGCGTCACGCCGTCTTCGGACGGCCGCCAACTGATCGCCTATTCCAAGCTCAAGGGGCCGAACTGGTACTACCTGCTGGTCTATCCGCGCAGCGCCGTGATCACTGCAGCCGCCAAGTCGGCGTCGTTCGTGCTGGTGATCGGACTGTTGGCGGCGGCGGCGCAGACCGGCCTCATCCTGTTCTACGCCCGCCGGGCGGTGGTGCGGCCGCTGGAACAGCTGGCCAGCCAGTGCGACACGCCGCGTACAATGGAGGGCGCGCGGCTCGTCGAACAGCGCATGGACGAGATCGGCGCCTTGGCCCGGGCCCTGCGCGACGAACGCAAGCGCGCCGACGAGGCGCTCAATTCACTGGAGACGCGCGTGCGCGAGCGCACGGCCGAGCTGGAGCGCGCCACCAACGAGAAATCGCGTTTCCTCGCCAATATGAGCCACGAACTGCGCACGCCCCTGAACGGCATCATCGCGGTGTCGCAGGCCCTGGCGGCGCGCCAGACCGCGGCCAAGGATCGAGAACTCGGCGACTTGATCGTTTCCTCGGGTCGGCTGCTGGAAAAGGTGCTGTCCGACGTGCTCGACTTCTCCAAGATCGAGGCTGGCGAGGTGGTGTTGTCGGACGAGGTGTTCGATCTGAAAGATCTTGTGCGACGCATCGGCGAGCTGCACCGCGCGGCGGCCGAGGCCAAGGGCCTGCAACTGCTCTGGCACGTAGAGCTGGACGCGCTGGGCGCTTATCGCGGTGACACGGTGCGTATCACCCAGGTGCTGTCCAATCTCCTGTCCAACGCGGTGAAATTCACCGAGCGGGGCGCGGTGAAGCTGCGCGCGCGCCTCGATGACGAGATGCTGGTGTTCAGCGTCGCCGACACCGGCATCGGCTTCGACGCGGCCACCAGCGAGCGGCTGTTCCGCCGCTTCGAGCAGGCCGATTCCTCCATCCGTCGCCGATTTGGCGGTACGGGCCTCGGCCTCGCCATCAGCCGCGCCTTGGTGGAGCTGATGGGTGGGCGGATCGTCGCCACCTCCACCCCCGGCGTGGGCTCGCAGTTCGAGGTGCTCGTTCCCCTGCCGCGTGCGGCGGCAGAACCTTCGGCGGCGACGGAACCTGCCGCCAAGGCGAGCGATCTCTCGCACCTGCGCGTGCTGCTGGCCGAGGACCATCCCACCAATCAGAAGGTGGTGCAGATCATCCTGGAGCCGTTCGGCGTCCAGCTGGACATCGTCGCCAACGGCGCCCAGGCGCTGGAGCGCTTCGCCGCCCAGCACTATGACGCCGTGCTGATGGACATGCAGATGCCGGAAATGGACGGCATCGAGGCCACGCGCCGGCTGCGGGACATGGAGCGCGCCGACGGTTCGCCGCGCACGCCGGTGGTGATGCTCACCGCCAACGCCCTCGACGAGCACGTCCGGGCGAGCTTCGAGTGCGGCGCAGACCTGCATCTGACCAAACCGATCTCCGCCGAGGAGCTGGTCTCCACCCTGGCGGCGGTGACCGCCGGCGGCGGCTTCGCCCAGCCGGTGAGCCTGGATGGGGCGGCGTAGGGGCCATCTATCCCCGCCTTCAGGCTGAATTAATCGTGAAAAAGCGGCGGTTGGGGCTTTCCTTGTCCCCGCGGATCGCCTAAATGGCGTGTTCCGCAAAAATCGAGTCCGTACACCACGCGACTCTAATTGCACACGCTCCGAGGCAGGGTCCGTCGCCCTCCGACCCATGCGAAGGAGCGCTTTCGTGCGTCCGATGGACGCGTGAAAGACATTCCAGCGTCCGGCCCCCGTTCGGGGCGCCTTGAGGGTGGACGCTAGGATCGCTCGTCGCCGGCCTTCGTCGGCGCGAGTCAGGCAACACACCGGGTCCGGCCCGGCGCAGGGAAACATAGATGGCTCAGTCCTTTACCGGCAAGAAGCGTATCCGGAAGTCTTTCGGGCGCATTCCTGAAGCCGTGCAGATGCCGAACCTGATCGAGGTTCAGCGCTCCTCCTACGAGCAGTTCCTGCAGCGCGACGTGCGCCCGGCGGACCGCAACTCGGACGGCCTCGAGGCGGTGTTCAAGTCGGTGTTCCCGATCAAGGACTTCAATGAGCGCGCCGTCCTGGAATACGTCTCCTACGAGTTCGAGGAGCCCAAGTACGACGTCGAGGAATGCATCCAGCGCGATATGACCTACGCCGCTCCGCTGAAGGTGAAGCTGCGGCTGATCGTGTTTGAAAGCGACGAAGAAACCGGCGCGCGCTCGGTGAAGGACATCAAGGAGCAGGACGTCTACATGGGCGACATCCCGCTCATGACCGACAAGGGCACCTTCATCGTCAACGGCACCGAGCGGGTGATCGTCTCCCAGATGCACCGCTCGCCCGGCGTGTTCTTCGACCACGACAAGGGCAAGACCCACGCCTCGGGCAAGCTGTTGTTCGCCGCCCGCGTGATCCCGTACCGCGGCTCCTGGCTCGACTTCGAGTTCGACGCCAAGGACATTGTCTATGTGCGTATCGACCGGCGCCGCAAGCTGCCGGCCACCAGCTTCCTAATGGGCCTCGGCATGGACGCCGAGGAAATCCTCACCACTTTCTACGACGTCATCCCGTTCGAGAAGCGCACCGGCGGCTGGGCCACCCCCTACAAGCCCGAGCGCTGGCGCGGCGTGAAGCCGACCTTCCCGCTGGTGGACGCCGAGACCGGTGAAGAGATCGCCGCCGCCGGCCACAAAATCTCCGCCCGCGCGGCCAAGAAGTTCGCCGACCAGGGCGTGAAGACGCTGCTCGTCGCCCCCGACGCCCTCATCGGCCGTTTCCTCGCCCGCGACGCGGTGAACATGGAGACCGGCGAGATCTACGCGGAGGCCGGCGACGAACTCGACGCCACCGCCATCAACGCCCTGGAGGCCCAGGGCTTCTCCACCATCGAGGTGCTGGACATCGACCACGTCACCGTGGGCGCCTACATGCGCAACACCCTGCGCGTGGATAAGAACCAGTTCCGCGAAGACGCCCTGTTCGACATCTACCGCGTCATGCGTCCGGGCGAGCCGCCGACCTCGGAAGCCGCCGAGGCCATGTTCCAGAGCCTGTTCTTCGACTCCGAGCGCTATGACCTCTCGGCCGTGGGCCGGGTGAAGATGAACATGCGCCTGGAGCTGGACTGCCCCGACGACGTGCGCGTGCTGCGCAAGGACGATGTCCTGTCGGTGCTCAAGGTGCTGGTGGGTCTGCGCGACGGTCGCGGCGAAATCGACGACATCGACAACCTGGGCAACCGCCGGGTCCGCTCGGTGGGCGAACTCCTGGAGAACCAGTACCGCGTGGGCCTGCTGCGCATGGAGCGGGCGATCAAGGAGCGCATGAGCTCGGTGGATATCGACACCGTTATGCCGCACGACCTGATCAATGCGAAGCCCGCCGCGGCGGCGGTGCGGGAGTTCTTCGGCTCCTCGCAGCTGTCGCAGTTCATGGACCAGACCAACCCGCTGTCGGAAATCACCCACAAGCGCCGCCTGTCGGCCCTTGGCCCGGGCGGTCTGACCCGCGAGCGCGCCGGCTTCGAAGTGCGCGACGTGCACCCGACCCACTACGGCCGCATCTGCCCCATTGAGACGCCGGAAGGCCCGAACATCGGCCTGATCAACTCCCTCGCCACCCACGCGGTGGTGAACAAGTACGGCTTCATCGAAAGCCCGTACCGCAAGGTGGTGAACGGCACGGCCGAGGACGAAGTGGTCTACATGTCGGCCATGGAGGAGGCGAAGCACGTCATCGCCCAGGCCAATGTGAAGCTGTCCGACACCAAGGCCATCGTGGAAGAACTGGTGCCCGGCCGGGTGAACGGCGAACCGAGCCTTCTGCCCCGCGACACCGTGGACTTCATGGACGTGTCGCCCAAGCAGGTGGTGTCGGTGGCCGCGGCCCTGATCCCCTTCCTGGAAAACGACGACGCCAACCGCGCCCTCATGGGCTCGAACATGCAGCGTCAGGCCGTGCCGCTCGTTAAATCGGACGCGCCGCTGGTGGGCACCGGCATGGAGTCTGTGGTGGCCCGCGACTCCGGCGCCACCGTGGTCGCCCGCCGCACCGGCGTGGTGGAGCAGATGGACGGCAATCGTATCGTCATCCGCGCCACCGAAGAGACCGACCCCACCAAGCCGGGCGTCGACATCTACCGCCTGTCCAAGTTCCAGCGCTCCAACCAGAACACCTGCATCAACCAGCGTCCGCTGGTGCGGGTGGGGGACAGGATCAACGCCGGCGACATCATCGCCGACGGCCCCTCCACCGACCTTGGCGAACTGGCCCTCGGCCGCAACGCCCTCGTCGCCTTCATGCCCTGGAACGGCTACAACTTCGAAGACTCGATCCTCATTTCCGAGCGCATCGTGTCCGAAGACGTGTTCACCTCCATCCACCTGGAAGAGTTCGAGGTCATGGCCCGCGACACCAAGCTGGGCCCGGAAGAAATCACCCGCGACATCCCCAATGTGGGTGAAGAAGCCCTGCGCAACCTGGACGAGGCCGGCATCGTGGCCATCGGCGCCGAGGTGATGCCGGGCGACATCCTGGTGGGCAAGGTGACGCCCAAGGGCGAAAGCCCGATGACGCCGGAAGAAAAGCTGCTGCGCGCCATCTTCGGCGAAAAGGCCTCCGACGTGCGCGACACCTCGCTGCGTCTGCCCCCGGGCGTGGCCGGCACCATCGTGGAAGTTCGGGTGTTCAACCGTCACGGCGTGGACAAGGACGAACGCGCCCTGGCCATCGAACGCGCCGAGATCGAGCGTCTGGGCAAGGACCGCGACGACGAGTTCGCCATCCTGAACCGCAACATCCAGGGCCGTCTGCGCGAGCTCCTGGTGGGCAAGACCGCCGTGTCGGGTCCGAAGGGCCTCAGCCGCGGCGAGATCACCGCCGAAAAGCTGGGCGAGATCGCGCCCGGCCTGTGGTGGCAGATCGCCCTCGACGACGAGAAAGCCATGGGCGAGCTGGAGGCCATGCGCCGCCACTTCGATGAGGCCCGCAAGCGTCTCGACCGTCGCTTCGAGGACAAGGTCGATAAGCTGCAGCGCGGCGACGAACTGCCTCCGGGCGTGATGAAGATGGTCAAGGTGTTCGTGGCGGTGAAGCGCAAGCTGCAGCCGGGCGACAAGATGGCCGGTCGTCACGGCAACAAGGGGGTGATCTCCAAGATCCTCCCCGTGGAGGACATGCCCTACCTCGCCGACGGCACTCACGTGGACATCGTGCTGAACCCGCTGGGCGTGCCCTCGCGCATGAACGTCGGTCAGATCTTCGAGACCCACCTCGGCTGGGCCTGCGCCGGTATCGGCCGCCAGATCACCCATCTCTTGGAAGACTGGGTGCAGGGCGGCGGTCAGCGTCAGGCCCTGGTGGATCGTCTGCGCGACGTCTACGGCCCGGATGAGGAACTGCCGGAAACCGACGAGGAGCTGATCGAGCTCGCCCGTAACCTCGGCAAGGGCGTGCCCATCGCCACCCCGGTGTTCGACGGCGCTCGCATCTCCGACATCGAGGACATGCTGGAAGGCGCGGGCCTCGCCCGTTCCGGCCAGTCCATCCTCTATGACGGCCAGACCGGCGAGCAGTTCAAGCGTCCGGTCACGGTGGGCTACATCTACATGCTGAAGCTGCACCACCTGGTGGACGACAAGATCCACGCCCGCTCCATCGGCCCGTACAGCCTGGTCACCCAGCAGCCCCTGGGCGGCAAGGCCCAGTTCGGCGGTCAGCGCTTCGGCGAAATGGAAGTGTGGGCCCTGGAAGCCTACGGCGCCGCCTACACCTTGCAGGAAATGCTGACGGTGAAGTCGGACGACGTGGCCGGCCGCACCAAGGTGTACGAGGCCATCGTCCGCGGCGACGACAGCTTCGAAGCCGGCATCCCGGAAAGCTTCAACGTGCTCATCAAGGAAATGCGTTCGCTCGGCCTGAACGTGGAGCTGGAGAATAGCTAAGCGCCCCGCGCCCTGGCCGGACGGCTAGGGCGCTTCCCCGCCGATCCATTCTCTCCCTGAATTTCGCGGCCGAGGCCGCAAAAGGAACTTCGATGAACCAGGAAGTCCTCAATATCTTCAATCCGGTCCAGGTCGCCCCGACCTTCGACCAGATCCGCATCACCCTCGCCAGCCCGGAGAAGATCCGCTCCTGGTCCTTCGGCGAGATCAAGAAGCCCGAGACCATCAACTACCGGACCTTCAAGCCGGAGCGTGATGGTCTGTTCTGCGCCCGTATCTTCGGCCCGACCAAGGACTACGAGTGCTTGTGCGGCAAGTACAAGCGCATGAAGTACAAAGGCATCATCTGCGAAAAGTGCGGCGTCGAAGTCACGCTGGCCCGGGTGCGCCGCGAGCGCATGGGCCACATCGAGCTGGCTTCGCCGGTGGCGCACATCTGGTTCTTGAAGTCGCTGCCCTCGCGCATCGCCATGATGCTCGACATGCCGCTGAAGGACATCGAGCGCGTCCTCTACTTTGAATACTACATCGTCACTGAGCCTGGCCTGACGCCGCTGAAGCAGAACCAGCTGCTCTCGGAAGACGACTATGTGCGTTATCAGGACGAGTTCGGCGACGACAGCTTCACCGCCGAGATCGGCGCCGAGGCCATCCGCGGCCTCTTGCAAGGCATCGACCTGCCCAAGGAAGCCGACCGCCTGCGCGCCGAGCTCGCCGACAATCCGTCGGAAATGAAGCAGAAGAAGGCCTCCAAGCGCCTCAAGATCATCGAAGCCTTCATGGAATCCGGCAACAAGCCGGAGTGGATGATCCTCACCGTGGTGCCGGTGATCCCGCCGGAACTGCGCCCGCTGGTGCCGCTGGACGGCGGCCGCTTCGCCACCTCGGACCTCAACGACCTCTATCGCCGGGTCATCAACCGCAACAACCGCCTGAAGCGCCTCATCGAGCTGCGCGCGCCGGACATCATCATCCGCAACGAAAAGCGGATGCTGCAGGAAGCCGTCGACGCCCTGTTCGACAACGGCCGCCGCGGCCGGGTCATCACCGGCGCCAACAAGCGCCCGCTGAAGTCCCTCGCCGACATGCTGAAGGGCAAGCAGGGCCGCTTCCGCCAGAACCTGCTCGGCAAGCGCGTGGACTATTCCGGCCGTTCGGTGATCACCGTGGGCCCGGAGCTGAAGCTGCACGAGTGCGGCCTGCCCAAGAAGATGGCCCTCGAGCTGTTCAAGCCGTTCATCTATTCGCGCTTGGACGCCAAGGGGCTCTCGGGCACCGTGAAGCAATCCAAGCGCATGGTGGAGCGTGAACAGCCCGCCGTGTGGGACGTGCTGGAAGAGGTGATCCGCGAGCACCCGGTGCTGCTCAACCGCGCCCCGACCCTGCACCGTCTGGGCATTCAGGCCTTCGAGCCCAAGCTCATCGAAGGCAAGGCGCTGCAACTGCACCCGCTGGTCTGCTCGGCCTTCAACGCCGACTTCGACGGCGACCAGATGGCCGTGCACGTGCCGCTCTCGCTGGAAGCCCAGCTGGAAGCGCGCGTGTTGATGATGTCCACCAACAACATCCTCTCGCCCGCCAACGGCCGCCCGATCATCGTGCCCTCGCAGGACATCGTGCTCGGCCTCTACTACCTGTCTCTGGCCAAGGATGGCGAGCCGGGTGAAGGCACGCTCTTCTCCAACCTCGGTGAAATCGAAGCCGCCCTCGACGCCAAGGTGGTCACCCTGCACTCCAAGGTGAAGGCGCGCTTTGCGGAAATCCGCGATGGCGAGTTGAAGGCCAAGGTGATCGACACCACCCCGGGCCGGATGAAGATCGCGGCGCTCTTGCCGCACCACCCGCAGATCGGCCACCGTCTGGTGGAGAAGCCGCTGACCAAGAAGGAAATCGGCAACCTGATCGACACGGTCTATCGCCACTGCGGTCAGAAGGCGACGGTGATCTTCGCTGACCAGATGATGGGCCTCGGCTTCAAGGAAGCGGCCAAGGCCGGCATCTCCTTCGGCAAGGACGACATCGTCATCCCCGACCGCAAGAAGGTGCTGGTGGAAGAGACCCGCACCCTCGTCGAGGAATACGAGCAGCAATACGCCGACGGCCTCATCACCAAGGGTGAGAAGTACAACAAGGTGGTGGACGCCTGGGCCAAGGCCACCGACCGCGTGGCCGACGAAATGATGGCCGAGATATCCACCAAGAAGAAGGACCCGGAGACGGGCCGCGAGCTGGAGATCAACTCCATCTACATGATGGCCCACTCCGGCGCCCGTGGTTCGCAGGCTCAGATGAAGCAGCTCGGCGGCATGCGCGGCCTGATGGCCAAGCCGTCCGGCGAGATCATCGAGACCCCGATCATCTCCAACTTCAAGGAAGGCCTGACGGTTCTCGAATACTTCAACTCCACCCACGGCGCCCGTAAGGGCTTGGCGGACACGGCGTTGAAGACCGCCAACTCGGGCTACCTGACCCGTCGTCTGGTGGACGTGGCGCAGGACTGCATCGTCACCGAACTCGACTGCGGCACCACCCGGGGCATCACCCTGCGGGCCGTGGTGGAAGGCGGCGACGTGCTCGTCTCCCTGGGCGCCCGCGTGCTCGGCCGCACCGCGGCGGAAGACGTGAAGCATCCCACCACTGGCGAAGTCATTGCCCCCGCCGACAGCTATCTCGACGAGAAGCTGGTGGAGGCTGTGGAAAAGGCCGGCGTGCAGTCGGTGAAGGTGCGCTCGGTGCTGGTCTGCGAAAGCGAGATCGGCATCTGCGCCGCCTGCTACGGCCGCGACCTGGCCCGCGGCACGCCGGTGAACATCGGCGAAGCGGTGGGCGTCATCGCCGCCCAGTCCATCGGCGAGCCGGGCACCCAGCTCACCATGCGTACCTTCCACATCGGCGGCACGGCCCAGGTGGCCGAGCAGTCGTTCTTCGAGAGCGGCAACGACGGCGTGGTGAAGTTCACCGTGGGCAACATGGTGCGCGCGGCGGACGGCGATCTCATCGTCATGAACCGCAACATGCAGGTGGTGGTGCAGGTCGACGGCAAGGACCGCGAATCCTACAAGCTGCCGTACGGCGCTCGCCTGAAGGTCAATGAGGGCGACACGGTGAAGCGCGGCGCGCGCCTCGCCGTCTGGGACCCCTACACCACCCCGATCATCACCGAAGTGGGCGGCAAGGTGCGCGCCGAAGACCTGGTGGACGGCTTCTCCGTCCGCGAAGAGGTCGACGAAGCCACCGGCATCGCCAACCGCGTGGTGTCCGACTGGCGGGCCAGCCCGCGCGGTTCGGACCTGCGTCCGGCCATGGCGGTGATGGAGGAGGGCGGCTCCTACAAGAAGCTCTCCAACGGCGGCGACGCCCGTTACCTGCTGCCCGTGGGCGCCATTCTCTCGGTGTCCGACGGCGATGAAGTGAAGCCTGGCGACGTGCTCGCGCGTCTGCCCACCGAGGGCGCCAAGACCCGCGACATCACCGGCGGTCTGCCGCGCGTGGCCGAACTGTTCGAAGCCCGTCGTCCCAAGGACTGCGCCATCATCGCCGAAATGTCCGGCCGGGTGGAGTTCGGCAAGGACTACAAGAACAAGCGCCGGATCAAGATCACCCCGGAAGACGGCGGCGATGCGGTGGAGTTCCTCATCCCCAAGGGCAAGCATATCGCGGTCCACGACGGCGATATCATCCAGAAGGGCGAGTACATCATCGACGGCAATCCCGACCCGCATGACATCCTGCGGATTCAGGGCATTGAAGCGCTGGCCGACTACCTGGTGAACGAAATCCAGGAGGTTTATCGACTGCAGGGCGTGCCGATCAACGACAAGCACATCGAGGTGATCGTTCGCCAGATGCTGCAGAAGGTCGAGATTCTCGAGCCGGGCGACACGGGCCTCATCCGTGGCGACCATCTCGACAAGGCCGAGGTCGACGTTGAAAACGTCAAGGCCGAGAGCCGCGCCGGGCGTCCGGCCATCACCCAGCCGGTGCTGCTTGGCATCACCAAGGCCAGCCTGCAAACCCGCTCGTTCATCTCGGCGGCGTCGTTCCAGGAGACCACTCGCGTCCTCACCGACGCCAGCGTGCACGGCAAGATCGACACGCTGGAAGGCCTCAAGGAGAACGTCATCGTGGGCCGCCTGATCCCGGCGGGCACGGGCGCTCAGCTGCGGGTGCTGCAACGCATCGCCGCCAAGCGCGACGCGGCCCTGGCCGAAAGCCGCGAGCAGCAGCTCGAGGCCTTCCCGGCCGAGTTGGCCGGCGAGGTGGAGGCGGCGGAAGCCGGCGTCACCGCGGCTGAATAGGCCTTCGGGCGTTCATGCCCTAAGTCATGAGAAGCGCGGCGCTGGCGACAGCGTCGCGCTTTTTTGTTTGGGGCGGCTTCCGCTGCCCGGTCGGCCCACCTCGGGGACTAGCCACGCGAGCGGTTCGCAGTAGAATGTGAACACCGTTAAGAGCGTCCTGGGGAGGAGCCGCGTGACGATATCCCTCAATATCAACGGCCAGGACCGTCAGGTGGCGGCCGAGGCTGATACGCCGCTCCTGTGGGTGCTGCGAGATGAGCTGCACCTCACCGGGACCAAGTATGGCTGCGGCGTCGCCCAGTGCGGCGCCTGCACCGTGCATGTGAATGGCGAGGCGGTGCGCTCCTGCCAGACGCCCGTGGGCGGGCTCGCCGGGGCGAAGATCACCACCATCGAGGGGCTCAACGCCGAGCATCCGGTGCAGGCGGCCTGGGTGAAGCACGACGTGCCCCAGTGCGGCTATTGCCAGTCGGGCCAGATCATGTCGGCGGCGGCGCTGCTCGCCAAGACGCCCAAACCCTCGGACGCCCAGATCGACGCGGCCATGGCTGGCAACATCTGCCGCTGCGGGACCTATCAGCGCGTGCACGCCGCCATCAAGGACGCCAGCGGCCAGGCGCCCGCCGGCGCCAAGGCCTAAAGGGGAGGGCGGATCATGACCAAGCTTGAAAAGATCGCATCCCAAGGCGCCGTCGACGCCACCCGGCGCGGCCTGCTGATCGGCGCGACCCTCGCGGGCGGTTCGCTCATGGTGGGCTGCTCCATGGGCGATGTGCTGAGCTTCGGCGGACATAAGCCCGAGCTCGGCCCCTTCGGCGCCTTCATCCGTATCGATCCGGACGGGTCGGTGACGGTGATGAACAAGCACCAGGAGATGGGGCAGGGCACCCACGCCGGCCTCGCCGCCATCGTGGCCGAGGAGCTGGACGCCGACTGGTCCAAGTTGAAGGTGAAGCACGCCCCCGCCAACGCCAAGCTCTACGCCAACCTGTTGTTCGGGGCTCAGGCCACCGGCGGCTCGTCCGGGGTCAACAACAGCTGGGACCAACTGCGCAAGGCGGGCGCTGCGGCGCGGGCCATGTTCGTAGAGGCCGCCGCCGACGAGTGGAAGGTTCCGGCGGGCGAGATCACGGTGAAGGACGGGGTGGTCAGCCACAAGTCGGGCAAGACGGCCGGGTTCGGGGATCTGCTGGTCGCCGCGTCCAAGGTGACGCCGCCGCAGAGCCCGGTATTGAAGGATCCCAAGACCTTCACCCTCATCGGCACCGACCGGGTGCGGCGCAAGGACAGCCTCGACAAGTCCATCGGCGCGGCGCGCTATACCCAGGACGTCTATCTGCCCGGCATGCTCACCGCCCTGGTGGCGCATTCGCCCCGTTTCGGCGGCAAGGTGAAGAGCTTCGACGCCACCGACGCTAAGAAGGTCAAGGGCGTGGTGGATGTGTTCCAGATCCCCACCGGCGTCGCCGTGATCGCCGAGGGCGTGTGGGCTGCCAAGAAGGGCCGCGACGCCCTGAAGGTGGAATGGGACGACGCCAAGGCCGAAACCCGTTCCTCCGACCAGATGCTGGCCGACTACAAGAAGATCGCCGCGGGTGGGACTGCGCCGGGCATGGAGGGCGAGAAGTGGGTCGCCTTCACCGCCAAGGGCGACGCCTCGGCCGCGGCCAAGCCGACCGTCGAGGCAGCTTACGATTTCCCCTTCCTCGCTCACGCCACTATGGAGCCGATGAACTGCGTGGCTCAGGTGGACGGCAATAGGGTGAAGCTCACCTTCGCCTGTCAGGGCCACAGCTTTGATCAGCTGAACGTCGGCCTCGCCGTGGGCGCCCTGCCGGGGTCGGTGGAGATCGAGACCCTCTACGCCGGCGGCTCGTTTGGACGGCGCTCCACCCTGGACAGCGACTACGTGGTCGAGGCGGTGCAGGTGGCCAAGCACGTGGGCAAGGGCCGGCCGGTGAAGCTCGTGTGGACCCGCGAGGACGACATGACCGGCGGCAAGTACCGCCCGCTGGCCCATCACGCCATCGCGGTGGCCCTGGACAAGGACGGCTTCCCCGCCGCCTGGAAGCATCGCATCGTGGTGCAGTCCTACACCAAGGGCACGCCCTTCGAGGGCATGATGGTGAAGAAGGGCGTGGATAGCTCCTCCGTGGAGGGGGCCCTTGGCTCGCCCTATCTGGAGGCCGCGCCCAATGTGGACGCCCAGGTCTTCAACCCGAAGACCGCGGTGAGCGGCTCCTGGTGGCGCTCGGTGGGGGCGACGCACACGGCGCTGGCCATGGAGCACACCATCGACCAGCTCGCCCGCGCCGCCAACAAGGACCCGGCGGCGTATCGCCGCGCCCTCTATCAGAAGGCCAAGGCCGACCGGCACATCGGCGTGCTCGACCTGGTGGTGGAGAAGTCGGGCTGGGGCGGCAAGCCGCTGAAGGACGGTTGGGTCCGGGGCGTGGCCGTGCATGAGAGCTTCGGCTCGGTGGTGGCCAATGTGGCCGAGGTGAAGCTGGTGGGCGGCGAACCCAAGGTGCGCAAGGTCTGGTGCGCCATCGACTGCGGCGTGGCCGTGGCGCCTGACCAGATCCGCGCCCAGATGGAAGGCGGGGTTTGTTACGGCCTCTCGGCCCTGCTGTTCGGCGCGGTGACGCTGAAGGACGGCCTGGTGCAGCAGACCAATTTCGATACGCACCGGGTGCTGCGCCACAACGAAGCCCCGGAGGTCGAGGTGTTCATCGTCCCCTCCGGCAATCATCCCACAGGCGTCGGCGAGCCCGGCACGCCGGTGGTGATGGCGGCCGTGGCCAACGCCATGCTCGCCCTCACCGGCCAGCCGGTGTCGAGCCTGCCCCTGGTGAAGGCCTAAACGCCCCCCGCGGAAGGATGGGGCTGGCGCGAGAACGCGAAGCGGCGCAACCTTGAGATATGAATCCGCTGGAGCATGTCGCCCTGAATCTCGCCTGCGCCTGGGCGGCGGGCATCGTGGTGGGCTGGGAGCGCAGCTACAACGGCCGCGCTGCCGGCCTGCGCACCCACGCCCTCGTCTCCCTGGCGGCGGCCGCGGCCATGGTGGTGGCCTTCCAGCCGCCGGCGGCCTATGGCCAATGGATGGTCCCGGTGCAGCTCGACGCCACGCGCCTCGCCCCGGGCGTGCTCACCGGCGTGGGCTTCCTGGGCGCCGGGGTGATCTTCAAGGAAGGGATCAGCGTCCAGGGCCTCACCACGGCGGCCACCATCTGGGCCACGGCGGTGTTCGGCATGCTGTTCGGCTTGGGCCTCCTGGCGCCGGGGGCGATCGCAGCGGCTGGCGTGCTGGCCACCTTGACCGTCCTGCGCTGGCTGGAGGCGACGATCCCCGTCAACGCCTACGCCGTGGTGGAGCTGCGCTTCCACGCCAACCACACCCCGGACGAGGCCAAGCTGAAGGCGCGTCTGGCCCACGCCCACGCCCAACTGTTCGACACCAGCTTCACGCTTGACCACCCGGGACAGGTCTTCATCATCCGCGGGCGTGTGCAGGTCGCCTCCCCGGACGCCTTGGTGAAGCTCCTGCCGCATCTGGAACAATTGCCCGGCCTGATCAGCTATGACCTTGATCGGATCGGCAAGTGATCGCTTGACCCGCCGCAAGGCCCCCGCCCGCGGAGTGTGGTGTCAGTCCGCTCGCCCCCGCCCACCCGGAGTTCACCCGTGAAACACGCGATCATCGTCGCCAATCCGCGCGAAACCAGCTTCTCGCTCAGCATCGCCCGCGCCTATGCCGAGGCGGCCAAGGCCCTCGGGGGCGAGGTGGTGCTGCGCGACCTCTATCGCATGGAGTTCGATCCGGTGCTGAAGGCGCACGAACTGGCCGACACGCCGGATTTTCACCTGGGCGCCGACGTGGCGGCCGAGCGGGCCCTCATCGCTGACGTCGATGTGTTCGCCTTCATCTATCCGTTCTGGTTCAACGTGCCGCCAGCGATGCTGAAGGGCTATCTCGACCGGGTGCTAGGCTTCGGCTTCGGATTTGCGCCCGGCGCCACCGGCAACGAGCCCCGTCTCGCGGGCCGACGCATGATCACCTTCTCCTCCTCCGGGGCTCCGTCGCACTGGGTGGAGAGCACAGGCGCGCTCGGCGCCGTGAAGGCTCTGTTCGACAATCATGTGGCCCAGGTCACCGGTCTGACTATCCTGGATCACGTGCATTTTGGCGGCGTGACCACGGACATTACGCCGGCCGCAGTGGAGCGTAATCTCAACAAGGTCAGAGCGGCGTTGGGCGATTTTTTTGGTTCCTGAGCGCGGCCGCGGCCAACGCTGGCGAAGTCAGCGATATGCTGGCGACTGATCAATCCCGTTCACGGAGCGGTTGAGTAAGGCGCATACATGTATCAGCGAGACCTAGAACGGTGTTCACGACGTTCTTAATTTATAAATTTTCTAAAATGCGTTGCTTGGCGCTATTTGCGAACATAGATTTTCCATGCTAGCTCTTTAGCGACTCATCTCGGGCGCGCTACAACAGCGAGCCGGACTCAAGGGAAGGAATATTTGGGAATGTCCGAAAAGGACGAACTGGTCGAATTGACCACCGAAATTGTTTCGGCGTTTGTCAGCAACAGTACGCTGGCGCCTTCTGATTTGCCGGAACTGATCCATCAAGTGCACAAGGCCTTGACGGATCTGGCGACGGGCGCCGCACCGGCGCCGGTGGCTCAGCCGCAGCAACCCGCCGTGTCGATCAAGAAGTCGATCACGCCGGAATACATCATTTGCCTGGAAGACGGCCGCAAGTTCAAGTCCTTGAAGCGTCACCTGCGCACCAAGTATGACTTGAGCCCTGAGCAGTATCGCGCCAAGTGGGGCCTGCCGAAGGACTATCCGATGGTGGCGCCGAACTACGCCGCTGCGCGTTCGAACTTGGCCAAGCAGAGCGGCCTCGGTCAAGGCGGCCGCAAGTCCGCCGCCGGCTAAGACTTGATCTAGCGCCTGCCCGCGTGGGGAGGCGCTAGATCAAAATCCGTTCAAGCAGAATTGGATTTTGCTCATAATCAATTGAATCCAGAGCATTTTTCGACCGAAAACCGGTTCCCACTTTTCGGAAAATACTCTGGTGCGGTGGGGATGATGATGGGGAAGCGAGTGCGGGCGTCGTGCGCGGCTGGGCTTGTTCTTCTGTGCGTCAGCCCCGCCAGCGCCGCAATTGAAGATCCATCGGCGGCCAAGGCCGCCATCGCTCGCGGGCATGATTTCGTCGCCGCCAATTGCGGCCGTTGTCACGCTGTGGAGCGCGAGGGCGACAGCCCTCTCGCCCAAGCGCCGCATTTCCGCGATCTGGCCAAACGGTATCCGCTGGAAGACCTGGCCGAGGCGCTGTCCGAAGGCATCGTCACGGGGCACAAGGACATGCCGCAGTTCCAGCTCGACCAGGGGCAGGTGGCCGACGTGATCGCCTATTTGAAGAGCTTGAAGCCCCGCCGCGTCGTCCATCGTCATTGATCCGCCGTTCGAAGGGCCTTTTCTCCAAATCGAGGTTCGGTTAGGCAGAGGCATGAACGTCAAGTCGCCCAAAGTGGTTCGGAACGCCGGCCTCGCCATCGTCATGGCGGCTCTGGCCGGCTTTGTGTACGGCGTTCTGCAAAACCCGAAGAAATCCAGCGACATCGTTTCGCCGGGCATCGCCGTGAATGGGGTCGACCTTTCCAATCTGAAAGCCGCCGCGCCGGCGGACAACGCCACCTTGGCGGAGGCCGGGCTGAAGCCCAAGGCGGCCAAGAAGAAGGCTGAGGAAGAGGCGCCGGCCGATGATAGCGCGACCGACCAGCCGGATGTGCAGCCGGTCAGCCAGCCCGCCGCGGCCCAGCCCTCCGCGCCGTCGAGCGGCAATGTCACGCAAGGGCCCTACTGAAGCGCTCCAATGCGACTGTCGCGCCAGTCGTCTCGCTACTCCCTGGTTGAAGATTTCGAATGCTGGCGTCTTAACCCTCAATTGCGCGTGTTTAACTGCCGATTAGGGAATTGAATTAAGCCCTTACGGCACGATGCTGGCCGATCCTACTTGCGGACCTTAGGGAGCAGGGGCCTATGAACATCCGAAACACACTTTACGCCGGCGCCGCCGCCAGCTTGACCTTGATTGGCGCCTTGCGCGCCGCGCCGAGCCTGGCCCAGACCACGGCCCCGCCGCCGCCCGCGCCGGCGGCGTCCGAGCGAGGGCCTGGCGACGGCCCCGAGCCCTATTACCGCAACAGCCTGGCCGGTCAGGCCTGGCGCATGGCCCACGCCGAAGCGCGCTCCGAAGCGCCGCCGCCGCCCGCGCCGCCGGAAGCCGCGCCGCCGCCGCGCCCGCAGTCCATCGCCCTCAGCCGCAAGGTGGTGGAGGCCGCGGCGGTGTTCGTCCGTTATGTCGACAATGCCTCCGATCTCGACTCCGACCTCGCCGATGGCGAGGAGGTGGCCGCCAGCGTCGAGGAGGGCTCAGCCTATGAGGCGCATCAGCTGGCCGAGGGGGCGGTGGCCTATGCGGCCCTGGTGGCGCTGCAGGACCCTGGCTTCGTGGAAGGGGTGCGAAGCCTGGCTGCGGACCGCACGGCGGCGTCCAATCTGGCGGCGCAGCTGATCGCCCGCCCGGCGACAGCGGCGGATATCCCTGGCGCGGGGGCGGCCGGAGCCCGCAGCAGCTTCGCCCTGGCGCGCTGGGGCCAGGACCTGCAGGCGACCGGGCGGGCCTTCCGCCAGTCGGCCTATGACGTGCAGCACCAGGCCTGGTCGCGGGTGTTCGTGGCCCATCCAGAGGAGCGGCTGGCGGCCGTGAAGGCCATCTCCAACGCGCGCCAGGGTCTTAGCCGAGAGGACATGGCCGAGGCGGTGCAGAAAGTGGTGCAGGACGATGACCTGCGCCAGTCCCGCGCCCCCGTCGGTCCGCCCACAGCCCTCATTCAGCGCGGCCTCGCGCTCGCAGCCTTGGCGGTGCTGGGAGAGGCGGGCGAGGCGCAGAACGAGGCCCTTGGCAAGCTCATGGCCGAACCGGAGGAGACCGACTGCCTGAACCTCGCCAAGCTCAATCTCTATCAGTGCCTGGCCGTAGCCGGGCCGCACTATGAGCACATGTTCTGCCTCGGCGAGCACAGCCTGCACGACACCGGTCAGTGCCTCGTGGCCGCCAGCGGCGGCGTGGGCAGCGAGCGCGCGGCGGTGGAGACGGCGGCGGTGTCAAAGCCTCCGGAAGACACGCTGTCGGTGCCGGTGGCCGCCTTCGCCGCCGCGCGGCCCGATCAGTCGGCGCTCGCGCCCAGAACCAGATGATGCAGGGCGATCCCGGCGGTGACAGCCACGTTCAGGCTATCGAAGCCGGCGGCCATGGGAATGGAGACGGTGCGGCAGCGGGCCAGCACCGTCTCTGGCAATCCCGGCCCCTCCGCCCCCATGATCAGGGCGGACCGGCGCGGCGGCTTGAACTCGTGCAGGGCCGTCGCCCCCGCTGGGCTGAGGGCGATGGGGGTGAAGTCTTGGCGCTCCAGGGCCGCCACCAGGTCCTCCTCTGGCGCCAGCGTCGCGAACGGGACCCGCAGCACCCCGCCCACCGACACCCGCAGCGCCTTGCGGTAGAAGGGATCGCAACAGTCAGGAGCCAGGAGCGCCGCCTTCACCCCGAAGGCGGCGGCGTTGCGAAAGAGGCCGCCCATATTGTCGTGATTGGCAATGCCCATCATGGCTAGCACCGGCCCGTTCCCGGCGCTTGCGAGCAGGGCCGCGGCGCCCGGATCGGCAGGCTTCTGGCCCAGCGCCAACAGCCCCCGGTGCAGGTGAAAGCCGGC
Organism: Pseudomonadota bacterium; assembly: GCA_040757715.1. Classification (GTDB taxonomy): domain Bacteria; phylum Pseudomonadota; class Alphaproteobacteria; order Caulobacterales; family Caulobacteraceae; genus CAIMFV01. The sequence continues at coordinate 126,152 of JBFLWS010000006.1, read as the reverse complement.
GATGGCGTCCAGCGCCCCCTGCTCAGTCACATAGACCGGCGTCGCTTCGGGCAGGGCGGCGAGGATGGACGAGAGCTTCTCCAGGCGCCGGCCGTCGATGAGCAGGGACTGCACCAGATCGCCGCGATGCTCGGCCAGCACCCGCAGCACCACCTCGCCCTCGGCAATGAACTGGCCCTGGCGTCCCACTAGATCGCGCTCGCGAATGTCGCGATAGGCGGCGACGCGGGGGTCGTCGGCGTCAGCGATGGGGATGAGTTCCGCCATGTCAGCCGCGCAGGCGGACCTGATCCAACATGGCGCGGAAGGCTTTGAAAACCTTCAGCATTTGCGGCTGCTTGTAGGGGAACATGTCCGGATCATCCATGGCGTGCACGATCATGGCCACGTCGGCCTCGAACAGGAGCAGCCGCCCATCGGCCGTCTCGCCGCAGTCGATGGCGAAGTAGTCGAGGCCGAACCGCTGGTGCATCTGCGCGAAGGCGGCGCCGTGGCGCGCGGCGAAGCCGTGGTCGAACCCGGCCATCACCTGGGCCTCCTCGTCACGCTTCCAGGCGGAGTCTTCCATGCCGGCGTTGAGGTAATGCACCATCCAGTGGTCGGAGATGGCCAGGTGGCTGGCGAAGGGCGCGCCGTCGATCACCGCCACGCGCAGCTTGCGAAAGCGCCCGTCGGGGTTGCGATAGTCGATGAAGGGGGCGAGGTAGAAGAGGGCGTCGTCCTGACTGGCGAGATAGGAGGCGAGGTCGTCCGCGGCGTCGATCTTGGAAAGGCCCTGGCCGGCATGGGAATGCACCGGGCGGATGATGATGGGAAACTGCGCGCCGGCGAGAACATCGCTGAGCGGCGCGCCGGCCGCCAGGGCCTCCACTGTCCGCCGCTCGACCCGCGCCGTGGCGGGCGCCAGCACCACCTGCGAGTCGGCGAACAGGGCCGCGACGCTGGTGCGGGTGAGGCCGGCGATAGCCATGGGGTTGGCGTTGGCGAGAGGGCTCGGCCAGCGGGTCAGGGGCGCTTGCAGGGCGGCGAGCCAGGGTTGCGCCCGGTCGGACTCGCCCACCGCCAGAAAGGCTACGTCGTGCGCCGGCAGGTCGGCGGGCAGCGGCGCGCCATCGCCGGTGAAGGCGAGGATCAGGCTGGCGTCCGAGCCGTGGAGCAGGAAATCGATGGGCGTATTGGCCATGAAATCGCCGGGGGCGACGATGGCCAGCACGCGAAGTCCGCCAGGCGTCCCGGGGCGGATGTACACCCGCGAGCGCTTGAGCGCCTCGGCCTGAAGCTCCAACCCGGCTTCGCTCTGCCCGGTGAGAATCAGGAGCGTGGCGAGGTCCATCAGCACCCCGGCGTCGTCGGGCCTCGCCAGATGCTGCGCCTTCAACCCCTCGAAGAGGGCGCCCAGATCCTCGCCGGCATAGGCGCGATGGGTCAAGGCGGCGAGGCCGATCACTGTGGGCCATGTCTCGGTCACGCGAGGCGTCCTTCCTGCTGCAGGCGATCGCCCGTCGCCGCGGCGAGCTCCACCAGGGCCTCGATGTCTTCGCGCTGGGTGCGGTGGTTCATCAGCGAGGCACGGATGGCCTTCGTCCCGCCAAGGGTGGTGAGCGAGGGCGCCACGCGGCCTTGCAGGTGCAGCTCCTCGACGATGTGGGCGTTGAGGGCGTCGAGCTCGTTGTCCGGGGCGGCCTTATATCGGAAAGCGACGATGTTCAGGCCCACCGGGGCGAGGCGCTCCAGCTTCGGATGGGCGTCGATGAGCGCGGCAAGGTTGCGGGCGAGGTCGCAGGCGCTGGCCATCATGGCGCCCAGCGCCTCGACGCCGTAGTGCTTCACCGTGAACCAGGTCTTCAGCGCCCGGCAGGAGCGCGACAGGTCCGGGCCGAAGTCGTTGGGCCAGTCGGCGCCGGCGGCGAGGCCGCGCTCAGCCCTAGCGAGATAAGCGGCGGGGGCGGCGAAGGCGGCGCGCAGGTCCTCGGCCCGGCGGGCGAGGATGAAGCCGGCGTCGTAGGGAACTTGAGCCCACTTGTGGAAGTCGAAGGCGAGGCTGTCGGCGCGCTCGATGCCGGCGAACCTGGGGGCGAGGGCGGGCGACAGCACGGCTAGGGCGCCGAGGGCACCGTCCACGTGCAGCCACAGGTCCTCGGCGGCGGCGAGGTCGGCGAGGGCGTTCAGGTCGTCGATGGCCCCGATGTCCACGGTCCCCGCCGTGCCCACCAGGAGGAAGGGGGTGAAGCCGGCTGCGCGGTCAGCGGCGATGGCGTGCTTCAGGGCGGCCAGGTCCATGCGCCCGTCGGCGTCGAGGTCGATGCGCCGCAGGCGGTCGGAGCCCAATCCTGAAAGGTCCAATCCTTGCGCGACGCAGGCGTGGGCCGACTTCCCGGCATAGGCGGTGAGGATGCGGCCCTCCGCCGCCACGCCCCGGCGGCGGGCTTCTCCGCCCAGGGCCGCCGTGCGGGCGGCGAGCACGCCGATGAAATTGGCCGTGGAGGCGCCGGTGACGAAGATGCCGGCTGAGCTGTCAGGAAAGCCGAACCAGGCCCGGCACCACAGAGCCACCTGGCGCTCGATCTCGATCCCCACATGATCGCGGCCGCCGCAATTCATGTTGAGCCCGGCGCTGAGCATCTCGCCTAGCATGCCGGCGGGGGTCCCGGCGCCCTGGACCCAGCCCATGAAGCCGGGGTGGGCGTTGCCGGAGGCGTAAGGGGCGATGTCGTCCTCAAACCGCGCCACCAGGTCAAGCAGGGGTGTCGGACCCGCAGGCGCCGGTTCGCGCCAGGCCTCTCGAGCTGCTGCAGGCATGGGCCGCCACAGGGGGCGCTCGGCGAGGCCCTGCATGTGATCGAGCACGGCATCAAGCAGCCGGTGTCCCTCAGCGCGGAGCTTGGACCAGTCGGCCGGGTCGAGGGTGTCGCGGGCGCGGCGCGCGGCGGGGGGGGCGGCGTTCACCATGGCCCGCAGCTAGCAGACCCTAGCGGTTAAGCAATGGCGAACTTCCGCCGGCTTGCCTCAACTACAGGCGTCAGAGACCTTTGCTGCACGTCGCGCTTGCGGGTCCGCGCGCAGGTCCTTGCCCGAGCGGGCGGCTGGATACGGCGTCTCGCCTTTCAAGCCCTGCCACAGGGCGCGGTTGAAGCGCGCGGTGTCGAGATGATCTTCCGCGCTGAAGTCCTGACCCTGCATGGCTGTCGCCCACCATTGCGGCGAGCGGCTGGGTTTCAGGGCGCAGGCCGTGTCGCCGGCAGGCAGGGGGAGGCCCGTGCCGCGCAGCAGGTCGGACGGCCGCGCCTTGAAGCTCCAGGCGTCCGAGGCCTTGATGTCGAACACCTCGGTCATGGGGGCGGCGAAGGCGTCGGTGAGGCCGAGCGGTTCGAGGCCGAGCACGGTCTCGATGGTCTTCAGGAGGTTCACCGTGGTGTAGCGCTGCGAAATCAGCGCACCTTGCTTCACATAAGGCCCGGCGATGAGGGCGATCGAGCGGTGGGCGTCCACGTGGTCCGGCCCGTCCTGGGCGTCGTCCTCGATGATGAAGATCAGCGTGTCCTTGGCGAAGGGGCTCTTGGCCAGGGTCTCGGCCACGAGGCCGATGGCGTAGTCGTTGTCGGCGATCTGGCGGTCCGGGGTTCCCAGCCCGTCGATGGCCTCAGCGAAATTGCCGAAGTGGTCGTGGTTGAGCCGCAGGAGCGTCAGGCTGGGCAGCTCGCCCTTCTGCACATAGCCGTCGAACTCCCGCTTCCACTCCTGGAAGCGCCAATAGTCGGGGAAGGCCTGGTCGAAGCTGCGGAAATAGGGGTCGCTCACCGGCATCAGCGAGGCCTTGGTGGCGTAGAACACGGTAAGGCCCGCCTTGTGCGGATCACGCTCCAGCGGGATCTTGGCGTCCTTGGCCTTGTCCTCATAGCGGATCAGATCGCCGTAGAAGCCATAATTGCGCACGGAGAGCCCGGCCTTCAGCGCGGCGTCCCAGATATAGCCCTTGCCCTCCACGCCCCCCGGCGCGTCGGGGGCGGCGACATCGGCGGTTCCGGGCAGGACGTCAGGGTCGACGGGGGACAGCGGCATGGCCTTCTGCCGCTCGGCGCTCGTGGCGTAGCCGACATTGACGTTCCGGTTCGTGCCTTCCTGGTCGTATTGCAGCCCGCGCACGGCGTAGTTCACCGGCGCCTCGCGCTCAGTGAAGTCGGTGGTGCGCCCGGCCACGGTCCAGTTCCAGCCGGTGTTGCTGCTCTCGCCGCTGTCGAAGAAGCGGTCGAGGGTGACGAAGTTGCGCGCCAGGGCGTGGTGGTTGGGGGTGTTGGCCTCGGGGAACAGGGTCAGCTTCGGATCGCCATCGCCTTTGGCGAGATCGCCCAGCACCTGGTCGTAGGTGCGGTTCTCCTTGACGATGTAGATCACGTGCTTGATGTGCGCGCGTAGGAAGGCGCTCACCTGCCGCTCCTGGTCAGAGGGCGTGCGCGAGAAGCCGTTGTTGTCGGCGACCTGCCGGGTGAGGCGGGCGAGCTCGGCGCCAGTGGGGGCGGGGAGGGTGAGGAAGCCGGCCTTCTCCAGCTGCCAGACATATTGGTTCGCCGCCCGACACAGGTCCTTCTTCAAAGAGAGGGAGTTGCGGCAGCCGCCGGGATTGGGGCCGGGCGGGCTCTTGCCGTTGATGGCGAAGATGCGGTCGCCGGCGCGGTTGAAGGCCACCCCCGTGGGATACCAGCCGGTGGGGATGAGGCCCACCACGCGCGAGCCATCGCCCGCCTTGGCCGCCGGCGCGTCATCGTCGCCGTCGCCGTCGTCATCCTTCGGCGCGGCTTTCGCCGCCAAGCCCTGGGCGAGGCTGGACAGGCGCACCACGGCGAGGGCGTTCTCACCGCCGTTGGAGACCAGCAGGGTCTTGCCGTCCGGCGAGAGGGCGAGGGCGTTGGAGCCAGCGCCGCCCAGCAACTTCGGCGCCTTCAGCACGCCGGTCGGCGCGGCGGTGGCGATGCTCTCAAGGATGGTCAGGCTGCGCGGATCAATGACCAGGGCGCGGTCGGTGTTGTCCAGCGCTGCATAGAGCCGCGAGCCGGCGTGATTGGCGAGGACGGCGGTGGGCTGGCCCTTCACCTTGCGCCGCGCGGCGAGCTTCAGCGAGGCGGGGCCGACCTCGAGGGCCACCAGCTCGCGATCGCGCTCCACCGCCACCACCGCCCGATCATCGCCGACGAAAGCGACGGCGCGGGGGAAGGTCCCCCCCGGCTTGCCGTGGTCGGCGGGGTTGAGACGGCCGGGACGAAGGTCGAGTTCGGCGCTTACCTTGCCCGTGGCGAGATCGATCAGGCTCACCGAATCGTTCTGGTAATTGGTCACCAGCAGCTTTTGGCCGTTGGGGCTAATGGCGAGACCGGCGGCGTGCGGCGTGACGTAGAGGCCCGGCGCCTCGCTGTGGCCTAGCGCGAGGGTGCGGCCGCGCACGAAGCCTTCGGCGCCGGCCTTGAACTCCACCACCGCGTCGTCCACGCCCCCGGAGGCGTAGAGGCGCTGGCCGTCCGGCGCCCAGGCAAGGCCGATATAGCTGTCGGCGAGGTTCAGCACCTGGCGCTTCACCGGCTTTGGCCCAGTCACGTCATAGAGGAAAATATATTCCCCCGACTGGGACAGCACCGGATCGGCCTTGGCGTTGAAATTGCGGTTGAAGCCGCTGGTGAGGATGGCGAGGGTGTGGCCGTCCGGCGACAGGGCGACTGCCGAGGCTTGGCCGGCGGCGAAGTCCGGCAGGTCTTTCAGGTCCGGATTGAGCGGCTGGAACAGCGCGCCCCTGGCGGCTTCCGGCGTGACCACGACGCCAGACGGCACGGCCTGAGGGGGGGAGGCTTGGACGGCGCTCGCAAGGAGCAGCGGCGCTAAGATGGCGAGGCGCTTCATCACGAAGGCTCCTGAGGACAAGACCTGGAAAAGGCTAAGCCCTAACGCGGGTTTGAAACAGCCGCATGACGCATTACGCGCGGATCGACGTCAAACTCTTAACCAAATCAGCCCTATTGTCTTGCGGTGGGGCGCTACTCCTTTTGCGAGCTCGTATGGCAGGACACGATGAACGACGCCGATTGCCGCGGCGTCGAACCCGCGCAAGCGCAGCTGTGGTGTTTGGCGACCCGGTCCAGACCCTGCCGGCCACCATTCGCGACCGTACCGACCTCGGAGCCAAGCTGTTGGTGGAGGAGGCCGATCGCGCGCCGGACCTGTTTGAGATCATCGAGCTGAAAACCGGCGTGCTGCTTGGCGCACGCGTGGTATGGCGCGCCGCGCCCTTCATCGGCGTGGTGTTCACAGGGCAGCATATGTTGAAAGGCGCCGCCGACCCGCGCCTCATTAAGCTGTCACAGCTGTGGGTGCGGCTTTCGGCAAAATAGGCGGGCGACGGCGAGGCTTGCGGCCTCGCCGTACGATCGACCTATTGCACGGCCGAGGGGGCCTCGTTGGCGTCGGTCGTTTCCAGGGCGGCCACCGCGGCCGGGCCTTCCGCCAGGGTCTGAATCAGCGACAGCACCAGCCGGCGCACGCGGCGCGAACGGATGGCGGCCAAGGATTCCACCAGCAGCGCGTCGCTGACGTCGATGAAATCGTCGTCATCCACCGGATCGCGGCGCGCATCGGCGTCGAGCTCGCCCACAATGTCGCTCACGCGGCAGTTGAGGGCGCGGCAGATCAGCACCAACTTGGAGAAGCTGACGCGGTTCACACCGCGCTCGTACTTCTGCACCTGCTGGAAGGTCAGGCCGAGGGCTGCCGCCAGCTTTTCCTGGGACATGCCAAGGCTGCGGCGACGGGTGCGGATCCGTTGACCCAGGGCGACGTCGAGCGGGTGCGGCGCATGCCCCTCGGCGTCAACATTCACGTTCATCGTGTCGAAACTCCAGATAGTTGATCGGCGTTCACTGTACATCACGCCCTTGGGGCGAGTGTCTTAATTCTGGCGCGATTTGTCCAGCCCTAAGACGTTTCGTGATATAAAAAAGCTGTCGCGTATTGTCGCAGCCTTTAAGGAAGATTCGTCCGTGGAATCCTACTTATTTCTGCCGGTGTGAGCTTTTTGAGCCCGGTGACGATACATGTTTCTCGAAAACCAGTGGTGTCGGCGACCGCCAAATCGAGATCAATCGGGCCGCAAACCAGGTCGCCACCTCGAAACTTCGATATCCAATGCACGCCTGGGGAGAGCATCGCCGGGCATTCCTGAGCGAACTCCACGCGCCAGATATCGTGCATATTGACGCGAATGAGCATGGCTCGCGCATCCAGCGCGCGCCAGCCTTGCCATTGATTGGCGTAGAAGCACTCAGGCGCCACGTGACGCGAAACAGCGGCGGGCGGCGCAGGGGGCGAGGCGGGCGCTGCGGCGGCGCTGGTTCCGAGCCAAACCGTGGCGAGGGCGATGATGGAAGCGGTCTTCATGGTCGTCTCCCGATATCGTTTTGCGCTACGATCTCAGAAAGGCGTCGCCCCGTCCAATGTTAACGGCTGGGAGAGGCGGGGGGGCCTGGCGGCGGCGGCGCCTCGGGGTCGACGGGCGCACGATAGGCGCCGGTCCAGGTGAGGCCCTTGGGCCAGGTGTAGGTCTCGTGCAGCACGGCGCGCGGGCGCTCGAGGCCGAGCTCGGCCAGGCGTTGGCTCCAGGCGTCGGAGAGCACGCGCAAGGTCTCGCCGGTCCAGTCGGGCGGCAGGGAGGCGGCCCAGCTCTTCAGGGCGTGGGTGTTGAAGACCAGCAGGAAGAGGCCCGCTACGGCGATGGCCCGCGAGCTCCAGCGCCGGGACCGCTCAGCCAGGATCTCATCGTCCACTTCGGTTTCGGGCTGATAGCCCACCAGGTGGAACAGCTGCTCCAGGCGGGTCTGGCGCTCGGCGAAGCTTTCGTGGGGATCGTGGTGGTCCATCGCTCCCTCAGAATTGATAGTAGATGAAGGGGGCGACGCCGGCGGGGCGCATGGCCTCCACCAGCAGCATCACGACGCCCAGGCCGATCCCCAGCACCGGCGAGGGCGTGGCTCGCAGCCGCCAGGCGAGATACTCGGCGGCTCTCGGCGGCAGGAAGTGGAACGACAGGCCGATGAGGACGAGGCCGGCCAGGAAGGGCGTGAACACCTCCGCCGGGCCGATATTGGCGAACCCGCGTAGGAAGGCCAGCGCCGCCTCGAAGCTCTCCGAGCGGAATAGGATCCAGCCGAGGCACACCACGTGAAAGGTGATGACCCAGCCGAGCCAGGCCGGCCACTTGGGCCACACCTCCGGCTTCACCGCACGCCAGATGCGCTCGATGGCCAATACTGCACCATGCAGCGCGCCCCAGGCCACGAAGGTCCAGGACGCCCCGTGCCACAGCCCGCCCAGCACCATGGTGATGAAGAGGTTGCGGCAGGCCATGAGGAGCCCGCCGCGATTGCCGCCGAGCGGGATGTAGAGATAGTCGCGCAGCCAGCTCGACAGGCTGATGTGCCAGCGCCGCCAGAACTCCTGCAGCGAGGTGGAGCGATAGGGCTGATCAAAGTTGCGCGGGAAGTGATAGCCGAGGAGGCCGGCGACCCCGATGGCGATGTCGCTATAGGCCGAGAAGTCACAATAGATCTGCACGGCGTAGCCATAGGTGGCCGCCAGGAGATCGAGCGCCGTGTGGGCGCCGGGGTCGAAGAACACCGGGTCCACCAGGCCGCTGGCCAGCTCGGAGGCCACCACGGTCTTCTTGAACAGGCCCCACACCACCAGGAACATGGAATGCGCCGCCCACTCGCGATTGAGCCGGGGCGCCCGGGCGAATTGGGGCAGGAGGTCCGCCGCCCGCACGATGGGCCCGGCCACCAGATGCGGGAAGAAGGACATCAGCAGCATGACGTCCAGGAGCGAGCGGGCCTTCTCGCAGCGCCCGCGATGCACGTCGATGATGTAGCTCATGCCCTGGAAGGTGAAGAACGACACCCCCACCGGCAGCACGATCTGCAACAGCGGCAGGTCCCGCTCCCAGTGCATCAGCTTCAGGGCCATGCCGGTCTGGTCGAGGAAGAAGTTGAAGTACTTGAAGAAGCCGAGGATGGTGAGGTTGATGGCCACGCCGAGCGCCACCAGCCAGAGGTTGGTGCGCCGGGTCTGCGCTCGCGACACGGCTTCAGCCACGCCCCAGTTCAAGGTGGCGCTGACGATGAGCAGGGCGACGAAGCGCCAGTCCCACCAGCCGTAGAACACCCAGCTGGCCAGGAGCAGGAACACCTTGCGCCGGCCGTTCTCGCGCTCGAGGCTCCAGGCGGTGGTGAACACCACGAGGAAGAAGATGGCGAAGATCAGGGTGGGGAACAGCATGGCCTAGCGCGGCTCCCCGCTGGCGGTGGGGCGCAGGGCCGCAGCGGCGGCCATCAGGTCGTCGGCCAGGCGGTTGGCCACCAGGGGCGCGCCATCCGCCGTGAAGTGCACATGGTCGCCCCGCACCAGGCGCGGGTCGCTGGCGGCCATGCGATGGGCGCTGCAGGCCCCGCCGAGGCGGGCGCTCCAGTCCCAGAAGGCCGCGCCTTCGTCTAGGGCCGCCTTGGCCTGGGCCTCGCGCACCACGGCGAGGCCAGGCGCGGGGTACCAGCGCTTCAGGCGAGGACTGCGGCCGGCGGTGAGCTCAGCGTAGTCGCGCCGCTCGACGTCGCTGAGCGGTGCGCAGTCGAAACCCGCATTGGCCTTGCCGTCCTCGGGGATATCGGGGCGCACCATGTCGGCGTCGGGCGGGCCGAGCACCAGGATCTCCGAACCCGGGCTGAGGCGGCGCAGCCGCGCCAGCTGCTGGTGGATCAGGGCGTCGTAGGCCGCGCCGTCGAGGCTGCGGTCGAAGCCCTCATTGGTGCCGAAGGCCAAGAGGATCACGTCGGGCTTGTAGGCGGCGAGCTCCGCGCCCATCACCCGATCGTCGCGGGCGGCGAGGTCGCGTAGTTGCGCCCCCACGACGCCCAGATTTGAGAGCACAGCGCCCGAGCTTCCCCGGAACACGGCGAGCGAGGTGAGGCTCACCGGCCCGCCCGCGAGAGTGAGCTGCAGGTGCGAGCGCGGCTGGGAGAGCGTCAGCGTGCGGCAGACCGGCCCCGGCGCCTCGGCGGTGAAGCTGATGCGGGTGGGCGCCTCGCCCCAGGAGGTCGCGTCGAGGGCGCCGCTATTCGGCGTGGCGAGGCCGCACACCACCACCCGGTCGAAGAAGGCGTCACGCTGGGCGTCGAGGGTGAGGCTCGCCCCCTCCTTGGCCGAGGTCAGCCGCCAGCCCGTGAGCCCGAAGGGCGGCGGGGCGGGAGCGGGATGCTCCGGCGTGACCCTCAAGATCAGGCTCGGCTCGATGGTCCAGCCGTCCGACTGGCCCACCTCCACCTGCTGAGGCGCATAGCCAGGATAGGGCGCGCCGGGGGGCAGGACGCCGCGGCCGCCGGCGCCCAGCCAGGCTTGCAAGCGCTCGCGCAACGCGCCGGAGATGAGGTCGGCGGCGGTGTGGCTGTCGCCGAGCACCATCACGTGCAGGGGCTGGCCGGGTTTGGCCGCGGCGAGCTTGCCCAGGGTCTGGGAGAGAGCGGCGGGGTTGCACAGGCCGCTGGCGCTGGCGTCGCAAGCCTCAGCATGGCCAAGACCGGGCGCGGCGAGCAGCAGCGCGACCATGGCCGCCAGAATACGCCTCACCCCCCACGCGAAACTCACGGCGATGCGCCTCCCGCGGGCGCGGATGCGGCGGAAGCGGTCTGGGCCTCTCCGGCGGCCTTCTGCCGGGCGAGGGCGGCGGCGAGGTCGGCGCGCAAGCGCCCGCTCACCGGCTCGGCGATGCGCAAATAGCCGGCCATGGACATGTGGATGCCGTCATTGGCTCGCATCAGCGTCGGGCGCTTGCCCGCCCCGCCGCCGAGATAGGCGGCGTAGCCGCCGTGCTCGTCCGCGGTCAGGGGCACGGTGTCGAAGAATGGCACGCCGAGTTCGGCCATCTTCTGCGCGAGGACGCTGTTCACCTCGGCCGCGCCATGGTCGTAGCCGGCGCGCTGCATCTTGGGCAGGCCCACCCAATAGACCACCGCGCCCTGCTTGCGCAACAGATTGACCAGGGCGCCGGCGCGTTCGCCATAGGCCGCGCGCCAGTCGGGTGCGCCGAAGGGGATCACCTTCTTGCCGTCGACAATGCCCTGCTGGTCGTTGGCCCCGAACATGACCACCGCCACGTCCACGTGTCGCTGGGCCAGCTGGCGCTCGGTCTTGGCGTAGACGTCCACATAGTCGTAGCGGGTGAGGCCGGTGGAGACCTGGCTGAACTTCACCACCTCGAAGGTCTTGCCGTCGCGCACCTGGTGATAGAGGCCGGCGTAGAGCCCATCGCCCAGGCTGTCGCCGAACACCCCCACGGTGAGCGGGCGCGCCTCGCCGGGCAGGGGCATGGGCTGCGGGGCCACGGCGGCCAGGGCGGGGTGGGCCGCGGCCAGCGTGGGCGCTTGCGGAAGGGCCGGCGAAGCGGCGTCGGATGCGGGCGCGGTCGGCCCCGGCGCGCTGGCCGAGGTGGCCGCCGGCGCGATCTTCAAGGGGCCGAAGCTGATCCCGTGGGCGGCCAGGGCGAGACCCAGCACCACCCCTGCGCCCACGCCGAGCGCAAAGAAGGTCGGACGCCCGAACACCCGGCCGAAAAAGCGGGCGGCGACGGGATCATGGCCGTACTGGTCGTATTCCTCGTCCACCCGCGACGCTCGTCCGACTTAGGGAGTCCTTAACCGATAGCCCACGGAACCACGAGTTTATGACGGGCGCAATCGAGCTCCCGTTCCCGGAGAGCGAAGCGATCAAAGCAAAGGGATTCGTCGCGGTTGACGCGAGGGCGCCGTTGCCAAGGCGCAGGCCGCGGTCCTAGCTTGAACTCGGCGTCCTTGAGCATGGCTCCCAAGAGAGCAGCCAGCCAGCGACGCCTCGCCTCTGGGAGGGGGCGCGCCATGACCCTGACGCGAGCCGACGACTATCCGATCCATCAGACGCCCGAGCCCATCGCCTATGCGGGCACGGACCGGAACTTCTACGATCGCTATTTCTTCAATGGTTACGCGCCCCATGGCGACGCCCGCTCCGAAGCCTTCTTCGCCGCGGCCTTCGGGGTCTATCCGCACCTGAACATCGCCGACGCCGCCTTCGTGGTGGTGCGAAATGGTGTGGAGACGGCGCTGCACGCCTCCAAGTGCCTCGCCATGGAGCGCATGGACCTCAATGTCGGGCCGATCCGCATAGAGGTGGTGGAGCCCCTGAAGGTTCTGAAGCTGATCGTGAACGCGCCAGAGCAGGGGCTGAAGGCCGAGATCGTGTTCTCCGGCCGCTCTGCGCCCATCGAGGAGCCGCGCTTCATGCGCCGGCTCGGCCCCCGCGCCTTCATGGACTACACCCGCCTGACTCAGAACGGTCACTATAAGGGCTGGATCGAACTCGACGGGGTGCGCGAAAGCGTGGACGGCTTCGTCGGCACCCGCGACCGCTCCTGGGGGGTGCGGCCCATCGGCGCCCGCGATCCGCAGGAACTCAATCCCCCCGAGGCGCCGCAGTTCTTCTGGCTGTGGTCGCCGTGCAATTTCGAAGCGGGCTCGTTCTTCTTCCACTCCAATGACGACGCCCATGGTCGGCCCTGGAACCGTCGCGCGGTGTGGGCGCCGGACGGCGGCCAGGTGGTGGAGTTCGACCACGGGGTAGGGGCGGAGATCGTCTGGCGAAGCGGCACGCGCCACGCGGCCTCGGGCGTGGTCAAGCTGGAGAGCCCGCGCGGGACCTGGACCGTCAGCTTCAAGCCGACCCTGACCTTCTTCATGCTCGGCCTTGGCTATGGGCATCCGAAGTGGGGGCACGGGCTGAACTACGGCGCCCTCGCGGTGGAGCGCGAGGACATCAACATCGCTGAGACCGACGTGCGTCTGCCGCATCACCTGCACATCCAGGCGCTCAGCGAGGTGGTCTACACCGGCCCCGATGGGCGCGCCCACGCCGGCCGCGGGGTGCTGGAGCAGCTGGCGCTCGGGCCGCACGCCCCGTCCGGCTTCCAGGGCATGCTGGACTTCGCCCCGTGAGCGCGGCCCAGCCCCTGGACCTGCGTCTGGCGAACTATCTCGCCAAGCTGTGGGGCGAGCGGGTGAGCGTGGAGGGCCTGTCGCGCATCCCCGGCGGCGCCTCGCGTGAGACCTACCGCTTCGACGCCCGCCGCGCCAATGGCGAGGTGAAGCCGCTGATCCTGCGCCGCGACCCGCCCGGCAGTCTGATCGACACCGATCGCAAGCTGGAATACCTCGCCTTCCAGTCCTTCCATGGCCGGGGCGTGCCGGTGCCCGAGGCGGTGGCGCTGGAGGAGGGGGGCGCGGCGCTCGACCGGCCCTTCTTCATCATGACCCGCATCCCGGAGGGCGTGGCCGCCAGTCCCTTCACCCTTGACCCCTATGGCGAGGCGGCAAGGTCCATCGGCGAGCAGTTCTTCACCATCCTTGGCCGCATCGCCGCCGCCGATCCGGCCGAGCTGCCCATCGCCGCCGCCACTGAGGTTCCGAAGCCGCAGGCCTGCGGGAAGATCGCCCTCGATCATTGGGAAGCGGTGATCCGCGAAGATGCGCTGACGCCCCAGCCCATCGTGCTGGCCATGATCCGCCGCCTGCGCCGAAATCCGCCGCCGCCCTCAGCCAGGGTGAGCGCGGTGCATGGCGACTACCGCACCGGCAACTTCCTGCACCATCAGGGCAAGATCACCGCCGTGCTCGACTGGGAGATGGCCCATATCGGCGACCCGCACGAGGACCTGGGCTGGGCCTTCGACCCGCTGTGGCGCCATTTCGACATGGACCGGGTGGGGGGCATGGTCTCGCGTCGAGACGCCATCGCCATCTGGGAGCGCGCCTCGGGGCTGAAGGTCGATCCGGTCGCCTTGGTCTGGTGGGAGGGATTCGCCGCCGTGAAGGGCGCGGCCATCTGGATCTCGTCGGCCAAGGAATATCGCGACGGCGGCGGCAAGGATCCGGTGCTCGGCTTCACCGGCGTCTATTGCGGCCGGCGCCAGGACGAGATCCTGGCTGACCGCCTCGCCCTCATGCTGCAAGGGGAGGCCGCGTGATGAACCCGTCGCTGTCGGAACTGCTGATGGGCAATGTGGCGGCGGTGTCCGAGCCCCCGCCGCCGGAGGCCATGGGCGACTTCCTGACCTCCAAGATCAGCGTCATCGCCATGATCAGCCTCTTGGGCGCGCAGGAGGCCGAGAAGGGCGTCGCCGTGACCGTGGCGGAGAACCGGCGCCTGCGAGACCTCTTCGCCCGCACGGCGCCGGCGTGGGACGTGCGGCTGGGCGGGCGTCTCGCCGAGGCCGCCAAGGGCGAAGATGCGGACCTGCGCGTCTCGGCCCTCGATGCGGCCAACGCCAGCTTGCGCGAAGTGCTGATCGCCCTGCACGAGGCGGTGGAGGCGGACGCTAGCGCGGAAGCGCGGACCCTCGACGCCGAGATCATAGCGCTCTATGGCGAGATGGCCCGGGCGCGCCGACTGGATCTGCCGCCCATGTCCGCCACCTAGGAGAAGACCCATGCTCTCGCGACGTGGAATGTTCGGCGCCGGCGCGCTCCTCGCCGCTGCGGGCGGTGTGGTCCCGGCCAAAGCGGAGACGGGCCTCAAGTCCCTCACCGCGGGCGCAGCGCCGATCTCCCGGGAGGAGCGCCTCGCGCGCATCGCCAAGGCTCAGAAGCTCATGCGGGCGGAGGGCCTGAAGGCCCTGCTCATCGAGGCCGGGACCTCCATGGACTACTTCTCCGGCGTGCAGTGGTGGCGCTCCGAGCGCACCACGGCGCTGATCATTCCGGCCGAGGGCGAGGTGGTGGTGGTGACGCCGCACTTCGAGGCCCCCTCGGTGAGCGAGACCCTGGCCGTGCCGGGCGAGGTGATGATCTGGCACGAGCATGAGAGCCCGTTCCTGCGCATCGTCCAGGCCCTGCAAAAGCGCGGGATCGCCTCGGGAGCAGTCGGCGTCGAGGGCACAGTGCGCTTCTTCATCCTCGACGGGGTGCGCAAGGCCTCCAGCGCCTATGAGCTGCGCTCGGGCGAGGCGGTGGTGCGCGGCTGCCGCATAATCAAATCGCCCGCCGAGATCGCCCTGATGCAGGCCGCCAGCGACGTCACCTTGGCGGCGATCCGCTGGGCGCACGGCCGCGTCGCCGCCGGCATGACCCGCGACGACATCGCCGCCCTGATCGACAAGGCGACGACTGAATTGGGCGGGCAATCGGGTTTTTCCCTGGTGCTGCTGAACGAGGCCAGCGCCTATCCCCATGGCTCGCGCCAACGCCAGGTCGTGCGCGAGGGCTCCACGGTGCTGGTGGATTGCGGCTGCACCGTGCACGGCTATCAGTCCGACATCTCGCGCACCTTCGTGTTCGGGACGCCCTCGCCCAAGCAGCGCAAGGTGTGGGCCACGGTGAAGCGGGGGCAGGAGGTGGCGCTGGAGGCCGCCCAGCTCGGAACCCCCGCCGGCCGCGTGGACGCCGCCGTGCGCGCCTTCTACGAGAAGGAAGGCTGGGGACCGGGCTACGCCTTGCCGGGCCTGTCGCACCGGGTGGGGCACGGCATCGGCATGGACGGGCACGAGCCGGCCTACTTTGTCGGCGGCGACGAGACGCCGCTGCAGGTGGGCATGTGCTTCTCCGACGAGCCGGGGCTCTATATTCCGGGCGAGTTCGGCATCCGTCTGGAAGACTGCCTGTACATGACCGAGCATGGGCCCAAGCTGTTCACTGGCCTCGCCAAATCCCTGGACGAGCCAGTGTGACCTGCGCGCTCCGACGGGGGCGATCTAGGACAGCGAGTTCAAGTCCTCCGCGAGCGAAGGCGTGCGTACGTCCGGGACAATTTCCACTTTCACGCCCATGAGTTGGCGTGGCGGCGCGTATTGATTGCCAGGCTCGCGTAGAAAGTCCGGATCTTCAAGCAAATGCCGCCATTCAGCGGGCGTGAACCGGAATGTAAAGCTTTGATGACGCGTTTTTTGATTTCCGGTGTTCACGAACGAGTGCTCCATGGTGCGTCTCCATCTAGCCCCACCCCCAGTATAGGGAGGCGGGGCGTCGCTGACGAGCCCGCTGGGCGCCGCAGGCCATGGCAGATGAAACACAACTCTGTGAGGAATGGTTCCGGCTATTTCGCCGCCTCTGATTTTGCGAACGATTCTTTGCGTGGACCGATCTTGCCGAACAGGAAGGCCGCCACCTTGCGCATCTGAATCTCCTCCGAGCCTTCGGTGATGCGATAGCGGCGGTGGTGGCGGTAGATGTGCTCGAAGGGCTTGTGGCGCGAATAGCCGATGCCGCCATGCACCTGGATCGCCCGGTCGGCGGCCTCGCAGCACAGGCGGTTGGCCCAGTAGTTACACATGGAGATCTTATCCGAGAGCTGCTTCTCGATCAGCTTGTGCGGCATGCGGTCCATTTCCCAGGCGGTCTTGCGGATCAGCAGCCGCAGCATCTCGGCCTGGGTGGCCAGCTCCACCAGCGGCCACTGGATCGCCTGGTTGTCGGCCAGGGGCTTGCCGAAAGGCTTGCGCTCGCGGGCGTATTTCACGCTCTGCTCGATGCAGAACACCGCCGCGCCGAGGCTGGAGGCCGCCTGACGGATGCGGTTCTGGTGCACGAAGCTCTGGCCGATGGCGAGGCCCTGATCGAGCACGCCCCAATAGCTGTCCTCCGGCACCCACACGTCGGTGTAGGAGACCCGCGGGTGGTCGGTGGGCATGTTGAAGGTCCAGAGATACTCCTCCACCTTCACGCCGGGCGCATCGGCGGGGATCAGGAAACAGGTGATGCCCAGCGCCTCGCCGTCCTTGCCGCTGGTGCGGGCGAACACCATGCAGTGTGTGGCCACGTGCATGCCGGTGGACCACATCTTCTCGCCATTGATCAGCCAGCCCGGGCGGCCGTCCCTGTCCTGGCGAACCGCCCGGGTCTCCATGAAGGTGGCGTCCGAGCCGTGATTGGGCTCGGTGAGGCCAAAGGTGGTGCGCATGCGCCCGGCCAGCAGAGCATCCTTGTCTCGGGCATATTGCTCGGGGGTGGCGAACTCCTTGAACAGCACCACGAACGGGTTGTTGGCGACGATGGAGTGCTCGTTCTGCAAATCATTGAAGAGGCCGAGCCCCTTGGACGCCAGGTGCTCGCGGATCACGGCGAGGGCGAGGTGGGAGCCGCCCTTGCCGCCCAGCTCCTTGGGCCAGCCGAAGCGCAGGTGGCCGGCGGCGTCGGCGCGGCGGCGGACCTCGGCCAGGAGCTCCTCCCACTCATGGCGCGGCAGGCCGCCATTGTCCCAGTCGGTGCGGGCGTATTCGCGACGGTGGTCGAAGAAACGGTTGTTGTCGTCCTCGTGCTGGAGCGGGGTGATCTCGGCCTCGATGAAGCGGTCGAGCTCGGCCAGATAGTCGAGCAGCTCCTGCGGTACGTCGAAATCCATCACGTTTCTCCCGGTGTTATGATTGGCCGCGTAAGGCGAGGGCGCGGCGATAGCTGGCGTAATTAGGCTGATCCACTTCGAGCTTAGCGAGGGTGGCGGCCCACAGGTGCTCGACGAGCCCTGGCGTTGCGAGGTCCATCTCGCCGCTGGCGATCTTGGCGCAAAGCTGGCGGTTCAGCTCCGCAAGATCGCCGTCCCGGCCAAGCAGCGCCGTCAGCCTTGTGTGCTCCTCCGCGTCGGTCTTGGGGGCGAGGCGCAGTTCGCGGGCGCAGATATCGAGGCTGTTGGCTGCCACGCGGGCGGTGAAGAGGGCGTGCGGTGAGGGGGTGGCGAGGCCCTGGCGCAGGAAGCTCGCCACCGCGCTGATGAGTTCGTCCGGGTGCGGATTATCTTGCATGGCTAGCCTGCGTGGCTGGGGCTGGGGCGGGAAAGTCCTTGCGGCACAAGGTAGAGCAGGAGGTCGATCTCGGTCTCCGAGGCGCGGCGGCCGATGGCGCCACGCTCCACCTCCGGATCGTCGCCGGATTGAAAGACGGCGGCCATGCCCGCGCACATCAGGCCCCATTGCAGGGCGCCGAACACCTCCCAGAACTTCACGCGGGCGGGATCGATGGACCGTCCGTCCACGGACTCATGCCCGGCGATGAGGTCTTCGCGAAGGCCGAAGCCGCCCACGGGCCGGTCGATTTCCCCGAAACGCCAGGAGGGGGTGCAGATCCAGCCGAGGTCCTCCAGCGGATCGCCAAGATGCGCCAGCTCCCAGTCGAGCACCCCGACGACGCCCTCAGGTCCGATCATCAGATTGCCAAGGCGGAAGTCGCCATGCACCAGGCTGAGGCGCTCCGGCGGCGGGGGCAGATTGGCCTCCAGCCACTTGAGCGCCAGCTCAAACACCGGCCGCGGATGGGCGAGACCGACATAGGAGGCGCGCAGCTCCGCCACCCGGACGGCGGCATCGGCGGTGCGCAAGGGCGGCAGGTCTGAGGTCTCCACGCTGTGGATGCGGGCGAGAATTTCGCCGCACTGATGGGCGAGCTTCGGCCGCGCCTCTGCGAATTCAGCGTCGCGCAGGATCTTACGGGCGATGGTCTCGCCCTCCAGCCGGCCCATGACGTAGCCGCGACCGCAACCCTCGTCTGGCGTCAGCACGTGCACGATTTCCGGCACGGGCGCGCCGGCGGCCGACACCGCCTGGATCACCGCCGCCTCGGTTTCAATGCTGGCGGCGAGGGCGGAGAACTTGTCGGCCTGGGGGGCGCGGCGCAGTATCAGCGGGCGTTGCACAGCTTCGCCAACAGCGTCGAAGGCCCAGGTCTCCTGGCTCGCCCCGCCCGACAGCCGGTGCAGGCCGGCGATCCGTTCCGCCCCCTTTGCCAGGCGCGGCGCCAGCGACGCCAGAGCCTGTTCAAGGCGCTCCACGCCGGCCTTCGCCGTGGTCATCCGTCGCCTCCCTTGTTCTCGTTATTTGCGAGAAGGTTAGGCGCATCAGACTACCCGCGCCATCGTGACGTCGCGTCAGGCTGGCCAGGAATTTGCAGCGATGGTGAAGGCTTTGCGACGGATTTTGAGTGGTCCGGCGTGGGGTTCGACGGTATAGGGAGCGTGTGGAGACTCCAATGAAGTCGGCCGTCTTGCTGGTGATTGCGGCGTTGTCCGTGTTGGCCGCGCCTGTGAGCGCGCCAGCGCACGCGGCCGTGGGCGCGCCTCCCATGATTGCGCACCATGTCTTGAAGCCTTCCGGGCACGGACCGCGCCGGGCGTTGGTGCGCCTGGTCCAGCGGCGATCCACTCTGTCTGTGCCGCGGACGGGGTTGGTGCGAGCCCAGGACGCCGGTTCGGTCAAGTCCTTCTACGAGAAGCAACGCCCCACTCTGGATCCGTTCGGCTCCGCCGCCTCGCGTCCTCCGGAGGGGCCGCGATGAGGGCGGTCGCCTATGGTCTCTTGGTGTTGGCGTGTTGGTCCACCGTCGCATTCGCCCAGGACATTCCTGGGTCCGACGACGTGATGGGCCTGGCGACCTTCTCCACCGCTGCGCAGGAGCACGCCGCCCGCCAGGCTATGGAAGGCGCTGAACGCACGTACAAGGCCGCGGAATCCACCGAGGCGGACTTCGTCGGCTCCAGCCGATCCACCTGCGATGACCGCGCCATGTTGCGGGCGGTGGGCTCGTTGCAAGCTATCGAGATCGCTTCGCACCGATACGTCGAGGTGGCCACCAGCGCCCCTCTGGCCGCCGATCGTGAGGCCGCGCTTGACGTGGTGGAGACCCTCGACGGCTACGCCATCGACGGCTACATGCACGCCGCCGCGGCCTTCGAGGCGCGGGGCTGTCAGGGCCGGGCCGCCTCCATCTACCGCGCCTTCATCTCGGTCTATACGGGGCCGAGCTACGCCAAGGCCCGCGCCTTCGCCGAGGAGCGGCTGCGCGCCCTCGCCATGAAGCGCTGAGCGGTCAGCCGCCTAGAGCAAAATCCGTTCGAACTGAATCGGATTTTGCTCATAACAATTTGAATTTAGAGCATTTTTTATCCAAAAACTGGTCTCCACTTTTCGGAAAATGCTCTAGCGATGGGCTCGCCTAATCGGCCTGCGCGCGCCAGCCGCCGCCGAGCGCCTTGAACAGCGTCACCTGATCGTCGGACATGCGCGCATCCGAGGAGGCGAGATCGGTGTCGGCGGCGATGAGGCTGCGTTCGGCGTCGAGCACATCGAGGAAGCTGGCCGAGCCTTGGGCGTAGCGGGTCTTGGCGAGGTCGAGCGCCCGCGCATAGTCGGCCCGGGCAGCGGCCAGAGCGTCATGGCGTTGCAGTTCGCCGGCATAGAGGGCGAGGGCCTGCTCCGTCTCCTTCAGCGCCGTCAGCACCACGCCGTCGAAGCGGGCCAGCGACGCTCGCGCCGTCGCCTTGGCTTCGGCCACCCGCGCGCCCTGTCCGATGAGGTTTGGGAAGCTCCAGGAAATCAACGGCCCGGCGGCGTAGGAAATCGAAGAATGGTTGAACAGGTTGTCGGTGTGTCCGGCGCCGGCGGTGATGGTCCCGCCGAGGCTCACCTGCGGAAAGAAGCTGGCGATAGCCACGCCGATGCGGGCGGTGTCGGCGGCCGCGGCGCGCTCGGCCTGGCGCACGTCAGGGCGGCGACGCAGGAGGCTGGCGCCATCGCCCACGGGGAGGGGCTGGCGCAGGGTCAGCGGCGTGCGGCAGCTTGTCACGGGGCCAAGATCGGTCTCGGGCGGGCGGCCCGTGAGCACGGCGAGGGCGTAGAGCGAGGCGCGGCGCTGGGCGTCCAACGGCGGCACGGCGGCGGCGGCGGAGTCAGCCACGGCGCGGGCGCGCACAAGGTCGAGGTCAGACGCCGAGCCCAACTCCGCGCGCTTCAGCGTGACCTCGTAGGTCTCCTGCGCGGTCTTTAGCGAGCGCTGGGCGACGTCCGTCTGTTCGCCGAGGGCGCAGGCGCTGGCGTAGGCGCGGGCGGTCTCGCCGGCGACGCTCACCCGCACCGCGTCGCGGGCGGCTTCGACGCTGGCGGCGTCAGCACGCACGGCTTGGATGGCCCGACGTACGCGGCCGAACAGATCGATCTCATAGGCCGCGTCGGCCTCGGTGGTGACAAAGTGGCTGGCCTTGGCGTCCCGCCCGCTCAAGGCGGCCTGGTAGTTGGCCGTGGCGCTGCGGCCGACGCCGGACTGCGCCGATTCATGGGTGGTCGGCAGAAGGGCCGAGCGCGCCTCCCACACGGCGCCGCGGGCGCGGTCGAGATTGGCCACGGCCACGCGCAGATCGGTGTTGTGGGCGAGGGCTTCCGTCACCAGGGTGTCGAGGTTCGGGTCGTCATAGAGCCGCCACCAGGCGTCGGGCGGGGCTTGCGCCGTGGCGACGGACGGCGTCGCCTCCGCCAGATGCTCCGGCGCGGGGAGCGGCTTCACGTGGAAGTCGGGACCCGCGGCGCAGGCGCTCAGCGTCAGCAGGGCAGCGCCGGCCAGGGCGAAACGCGTGAGGCTCATGGCGTGACCTCCGGGCTCTCGCCGTCGACGCGCTTGCGCCAGGGCGGCTGGGGCAGCCGGTCGCTGATGTAGCGGCAGACCACGTAAAAGACCGGAGTGAACAGGAGGCCGAACACGGTCACGCCGACCATGCCGTAGAACACCGCCACGCCCAGCGCCCGGCGCATCTCGGCGCCTGGTCCCACGGCGAAGGCCAAGGGCGCCACGCCGAGGATGAAGGCGAAGGAGGTCATCAGGATCGGTCTCAGGCGCGTGCGGGCGGCGTCCTCGGCGGCGCTGCGGCGATCGAGCTTGCGCTCCTCCTCAGCCTGGCGGGCGAACTCGACGATGAGGATGGCGTTCTTGGCGGCGAGACCGATCAGCACCACGAGGCCGATCTGGGTCAGGATGTTGTTGTCCTGGCCATGCAGCGCCACCCCCAGGAAGGCGGCGAGGATGCACATGGGCACGATGAGGATCACCGCCAGGGGCAGGGTGACGCTCTCATAGAGGGCGGTGAGCAGCAGGAACACGAACACTACGGCGAGCACGAACATCAGCCCGCCGGTGTTGCCGGCGAGCTTTTGCTGGTAGGCGAGCTCGGTCCATTCAAAGCTGAAGCCGTCGGGCAGCACGCGTTTGGCGATGGCCTCCATCTCGGCCATGGACTGGCCCGTGGAAAAGCCTGGCGCGGTGTCGCCCTGAATTTCCGCCGCCGGGAACAGATTGTAGCGCAGCACGCGATAGGGGCCGGTGATGTGCTTCAGCGTGGCCACCGCGCCGATGGGCGCCATGGCGCCGCTGGCCGAGCGGGTCTGCAAGTTCAGGACGTCGGCCTCGTGCTGGCGATAACCGGTGTCGGCCTGGGCCAGCACCTGGAATTGCTTGCCATAGAGGCTGATGTCGCCGACGTAGGACGAGCCGAGATAGGTCTGCAGCGTGTTGAACACGCTCTTGGTGCTGATCCCCAGCGTCTCGGCCTTCTGACGGTCCACGTCCAGCGACAGGCGCGGCGTCTTGGTGTTGAAGATGGTGAAGGCGCTTGCGATGGCCGGCGACTTGCGCGCCTCGGCGGCCACGGCGTTGGCGACCGCTTCCAGGGCCCGAGGACCGGCGTTGCGCTCATCCTGGATGATCATCTTGAAGCCGCCGGCGGAGCCGACGCCGCGCACCGGGGGCTGCTGGATAAAGCGCACGTCGCCGCCGATGACGCTCGACGCGGCCTTGCGCGCCAGGTCCATGATCTTGTCGGTGGTGAGGCCCTTGGGCAGGCGCTGGTCGAACGGCTGTTCGATGATGAAGGCCTGACCGGCGCTGGAGGTGGTGGTCTGGCTGAGCGCGTCGACCCCGGCATAGGCCGAGGCGGCGGTGACCCCGGGGGTGGCGAGCACGGGCTTCAGCACCTCGCGCAACACCGCATCGGTGCGTTGCAGGCTGGTCCCCGGCGGCGTGGTCAGGGCGAGGACGAAGTTGCCCTGATCCTGGGTGGGGATGAAGCCCTGCGGCGTGGCCAGGATGCGCCAGCCGGTGAGGGCCAGGAGCCCCGCATAGAGCGCCAGCATCACCGCCAGCATGCGCACCGTCTTGCGCGCCAGCAGCGCGTAGCGGCCGGACAGGCGGTCAAAGTTGCGGTTGAACCCATCGGCGAAGCGCGCGAAGGACGCGGTCCAGCCGTGCGGCGCGGCGTGCCCGCTCTGGTGCGGCTTCAACAAGAGCGCGGCCAGGGCCGGCGACAGGGTCAAGGATACGATGAGCGAGATCAGGGTCGCTGTGGCGATGGTCAGGGCGAACTGGCGGTAGAACTGACCTGACAGACCGCTGATGAAGGCGGTGGGCACGAACACGGCGCTGAGCACAAGGGCGATGGCCACCAGGGCCCCACCCACCTCGTCCATGGTCCTGTGCGCGGCGTCCTTGGGCGAAGCGCCCTCGCGCAGGTGACGCTCCACGTTCTCCACCACCACGATGGCGTCGTCCACCACGATGCCGATGGCGAGGACGAGGCCGAACATGGAGAGGTTGTTGAGCGAGAAGCCCGCCGCCGCCATCACCGCCAGCGTGCCGATGAGCGACACCGGAATGGCGATCACCGGGATCAGGGCCGCGCGCCAGCTCTGCAGGAAGATCAGCACCACCCCGACCACCAGGAACAGGGCGACGAACAGCGTCTTCTCCACCTCCTCGAAGGAGGCGCGCACATAATCCGTGGGGTTGTAGACGATCTTGTAGTCGAGGCCCGGCGGGAAGTCGGCCTTCAGACGCGTCATCTCCGCCAGCACGCTGTCCGCGGTGGCCAGAGCATTGGCGCCGGGTTGCAGCAACACGGGCAGGGCCACGGCGGGGCGGGCGCTGAGATAGGCGTTGGTGGTGTAGTCCTGGGCCCCCAGCTCCACTCGCGCCACGTCGGAGATGCGGGTGAGGCGGCCCTGGCCATCGCGCTTGACGACGATGTCGGCGAATTCCTGAGGCGTGGTCAGGCGCCCCTTGGTCTCCACATTGAGCTGCATGTTGGCGCCGGCCTTGCCGTAGGGCGGCGCGCCAAGGGCGCCGGCGGACACCTGCAGGTTCTGCCCTTGCAGGGCGGCGACGATCTCCTCAACCGTCAGATTGCGCGCTGTCGCCCGATCCGGATCGATCCAGATGCGCATGGCGTAGTCGCGGGTGGCGCGGCTCTGGATATCGCCCACGCCGGCGACGCGCAGCAGGCGGTCCTTGATATGCAGGCCCACATAGTTGGAGATGTACTGCTGATCGAGCGAGCCGTCCGGCGAGTACATATGCACGGCCATCAGGATGTCCGGCGTCGATTTGCGCACCACGACGCCGTTGTTGCGCACGTCGGCGGGCAGCTTGGGCAGGGCCGTGGCGACGCGGTTCTCCACCAGCACCTGGGCCTTATCGATGTCGGTCCCGAGCTTGAAGGTCACCGTGGTGTTCATGTGACCATCGCCGGTGAGCTGCGAGGACATGTAGAGCATGTCCTCCACCCCGTTCACCTGGGTCTCGATGGGCGAGGCTACGGTGTCGGCCAGCACTTCGGCCGCCGCTCCCGGATAGGTCGCGCTGATGGTCACCGTGGGCGGGGCGATAGGCGGGTATTGGGCGATGGGCAGGGTCGGAAAGGCGATCACCCCCACCAGGGTGATGAGGATGGCGATCACCGCCGCGAAGGCCGGCCGCTCGATGAAGAAGTGCGAGAACTTCATGGGCGGTGCGTCAGCGCCGAGCCGACGCCGGCGTGGCCGAACTGGAGGGCGGGGCGCTCACCGCCTCGTCGCCCGCAGGGGTCGCGCCGGGCGCCGGCGGCACGATCTTGCCCGGCTTGGGGCTGACCACGGCGCCGGTCTTGGTGCGCGAGGCGCCCTCAATGATCACCATGTCATTGGGCGAGACGCCGCTGCGGATGACGCGAAGCCCGTCGATCACCGGGCCGGTGGTCACGTCTCGTTGCGTCACCTTGTGATCGGCTCCCACCACATAGACCAGCTGACGAGTCTGGTCGGAGACGATGGCCTGTTCGGGCAGGAGGAGGGCGTCATAGGCGCCCGAGCCGATCAGCCGCATGTGACCGAACAGGCCTGGGGCGAGGAAGTTGTTGGAATTCTTGACCACGGCCCGGCCGCGAATGGTGCCGGAGCCGAGATCGAGGGCGTTGTCCACGAACTCCATCCGGCCCTTCCAGCGATAGGTCGGCTCGTCCTGCAACCGGATCTCCACCGGATTGGCGGCCTTGCGCGAGGAGGGACGAAGTCCGCTGCGATCCGCACGCGAGTACTTCAGGTAAATCTGCTCCGAGCCGGTAAAGACGAAGCGGATCGGATCCAGGGTCACGATGCTGGTGAGGACGGTCTGATCGGCGTTCACCAGATTGCCGGGGGCGAAGCGGCGATCCGACACGCGGCCTGAAATCGGCGCCGAGACCCGGGTGAAGCCAAGATTGAGCGCGGCGGTCTGCTGGGCCGCCTCGGCGGCGGCCACGTCGGCGCGGGCGGTGGCGGCCGCAGCCTGACGCGCGGCCAGCTCCTGCTGGCTGATGGCGCGGGCGGCGATGAGGCCCTCGGCGCGCTTCAGCTCCACCTCGGCGTTGGCGAGATTGGCCGCAGCGCGGGCGGTCTGGGCCTTGGCCTGATCGAAGGCGGCCTGATAGGGGCGCGGATCGATGACGAACAGGGTCTGGCCCTTGCGCACATAGGCCCCGTCGCGGAACGCCACCTTCTGCAGATAGCCGCTCACGCGCGGCCGCACGTCCACCTGCTCCACGGCCTCGAAGTGACCGACGAAATCGTCCCAGTCCACCACCTTCTGCGCCAGGGGCTGGGCCACCAGCACGGTGGGCGGATGGTTGGCCGGGGTCGGCTTGCCGCAGGCCGCCAAAGCCGCCGCCGCCATCGCGAGTCGCACCCGTCCCACGCTCATACCGATCCCGTCCCGCAATGCCGCACGCCGACTAAGTGCCGACCCTCGACCGCCGCTCTATGCTTCGCGACTGCGACGCGCAAAGCCTAAAGCATTTCAGCGTCGCAACATGTCCCCGCCGCCGGCGCCGAGCGCCGTGGTGCTGGACCCAACATAGGTCGCGGGGGCGCGCAAGGAAGGGACGCGGCGCTGAAATTGGCTCGCCGTGCGCGGCGCCGTTGGATCGGGCAGGCGGCTGGCGTAAATCTGACCACGGATTCGTTGGAGATGCGACCATGAGCGCCAAGATCAACCAAGAGGCTGTGCAAAGCTTCATCCATCGGCAGTGGGACGAGACCATCACCCCGACCTTGGTCGACTATATCCGCATCCCCAACAAGTCGCCCGCCTTCGATCCGGAATGGGCGGCGCATGGCTATATGGATCAAGCCGTAGAGCTGCTGGCCGGCTGGGCGCGCGGACGTCTGGCGAACCTGCCGGGCGCCACGCTGGAAGTGGTGCGCCTCGAAGGCCGCACGCCGGTGATCCTGGTCGAGGTTCCGGGCGAGGCGCCTGATACCGTGCTGCTCTACGGGCACCTGGACAAGCAGCCGGAGATGACCGGCTGGTCCGAGGGGCTCGGGCCCTGGACCCCCGTGCTGCGCGACGGAAAGCTCTATGGCCGGGGCGGGGCGGACGACGGCTACGCCCTGTTCGGCGCGCTCACCGCCATCGAGGCGCTGAAGGCGCAGGGCGCGCCCGTGGCCCGCTGCGTGCTCCTCATCGAGGCCTGCGAAGAGTCCGGCAGCTACGATCTGCCCTACTACGTCGATTATCTCGCCGACCGCATTGGCCAGCCGTCCCTGGTGGTGTGCCTGGACTCCGGCTGCGGCAATTATGACCAGCTCTGGCTCACCACGTCGCTGCGCGGCATGACCGGCGGCGTCTTGCGGGTGGAGGTGCTGGAGGAGGGCGTGCACTCCGGCGACGCCTCCGGCGTCGTGCCCTCCAGCTTCCGCATCCTGCGCGAGCTGTTGTCGCGGCTTGAGGACCCGACCACGGGCGAGATTCTGCCTCCGCAATTCCAGGCGCCGGTTCCGGAGGAACGCCGCGCTCAGGCGAAGATCGCTGCCGCCTCCCTGGGGAATGAGGTCTACGCCAAGTTCCCGTTGGTCGCGGGCATGAAGCCGGTGAGCGATGATCTCGTTCAGCTGATCCTGAACCGCACATGGCGCCCGCAGCTGGCGGTGACCGGCCAGTCCGGCCTGCCGAGCCTCGATAACGCCGGCAATGTGCTACGCCCGCAGACTTCGGCGAAGCTCTCCTTGCGCCTGCCGCCGACGTTGGACGCCGTGAAGGCCGGCCAGGACCTGAAGACGCTCTTGGAATCCGATCCGCCCTATGGCGCCAAGGTGAGCTTCACCGTGGAGAAGGCCGGTTCGGGCTGGAACGCCCCGCCGCTCAGCCCCTGGCTGGAGGCCTCGGTGGACCAGGCCTCGCAGGCCGCCTTCGGTCGCGGCGTGGCGCAGATGGGCGAGGGCGGCTCCATCCCCTTCATGGGCATGCTGGGTGAGAAGTTCCCCCGCGCCCAGTTCCTCATCACCGGCGTGTTGGGCCCGCATTCCAACGCCCATGGGCCGAACGAGTTTCTGCACCTCGCCACCGGCAAGGGCGTGACCACCTCGGTGGCCCTGGTGCTGGCGGATCACGCCGCCACGGCCATGCTCGCCGCCGACGCCGCCGCGTGAATTAGCCGGCCTTGGGGCGCTTGTCGGCCCAGTAGGCGTCGCGGATCAGGCGCTTGTAGAGCTTGCCCGTGGCGTGCCGCGGCAGCTCCTGCATGAAGTCGATACGCCGGGGCGCCTTCACGTGGCTGATATTGGCGCGGGCGAAGGCCATGAGCTCGGCGGCCAGCGCCTCGCCGGCCTCGGCCCAGACCACCGGCTGCACCACCGCCACCACCTCTTCGCCCATCTCCTCGTGGGGTGCGCCCACCACGGCCACGTCCGCCACCTTGGGGTGGGTGATGAGCAGGTTCTCCACCTCCTGCGGATAGATGTTCACCCCGCCGGAGATGATCATGAAGCTCTTGCGGTCGGTGAGGTAGAGATAGCCCTCCTCGTCCACCCAGCCCACGTCGCCGAGGGTGGACCAGCCGTGCTTGTTGCGCGACTTGGCGGTCTTTTCCGGATCGTTGAAATATTCGAACACTGCGCCGCCGGCGAAGAACACCTCGCCTTCCTGGCGCGGCGGCAGGGGATCGCCCGCCTCGTCGCAGATCATCACCTGGGCGGTGAGGCCGCGCCCCACCGAGCCCTTGTGCGCCAGCCATTCGGGGGCGCTGATGGCGCAAAAGCCGTTGCCCTCGGTGCCGGCGTAATACTCGTTCACGATGGGGCCCCACCAGGCGATCATGGCCTCCTTCACCGGCACGGGGCAGGGGGCGGCGGCGTGGAACACGCTCTTCAGGCTCGTTAGATCGTACCGGGCGCGGGTCTCCTCCGGCAGCTTGAGCAGGCGGATGAAGTGGGTCGGCACCCATTGGGCGCAGGTGACCTTGTGCCGTTCGATGGCCGCCAGGGCCGCCTCGGCGTCGAAGTGCTCCATCACCACGATGGTCCCGCCAAGGTGGGTGGCGGCCATGGTCCAGCCGATGGGGGCGGCGTGGTAGAGCGGCGCCGGCGACAGGAACACGGTCTGGTCGTCAAGGCCGTACAGAAGCTGGCCGAGCTGCGACAGGGCCGGATTGTCGTCCACCCCGCGATCGGTCACCGGCGCCCGCTTCACCCCCTTGGGCTGACCCGTCGTGCCGGAGGAGTAGAGCATCATGTCGCCCAAGGCCTCGTCGGCGATGCGCTCAGGGGGCTCTGCCGCGCGCTCGGCTTCGAAGCTGCGGAACGGTGCGGGCGCCTCGCCCACGCAATAGAGCAGGAGATCTGGCAGGTCGGCCGCCGCCTCGCGGGCGAGACTCGAAAGGCTCTGCGAGGTCACCAGTAGCTTGGCGCGGCAATCCTTGAGGATATAGGCCACTTCGCGCGCCATCAGCTTGGTGGAGATGCAGGTGTAGGCGAGGCCGGCCCGATGCGCCGCCCACACCACTTCGAAATAGCGCGCGTTGTTCTCCATCAGGATGGCGAGCCCGTCGCCCCGGTGCAGGCCCAGCCGGCGGAACAGATGCGCCCCCTGGTTGGAGCGGTCCTCCAATTCACGGAAGGTCACGCGCTCCCCCGACGTCGCCATGACATAGGCGAGCTTTTTCGGATCCTCAGCGTAGTGGAATGGCAGCACGGGCGGTTCCTTCCGGGAGGGCGCAAGCTTTGTCGCACGCGCCTTTTTCACCAGCTAAGCGGGTCTTTCGCAGCAGATCAATCGCCGTTGCAGGATGACCTTGCGGCAATGAATGAGATTTACGCCTGTGCACCGAATGCTAACGGCTCTGTGTTGTCCTCGACTTCGATCGCCTCATCGCGGATCTGGTCTTGCAACACGACGCACTTCCAAAGGCCCGGCTAAGATTCAGCCAGAAGGACCTCGACGCCGTGCTTGATCGGCACGAGCGGTTTCTGCGCGGGCAGCCGGACGGCGCGCGCGCGCTCGTCAAGATGGCCGACCTGTCGGGGCTCGACCTCTCCCGGCGCAACCTCAGCGGCATGGACTTCACCGGCGCCCTGATGCGCAACTGCTATCTGGTGCAGGCCAAGCTGGTGGCGGCGACGGGCTATGCCTGCGACCTCTCGGGCGCTGATCTGCGCGGGGCGGACATGACCCGCATCGATTTGCGCGGGGCGAACCTGAGGGGATCTAACCTCGCCTTTGCGCAGCTGGACGAGGCCGACTTTCGGCCCGCGGCCATGAACCTGGTGGGCCAGTACGCTGGTCTGTTGCCCACGTCTGATCAGAAGGCTGACGCCGACGGCGCCTGTTTCCGCGGCGCGTCTCTGGCCATGGCCGACATGACCGACATGTCCGCCCGCAACGCCGACTTCCGCGATTCCAACCTGTCCGACGCCAGTCTGGAGCGGGCCAATTTCAAGGACTGCGACTTCCGCGGCGCCTCGCTGGCCGGGGTGCGGATCACCGGCGCGGACCTGCGCGGGGCCCAGCTTGGCGGCTGCGTCCTGTCCGGCGTGCGCCTGGACCTTTTGGCCCGTTGCGGGGCCAAGCAGCCGGACGACGCCATTCTCGATCCCCCGACCACGGCCACGGCGGCGCTGGAGGACATAGCCGCAAGGGTGGCGGATCACCGCGCCTGGATCGATAGTGCCGGCGCAGCGGGCGTTCCGCTCGACCTGCGCCATGCGGACCTGCGTCCCGCCGCCGACGCCTTCTGCTACGCCAAGCTCACGGCGGCGCGGCTCGGTCGCGTCATCGGCATCGATCTCGACTTCTGCGGCGCAGAGCTGCAAGGCGCGGACTTTTCCGGCGCGGACCTGCGCGGCGCGCGCTTCCGCGACGCCGACCTGCGCGGGGCCAATTTCAAGGCGGCCAATCTGGTGCGGGCGGATTTCCGCAACGCTTGCCTGACGCCGCTGGTGCTGCTCGACGGCCGCAGCCGCGCGGTGCGGTTCGACGGGGCCCAGCTGCGCTACGCCAGGTTCGACGGGGCCAAAACCCCGGACGACTTCGACCTGCCCGCCGAGGCCTTTCCCGACTGACGCCCAATCGCCCGAGAAACCTTGACGCCGGTGCGGCCCCAGCCGATGAAGCCGGCGGACTGAAAAGGTAGGTGGCCGTGGCGTCGAGCTTCCAGCATCTGTTTGGCCGGCGTTACAGCTGGCGCAGCCGCGTGTGGCAGGGGATCGCCAAGACGGTGCAGGATCCGCTGCACCCGGGCAGCTGGCTGAACAAGACCAACTTCTTCCTGGCGGCGCAGTTCGATCGCCTGCGCATGACCTGCTGCGTGTGCGGCGAGACGAGCGCCCCCTGGTACGCCATGCAGGACCTGCGCGTGCGCGCCGAGCAGCGCAACGGGCCGCTGCGCGAGAACCTGCGCTGTCGTCATTGCCGCACCTGGATGCGCCAGCGCACCATGGCCCATGCGCTACTGACCGAGCTTGAGCGCCGGGGCGCGGCCCACGCCACCCTCGGCGCCGCGGTGGACGACATCGCCAGGTTCGACGTGCTGGATACCGACGCCTTCGGGGCCCTGGCCGGCAAGTTCCGCCAGACGCCGCGCTATCGCGTCTCCAGCTACCTGCCGGACCTGCCGCGCGGCGCCATGAAGGGCGATGTGCATAACGTCAACTTGGAAGACATTCCGTTTGCGGATGAAGGCTTCGACATGGTGCTTTCCAGCGATGTGCTGGAGCATGTGCGGCGGCTCGATCGCACCAATGCCGAGATCTTCCGGGTGCTGAAGCCGGGCGGCGTGCACATCTTCACCGCGCCCATTGACCTTTCCCTCGCCACCACCCTGACCCTGGTGGAGGCCACGGATCAGGGCGACGTGCACCTGCGCTATCCGCAATATCACGGCGACCCCTTGAGCGATGGGGCTTTGGCCTACCGCATCTTCGGCGCCGACATCGGGGCGGTGTTCGAGAAGGCCGGCTTCGCGTTCGAGCTGGTGCGCGTGGCGCGGCCCGACCTCGGCATCGTGGACATCTGCTACTTCCTGGCGCGCCGGCCCATGTGACTTTGCTTGGGCGTGTCGCGCCCTTCATGGCCCGAAGCGCGGCGTCGAACCCCGCCAGGTCGTTGGGCAGTCCGTCCGGAGTCAGGAAATAGCCGTCGACGAACAGGGCCGGCGGCGGCGCGAAAATCAAGTCCGCCGCGCATTTCGGCTGGGCGCCGGCCGAGGCTAGATGCTCGACGAAGGAGATCATGGCGGTGCTGGGCCACAAATCACTGGCCGAGGTCGAAAACTACACAAGGTCGGCCGATCAGGAGCGCCTGGCGGACAGCGCCATCGCCAAGCTGAAAGATCACCGGCGGAAGAAACCGTGAACCCAAGGTGTCTAACCCAAGTCAAAGGTTAGGCAATTTTTGCCGTAACCCATTGTTTTTAAAAGGAAAAATAAGTTTGGTGAGCTCGCTGGGATTCGAACCCAGGACCCCATGATTAAAAGTCACGTGCTCTACCAACTGAGCTACGAGCTCTCACCTTGATGTCGCCGAACCGTGCGGGTTCGGGATTCGCCAGACGCCGCAGCGCGAGCGAGGGCGCTCAAGAACACGCTCCTGCGCCGCGGGTCAAGCTTTCGCCGCTTCGACCTTTTGAGGGACCTTCTGCGGGCGAGCCCCTTCGGCCCCGCGCCCGGCGGCCACGTGCTCGGCCAGGTCCTTGTCCAGGCTGGCCCAGCTCAGGGTCTTGCCCACCTGAGCGTAGACGAAGTGGATCAGCGGATTGAGGTGGCGGGCGTAATTGTCGAGGGGGACCAGGGCGTGGCCCACCTCCAGCTTGGGGCGATAGCCGGTCACCCCGCTTTGCAGCAGCTTGGCCCCGTGGGCGAGGGCGAAGTCCACCGCCGCATCCCATAGGCGGAAATAGAGCATCCACTCCCGCGGGCGGCGATAGTCGATGCCGATGAACTTGTTGATCACCGCCTCGCCCACCACGAAGCACAGCATGAAGGCGAGCAGGTCTCCCGTGGCCTTCTCCCGCACCAGGATGAAGTGCG
This sequence comes from Pseudomonadota bacterium, assembly GCA_040757715.1. Lineage (GTDB taxonomy): Bacteria > Pseudomonadota > Alphaproteobacteria > Caulobacterales > Caulobacteraceae > CAIMFV01. The sequence goes on along the minus strand of JBFLWS010000006.1, from coordinate 93,715 downwards.
ACGGGGCCTCGGCGGCGATGGCCTCGAAGAAGGGCTCCTCCAGCCGCTCGAAGCGGGTGGTGGCCTTCTCATAGGTCTGATTGAAGAGGGCGTAGATCTCGGCCAGCACCTCGGGCGAGGGGGCCTGCACCACGCTGGTCTCCACCGAGACGAGCTCGGCGCTTTTGCGCAGGCGCTTCTTCAGGTTCTGCCGGTGCGTGCCCTTCATGCCGGCGAAGTAGTCGGCCTTGTCGGCGGAGCTGAAATGCACCTGGGTCCCGGGATAGCTCGGGGTGATGAAGAAGCCGGCCTCCTTGATCACCCGCTCCATGTCCGGGCGATAGTCGGCGGGCAGATCCTTCCAAGCCAGCATGGGCGCGCGGTGCTGGCGGGCGATGGCCGGCATGGCCTTGGCCAGCGCCAGGAAGGCCTCGGCCCGGTCGGCGCCGGGGACCACCGCGATGGTCCCTTCGTCGGCGCAGGGCGAGCCGACGAACAGAGTGCGTTGATAGAGGGCCGGTCGGTAGAAACGGGCGATGACGCGCAAGGCCGGCATCAGCTCCTCGGGCGCCACCAGCTCCATGGGCACCTCGGTGAGGAACATGGGGGCGAGGCCCACCGGCGCGCCGTCGTCCTCGATGATGGCGTAGAAGAAGGTGAACTGGTCCTCGAGTTGCGAAGCCTCCAGGGCGCGATACCACCATTCGCCCTCCAGGGGCGGGCCGAAACCGGAGGCCCACAACTCGGCCGGGGCCTGATCGTGGTGCGACACAAGACGAACACTGAGGCTCACGCCTGATCTCCCATCACGGCGACGCCGGCGAGGATGAGCAGAAGCCCGATCCCGCGCACGCCGCTGATCTTCTCCCCCAGCACCAGGCGCGACAACAGCGCCACGGTGACAAAGCTCAGGGCGCCCATGACGAAGGCCACGCTCACGTCGATCTGCCGCAAAGCGAGGGTGTAGAGACTGATCTCCAGCACATAGGCGACCCCGCCTATGAGGGTCCACCTCAGGCGCTGGTCCTCATGGCGGCGGGAGAGCTTGAAGCTCACCTGGGCCAAGCCCTCGATGCAGGCGCAAAGGGCGACGAGGGCGATGCCGACGGCGGTGCGGTTCACTTGTGGCCGTCCGTGGAGTTGGGATCGCTGCGGGCGACGAAATAGACGCCGACAAGGACGAGGGCCATGCCGGCCATGCGCTGCCAGGTGATGGTCTCGTGCAGCCACAGGGCCGAGACCAGGGCGACCGAGATGTACGACAGAGCCGTGATGGGCAGTGCGAAGGAGACGTCGGCATGGTCCAGCGTCTTCAGCCAGTTGAACATCTGGGCGGCGATGAGCACGCCCACCAGGAGGAACAGCGGCGTGTGCAGAAGGGCGCCAAAAAGGCTCGCCGCGCTGAGGTGGGCGAGGTCGGGCAGGGCGTCGGCGGCGCGCTTCCACACCGTCTGCACCGCCGTGTCGAGCAGAATGGCGAGGGCGAGGCCGATGGCGAGCTGAGCGGAGATGCGGCCAGAGGTTCCGGAGGTCATGCTGTCCCACAGGCGCCTGGTACCGGCGCGTCGCCAGCCATTTAGACGAAAAAGCGCCGAAAGCCAGAGGGCCTTCGGCGCCAGTTTTCACGCCCTTTGGAGGTGGGCGGGAAGTTGGCCGGACGCGAAGAGGGGGAGCGCCCGGCCTCGGATTCAGTCGTGCAGATTGCGATCCTTGGTTTCCGGCAGGAACAGCACGCCGATGACCAGGGTCACCGCCGCCACCCCGATGGGGTAGATCAGGCCGGCGAAGATGTCGCCCTTGAACACCGCGATGGCCAGCATGAAGAAGGGCAGGAAGCCGCCGAACCAGCCGTTGCCGATGTGATAGGGCAGCGACATGGAGGTGTAGCGGATCCGGGTGGGGAACAGCTCCACCAGATAGGCGGCGATGGGGCCGTAGACCATGGTCACGTAGATGACGAGGACGAACAGCACGCCGATCATCAGCGGCCAGTTCACCTTGGCGAGGTCCGCCTTGGCCGGATAGCCGGCGGCCTTCAGAGCAGCGGCGAGGGCGTCGGCGCTGGCCTTGGCCTTGGTCGCCTTGTCCGCGCCTTCCTTGGGGAACACGGTGACCTTGCCGTCCTTCAAGGTGGTGACGGTGTAGGTCTTGGCGGTCTTGTCATAGACGAGGGTCGAAGCCTTGCCGAGCGCCAGGGAAAGCTCCGGCTGACCGGCCTGAGCGTCGATGCGGGTATAGTTCACCCCCGACTTGTAGAGGGCTTCCATGGTCTTATCGCAGGTGGATTCCGGCGGATAGAAGGCCTTCTTGAAGAAGCTGGTCTCGCAGTTGGCCGCGGCGACCGTGGCCGGAGCCGAGGTCTGAGCCGCGATGAGGTCGGGGTTCACCGCCTCGCCCAGCAGGTGGAACAGCGGGAAGTAGGTGACGATGGCGAGCGCGCAGCCGGCCATGATGATCCACTTGCGGCCGATCTTGTCCGACAGCCAGCCGAAGAACAGGAAGAAGGGCGTGCCCAGCGCCAGGGCGATCATGATGGCGATGTAGGACGAGGTGTAGTCGAGGCGGAGCGCGTTCTGCAGGAAGAACAGGGCTTGGAACTGACCAGCGTACCACACCACGCCCTGACCCATGGTCAGGCCGAAGATGGCCAGCAGCACGACCTTGGCGTTGGACCAGCGGCCAAAGGCTTCGGCGAACGGGTGCGACGAGCCCTTGCCCGAGGCCTTCATGGCCACGAACAGCGGGCTCTCGTTCAGTTGCAGACGGATCCACACCGACACCGCGAGCAGCGCCACGGAGACGATGAACGGAATCCGCCAGCCGAATTCCTTGAAGTCGGCGTCGGTCAACAGCGAGCGGCAGGCCAGGATGACGATGAGCGACAGGAAGAGGCCCAAGGTCGCCGTGGTCTGGATCCAGGCGGTGTAGCCGCCGCGCTTATGATGCGGCGCGTGTTCGGCGATGTAGGTCGCCGCGCCGCCGTATTCGCCGCCGAGGGCGAGGCCCTGAGCCAGACGCAGGGTCACCAGCAACACCGGCGCCCAAATGCCGATCTGGGCGTAGGTGGGGGCGAGACCGACCAGCATGGTGGAGAGGCCCATGATCACGATGGTCAGGAGGAAGGTGTGCTTGCGGCCCCACAGGTCGCCGAGGTGTCCGAACACGATGGCGCCGAGCGGGCGCACGCCGAAGCCGGCGCCGAACACGGCCAGGTTGGCCAGCATGGTGGCGGTGTCATTGCCGGCCGGGAAGAACTTGGCGCCGAAGAACACGGCCAGCGTGCCGTAGAGGTAGAAGTCGTACCACTCGAACACCGTGCCGAGCGAAGAGGCGAAGATCACCAATCGCGGGTGAGTCTCACCTTTTGGGATGTCCTCAAGGACATCGTGGGTTGAAGACGTCATGTTTCCTCCAGGAAATTTAGAATCGCGGTCTGAACGCCGGTTGTTCAGAAATTATAATCGTGGAAAGCGCGCGTGACGATCCAATCGTGCACGACAAACCGCCGGCCGCAGCCGGCCCTGGACGCCGCGTACGGCGCCGCCATCTCCTCCCTCTCAGTTTCCCGGACGGTCACCAGAGCTGACCGCGCCGCTTGGACGGTCATTTGGAAGCGCCGTCTTTCCCTGATCGCAGGTTGCCGGCAAAGCGGCCATAATTTGAATTAGCCAAACGTCGAATTGCGACTAATGTCATCGAGCGTTCAGGTGCATGTGGGTTGTTGCAAGCGCTCGCTTTAGTGGCGTGACGGCGACCCGGGAGTGCAACGGGGAAGGGTTTACCTTGGCGGCCTATGTATTGACGGTGGAGGATCATCCACTGTTCCGCTCCGCGCTGAAATTGGCGATCGGACGCGCCTGTCCTGACGCCGACATCGCCGAGGCGGGCGGCATCGGCGAGGCGCTGCGGGTGATCGCCGAGCGGGGCGCGCCTCTGCTGGCGCTGCTCGACCTCAACCTGCCTGACGCTAACGGCTTCGGCGGTCTGATCGAGATGCGGGCCGCCTCGCCCAACATCGCCGTGGCCATCGTCTCCGGCGAGCCGCCTGAGACCATCGCCGCCGCCGCCCAACGCATGGGCGCCGCGGGGTTCATTCCGAAGTCGGCGTCGCTTGACGATATGGTGGACGCGCTGCACCAGCTGACGGCCGGCCTCACCTGTTTCCCGCCGGAGGCCGACGCGCCGGTGGATCGTGAGGCCGAAGCTATCGCCAGCCTCACCCTCGCCCAGCAGCGGGTGCTCATCGGGCTGCAAAAGGGGCTGCTGAACAAGCAGATCGCCTATGACAGCGGCATCACCGAGGCCACGGTGAAGGCGCACATGACCGCCATCTTCCGCAAGCTCGGCGTGCACAGCCGCACCCAGGCGGTGCTCGCCGCCCGCCGCTGGCTCAACGCCGGCGCGGACGAGCGGGCGCTGTAGCTCCCGGATGTTTCAAGCGCGGTTGAGCAGGCCCTTCAGGGTCTGCGGCTTGATCGGCTTGCGCACCAGCTCAGCGCCGGAGGCGGTGATCGCCGCCTCCACGTCCATGGAGGTGTCCGCCGTCACCACCACGAAGCGGCGCACCCGATGCTTGAGCGGCGCGCGCAGGGCGAGGCCGTCGCCCTCGTCGAGGTGGTAGTCCACCAAAGCGAGGTCGAACACGCCGTCCGTATTGGCCGCCTCGTGGGCGTTGCGCGCCACCTGCACCTCGGCCCCCATGCGCTGCAGGACGGCGCTGAGCCCGCGCAGAATGGCCGGCTCATTGTCCACGCACAGCACGCGGAGGCCCGCGGCGCTGGGCGCGATATCGGGGATGGCCGAAGGCGCCACCGGAAGCGAGGCACCCCGCTCGATGCTCACCGCGAACATGGAGCCGTGGCCGAGCCGCGACTGCAACTCGACGCGGGCGCCCAAGAGCTCGGCCACCCGCTGCACGATGGCGAGGCCGAGGCCCACCCCGTGCTCGCTGCCGCCGCTGCCGGGCAGGCGGGTGAAGGCGCCGAAGATCAGTTGCTGGCTTTCCTCAGGAATGCCGGGGCCGGTGTCCCACACGCAGACGCGCACCCGCCCGCCGGTGCGGCGACAGCCTACGATCACCTTGCCGCGCTCGGTGTAGCGCAGGGCGTTGCCGATGAGGTTCTGCAGCATGGAGCGCACGAGGTCGTAGTCGGACACGACATAGAGCGAAGTGTGCACCACGTGGAAGTCGAGGCCGCGGAACTCGGCCTGGGGCCGGAACTCCCGCTCCAACTCGTCGAATAGCGCGGCGAGGGGGAAGGTTCGCACCTCCGGCTTCACCCCGCCGGCCTCGAGCTTGGAGAGGTTGAGCAGGGCGCGCAGCAGCCGGTGCGCCGAGTCGATGGACTGGTCGGCGGCGCCCACCAGCTCGGCCAGGGCGGGCTTGTCGCTCACCTCGGTCTCCAGCGCCGCCAGGAACAGGCGCGCCGCGTGCAGGGGCTGCAAGAGGTCGTGGCTGGCCGCGGCGAGGAAGCGGGTCTTGGAGGCCGTGGCGGCCTCGGCCTGGCCCTTGGCGGCCTCCAGCGCCTCGGTGCGCTCGCTGACCCGATGCTCCAGCTGCAGATTGCTGCGCTCCAGGGCGTCGAGGGCCCGGCGAAGCGCGGTGATGTCGGAATAGCTGGTGAGGTAGCCGCCATTGGGCATGGGCGCCCCGGTGGACTTCACCACCTCACCGTTGGGACGCACGCGCTCGAAACTGTGCGCGCGCCGGCGTTTCAAGTGTTCGAGGCGGCGCTCCACCAGATCGTCCACCTCGCCCGGTCCGCATTCGCCGCGCAGGGCGTTGTAGCGGATGATGTCGGCGATGGGACAGCCCACATAGACCTGCTCCGGCGGCAGGTCGAACATCTGCACATAGGCCGCGTTCCAGGCCACCAGGCGCAGGTCGGCGTCCACCACGCTGACGCCCTGGGTGAGGTTGTCGAGGGTGGCCTGCAAGAGCTCGCGATTGAACTGCACCGCCTGGGCGGCGTCGTCGAGCAGCTGGGCCACGTCGCGGGCGCGGCGGGCGTTGCCCGCAAGGGCGCTGGCGATCACCGTGCGGGCCGAGGAGGCCCCGATGGCCCCGGCCAGCAAGCGCTCGGCGGCTAGCGCCACGCCTGCGTCTACCGGTCCGGCGTGCGAGATGTCGCGGCCGAGCACCTCGAAGCCCTTGGCGGCCGCCTCCTCGCCGATGAACCGGGCCACCACCTGCTGCAGCCGTCCCAACTCGTCGCCGAGGCCGAGCACGGTCTCCACCGGCCGGCCGGCGTGGCTGACGAAGGCGCGGGCCTGCACGTGGTCCACCGCCCGCGGCCGGGCCAGCAGCGAGAAGGTGACGAGACCTGCGATATTCAGCAGGAGACTCGTCACCACCGCGGCGGTGAAGGCGTCGAAGCCCCAGGCCCCGCGCAGGAGGGCGTTCACGACCTGGCTGTAGGCGTGGGACGGGCCGAGCAGCTGCGGCAGGGCCAGCAGCACGATCCAGGCGGCGAACCCGGCCGAGACGCCCACGATGACGCCGCGGGAATGGGCTCTGCGCCATAAGACCGCGCACGCCAAGGCTGGGGCCAGCTGCGCCGAGGCGGCGAAGGAGGAGAGGCCGATGGAGGCGAGATTCTCCTGGCTGTTCAGCAGATAGGCGTAGACCGAAGCCACGGCGAGGATGGCCACGATAGCGAGGCGCCGCAGGCCCATGATCTGCGAGGGCAGCAGGGTCGTGGGCTGGCGCGACATCCAGCGCTCGGTGAGCCAGGGCAGCACGAACTGGTTGGAAGCCATGGAGGAGAGGGCCACCGTCTCCACCACCACCGCCGCCGTGGCCGCGGAGAAGCCGCCCACATAGACCAGGGCCGTGAGCCACCCGGCACCGCCGTGCAGGGGCAGGGCCAGCACGTAGAGGTCCGGCTCGGTCTTGGCCAGGGCGGGCAGGGCGAGGCCGGCGCTGGCGATGGGCACGATGGCGAGACTCGTCAGCACGAGATAGGTGGGGAGCAGCACCCGGGCCGAGCTGAGGTCGCGCTGGTCCTCCAGCTCCACGAAGGCCATGTGGAACTGTCGCGGCAGGCAGAAGATGGCGGCGGCGGCGAGCAGCACCTGCACATTGAAGCGCAGATCAAAATAGGGCGGCGCGGCGAGCTTGGGCGCGAGGTGCAGGGGCATGTCCGGGCGCGCCACCAGGATCAGCCAGGCCAGCAGCGCGGCGGCCATGAGGGCGGTGAGCTTCACCACCGACTCCACCGCGATGGCGCGCACGAGGCCCGGATTGTGCTCGGTGAGCCCCACCCGCCGCGCGCCGAACAGGATGGCGAAGCCCGCCAGCACGGCCGCCAGCAAGAACAGCACGCCCGATTTGGACTCAGCGCCCGACAGCAGCGACACCACCTGGTTCAGGGAGCGCAGCTGCAGGGCGATGTAGGGCAGGGCCCCCACTAGCGCCACCACCGCCACCAGGGCCCCCACCGTGGGGCTCTTGCCGTAGCGGGCGGAGAGGAAGTCGGCGATGGAGCCGGTGTTCTCGCGCTTGGCCGCCGCCGCCACTCGCCGCCACAGGGGGAAGAGCACGGTGAGCGCCAGAATGGGTCCGATATAGATCGGCAGGTAGTCCCAGCCGGCGCGGGCCGCCGTGCCGCCTGCCCCGTAGAAGGTCCAGCTGGTGCAATAGACCGCCAGGGACAGGCCGTAGATCAGACCCCGAAGGCGAGGGCCTAGGCCGCGGCCACGCTTCTGCTCCGATCGCCAAGCCACGGCGAACAGAAAGGCCATATAGGCCCCGGACAGGGCGAAGATGGTTAGTCCATTCACCGGGGATTCCGCGAGGCGCAGCAACTCGTCACCTAAGTATCGCGTGTAAATGATTTAATTTGCAATCTTTGTGTCAGGACCGTCGTCCGAGAATGGTCAGGGTCATGCTGCGCCGATGCTGAAAACCGAGCGCTTCATAGATGGCGATGGCCGGGCGATTGTGCGGATAGACATGCAGGAAGGGCGTCTCACCGCGGGCGACGATGTTTTGCGCCACCAGCGAGGACAGCCCGGCGGCGTAGCCGTGACCCCGAAAATCAGGATGGGTGCAGACCCCGCTCACCTCGCAATAGCCGGGGAAGCGCATGCGCTCGCCGGCCATGGCCGCCAGCCGCCCGTCCCGCTTCACGCCGATGAAGCGGCCGAGCTCATGGGTGCGGGCGTAGAAGGGGCCGGGCTCGGTGAGGCGGGCGAGGGCCAGCATCTCCGGCGCGTCCGCGTCGCCAAGCTCCACCACCTCGAACTTCACCTCGATGGGCGAGAGCGTTTCCGCCACCATCTGATCGCAGGCGGCGTTGGAGATCAGCTCAAGCTCGGGGGGCGGGGCGACCGGCGCGGTCTCCACCAGGCCAAGACCCGCGCCGGCAGGGCAAAGCGCGGCGAGGGCGGATCGGGCGTCGTCGCTATCCTCGCGCAGGGCGGCGAACACACCGAAGTCGGCTGCGAGACGCAGGGCCCGCTCGTCGCCCTCCGCCAAGCTACGCCAGGTGGTGGTGAGGGCGGACCAGACGGGACGATCAAGCAAAGCTGAGGCGGGGGAGCACATGGCCCGCTTGTTTCAGGAAATGTCGCGTAGGACAACGCTCCAAAGGTCCGAGTTCAGGAGCGCAAGCCTCAGGACGCTAAAGTCCGGTTGATGAACCAGCCGCTGGCCAGGGCCCCGATGACATAGGCCGCAGTGAGCGTGGCCGGTCGCAGGCGCGAGGGGGCGATCCAGCCGATCAGGCTCACCGCAGTCACCGCGCAGCCGACGATGACCAGCTGGCCGATCTCCACCCCGATGTTGAAGCTGAGCAACGCCGCTGGAACCTCGCCGTGGGGCAGGCCGATCTCCTTTAGCGCCCCAGCGAAACCGAAGCCGTGCAGCAGGCCGAAGCTGAACGACACCGCCCAGGGGTACTGCTCTGAGAGCCGGAACTGGCCGGGCTTGGCCTTGGCGATCTCCACGGCGAGGAAGATGATGGAAAGGGCGATGACGCTCTCCACCGGCGCCTGGGGCAGGCTGAAATAGCCTAGCGCCGCGCCGGCCAGCGTGATGGAGTGGGCGAGGGTGAAGGCGGTCACCGTCTTGATGATGCGCCAGCCGCCGCGCAGCAAGAGCACCAGCGACACCACGAACAGCAGGTGGTCATAGCCGGTGAGGATGTGCTGCACCCCGAGCGCCAGATAGGTGCGCGCCACGTTCCAGGCGTCGGCCCGCGCCTTCACCTCGGTCATGGTGTCGGTGGGGGTGAGGCGCGAGGCCTGCACCGGCTCGCCCGTGGGGGCCACGCGCACCAGCACGTCGGAAATGGTGTTTTCAAGCCCCGCAAGGCCGATGGCCCGCCCGGCCAGGGGCCTCTTGCAATGCACCTCGCCCTCGGAGCGCAGGGCGACGCCGTCCATCTGGCGGCGGGTCTCCTTGAACGAGCAGTCGTCGGGCAGCTTGGGCGAGGCGACGCCGATCAGGCCGGCCTTCTGGGGGGCCTTCCAGGTGAGTTTCCAGTCGAGGGGCGCGGTCTGGGTCAGCTCCAGATAGCCCGGCTTCAGCTCGTCGGCGCGGGCCGGGGCGAAGGCCATAACCAGCGCCAGGAGAGCGAACAGGCGCGCCGCCCGGCTCATTGCGGCTTCTCGATCTTCACGTCGTAGCCGTCGAGCAGCGCCTGGTATCCCGCGGCCTCGCGCTTGGCCAAGGTCTCGGCGCGCCAGTCGTTCTCCACGTCGCGGCGCACCTGGGCGAGGCTCAGCGGCGCCGGCGCGGCGACCTGGGCCACGCGCACCAGATTGAGGCCGAAGCTGGACTCGAACGGTCCGGCCCACCTGCCCACCGGCGCCTTGGCCACGGCGTTGGCGAAGGCCTGGCCGAAGGCCGCGGCGATATCCGCCTTGGTGGCCTTGGCGAGGGCGGCGGGGGCGTCGATGCGCTGGCCGGCGCCCTTCAGATCAGCGTTCCCATGTGCGCTCGCGAGATCGTGCAGGGCCGCGGCCCGGGCCGACGCGCCCACGCCTTCATAGACCGTGCGGAAGCTGTAGCGCGGCTCGCCGCCGTACTTCTCCGGATGGGTCTGCATGAAGGCGAGGAGGGTCTTGCCGTCGGGCGTCTCGGCGTCCACCGAGGTCACGGCTAGGAACTCCATCTTGGAGCGCATGCGCCGGCGCACCACCTCGTCGTTCTTGTCGAGCCCCATGCGCAGGGCCTCGCGGTAATAGATCTCCTCCTTCACGTGGTCGCGGATGAGGGCGTCCACGTCGGCGGGCGAGGGCGGATGGTTCCAGGTCTGCATGTAGAGCGCGACGAGGCGCTGCACGTCGGCCTGAGTGACCACGATATGCCGGTCGCTCAGGTCCGTGCGGGTGTCGCGCCAGGCGTTGAAGGCGAACACCAGGACGCCCAGCAGCAGGAAATGGACGAAGGGCTCCTTGGCGGCGCGCCGGAGCCATCCGCGGTAATCGAACATAGAAAGCCCCGTGACTTCAGCCCTGCGGATCGTACCAGATGGGCGAGGAATAGCCGCGTTGCTGCGCCTTCAGCCACGCCCCATCGGGGATCTTGGCCCCGAAGCGCAGGGCGTCGTAGGCCGGCCAGCGCGGAGTGGGGATCTCCAGCACCCGCACATAGTAGAAGGCGTGCTCCTTGGCGTTGAAGTGCGGGTCCTTCCATACGGTGGAGAGCTGCGGCGCGCCGATGGTGTCCTTCCAGGTGGCGGTCTTGATGTCCACCGTGTCGCCCACCGCCGGCAGCTTGCCGTCCTTGCCGAGCTTGCGCTTGTCCGGGCTCGACCAAGCGGCGTTGTAGACCTGCTCGTGGGTCACGCCCTTGGCGTCGATCCAGCCCTTCACCACCTGCACGCGGTCGAGATTGGCGCCCAGCGGGTCCTTGGTGGCGGTGATGATGAAGCTCGGTGCGCCCTTGTGCTTGCCCGCCGGCAGGTCGCCGCCCATGGGCGCCCCGCGGCTGTAGCCGGCCTTCACATAGTCGCCCTTGAGGTCCGCGGTCTTGAAGTCCCAGCCGCCGAACACCCGCAGCTTCAGCCGCGTGCCGGTGGTGCCGTAGACTTCCTTCTTGGCCATGGAGTCGAACAGGTCGGCGCGGGTGTTGGCCTTGGCCCACACGGCGGTGTAGCCCCCGGACATGAACTGCCAGCCGTAGCGCATCAGGCCCGCGGCGCCGGCCGGAGACATCTGCAGGTGGCCGGCCCGTTCCTCGCCCTGCTCGGAGCCGCCGTCGTGGGCGAAGTAGTGCGCTTCCCCATGCGAGGAGAGGCCGGAGTGGGAGTCGGTGGCCCCGATCATGCCGAACTTGTAGGGGTTCACCCCCAGCTTGGCCTGCAACAGGAGGCCGCGCTTCAGCGCCTCGCGGGCGTAGTCCCCGGCCAGCATGTCCTTGGTCTTGGCCTGGGACAGGTCGAGATTGCCCTGGTCCCAGCCGGCGTGGCCGAAGTCGGCGAATTCGTCATTGGGGGACAGATAGGGGTGAGCTTCGGAGTCGCCCTTGATCTGGGTGACTTCGGTGAGCGGCTCCCAACGGGCCCGGCGCTGAGCGTAGTCGGCCGTGAGCGGCTTGCCCTCCACGTCGGTGAGGGCGAACATCAGGCCGTTGGAGAGGTCGCTGTTGTGCGGGATGGCGATGACCTTGCCGCCGGTGGTCTTTTCATAATTGGCGAGGAAGGCCCACAGCTTCTCGGGATCTGGGCTGGCCAGCGAGCTGAACGGAATGATCTTGCCGACCTTGTCCGGCCCGTCGCGGAAGATGACGTTGCGGTGCAGGTTATCGCCCTTGGGGGTCGAGGTGTATTCATAGCCCTCGAAGGCGGTGAACTTGCCCGGCTCGTTGTAGCGCTCCACCGTGGCCACGTGCTCGGCCCACACCGAGGTGGTGGTCTTGATGATGTTGGCGATGTTGGTCATGCCGGCGGGCAGCTTCTGCTGGGTGAAGGCCTTGATCAGCTCCAGCGCCGCCTTTTCCTGCTCGGAGCGGGGGCCGTGCATCATCTCGTTCCAGCGCTTGATGGTGGGGTCGACGAGATAGGCCTGGTTGCCGTTGTAGATCTCCCTGCCGGTGCCGATGCCTTCCGAGTGGTCGGTGACCACCAGAAAATCCAGCGGCCGGTCGAGCTTGGCCTTCATGCCCGAGCCGGTGGTCACCTCCTCGCCGCGGGCGAAGCGCAGGGCGTCTTCCGGCGACAGGCGCGTGCCGAACATGATGGCGTCGTTGGAGTCCATGGTGTGCAGGTGGGTGTCGCCCCAATAGACCTCGTCCGGATAGGGCTTGGTGGAGGCGGCCATGGAGACGCTGGCCGCGTCGGCATGGGCGTCCTGCGCGCTCGCCACTGTCTTGGCCGCCTTGTCGCAGCCCGCCAGCCCTGCGCCCGCGATGAGCGCCATCGTCGCCGCCGCGGCGATCCAAGCCTTACGTCCCATGCCCCTGTCCTCCCTTGGCCCGTCGCCGGGTCCGATTTTAATTGGCACGAATAATGCTATTTTTGTCGAGCTTAAGCCCTATCGCTGAGCCGCGCAACGGCGCTCCGCGCGCCACCAGCCAAGACCCAAGAAGCCGATGAGCAACAGCGCCGCTGCGGTCAAGGTGAGGTCCGGCATGATCATCTCGGCGCTGAACGGGGCGAGGATCAGCTGCAGCGAGGCGAGCTTGTAGGGGGCGATGGCGGGATAGGCCGGGTCAGCCACCAGGCTGAGGAAGGCCCGGCGGTTGGGGTAGCGGATGATCAGGGCGCGGCTCCAGCGATCGCCCGCGGGCTCGTAGTTCAGCACGTCCGGCCCCTGGGCCACGCCCATGAAGGGCGCCGTCGCGCCCACCTTCAACGCCATGGGCAGGGTCTTCTTCTCGTAGTAGGCGTTGGCGTCCTTGGGCGTCATGGTGGCCGCCGGACCGCCGGGCAGGGGCTTCACCTGCGGATAGAAGCGCATCAGGTTCAGCATGTAGACCGGCCGACCGTCGTCGGCCTCGGCCCAGGCGCGCAGGCGCTTCACGCTGTCGGCCTTCTCCTCTGCGGATATGGGCAGCCGTTCCACCCCGGCGAGATACTTGTCGATCTCGGCGGGCTTCAGCCGATCGCCGGCAGCGCCAGGATGCTGCCAGAGAAAGACGCCGGCGAGGATGACGAGGCACAGAGCCGCGAGGCCCTGCATGAAGCCGAGCTTGGGCATGGGACTACTTCCAGAAGCCGATCTGAGCGGCGGTGGCGAGGGTGAGCTGGCGCTTCATGAGCGTCGGCATGAAGCGGCGCATGAGGGCGGAGAGCTGGGCGATGGGGCCCACGAACAGCTTCGGCTTCTTGGCGGCCACGGCGGCGACGATGGCCTTGCCCACCACGTCCGGCAGGCAACCCTTGGCTACATAATAGGCCTGCAACCCGTCGAGCTGCGCCGTGGTGATCGAGGGCGCCACCCCCACGGGATTGCGCACGATGGCGGTGTTGATGATGCCGGGATGCACGCTCATCACGTGGACCTTGGAGCGGCTCAGCTCCATGGCGAGGCTCTCGGTGAGCCCCTCCACCGCGAATTTCGACGCCGCATAGGCGTTCATGTTGGGAACGGGATTGGCCGAGGCCGCCGAGGCGATGTTGACGATGGCGGACGGACGGCCCGAGGCGATCATGGCCGGGGCGAAGGTCTGGCAGCCTATGACCACCCCTAGCACATTGATGCGCAGCACCCGCTCATAGACCTCCATGGGCGTCTCCAGCAGCGCGCCGAAGAAGCCGACGCCTGCGTTGTTGACCAGGATGTCGGGCAGGGCGTTCGCCGCCTTCAGTTCGGCCGCGAGGGCGTCCCAGCTGGCCGGGTCGGTGACGTCGAGGCGTGCAGTGCGGAGGGCCAGCCCCTCTTCGGCGGCGTCGGCCTTCAGGGCGGCGAGGCCGGCGAGGTCGATGTCCGAGGCGGCGACGCTCGCGCCGGCGCGGGCGAAGGCGAGGGCAGTTTCGCGGCCGATGCCGGACCCGGCGCCGGTGATCAGCACCTGCGACTTGGCGATTTGCATGCGTGTCTCCTCCACATCGTCTGAGGCGATGTTGTGCTGGTCTTGATAGCAGGGCGGTGGCGGAGAAGTTGACCCTGGACGCCACAGCGTGGGGCAAGGCGGTTGGCGCGCAGGGTCAAGCCATGCGCGGGCAAATCGGGCAGGATGGTGAAATGCAGACCTCGAGCGACATCGCGGTGGAACGCCGCAGCTTTCACCTCAACGGCATTGAGCTCAGCGTGACCCTGGCCGGGCAGGGGCGGCCGGTGCTGATGCTGCACGGCTTTCCGGATTCCGCCGATCTGTGGCGCAAGATGATCCCGTCCCTGGTGCAGGCTGGGTTCCGCGTGGTCGCGCCGGACCAGCGCGGCTTTGGGGAGACCAGCGCCCCGGCAAGCGAAGCCGACTACGCCCTCGACAAGATCATCGCCGACGCCATCGCCCTTCTCGACGCCCTCGGCCTCGATCAGGTCGACCTCGTGGCCCACGACTGGGGCGCTATCGTCGGCTGGGCCCTGGTCGCCCGCCATCCCGAGCGGTTCCGGCGCTATGTCGTCTTCTCGGTGGGGCACCCCTCGTCCTATGCCGACGGCGGGTTCGAACAGAAGCTGAAGGGCTGGTACGTCTTGATGTTCCAGGCGCGCGGCTTCGCCGAGGCGGTGTTCCGCGCCGGGGATTTCCGCATCCTGCGGGTTATGACCAAGAACAATCCCGAAGCGGCGATCTGGGCGCGCGACCTGTCCCGGCCGGGACGGCTGACCGCGGCGATCAACTGGTATCGCGCCAATTTCAAGCTGCTGTTCGGCCGGCCCATCGGGCGGGTGCGCACCCCCGTGCTCGGGGTCTGGTCCAGCGACGACATCGCCCTCGCCGAAGACCAGATGACCGGCTCGGTGAAATATATGGACGCGCCGTTCCGCTACGCCCGCCTCGACGGCGTCGGCCACTGGATTCCGGTGGACGCCCCCGAGGCGGCGAGCCGCCTCGTGATCGACTTCCTCACCGCTGAGACGATCTAGAGGTTCAGCAGCGCCGGGTCGCCGCCCTGAGCGGCGATGTTCACGCTCACCGCCCGCTCCGCGGCGTAGCGCAGCAGCGCGTAGGGCCCGCCCGCCTTGGGGCCGGTGCCGGAGAGGCCCTCGCCGCCGAAGGGCTGCACCCCTACTACCGCGCCGATGATGGAGCGGTTCACATAGACGTTGCCGGCCGGGACCAGGGCTTCCACCTCCTCGGCGAAGGCCTCGATGCGACTGTGCACGCCCAGCGTCAGGCCATAGCCGCGCTCGGCGAGGGACCTGGCGACGGCGGGCAGCTTTTCCGGGTCGTAGCGCACCACGTGCAGGATGGGGCCGAACACCTCCTTCTCCAGGTAGTCGGCGCTGGGGATTTCCGCGAGAGCCGGGGCGAAGAAGAGCCCCGTGCCCGGCGCGCGGGTGAGGGGCGCGCGGTGCAGCACCCGGTCCTCGCGGGTGAGACGGGCGAGGTGGGCCTCAAGCCCGGCGCGAGCCTCCTCGTCGATCACCGGGCCGATGTCCGTGCGCGCATCGGCGGGGTCGCCCACCACCAGGGCGTCCATGGCCCCCTTCAGCCCCTCGATGATCTGGTCGGCGGTGTCCTTGGGCAGGAAAAGGATGCGCAGGGCCGAGCAGCGCTGGCCCGCTGAACCAAAGGCGGACAGGATCACATCGTCCAGCACCTGTTCGCGCAGGGCCGTGGTGTCCACGAAGAGGCCGTTGAGCCCTCCCGTCTCGGCGATGAAGGGGACAATGGGGCCCTTGCGATCGGCGAGGGTGCGGTTGATCGCCCAGGCGGTTTCGGTGCCGCCGGTGAAGGCGACGCCGTCGAGCTCGGGATGGCGCACCAAGGCCGCGCCCACGCTCTCGCCGCGACCGGGCAGGAGGGCGAGGAGGCGCGGATCGAGCCCCGCGCCGTGGAACAGGCGCACGGCGGCGGCGGCGATGAGCGGGGTCTGCTCGGCCGGCTTGGCCAGCACCGCATTGCCGGCGGCGAGGGCCGCGGCGATCTGGCCGGTGAAGATGGCGAGCGGGAAGTTCCACGGGCTGATGCAGACGAAGACGCCGCGACCGTGCAGGGACAGGCTGTTGGTCTCGCCCACCGGGCCCCTCAGCACTTCCGGGCCGGCGAACAGCTTCTCGGCCTGCAGGGCGTAGTAGCGGCAGAAGTCCACCGCCTCGCGCACCTCGGCGATGGCGTCGGCGTAGCTCTTGCCGGCTTCCAGCACGGCGAGACCGATCAGCTCATCCTGATGCGTCTCCAAAGCTTCGCCCATGGCCCGCAACACCTGGGCGCGCCGAGCGCCGCCGAGGCGGTTCCAGGCGGGTTGGGCTGCGCGGGCCAGGCGGAAGGCGTCCTCGATGTCGGCCGGCGCGGCGTCGGCGCAAAGGCCGAGGAGGCGGGTGCGGTCGATGGGGCTGCGCGCCTCGCGCTCATGCTCGCCCACGCGCTCTTCGCCGCCGACGATGGGCCGGCCGAGGTGACGCGTGGCCGCTGCGGCGCTGGCGGCCGCCGCCAGGCGGTGGCGCTCGGCGACGATGGAGAGGTCCGGGCCAGACGAGTTCAGCCGCTCTTCGCCATAGAGATGCGGCGGGGCGGGGATGCGCGCATGCGGGCCGGGATGGGCCTCCACCAGGGCCACGGGGTCCTTCACCACCTGGTCGGCGGGAATGCGCTCGTCGAGGAGGGCGTGGACGAAGGAGGTGTTGGCCCCGTTCTCCAGCAGGCGGCGCACCAGATAGGGCAGCAGCTCCTCATGCCCGCCCACGGGGGCGTAGGCGCGCACGGTGAGGCCCGGCTGTCGTTGTGCGGCGGCGGCGTAGAGCGCCTCGCCCATGCCATGCAGGCGCTGATGCTCGATGCGCACGCCGGCGTGGTCGGCCAGGCGTCGCACGGCGGCGAGGGTGTGGGCGTTGTGGGTGGCGAACTGCGGATAGAGGTGCGGCGCAGCGTCGATAAGGGCCTTGGCGCAGACGAGGTAGCAGAGGTCGGTGGCTGGCTTGGTGGTCCACACCGGATAGTCGGGGCGGCCGAGCACCTGGGCGCGCTTGATCTCGCTGTCCCAATAGGCGCCCTTGACGAGGCGCACCATCAGCCGGCGGCCGGTGTCGCGCGACAGGGCGGCCAGGGCCTCGATCACCCGAAGGCTGCGCTTCTGATAGGCCTGCACCACCACCCCAAGGCCGCGCCAGCCGCCCAGGTCCGGCTCGCGGGCCAGGCGGTCTACCAGCTTCAGGCTCAAGACGAGGCGATCGGCCTCTTCGGCGTCGATGGCGAAGTTGAGGTCGTATTGGGCGGCGATGAGGGCGAGGCGCTTCAGGCGCGGATAGAGCTCGGACCACACCCGATCCTCCTGCGTCGCCTCATAGCGCGGCGATAGGGCGGAGAGCTTCACCGAGACTCCGTGGCCGGTCTCTGGGCCTTCTCCCGTTTTGGCCTTGCCCACCGCGTGGATGGCGTCGGCGTAGATGCGCTCATAGCGCTCGCCGTCGGCGGCGGTGCGCGCGCCTTCGCCCAGCATGTCGAAGCTGCACAGGAAGTTCTCGCGCTTGGCCCGGGCGATGGCGGCCTCGATGGTGCGGCCGAGCACGAACTGCTCGCCCATGATCTTCACCGCCGCGCCCACGGCCTGGCGGATCACCGGCTCGCCCAGCCGTCCGGCGAGGCGCATGATGAAGCCGGAGAGGTCGCGCTTGGCCTCCTCGTCCACGTCCACCAGCTTGCCGGTGAGCATCAGGCCCCAGGTGGAGGCGTTGACGAACACGCTGTCCGACTTGCCCGCGTGCGAGGCCCAGTCCGCCGAGCCGATCTTCTCGGCGATGAGGCGGTCGCGGGTGTGTTCATCGGGCGTGCGCAAGAGGGCCTCGGCCAGGCACATGAGGGCGAGGCCCTCGCGGGTGCCGAGGGAGAACTCCTGCAGGAAGCTCTCCACCACGCCTTGCTTGACCACCGCCTTCCGCGCGCCGCGCACCAGCTCCACGGCCTCGGCCACCACCTCGGCCCGGTCGTGGGGCGCGAGCGGGCAGGCGGCCAGGAGGTCCGCCACGGCGGAAGCCTCGTCGCGATACTTGATGTGGTCGAGATCGTCGAAGCTGGGCATGGCGCATCTCCCGGGGCAATGGTGTGTTTGCTCCGGCGTAAGCCTATTTTGGCCGAATGTGTTGCGGAATTTCAGCGCCTATGCGCAATGATTGAGCGTTGAAGCGAGGTTTCACGCGCAATGATTCATCTTGACGATACTGATCGCCGATTGCTCAGGGTGCTGCAGAGCGAGGGACGGATCAGCAATCTCGACCTGGCCGAGCGCTGCCACCTGTCCCCTTCGGCCTGTTCGGAGCGGGTGCGGCGCCTGCGCGAGGCCGGGGTCATCGCCGGGTTCGCCGCCGTGCTCGACCCGGTGAAGGCCGATCGGGCGCTGCTGATCTTCGTGGAGGTGGTGCTCGACCGCACCACGGGGGATGTATTCGAAGCCTTCGCCGAGGCGGCACGACGATCGTCCGACATCCTGGAATGCCACATGGTGGCGGGCGGCTTCGATTATCTGATCAAGGCGCGGGTGAAGGACATGGCCGCCTATCGCGCCTTCCTCGGCGATGTGTTGGTGCAGATGCCGGGGGTGCGCGAGACTCGCACCTACGCGGTGCTGGAAGAGGTGAAGCACACCAACGTGCTGCCCATTTGATAAGCGGGATCTGGCCAGCGGCCGCCGAAGCGCCGACCCCACGGCGCTCCGGCGTCGCCAGGTCGGCTTGTTACTGGACGCCGCCGGTGAGCGGGTTCACGCAGCGCAGCTTGAACACGGCCTTGTTTGAGACAAAGCCATTGGGGGTGTAGAGCTGCAGCGCTTCCCAGCCCACATAGCTGCGGCCGATGGTCCAGGTGTCGAACACCGGAATGCGGCCGGCGCGCTCAAAGGCCACGGTTTGCACCGGGGCGATGGCGCCGTCGGAACGGATCCAGCGATACTTCACCACCGCCGGTGTGGGCGAGGAGATGATCCCCTCGAACTTGAACGTGAACGGGCAGGCGCCGAGGTGGGTCGGCGGCGCGACGCCGGCGAAGGCCGTGGCCGCATGGGCCGAGCCGGTGATGGCGAGGCCGAGCAGGGCCGCGCCAGCGATGAGGGTCGACTGAAACGTTTTCGACTTCAATAGATTAGCCATGTTTCAACTCCCGAAGACGGATCTCCCGGGAAGCCCCCTTGGCCCCTGTCGGATGGATCCGATGCCAGGAGTTCAACACACGGCGCAGAGCCCGGGGCTGAAGTCGGCGTTCACCCGCGGTTCACCATGAGGTCAATGGCGGCTCACGCGGGGGATTGCCAAGCCGCCCCTATGTGATCAATGTTCACATAGCTTGATTTCGATCAAGGATCGCAGGGGCGGAGTTCACGACGCTAACCTGCGACAACAAACAAAATATCAGGGCCAGGAAACATCATGACTGCTACGGACACCCTTGAGCGTCCCGCCGCCAAAGCCAAGAGCGAGCACTTCGACGTGCTCATCGTCGGGGCCGGCATTTCCGGCGTCGGCGCCGCCTATCACCTGCAGGAGCAGTGCCCGAACAAGAGCTTTGTCGTGCTCGAAATGTACGAGACCTTCGGCGGCACCTGGCACATGCACACCTATCCGGGCATCCGTTCGGACAGCGACCTCTACACCTTCGGCTATCGCTTCAAGCCCTGGGTCGGCGCGCCCATCGCCAGCGCCGACGAGATCATCAAATACATGGGCGAGGTGATCGAGGAGAACCATCTCGACCGACACATCCGCTATGGCCACAAGATTTCGAAGGCCAGCTGGTCGTCCAAGGACAATCTGTGGACCATCACCGCCACCAAGCTGGTCAGCGGCGAGACGGCCACCTTCACCGCCAACTTCCTGTGGATGTGCCAGGGCTATTACCGGCATTCGGAGGGCTACACCCCCGAGTGGGAGGGCATGGCCGACTTCAAGGGCGAGATCGTCCATCCGCAGACCTGGCCCAAGGATCTGGTCTATAAGGACAAGAAGGTGATCCTGATTGGCTCGGGGGCCACCGCGGCCACGGTGGTGCCGGCCATCGCCGACGACTGCGCCCACGTGACCCTGTTGCAGCGCTCGCCCACCTATTTCATCCCAGGGAACAATGCGAACGAACTCGCCGACATGCTGCGCGTGCTGCAGATCGACGAGACCTGGATCCACGAGATCGTCCGCCGCAAGGTGTTGTTCGATCAGGCCGTGTTCACCGAGCGCTCGTTCAAGGAGCCGGAGGTGGTGAAGGAGGAGCTCCTCGCGGGCGTGCGCGCCTATGTGGGCCCCGACTTCGACATGGCCACCCACCTCACGCCGAAGTACCGGCCCTGGCGTCAGCGCATCGCCTTCGTGCCCGACGGCGACCTGTTCCAATCCGTGGTCAAGGGCAAGGTGGACATCGTCACCGACGAGATCGACCGCTTCACCGAAAAGGGCATCCGCCTGAAGTCGGGCAAGGAGCTGGAGGGCGACATCATCGTCACCGCCACCGGCTTCAATCTCAGCGTTCTGGGCGACATCGACTTCGTCATCGACGGGCAGCCGCTCGACTTCGCCAAGACCGTCACCTACCGCGGCATGATGTTCACCGGCATCCCCAACATGCTGTGGATCTTCGGCTATTTCCGCGCCAGCTGGACCTTGCGGGTGGACCTCCTGGGCGATTTCGTCTGCCGCCTGCTCAAGCACATGGACCAGCTCGGCAAGAAGCGAGTTTCGGTGCGCCTGCGGCCCGAGGACAAGGACATGAAGCTCCTGTCCTGGATTGACACCGAGAACTTCAATCCCGGCTATCTGTTGCGGGCCATGGACCAGCTGCCCAAGCGCGGCGACAAGGCCGAATGGGCCCATACCCAGGACTATTGGGTGGAGCGGGAAGAGATTCCGGCGGTCGATCTGGACGGACCGGAGTTCCTCTACGAATAGGCGGCTCGGGCGAGACGGCGGAATTGGCGCGCAGGCGGTCCATGCATGCGCGCCACGACCGCTCAAATTCGCACGCCTCGCATCGGCGAGGGCTTGTGATTATATCCAGATTGTGGCGGTAGAGTTATCGACGTTCACTGTCTTGGCGCGTCAAGGCCGCTGAAAACGTCGGGAGCGCGTGTTATTGCGGGACCAGTTCACCACCATCGGCAGCGTGCTCAATGCGGTGGTCAAGGCCCTCGACAGCTACGGCGTGTCTGCTCCAGCCTTGCTTTCCGCGGCCGGCTTGGCGCGGCCGATCTCTAACGATCCCCTCGTTCGTATCTCCACCCAGCAGCTTCACCACCTGTTCGCCTTGGCGGTGGAGGCCAGCGGAGACCCGCAATTCGGGCTGACCGTGGCCCGTCAGATGCACTTCCTGAACCTGCACGCCGTGGGCTACGCCCTGGCCGCCAGCGAGACCCAGATGGATTTCCTGCGCCGGCTCGAGCGGTTCATGCGGCTGATCACCGACGCCGTGACCCTCGAAGTGCGTGATCTCGGCGAGGTGGTGGAACTGCGCGTTCACTCCCTCATGCCGCCCAGCGACGTGGCGGAGGACGCGTTCGTGGGCTGTGTCATCGTCACGATGCGCACGCTCAGTCACGATGGCTTCGCGCCAAGGCGAGTGGAGCTGCGCCGCGTCGCGCCCGCGGGTCTCGCGCCCTATGTGGACATGTTCAAGGTCGAGCCGCGCTTTGGCTGCGAGCAGCTGTGCCTGGCCTTCGATCGGCGGGACGTGACCGCGCGTCTGCCGGGCGCCAGCGCCGAGCTCGCCCAGGTGAACGACCTGATCGCCTCCAAATATCTGGCGCGGCTGGAGCGGGGGGACGTGGTGACGCGCACGCGGCACAAGATCATGGAGCTCCTGCCCAAGGGCGATTGCTCGCGCGACACCGTGGCCAGGGCCATGGACCTCAGCCCGGCCTCGCTGCGCTTCAAACTGCACCAGCGTTCGACTTCATTCCAGCAGCTGCTGGACGATACGCGGCGGGAGCTGGCCTGCCAGTACCTGCTCCAACTCAGCCTGTCGGTCACCGAGGTGGCCTATCTCTTGGGCTTCAACGACACCAGCAACTTCGCCCGGGCCTTCAAGCGCTGGACGGGGTGCTCGCCCAGCGCCTTCCGCGACGGCGAAGCCGGCGTCGCCGTCATCGGCGAGTGACGGTTCACTGATTTTACGAGCGCTCGCCTCTCGCGGCGGCGCCCAAAAGAAAAACGGCGGCGGGTCGCCCCGCCGCCGTCGTAGTGGTCTTAAACTGCGCCTGTCTTAGAAGCGCTTGGTGATGGCCACGCCGTAGGTGCGCGGATCGCCGACGAACAGGTTGGTGAACAGGCCGGACGAGGCGTCGGTCAGGTAGGTGTCCTGGATGTAGCGCTTGTCGAACAGGTTCTTCACATAGAACTGCATGTTGAAGTCCCAGTCTCGGTTGGCCAGCAACACCGACAGGTTGGAGATATCGTAGGCCTTGAGCTGGTCGTGCGAGCTGTTGAACACGCGCGAGTAGCTCTTGTCCTGATAGTAGATGTCGTAACGCGGGGTCAGACGCCAGGAGTCGTCGATGCGGAACTCGTACTCCACGCCCAAGGAGGCGGTGAGATCGGGCGAGTTCGGCAGCTTGCGGCCCTTGAGGTTTTGCGGCGTGCCGCCCACCAGGGTGGTGGCGTTGGCGATGCTCCAGCCGGTGTAGCTCAAGCCCAAGCCATTCAGCGCCGCATGGAACGCCGGGTTGGTGAGATAGATCCCGGTCAGGGCGTTGATGCCTTCGCACGACATGGCGAAGTTGGGGTTGCCGAACAACGCCGCGGTGAGCGGCGCCGGGATGGCGCCAGCGTTGATCAAGGCCTGGGTCACAGCCACGTCCGCGGTCTTGGCGACGCAGTTCGAGGTGTTCATCGACTTGACCTGGGTCAGAGTCGGGTCGCCGCCGGTGATGTTCAGCTGATCCACCACCGAGCCGTTGCTGATCTCGGTGTGCAGATAGCCGAGGTTGCCGTTGATGCGCAGGTGACGCACCGGCTCCCACAGCGATTCCACTTCGAGGCCGCTGGTCTTGGCGTCGATATTGGAGTTCACCGAGTTGCGGTTGACGATGGCCGAGATCTGGTAGCCCGAGTAATCGTAGTAGAACCCGGTCAGGTTCAGGATCATCGTGCCGTCGAGAACAGTGTTCTTGGTGCCGATTTCATAGGCGTCCACGAACTCAGGATTGAAGCTCTTCGCCACGCCCAAGCCCACCGACTGAGCCGGGTTGAAGCCGCCCGGCTTGTAGCCGCGCGAATACTGAGCGTAAATCTCGGTCTTGTTGGTGAAGTCGAGCTTGGGCGACCACTTCAAGTTCACCCGGCCCGTCCATTCCTTGAAGGCCACCGATTGCTGGGTCATCACGCCGCCGCTAGCCGACAACAGGCGCACGGTGGGCGATTGGTCCCACTTGCGGTCGTCCGAGTAACGGGCGCCCACGGTGAGCTTCAGGGTCGGGGTGAGGTCGTAGTAGACCTCGCCGAACGCGGCGTAGGAATTCAAGCGATAGAAGGTGCGGTTGTCATAGTAGTTGCCGCCCGAGCCCGTGGGCTTCGGATTGAAGTCCAGCGGGATGCCGGCGCCCAGCGCGACGTCCAGGAATTCCGCCGGCACCGAGAGGCCGTTGGAGAGCACGTAGTAGTCGCTCTGGGTGGCGTAGTTGACGTAGTTGGCGCCGATCAGGAAGTTCAAGGGGCCCTTGAACGACGACTGGAAGCGCAGTTCGGCGGTGGCCTGACGCGCCGCCTGGTTCTGATAGTCGATGGTGGTCAGCTTGTTGAAGGTGCCGATCTGGGGATCAGACACCACGCCGCCGATCGAAGGCGCGCCGACGCCCGGAATCGAGCCCGGAAGCACGCCCGGGAACGGCCACGGCGCGAAGGGGAAGCCGGCGAGGAAGGTCTGCGAAGGCACCCACTTATTGTAGTTGGCGCGGGTGGTGTAGTTGCTGCTGCCATAGCCGAATTCAGCGATCGCCTGGATGGTCTCGGTGACGTCGTACTGCGAGTTCAGCTGCACCAGGTCGGAGCGGCTGTGGAATATCGGCTGGGTCGCCGAGGCGTACTTGAAGTAATCGGTCGGGGTGGTGACGCCGGCGTTCTGGTTGCCGAACGACTGGCCGATGACGATGCCGTAGAGACCGGCCAGAGTGGCGGCGGTGTTGGGCGAACCGTAGGAATTGGCGCCATAGAGCGAGCCGTTGGAGCAGCCCTGGCTCAGCATGTTCTGGGTGGTCGCATTGGTGGGCACGCCGCCCACCGAGGTCTGACCCGGATCGGTGATGCAGAGCTGCTTGCCGGTACGATTGCGATGGTCGTTTTCAGCGTAGCGCTCGTACATGAACGACGAGCGGAACCGGTCGGTGGGCTTCCAAGAAACGGTGACGCGGCCCTGATATTCGTTCCGGTCGTCGTCTTTCTGGTTCAGATAGGTGTTGGTGGCCAAGCCGTCGCGCTTCAGGAAGCTGAAGGCGGCGCGAGCGGCGATGGTGTCGCCGAACGGGGCGTTGACGTAGCCCGTGCCCTTGATCGAATTGTAATTGCCGAAGTCGATGGTGCCGGAGCCTTCATACCGATCCACCGGCTTAGCCGTGATGACGTTGACCACGCCGCCGGTGGCGTTGCGGCCGAACAGGGTGCCTTGCGGGCCGCGCAGCACTTCCACGCGTTCGACGTCGAGGAAGTCGGAGTCGCCGAGGCTGTTGGCGATCAGCGGCATGTCGTTTTCGTGCACGCCGATACCGCCGTCAGCGGTGGTGCCGACGGTCTTGGTGCCGATGCCGCGGACCTGGAAGTTGAAGCCGCCGAAGTTGCCGCGGGCCGAGTTCACGTTCGGGATGGCGCGCAGCAGGTCAGCGCCGCCTTGGATCTGCTCGTTCTTCAGGGTGTTGGCCGAGAAGGCCGACACGGCCACCGGCACGTCCTGAATGGCTTCTTCCTTGCGCTGGGCGGTCACCACCAGGGTCTGGACGGTGTTGGCGTTGTCAGAAGGCGGCGCGGCGGGCGCATCCGCGGCTGAGGCCGCCGTGGCGAGGGCGAAGGCGGATCCGCCAATCGCCAGGAAACTGCGGAGACGCAGGCTGTTCAACATATCTTTCCTCCCAAGCGTCGCTCCTTTTTGGAGTCGATGCGCCGACGATTGCTTTTGATCGGGAGGCGCCGGCTTCTTGGCGCTGAAATTCAAAGTCGACGCCTTCTTGAATTCTGGGCGCCTGGCTCCAAATATCGCAAACGGGTTTTCGTCACCCCCCGACCGACCCCAACCTCAATGCGCCCTTAGCGAGCGTCACTGGCCTGGGTAGTCACATTCCACTCTTATTCATTAGTCGTATCGGCGCAGGTCATTTTGGCGAAATCACCGGTCATTATGGGCGCAGAGAGGTGATCGACGCTCGCCGTCGCCAGTGTAGAGCGCCGACGGCGAGCGTTTAACTACCTTCCGTAAGGTTAAGCGGCGCTGGCTTGGCGCTTGATGATTTCGTCGGCCATTTTTCCTCCAAGTTCAGCCATGTGATCGAAGGCGGCTTCAAAAACGCCTAGGCCGTGGGTCAGACTACGCAACTCGACGATGAATTCGTGCCGTTGCGCCTCAGGCATGTACGCCTCGATCTCATCCCATCCCGGCCAGTCGGGCTTGGGCGCGAAGCCGATGATCTGTCCGCGCAGGGCGGTGAGGCCCGCGGTGATCTTGGAGGTCGAACTCGACGGCGCCGAGATGGTCAGCTTCTCCACCGGCTCCAGCAGATAGCCCGCGCACGCCTTCAGCCCGTCGCTCATGGCCAGCCGTCCGGCCAGGCGGAAAGCGAGTTCGGAGGAGTCCACGCTGTGGTGCGAGCCGTCCAGCAGCACGGTCTCCACATCCACCACCGGGAAGCCCAGCGGTCCCTTGTCGGCGCCGTCGCGCAAACCTTGCTCCACAGCGGGAATCCACTGCTTCGGCACCGCCCCGCCGGTGATTTTCTGATTGAACACGAAGCCCGCGCCGCGGGGGGCGGGTCTGATCTCCACCAGGACGTCGCCGAACTGGCCGTGGCCGCCGGTCTGCTTCTTGTGCCGGCCGCGCTGGGTCACGCCCTTGCGGATGGTCTCGCGATAGGCGGTGGCCGGCCGGACCGCCACCACGTCCAGCGAGAAGCGCCGGCGCAGGCGATCTAGCGTGGTTTGCAGATGGCCCTCGCCCTGGCCTTCCAGCAACGTCTCCTGGGTCGCCGTGTCGCGCCGCATTCGCAGCATCGGATCTTCCTCAAGCAGCTTCACCAGCGCCGACGACAGCCGCACGTCGTCCTTGCGGTCCTTGGCGTGGATGGCCAGCGCATAGAGCGGGGCGCGCACCTCCAGGGGCCGGCCGAGCAGCGCCTTGCCGCTGCAGGAGAGGATTTGGCCCGCCAGCGTCGTCTCCAGCTTGGCCAGGGCCACGACCTCGCCTTCTCGCGCCTCGTTGACCTTCTTGGTTGCGCCAGCGGGGAGGGCGAACAGGCCGCCTGCCCGCGCATGACCGCCGTCGGGGCCGGTGAGGTCCGCGCTCTCGCTCAAGGCGCCGCCGAACACGCGAGCATAGGCCAGCTTGCCGATCTGGCTGGCGTGCGAAATCTTCAGCACATAGGCGCCAGGGCCCTCAAGGCCCACCCGCGCCGCCGCGACGCTCGGTGCTGGCGTCTCGTGACGCAGCGCCTTCAGCAGCCGTCGCACGCCGAACCCGCCCGTGGCCGAGCCGAGAAACACCGGCGTGATGACGCCCTTGCGCATGTCGTCCACGAGATCGGCGAACACCAGGTCCTGGCTGGGCGAGACATCGCTGATCAGCTGCTCCAGCAGCGTGTCGTCGAACTCGGCCAATTGCTCCAGCATGTGGAACCGCGCCTCTGCTTCAGCGGACGCGGCGTCGGTGGGAAGCTCCACCCGCGCCGAGGGTTGGCCGGGGCGATACACAAAGGCGCGCTCCAGGGCGAGGTCGACGAAGCCGGTGACGCGATCCTTGTCGAACAGGGGGATCTGGCGCATCACCACCGGGGTGCGGCTCACGGCGTTCAAGCCGGCGATCAGCTCGTCCAGGGGACCACGGGCCTGATCGATCTTGTTGACGAACAGGGCGTGCGGCACGCCCAGCCGCTCCAGCTGCCGGAGCATCGGCTGGGCCAGAAGCGCCTTCTCTGGCTGGGGGTCGATGACCACGATGGCCAGGTCGACCGCTGGCAGGACGATCTCCTCGCCGCCCCCGAAGTCTGCGGAACCAGGACAGTCGATCACGGCGTAGCGGTCGCCCAGGAACTCGAGGCTGGCGATATTCGTCTCCACCGACTGGCCGCGACTGCGCGCCTCCGGCGACGCGTCGCCGATGCTGGACTCGAGCGGCACCTCGCCCTGTCGTGGGATCGCGCCGCTGGCGTAGGCCATGGCTTCGAGCAATGTCGTCTTGCCCACGCC
This sequence comes from Pseudomonadota bacterium, assembly GCA_040757715.1. GTDB lineage: Bacteria > Pseudomonadota > Alphaproteobacteria > Caulobacterales > Caulobacteraceae > CAIMFV01. Next base: position 66,331 of record JBFLWS010000006.1, on the reverse strand, counting down.
GGGCGGGCCGACGAGGGCGATGGCTTTCGAAGTGGACGTCGAATTCGTCTGAGCCATGACATTTCTCCGGGCTGTCCTACGCCGCAGTCGCCTCACGCTCACACAACCATCATGCGCTCCGTGAACGGACCTCTCAAGCGTCAGCTCGAAGTCCGTTGGCGACGGTTCGTCACGTTAGGCCTCCCGCATCGGGGCGGATTGATAGGCGTCAAAGCTTGCGCACATGGCGGCGCGGACGAAGGCGACCGATATCGCCCCACATTTTGCGGATATTCTGAGTGGAAAATACATATTGAGGTTGATCTGTTTCACAAATACAACTAAAAATCTAGCGCACTCCGATCGCCTGCATCTTTTGGCGGGGCGGCGGAGTCCGGCGGCGGTCATCGCGAGGCGAGCGGTGGGCGTCGGTCCGACCGAGCGCGGCAAGCACTGGCCTACAAGCATTGGATAAAGGGGCGCGCGTCTAGATCGAAGGGACCGTTCATGTCGACTTCGCCCCCGCAGCGCCGCACCCCCTACGAACGCATCAAGGCCCGCGTGCTCGATCGCGACTTCCGCCCCGGGCAGTTTCTGCGCGTGGCGCAGCTGGCCGACGAGCTGACCGTATCGGCCACGCCCATTCGCGAAGCTTTGGTGCGCCTTGCGTCCGAGGGGCTGCTGACCGAGGTGCATGGACGCGGCTATTTCGTGTCGCGGCTCACCGAAAGCGATTTGCGCGACCTGTATCGCCTGGGCAGCTCTATCTGCAGACGGCGCTGGCGACGGCGACGCAGGCGGCGCCGTGCGAAGTGGAATGGCCGGGCGAGGCGTTGATCGAGCCGGCCAGCGGCGACGGGGTGGTGGAGAAGACCGCCTCTCTTTTCTCCGCCCTGGTGGAGTTGTGGGCCAACAGCGAAATGAGCCGGCGCCTGGATCACATCAACGACCGTCTGGCGCCGGTGCGCCGATGCGAGCGTCTGGTCCTGACCAACGTCGAGCGCGAACTCCAGGAGATGCAGGCGCTGGCGGGCGAGCGGCGGTGGGGCGAGCTTGGCGACCGGATCGCCGCCTATCATCAGCGGCGCCTGGCCAGCGCCCCAGCGATCATTTTCCAGTTGGAGCGGCGACCGTGAGCGAGGGGGCGGCCATATCGCGCGCCCAGGCTTCGCCGCAGAGCAGGAACAACAGCGCCACCTGATTGGCGCTGACCCCTTCGCCCGCCGCCGCCAGGGCTTCGCGGACGGCGTCGCGATCGATCAGGCCTTGATCGGCCAGAAGGCCGTCCAGCAGCATCGGCTCGATCCAGTCGCGATGCGCGACGAGGGTGCGGCCGAAGAGATTGTCGGCGCCGCCCTTTGACTCGCGACCGGCGATCTCGGGCGGCAACATCGAAGCGAAGGCGCGCCGGGCGAGGCCGCGATCGCGTCCCCCCACGGTGAGGAGCCAGGTCGGCGCGCGCAGGCACGCTTCCACCACCGGCTGGGCGAACAGCGGCATGATGCGCTCCATGGGCGGGTCGTCCGCCGTGCGAGGCTCGTAATAGCTGGGCACGGCGGTGGTGACGGCGATGTGCAGCGCCTTGCCGGCGGGCGCTTGCTCTTGCGCGTCGAGCTCGAACACCGCCGCCGCGTCGCGAGCTCGCAAGGCTGCGGCCGAAATGAGCGGAGACGTCTCGCTCGACAGCACCTGCAGGGCAGGGGGGCGTGACTCGAAGCGGGCCAAGGCTGCGCGCCGAATGACGCTGAGCACGTCCGTACGGGTGAGGCGCGCCGCTTCGAAGCAGACGCGCAAAAAGTCGCGCCCAAGGCCGTGCAGTCGAAGGTAGTCGTACACCCCAAAGGGCGTATGCGGCTGAAAGAAAACGTTGTCGCCGCCGGAGCCGAAGAAGCAGGCCTGCGGGTCCTGATCCGCCAACCACTGCGGGTCGAAGTATTTGAAGGGGCGCTCGTAGAGGTAGTTCTCGGGCGTCGCGCCCTTCACCACCTGGAGTATCCGGCGCAGATCGATCTCGCGGCCGTCGATGCGGGCCTCGTGCAGGGGTAGGCCCGCGTGGGCGGCGGCGAGGCGGGCGTAGCGTCGCTCGTCCCCCTCGGGCTCGTCGGAGAAGTAATTGAGGCAGGCGATCTGCGGTCGCCTGGGCGCCTTGCCGAGACAGGCGGCCACCACCGATGAATCGAGCCCTCCGGAGAGGTTGTGGAACACCCGCTCATAACGCGAGGCGTAGGCCCCCACCGTGCGCAACACCGCCTCGCGCATCGCATCCGCCGCTTCACCGGGCGAGGCGAAGGGCGCCTTCGCCGCCACCTTGGCCGGGTCCCACAGCCTCATCCATTCGGTCTGGCGGGGCGATTCCGTGCGACGAAACCCAGTACGGATCTCGGCGACTTCGCGCAGGCCGGAGCGGCCTGGACGCGTGCGCTGAAAGACGACGAAGTTCGCGACCTCATCCCAGTCGATGGAGAATTCGGCGTTCGCCAGCCCGCGCACGTCCGGGAAATAGGAAAAGTACAGGCTCGCCTCGCCCAGTCTCGCGACATAACAGGGCAATTCACCCTGCGGACTTCGCACCACATGCAGCCGGCGGCGCGGCCGATCGAGCACGAAGGCGACATAGCGGCCAAAGCTTGCGTCAATCAGCGACGCGCCGCCGCTAGACACCACGGCGTCGGCCTGAGCGCCGCAAAAGCTTGGCAGCCCGTCGAAAAGTTGCGGACTGCGCAGGCCGGCGAACACCTGGCCGAGCACAACGCCTTCGGGGAAACGATAGCCTTCCCGCGCTACGAGGTGGGCGTCGAAGCCGCCGGGACGCCCGCCGGTGTCGAATATGCGCAAGCCGTCGACGCTCAAGACCTCGCGCCAGTCCGGATGCAGGGCGCGCAGGCGTTGCTCCAACCTAGCGCCGTTGTTCCGCGCGCTCTCGCTCAGGTCCGACCAGTAGAGGGCGATGAACCGGTACATGGCCTCACACCTCCATGATGGGATGGAACAGGCAGGTATGCTCCAGGGCGTCGTTGCAGATGATGTCGCCGAACTGCACCCAGCAATGGGCTAGAAAGGGGTGGCGCTTGACGCCGAACACCCAGCGCACCGGCACGTCGTACCCGCTGAGGAAGTCATGCAGGGCGAGGGAGTCGAACAGACAATGGTTGCGGGCGGTGAAGGCGAGAGGCTGCAAGACGCGGTGGATTTCCACCAGGTCGTGCACGGCCTGCGGGTCCGGGGCTTGTGCGGTGGCAAGCGTCGCCTGGCGTCGTCGGGCGTTGCGCACCACGCGTTCCAGCGGCAGGCAGGTCAGTTGAAAACTGGCGGAGGCGGCGGAGGCGAGAAAACGCGCCACATGTCCCGCCCCAATATTCAATGGGCGATCCGGCGGAAAGCCGTTGAAATCCGCAGCGGCCGGCGACGCAGAAATCCAGGCGTCTGCGGGGGCGAGGCGACAATCTAGACCTTCATCGCGCAACTGATCCGACAAGGCGCGCACGCGCTCGGCCAGACGTGGCGACGGCGCGCGCGGCGGCGTGAGATAGGCCTCGAACGCCTCCGTCTCCTCGGGGTCGAGGGAGACGTAGCGGTCGCGCCCGAGGTCGAGAAAGATGATCTGCCCGCCGGCGTCGCAGGCGAAGGCTTGCGGATTGAGCTGAATGGCGCTCATGGCCTCCTCCCGGACGGCGATGCTGTGAACTGCTCCCAAAAGTTGCAATTAACGTTGCGCATTGCAAATATATTATTCGACGAGGGCGGGGCGCTCTGCACAACGAAATGGGGCCGCGAAGCTCGCGGCCCCTGGTCGGCCCCGGGGCCTCGCCGCCAACATCGTTTTCAATCGTGATGGCCGTGGTGATGGTGGTGGCCATGGTGATGGTGGTGGTGGTGGTGGTGGTGACCGTGATGGCAGGGCTTGCAGGCGTCGCTCGCAGGATCTAGCGGCGTCAGTTTCAAATTGGTCGGATTGGCGGGAATTTCGAGGTACTCCCCGGCGAATCCGAGGGTGGCTAGGCTGGCCGAAGCGATTGGCGAAAGCATCGCGGCGTCCTTTCTTCTGGTGGGCGTCATGGGCGCGCGCCCTAAGAAATGGGGCGGCGAACATCGCCGCCCCAAGTCTCGATCAGCTTGGCGGGTCAGGGCGAGAGGGCGACCCGCAAGGCCTCAGCAGCCGCCCGGCGGATCGATCGGGGTCAGCTGCAGGTTGGTGGGGTTGGCCGGGATTTCCAGATAGGCGCCGGCAAAACCGTGAGTGGATTGGCTGGCCTTGGAGACAGTCGACAGCATGGTGGTTCCTTTCAAGTGATGATTTGGTTGCAGCGCATTAGTGAAATCGCGAGGTTGGCTGCAGTCGGCCCGCGAATCCTTTGTCGAGCGGTGCGCTCGACAAGCGTCTCCGGCGTTACATGCCCGGCGTGCGCAGGTTGGTCGGGTTCGCTGGAATTTCGAGAAGCGTGCCCGGGTTTCCTTGGGTGGCGTCGCTGGCGCGCGATTCATATTTGAGCATTGTTGATCTCCTTGTGTTGGCCGTGACTGACCAAGTTTAATTTGATAAGAACTTTACCAAAACTGTAGTATATAGTGCATCTTTGTTGCGTATTGAGTTTTTAAATATTGTATAAAAAATGACGCCGAAATCGGTGGGGCGCATCGCCGACTTCGACGCCATGTCTCGTCAATTATTTCTCATTTACGGGGCGAGAATGCTGACGAATATCTGACTCAAGACTCGTCCCTAGTTGGGGATCAGCTTGAGGTTGGTGGGGTTGAAGGGGATTTCCAGATAAGACCCGGCCGGACCTTGGGTGGCGGCGGAAGCCTTGGCGATCTGCGACAACATGTTGTTCTCCACGGTTGAATGATAGGCCGGAGTCTTGCGGCCCGCATGAACTATCTCTCCTGATGAATTTGAGCGCCAATATATTGTGTGAATGAAGTAATGCGCTAACCAATATTTATTTATGAGAATTTATGACACTATCGTGAGATAATATTTCTCACGTCTCATGTAAGAATCGCTGCCGAGGGTGCGGCTTTCGCGGTCTTCATGCGTCTCAGGAGTCAGCGTCTCGCCGCCCGGCGGACTACGAGCCTGACAGTGATGGAACCTGCCTCCAGTATTGATCTCAATGCCTTGTCGCGGAAGTTCCGCCCCGCGCTTATGGCCTTTTTTATGCGCCGCCTCGCCAATACAGCTGAGGCGGAAGACATGACCCAGGAGGTGTTTGTGCGCCTGGCGGCCAATGCGCCCGCCGATCTGCGCTCGCCCGAGGCCTATCTGTTCCAGATGGCGGCCAACCTCCTGCGCGACCGGGCCCGGCGCGAGCGGGTGCGCACGGATTATCGTCGGCGTCAGGCGGAGTGGCCCGACGCCGAGGTGGACCCCCTCGATCCCTTGCGCATCGCCACCGACCGCGAACAGCTCGCGCTTCTCACCGCCGGCTTGCAGGAGCTGCCGGAACGCACGCGCTCGATCTTTGTGCTCTACCGCCTCGAACATATGGAGAAGCGCGCCATCGCCGAGGCCTTTGGTCTGGCGGTGAGTTCGGTGGACCGTCATCTGACCAAGGCCCTGGCGCACCTGATGTTGCGTGTGCGAGGAGGCGAGCCATGAGCCCCCTTCGCCTTGAACCCCATCGTGATCGGACCCAGGACGCGGCGGCGGGCTGGCTGCTGCGTCAAGCCGACGGCCGGCCCTTCTCGCCGGCCGAGGCGGCGGCGTTTGAAACCTGGCTGGCCGACGATGAGGCTAATCTCGCCGCCTATGAAGCCGCCTTGGCCGCCTGGCGGAGCGTCGACCAAATCGCGGCGGACGACGCCGTGCTGGGCTTGCGCCGCGACGCCCTCCACGCGTTTCGCCAAGCGCAGCGCCGACGTTGGCCGCGCGGCTTCGGGGTCCGCTGGTCAGGGCTCGCCGCCGCTCTCAGTGTATGCGGCTTCATCTTTGTGCTGGGCTATGGCTTGCAGGCCGGCGGTCAAATCTATCAGACCGGCGTGGGCGAGCGGCGGGTGGTGATGCTGGCGGACGGCTCAAAGCTCTCGCTCGACGCCGACACCAAGGTGGTGGTGCATTATGGTCGCGCGCGCCGGGAGCTGAAGCTGGAACGCGGCCGGGCCAAGTTCGACGTGACCCGCGACGAGACGCGCCCCTTCGCCGTGCGCGCCGCCGACAAATTGGTGGTGGCCTCGGGCACGCAGTTCAGCGTGGAGCTGGTGCAAAGCCAGGTGCGAGTGGTGCTCTATACCGGCCATGTGTCGGTGCTGTCGCAAGGCGCGGATCAGGCCGCGCCGGCGCCGCTGAAGCTCGCCGCTCAATCGACCCCGGCGGATGAGGCTCTGGCCCCCGGCCGCGAGCTCATCGCCAACGTGGCCGCGCCGATGGCGGCGGTGGCTCGGGTCGATCCTGGCCGTAGCCAGTCATGGGAAGGCGGCCAGCTCGTTTTCGACAACGAGCCGCTCAGCCTGGCTGTGGCGCGGGTCAATCGGTACGCGAAGGCGCCTCTGTCCGTGGGCGACGCCAAGGCGGGCGCCGTGGCTGTCAATGGCGTGTTCACGGGTGGCGACGTGCAAGCTTTCATCGAAGGCGTGACAGCCGTCGCCCCGGTGCGCATGGCGCGTCGCGGTGATGATAAAGTGTTTGTGTCATTGCGATAGCGCAAAAATCTTGCGGATCTAGCGCGACAATTACGAGGTTCATGCGTCTTACCAGGCAGAGCGCAAATCGAGACAAGAGTCTGATGCGCCGGAAGCAGGGGAAGGCAGATGAAAATATTCCATAGTCAACGTCTGGGCGGCGCCAGCGTGGCGGCGATCCTGGCTGCGTTGGCGGCGCCGGGCGCCGCGCTTGCGCAGGCGGCGACCTATAATTTCGACATTCCGTCGCAAGACCTCGGTGCGGCCTTGCGCACCTTCGCCCGGGAGGCGCACCAGCAGATTTCCTTCAACGGCGCGGCGGTGAGCGGCAAGCAGAGCCCGGCGCTCAATGGCGCCTACAGCGCCGACGACGCCCTGCGCCAGTTGCTCAGCGGGTCGGGCCTCAACTACCGTCTGACGCCGAGCGGGGTGTGGGTCGTAGGTCCTTCTGGCGCGGCAGGCGGGGCTAACGAAGCCGCCGTTCCGTCACCGGCGGGGGAGTCCACCGCCACGGTGGAGGCCGTGGTGGTCACCGGCACGAACATCCGCGGCGGCGTCACCGCATCGCCGGTGATCTCCTATGACCGCACCGCCATCGAGCAGTCGGGCTATATCGACACGACGAGCTTCCTAAGTGCAATTCCTCAGAATTGGGCGGGCGCGACAAGCCCCTCCAGCTTGATCTCGCATCCCGATATTCGCTCAGACGCGCAGCCCGGTGAAAACGGGGCCAATCTGCATGGTCTTGGCGCACGCGCGACCTTGACCCTCATCGATGGGCACCGAATGGCGCCTGCGGACTTCGGCGCCTTCACCGATGTCAACGCCATCCCCTTGACCGCCATCGACCATATCGATGTGCTCACAGACGGCAGTTCCGCCCTCTACGGCGGCGATGCTGTGGCTGGGGTGGTGAACTTCGTTCTCCGCAAGCACATGGAAGGCGCAGAGACGGTGGCCGATGTGGGCGGGGTCACCAAGGGCGGGATGCGCCAGGATCGATTTTCCCAATCATTTGGGCTCGACTGGACCGGAGGGGCGGGCATTTTCGCCTATGATTACAATGATGAGACGGCGCTGCGGGCCTATTCGCGGGGCTTTACGCCTCCGGCAAACAAAACCAGCGATCTGACGCCCCGCCAATTCGTCCGCAACCTGTTCGCGCATGCCACGCAAACGGTGAATGACAGGCTCGACTTCTATTTCACGGGATTGGCCACTCACCGCTCGACTTCGGACACCAGCCTCATTTTTGGCAGCGGACACACCGGAGTTGACGAAGTGATGGCGCTCGCGGGTGCGCATTATCAACTCAACCGCCGTTGGGATATCGATCTGTCGGTGGACTCGTCAGGCTATCGGGAACACATCATCCAGCTTAACGGCGTCAAGGTCACTGAAGACGCCACCGGCAACACCGCGACCACGTCAGGGGAACTTCTCGTGAATGGTCGCATCTTCACCTTGCCGGCCGGCGACATCAAAACCGCTTTTGGAGGCGAGCTGCGGCGAGAGACGTCTGGCTTGCGCGTCAATACGAAGGGCAGCGGCCCTCCGAAGCGTATCGCCCGCGATGTGAGCGCCCTGTTCGCCGAACTGGACGTTCCTATTTTTTCCAGCGCCAACGCCAGGCCTCTGCTGCAGGAGCTGACCCTCACCGGCGCCGGGCGTTGGGAGCACTATTCTGATTTCGGCGATACGGCGAACCCGAAGTTCGGCATTCGCTGGAAGCCGGGGCATGAGCTGCTGCTGCGCGCCACCGACGGCACGTCCTTCAACGCCCCGACCTTGCGCGAAGCGTCACTGCAAGGCACCACCCAAACCATAGTTTGGCCAGAGGCCGACCCCACCACGGGCGGCATTACCAATGCACTGTTGGTGCTGGGATACGCCAAGCATATCGGCCCGGAATTCGCCCGCACCAAGACCATAGGCGGCGATTATGAGCCCGATTGGGCCAAGGGGTTGAAGTTATCCGCCACTTGGTTTGAGACCCGCTACGCCAATCGTATCGGCACCCCGCCAGGACTGCCGTTCTCAGCTCTGAGCAATCCGCTCTACGCGTCCGAGATCCTGCGCAATCCAACCCCGGCTCAGGTGGCCGCCACGGTCGCGGGTACGCAGTACTTCAGTATTGGCCTACCTCTTTCGAGCGTGGGGGCGATCGTCCATGGCGAAGATCAGAACCTGAGCTCTGAGGACATCAAGGGATGGGACCTAGGCGCTACTTTCATTCACGCGCTTGGCGCCGGGACGCTGACCCTGGCTTTCAACGGCGAACACATCGACAGTTTCATGGTGAAGCTGACGGCTGCGGCGCCGGCGACGGAGGTGGGCGATACAGCCTTCAATCCGGCCAAATGGAAGACCCGCACCACCGCCAGTTGGACTTGGCGGGAATGGACCTTCGGCGGCTCCCTCAACACCATTGGTTCCTACACCAACAATCTGGTGCCGCCGCCTTATCCCCGGGTGAAGGCCTATGACACTGTGGACGGCCAGATCTCCTATCGCTTCAGCACCCATATGCAGCCGCTTTCGGGGCTGATGGCGAGCGTTAGCATCATCGACCTGTTCGACACTCAGGCGCCGGCGGTGGCAGGGTCGCCATCGGGTTTCGACCCCACCAACGCCAGCCCGCTCGGCCGCGTGTGGACCGTCAGCCTGCGCAAGCGCTGGTGAGCTGATCTGCGATCCTGATGTCCGCCAGCCAACCCTAGAGCATTTTCCGAAAAGTGGGAACCGGTTTTCGGTCGAAAAATGCTCTAGAATCAGATGGCTAGGAGCAAAATCCGATTCCGATTGATCGGATTTTGCTCCAGGGCCGCGCCGGCGGACATTTGTTCTGTATACAGAATATAAGCGAGCTGACCCCATGAAACGATCCCTCTTGGCCGCCGGCGCAGCGTCGCTGCTGCTCGCCGGCGCCTGTCTCGCCGCGCCCCTGACCATGGCCGTCGCGCCGGCGCCTGCGACGCCTGCCGAGGCCATGACCACCGAGGGCCTGATGAGCATCGTCGAGATCGGCCCGACCTTCGCCACGAGTATGTCCCTGTCGCCGGACGGCCGCCGCTATGCGGTGATGGCGCACTTGGCGCAGCCGGGTCCCAACGCCTACCAAACCGCCTGGCTCGTGGGCGATGTAGCGGGGGGCAGGGCGCCGGCCAATTTGGGCGACGGCGGCGATGCGGAGCTCTACAAGCTCATCTCCGGCGGCTGGGGCAATGAGGCGGCGCAATGGTCGCCAGACTCCAAGGCCATCTATTATCGCAAGAAGGTCGACGGCGCGGTGCAGGTGTGGGTGAACCCCCTGGACGGTTCGCCCGCCCGCGCCGTGACCAGCAGTCCCGGCGACGTCACAGCGTATCGCGTCAGCTTCGACGGGCGCACCCTCTACTACACCAGCGATGCGCCGAGGGCCGAGATCGCCGCCGCGCAGGCGGCGGAATACCGCGCCGGATATCGCGCCGACGACAAGGACTTCCTGCTGCTCTACATGCGCAAGCCCTTGCATCCGACCTACTATCTCCAGGGCGGCAAGCCGACCTACTGGGCGGTGGACCTGGCCAGCGGCGCGACCCGGCCGGCGACGCCGACGGACCAGGCCGCCTTCATGGCCTTGCAGCGGGGGGCGACCCTTCCCGGCGACGCCCGCGCCACCGGCGTGACCTTCGGGACTGGCGCCTACAAGGCCGCCTGGGTTTCGGTGATGAATCCCGAGGTCAATCGGGGCCTCACGCCCCCGCGCCAGATCACTGTGTCGCGCTCGTCTGACGGCGCCCATCCGGTGGTTTGCGCCGACGCCGCCTGCCGCGGCAATGGCCTCGACAATCTTGGCTTTGACGACGCCGGCGAAGTGGTGTTCGTCCGATACGATAACGGCGTGCGCAATCTTTACGCTTGGCGGCCGGGGGCGGCCAAGCCGCGACTGGTGAAGACCGTGGACGCGGCTCTCACCGCCTGCAGGCTGGCGGGGCGGGAAGTGATCTGCTTCCTGGAGACGCCCACATGGCCCAACCACCTGGTGGCGGTGGACCTGGCCTCAGGCGCTATGAAATCCCTCGCCGAGCCCAATCCGGATTTCGGCCATTGGAAGCTCGGCCAGGTGAAGCGCATCGACTGGAAGAGCGCCCACGGCGTGCCCACCTGGGGCTATCTGGTCTATCCCGTGGATTACCAGCCGGGTCATCGCTATCCGCTGGTGTTCGTCCAATACAGCCCCGATCAATGCCTGCGCGGCGGGGTAGGGGATGAGTTTCCCGCCCACGTTTTCTCCGCCCACGGCATGCTGGTGCTGTGCACCTACGGGGCGCATCCTAAAAACCCGCTCGACGCCACCGAGCCCGACAATCGCAAGGAGTTCGTCTGGGACTACCAGGGCTATCGGCGCGAGGTCGAGGTTCTGTCCTCCTATGAGGAGATCATCCATCAGCTCGATCGCGAAGGACTGGTGGATCCGAAGCGCGTCGGCATCACCGGGCTCAGCCACGGCGCCGAGGCGGTGCTCTACGCGCTGGTGCACTCCAAAGCCTTCGCGGCGGCAGGTGCGGCCCAGATCGGCATGGATGAGTTCAGCTATTTCGGCTATGTCCAGCCCAGCATCGACATCATGATGAAGCCTATCGGCTGGGGCGATCCCTATAAGCCCTCGGAGAACTTCGGCTACAAGGACATGTCCTTGTCCACCAATGTGGACCACATCGACACGCCGCTCATCGTGCAGACCGCGGACCGAGAATACCTCAACGCCGTTCCGACCTTCCGCCGCTGGCGTGACGCGGGCAAGTCCATGGACCTCTACGTGTTCGACGACGAGTATCATGTGAAGTGGCAGCCGGCGCACCGGCTCAATGTCTACAATCGCTACGTCGACTGGTTCGATTTCTGGCTCAATGACCGTGAGAACGATCGCGCCGCCAAGCCCGAGCAGTATGCGCTGTGGGAAGGCTTCCGGGCCAAGGAATGCGCCATGCCCAACGCCGGCGAGAAGGCCTATTGCCGCACGACAGGAGCCGCCGCCCGGCCTTGACATCCGCGCCGCCGACCGCTGTCTGACCAAGGCAAGACATAGCGCGGTGACGAATCCATGTGGTTGGCGATCCTGGCTTCAGCGGCATTGGCGAGCGCCCCGCCTGCGGATGCACCGGCCCCCAAGGCCGAGACGCCCGCCCACGCTATGGGCCATTCCATGGACCATGACATGGACGACATGGACATGGACGACATGGACATGTCGGGCATGGACCACTCGGGTCATATGGACCATGCGGGCCACATGGACATGAGCTCGGGCGGCCATCAGGCCATGGCGGGGCTCCTGGGCGACTACGCCTTCACCCGCGACGCCTCGGGCACAGCCTGGCAGCCGGACGCCTCGACGCACGAGGGCCTGCACCTGATGCAGGGGCCGTGGATGCTGATGGCCCACGCCCAGATCAACGGCGTCTACGACTGGCAGCAAGGTCCGCGCGGCGGCCAGATGGGGTTCGTCGCGGGCATGATCATGGCCAGCGCGCGCCGCAGCCTCGGCGAGGCGGACCGCGTGCAATTTCGCGCCATGTTGAGCCCGGATCCGTTCATGGGCAAACGCGGCTATCCGCTGTTGTTGCAGACCGGCGAGACCGCGGACGGCAAGACCCCGCTGCGCGATCGCCAGCACCCGCACGACCTGTTCATGGAGCTGTCGGCGGAGGAGACGCACCGGCTTGGCGCGCGCGACAGCCTGTTCGTCTATGCGGGGCTGCCGGGGGAGCCGGCCTTCGGGCCGCCGGCCTTTCCGCATCGGCTGTCGGCCATGGACGATCCCCTGGCGCCCCTGTCGCACCATTGGCTGGATTCGACCCACGTGACCTTCGGCGTCGCCACGCTTGGGTGGGTGCACGACGATTGGAAGCTGGAAGCTTCAGCCTTCAAGGGGCGCGAGCCCGATCAACATCGCTTCGACATCGAAGGCCCGCGATTGGACAGTGCGGCGGCGCGTCTGTCGTGGAATCCGACGTCGCAGTGGTCGATGCAGTTGTCCTTCGCCGACCAGGCCGCGCCGGAGCAGCTTCACCCGGTGGGCCGCGAACAACGCTGGTCGGCGAGCGCCATCTACACCCATCCCCTGGCGGGCGAGGCCTGGTGGTCGACCACGCTGGCGCTGGGGCTCAAACGCGCCACCGGCGGGCCGTCGCTGGCGGCGGGGCTCGTCGAGACGGCGTTGCATCCGAACCGCGACTGGAGTCTGTTCGCCCGCCTCGAAGCCCTGCGCACCGACGATCTTTCGTCGAGCGCGACCTATAAGGTGGGCGCGGCCAGCGTAGGCGTGGTGCGCGACGTCGCCGTTGGGCGTCATTGGGCGCTCGGCCTTGGCGCGGTGTACAGCCTGAACGCCGTGCCCAGCGGGCTGAAGGCGAGCTATGGCGGGCAATATCCCGAGGGCGCCGCCGCCTTCGTGCGGCTCAAGCTGCGCTAAAACCTGCCGCGCGCCAGAGGGCGACACTGGCCGCGACGAAGCCGAACCCGAAGCTGAGGTGCGCCACGGCTCGAAGGCCCAGGGCCGGGGCGAGGGGAGCCAGCAGCCCGATGACCACGGCGGCGATCCACAGCCCAGCCGCAATCCGAAACCTCGCGTCTCGCACCAGCGGCAGGGCGATGAGGGCGCAGCTCAGGGCCACGATCGTGGCGCCGTACTGATAGGCGTCGCCGCCGAAGGCCGCGCCGGATCGAATGAGCATGAAGCCTGCGAGCCCGCCCGCCGCGGCGACGAGACCGGCCAGGCCCGTGCCCTCACGGGTGAACAGCCACACGCCAATCAGGCCGGGCGTCATCAGGAGGTCGGCGAAATAGTAGAGCAGCTGATTGCCGAACGTGGATAGCCACAGGTTTGAATAGGTGGCGAAGGCGTCCGCCAAGCCGCCGATGAGGCCGAGAACCGCGGCGAGCCGGTACAAGAGACGATCGGAGGGCATGGCGTTTCCTGTAGGGGTTCGCCTGCAAGCCTATACAGCGGGCCGCCTTCGTCCAGCGCCTCAATACCAAAGGAGCCGTCAGCCGCCGCCCGCTCTAAGCCGCGTTCGCGCGCTGCGCCGCGATGTCGGCGAAGGCCTGGTACAGCTTGTCGGGCGTCACCGGCTTGGCGAGGAACAGGTCCGCCCCGGACGCCAGGGACAGTTCGCGATGCTGATCCAGCGAATTGGCGGTCAGCATGATGGCCGGCGTGCGGGCAAGGTTGCGCTCGGCTTCCTGAGCCCGGATCGCGCGGAGCGCGCTGAGGCCGTCCATCACCGGCATCTGCATGTCCATGAGAATGAGGTCATAGCCGCCATACGACCATGCCTCCACCGCTTCGGCGCCGTTCTCCACCGTGGCGAGGTCCACGCCCAGCGGCTCCAACAGGAGCTCGATCACCCGTCGATTCACCGGATGGTCTTCGGCCAGCAGCACCCGGCGCGGATGGGCGAACTCTCCGGCAGGCGTCAGCCCAACGGGCTTTTCCGGGGCGGCGGCGCGGGGCAGGGCCACGTGAAACTCGAACCGACTGCCTTCGCCAGGACGCGATTGAACGGTCACCTCGCCGCCCATGAGATGGGCGAGCTCCTGACAGATGGCGAGGCCAAGCCCGGTGCCGCCGAACCGCCGGGTGATGGTGTCGTCCGCTTGGCTGAAGCGCTCGAACAGCAGCGACAGCTTGTCCGCGTCGATACCGATGCCCGTGTCTTCCACCCGCAGGATCAGCCCTTGGTGTTCGCCGCCGCCATTTGCGGCCAAGGCCGAGAGCGTCACGCTGCCCTGTTCGGTGAACTTGACCGCGTTGGACAAAAGGTTCATCGCCACCTGCTTGATGCGCACGGCGTCGCCGAGGAACAGACCCTGCAAAGCGGGATCGAAGCGCGTGTGCAGCGCGACGCCTTTTTCTTCCGCCTTTTCGCGCACCATGTCCGCCGTCAGTTGCAGCTCGGCCAGGAGATCGAACGGCGTTCTGGCGAGCTCGATCTTGCCGGCTTCGATGCGCGACAGATCGAGGATGTGCGACAGGATGCTCTCCAGGGTCTGGCTGGAGCGGGTGATGATCTCCGCCATCTCGCGCTGGCGCGGGTTCAACTCCGTGCGCAGCAAGGCCGAAGACAGCGCCGTGACGCCGTTCAGCGGCGTGCGCAGCTCATGGCTCACATTGGCGAGAAAATTCGACTTGGCGTCGCTGGCCGCCTCGGCGCGCAGCTTGGCGTCCATGAGGGCGGCTTCGAACGCCTTGTCCTTGGTGATGTCCTCGACCACCGACCAGATATATTGCTCGCCCGTGCTAGAGGCCATCAGCACGCCGTTGAGCCGCAGGGGAATCAGCGATCCATCCTTGCGGATGTATTCCTTCTGATAAGGGCCATAGCGCCCCGTTTGGCGCAGCGACTCAAGCTGCGCGGCTTCCGCGTCGCGATACTTGGTCGGGGTCAGCTCCCAATAGTCGAGCGCCCGGAGCTCCTCCTCGCTGTAGCCGCAGATGGCGCGGAAGGCTTCGTTGAAAATGACATACCGGCCATTGATGTCGGTAAGCGCGAATCCGAGCGCTGACATCTCGAACAGCTGGCGCAACATTTCATGGTCGGAAGGCAGTTGGGAGGTGTTGCTTCCGGCTTGCCAGTCTGACGGCGATTTAATTTCCGTCACGCGTCTCTCCCTTAGTGCGAACAATTATTTCGAGCACCAGAGTTAATATTAGGTGGATATCCTCCCAATCGTCCATCGATCGCCGGGCGAAAGGTCGGTTTATACAAGAGCGTTTTACGAAAAGTGGGAACCGGTTTTCGGTCTAAAAACGCTCTAGATTCAAAAGGCTATGAGCAAAATCCGATTCTGTTTGATCGGATTTTGCTCTAGGCCGCCGGCGCCAGGGCTTCCGTCACCGCCTCGCGCACCACGGCGGTCAGTTCGGGCAGGAGGCGTGCGCGCACCGGCTCGGCCGCCCAGAACGGATTCATGGTCACGCAGCGCACCAGGGCCAGGGTGTCGGCGTCGCGCACGCCGCCATAGCTTTGCACGTGCGCATCGATGAGCGCGCTGGCGCTGTCCGCCGACAGCACGGTGCGCGACAGGGAGAAGCTGGGCGATCGGGCGAAGGCGGCGTGCACGGCAGCGGTGCGGCGGTTGGCCTCGCTGAGTATTTCGCCCTCCCGCGCCACGGAGAAGCAGAAGATGTTGCTGTCGGTGGGGTCGAGCGGTCGCACCAGGGGCGAGGCGGCGCAGATGGCCTCGCGCACCGATTGACAGGCCTCCAGGGTGGAGGCGAGGAGGGCGCCGAGTCCCTCGGGGCCAAAGCCGAGGGTGCGGTCCATCAACCACACCGCGGCCGCGCCGGTTGCCCCGCGCGAGCCCTCCAGGGTGCTGTTCCACATGGCGACGCCGAGATCGCTGCGCTCCACGTAAGGCGCGGCGAAGGAGGAGATGCGGTCGGCCTCGGCGTCGCGGGCGATGAGGGCGCCGCAGGCGTAGGGGGTGTAGCCGAGCTTGTGCGGGTCGATGGTCACGGTGTCGGCGCGGCGCACAGCGGCGAGGGCGGCGCGGCGGGCGGGCGCCAGCCGCGGCTCATCCGAATCCAACGCGCAGAGATAGCCGCCATAGGCGCCGTCCACATGGCGCCAGATCTGCACCCCCTCCAGCGCCTGACGCCGGTCCAGATGGTCGAACACCTGGTCCACCGGATCGATCAGGCCAAGCTCGGTGGTCCCCGCCACGCACACCGTCAGCAGCACCGGTCGCGCCTCCTCCCGCGCCTTGTCGATCAGAGCGGAGAGACCCTGCACGGACAATCGGCCTTCGTTGTCGAGGGGGATGCTCCACAGCGCCTCTTCGCCAAGGCCGAACAGGTTGGCGGCCTTCAGCCAGGAATAGTGGCGGTGGCCGGGAACCAGCATCACCGGGCCGCGATAGGGCCGGCCCGCTAAGTGCGACAAACGGGCGGCGATGTCGATGGGATTGTTCAGCACGCCGCTACGCGCGCGCATAGCGGAGTCGGAGACGCCAAAGCGCTCCACCAGGGCTCGGGCCGTGGCCGGGGTGCGGTGGGCGGCGGCGAACAGGTCGAGCGGCTGATCGTGCTGTTCGGCCAGGGTGAGGGCAAGGGCCAGCCGATGGTCGAGCTGGTAGCGCGCCCGCCACACCGCCTCGAGATTGGCCACCGTGCCGCCGGACGTGAAATGCCCGCGCGCCACCTGCGGGTCATAGCCCACCATCTTGGCGAGGGCGGCGATGGCCTCGGTCTCGATCACCGTGCCCACCCGGCCGGCTTCCTTGGAGCAAATGTTGGGGTTGTGCACCAAAGCGGCGAGGTGGCCGACCAGGGCCGGCAGGGCGAAGTCCGACACCATGTGGCCAATGTAGCGCGGCGTGTAGGTGGGGATCTCATCGCGCCAGGCGGCTGTCAGCTGGTTCAGCCCCTCGATCACCCGGGCGCGCTGGGCGGCGAGGGGCGCGGCGGCCAGCTCTTCCGCCGACACCGCCGGCGGATCGCCGGGAAACCGCTCCCGCCGCCACTGGAACCAGTCCTCCAGCACCGCGTCGAGCTGTTGGCGAAGCCATGCTTCGTTTTCGGAGTTCGGCCCAAGGAAGTGGGCGAGATGCGATGGGGGTGTGATCATCTTGACCTCGTCTCGCCGCCCGTCTGCAAATATTTGCCTTCAGGCGCCATGAGCGAGATCAAGCCGTGCACGGAGCATGCGTGTAAGAGCGACCATGCCGCGAAATTTCCTGGACCTGTTGAGGGTGAACCTGCTATCTAACGTCACGTGCGCCTTCGCTGTGGGATTGCGACGGCGCGGGGATTGGGGGACATCGTGAGACTAGTGATTCTGCTGGCCTTGGCCGGCATGAGCCTTGCCGCCTGCACCACGACAGCGACACGAGCTGTGGCGCCGACAGAGCTGAGCAAACCCGCGGCGAACGCCAAAGTCATTCTGGTCCAGCCGGACGTCGAGTTGTCGATTTTGAACGCCTCAGGGGTTACGGAAGCGCGCGCGGATTGGAGCCGCGCCGCGCGGGACGAACTCGCGGGCACCATCCGGACATCGCTGAACTCGAAGGCCCTGCAGGTCGAAGTGCTCGATCCCGAGACCTCGATGGGCGGGCGGACGGGCCAGCTTCTGCGACTGCACGAACGCGTGGCGCTCTCGGTGATCGCCCACGAGTACCTCAACCTCAAACTGCCGTCTAAGGAAGGCCGCTTCGACTACACGCTCGGCGATGGGGCCGCGGAGCTCGGCAAGGCCAAGGGCGCCGACTATGCGCTGTTCGTGACCGCTCGAGGAACCTATGCGAGCGAGGGACGCAAGGCGCTGATGGTGGGCGCGGCGCTCTTAGGCGTCAGCGTGCCCTTGGGGCATCAGGAGGTGTACGCCTCGCTGGTTGAGCTGAAGACCGGCCGCGTAGTGTGGTTCAACGTGGCCGCCGCCGGTCCTTCCGCGGACATGCGCTCGGCCGAGGGCGCGACCTCGCTCACCTCTGACCTCATGAAGGGCGCGCCGCTGTGAGACGCGGCCTGGGCTCGTTCGCCGCCGGCCTAGCGCTTCTCGCCTCTGCTCAGACCGCCGCGGCAGACGTCGCGTCGGCGGTCCTCAGGGCGCCGCATGTTCGTCCCGCCGAGACCTCCTCGGAGGGCGGCCTTTGGGGACTGTCGGACAAGGCTGAGGCGGCGGTGAAGGTGTCGGCGGAACTGGAGTCGGACCCGGCGCTCAACGCCTATGCGAAGGGCGTGGTCTGCAAATTGGCGCCGGAATATTGCGACGAGTTGCGCGTGTATATTCTGACGCGCCCCTTCTTCAACGCCTCGGCGGCGCCGAATGGCTATATGGAGGTGAATTCCGGCTTGTTGCTGAGGGTGCAGGACGAGTCCGAGCTCGCCTTCGTGCTTGGGCATGAAATCAGCCACTTCGCCCGCAGCCATAGCCTCGCCCAGCTGGAAGCCTTGAAGGGCAACGCCAACGCGGCTCTGATGGTGTCGCTCGTGCTTTCAGCGGGGGCCGCGGCGGCCAGCTACTCCGCCGCCTCGTCGGGCTCAGCGGGTGCGATGCGGTCCGCGAATTCTATTTCGACGGCGGCGTCCACTGTCAGCAACCTGACCTACCTCGCCGCACTTTCGTCGGTGTTTGCGTTCAGCCGCGAAGAGGAATCAGAGGCGGATCGGCTTGGCTTGGGGCGGGCACGCGCAGCTGGATATCGAACGAGTGCGTCCATTTCGGATTGGGAAGGACTGCTGGCGGAGACCGCCGCATCCGATTTCGAAAAGGTGCGCAATTCCGAGACCCACCCCAGCATGTTCGCCACGCACCCGGTGACGCTCGACCGCATCGCAGACCTCAGGGCGGCGGGGGCTGGGCTGGCGGATGCGCCAGATGTCGCGGCGAGGCGCGCCTACCGTGCCATCATTCGCCCGCACCTGGCGGCCTGGCTTCGGGACGAGCTGCGTCGCCGTGACTACGGCGAGACGCTGTTCCTGCTCGATCGGTTGGCCGGGCTTGGGGAGGATCTGGGCGTGATCGATTACTTCCGCGGCGAGGCCTATCGGCTGCGCCGCAAGGACGGCGACTCCGCTCAGGCGATCACGGCCTACCGTCGCGCCGCTGCGTCCGCGGATTGTCCGCCCGCGGCCTTACGTGAACTGGGCGATCTGCTCATCAAGACGGGCGACAAGGCTTCGGCCAAGGGCGCCTTTGCTGACTACCTGGTCCGGGCGCCGAACGCCGAAGACCGCTGGCTGGTCGAAGACGCATTGAAGACTCTGTAGGGGGATGTCGTGAAAGCTTGGAAAATCTGCGCCCTGGCGAGCGCTGCTGTGACACTGGCGGGGTGCGCGAACATCACCGCCGTTCCGCCTGGACCCTTCGCCGCGGGCGAGCACCGCGTCACGGTGGGGCGCACCTGGTCGGACGTGACGTCGATTTCGCCGGCGCACGGTAAGA
Organism: Pseudomonadota bacterium; assembly: GCA_040757715.1. Taxonomy (GTDB): domain Bacteria; phylum Pseudomonadota; class Alphaproteobacteria; order Caulobacterales; family Caulobacteraceae; genus CAIMFV01. Next base: position 46,805 of record JBFLWS010000006.1, on the reverse strand, counting down.
CCACGCATGTTTTGTCCGTGAACGGTCCGCTGTTGGACACGCTCTATATCAGCGAACCTCTGGGGGCGGGCGATCGTCTGGTGGAGGGCTCGGACAAGGAGCACCCGACCCCGGCCATCCGCGCCGATATGAGCGCCAATGAAACGGTCGAGTTCGTGTCCGACAGCGTCGCCGCCACGGGCTTGCAGAAGGTGGAGACCTCGCATCTGCGACCGGCGACCTTCGAAGGCGGTCGCGCCCTGCGGTTCGACCTCACGGCCTCGACCTCCAACGGCCTGGAGATCGCCGGGTCGGCCAAGGTCGCCACGGTGAACGGCAAGACCTATGTGATCCTTTACCTCGCGCCCAAGGAACACTACTTCGCCGCGTCGCTTCCTGAGGTCGAATCGATCATGAATTCGGCGACGCGGGGTAAGTAGGCGGCGCTGCGACCGTTCAGCCCCTCGCCCTCGAACAAAATCCGATCAAACAGAGTCGGATTTTGTTCATAATCAATTGAATTTAGAGCATTTTTTATCCGAAAACCGGTTCCCACTTTTCGGAAAATGCTCTGCCCAGGATCAGTTCGGCGAAGCGCTGCGGGTCGTCCTCCTGCAGGAAGTGGCCGCCGTGCAGGGTCGTGTGCGGCTGGCCCTTGGTTCCGGGCACCCGGCGCAGGAACTCCGCGTCGCCGCCGCGGGTGATGGGATCACCGTCGCTGAAGCAGGTGACGAAGGGCTTCTCCCAGCGCTCGAACACCTCCCAGGCGGCGCGGTTGGCCGGCACGGCCGGGTCCTGCGGATCAAACGGCACGAGGGAGGGGAAGACACGCGCCCCGGCCTTGTAGGCGGCGTTCGGGAAGGGCGCGTCATAGGCGGCGATCTCGGCGGGGCTGAGCTCGCGCTTGGTCCCGGCCTTGACGATGCGGCCGATGGGGAAGAGCGGGCTCCACACCGAAAAGGCGCGCCAGAGGACGAAGGCTCGCGGCGCGGGACTGTCGCCCTTGGGCAGGCCGCCATTGCCGAGCAGGATGACCTTGAAGCGCGCGCTGTTCTCGGCGGCGAGGCGCAGGCCCACCAGCGAGCCCCAGTCCTGGCAGGCGAGAGTGAGGCCCTGCAAGTCGAGGGCCTCCATCCAGTCCTTCACCCAGGCCACATGGCGGGCGTAGCTGTAGGCGTCCTTGGCGAGGGGCTTGTCCGACTTGCCAAAGCCGATCAGATCCGGCGCCAGCACCCGGCAGCCGCCTTCGGCCAGGATGGGGATCATGTGCCGCCACAGATAGGACCAGGTGGGCTCGCCGTGCAGCAGCAGCACCGCCGGCCCGTCCTTCGGCCCTTCGTCCACATAGTGCAGGCGAAGCCCGTCCGTAGTGACGTGATAGTGCGGCGCGAAGGGATAGCCGGGCAGGTCGCGGAAGCGCTCATCCGGCGTGCGGAGCGCGCCCTTCACCGGCGCATCAGGGGTAGAGTTCAAGCGTGGCGTTCCCTTGGTCAGTCATCAAAGGTCCGCCGAAGCTGACGCATCGACGGACCGGATTAGGGGCGACGATGGACCGCTGGGGCGCGCGAGTCTTGACTTCACGCGCCAATTCGCAGGATGCGCGCCGAATCACATCCGATGCAGGGCGCAGAGCTTGTTGCCGTCCGGGTCGCGCAGATAGGCGAGGTAGAGCTTGCCGGCGCGGCCTTCGCGCACCCCCGGCGGGTCCTCGATGGCGGTGCCGCCGGCGGCCAGACCCGCCGCGTGCCAGGCTTCAACCTCGTCCGGCGACTTGCAGGCGAAGCCGATGGTGCCGCCGTTGGCGTGGGTGGCCGGCTCGCCATCGATCGGCTTGGAGACGCCAAAGATGCCCGTGGGGGTCATGTAGAAGATGCGGTGGCCGTCCACCATCGCCGGAGGCACGCCCAGAGCGCCGAGCAGGGTGTCGTAGAAGCTCTTGGCGCGGTCGAGATCGTTGGCGCCGATCATGATGTGCGAGAACATGCGGGTATCTCCTAGAGGCGTTCGATGATGATGGCCGGGGCCATGCCGCCGGCGGCGCACATGGTGACGAGCCCACGCTTGAGGTCGCGCCGCTCCAGCTCGTCGAGGATCGTGCCGATGAGGATGGAGCCGGTGGCGCCAATGGGGTGGCCGAGGGCCATGGCCCCGCCGTTCACGTTCACCTTGTCGCGGTCGAGCTTCAGATCACGGATGAACTTCTCGGCGACCACGGCGAAGGCCTCGTTGATCTCCCAAAGATCGATGTCGTCCACGGTGAGGCCGGCCTTGGCGAGAACCTTCCTGGCCGCCGGGACCGGGGCGTTGAGCATCAAGGTGGGGCAGTCGCCCACATTGGCCATGGCCAGCACCTTGGCCCGCGGCTTCAGGCTGTGCTTGCGGGCATAGTCGGGGGAGGCGAGCAGCACCGCCGCCGCGCCGTCCACCACTCCAGACGAGTTGCCGGCATGGTGGACATGCTCGATCTTCAGGTCGGGGTATTTCTCATTGATCAGTTTACGGAAGGTCGTGCCCTGGGCGTCGAGTGGCGCGTCAGCGAGAGCCGCGAAGGACGGCTTCAGGGCCGCGAGCCCTTCGGCGGTCGTCTCCGGGCGGGGGAACTCCTCATGGTCGAGGGCGAGGGTCCCGTCAGCCTTGATCACCTTCACAAGGCTTTTGTCGAAGCGCCCTTCCTTGATGGCCTTTTCGGCGCGCTTCTGGCTTTCCAGCGCCAACGCGTCGAGGGCCTCGCGGCTGATGCCTTCCATGGAGGCGATGGCGTCGCCGCACACGCCCTGGTGCGACTGCGGGTGGCTGTGGCGCAGGCGCTCGTTGCCGCTGCCCATGAGCGCGGGCGGCTCTCCGGCGGCCATGGACTTGGCGGCCATGGCGGCAGTGAGGGACATCATCTCCGTGCCCCCCGCGATGACCAGGTCCTCCATGCCGGAGTGGATCATGCCCGCCGCCAGGTTCACCGTGGTGATGCCGGAGCCGCAAAACCGGTCCAGGGTCACGCCGGAGGCGCGGATGTCGTAGCCGGCGTCGAGAGCGGCCATGCGCCCCAAATCGCCACCCTGAGGCCCGCGCTGGGTGGAGCAGCCCCAGATGATGTCGTCCACTTCGGCCGTGTTGAGATTGTTGCGCTCGGCGATCGCCTTCAGCACCGCGGCGCCCAGATGCTGCGGATGCATGTCGGACAGGGCGCCCTTGCCCACCTTGCCGATGCCGCGCGGCGTGCGCACAGCATCGATGATCCAAGCTTCGCTCATGGTCCAGACCTCCCAGCGGGGACGTCTCGCCCGCTCAGATCAGGCTCGTCCCGCAATATTTTCTTGTCTTGCGGGACGATAGGAGGCGCTCAGCCCCGGGCCAAGGGGCTGACGCTGGGGCAGGAGGCAAGTTTTTTCGCTCAGGGCTTCACGACGCCGCGGGTCTCCAGCAGGGCCAAGATGGCGTCCGCCCCCTGTTCGGGCGCGGAGACGCCCGTGTCGATGCGGATCTCCGGGCTCTCCGGCGCCTCATAGGGGCTGTTGATGCCGGTGAAGTGCTGCAGTTCCCCAGTGCGGGCCTTCTTGTAGAGGCCCTTCACGTCGCGGGCCTCGGCCACGGCGAGCGGCGTATCCACGAACACCTCGATGAACTCGCCCTCCACCATCAGCTTGCGGGCCATGTCCCGTTCAGCCCGGAACGGCGAGATGAACGAGACCAGCACGATGAGCCCGGCGTCGGCCATCAGCTTGGCCACCTCGGCCACGCGGCGGATGTTCTCCACCCGGTCGGCGTCGGTGAAGCCGAGGTCGCGGTTGAGGCCGTGGCGCACATTGTCGCCGTCGAGCACATAGGTGTGCTTGCCGAGCGCGTGCAGCTTCTTCTCGACGATGTTGGCGATGGTGGATTTGCCCGCCCCCGAGAGGCCGGTGAACCACAAGACCGCTGGCTTCTGGCCAAGGCTCTCCGCGCGAGACTCGCGGCTCACATCCAGGGCCTGCCAGTGGATGTTGTGGGCCCGGCGCAGGGCGAAGCGGATCATGCCCGCCGCCACCGTGGCGTTGGAGAGCCGGTCGATGAGGATGAAGCCGCCGAGGTCGCGCACGTCGTCATAGGCGTCGAAGGGGATCGACTGGTCCAGCGACAGGGTGACCACCGCGATCTCATTGAGCCCAAGCGTCTTGGCCGCCAGATGCTCCAGCGAGTTGACGTTGATCTTGTGCTTGATGTGGGTGACCTGGGCGGCGACCAACTTGGCGCCCAGCTTCAGCCAATAGGGGCGGCCGGGCAGCAGTTCTTCGTCCGCCATCCACACCAAGGTGGCCTCGAACTGATCGGCCACTTCCGGCGGCGCGTCGGCGGCGGCGATGACATCGCCGCGCGAGCAATCGATCTCGTCGGCGAGGGTGAGGGTCACCGACTGTCCCGCCTGGGCGCTGGGCAGATCGCCGTCCTTGGTGACGATGCGGGCCACGGTGGAGACGCGCCCCGAGGGCAGCACCCGCACCTTGTCGCCCGGCTTCACCTCACCTGCGGCGATGAGGCCGGAGAAGCCGCGGAAGTCGAGATTGGGCCGGTTCACCCACTGCACCGGCATCCGCAAGGGGCGGGCGGCGATCGCGGCCTCGTCGATGTCCACGTTCTCCAGGTGGTGCATCAGGGTCGGGCCCTTGTACCAGGGGCTCGCCGCGCTGGGGGCCGCGATATTGTCGCCCTTGAGCCCGGAGATCGGGATGGCGGTGATGTCGGTAAGGCCGATCTGGTTCGCAAAGGCGCGGTAGTCGTCGACGATGGCGTCGAACACCGGCTTCGACCAGCCCACCAGGTCCATCTTGTTTACCGCCAGCACCACGTGGCGGATGCCGATGAGCGAGACGAGGAAGCTGTGCCGGCGGGTCTGGGTCAGCACCCCCTTGCGCGCATCGATGAGGATCACCGCCAGGTCCGCCGTGGAGGCGCCGGTGATCATGTTGCGGGTGTATTGCTCGTGGCCGGGGGTGTCGGCGACGATGAACTTGCGCCGATCGGTGGAGAAGAAGCGATAGGCCACGTCGATGGTGATGCCTTGCTCGCGCTCGGCCGCCAGCCCGTCCACCAAAAGGGCGAAGTCGATGTCGCCGCCCTGCGTGCCCACCTTCTTGGAGTCGGCTTCGAGGGCCGCCAGCTGGTCCTCGAAGATCATCTTGGAATCGTAGAGCAGCCGCCCGATCAGGGTCGACTTGCCGTCGTCCACCGAGCCGCAGGTGATGAAGCGCAACAGCCCCTTGTGCTGGTGCTGCACCAGATAGGCCTCGATGTCCGTCTCGATCAGGTCGGAGATATGGGCCATCAGAAGTAACCCTCCTGCTTCTTCTTCTCCATGGACGCAGATTGATCGTGGTCGATCATGCGGCCCTGGCGTTCAGAGGTGGTGGCGAGAAGCATCTCGCGGATGACTTCGGTGAGCGTGTCGGCCTCGCTCTCGATGGCGCCCGACAGGGGATAGCAGCCCAGGGTGCGGAAGCGGACCTTCTTCAGCATGGGAACTTCGCCCGGCTTCAGCCGCATGCGCTCGTCGTCCACCATGATCAGGGTCCCGTCCCGGTCAACCACCGGGCGCTCGGCGGCGAAATAGAGCGGCACGATGGGTATGTTCTCCAGGTGGATGTATTGCCAGACGTCCAGCTCGGTCCAGTTGGAGATGGGGAAGACCCGGATCGACTCGCCGGGCTTCTTCTTGGCGTTGTAGAGCCGCCAGAGCTCGGGCCGCTGGTTCTTGGGGTCCCAGCGGTGATTGGCGGAGCGGAAGGAGAAGATGCGCTCCTTGGCCCGGCTCTTTTCCTCGTCGCGCCGGGCGCCGCCGAAGGCCGCGTCGAAGCCGTAGAGGTCGAGGGCCTGTTTCAGGCCTTCGGTCTTCCAGAGATCAGTGTGCAGGGCCGAGCCATGGTCGAACGGGTTGATGTCGCGCGCCACCGCTTCGGGGTTCTTGTGCACGAGGAGTTCGAAGCCGAGCTCAGCGGCCATGCGCTCGCGCATCTCGTACATGGCCCGGAACTTCCAGGTGGTGTCCACGTGCAAGAGCGGGAAGGGCGGCTTGGACGGATAGAAGGCCTTGGCGGCCAGGTGCAGCATCACTGCCGAGTCCTTGCCGATGGAATAGAGCATCACCGGCTTGTCGGCCTCGGCGGCGACTTCGCGCATGATGTGAATGCTCTCCGCCTCCAGCCTTTGCAGGTGGGTGAGGCGGTCCGGCGTTAGCGCGGCGGCGGCGCGCGGGGGGGCGAGGGTGGCGGACACAGGGGTTACTCGGACACAAGGGCGGCGGGCGCCGCGGTGAAAGGATCGAACGGCCCGGAGGCCACGAACCAGGGATTGGCGAAGTCGGCGTCGTCGGCCTGGCCCCGCTTGCCATAGACGAGGGGCTGGCCGTCCAGGGTGCGCACCAGGCCTCCGGCCGCGCGCAGCACGGCGTCGCCGGCGGCGGTGTCCCACTCCATGGTCCGGCCCAGGCGCGGATAGAGATCGGCCTCGCCGGCCGCCAACTTGCAGAACTTCAGGGACGAGCCGGCGTTCACCAGCTGCCGCACGCTGAAGCGGTCGACGAAGGCTTGAGTCTCCGCGCTCATGTGGGAGCGGCTGGCCACCACGTCGAGGTCGGCGCCGGGCGTGCGGGTCTTCAGCGGCGACCAGGGGCCGAGCACGCCATCCTTGAGCTTGGCTCGTTTGGCGCCCTCGCCGACCACGCCCGCGAACACCTCGCCATAGGCCGGAGTGTGCACCACCCCCAGCACCGGCGCGCCATGCTCGATCAGCGCGATATTGACGGTGAAGTCGCCGTTCTTGCTGATGAATTCCTTGGTGCCGTCCAGCGGGTCCACCAGGAAGAAGCGCTCGGCCGTGGCGGGGATGCGGCCGGCGGCGGCGCTCTCTTCGGCCACCACCGGGATATCGGGCGCGATCTTCGCCAAGGCTTCGAGGATGATCGCCTCGGCCTTTTCGTCCGCCTCGGTCACCGGCGAGCCGTCGGCCTTGGCCGCGGCGGCGAAGTCCTCGCGAGCATAGACGGTAAGGATGGCGGCGCCCGCCTTCAAGGCGGCGGCGACGAGGTCTTCCAACATGACAACTCCACAGGGGGCAGGCGGTTCGTCGCACACTTGATCGCTCGCCAAGGGCCGAGGTCAACCAAGCCGGCGTCGCGCAGCGAGGCCATCGCGCCTACGATCATCGCCGGATCGCATGCTCGAACTACACCTTGCGATCGCCAAGACAAAATGTCGAAATCCTACGCTTGGTCGCAGGAATTCTGCGCAGGGCTGGGAATTCGGTTATGGAGGCGCATGACCGGTCAGATTCACCAAAGCCGCATCGACGGAAGCATCGTCCTGCTGGAGCTGGACAATCCGCCCATGAACGCGCTCGGGCCCGCCATGCTGCGCCAGGCGGAGGCAGCGCTCCACGAGATCGAGCACGACACCAGCGTGCGCGCCCTGGTGCTCACCGGCCGGGGCCGGGCCTTTTGCAGCGGCGCCGATCTGAAGGCCTTCGCCGCCGACGGGCCGGAACAGGCGGCCAGGGACATCGAGCATTTCAACCGCGTGCTGGAGCTGGTCGCCCGCTGCCGCGCTCCCACCATCGCGGCGGTGAACGGCCATTGCCTCGGCGGCGGCTTCGAACTCGCCCTCTGCTGCGATCTGCGCATCGCCTCCACCGAGGCCAAGTTCGTCTGCGCCGGAGTCAATGTGGGGCTAATGGCCTCCACCTATCGCCTGCCGCGTTTGATCGGGCTTTCGCGGGCCAAGGCCATGCTGCTTACCGGCGCGGCCCATGACGCGGCCACGGCCCTCGCCTGGGGCCTCGTCACCGAGTTGCAAACGCCCGACCAGCTCCTGCCGGCGGCGCTGCATCTCGCCCGGCGCGTGGCGTCGCGCGCGCCCCTGTCGGTAGAGGCGAGCAAGCGCGTGGCCGACCGGGCCTTCGATCTTTCCCCCGCAGAAGCCGACGAGCTGATCGCCCGGGAAATGGCGGTGCTGCGCGCCAGCCACGACCACCAGGAGGCCCTCAGCGCCTTTCTGGCCAAGCGCGAGCCGGTATTCGGCCGGCGCTGAGGCGTCAGTCGGCCTCGGGGTCCTGGTGCAGCCAGGCGGCGTGGCGCGGCGCGCGCTTGGTGGCGCTCCATTCTTCCAACATTACCGGGGCGAGGGTGCGCAGCTCCTCATACTGTTCCGGCGTGCCGATGTTGCAGGCCAGCTCCAGCCGGTGGCCATTGGGGTCGAAGAAATAGATCGACTTGAAGACGCCGTGATAGGTCGGCCCCAGCACCTCGATCCCTTGCGCCTCGATATGGGCCTTGGCGGCGAGGAGGGCGTCGAGGTCCGGCACCTCGAAGGCCAGGTGTTGCACCCAGGCCGGCGTATTGGGGTCGCGCCCCATCTCCGGCTGGTTGGGCAGCTCGAAGAAGGCCAGCACATTGCCGCCGCCAGCATCGAGGAAGATGTGCATGTAAGGGTCATAGGCCCCGGTGGAGGGCACGTGGTCCTCGGCGAAGGCGGTGGTGTAGGCCATGCCCAGCACGCGGTTATAGAACTCCACCGTCTCCTTGGCGTCGCGACAGCGATAGGCCACGTGGTGGATGCGGGACAGTTGGAACGGCGGGCTCATTCGGCGGCCTCCGGATTGGAGAGCGCCCCCCGACGCAGCTGGTCGCGCTCCATGGACTTGAAGAGGGCGGTGAAGTTGCCCTCGCCGAAGCCCTCGTCGCGCTTCCTCTGAATGAACTCGAAGAACACCGGCCCGATCATGGTCTCGGAGAAGATCTGCAGGAGGAGGCGCGGGTCGTCGTTCTCGGTGGAGCCGTCGAGCAGGATGCCGCGGCTTTGCAGGGCCTGCACCGGCTCGCCATGGCCCGGCAGGCGCTCCTCCAGCATCTCGTAATAGGTGGCCGGCGGCGCGGTCATGAACGGCGTGCCGAGCGCCTTCAGCCGGTCCCACACGGCGATCAAGTCGTCGCAGGCGAAGGCCACGTGCTGAATGCCCTCGCCATTATAGGCGCGCAGGAACTCCTCGATCTGGCCGCCGCCGGACTTGCCCTCTTCGTTGAGGGGGATGCGGATCTTGCCGTCGGGGGCGGTCATGGCCCGGCTGGTGAGGCCCGTATACTCGCCCTTGATGTCGAAGTAGCGGATTTCGCGGAAGTTGAAGACCTTCTCGTAGAAGGCCGCCCAGTGGGCCATGCGCCCGCCATAGACATTGTGGGTCAGGTGATCGAGCACCTTCAGCCCCGCGCCCGCCGGCTGGCGATCCACGCCGGGCAGGTAGTCGAAGTCGATGTCGTAGATGGAGAGGGCGTCGCCATAGCGGTCGATGAGATAGATGATGGCCCCGCCGATGCCGCGAATGGCCGGCAGGCGCAGCTCCATGGGACCGGTGCGGGTCTCCACCGGCTCGGCCCCGCGCTCCAGCGCCCGCTCATAGGCGAGCTTGGCGTTCTTCACCCGAAAGCCCATGCCGCAGGCGGACGGCCCGTGCTCGGCGGCGAAATAGGCCGCGGGCGAGCGGGGCTCGTAATTGGCGATGAGGTTGATCTCCCCCTGACGCCAAAGCTCTACGTCCTTGGAGCGGTGCCGGGCGATGCGGGTGAAGCCCATGGCCGCGAATTGGGCCTCTAGGAGCCCCTTTTCCGGGGCGCAGAACTCGATGAACTCGAAACCGTCCAGCCCCAGGGGATTGTCGAACAGGTCGGTCACGGCGTCGCCTCCAATTAGTTTCATTTGAAATCAAACAGCACGAAGGCGTCGCAAGGTCAAATGAAACCCTCGCGAGAAGGGGCGGGTTCAGGAAAAGTGGGAACCGGTTTTCCGCCCGGCGCCCGCCTAAGTAGCCAAACAGGCGGGTCAGAAAGCGCTGTGCCTAGCGCCAGTTTTCCAGGGCCGGGCCGAGGGCAGCCTTCAGGGGGTCGAGGTAGGGCTCGTACTGCCGCCACTGGTCGCGGCCCTCGCGGAAGATGGGCTGGCGCACCTGTTCCGAGCTCACCGTGCGCACGGCGCGCTCGGTCTCGTAGAACTTCAGGCAGGCGGGCTCGAATTCGAGGCCGCAGAAGGCGAGCAGGCGGCGCACCTCGGCCTCCGGATCGTCCACTACATCCTCATAGATCACCCGGTGCACAAAGCCGGGAAGGACGCGGTCGTAGTGGGCCATGAGGTCCACATAGTCGCGATAATAGAGCCCCAAGTCCGTGAGGTCGTAGGTGAAGGTCTGGCCCTGGGCGAACAGCTGCTTGAAGGCCGAGAAGCCGACGCCCAACGGGTGGCGCCGCGCATCGATCACCTTGGCGCGCGGCAGGATCAGCTTGATCAGGCCCACATGCTGGAAATTGTTGGGCATCTTGTCGACGAAATAGGGCCGTCCAAGCTTGCGGTGCACCTGCGTGGTGTGGAGATAGCTCTCGCCAAGTTCGCGCAGATCGTCGACAGATAAGTCGCCCAGCCGCTCCGGATAGCCTTCGAGACCCCGCGCCAGGAGGCCGAGGTCGTTCAGCTCCATGGCCCCTTCCACCGCGCTGTGGCTGGCCAGGATCTGCTCGATGAGGGTGGAGCCGGAGCGCGGCAGGCCCACCACGAAGATGGGGGCCGGATCATCGCAGCCGGCGCCGGCCTTGGCCGCGAACAGCTCCGGCGTGAAGGCGGCCTTGGCGCGGGCGAACTGGCGCGTGGTGTCGGCGGCGTCATAGGCCTGGCCCTGGCGTTTCAGCGCCCCGCCCTTGGCGTAGTGGGCGAAGGCGGCTTCGGCGGCGCCGGCGTCCTCGTGCGCCTTGCCGGCGGCGAAATGCAGCTGCACCCGCTCGTCGAGGTTGAGCGCGGGGGCCTGCAACAGCTGCTCCATGGCCGCCAGCTCCTCGGCGGTGAAGCGGTAGACCTTCATGTTGGCGAGGCCGAGGAAGGCGTCGCTGAGGCCGGGATCAAGGGCGATGGCTTCGCGGTAGGCGGCCACTGCCAGCTCGCGTCGCCCGAGCGTCTTCAAGACGTGAGCCTGGTTGAGCCATAGGCGCGGCTGGCGCGGGTAGCGGGCGAGGAGGCCCTGGTAGAGGTCGAGCGCGTCTTCTTCCCGCCCCAGCAGGCTTAGCACCGCAGCCTTCAAATTGAGATAGGGCGCGGCGTCGGGCTCGGCCTTCAGGAGCTCGTCGATGTCGGCGAGGGCGGCGGGGCCCTTCTGCTGCTGGAACCTCGCCGAGGCGCGGCCGAAGCGGGCGCTGGCGCGGGCGGGATCGAGGCGCAGGGCGTGATCGAACAGCACCTCGGCGTCGGCGAACCGTCCGGCCGCGAGGTGCAGCTCGGCCATGAGCTGCAAGGCCTCCGGGTGCGCCGCCTGACGGGCCAGCACCTCGCGCACCAGGGTCTCGGCGCGGCCGGCCTCTCCCGCCTGGCGCGCGGCGAGGGCGGGACGCAGCGCCGGGTCCTGCACGGCGGCGAGGGCCTGCTTGGCGAAGGCGGCGTCGGCGGCGCGATTGTCGCCGAGGGCGAACAGCGCATCCCCCAGCGCCCGCCAGGCGTCCACATGGTTCGGATTGGCGGCAAGGGTCCGCTGCAAGGCTTCCACCGCCGCGCTAAACGCGCCTTCAGCGGCGAGGACGAGGCCGTATTCGTACTGCGTGAGGGCGGCCTTGGGGTGGGCCTTAGCCAGGGGCTCGATGAGGGCGCGGGCCCCGGCGAGATCGCCGAGGCGCCGCTTGGCCGAGCCGAGGATCAGCCGCACCCGCGGATCGCCTGGCGCCTGGCGCAGCAGCCCCGCGGCCAGCTGCTCAGCGGCGCGCGGGTCAGACCCTAAGAGCGCTGCGGCGCGGTCCAGGGGCGAGGCGGAGGGGGCGAGGGGCTGCGGCGTCACGCGCTATGTCCAAAACAAGGGCGCCTCGACCTTTGAGCGCGGCGCGGGGCCAGGCAAGGCGCGGTTGAATCGGGCGTCGTCCACCCTGGGCAGGCGCCTAGAATTGAGGCGATGTGCGTGAGACCTGCCATATGCCTCAGAGCAGCTCGTCGTTGAGCCGCGAGGCGGCGATGCGGCGTGGGTCTTCCAGGAACCGGCCCACCAGGGCGCCGAAGACCATCCCACCCACATGGGCGAGATAGGCGATCCCGCCGGTGTGGCTGGCCGCCTGCGTCACCGCGCCCAGGCTGATCAGCTGGAAGGCGAACCAGATGCCGATGAGCACCACCGCCGGGATCAGGGCCACGCGGAAGAAGATGCCGAAGAACAATAGGGTGCGGATGCGGTCGCGGGGATAGGTGACCAGGAAGGCGCCCATCACGGCGGCGATGGCCCCGCTGGCGCCCAGGCTGGCGACGGTGGAGTCCGGTGTGGCGGCGATCTGCGCCAACATGGCCGCCACCCCGCCCGCCAGGTAGAACAGGAGGTACTTCAGCTTCCCCATGGCGTCTTCGATCTCCGGCCCGAAGGCCCAGAGGAACACCATGTTGCCGAGGATGTGCGACCAGCTGGCGTGCAGGAACATGGAGCTGAGAAGGGTAATGAGTCTGCGCCCCTCCCAGATGTCGGCGGGCACGGCGGCCCAGCGGGCGATGAACGGCTCGCCATATTGCAGCTCGGCGAGGAAGATCACCGCGTTGATGACGATGAGCCCCACCGTCACGGCGGGAAAGCGCGACGGGCGCCGGGTTTCGTCCTGCAACGGAATCACCGCGCCCGTCTCCTATCCGCTTAAGCCGTCGTGGCCTGCAGCATCATCCTAATCGCGAGCGGCCATGGCAAGGCCGACGCCGCTGGAGATGAAATTCACCCCGAACATGACGCCCAGCACCACCGCGGAGCTCTGCGGCCAGCCGGCGAGGATGGCGAGGGCGAGGACCAGACTGATGAGGGCGGAGATGAGGATCGGCGCGCGCACGCTCGCCGGGGCTTCGAAGCCCAGCACCAGCTCGTAGGCGCCCTGGGCCAGGAACAGGCCGCCCACCAGCACGGTGAGCGCCGCCGCGCCCGGCGCCGGGTTGAACAGCATGAACACGCCTGCTCCGACAGAGGCGAGGGAGAATAGGAGGCCCGCGAAGAACGGCCCCGCGCCGATCATCAAGAAGGCCGCGTTCAGGCTGACGACGCCGAAGGTGATCAGCATGAAGGCGATGAAATAGGTGATGGTCAGGGTGGAGAAGGACGGAAACACCAGGGCGATGACGCCAAGCACAATCATGATGGCGCTGAGCCACTGCACCTTGCGCTTGGCCGCCTTCAGTCGCTCCCCGAAAGGATGAGGAAATGCCAGTCCGTGCGTCATGGAACGATCTCCTGTGTCGATCTCGTCCGGTTAGGCGCGCGTCCCCAGATTCGCCTTGCGGTGGCTCAAGGATCGGCGTGCTTCTCGCTTAAGGGCGCATATCGCCCGTGTAGAGATAACGCTGGTGCCAGGAAAAGGCTTCTCCCAGGAGGATCGGCGACTGGCCCGCCTGGCCGTCCATGCAGGCGCGGGCGTAGTAGTCCTCAAGCGCGTCGCGATAGTCCGGATGGGCGCAGCGGTCGATGATCACCCGCGCGCGCTGACGGGGCGAGAGACCGCGCAGGTCGGCGAGACCCTGCTCGGTGACGATCACCTGCACGTCCTGGGTGATGTGGTCCACGTGCGCGGCCTTGGGGACGATGGCCGAGATCTTGCCGCCCTTGGCCGTGGACGAGGTCATGAAGATGGAGATGTAGGCGTTGCGGGCGAAGTCGCCGGAGCCGCCGATGCCGTTCTGGATGCGCGAACCCATGACGTGGGTGGAGTTCACCGCCCCATAGATGTCCGCCTCGATGAGGCCGTTCATGGCGATGCAGCCCAGGCGCCGGACCAGTTCGGGGTGGTTGCTGATCTCCTGCGGACGCAGGATCAGCCGGCCGCGGAACCGCGCCATGTCGCGATTGAGCCGGGCCGCCGCTTCGGGGCTTAGGGAGAAGGCGGTGGCCGAGGTGGAGACGAGCTTGCCCGCCTCCATCAGGTCGAGCATGCCGTCCTGCAGCACCTCGGTGAAGGCCTGCAGCCCCTCGAACGGGCTTTGCACCAGCCCCTGCAGCACGGCGTTGGCCACATTGCCCACCCCCGACTGGATCGGCAGCAGCGAGGCCGGCAGGCGTCCGTGCTTCACCTCATGGCTGAGGAAATCGATGATGTGGCCGGCGATGAGGGTGGCGGCCTCGTCCGGAGCGGCGAACGGCAGGTTGCGGTCCGGGGCGTCGGTCTCCACCACGGCGACCACCTTCTCCGGCGGACAACGCAGATAGGGCTCGCCGATGCGGTCGTTCGGGCGCACCAGCGGGATGGGCACGCGGTTCGGCGGCAGGGCCGCCCCGTAATAGATGTCGTGCATGCCCTCGAGGGCCGCATTCTGCCAGCGGTTCACCTCCAGGATCACCTTGTCCGCGCGCTCGATCCAGGTCTTGTTGTTGCCCACCGAAGAGGAGGGGATCAGCGACCCGTCCGGGCGGATGCCCGCGACCTCGATGACGGCGATGTCCAGTTTGCCGAGAAAGCCCTGCCAGGCCATGGGGGCCACCTGCGACAGGTGCATGTCGAAATACTGCATCTCGCCCTTGTTGATGCGCTCGCGAGCGAGGGGGTCGGAATTGTAGGGCAGGCGGAACTCGATGCCATTGGCCTTGGCCAGCGCGCCGTCCAGTTCCGGACCGGTGGAGGCGCCGGTCCACACCTTCACCTTGAACGGTCGGCCCGCCGCGTGTTCGGCCTCGATGCGCTTGGCCAAGGCCAAGGGCACGGTCTTGGGATAGCCGGAGCCGGTGAAGCCGCTCATGCCCACGGTGGCGCCGTTGGGAATGAGGGCGGCGGCGTCTTCGGGAGAGGCGAGGCGCGACGCGAGGCCGGGATGGGCGATACGCGAGGTCATGAACAAACGGGCTCCTGGAACAACAGACGCTGAAGCGCCGTTCCTGGACCGCGCACGGGCATCCCCGGCGCGCCTGCTCCCGAATGTTATTGTTGGGCCTCGCCTAACACGCGCCGCCGCGCCCGCGCCCTAAGACCAAAGTCGAAGGGGCGGAGCGCGGCCGGACCAGATTCCGGAGATCAGTAGCGATAGGTGGCGGCCACGCCGATCGTCCGTGGACGGAGCGTCTGCGCCTCGTACAGCTGCGTATACTTGTCTTGGTGGGCCAGGTTCAGTCGCGGATGGGCGTTCAAGACGTTCTCGGCGAACAGCGCCAGGTCCCACTTGTCGAAGTTGATGCCGGTGCGCAGGGACAGCTGGTTGGTGGCCGGGTTGGGCGCCAGCCCGTGGTCGTAATACTTGGTGCCGGGGTCCTCCGCCGGGATCGCGGTGGTGCGCTTGCTGTTGTACTCGTAGTCGCCGCGCAGGAACGCATCGCGGTTCAGCCACTGGAAGCGATATTCCGCGCCGAGGGTCACGGTCCAGGGCGTCACGTCTAGGGCGTCGTTCTTCAGCGCCAGGATCTGGCCGCCGGTGTCCACGGCGTTCTTGGAGAACTTGGCGTCGGTGTAGCCCACGCTGCCTTCCAGCTGCAGGTGGTCGATCAGCTGCCACTGGGCCTGCAGGTCGAAGCCCTTGCTCACCGCATCGCCCACATTGGCCGTGTATTGAATACCGCAGGTGGGCACATAGATGGCCTGCTGGATGTTCTTCCACTCGATGTAATAGACGCTGCCGGAGATCTGCAGCTTGCGATCGAAGAAGCGGTCCTTCGTGCCGGCCTCATAGCTCCACACCGAGTCCGAATTGTAGGAGGTGGGGAAGACCCCGCCGCAGGCCGCCGGGGGCAGGGGCGGGCTCGCCCCGCCGATGCGATAGCCCTTGGACACGGTGGCGTAGACCATGTCGTCGCGAGTGGCCTGGTAGATCAGGCCGAGCTTGGGCGTCAGCGGCGTCTCGTTCTTGTATCCGTGGGAGGGCACCGGCCCGCCGGCCAGCTCCTGCGGACCGTCGGCCACGTTCTTGAAGTCGAAATGGGTCCAGGCATAGCGGGCGCCGGCGGTGATCTTCAGCTTGTCCGTGATGTTGTAGGTAGCGTCCACGAACACCGCCGTCTGCCGGTCATGGGCGCGGGTGTCGTTGATATAGTCGTCGCCATTGGGCAGCAGGTTCTCGCCCCAGGCCTGCATCAAGGTCTCGCCCCACAGATACTGGGTCAGGGCCGGCAGTTGCGGGTCGTTGATCTCCTCGGTGCTGCGCTGGGTGTTGTAGGCGTAGAACACGCCGGCGACCCAGGTCAGGCGGGCGTTCGGATCGGACGACTGCAGGCGGAATTCCTGCGTGTAGTTGGATTGGGTGTTGGTGATCCAGTTGCGGGAGACGTACTTGCCTGGATAGCCCGGCAGGTTCAGCCCGGTGGGCGTCAGCAGCGGCGAGGTGCAGGCGCCGGCGCAGGGATTGCCCATGGGGTCGTTGCCCGCCCCGGTGATCTGCTCGAAGTAGGACAGGTTGTAGAGCGTGCCGGAATAGCCGTTCACCCGCTCCTTGCGATCATAATAGGAGCTGTTGGAAATGAAGGTCACGCCCGGCAGCTGATACTCCACCTTCAGGCTCGGCATGACGAAGCGGTCCGGGTCGGCCATGCGGTCCGGCGTGCCGCTCAGGTATTTGCCATTGCCCGGATTGGAGATGGAGACCCAGTAGTTGTCGTAATTGTGCTGGTCGCGCTTCTGATAGTTCACCGCCGGGGTGACGGTCAGGTTCTCGATGGGGCGCCAGGCCACGGCCGCGCGCAGCACATAGGTGTCCGACCGGTTGGCGTCCTTGTCGGTGGTGGCGAGGTTCGTATAGTCCACGCGGTTGATGTAGCCGCCGTCGCGCCGCGCCCACACGCTGGCGCGGAAGCCGAGCTTGTCCTGCACGATGGGGCCGCCCGTGGTCACGCCGCCCTCATAGGAAAGGCCGCCGTTTTCGGTGCTGGCCAGTTCCGAATGGGCGCTGAAGCTGAAGCTGGTGAGGCTCGGCTGCGGAGTGATGTAGCGCACCGTGCCGCCTTCGGAGCCAGCGCCGAACAGCGTGCCCTGCGGGCCGCGCAGCACTTCCACGCGCTCAAGGTCGAACACCGCCGGCAAGGTGTTGTTGGCGTTGAGGCCCAGCGCCCGCATCTGGATCGGGGTGTCGTCGATATAGACGCCCGTGGTGCCCGAGCCGGCCCTGGAGGTGATGCCGCGGATGGAGACGTCGTGGCGGGCCTCGTCGAAGGATACGCCCGGGGTGAACTTGGCCAAGTCAGCGAAGGACTTTACGCCCTGCACCTCCATCTTCTCGGCGGTGAAGGCGCTGACGCTTTCGGCCACCTTGGAGAGGGCCGTCTTCTGGCGCGTGGCGGTGACGATCACCTCGGCGGCTTCGACAGGCGCCGTCTTGGCGCCTGCTGCGGCGGCGGGCGGCGCATCGTCCGCACGCGCGGCCATGGTTCCCAGAAACGGCAGCAGCGCGGCCGACGACAGGAGCAGGCTCCGGCCCAAAACTGTTCTCGCCATGGCGATCCCCTCTTTTAATGGTTGAACGTTCCTATTGACTCGATCCGCCGTCAAGAGCTGTGATCACAATGCATTTGTCATTGGGCGGCGCCTGGTGGCGTCCTGCAACAGTTCGCGTTATTCTCAAGCCGGCCTGCGCCCTGCCACCTTAGGCGTCGGCAATGATGGATTTCTTAGGCCGATGCGCCCCCAGACGCGAATTTCGCCAAAAACAGCTTGCCGCGGGCAGGCGGGCGGACGCGTGCGCCGTCGCCGTGCGCCTCGGAAGCGAGGCCTGGCCCGCCGGGTAGGGGACCGCGGCGTTCCCGACGATTAGGTCAGGATGGTTTCTCGGCGCCGAAAATAAGGGCGCCCAGATCGCTGGATTGACCCTAAATCGTACATTCAAAGAAGACCCTTCCCATGGCCAAGAAGCCAAAGACTCCTGCCTTACGTCCCGCCCCCGTCGCTAATGTCGCCGAGGCCAAGTCCTGGGCCAGCGCTCACGGCGTCACTGAAATCGAATGCCTGGTGCCTGATCTGGCCGGCGTCGCCCGCGGCAAGATCATGCCCTCTGACAAGTTCTTCGACGACACGGCCATGGCCCTGCCGTCGTCGATCTTCCTGCAGACCATCACCGGTGAATATCCGGAGGAGCGGGAGGATTTCCGCTACGACCCCTCCGACGGCGACATCGACCTGCGCCCCGACTTCGCCACCATGTGCGTGGTGCCCTGGGCCTCGGAGCCCACCGCCCAGGTGATCCACGACGCCCACTATCACGACGGCCGGCCGGTGGAGATCGCCCCGCGCCAGGTGCTGCGGCGGGTGATCGACCTCTATCACAAGAAGGGCTGGCGGCCGGTGGTGGCGCCCGAGCTCGAATTCTACCTCGTCAAGCGCAACGTCGACCCGGACTATCCGCTGGAGCCGCCCATCGGCCGCTCGGGCCGGGCCGAGGCCGGACGCCGCTCCTATTCCATCTCGGCGGTGAACGAGTTCGACGAGGTGTTCGAGGACATCTACGCCTTCGCCGAGCAGCAGAACCTCGAGGTGGACACGCTGATCCACGAAGAGGGCGCGGCGCAGATGGAGATCAACCTGCGTCACGGCGATCCGCTCGCTTTGGCCGACCAGGTGTTCCTCTTGAAGCGCACCATCCGCGAGGCGGCCCTCGCCCACGACATCTACGCCACCTTCATGGCCAAGCCGATCGCCCACGAACCGGGCTCGGCCATGCACGTGCACCAGTCGATCGTGTCGGCCGACACCGGGCGCAACATCTTCACCGACGAGGATGATCGTCCGACGGCGGAGTTCTTCGCCTTCTTGGCCGGCCAGCAGCGCTACACCCCGGCGGTGGCCAGCATGGTGGCGCCCTATGTGAACAGCTTCCGGCGCCTGGTGCGCGGGGCGTCGGCGCCGGTGAACGTGCAGTGGGGCTATGACAACCGCACCACCGGGCTGCGCGTGCCGCCGTCCTCGCCAGCCAATCGGCGCGTGGAGAACCGAGTGCCGTCTTCGGACGCCAATCCCTATCTCGCCCTCGCGGCGGTGCTGGCCTGCGGCTATCTCGGCCTCATGGAGGGTCTCACCCCCGCCGAGCCCACCCAGGGCGCGGCCCGCTCCGAGGAGTTCGATCTCCCCGTAGGGCTGATGGAGGCGGTGGACCTGTTCGAGGAGACCGAGGCCCTGGAAGAGGTGTTCGGCCGGCGTTTCATCTCCACCTTCGCCGCGGTGAAGCGGGCCGAGTTCGCCACCTTCATGCGGGTGATCAGCCCCTGGGAGCGGGAGTTCCTGCTGCTGAACGTCTAGAGCAAAATCCGATCAATCGGAATCGGATTTTGCTCATATACCATTGAATCTAGAGTATTTTTTGCCCGAAAACCGGTTCCCACTTTTCGGAAAATGCTCTTAGGCGCTCAGCAGCTCCCCCACGGCGCGCCAGGCCTGATCGATGGCGCAGTCCGTATAGGCCGCCGCGCCGGAGTCGGAATTGGCGATGGCGATGCGGCCGAAACGGGCGCGGCCGATCACGTGCGGCTGCTGCTCCACCGGCGTGTCGCCTTCCCACAGCGGGTTCCACTCCGGCGCATAGCCGTGCGGCCAGCGATTGACGGTGATGGCGGTGATGTCCCGCGCGGGATCAAAGCCGCCCTCGCCCAGGGCGCGGCCAAGCTGGCTGCGGATCTCCCGCTCGAAGGTCTCGAACGGCGTGGCCAAGAGCTCGGCCCGGCCGGCGCGGTTCTGGTCGTGCTCGGACAGGCCCGGCGCGCAGGGGGTGCGGGTCATGTGCAAGAGGATCGGCTTGGTCGGATCGCGCTCGGCGGTCACAGCCCCGACGTCCACCGGCATGTTGAGATAGAGGCTGGTGTGATAGCCGCCCGGCGCGCTGATGGCCCCCACCTTCAACTTGTCGAAGGCGGTCCAGTTGGCGAGAGCCACGCTCGTATAGACCAGCGGCGTCTTCACCAGTTCATGCAGCGCCGCCTTCTGCGGCTCGGGCAGGTCGGGGCAGAGATAGGGGATCATCATGTTCCAGGAGGCGAGCACGCAGGCCTCGGCCTTCACCGCAAAGCTCCGCCCGCCGCGCAGATAGGTCACCTCCACGCCCTTGCTTGCGCTCGGCTCGCCGAGGTTTTTCACTCGCGTCACTAGGGACGAGAGGCGGATACGCACCGGGTTGCTGGCCCGATCCAGCGCCGCGTAGTCGAGCCGCGCCCCCACGATGTCGCGGCAATCCACGCCGGGCGCCGCGCCGGGGATCATGCTGCGCACCAGGAGCCGGGCGATGGTGGCGTTGCCGTCCGGGAAGTGGAACTTGTAGCTGCCGCCCTGGATATAGCCCGCCGGCGTGAAGCTCATGCGCGGCGCAGGGCTGGGATCGAGCTTCAGACCCTTGAAGCCCGGCAGGCCGAAGCCCCAGCCGTCCAGCGCCGACACCGCGTCTACCCCGACGCCCCACTCGCCCTGAGTGCGGGTCTGGTAATAGGGCAGGAGGTCGGGGGCGACCTTGGCCGTGTCGGCGAGGTAGCTGCGATAGCTGATGCGCGAGAGGTAGTCCTTCTTGGCGGCGGAGGTTCGCCCCGGCAGGTAGTCCATCTCGCCGGTCTCGATGCGCACCAGGTCGGCGCGGGCGGTCTCGGAGAGGGGCGTCTTGGCGGCGAAGGCGCGCCAGGAGGTCTCGTCGTCGCCAAAGGGCACGCCGGCCACCAGCCGGTCCTGGCCGAAGGTCTCGCGGTCGAAGAAGACGCCGCGGGTGAGGCCGCGGTTCGCGTAGATCTCCAGATGGTCGCAGGTCTTGGCCAGCTCCTCCGGCGCGACGCCGAGGGCGCGCAAGAGGCCGTCCGACACCGTGCTGTAGGGGCGGGGGCTGTCGATCTCCAGCGTGCCGCCGTTCATCAGGTGCAGCTTGCCGCCGAGATGGAATTCGTTGCGCTTGGCGTGGCCGCCGAAGTCGTCGTGGTTGTCGAGGATGAGGATCTTCGCGCCCGGCCGGGCCTTTTGCCAGAAGAAGGCGGCGGCGAGGCCGCTGATGCCTCCGCCCACCACCACCAGGTCATAGCGCTCCTTCAGAGCCTCGGGGCGAGGTTGTTTCAGTGTGCCGTCGCGCAGGGCGTGAGCCTGCTCGAACGACCCCGGGTGACTGCCGCGCAATCCTGTGAGCCCGGGCGGATAATAGCCGGCCGCGTCCTGGGGAGAGACCCCCGCCGCCGCCAGGGCCGGACCCGCGCCCAGGCCGCCCAGCACGCCCACCCCCACGGCCATGCCGTTGAGAAAGTCCCGCCGGTGGATCGCCCGATCCATGCCCAGGTCCTGGCCGAGATCCTTGCCGAGGTCCTTGTCTTCGCGCTGCTCGCCCACGCTGATCTCCCCATCTGCGATCGCAGATTGGAACGAGAGCATCCGCCGAGGCGATCGTCAACCTGTGGCGAATGTCAGAGCCGGTCGCGCAGGGCGAACCACAACATGCCGAGCACGTGCAGCGGTCCGCGCAGCAGCGTGCCGCCCGGAAAGGCCGGCGGCTCCACGCTGGCGAAGAGGTCGAAGCCCGCCGTCTCCCCGGCCATGGCGTCCACCAAGAGTTTGCCGCCCAGGGTGGAGAGCAGCACCCCCATGCCCGAATAGCCGTGGGCGTAATAGACCTCGCCCACTCGGCCCACGTGCGGCAGTCGGCTGTTGGTCACCGAGACGAGGCCGCCCCAGGCGTAGTCGATGCGCGCTCCGGCGATCTTGGGGAAGGCCTTCTCCAGGTGCGGGCGCACGAAGGCGGCCATGTCCCGGGGCGGATCGGGGGTGTAGCGCTCGCCGCCGCCGAACAGCAGCCGGCCGTCGGGGGTGCGGCGGTAATAGTTCACCACGAAGCGGGTGTCGGAGACCGCCGCGTCGCTCGGAATGAGCGCTTCGGCGTCGGGTAGGGGCTCGGTGGCCACCACATAGTTGGCCACCGGCATGATGCGGTCGTTCACCCGGTGCTCCAGGCCTTGCAGCAGAGCATCCCCCGCCAGCACCACGTGGCGGGCCGTGACTGCGCCGGTCTTGGTCGCCACCCGCAGCTTGCCGTGACGATCGAGCTTCACCGCGGTGGACTGTTCATAGATGCGCACGCCGGCCGCGCTGGCCGCCTTGGCGAGGCCGATGGTGTAGTTCAGCGGATGCAGGTGCCCGCCCCAGCCGTCGAACAGCCCGCCGTGATAGGGTGTGTCCACCACCGACCGCGCTGCCTCGGCGTCCAGCAACGCCGCGTGTGGATAGCGCATGACCTCTTGCAGGCATCGCACCTCGGCCTCCAGATCGGCCATGTGCCGGGCCTTCACCGCGCCGAGGAAGTGGCCGGTGGCGTGAAGATCGCAAGGAATCCCATGGTGCTCGACGAGGTCGAACACCAGGGTGCGGGCCTGTAGCGCCAGCTGAAACAGGGCCTGGCCCCGCTCGCGGCCATAGAGGGCGACCAGCTCGTACGCGCCCTTGCGCAGGCCGGGGATCATCTGGCCGCCGTTGCGCCCGGAGGCGCCCCAACCGATGCGCCCGCCCTCCAGCACCACCACCGACAGCCCCCGCTCGGCCGCGTGCAAGGCCGCCGAGAGGCCGGTGCAGCCCCCGCCTACCACCACAAGATCGGCGTGTTCCTCGCCCTGCAGCGTGGGGAAGGGCGCCAGCGGCGTCGCCGTGGCGGCCATGTAGGAGTGGGCCATTTCGAGGCCGGCGTTCAGGTCCATGGGCTCAGACCTTCAGCAACAGGTGATCCCGCTCCCACGAGCTGATCACCCCCTGGAAGGCCTCCAGCTCGGCCTCCTTGATGCAGGTGAAGGCGCGGGCGAAGGCCTCGCCCAGCACCTCGCGCACCGGGGCGCAATCCCGGAACCGCTCCAGTGCCTCCTCCAGGGTCTTGGGCAAGGTGCGGGCGTGCTGATAGGCGTTGCCTACCGCCGGGGCCGAGGGCTCGATCTCCTGCTCGATGCCGAGATAGCCGCAGGTGAGGGCGGCGGCGATGGCGAGGTAAGGGTTGGCGTCCGCGCCGGGCAGGCGGTTCTCGATGCGCCGGTTCTCGCGGTCGGAGATGGGCACGCGCAGGCCGCAGGAGCGGTTGTCGAGACCCCACTGCACGTTGATGGGGGCGCTGTGGCTCGGCCGCATGCGCCGGAACGAATTGACGTTGGGGGCGAAGAGGGGGGCGACCTCGGGCAGGTACTTTTGCAGCCCGCCGATATAGTGGCGGAACATCTTGCTGTCGGCCCCGTCGTCGTCGGCGAACAGGTTCACGCCGCTGTCGTGGTCCTCCACCGAGATGTGCAGGTGCATGGCGCTGCCCGGCTGGGCGGCCATGGGCTTGGCCATGAAGGTGGCGTAGACCCCGTGTTGCAGCGCCACCTGGCGCACGATGCGCTTGAACACCAGCACCTGGTCCGACAGGCGCACCGGGTCCCCGTGCAGGAAGTTGATCTCCAGCTGCGCCGTGCCGGACTCGTGGATCATGGTGTCCACATTGAGCCCGGCCGCCTCGGAATATTCATAGACCGTCTCGATCAGATCCTCGTACTCGGTGATGGCCTCGAGGCCGTAGGGCTGGGGCGAGGTCTCGGCGCGGCCGGAGCGCCCCGCCGGCGGGGCGAGCGGCAGGTCCGGGTCGGGGTTCTGCGCCGTGAGATAGAACTCCAGTTCCGGGGCCACCACCGGGCGCCAGCCGCGCTGACGATAGAGCGCCTGCACCGCCTTCAGCACGTGCCGGGGCGAGGAGGCCCAGGGCGAGCCGTCAGTGTGGAAGGCGTCAGCGAACACGAAGGCGGTGGGGGTCTTGAAGCCGGGCGCCACGCACAGGGTGTCCGCCGCGGGGCGCAGGGTCATGTCCGGGTCCTGATAGGCCTCGTCGTCATCGTCCGGGTCGGCGTATTCGCCGGTGACGGTGACGGAAAACACGCTGGACGGCAGCTTCAGCGAGCCGTCGCGGGTGGATTGGAACAGCTTGCCCACGGGCAGCACCTTGCCGCGCAAGACGCCGTTCATATCCGGGATCAGGCACTCGATTTCGCTGATCCCGCGCTGTTCGATCCAGCTTTGAAGGTCGGACATAGGTCACCTGGTTGGGCGCGAACGCGCCTTGTGTGATCTCAGCAGACTCGCGCGCCCAATCGATGGCGTCAAGGCAAAGAGGCAAATAGTCTGACAAAGAATATCTTCTGTGATCACGAAAGCGCCTGTGCTAACCCAAGCCCTTCCTTTGCCGTCAGGAGCCCCGCCATGTCCGCCAACGCCGATCTCTTGCGCCGTCGCCAGGCCGCCGTGCCGCGGGGCGTGTCCGTGGCCCTGCCGGTGTTCGCCGATCGAGCTGAGAACGCCGAGCTGTGGGACGTGGAAGGCCGTCGCTTCATCGACTTCGCCGGCGGCATCGCCGTCTTGAACACCGGTCATCGCCATCCGAAGGTGCTGGCCGCGGTGCAGGCTCAGCTCGACCGCTTCACCCACACCGCCTTCCAGGTGGCGCCCTACGAGCCCTATATCGCGCTCGCCGAACGGCTGAACGCGCTGGCGCCCTTCAAGGGTCCGGCCAAGACGGTGCTGTTCACCACCGGCGCGGAAGCTGTCGAGAACGCGGTGAAGATCGCCCGCGTGGCCACCGGCCGGTCGGGCGTCATCGCCTTCGCCGGCGCCTTCCACGGCCGCACCCTGATGACCATGGCGCTGACGGGCAAGGTGGTTCCTTACAAGAAGCACGCCGGCCCCATGCCGCCCCAGGTCTATCACCTGCCGTTCCCGGTGGCCGAGCACGGGGTGAGCGTGGCCGATACGCTTCGCGCCCTCGACCAGCTGTTCCGCGCCGACATCGAGCCCGAACAAGTGGCGGCGATCATCTTCGAGCCGGTGCAGGGGGAGGGCGGCTTCTATCCTGTGCCGCCGGAGCTGGCCATGGCCCTGCGCGAGGTGTGCGACAAACATGGCATCAAGCTCATCGTCGATGAGGTGCAGGCGGGCTTTGGCCGCACCGGCAAGTTGTTCGGGGTGGAGCACCTAGGCATCGAGCCGGATCTCATCACCATGGCCAAGTCCCTCGCCGGCGGCTTCCCGCTGTCGGGCGTGCTCGGCCGCGCCGAACTGATGGACGCGGTGGAGCCGGGCGGGCTCGGCGGCACCTATGGCGGCAATCCCATGGCCTGCGCCGCGGCCCTGGCCGTGCTCGACGTCATCGCCGAGGAGAAGCTGCTGGCGCGGGCCGACGCCGTGGGCGCGCGGATCAAGGCCCGGCTGGAACAAATCGCCGCCCGCAACGATGTGGTTCCCATGACCGCCATTCGCGGCCCCGGGGCCATGATCGGCTTCGACATCGTCAAGAGCAGGGGCGCCTATGAGCCCGACGCCGAGGCCGCCAAGCGCGTCACCTCCGCGGCGCTGGAGGAAGGACTGATCCTCCTCTCCTGCGGGGTCTACGCCAACGCCATCCGCATCCTCGTGCCCCTGACCGCGCCAGATGCAGTGTTGGACGAGGGCCTCGACATGCTTGAGCGAGCATTGGCCAAGGCAGTGATCTGAGCCCCTACCGCCTCGCGTCGAACACCCCTACTATGATCGAGTTTGTCGCGCCGTTTCAGGCGTTTGGGAGTTCGAACGATGCCGAAGGCGGCGGTCCTGGCCGGGGCCAAGCTCCGATCCATCGCGGGCGAAGACAGTGATGCGCCCGCCGAGACGGCGTTGCACGCCAGCATCTATGAGGAACTCCGTCGGCGGATGATCACCGGCAAGATCACGCCAGGGGTCAGCCTCTCCACCCGCGGCCTCGCCCTGGAGATGGGCGTTAGCCAGATGCCGGTGCGCGATGCGCTCAGCCGCCTCGCCGCCGAGGGCGCGGTGCAGATCCGCTTCAAGCGCAAGGTGGAGGTGGCGGCCATGACCGCCGAGCGCTTCGCCGACCTGTTCCATTGCCGCCAGCTGCTGGAGCCCGAGGCGGCGGTCCAGGCCTTGCCCTACATCACGCCCGCCCTGGTGAAGAAGCTGCGCGAGATCGACGCGGCCCTCGACGCGGCGATGGAGAACGGCGACGTCATCGGCTACATGGAGCGGAACTTCGAGTTCCACTTCACCCTCTATCGCGCCAATCGCCGGCCGACCCTCAACCGGCTGATCGAGTCCCTGTGGCTGCAGTTCGGCCCCTATATGCGGGTGATCTACGGCCGCTACGGCACCGCCAATCTGGTGGACCAGCACCGGGCGGCCCTGACGGCCATCGAGGCCGGCGACGCTGAGGGCCTGCGCGCCGCCATCGCCGCGGACATCGGCGATGGGGCGAGCCTGTTCGGCTGGGAGGCGGAAGCCTAGCTCAACCCGCCCAGGCAGACATATTTGAGGTTCAGGTACTCATCGAGGCCGTGGGTGGAGCCCTCGCGGCCATAGCCGGACTCCTTCACGCCGCCGAAGGGCGCGGCTTCCGAGGAGATGATCCCCTCGTTCACCCCCACCATGCCGGTCTCCAGCCGGCTCGCCACCCGCCACACCCGGGCGAGGTCGCGCGAGCAGAGATAGGCTGAGAGCCCGAAAGAGGTGGCGTTAGCGAGGCGCACGGCTTCGTCCTCGCTCTCCACCTTGGAAAGGGCGATCACGGGGCCGAAGATTTCTTCGCAGGAGCCGCGCAGGTCCGCCGGCACGTTGGCGAGCACGGTGGGCTGGTAGAAGGTGCCGCCGAGGGCGTGGCGCGCGCCGCCGGTGAGCACCTTGGCCCCGCCAGCGACCATTTGGCCCACCAGCCGCTCCACCTTCTCAAGCCCGCGGGTATTGATGAGCGGACCGATGTCGAAGGCGCCCTTGGCCGCCGGGCCCACGGTGAGCTTTTTCACCGCCGCCGTCACCTTCTCGGCGAAGGCGTCATAGACGCTCGCCTGCACCAGCACCCGGTTGGCGGCGACGCAGGCCTGGCCGGCGTTGCGGAACTTGGCCTTCATCAGGGCCTCGGCGGCCACATCGAGATCGGCGTCGTCGAGCACGATGAAGGGGGCGTCGCCGCCCAGCTCCAGCGACAGGCGCTTCAAGGTGGGCGCCGAGCCCGCCGCCAGGTGCTTGCCCACGGCGGTGGAGCCGGTGAAGGACACCTTGCGCACGCGGCTGTCGGAGAGCCAGGCGTCAGCCACCTCCCCGGCATGGGCGCGGCTGCAGGGCACGATGTTAAGCACCCCTGCCGGCACGCCCGCCTCCTCCGCCAGCACGGCGAGGGCGAGGGCGCAGAGCGGCGTGTCCTCGGCGGGCTTGGCCACCACCGTGCAGCCGGCGCCGATGGCCGGGCCGAGCTTTCGGCAGATCATGGCGATGGGGAAGTTCCACGGCGTGATGGCCGCCACCACCCCTACGGGCTCGCGCACGGCCAGCATGGCGCGCCCGGCCACGGCGGGCGGGATCACCTCGCCATTGGCGCGCTTCACCTCCTCGGCGAACCATTCGAGATAGGCCGCGCCATAGGCCACCTCGCCTTTGGCCTCGGCGAAGGGCTTGCCCATTTCGCGGCAGATCAGCCGGGCGAGGTCGTCCTGGTGCTTCATCACAAGGTCGAACCAGGCGCGCAGCACGCCGGAACGGGTCTTCACCGTGGCGGTCTTCCAGCTCTTGAAGGCCTCGGCGGCGGCGTCGGCGGCGGTCTGGGCGAGGTCGGCGTCGGCGTCGCACACCTCCGCCACCAGCGAGCCGTCGGCGGGATCATGCACCGGGAAGCGGCGGCCATAGGGGCCGTCCACCCAGCGCCCGCCGATATAGGCGCCCGTGCGGATCAGGTCCGGGCGTTTGAGCGTAAGCGGCGAGGCTTCCAGCGTGTCCGTGGTCATGATCAGACCTCCACAGGCTCGGCGGCGGCCTCCAGGGCGACGAGCGCGGGCTCGGCCTCGTCGAGCGACTTCCTGATGGTGTCCACCAAGAAATCGATCTCCGCATGGCTGATGACAAGGGGCGGGGTCATGGCGAGGCTGTCACGAATGGCGCGCACCATGAGGCCGTTCTTGATGCACAGGTCGCGGACGATGACGCCGGCCTTGCCTTCCTTGCCGCCGAAGCGGCGGTTGGTGCCCTTCTCGGCCACGATCTCCACCGCGCCGATGAGGCCAAGCGAGCGGGCCTGCCCCACGCGCGGGTGCTTGGCGAGTTCCGCCAGGCGCTTGGCCAGATAAGGGCCCGTGTCCTCGCGGGTGCGGCGCACCAGGTCCTCGCGCTCCAGGATTTCGATGTTCTTCAGAGCCACGGCGGCGGCGGTGGGGTGGCCCGAATAGGTGAAGCCGTGGATGAAGTCGTCGCCCACTTCGCGCAGAACCTCGACAATGTGATCGGCCACGCCCACGGCGGAGATGGGCAGGTAGCCGGAGGAGAGGCCCTTGGCCATGGAGACCAGATCCGGCTGCACGCCGTAATGCTGGAAGCCGAACCATTGGCCGAGGCGCCCATAGCCGCAGATCACGTCGTCGCTGGCGAGCAGGATGCCATATTTGCGGCAGATCTCCTGGATGCGCGGCCAGTAGGTTTCCGGCGGGATGATCACCCCGCCGGCGCCCTGCACCGGCTCGCCGATGAAGAGGGCGACGTTCTCCGGACCGAGCTCTAGGATACGCTCTTCCAGGGCGTTGGCGGCGCGCAGGCCGAAGGCGGCCGGGTCCTCGCTGAACCCCTCGTTGAACCAGTAGGGCTGCATGATGTGCTCGATCCCCGGCACCCACGGTCCGCCTTGCGCGCGCATGGGGCGCATGCCGCCGACGCTGGCCCCGCCGATGGTGGAGCCGTGGTAGCCGTTCAGGCGCGAGATGACGATGTTGCGTTCCGGCTGGCCCTTGGCCTGCCAGTAGAAGCGGGCGAGGCGGATCACCGTGTCTACCGCCTCCGAGCCTGAGCTGTTGAAGAAGACGTGGCTGAGATTGCCGCCCAGGAGCTGGGAGATCTTCGCCGCCAGCTGGATGGTGGGCGGGGCGGCGGTCTTGAAGAAGGTGTTGTAATAGGCCAGCTCGCGCATCTGGTCGTAGGCGGCCTTGGCCAACTCCTCGCGGCCATAGCCCACCTGCACGCACCAGAGGCCGGCCATGCCGTCGAGCATCTTCTCGCCCTCGCCGTCATAGAGCCAGCAACCCTCGGCGCGGGTGATGATGCGCGACCCGCCAAGGTCTCGCATGAGGCCGTGGTCCTGCTGAGCGGGCAGGTGGTGCGCCACGTCGAGGCGGCGCAGTTCGGCGATGTCGTAGTTGCGGTGGACGGTCATGCTTGCACCCCGGAAGAGAGCGTGAGGGGAAGGCCGCGCAGGGCGCAGCCGAGGAGTTTGAAATAAGCCTGGGCGTCAGGATCGGTGTTGGCGGTCCATTCGGGGTGCCACTGCACCGCCAGAACCGGCGCGCCATTGACCTCGGCGGAGACGGCCTCCACCACCCCGTCGGGGGCCTTGGCCTCGATCGTCAGGCCTGAGCCCAGACGGCCGACGCCCTGATAGTGCACGGAGTTCACCGTCATTCTGTCGCGGCCGAGATTGCGGGCAAGCACCCCGCCGGGGATCAGCTCCACCTCGTGCAAATGCTCGAACATGCCGGCGAAGCTCGCCTCGTCCGGAGCGTGGTGGGCGATGAGGTCCGGGTTGGCGCTGGTGTCCCGGCGCAGCTCGCCGCCGAAGGCCACGTTCAGCTCCTGCAGACCGCGGCAGATGCCGAACACCGGCTTGCCCAGCTCCAGCATGGCGTCGATGAGGGCGCGGCTCATCTCGTCGCGATCCGGATCGAACGGGCCGTCGGCGTCGGGGGCGTGCTCGCCGTAGCGATGCGGCTCCATGTTGGAGGGGCTGCCGGTGAGGAGGAGACCGTCGAGGCGCGGCGCGATCTCGCTCGCCCGCATCAGGCCGGGGAGGGCGGGAACCAGGAGGCCCGCGGCGTCGGCGAAGCGCAGGGCCGGCTCGACATAGCGGTTCATCACCGCCTGGGCGGGCTCGTGGCCGGCGCCCACCTGGCGGGTGCAGCAGATGACGCCGAGCACGGGGCGGGGGGCGGGCAGGGTCATGAGAGCAACGCCACGGCGGAGCAGGCGTTCCAGGCCAGCCATACCGGCTCGTCCCAGGTGAAGTCCTCCTGGTCCCAGCGGGTAAGGTTGGAGCGCAGGGTCTTCACCCGCCGGCCGTTGCTGAGCTCCACCTCGTAGATGGACTCGCTGCCGAGATAGGCGATGTGGCGAATGATCCCGGCGGCGATGTTGCAGCCCTCCGGCGCGTCCTCCATCACCGGCGGGGCCTTGCCGTCGGCGCGCTTGTGCAGCTCGATCTTCTCTGGGCGGAGCGCGATCCAGATCGTGCCGCCCTGGGCGCCGGTGACCCCGTGGTCGAGATAGATCGGGTTCTCCAACTCGGGCGCGTCCACCCGGGCGTGGTCCGGCTCGTCCACCACGAGCTTGCCCTCGAAGATGTTCACCTGGCCGATGAAGTCGGCGACGAAGCGGGAATTGGGGAACTCGTAGAGCTCGGCGGGGGTGGCCACCTGCTGCAACATGCCGCGGTTCATCACCGCGCAGCGGCCGGCCATGGCCAGGGCCTCGTCCTGGTCGTGGGTGACCATGAGGAAGGTCACGCCCACCTGATCCTGCAGGAGGGTGAGTTCGGAACGCATCTGCTCGCGCAGCTTGGCGTCGAGGGCCGACAGGGGCTCGTCCAGCAACAGCACGCGCGGGCGCTTGACCAGGGCGCGGGCGAGGGCCACCCGCTGACGCTGGCCGCCGGACATCTGATCGGGCTTGCGTCCGCCAAGGCCCTCGAGCTTGACGAGGGCGAGGGCCTCCTCCACGCGGCGGCTGCGCTCGGCGGCCGGCACGCCGTCGATGACGAGGCCATAGGCGACATTGTCGGCCACGCTCATGTGCGGAAACACGGCGTAGGACTGGAACACCATGTTCACCGGCCGCTGGTTGGGCGGGGTGCGGCTCACATCCTCGTCGTCGATGAAGATGCGGCCCTCGGAGGGCGTCTCGAACCCGGCCAGCATGCGCAGGAGCGTGGTCTTGCCGCAGCCGGAGGGGCCGAGGAGGGCGAAGAACTCCCCCTCATGGATGGCGAGGCTGACATCGTCCACGGCGATGGCCTTGCCGAAGCGCTTGGTGACGTTCTCGAAGCGGATGATGCTGCGCCCGGGGGGCTTCACAGGGGCGTTGGGCAGAGGGTTGGTCATGCTCAGTGTCCCGCGGCGTCCTTGGCCACGTCCTCGCCTTGCAGGCGCAGGGCGACCGCGGTGAGGACGACGGTGATGAGGATCAGAAGGGTGGAGGCGGCGTTCACTTCCGGCGTCACCGAGAAGCGCACCATGGAATAGACCTTCACCGGGAAGGTGTTGGTGTCCGGCCCCGAGGTGAAGAAGGTGATGACGAAATCATCGAGGCTGAGGGTGAAGGCGAGCAGGGCGCCGGCGATCAGCCCCGGCTGCATGTGCGGAATGAGGATGTCCCGCAGCACCCGCCACTCCCCGGCGCCCAGGTCGCGGGCGGCCTCTTCCAGCTCGCGATTGAAGGAGGCGAGGCGCGCCCGCACCACCAGAGCCACGAAGCTGAACGAGAAGGTGATGTGCGAGATGATGATGGCCCCGAGGTTCAAGGGCCAGGCCAGGGAGGTGGGCCAGGGAACCACCTGGGTGAAGAAGACCAGCATGGCCACGCCCATGCAGATCTCCGGCACCACGATGGGGAGGGCGAGGGCCCCCTCGAACACCGGCTTCAGCGGAAAGCGGAAGCGCCACAGGGTCACCGCCGTCAGGGTGCCGAGCACGAGGCTGAGCACCGTGGAAACCGCGGCGATGGTGAGCGAATTGCCAAACGCTGCCAGGAGCGCGGTGTCGTGGAACACCTGGTCGTAATAGCTGAGGGTGAAGCCGCGCCAGACGATGTTGCGCTTACTGTCATTGAAGCTGAACGCCATCAGGGTAATCAGCGGCAGGTAGAGGAAGAGGGCCACGCCGAACAGCCAGGCGCGCAGGGGCCAACGGGCCAGATAGTCCAGCGGCGCGGGGGGCGACTTCTTCGACGGTATCTTATCGGTGGTCGAGGTGCTCATTCGGCCTCCCGCTTCGCCTTGGGGCCTGACAGGGCCTGCACGGCCATGGCGATGAAGGTCAGGTAGATCAGCATGAACGACAGGGCCGCGCCGAAGGGCCAGTTGTTGGCGGTCTTGAACTGGCGCTCGATGACGTTGGCGATCATCAGGCTCTCCGGTCCGCCCAGGAGGTCGGGCGTGAGGAAGGCGCCGATGGAGGGGATCAGGGTGACGATGATCCCGGACAGAATGCCGGGCATGGCCAGCGGGATCACCACCCGGCGGAAGGTGGTGAGATGGCCCGCGCCGAGGTCAAGGCTCGCCTCCAACAGCGAGCGGTCGAGCTTGGCCAGCGCCGAATAGAGCGGCAGCACCATGAAGGGCAGCTGCACATAGACGAGGCCCAGCACCACCGCGCCGTTGTTGTGCAACAGCTCCAGCGGCCGGAACGCGCCCAGGGGATGGCCGAACACGCCGAGGATGCCGCTCGCCAGTTTCCAGAAGAAGGCGAGGGTGAAGTTCACATAGCCCTGGTCCCGCAGCACGGCGATGAGGGCGTAGGTGCGGATGAGGAGGTTGGTCCAGAAGGGCAGCATGACCAGGAGGAGCAGCCAGGCCCTCAGCTTCTCGCTGGCGAAGGTGATGGCCACCGCCACCGGGAACCCCACCACCAGACAGGCGAGGGTGGTCAGCCCTGCGAACCACAGGGACTTGATTATGATGCCGAAATAGAGCGGCGTCACCGCGTGGGCGTAGTTGGCCAAGGTGCCGGTGACGGCGATCTCCACCAGGCTCTTGTTCACCCCGAAGCTGAAGGCCCAGATGATGGCCATGGGGATCATGAAGAAGACGGCTAGCCACACGATGGGCAGCCCGCCCAGGGCCAGGAACGCCCCCTTGGCCCGTTTCCAGGATTCATCCATGCGCGCCTCCCGTTCTCATGCCGCGAAGATCCGGGTCAGGGTTTCGTCATTGAGCTGGGCGCGGGCGATGCTCTCGAACCTCGCATATTCGCACTTGGCCATGGTCGCCGCGGGCGGGAAGATCGCCGTGTTGTTGCGGTAGTCGTCCGGCATCAGGGCCAGCGCCGCGGCGTTGGGCGTGGGATAGCGGATGGTGCTGTAGATATCGGCCCCGGTCTTGGCGTCGAGGATGAAGTTGATGAACTTGTGCGCGTTGTCCGGCCGCGGCGCGCCCTTGGGGATGCACATGCAGTCGGAATTGATCACGCTGCCCTCGCGCGGGACCACGAAGCCGAGATCAGGGTCTTCCTGCATCACCTGGGCGATGTCGCCATTGTACTCCATGACGATGTCCACATCGCCGGCCAAGAGCAGGTCCTGGCCTTCGTCATTGTGGAAGATTTTGATGTTCGGCTTCTGGCGGATGTACATCTCGGCGATGCGGTCGATCATCGGCAGCGGGATGTCGTGCACCGAGTGGCCGAGATATTTGGCCCCCAGATTCACCAGGTCGTCGGCCTGGGAGAAGAGGGCGATGCGGCCCTTGTAGCGGTCGGAGTCCATCAGCCACTTCCAGCTGTCCGGCACCCCGTCGACCTTGGACTTGCGATAGCCGATGCCCAGCACCAGCCAGGTGTAGGGCATGGAATAGCGCCGGCCGGGATCGAAGTCCGCGTCCTGAAAGGCCGGCAGCAGGTTCTTCCTGTTGGGAATCTTGGCGTGGTCGATGGGCATGAGCATGTCCGACTGCGCCATGCGGGTGACGAAGTCGTTGGACGGCACAATGATGTCGAAGCCCGGATTGCCGGCGCGCAGTTTGGAGAACAGCTCGTCGTTGTTGGCGAACAGGCTCATGTTCACGGATATGCCCGTGGCGGCCTTGAAGTCGCTCAGCGTGGTTTTGCCGGTATAGGTGTCCCAGTTGTAGAGGTTGAGCTTCAGCTCCTCCCCATTGGCGCCCAGCTTGACCTTCGGCGCGCAGCCCTCTTCGGCAGCGAAGCTCAGGCCCGCCGCCGCCGCGCCGAGACCGGCGAGGAGCGAGCGACGCGAAGGCTTGCGGGCGAAGGGGCGCATGGGACGAGGCTTCCTCAGACGCTCTTCAGGTACCAGTCGTAATCGAGCGGGGAGACCACTTCGAAGAAGCGGTCCTGCTCGATGCGCTTCACCTTGGCGAACATGCTCACGAAACGATCGCCGAGATAGTCGCGCAAGGTATCGGAGGCCTCGAAGGCGTCCACCGCCGCGAACCAGTTGGCCGGCAGGCGCAGATTCTGAGCCGCCGCCGCGGCGTAGCCGTCGCCCACCACCGGCGGGCCGGGATCGATCTTGCCGGCGATGCCGTGGTGCACCCCGGCCAGCAGCGCGGCGAGGGCGAGGTAGGGGTTGGCGTCGGCCCCGGCAACGCGATGCTCGATATGCCGGCTCGACGGCGATCCCGCCGGCACGCGCAGGGAGACGGTGCGGTTGTTCACGCCCCAGGTAGGGGCCACCGGCGCATAGGAGTTGGCGCGGAAACGGCGGAACGAATTGGCGTTGGGGGCGAAGATGGCCATGCTCTCGCCCAGCAGGGTCTTCAGCCCGCCGATGGCGTGGCGCAGCTCGGGCGAGCCGGCGGCGTCCTCGCTGGCGAAGATGTTGCGGCCCTGCGCGTCGTTGACGCTCACGTGCAGATGCAGGCCGCTGCCGGCCAGTTCGGCGAAGGGCTTGGCCATGAAGGTGGCCTCCACGCCGTGCTTCTGCGCCACGCCCTTGGCGATGCGCTTGTACATGAGGGCTTCGTCCGCGGCGCGCAGAGCGTCAGGACCATGCTTCAGGGTCAGCTCCAACTGGCCCGGCGCATATTCGGAGATGGCGCCTTCCAAGGGCACGCCCTGAACGTCGGCGGCGGCCCACAGGTCGCGCAGGAAGTCGGACACGTCCTCCAGCTCGCGCAGGCCGTAGACCCCGTGCAGCTTGGGCCGCTCGCCGCTCGCCTTATCGGTGGGCAGGACCGCGAGGCCCTCGGCGGTGCGCTTGGCGTCCACCAGATAATATTCGAGCTCGCAGGCCACCACCGGGGTGAGGCCGTCGGCGGCGAAGCGGGCCAGCACCTGGCGCAGCACCTGGCGCGGATCGAGGTCGCAGGGCGTGCCGTCCAGCTCATACATGGAGGTGAGCACCTGGGCGGTGTCATCCCCCAGCCAGGGCGCGCGCACCAGGGTCCCGGGCGCCGGGCGGGCCACGCGGTCGGCGTCGCCGTCCTCCCACACGAGGCCGGTCTCCTCGCAGTCGCGGCCGGTGACGTCGCACACCAGCACCGAGCCGGGCAGGAAGCGGCCCTGTTCATAGACGGCCTTTAGCTCATGCCGGCGCAGGCGCTTGCCCCGCGGCACGCCGGAGAGGGCGGTGAAGATCACCTCGACGAATTGGATGTCCGGGTTGGCGGCGAGAAAACGCTCGCATTCTTCCAGACTGGCGATGGGGGCGACGGGGGCGGTCAAGACTTCACCTCAGGGTGATGGATATGGCTTTGAGATCGGCGTACTTGTGCAGGGCGTGCAGGCTGCGATCGCGGCCGAAGCCGGACTGCTTGAAGCCGCCGAACGGCATGGTGATGTCGCAGGCGTCCCAGCCATTGACCCAGACGAGGCCGGCGCGGAGCTGCTGCGCCGACTTGTGCGCCAGATTGAGGTCCGAGGTCCAGAGCCCGGCGGCGAGGCCGTAGTCAGTGTCGTTGGCCAGAGCGATGGCCTCGTCCGGCGTTTCGAACGGCATCACCGCCAGCACCGGGCCGAACACTTCTTCGCGGGCGAGGTTGGAGGCCGGGTTCACCTGGTCGAACAGGGTCGGCTCCACATAGAAGCCGCCGCTTTCCTCCCGGGCCCGGGCGCCGCCAAAGCACAGCCGCGCGCCCTCGGCCTTGGCCTGGTCGATGCGGCTCAGCACGCCGGCCATCTGCTCGGCGCTGACGAGGGCCCCGAATTGCGTGGCGGGGTCGAGCGGATCGCCGGGGGCGATGGCGCCGGCGATGGCGCTGACCTTCTCCAGCACCGCGTCCTTGACGCTGGCGGCGACGAGCAGGCGCGAGCCCGCCGTGCACACCTGGCCCTGGTTGTAGAATATGCCCCACACCGCGGCCTCGGCGGCGGCGTCGAGATCGGGACAGTCGGCGAAGATGATCTGCGGCGACTTGCCGCCGAGCTCCAGGCTCACTCGCTTCAGGTTGCTCTCGCCGGAATAGATCATCAGCCGCCGGCCCACAGAGCCTGAGCCGGTGAAGGCGATCATGTCCACGTCCATGTGCCGGGCGAGGGCCTGGCCGGCGGTTTCGCCGAGGCCCGGAACCACGTTCAGCACGCCGGGCGGTAGGCCCGCCTCCACGGCCAGTTCGCCGAGGCGCAGGGCCGTGAGCGGCGACTGCTCGGCCGGCTTCAGCACCACCGAATTGCCCATGGCCAGCGCCGGGGCGAGCTTCCACACCGCCATCATCAGCGGGAAGTTCCACGGCACGATGGCCCCGATGACGCCGAGCGGCTCCCACACGGCCATGGACAACCGATTGTCGGGGGAGGGGCCGACCTCGCCATACACCTTGTCCAGGGCCTCGGCGTAGTAGCGCATGGCGCGGATGGAGAGGGGCAGGTCGACGTTCACTGCGTCGCGGATCGGCTTGCCCACATCGAGGGATTCGAGCAGGGCCAGCTCGTCCGCATGGGTCTCCATCAGATCGGCCAGGCGGTGCAACACGGCCTTCATGCCGCGGGGACCAAGCCCGCACCAGCGGCGGTCCTCGAAGGCGAGGCGAGCCGAAGCCACGGCCAAGTCCACGTCGGCGGCGTCGCAGGCGGCCACCGCGTTCAGCACGCGGCCGTCGCGGGGCGAGACGTTGGCGAAGGTCGCGCCTGTGATCGCAGAAATGGACTTGCCGTCAATGAGGGCTTGACCCGGGCGGCGCAGCTGGCCGGCCCGGTCGAGGATCTCGGCCTTCCCAGCCTGCAGCAACATGCGCGCCTCCCAATCTGTGATCACTTTTCGGGCGGATTGACTGGATGTCAAGCGGCGCCTGCTCAATCAGGATGAAATGAGCGCCACTCTGCGACTGCGACCGACAATGACATTGCCATGACGGTCATGTGTGATACCAGTTAATGCGGGAACATTGTCCGCATGGGCGCGTGAGCGGCGGACGAACTGAGGGGGCGATCTGATGACGGTGTCGCGCAAATCGTTGAAAATGAGACTGATGAGCCAGGGCCTTGTGGCCGCGGCGCTGCTGGCGGGATCGCCCGCCCTGGCCGATGCGGGCGCGACTCCGGCCGAGGGCGGCCAGGTCACCGACATCGTGGTCACCGCCACCCGTCACGCCGAAAGCCTGTCCAAGGTGGCGGCCAGCGTCGAGGCCTTCAACGAGAAGGCCCTCGATGTGCGCGGCGTGAAGGGCATGGACCAGATCAGCCAGCTGACCCCGGGCCTTTCGCTGAACGCCAACGGCTTCGGCACCCAGACCGACATCTCGATTCGCGGCGTGGACAGTCAGGTGGGGGCGGCCACAACGGGGGTCTATATCGACGACACCCCGATCATGACCCGGGTGGTGGGCTATTCCTCCACCAACACCTATCCGCAGGTGTTCGATCTTGACCGGGTGGAAGTGCTGCGCGGGCCCCAGGGCACGCTGTTCGGCGCGGGGTCGGAAGGCGGCACGGTGCGCTTCATCACCCCGCAGCCCAGCCTCACCCGCTATTCGGCCTATGCGCGGGCGGAGCTGGCGGGCACCGATGGCGGCGACGCCAGCTATGAGGCCGGCGGCGCGGTGGGCGGGCCGATCGTCGCCGACAAGCTCGGCTTCCGCGTCAGCCTGTGGGATCGCCACGACGGCGGTTATGTGGACCGCAAGAACCTCAACCCCGGCCTCGTCAAGGCGCCGGTGTTCAAGAACGCCAACTGGAGCGACACGCAGGTCGGCCGCGCGGCCCTGACCTGGGCGCCCACCGAGCGGCTGACAGTGACGCCGTCGATCTTTTTCCAGAACCGCAATCTCAACGACATCGGCACCTTCTGGGAGGGCTATTCAGCGCCGGGCGCGGGCAAGTTCGTCAACGGCCAGCCGGGGCGTCAGCCCGACCACGACCTGTTCATCCTGCCGTCGCTGAACGTGCATTACGACCTCGGCGCGGTGGAGGTGGTGTCCAACACCTCCATGTTCCAGCGCAAGGACCGGCTCACCGACGACTATTCCACCCTGAACCCGGCCATCTTCACGCCGCTGGCCTCGGCCTTTGGGTTCGTGGCCCCGAGCTACTTCTTCGCCGGCCCCAACTGGGTGCCCAATCCGAGCAATCCCTCGGTGCTGGACACCGCCTACAACGCCCCCACGGTGATGCTGAACAAGCAGACCGTCTGGACCGAAGAGCTGCGCGTGCAGTCCGCCGACAAGGCCGCCAAGCTCACCTGGACCACCGGCCTTTTCCTGTCGCAGTCGGTGCAGAAGTCCTATGAGGACCAGTACGATCCCAATTTCGCCGAGCTGTGGGGCTTCCCGGCGGGGACCTCGATCAACGCCATCCTCGGCGTGCGCGACCTCATCGGCGGCAACAAGACGCTGGTGGCCACCAGCGAAGGGATCGACAAGCAGGTGGCCGGCTTCGGCGAGGCCTCCTATCAGCTCACCGACAAGCTGAAGCTCACCGGCGGCCTGCGGGTGGCGCGGGCCTCCTTCACCGGCTCCAGCACCGGCGCCGGTCCGTTCCTGCTCGGTCCCGACGTGGTGCAGCCCAAGACCCGGGTGAACGAGACCCCCGTGACCCCCAAGGCGGCCCTGTCCTATCAGCTCGACCCCAACAACCTCTTCTACGCCTCGGCGGCCAAGGGCTATCGCATCGGCGGGACCAATGCGCCCCTGTCGGCGGCCTGCGCCGCGCCGGGACCGGGCAACCTCTCCAGCCAGGGCTACAGCGCCGCCCCGCTCACCTACAATTCCGACAGCGTGTGGAGCTATGAGCTCGGCTCCAAGAACAAGCTGTTCGATCGCCACCTGGAGATCGGCGCCAGCGTCTATCGCATCGACTGGAGCAACATCCAGCAGCTGGTTTATGTCAGCTCCTGCGGCCAGCAGTTCGTGGACAATCTTGGCAAGGCGCAGAGCAACGGCTTTGACCTGCAGTTCGCCCTCTATCCTGCGCAGGGCCTGACCCTCGATGGGGCGCTGGGCTACACCGACGCCACCTATTCCAAGACGGTGAACAAGAACCCGTCCGCCTCGGCCAATGTGGTGAGCGGCGGCGATCACCTGGACACCAACCCCTGGAGCGCCACCTTCGGCTTCACCTATGAGCACACGGTGCTGGGCGGCAAGGACGGCTATGCCCGCCTTGACTACACCTACCACTCCAAGGGACTGAAGAACCCGCTCACCGACCCGAACAACGGCGGCTACGACCCCGCCGCCGTGCCGGCGCCGGCCACCAACCTGCTCAACCTGCGCGCCGGGGTGCGGTTCGACGGCTTCGACGTCTCGCTGTTCGCCAACAACCTCACCAACGAACATCCGAAACTGACCCGCTATTCGGAGGTGATCGGCAATCCCGTGCACCGAGATTTCACCTTCCGGCCGCTCACCATCGGCGTGACGGTGGGCTACAGGTACTAAAGTCGGCCAGACCCCCCGAGGGGGCGGTGAAGAAACCTAAGATTATCGGGAGCAACACCCCATGAACCACCGTCCCCTCCTGGCGCTGCTGGCGGGCCTTGGCCTCGCCGCCGCCGCGGCTAAGGCGTCGTCCGCCGCGCCGGCCGCCGACCTCGTGCTGCAGAACGCGCGCATCTATACCGCCGATGCGCACCGCTCCATGGCCGAGGCCCTGGCGGTGAAGGACGGCAAGCTCGTCTATGTGGGCTCGGCGGCCGGGGCCAAGGCCTATATCGGGCCCAAGACCACGGTGGAGGACGCCCAGGGGCGCTTGGTGCTGCCCGGCCTCGTGGACGCCCACATCCACCCCACCGGCATCGCCGATCTCGACGTGTGCAGCTTCGAGAGCAAGCCCTACAGCCTGGAGGCCATGGCCCCCTTCATCCAGGCCTGCATCCAGCGCTACGGTATCAAGCCGGGCGAGTGGGTGACGGTTCAGCAGTGGAACTTCTCCGCCGGCAATGAGCCCAGCGCCAAGGCGCTTACCCTGCGCGCCGCCCTCGACCTCGCCGCGCCCAACAACCCGGTGGCGCTGCTCGGCAATGACGGCCACCACGGCGCCTTCAACAGCCTGGCCCTCGCCAAGGCCAAGAACGCCAAGGGTGAGACGGTGGGCTATTCCAAGGCCACCATCGCCCGTGATTTCAAGGACTTTCGTAAGCTGATCGGCGTCGACGCCGCCGGCGAGCCCAACGGCACCGCCAATGAGGACGCGCGCGAAGCGCTGGGGGCGCCGGACATGCTGGTGGTGGGCTTCATGCAGCTGATGAAGACGCCCGAGCTCGTCCCGCAGCGCCTGGCCAGCGTGGGCATCACCGCCCTCCAGGACGCCTATGTGGTGCCGGAGATGCAGCTGTTCTACGACACCCTGGCCAAGCAGGGGAAACTCAGCTTCCGGGTCAATCTGATGCAGCTCTATGAGCCGGAGGACTTCCGCCGTCCGGACGGAAGTATCGACTACGCCAAGCTCATCGACGGCGCCAAGGCCGTCCGCGCCAAGTACGCCGGCAATGACCTGATCCGCGCCGAGGCCATCAAGATCTTCGCCGACGGGGTGCTGGAGGGGAACCCCTACGCCGTGCCGCCGACCCTGCCGGAATCCCCCTCGCTGAAGCCTTATCTGCAGCCGATCTTCGGCCGTGGCCCTGATGGCAAGCTGGTGGCGAAGGCTTACGTCGACACCGGCTCAAGTCTTTGCCAGGCGGTGCGCGCCAAGCCTGAGCGCTACGACAGCGCCGCCGAGGTCGGCGCCTTCATGAAGGCCAACGGCTATCACCCCGACCAGTGCGATATCTCCTCCGGCAAGCTGCAACACGACCGGCAGGTGATCCTCGACTACGCCAAGGCCGCGCACCTGGCCGGCTTCACCCTGCACATCCACGCCATCGGCGATGCGGCGGTGAAGACCGCGGTGGACGCCATCGAACAGGCGAGGGCCGCGGACGGCAACGCCAAGACCCCGGACGCGCTGGCCCACCTGCAGGTGATCGCGCCGGAGGACATCAAGCGCATCGGCAAGGACCACCTCTACCTCGCCTACACCTATTCCTGGGCCACGGCCGATCCGGAGTACGACCTCACCGTGGTGCCCTTCTTCGAGCATGTGAGCGGCAATACCTATGCCGACTACCACAAGCCGGACAGCTACTATGAGAAGGCCTTCTATCCGGCCAAGTCGACCCGCGACGCCGGGGCGATCCTGGCGGCGGGCTCCGACGCCCCGGTGAACACCCGCGACCCGCAGCCCTTCGTGAACATGCAGATCGGCGTCACCCGCGCCCTGCCGGGGCTGCCGCCGGCCTCACCGCCGGAGCGCCTGCCCATCCGCGACCTGGTGGACGCCTATACCCGCAGCGGGGCCGAGGCCATGGGCCGGGCCAAGGAGTTCGGCTCGCTGGAAAGCGGCAAGTCGGCCGACTTCATCGTGCTCGATCAGGACATCCTGTCCCTGAGCGACGGCGGCAAGGCCGAGGACATCGGCAAGACCAAGGTGCTGGAGACCTGGTTCCGCGGCGTGGAGGTCTACAAGGCGCCGGCGAAGGGGGGCTGAGCCTCGACCGCGAGGTCAATGGCGTCACTTTCTTCCGCGCGCCTCGGCGGCGGTTTGTTTCATTGCTGAAATGAACGCCAGATGAAGACGCCGGTCCGGATTGGGTTCAGGCGCCCCGAGGCAAGCTCTCTCCCATGCCGCCGCGGTTGGCGGTGGACAGCAAAGTCGGGAGTGCAGCTATGCTGAAGAAGATCCTTCTCGCCACCTTGGCCGCCGGGGCCATCGCCGCGCCGGCCTTCGCCGATGACTGGCGTTATCATGCGCCGCAGCAGCCCTATGACTACCACGCCTTCGGCGGCGGTGGTTACGGCGAGGGCGGCTGGCGCAATCATGACGATGCGGAGGGCGAAGGCCGCTATCACCAGCGCGAAGAGCGCATCGCCCAATGGATCCGCACCGGTTATCAGCAAGGCTGGCTCCGGCCGTGGGAGGCCCGTCGGGCGTTCCAGAACCTGCGCGCCACCCACATGTGGATCGATCGCGAGCTGCAATTCCATGACGGCGAGCTGCCGCCCTATGACGCCCGCCGGGCGGATTGGCAGCTGGATCGTCTCGCGGGCTGGCTGCGCGGCCTGCACCAGAGCCGCGCCGGCGGCGAAGGCTACGAAGGCTACGAAGGCGGCTATTGAGCCCCGAGCATGTTCCGAAGAGCGGGACTGGTTATTCGGGTAAAAGTGTGCGGACTCAATGGGATATGGGCAAAATCCGGTTCAGCGTGATCGGATTTTGCTCTACACCAAACTCGCCGCGGGGCCGAGGCTATCGGCAAGAGCAAGGTGCTGAAGGCCTGGTTCGGCGTCGTCGAGGTCTACCAGGCGCCGGCGAAGGGGAGCTAAGCGCGTTCAGAATTGCCGAGGTTGGCGTCTAGGCCTTCACCACCGGAGTGAAGTCCGACCATTGCTCGATGCGGAAGGCGCGGATGTCGCGCACCGATTTCGGAAACCATGGTTGATCGCGTAACGCCTGGATGACCAGGAACAGGTTCGCCATGTCTTCATTGTCGGTGACGTAAAGGCTGCCTTGCACCCGGCGAAAACTGTGCGCTCCGAGCACCATGGCGATGTCCGTGTAGGCTTGCGAAATGCCCTTGGGGTGATGCGCCTCGGTATCGGCGACCACCAGGTCAAAGGCTATCGCATACATCAGCGCGCCACAGGGTCGTCTTGCATTCGGGTCAAGCGGTACTCCGCCGACTCGCCGGTCTCAAGCATGGCGATCTCGATCAGCCAATCCCCGTCCTCCAGCGGGCGCAGGACGCGACCCACCCTGTACTTCGGTCCGAACGGCCCGAAGCTTTTGACCAGGCCCACTGGGACGGGCGGCGTGGCGACGGCCGTGTGCGTGGCTGTTCTCCTAAACCGAGACTTGGCCGGATATTGACGCAACCAAACCGCGACGACAATGACGATCTTCAGTCCTATTCCGCCTGCCCCCTGCGCTCAGGGCGCCCGCGGAAGCGGCTCTAAACCAAACTCGCCGCCAGGTTCACACCGAGCGCCAGCACCGCTGTGTTGAACACGAAGGCGATCACGCAGTGCACTGATCCGATCCGGCGCAGGGCCTTGTCGGTGAAGGCCACATCGGCGGTCTGGCAGGCGGCGCCGATGACCAGCGCCGCATAGAGAAAGTCCCAGAAATCGGGATTGTCCGTACCCGGAA
Organism: Pseudomonadota bacterium; assembly: GCA_040757715.1. Lineage (GTDB taxonomy): Bacteria > Pseudomonadota > Alphaproteobacteria > Caulobacterales > Caulobacteraceae > CAIMFV01. The sequence continues at coordinate 3,602 of JBFLWS010000006.1, read as the reverse complement.
AGTCGAGGCCGCCCACGCGTCCCCCATGGTGATTGGAGCGGAAATAGCCGTGCACATAATGCAGGGCGAAGAACAGGTGGGTGACGAACCAGGAGAGGGCCACGGTAACAGCGGCGTCGGTGAGGCGTTCGAGCTTGACGAGGCCCGTCGCCTGCTTGGCCGCGGACACCTCCAACACCACGGCGCCGACGCTGGCCGCCGCGGCCGCCAGCGCCAGGGCCAGGATCAGCCCCTGACCCTCGTCCGTGCGCGCGCAGCGCAGGCGCAGCTGATCCGCCGATTGCGCGCGCATTTCCAGCAGCGTCAGCAGGATGAAACTGGCGGCGCCCATGTCCCAGGCCAGCAGCGCCGCTTGCAGGCCGGTCGCCGCTACGCCCACGGCGAGGAGGATCGCCGCGCTGGCGAGGCCCACCCCCGCGCTGATCAGCAGGCGCGGACGCCGGGCGAAAACGCCGATCAAGGAGAGGTGGGAGCGCTTCAAGATCGGCCTCGTGGGAGCAGCGATGGTTCAGTCGGCGATGCAAGGTCGCACCATACTGTCGCGCCCACCGGCGAGCGCAAGGCGAGGCCTCGCCAACGTCGCTCTACGCTTGACATTCGGCCGCGATTCCGCGCTTTCCAGGGCGATACGGCGACGGTCTCCGTCCGCCCCGCCATCGAGGTCGCCATGCTGGCTCGCATCTACCGTCCCGCCAAGACCGCCATGCAATCGGGCAAGGCCAAGACCCACGACTGGGTGTTGGAGTTCGAACCCGCCTCCGCCCGCACGCCCGACCCGCTCATGGGCTGGATCTCGTCCTCCGACATGAACGGCCAGGTGCGGATGAAGTTCGACACCCAGGAGGAGGCGGTGGTCTTCTGTCAGCGTCACGGCATCCCGTTCCGCATCCTGACGCCCAATGCGCCCAAGCCGAAGCTCAAGGCCTATGCCGACAATTTCGCCTTCCAGCGCACCGAGCCCTGGACCCACTGAAGGTCCCGCACAGCCTTCTGGTCAGGCGCCCGTAGCTCAACCGGATAGAGCACTCGCCTTCTAAGCGAGCGGTTGCAGGTTCGAGTCCTGCCGGGCGCGCCAAAGCTGAGGGGAGGAGGCCAGGCCGTACCCCGCTCCATCGGCGGAGCGGTACGCAATCAAGGCGCCTGAAGATCGACAGACGCCCCAGATTCACGTACATATTGGGTGAGTACCGAACGTCACGAGGCCGCCATGCCGCGCACCGCTGTCGATGACAACGAGAGAATGAACCTGCGGGTCCGGCCGGAGGTGAAGGCGCGCCTCATCAGGGCGGCCGCGCTGCGCAACACGGACCTTACCCACTTCGTCACCCAATCGGCGCTGCGCGAGGCGGACGCCGTCATCCACGAAGCTGAGATCGCAACGGTTTCGGAGCGTGACTTTATGCAGGTCATGGCTCTGCTGGAAAACCCGCCAGAGCCTAATGAGAAGCTGCGCGCCGCGGCTCAGGCTCTGCCCAAATCCATATGACCTTGCCGAGGTGGCATGAGGAAGCCATCGACAAGGCGCACGACCGTAAGGCGTTCGACTGCGGCGACGCAGCGCTGAACGAGTTTTTGCAAAAGCATGCGCGCCAAGCCCATGAAGGCGGCGGCGCCAAGACCTTTTGCGCCATTGATGACGACATGCAGGGCCGCGTGCTGGGCTTTTACAGCTTGGCGCCGTCGTCCATCGCCTTTGATCGGCGCCCGGGGTCGTCGCCAAGGGCCTTCCTCGTCATGACGTGGGGGGATTTCTCCTGGCGCGCCTCGCCACACATCAGGCGTTGCAAGGACGAGGGCTCGGGGGTCAGCTTCTCTTGGCGGCGGGCAAGCGGTGCCTGCGCGTGGCGGCCGAGGTTGGCGGCGTCATGATGTTCATCGACGCCAAGAACGATCGGGCGGCGACCTGGTATGAAGCCTATGGCGCCCTGCGGCTTCTGGATGCGCCCCTGAAGCTGGCGCTTCCCTTAAAGACCGTGGCGATGATCCTCGAAGAGGTCGGCAAGCTTTGACTGGCGGCCGCTCCGCGTCACGGATTGCGCCTAAGGTTCAAGCCGTCCAGCAGCGCGGCGAGGGCGAATTCGAATCCGTCCTGGTGGCGGGTATCGAGCGCCTGCGCCTCGCCGAACAGGCCCTGAAGCGCGGCCGCATAGCCGCCTTCGACGGGCGCCTCGGTCGCTGGCTCGGCCTGCGGTTCCGCGCCGGGCGCCGGCTCGCCCGCCTCGGCGATGGCCATGCCGATGACCAGCATGGCCACGGCCTGGAGCGCGAAATAGGCGTCTTTGGGCGTAAAGCCTTGGCCGACCATCTGCGCCAAGGCCTGGGAAAACTCCCCCAACGCCTCAGGCGAGCGCAGCGGCCGAGTGGAGATCAGGGGCAGGACCTTGGGGTGGGAGATGAGCTGGGCCCGATAGCGCCGGGCGAAATGCGCCAGCCGGTCGCGCCAGTCCGCGCTTGTGGAGGCGCCTGCCGCCGCCGCGCTCATGGCCACCCGCTCCACCACAAGATCAAGCAGCGCGTCCTTGTTGGGGACGTAGTGATAGAGGGTCATGGCCTCGACCCCGAGCCGGGCGCCTAGCTTGCGCATGGAGAGGGCGCTAAGGCCCGCCTCGTCGATGAGCGCGAGGGCGGCCTCCACAATGCGATCCTGACTAAGCGCGTTTCGGGGCGGGGACGGCATATTGACTTTCTTACACCGTAAGGGCATTCTTACGGTGTAAGATTATCCCGCCGCGCCGAGGTCGTCAAATGTCCGCCGCCTTGAGGCCCGATCGCCGTTTGATGCTGCTGGCCTGGGCCACGGCGGCGGTGTTCCTGGCCGGGTTTTTCATCCGCCCCATCGGCGCCTGGACCCTGCCCATCCTGGGGGCCTGGTTCATCGGCGCGCAAAGGCCGCTGGCGGGGGCGCTGTGGCTCTTGCTCATCAATCTTGGTCTGAGCGTGCTGACGGACGCGCCGGGCTGGATCGCCGATCCGCTGGCTGAGGCGCCGTTGCGCTTGGCCGCCCTGGCCGCGGGCGTGGCGCCGCTGCTGCTCTATCGCCTGCTGCGTCCGCGCCGCTTTCCTCTGTTGGCGGGGCTTTGCCTGCCCTTGGCGGCGGACCTTATCGCGGGCGCTGCGCAAGGATTAGGTCAGCCGAGCCTGGTCGCGGCGTCCGACGACGGGCTTCATCTGACGGTGGTCGGCGTGGCGGTGGGGCTGTGGATCCACGAGGCCGGCTGGCGCAGCCTCGGTCTTATTGCGGCGGCGGCCGTCGGTCTTGCGGCGAGCGCGGGGGTCGAGGCCTTCGGGCCCGTGGTTCTGGGGGAGATCGCCGCCAAGGTGGGGGCGCCGGCGGAGGTGTGCGGCTATGCGGGCTCGGCCGCCGGCTTCGGGCTCGTCGCCCTATGGACCGCCTATGTCTCCCGGCCGCGCAAACTGGGGCCCGAGGCTCTGGCGGTGTTGCGCAGCCCCGGCGGCGAGGAGGCGCTGCGTCCCGGCGCAGGCGATCTGACCACCCCCTCCGGGCGTCGCTTTCCCATCAAGGGCGGCTTTGTTTCCTTCGCCGAACCCCAGGCGCTCGGGGGCATGAACGCCAAGCTGAACCGGCTCTACGCCCAGATCGC
>JBFLWS010000005.1:0-208412 GCA_040757715.1 Pseudomonadota bacterium | reverse complement strand
AAAGCAATCCGAAAACGTCTCCATCCGCCGTCTCCCTTCCATCCGGAAGACAACCTCAGAACCCCGTTCGCCCTAACAACCCGACTCCAAACCCATATGCGATTCCCCTGCCTTCAAGGGGGAGAGGCCAAAGGAACCCCCGCCTGTGGACTGGATCACGCCCGCCCCGCCCCCGAATCACGCCATGCTGCCACCCCTTCCAGGAGCACCCCATGGCCCGCGACGGCGCGCATTATGTCTGCCAGTCCTGCGGCGCCGTGCAGGGCAAGTGGGCCGGCCAGTGCCCGGCCTGCGGGGCCTGGAACACCCTCGTCGAAGAGCTGCCCGCCGCCCGGCCGCCGGGGGCGCTTTCCCCGGTGAAGGCCTCGCGCTCGCGCGCCAATGGATTGGCCTTCGAGACGCTCGACGCCCACACCCCGTCGCCGCCGCGCATCGTCACCGGAGTGGAGGAGTTCGATCGGGTGTGCGGGGGCGGGGTGGCGCCCGGTTCGGCCATCTTGCTGGGCGGCGATCCGGGGGTGGGCAAGTCCACGCTCCTCTTACAGGTGGTGGCCCAGGCGGCCCTGGGCGGCGCCTCCGTCGCCTATGTCTCCGGCGAAGAGGCGGTGGAGCAGGTGCGCGCCCGGGCCCAGCGCATGGGCCTCGCCCACGCCCCCGTGCGCCTCGCCGCCGAGACGAGCCTGCGCCAAGTGGTGGAAGGTCTGAAGGCCGATCAGTTCGACCTCGTGGTCATCGACTCCATCCAGACCCTGTGGAGCGACCAGTTGGAGGCCGCCCCCGGCTCGGTGGCCCAGGTGCGCGCCGCCGCCGGCGAGATGGTGCGCCTGGCCAAGAAAAAGAAGACGGCGGTGATCCTGGTGGGGCACGTGACCAAGGACGGCCAGATCGCCGGCCCCAGAGTGGTGGAGCACATGGTGGACGCGGTGCTCTCCTTCGAGGGCGAGCGCGGCTATCCGTTCCGCATCTTGCGCGGGGCCAAGAACCGCTTCGGGGCCACCGACGAGATCGGCGTCTTTGAGATGAGCGACGCAGGCCTCCGCGAAGTGCGCAACCCCTCCTCCCTCTTTCTCAACGAGGGCGGGGCGCGGGCGGCGGGCGCCGCGGTGTTCGCCGGCATCGAGGGCTCGCGCCCGGTGCTGGTGGAGTTCCAGGCCCTGGTGGCCCCCTCGGCCTTCGGCACGCCGAGGCGCGCGGTGGTGGGCTGGGATTCGGGGCGCCTGGCCATGGTGCTGGCGGTGCTGGAAGCCCGCTGCGGCCTCGGCTTCGGCGATCGCGACATCTATCTCAATGTAGCGGGGGGGCTGCGCATCACCGAGCCGGCCGCCGACCTCGCCGCGGCGGCGGCCCTCGCCTCCTCCGCCCTCGACAAGCCCCTGCCGCAGGACTGCGTGGTGTTCGGCGAGGCGAGCCTCTCGGGGGACGTGCGCCAGGTCAGCCGCATGGACTCCCGCCTGAAGGAGGCCGCCAAGCTCGGCTTCTCCCGGGCGCTGGCCCCCCGCGCCGCCGAGGAGCGCGCCCCGGAAGGCGTGCACATCGCCGGGGTCAGCCGGCTCTCCGAAGCCGTGGCGAGAATCGGCGATGGCGACTTCAGCTAAACCCCTTCCTTACCCCTTAGGCCTAGGGTGCGACCGTCATGACCGCCTTCGACCTCCTCGCCCTCGCGCTTCTTCTGGTGGCCGGCCTCAACGGCCTCGCCAAGGGCGGCGTGCGCGAGGTGGTGGGCCTCGTGGCCTTCGCCCTGTCGGCCCTCATCGCCGCCTACGCCCTGCCGCTGAGCGCCCCCGTGGCCCGCAAGCTGGTGCAGCCGGACTGGCTGGCCCTCGCCGCCGCCGTGGGGGGCGTGTTCCTACTGGTGTTCTTCTGCCTGAAGGCCTTCACCGCCATCATCGTCAGCCAGCTGCACCGGAGCCAGGGCCTCGGCGCCCTCGACCGCACGGCGGGGCTGGCCTTCGGCGTCGGCCGAGCCCTGGTGATCCTCGGCCTCTTTGAGCTCACCTTGAGCGCCGTGGCGCCGGGCGACGCCGCTCCGAAGTGGGTGACGGAGGCCAAGCTCTACCCCCTCGCCCGCGCCTCGGGAAAACTCATGGGGGTGGTGGCCCCGCACGGCGCCGACCTCGCCAAGGCCCTGGAGCAACAGGCGGTGGACAAGGTGAGCGCCAATGTCAGCGCCGAGCTCAACCAGCGCGTGAGCGAGGCCTCAGCGCATCAGGCCGAGCGTGTTGGACTTTCCATCGTCCCCAAGGCTTCCCATCTTAGCAATTACGACGTACAGCCGCACAAATCGCCGCCGACCAAACCTGCCGCCTACGGTCCGAAGATGCGTCATGGCATCGACGACCTCGTGGAGCGAACGAGATGACCCTCGCCGACACCCCTGCCGGATTCTCGCCTGAAGACGAGGATCGTAACGACCAGCTGCGGCTGGAATGCGGGGTGTTCGGCGTCTGGGGCGTGCCGGAGGCCGCCGCGATCACCGCCCTTGGCCTGCACGCCCTGCAGCATCGCGGCCAGGAGGCCTGCGGCATCGCCGCCTTCGACGGCCAGCGCTTCCACAACGAACGCCACGAGGGCCATGTGGGCGAGGCCTTCTCCGGCCCCGACGTGGTGCGCCGCCTGCCCGGCGCCGCGGCCATCGGCCACACCCGCTACGCCACCGCCGGCGGCAGCTTCCTGCGCAATGTGCAGCCCATGTTCGCGGACCTGGAGTCCAGCGGCATCGCCATCGGCCACAACGGCAACCTCACCAACTTCCTGTCCCTGCGCAAGCGCCTGGTGCAGCAGGGGGCCATCTTCCAGTCCACCTCGGACTCCGAGGTCATCCTGCACCTCATCGCCCGCTCCCGCGCCCCCAAGGTGGTGGACCGCTTCGTCGACGCCCTGTCGCAGATCGAGGGCGGCTATGCGCTGGTGGCCCTCACCGACACCATGCTCATCGGCGCCCGCGACCCCTTGGGCATCCGCCCACTGGTGCTGGGCGAGCTGGAGGGTAAATATGTGCTGGCCTCCGAGACCTGCGCCCTCGAAATGATCGGCGCCCGCTTCGTGCGCGATGTGCAGCACGGCGAGGTGGTGGTGATCTCCGACGACGGGCTGGCGAGCTTCCGCCCCTTCCCCGCGAGAGCCCCGCGCCCCTGCCTGTTCGAATATGTCTATTTCGCCCGGCCGGACTCCATCGTGCAAGGCCAGCCGGTCTATCAGGTGAGGAAGCGCATGGGCGCGCGTCTGGCCGAAGAGACTGGCGTGGACGCCGACATCGTGGTGCCGGTGCCTGACAGCGGCGTGCCCGCCGCCCTCGGCTACGCCCAGAAGAGCGGCCTGCCCTTCGAGATGGGCATCATCCGCAGCCACTATATGGGCCGCACCTTCATCCAGCCCACCCAAGGCATCCGCGAGCTTGGCGTGCGCATGAAGCACAGCCCCAACCGCTCGGTGCTGGAAGGCAAACGCGTGGTGCTCATCGACGATTCCATCGTGCGCGGCACCACCTCGGTGAAGATCGTGCGCATGGTGCGCGAGGCCGGCGCCAAGGAGGTGCACCTGCGCTCCGCCTCCCCGCCGATCCAGTGGCCGGACTTCTACGGCATCGACATGCCCGAGCGCGAGAACCTGCTCGCCGCGCGCATGAGCCTGAAGGAGATGGAGGCCTATCTCGAGGTGGACAGCCTCGGCTTCCTCTCGGTGGACGGGCTCTACGCCGCCCTGGAGGCCGGGCCACGCAACCCGCACATGCCCCAGTTCACCGACCACTATTTCACCGGCGACTACCCCACCCGCCTGCAGGACCGCGAAGAGGCCGAGCGGGCCAAGGAAGCCAACGACTCCCAGCTGTCGCTGCTGGTGAGCGCGTAGGGGTTAGCTCAATAGATTTGGGCGGTTAAAGCTGCCCCGATTGCTACAGCGCGTGCCGAATGCTTGCTATGCGCCAGTAAGGCTCTCCGCACTCTCGCTGAGGATAATCAGCTTGTCGGGTTCAGAGGCGAACCAGACGTAACCGCCCCATGCCAGACTGCTGACGGTCCGGCGGAAGGGCGGATCGCCACGATCAAGGTAAGCCGTCACGAAGGCCAAATGCTCGGCCGCAAACCCGGCGTCGCCCGCCAGTTTGACAAGCGCGGCTTTGCGAGCGTCGTTGATGGGGCCATCGGTCGCGACGACTTCCACAAAGATCAGCCTTGGATGCTGGGGACCGAGGTCGACCAGGATAATGTCGGGTAGGTTCTTGTCAGACTGGATGTTGAGGCCGACCGCCCTCGCAAGATCGTCATCACGAGCGACAACCTTCGCGCCGCTCTCGCTAACGAAGATGACATCAGGTTTCGCGAGGAAGTGCGGTGCGAAGACCTCGATGACCGCCTTGGTGATGTCTGTGCTGTCGCCCGGCGTCATGCGCCGAGCTTCGCCGTTGGGGAAGGTTACGAGGACGAAGTCGCCGTCCGCAACGGCCCTCTTTCGGCGGAGCGCGATCCGCGCAAGCGCGCCTGCATTCAAGTACTTGTCACGCCAAAGATCGGCGCGAGCCTGGAACGCGGCTTCGTCAAGCGTGGGATCAAGTAAGGCTGCGAAATCGGCCTGAAGCGCGTAACGCCCGGCGGGCGAAGTCGTCGGGAGACCGGGCCTTTCAATGACTGCCGCGTTCTGGATCAGCGCATAACGAATTGTATCGTCGCGGATCGATTCACGGGTGTTTACGGCGTACCAGCGGCCTGGGATTTCGCCCTTGCCTGGTCTGACAGACTCTTTCGCCCAATTGAGCCGCGAAAGGTCATCTTGCTTGTCGGCCTGAGCATCCGTCATGCGGCTGACCTGATCGGGCCTGAGCCATTGCTCCCGGCCTTCGACAGCACCGGCGTAGAGCATGACAAAGATGGTGCGCGCCGCGATCTCCCAGGTGGAACGATCCCGGTTCTGAATCCCTGGTGGAAAGATAATTGGAAGGCGTTCGTGAATCTGACGCCAGTTGGGAAGCGGCGAGAGGCTCAAGCACCCTCCCCGGAATAGAGTTCGGCGATGGCGCGCTCCACGGTGACGCGTGAGGCCTTTTGTCGAAGCAGAGCTTCAATCCCCTGCATAGCCTCGACGGACGGAAGCGGAAGCGATTCAAGTTCGAAAGCCGAGACTGCGACACTGCCGCTGATGCAGCGGAACAGTTGGTCCACCACCGGACTGTTGAGGATCGCAGCAACAGCTTCGGGCGTCACCTTCGGCGCGGCGATCGGCCTCACCATGTTGAGATGGTTCTCGACCACGACGCCGTCGCACTTCCGAATAAAACTCGCCGGCAGTTCCGCAGCGATCAGACGCCGCGCTTGTTCCTTGGCGGTGGTGCGCTGAACAAGAACGCAGGACTCGGTAATGCGAAGCCACTCGTCGCCGCGTTCAAGCTTGAAGAATGGCGAGTGGTTCTTCTTCAACGCCCGGAACACAAACTGACCGTCCGAAGTGACCGACTCGGCCCAGATCAGCGGATAAGCGCCTTTGCCGGGCCTATCGCGCAGCTGCGTCTTAAATCGATTCCAGACGAGCGGGCCCGTCGACACCTCATAGTTCCAGTCCGAGAACCTCGCGGGCATTCTTGCAGCGCACGCGATCAGCTTGGCATGGTCGGGGTCGCGCGGCGCCAGCCACGGCGACTTGGCGTCAGGCGGAAGTGCGACGGCGCCGTTCTTCGTGATCGTCGCAGCCGTGCGTCCGGTAAGATTGATGTAGTGCACCTGAAAGCTCGCGGCCGAAGCCCCTCGCTCGTAGAGTGCGAGCATGGTTTCCTGCATGACGTCTTCGAACACGCCCGTGCGCGCATGCACGAAGTCGATGGAGACTGGCGGAGCCTCGGACGCCAAGAGGCCGCGGAGCGCCGCATAATATTGTCCGCCTAGAACGCTCGTCGGCGTGAGATAGGCGATATAGCCGCCCCGCTTGGTCCAGCTCACTGCGAGGTCCGTGAACACGCCATATAGGTTAGCGTGTCCGTAGAGACTCCGGGCAAAACGCTCGCGCTGTTCCAGAGACAGGCGAACCCTCCCGTACGGGGGATTGCCGATGACTAGGTCAAACTTTTCAGTAAGAACGACATCCAGGGCGTCAGCGACGCGCACAATTTGCGGAATCTTTCTCCCGCTTTGGATCGCCAGCGGCGCGACGAAAATCTCGAAGGCATTTTGAGCAAGCGCCGCCGCGTTCGGATCAATCTCGAGGCCGACGAGTCGCTGACCAAGCAGAGTAAGAATGAAAGCGGGGTCGCTGCCTTCAAGCGCGGCCTGAATCCGCGCCGCCGCCTGCAGGAGAAGGATTGCGCCGCCACAGGCCGGGTCGAGAACTCGAGCACGCGTCCAGTCCAGTCCCGCCTCACTTGCAAGGTCCGCGAGGCGCGAGGCGAGCGCAGGCGGCGTATAGAAAGCGCCAAGCTCGCTGCGGCGAGCGCTCGGAAGTAAGGCGGCATAGAGACTCGTCAGCTCATGGAGCGCTTCCATTACCGGCAGGGTGCAACACAGCTGTCCGAAATCTTCCGCGAGCGCAATTGCTTCATCATCAAGCGAGGCATTGGATACGGGTCTCGCATCGCTGAGCTCGATGTCCGGCTGCGTGTGTTTTGCGTAGGCGCGCAGTGCTTTGGCAGCGAAGAGCGCTGCTTGGTCAGCTTGCTGCACATCAGCGGTAACCGTCGCCCATGTTCGAGCAACCGAACGCGCAGCTGCAAGATCGCGCGAAGCCTGAAACCTCGCGCGATTGAGGCGCCGCTGCGCGCCGTTGTCTCTGACTGCGCCGGACGTCACGCGCATTGAGGGTGGCGATTGAACATGCCTCATCCTGCCCTGCCCTGACGATTCGCGTAAGCACTTGCTTTCGTTACGACTCCGGACGAAATCAGCGCGTATGAGTCATAGAACAAATAAGGAACATTGTCGATAACTAATTGAATTCATGCGCCGGCGCGGGACTAAATGCGCTTCTGCAATACAAGCAAACGCGGGTCCCAGATCATTACGAACTGGCCCGAACTTCCCCTCCCCCTAACTCAGCTCCAGATAAACACTGTAGCGGTCCCAGCTCTCGTTCAAGGGGGCGAAGCGCAGTTCGGCGCCGTCGGCGGTGCGGGCCGCGTAGTGGTGCGGCTTGTCGCTGAGGGGCCGCACCAGCTGGTCGAGGCTTTTCCCCTCCGCCTTCAGCTGCGGCGCGCTGAGGGGCAGCTTGTCCACCGCCGGCCCCTGCTCCTGCATCAGGGCGGGCGAAATCTCCCCGCGCGGCAGCTGCGCCGCCAGCGCCACCGGCCCGACCGTCAGGGCCTGGATCTGCGGCGCGTCGGGGAAGCGCTCCGCCCGCAGCGGCATGGGCAGATCAAGGCTAACGACATCCCCCGTCTTCCACACCCGCGGCAGGCGCAGATAGCCGCCCGGATCGGCCATGGCCTCCAGCGGCCGGCCGTTGAGGCGAATCCGCGCGCCGCTGGTGGTCCAGGCGGGGATGCGCACATGCAGCGGCCATTCGCCGCCGGGGGCGGCCTCGATGGTCAGGGTGGTCGCGCCGCTGCGAGGGAAATCCGTGACCTGCTTCAGCCGCACGCCGCGCTCGCGCCAGTCCAGGGTCGAGGCGATGAACAGGTTGACGTAAACCCCGCGGCCGTCGTGGTGATAGATGCTGTCGCTGAGCTTGGAGAACTCCTCCACCCCGGTGCCGGTGCAGCACCAGAAGGTGGCCTCGTCGGTGGCCAAGGTCTTCCAGGCCCCGGGCGCCAGGGAGAGGAAATAGGTGGTGCGCCCGGTCCCCGGCTCGATGGTCCCCAGGCGATGGTTGAGCAGATTGCGCTCGTAATAGTCCATGTAGGCCGCGCGCGGATCGTGGGCGAACAGGCCCCGGGTCAGCTTCAGCATGTTGTAGCAGCAGCAGCATTCCTGGTGGTTGGCGCCCTGGCGCCACTCCTCGGCCAGGCGATAGGGCTCGGTGAGCCAATGCTCCTTGTTGCTGGCCCCGCCGGTGGCGTAGGTGCGCGACGAGGTCACCGTGTCCCAGAAGAAGCTGGCGATCTCGCGATCCCGCGCCTCCCCCGTCAGCTCATGGCGGCGCAGGGCGCCGATGACCTGCGGAATGTGGGTGTTCATGTGCAGGCCGCGCAGCTCGTCCAGCCGCGCCGCCAGAGGGGTGAAGAAGGCGTCCTTGCGGAAGCGATCGCCCACGCCGATCCAGCGGGCGTCGCCGGTGGCGGCGGCGAGGTTGTAGAGCGTCTCGTTCATGCCGCCGAACTCCTCGCTGAGGATGTCCTGCATGTGGGCGGGGGTGCGGGCGGCGGTCCAGCCGTCGACCCACTCGGCCATGCCGGCGGCCGCCTTCAGCGCCTCGGCGTTGCCGGCGTGGAGGTGCATGTCGAGAAGGCCGGCCATGATCTTGTGGTAGGTGTAGAAGGGCGCCCACACCCACTGGCGCGCGTCCAACCGCACGAAGAACTCCTGGGGGAAGGCGCTGAGATAGCCCTTCTGATTGAGGGCGGCCTGGCATTCGGCCAGGCTCTTCACCAGATAGTCGCCCCGCGCCTTCAGCTCCGCATCGCCGCGGCTGGCGTAGCCCAGGGCGCAGGCGGACAGATAGTGGCCCATGAAGTGGCCGCGCAGCTCGCAGTCGGGCGACTCCCAGCCGCCCAGGGGCTTGGCCGTGGAGGGAAGCCCCGCCAGCAGGCGGAAGGTGTGCAACAGCCGGTCCGGCGATTGGCGCAGCATGAAGGCCCGGTTCCAGGCCTCGGCCTCCTGAAACGGGCCGGGGCCGAGGCGCACGCTGCCGAGCGGGAAAGGCGTCAGGCGCGGCGCCGCCTCGGGCCCCGCCACAGGCAGGGCCAGCCGCTCCGCCGCCCAGCTCGTGGCGCCGCCGAGCGCCAAGGGTGCCACAACCATGGGCGTCAGGGTCAGGGCGCATGTGAACCGCCGCCGGTTCATTCCCCCGCTCGATCGCATGCCTCGCGCTCCTCGTCTTTGTGTCGCTTATTTGTCGGACAATTCAAATCTAACGGCAAGGCGCGTCAAGCCCAAGGGCAAATATTGCGAACTCCTCGCAACGGAGCGATCATGGGCTGGGCGAAACGCATTGGAGCGCGCCATGTCCGACACTCGCGAAGCTCGCATCGTGCCGCCGGACGGTGGGCGGGTCTATCCCATGGGCCGGCTGACCGCGGTGTTCAAGGCCGACCTCGGCGAGACTGACGAGGCCTATTCCATCTCCGAATGGTGGCTGGCGCCGCGCACCGGCGGGCCGACGCCGCACCAGCACCCGGAGGACCACGTCTATTATATCATCGAGGGCTGTCTCAGCGTGTCCCTCGACGGCGTGTGGTCGGAGGCGAGAGCCGGCGCCTATATCCTCATTCCCGGCGAGACCTTGCACACCTTTGAGAACCGCAGCGACGCGCGGGCGGGGTTCATCACCTTCAACACGCCGGGCGGATTCGAGACGCACATGGCCGACATCGCCCCGGCCCTGGCGGCGGCCGATCTCAGCCTCTAACGGTTCGCGCCCCAGGCGAGCCAATCCGCGCCCTCCGAAGCTGTGCCATGCTCTTCTCGTGTTCCGCGCCGGCGCGGGACGCCTTGGCGAGGCGGGGGCGAGGCCTCGTCGGCGGCGCTCAACCTTGGCGGTGAGAAGCGGCGTCGGCGATCCTAAACTCCCGGCCGCGCACCACCGGGGAAGGCCCCGGCCAAATCGGCGACGGCTAGCAACCGTCGCCACCCCCGGCGGCGTCTGACAATCGCCGCCGCCCCGGCGAGGCCTTACACCCCTCGCCAACCCGAACACCGGCCGGGGCCGACCGCCCGCCCGCACGTTCCAGCAAGCCGCCTGACCTTCAGGGTCGAGGCGAAGCGCCCGCATGCCCCCTACCCTTTGACCTCGTTCCGCTTTATGCGAAGGCATGACCGAACTTGACCCCGACCAACCCCTGAAGGGCCGCCTCGCCCTCGTCACCGGCGCCTCGCGCGGCATCGGCTACGCCGTCGCGCTGGGCCTTGCTCAGGCCGGCGCCCACGTGATCGCCCTCGCCCGCACCCAAGGCGGGCTGGAGGCTCTGGACGACGCCATCTTCGCCGCCACCGGCGAGCGCGCCACCCTCGTCCCCGGCGACGTCACCGACGGCGACGCCCTCGATCGCCTCGGCGCGGCCATCTATGAGCGCTGGGGCAAGCTCGACATTCTCGTGGCCAACGCCGGCGAACCGGGAGTGGTGACGCCCCTGGCCCACATGGACCCCAAGGTGTTCGACAAGGCGGTGGCGGTGAACCTCACCGCCAATTTCCGCCTGATCCGCTCCCTTGATCCGCTGCTGCGCAAGGCCGAGGCCCCGCGGGCCCTGTTCGTCACCAGCCGCATCGGCGAGGCGCCGCGGGCCTTCTTCGGCGCCTATGCGGCCTCCAAGGCCGGGCTCGACGCCCTCGTCACCACCTATGCGGACGAGATGGAGAAGTACAACGTGCGCGCGGTGCTGGTAGACCCCGGCCCCATGCGCACCAAGATGCGCGCCGGCGCTTTCCCCGGCGAGGACCCCGAGACCCTGCCCCCGCCCGAGGCCATCGTGCCCATGATCGTGGAGCTGGCCCGGCCCGACCTGACGCCCCCGGCGCGGGCGGTGTTCAAAGAGTGGCGCGCCCGCCAAGGCTGAGCTTGCGCAGGCGGCGGCGACCGTTGCAATCTTCTCGCAACGACACAAGGGAGTTGAGACCATGGCCGATTGGATCGCCGCGCTGCAGGCCGCTTTGGGCGAGGCCGGCGTCGACACCGGCCAGGCCGCCTCCGACAAGGCCTGGAGCGCCTGGGGCCGCATGGGCGTACCCACGGCCATCGCCTATCCGCGCTCGACGGAACAGGCGGCTGAGGTGCTGAAGATCGCCCGCGCCGCCGGCGTGCCGGTGGTCACCTGGGGCGGCAAGACCGGCCTCGTGGACGGAGCCAGCGCCGAGGGCGCCCTCGCCCTCTCGCTGGAGAAGATGAACCGCATCCTCGACATCGATCCCGAGGCCGGGACCATGACGGTGGAGGCGGGCTGCGTCTTGCAGAGCGCCTGCGAGGCGGCGGACGACAAGGGCCTCCTCCTGCCGCTCGATCTCGGCGCCCGGGGCTCGGCCACCATCGGCGGCAACATCGCCACCAACGCCGGCGGCAACCGGGTGCTGCGCTACGGCATGATGCGCGACATGGTGCTGGGGCTCGAGGCCGTGCTCGCCGACGGCACCATCGTCTCGGCCATGAACGACCTGATCAAGAACAACGCCGGCTATGATCTGAAGCAGCTGTTCATAGGCTCCGAAGGCACCCTCGGCGTCGTCACCAAGGCGGTGCTGCGCCTGCGCCCCAAGCCCGTGAGCCAGAACACCGCCTTCCTGGCCGTCTCCGAGTTCGACAATCTACCCAAGCTGCTGCGCCGGCTGGAGCGGGACCTCGGCGGGACCTTGTCGGCCTTCGAGGTGATGTGGGCCGATTTTTATCAGCTGGTCACCACCGAGCCGGCGCGCGGGCGCCCGCCCCTCGCCTACGGCCAGCCCTACTATGTGCTGGTGGAGAGCCTGGGCGCCGATCCCGCCGAGGACGAGCCGCGCTTCGAGAAGGTGCTGGCGAGCGCGCTGGAGGACGAGGTGATCGTCGACGCCGTCATCGCCAAGTCCGACGCCGAGCGCGGCGCCATGTGGGCCCTGCGCGACGACGTGGGCCAGACCATGCGCAACGGCCCCATGATCGCCTTCGACGTGTCGCTGAAGATCCGCGACATGAACGCTTACGTGGACAAGGTGCGCGCCGACATCAAAGCCCGCTGGCCCGCCTCGGCCCCCACCATGGTGTTCGGCCACCTCGGCGACGGCAATCTGCACGTGATCGCCGCGGTGGGGGAGACCTCGCCCGAGACCCGCCACGCGGTGGAGGAGATCGTCTATGGCCCGCTGGAAGCCCTCCACGGCTCCATCTCGGCGGAGCATGGGGTGGGACTGCAGAAGCGCGACTTCCTCAGACTGTCCCGCTCCCCGGCCGAGATCGCCCTCATGCGGGCGCTGAAACAGACCCTCGATCCGGGCAATATCCTCAACCCCGGCAAGGTGCTGGCGCCGGCGTGAAGAAATGGGCTAGGGGATTTACCCGGCTCCGAGTTTCCGTTGAAGCGCGGCGTCAACCGGCGGAATTGAGCCCACGGTCCAGCCGTTTCAGCATGGCCTGAAACCACATGTGAATATTGAGGCCGCTGCGCACGAACTCCGGTCGAATCAGCACCTCCGCCGGGATCACCACGCCGTCCAGGGTGCGCGTACACAGACCCTCGTTCAGGAGGCTGTTCACATAGCGGCGGGTGGTTTCTGGCGCGAAGCCCAGCTTGGCCCCAATGCTACGCACGCTGACGGCCTCGCGGATATCATTCGGAGGCGGAGCGCTCGCGGCGGCGTAGTTCCAACTCAGCTCGCGATCATAGGTGATCTGGCGGATGTTGTCGCTCAGAATGGCCATGAAAATCAGGCCCTTGGCATAGTCATGATCAAACAAAGGGATCATTTCCAGGGCGCTGCGATAGACATAGTCCTGGATGTTGAGCAGCACCAGATGTCGCCAAGGCGCCAGTCCTTCCACGGTCAGCTCGCCGCCCGGCGCGGCGATGGGCGCCGAGCGCCAACCGAGCTCTTCCAGCATCTTCAGCTCACGGACGAAGCTGGCCAGGGTGAGATCTTCCGCCGCGCGGATCGAGGCTCGCTCCAGCGCCGCCGGCGGGATTGTCACACCGGCGACGCGGCGCTCACAGAGCCCGTCCGCCTCCAGGCGCAGGATCGCCCGCCGGGTGGTTTCCGGCGAGAGGCCGAGGGACTGGGCGAGGGCGTGCACCCGGATCGGTCGCCGCAGGGCGTCGGGCGGTCCGTCCCGCCCATGCGCCTTGGCGGCGACGGCGTCGGTGAGCAGATACTCCGTGTTGGCGAGGTTGACGCCCTGAAACACGAGGGCGCTCTTCAGGTCGCCCAGCGCCTCCACCCAGGCGCCGATCACCTCGAGCCCGAACTCGGCGACCACGCGGGCCAGCAAGCGTTGCGGCGGCGCTTCTACATCAACCTTGGTCATAGGCGGCTTGACGCAACTCCTTCGCAAACTGGCATGAAGCCCGTCGGTTGCGCGCCTGTCCAGGGTCGAAGTCGCCCTCGTCATGTCGACCAAGGTCGGAAAGCGCAAAAAAACAGGCCCGACTTACGCCGGGCCCGACTCCATTCTCACAAAGCAAAACAGGCCCAGCTCACGCTGGGCCTGTCTGTAATCGGGACGCCGCCGAAGCGGCGAAGCGCGACTTAGCGCCCAAAAAACTTAACGCTTGGACTGGACCGATTCCACCAGGGCGGTGGCGCGCTCGTTGAGCGGCTTGATGGAGTCCTTCACCGCCGCGGAGACGGTTTCCGAAGCGCGGTTCAGCTCGGCGATGTAGGCCTCGATGGCCGACTTGGCGAAGCTGGTCTGCAGCTCGACCACTTCTTGCACGCTGCGGGCGCCGGTGAGGGCCTTGGCGGCGGCGGCTTGGTCTTCCACCGACTTCTTGGTGAAGGCCATGGCCTGAGCGCCCAGAGCTTCCGCGCCCTTGGTGGCGGCGGTGACGCTGGCCACAAGGGCTTCGAGGTTGCGCTTGGAGTGGCTGTTCAGTTCGTTCAGGGCGGCGAGGGACTTGTCGGCCGCGTCCTTGAAAGCTTGGTTGCCGGCGGCGGTCACTTGATCGACCGTGGCGCGGATTTGGTCAGCACCGGGGGTGGGCATGGGTCTGTTCTCCTGCGTCTGCGACATATGACGGCCCGCGGGCGCAAGGCCGTCGCCGGGCATACGGCCCGTTGAACTCACGAGCGCGTTTTGCCAGAAACCGCCGCCGATGGCAAGAAAAATTGTGCACCGCACAATGACAATTTTGTGCAACGCACAACGCGCTGAATCACCCCTCATCGGGCGCGGCGCCGAACCTGCAAAGAGGGGGCGCAAGGTCGCATCTCACACACTGATTGTTTACTTTAGAGAAAGAGGCGGTCAGAGATGATACAGAGGACAGGGCGGCGCTGGGGACCGCCGGATTTCAGTGAACGGAAGCACCCCATGATGACGCCGAGGCGCCGGGTTGGATTTGTTGTCGCCGCCCTCGCTTTGATCCTCACGTGTGCAGGCGCGAGCTTGAGCCCAAGCCCGGCCCTCGCCCAGCTCAGCCTGTTCCAGCGCGAGAAGTACGCCGCCATCGTGGTGGACGCCCAGAATGGCGAGGTGCTCTACGCCCGCCGGGCCGACGACGAGCGCTATCCGGCCTCCATCTCCAAGATCATGACGCTCTATCTCGCCTTCGACGCCCTGGCCCACGGCCGGCTGTCCCCCGGCGATCAGGTGACGGTGTCGTATCACGCCGCCAATCAGGCGCCCTCGAAGCTCGGCCTGCGCGCTGGCGAATCCATTAGCGTCGACCTCGCCCTGCGCGCCATCGCCGTGAAGTCGGCCAACGACATCGCCGTGGCCATGGCCGAGAAGATCGGCGGCAGCGAAAGCCGCTTCGCCGCCATGATGACCGTGAAGGCGCACGAGCTGGGCATGCGCAACAGTCGCTTCGTCAACGCCTCGGGCCTGCCCGACAATCGCCAGATCTCCACCGCCCGCGACATCGCCCTGCTCAGCCGGGCGGTGATGCGCGACTTCCCGCAATATTACAGCTACTTCGGCATCAAGTCGTTCGAGTTCCGCGGCCGCGAGATCACCAACCACAACGGCCTGCTGCGCCGCATGTCGGGGGTGGACGGGCTGAAGACCGGCTTCACCAACGCCGCCGGCTTCAACCTGGCGGCCTCGGCCACCCGGGGCGGCAAGCGGCTCATCGCCGTGGTGCTGGGCGGAACCTCCACCGCCATCCGCGACGAAAACGTGGAAGACCTTCTGAACGCCGGTTTC
Source organism: Pseudomonadota bacterium (assembly GCA_040757715.1). GTDB lineage: Bacteria > Pseudomonadota > Alphaproteobacteria > Caulobacterales > Caulobacteraceae > CAIMFV01. The sequence continues at coordinate 193,514 of JBFLWS010000005.1, read as the reverse complement.
GAGGTGATGGCCAAGCGCGCCGCCGGCCAGACCGTCAGCCTCGCCTCGCTGATGCACGAGCCGGAGGACCTGAACGGCCCCATCGTGCGCCCGCCCACGGAAATGGGCTCGGCTGAGCAGGACGGGCTGAAGATCGTGCCGGCCTCCATGCTGCCGGTGACCATCAAGCCGCAGCCGACCCGGCACGCCGCCGCGGTGGCGCGGGTGGAGCAGCCCTACGCCCATTGCCAGGTGGTGAAGCTGAAGGGCCGCGGCCACAAGACCCGCACCGTCTGCTCCGGCGGACCGGACGGCCTCACCGTCGCCGGCTGCCGCAGCGTGAGCCACGCCTTCCAGAAGGTCTGCCTCGCCCAGGCCAAGTTCGCCGCCGCCAGGTCTCAAGGCGACGACGAGGAAGCCGGTCCCAAGACCGTCTGCCACAAGAAGGGCCACAAGCGCGTCTGCGTGGCGGTGAAGACCCCTGTGAAGAAGGCCGAGTCGAAGAAGGCTGAAGCGAAGAAGGCGGATAAGGAAACCTACGCCATCCTGGTGGGGGCCTATCGCTCGCAGACCCAGGCCAAGACCGACATCCACGCCATGGGGCGCAAGTTCAGCGACGTTTTGTCCGACGACGCCTTCGTGGAGAAGGCCGGCAAGGGCCGCTACCATGCCCGCTACACCGGCTTCACCCGCGCCGAGGCGGCGGCGGCCTGTCGCAAGCTGAACGCCCACGGCCATCGTTGCTCGGTGACCCAGGGCTAATCTTCGGAGACGCCGCGGGAGGCTGCGTCCGCTCGCCCTAGCCCCAGCGCCGCACCGGCCCGATGTCCACGTGCACGAAGTCGGAGTCGGGGTAATAGCCCACCCCGCCCCGTTGCAGGATCAGTGCGGCCTTGTGCAGGCGGGCGAGCGGCACCTTCTCGATGCGGATGTCGATGGCCATGCCCTGCATGTGCAGGCTGTGCTGGGCCACGCCGTTGCTTTCCTCGCGCAGCATGGCGTTGGTCTGGGGCGAGCGATAGCCGGAGATGACCTGGAACGGCCGGTCCACCTCCAGGGTGCGCGACAGGTTGTGCAGCAGGTCCATCAGCTCGGGCCGGATGGTGTGCACGTCGCCGGTGCGGAAGTCGCGCAGCACGTGGTTCACCTCGTGCAGGGCGCCCGGCACATAGGCGCCGTCCTCCCAATAGACGGTGGAGATGGATTCGCCGGTGTGCAGGTTGTGCAGCGCCACCTGGCGCGCGCCCGCTGTGGCAACGTCGTCTGACGGCCGAATGATCGCGCTCTTATCCGACTTGGCGTGACCGTGCGCGTGACCATGGCCTGCATGGCCGTGACTGTGCTTGCCGTGGCCCGGATGACCATGAGCATGACCATGCGCCGGATGACCATGAGAATGCCCATGCGCACCATGCCCGCTCGAATGTCCATGGCCGCCGTGGGCGCCATGACTAGAATGACCGTGCGCCTTATTGTGCGCCTTGGCCTTGGCCGCTTCGGCAAGACCCGCCCCCCCGAGCCCCGCACACGCTACAATTCCCCCCAACCCCCACCTGAAGAGGTTGCGTCGTTCCAACATTACACCTCGCCGCCCGACTACAGCGCCCACATCGGCGCCGGATCGCCACAATGACGGCGGCACGAAGCCCGCTCAGGCTCGCGAAGTCAAGGCGTCGATAGGCCGCGACCCTGATCGATAAGCTTTAGCAAACGCTGGTCCCAGTTGTAGTAGTCTGTGCGGAAATTCACCTGCCCGCCGGCCACGAACACCGTCCAATAGAGGATGGCCAGGGGCATGGGGTGCTGAAGGTGAACGCGGGAGGTGTCTCCACTGTCGATCGCCGCCTGCAAGTTGTCTGAGCGCCACTCCGGGTCCTCCTGAAGCAGCATGGTGGCCAGTTCGAACGGATGCTCCAGGCGAACGCAGCCGTGGCTCGCCGCCCGAGTGTCGTGCGCAAAGGTTGAGCGCGTAGGCGTATCGTGCAGATAGACGCCGAACGGCGAGGGGAAATCGAACTTCAACTTTCCGAGAGCCGAGGCGCTGGGGATCTGTTGCAGCCGCACTCCGCCGGCGCCGTCGCTGATCACCCGGAAGCCGTGCGAGGCGAGATAGCCCGGATGGGCGCGCTCCTTGGGCCACTCCTCCTTCATGGCGATGGAGGGGGGCACGTTCCAGGGCGGATTGACGACGATGCTCTCCACCGCCGACATCAACATGGGCGACTGGTCGGTGGGGCGGCCGGCCACGGCGCGCATGCCCAGCACCGGCCGGTTCTGCGAATAGACCGTCATGCCCCCCGCCGGGATGTTCACCTCGATGCGGGTGGGGGAGATTTCCGCCGGCATCCAGCGCCAGCGCTCCAGATTGGCGATGATCTGCAAGATGCGCTGGCCCACCGGGGCGTTCAGCGCCGTCTGGCTGTCGCGATCGACGATGCCGGTGGTGTTGAGGCCGTTGCGCCACTGATAGCGCATCACCGCTTCGGCGAGGGCCTGGTCGAACAGCTCCGGATCATTGGCCGGGGCGAGCTTCAGGTCCTCCACGGCGAGGCGGGTGCGCAGGGCGACGACGCGGGAATCGCGCACGCCAAGGCCCAGCGACGGGCCGAGCGGCACCGGCTGCCAGCCGCCGTGGGCGGCGATGTCGCGATATTGGGCCAGCGCCCGGCGGAGGGCCCGGTAGCCCTCGTAATTGGGCGCGAGGCTCTCGAGCCAGGGCCCGAGGCGGTTCTCGCTCACCGCCTTGGCGAAGTCGTAGTCCGGCGTATAGGGCGCCGGGCGCACCGACCAGTTCTTGGGGAAGTCCTGCAACGGCACGCGCTGACCGTGCTGGGCGCGGGCGTAGCGAATGACGCCGAGCTTGGCCGCGGCCTCGGCCTCGGCGCGCACCGCCGGGTCGGGCGAGGCGGCTAATTCGGCGAGATTGGCGGGGGCGAACTCGCCCTTCTTGAAGCCGTGGGTGACGCCGTCGTCCAGCACCTGGATGATGGTCTGCAGATCGCCCGGATGCAGCTGGATTTGAGAGAGGGCCGTCACCGGCCGGGCGCGCTCGTTGAACGGCGGCGCGGGCGGGCGCGGCGGATTGGCGGGATCGCCGAATTCGGACGCCGTCGCACGGGGCCGCGCCACGGCCAGAGCTTGAGGATTGGCGGAGGCGCCGCTTTGGAAACCGGCTTGCGGCTTGGGTTGGGCGAGCGGCATGCCTGAAATAGGGCCAGACGCCGGCTGCGCCCCCACGCTCGCCGCGCTGATCCAGGCGACCGCCGCCAGGCTCAGCGATCCCCGCCAGCTCGCACTCCGCAGCGCCATCATCGCCCCCGCAACTCCAAACCGTCCCGCCCAGGCGATCCTGACTCCAGAGGTCCTTTCCCCAGAGGTCCCTTCGCGCCGTGAATTCCTTAATAAGCGTTCGGAAATGCGGCGCCTCACGGAAAATTGCGGCGGCTTGCAATATTTCGCCGCCTGTCGGCTTCTTGCCACGCTAAAGCCGGCGAGAGGGGGCGCGGTTCCCTCAGCCGGCGATCGCCATCAGGCCGCCTGAAACCTTCAAGCCTCAAGGGCGATCTGCACCACGTCGGTGCGGCCGGTGGCGAAGCCGGCCTCGCAATAGCTGAGATAGAAGCGCCACAAGCGCCGGAAGCGCTCATCGAAGCCCAGCGGGGCGATCTGAGGCCAGGCGGCGTCGAAGCGCTCACGCCAGAGCAGGAGGGTGCGGGCGTAGTCCTGGCCGAACGACTCATCGCCGCGCCAGCCGAGGCCGGCCCGCGCCGCCTCCTCGCGCAGCCGGGTCATGGAGGGCAGCATGCCCCCGGGGAAGACGTACTTCTTGATGAAGTCGGTGCTCTTGCGATAGCGGGCGAACAGCTCGTCCCGGATGGTGATGATCTGCAGCCCCGCCTTGCCCGCGGGGCTGAGGAGGCGCTTCACCGCCTGAAAGTAGGTGGGCCAATAGACCTCGCCCACCGCCTCGAACATCTCGATGGAGGCGATGCGGTCGAACTGGCCGGTCATGTCGCGATAATCGGTGAGGCGGATTTCCGCGCGCTCGGCGAGGCCCGCCTCGAACAGGCGTTTGCGTGCGAACTCGGCCTGGGCGGGTGAGAGGGTCAGGCCCACCACCTTGGCCCCCACCTCCTTGGCGGCGAACTCGGCGAAGCCGCCCCAGCCGCAGCCGATCTCCAGCACCGACTGGCCGGGCTCTAGCTGCATGCGCCGGGCCAGGGCCGCGTATTTGTCATGCTGGGCCTCGGTCAGCGTCTCCTCTGGTCGCTCGAACAGGGCCGAGGAATAGGTCATGCTGGGATCGAGCCACTGGCGGTAGAAGTCATTGCCGAGGTCGTAGTGGGCGATGATGTTGCGCCGCGCGCCCTTGCGGGTATTGGCGTTCAGCGCGTGTTGCAGGCCATGCACGGCGGCCACCAGGGGATGTCCGCGCACCAGCATCTGCAAGCGCTCCAGATTGAGCGCCGCAGCCTTCAGAAGCGCGGTGAGGTCCGGCGTGTCCCACTCCCCGGCCATGTAGCCCTCGGCGAGGCCGATATCTCCCGCGGCCAGCATGCGCCCGACAAAGCGGAAGTCCTGCACTTGCAGTTCAGCGTCCGGCCCCGGCGCCCGGCCCTCGATGTGCACGCGCTTGCCCGAGGGCAGCACGAAGGTGAGCGAGCCGGTGAACCAGTGCTGGGCCGCCGCCTTCACCACATTGCGGAACGCCGCCGGCGCGCCGCGCACCTCCGGCAAGGTCCAGACAGGAACCGCCGCATCGGCGGCGAGCGCGTCACGCATGGCCATCACCCCATCGTCCAACGCCAACAGCCTGAGCGCGTTCCGTCCTCGTCCCGACGACTTGCGACACCCTCAGCAAGAAACGTCGCATGGCGCGCGCAACGGTCAAGTCGAAGCTGGTTAATGGACGCTTCGCCGACACAAAATATCGTGATATCGCCGCATGACATCCCGCGACGCGCGCGTTTGCGCGCGCGTTAACACTTGAATACAAGCCTATGACGTCGCTTTGTTATGCGACGTGCGCTTAATGTTCTTTGCTGGCAACCGTGAGGGGCGGATAGAGCCCCTTGCTGATCCCCGCCTGGCGCACGAGCCCCATCACCGCCTTCAGCATGGGAACAGGCTGTCCCGCCGCTTCCGCCACCTCGATGAGCACGCCCAAGAGCGCGTCGAGCTCCAGCGGCCGGCCCGCCTCCATGTCCTGCAAGGTGGAGGGGCGGAAGTCGCCGAGCCGCCTCGCCACGTCCATGCGCGCCTCCGGGGTCATGGCGATGGGGAGGCCGAGCTTGGCCCCCAGGTCGCGCATCTCGGCCATCATGGCGACGCAGAGCTCGAACAGATAGGGGTCGGCGAAGATGCGCCCCGTCCCCGCGCCGGTGAGGGCGGCGATGGGGTTCACGCACATATTGCCCCACAGCTTCAGCCAGATGTGCTGGCGAATGTCGTCCACCACCGGGCACTTCAGCCCCTCCCCTTGCAGGGCGGCGGCGAGGGCCTCGGCGGCGGGAACGGCGCGGCCGTCTGGCGCGCCGAAGGTGAGGCGATCGGCGCCCACCACATCCGAGACGCCGGGCTCCGGATTGGCCGCCGAAACATGGATGACGCAGCCGATCACCTGAGCGAGCGGCAGGGCGGCCTCGATGGCGCCGGCAGGGTCCACCGCCTTCAGCCGAAGGCCGGCGAGGTCGCTGGCGCCGTGCAGGAAGAACCACCAGGGCAGGCCGTTCATGGCGGTGACGACGGTGGTCTTTGGCCCGATCAGGGGCGCAAGCCGCGGGGCCAGATCGGGCAGGGCCTGGGCCTTCAGGGTGATGATCACATAGTCCTGCACGCCGAGGTCGGCGGCGTTGTCGCTGGCCGCAATGGGGGCCGAGCGTTCGACCCCGCCCTGACGCACCCGCACCCCGTGGGTCTGAAGCGCCGCGAGGGTCGCGCCGCGGGCGAGAGCCGAGACCTTGGCCCCCGAACGCGCCAGGCGCTCCGCCATGAACCCGCCGATGGCGCCTGGCCCGATGATCGCCGCCCGCATGCGTCGCCCCTTCTGTTGCGGGGCGGTCTTAGCGGATGACGACCCGCGCGGCTATTGGCTGGCGGCGGCCACAGGCAGCGGCGACGGGCGCACCGCGGTTGAGGGGCGTTTCAGCTCGGCCAGGGCCATGAGCAGCACAAGGATGCAGGCGCCAAAGACGATAGCGTCGTGGCGCTTGCTCTGGTCAGCCTTGACGCGGGTGCGCGCGGCGGCGTCGTGGGCGTTGCGGACGGCGGCCATCTCGGCCTGGAAAGCCTTGGCGGCGGGTTGGGGAGCCGGTTGAGAAGCGGGCATGGGATACGCCTTGCGAATGCGGTGCATTGCGGCGTTTATAGTATTGGCAATCGCCGCGCCCCTTGATCGAAAACAACCCACGGGCGGATTTGGCGCGGCCATAGGTCGCGCCACGCGCTTAATTTATTCGTAACGCTAATCCAAGGTTCGGTTGAGATGCTTATCCGCCTATCATCTGGAATGAATTCCGAAGAGACGCGGACTTTGTTCTTATCGAAATCGATCGAGGGTGCATTTCGACCGCCGCCGCCCCCGGCTCTTCGGAAGATCATCTACCTCAGACTGAGGGTGCCGAAGCCGAGGTGCGTGCCGGCGTCCACCAGCAAGGTCTCGCCGGTGACATGGCGCGAGGCGGGCGCGGCGAAGAACAGGGCCGCGTCGGCGATGTCCTCGGCCTTGGAGGCCACCTGCAAGGGCGTCGACTTCTCCACTCCGGCGCGCAGACGGTCGACCGCCGCCGCCGAGGGGCTCTTCTCGAACCAGGGAGTGTCGATGAAGCCGGGGCAGATGGCGTTGACGCGGATCTTGGGCGCGAGGGCCCGCGCCAAGGAAAGGGTCATGGTGGTGAGCGCCCCCTTGGACGCCGCATAGGGCACCGAAGAGCCAATGCCGGCCGAGGCGGCGATGGAGGAGACGTTCACCACCGCCGCCGTGGCGTGGGGCGAGGCCTCCATCAGCCCGCGCGCGGCGCGGATCATCTGGAACGCCCCCACCACATTGATGCGATAGAGGCGGAGGAAATCCTCGGCGTTCACCGCATCGAGGTCAGCGTGGTTGGGGGCGAACACCGTCACCCCGGCGTTGTTGAAGAGGGCGTCCACCCGGCCGAACCTGGCCGCCGCCCCGGCGATGGCCTTGCAGGCCTCGTCCTCGCCCACATCGCCCTGGATCAGCACCGGCTCGGCCCCGGCGGCGCTCACAAGGGCCGCGGTCTCCTCGGCGCCCTGACGGCTGGAGGCGAAATTGATCACCACCGCCTTGGCCCCGCGCTCAGCGGCGCCGATGGCGATGGCCCGCCCCAGCCCGGACGAGGCCCCGGTCACCACCACCACGTCGCCGTCGAAATCCTTGGCCATGTCGCCTCTCCTGATCATTGATTAGTAACATGGTAGCTACATTGCGCGCGACGCGGGAGGGGGCTAAGCGAGGATCATGACCAGCGACGCCTCGTCCCTCACCCAGCTCGGCGCCAAGGCGGACCTGCCCGACAGTCCGGAGACCGCCATCCTCGAGCGCGTGCCCAATCCGCACAAGGGCACGCTCTACCTCGCCCGCTTCACCGCGCCGGAGTTCACCTCGCTCTGCCCGGTCACGGGCCAGCCCGACTTCGCCCACCTGGTGATCGACTATGCGCCGGGCGATTGGCTGATCGAGTCCAAGTCGCTGAAGCTCTTCCTCGGCAGTTTCCGCAATCACGGCGCCTTCCACGAGGACTGCACCGTGGCCATCGGCAAGCGCATTGTGACCGAGGCCGAGCCGATCTGGCTACGCATCGGCGGCTATTGGTATCCGAGGGGCGGCATTCCCATCGACATCTTCTACCAGACCGGCCCCGCGCCGGAGGGCCTGTGGCTGCCCGACCAGGGCGTGCCCCCCTATCGCGGCAGAGGCTAGATCGAGCATGGGCGAGACGCGGAAGCTCATCCTTCTGATCCTGGCGGCGGTGTTCCTGGCCGGCGTCGGCGCCTGCCTGATCCTGCCGCCCTTCGAGGGCGCGGACGAGACCGCCCACTGGTCCTATTTGCAGGAACTGGCCGACCGCCGTCATCCGCTGGCGCTGGGCCGCGACAGTCTGTCGGCCGACCTGCAGCGCTATAAGGGCCCGCGCCCCTACACCAACGCCCCGCCGTTCGAGGGGAATGGCGGCGAGACCTATCGCAGTTTCCACCAACATGGCGTCGCGCTGGACGGCGCGAGACCCGGCGTCTTCGCCGATAGCACCACCTCCAACTGGGAAGCTCAGCACCCGCCGCTCTACTATGCGGCCCTCTTGCCCGCCTTCCAGCTGGCGCGAGGGCTCGACTTCAAGCACGGGCTGGAGTTGCTGCGCCTGGTCTCGTGGCTGATCGCCTTCGCCGGTCTCGCCGGCGGGGTCATGGCCACGACGATCTTTGGCGGCGAGCGACTGGCGAAGCTCACTCCGATCATGGCGCTCTGGCCCTTCGCCGCGCCGCAATTCTTCCCGAGCCTCGCCCGCCTCGGCAACGACTCCCTGTGTCTTCTGGAAGCGGCCATCGCCTGGACCATGCTGTTGCTGCTGAACCAGCGCCTGCGCCAGCCCGCGGTGTGGCTGGTGGCTGGTCTGGCGCTCGGCCTTGGCCTCCTCACCAAGGCGCTCTTCCTACCTATCCTTGTCGGCTACGTGGCCTTCCTGGTCTTCCTCGGCTGGAGGAAGGGCGAGCTGCGCGAGGGGCTCTTCGCCGCCGCGGCCACCGGGGTCGTGGCGCTTCTCGTGGGCGGCTGGTGGTATCTCGCCCAGTATCAGGCCACCGGCGACCTCACCGGCGGCCAGGACTTCGTGCAGCTGAAGGCGCAGGGCGGGCTGATGGCCGGCCTCGCCCATAACGCCTCGCCCCTCGCGCTCGCCCGCGGCCTCGCCGCCTTCGTGGCCACCTTCGCCTGGACGGGAACCTGGTCGCTGGCCCGCCCGCCGGAATACTTCATCCTGGGGCCGGTGCTGCTGGTGGCGCTCAGCCTGTGGAACTGGAGCTGCAGCCTGCGCGAGGTCGAGCCGTCGGAAACCATCATAGATTGGGCGCCGGCCTTCCTCGCCGCGCCGCTGGTGCTGTCCTTGCTCTACCACGTGCTGGCCTTCGTGGCCCTCACCGGGCGAGGGGCCTCGACGCCCGGCTATTATCTGCACGTGCTGGCCGCCCCGCTCGGCCTCGCCTTTGCGCTGGGCTGGCGCGGCGGCCTCTTGCAGCGGCTGCTGTTCGGCTACACCGCGGGCTTCACCCTGGCGGTCTGGGCCTTGCAGCTCTCCCTCTTCAGCGGCTGCGCGGCCAAGCTGGGGACGGACCCGCATTACAGCTTCACCGGCGCGGCCTGTTTCCTCGACGGGCGTCAGCTGGCCCAGCTGGGCGAGCCGGTCCCGGCCCTCCTTTGCGCCCTCGCCGCCTTTGGACTCCTCCTCTACGCCGCCATCCTCGCCCAGCCCTGGCGCGCGAGCGATAACGACGAACCTGAGCTGATCCCCTTGATCTGATGCGCGCGTCGGCGTCCGATAGGCGCTCGTTTCGAATCGGTTTCCCGCCCCATGACCGCCCCCAAGGAACAGCCCCCCGCCGCCAATCCCGACTGGGAGGCGCTGCGCCCTCAGGTGCTGGCCCAGGCCGAGGCCCTGCGCGGCGATCCTGAGGCCCTGGCCCAGCTCGGGCTTCGGGTGATCGCTCACAATGTGGTGGAGTTCCTGCCCGCCGCCCTCGCCCGCCTCGAGGCCGCCCATGCCCGCGAACAGTCCGCCCGCCAGGCGGTGGAGGACATGGCCGCGGCCAATTTCACTGCCCAGTCGGAGACGCACGGCCTCAGCCTCGACCTCCTGGAAAGCCGCAACAACGCCGATCTCGCCCGCCGGGTGGACGAGGCGGCGCGGGGCAAGTTCGGCCTCCTCGGGGCCATGCTCGGCGTCGAGCCGGGGGAGGACGCCACGGTGACGCCCATCGGCTGGAAGGCGCTTCCCGCCGGCGCGGTGGACCGCATGCTCGGCCCGCACGAGGGCTGGCGCCTCGGCCCCTGCCCGGAAGCCGGCGAACTGTTCGGCGAGGCGGCCCTGTCGGTCAAAAGCGCCGCCCTCATTCGCCTGTCGCTATGGGCGCCCGAGCGGGCCGGCCTCCTCGCCTTCGCCTCGGGAGAAGCCGACGGCTTCACCCCCTGCATGGGCGCGGACCTGGTGGCCTTCCTCGGCCGGGTGGTGGAGCGCGTGGCCTCAAGATGGCCGTTGCTGTAACTGCTCAACAATCGCTGGACGGCTTCATCGCCTATCTGGCCCTGGAGCGGCGGGCCTCGCCGCGCACCTTGGAGTCCTATCGCCGGGGGGTGGGCGCCTTCCTCGCCTTTCTTGGTCAGCATCGCGGCGAGGCCTTGAGCCAGGCCGACCTCTCAAGCGTGACCCCCGCCGAGCTGCGCGCCTATCTCGCCCATCGCCGGGGGGGCGAGCCGCCCCTGTCGCCCCGCTCGCTCAGCCAGAACCTCTCGGCCATCCGCAGCTTCTTTCGCTGGCTCGACCGGCGTCAGGGCATCGAGACCTCCCGCCTCGCCGTGGTGCGGGGACCGCGGGTGAAGCCCTCCGCCCCCCGGCCGGTGTCGGAGGACCAGGCCTTCGGGCTCATCGGCGAGGCGGCCCTCGATGAGGATCGCGAGCCGTGGGAGCAGGCCAGGGACGCCGCCGTGCTCACCCTCCTCTATGGCTGCGGCCTGCGCATCTCCGAGGCCCTCTCATTGACCGGCGCCGATGCGCCCTTAAGCGAGGTGCTGCGCATCACCGGCAAGGGGAACAAGACCCGCCTCGCCCCGGTGCTGCCGGCGGTGCGCGAGGCGGTGGAGGCCTATCGCGCCGAGGCGCCCTTCGCCCTCACCCCCGAGGGGGCCTTGTTCCGGGCCAAGCGCGGCGGGCCCCTGTCGCCCCGGCATGTGCAGGCCCTGATGCAGACCCTGCGCGCGCGGCTCGGCCTGCCCAACACCGCCACGCCCCACGCCCTTCGCCACGCCTTCGCCACCCACCTGTTGGGGGCGGGCGCGGACTTGCGCACCATTCAGGAGCTGCTCGGCCACGCCTCCCTCTCCACCACCCAGCGCTATACGGATGTGGACGCGGCGGGGCTCCTCGCCGCCTACGCCAAGGCCCACCCGCGGGCGTGAGGGGGGGATAAAGCGCGAGCGCCACCCGATTGCTGTGGTGGTCAGATTTCCGCTAAGGTAGTTTCCCGTGTCGCTCAGTTGTAACTCCCGAGGCGGTGACCGATGAGATGGATGGCGATATTGGGGCTGCTGGCCTGCGCCGTCTTGGTTCAAGGCTGCTCCGAATCCAAGCCCGACGCTTGTTACGGAATCTCCGACGCGGAGGCGTACCAGATGGTGGCGCGCGCCAATGCGTCAGCAGCGGCTCGAAGCGGGCCGGCCGAGAATTTGAGCAAAGACCGTTTGCTAGGCGTCGGCCGCTCTGGGGGACCGAGGGGCAGTGGGGATGATGTGATCCAACTGTGGTTTCGGCAAGACGACGGAACCGTCATCGACGCCAGCGTCTATCAGGATTGTGAGATAAAGTATTCGATCGGCAGGTCTGAAGACCTGAAAAACGCCGCCTATCCCGTGAAGCCGGCCAAATTTTGATATCGAAGCGAATAAATCTTGGGTCCTCGCGCGAAGATCCAGGTTTCTTATTTTTTGTCATCCCCGCGCGTGTCGCGGGGACCCAGCCTTCCGCAACTCTGCTTTTTCAGGAGATGTTCGCGAGGCTGAAGCCTGGGTCCTCGCACTAAATGCGAGGATGACAAAAAATGCGATGTCCGCAGATGCGCGAGGATGAGCGGAGGTTGGTGGGTGTACCGTCCCGTTGGGCAAGTTCATGCTCGCTGCGAATAACGAGTAATCAAGACTGAAAGGGTGAAGGCAAAATGGCCTGAAGCAGCGTCGAGAACAGGGTCAGCGCGGCGAATATCAGCGTACTGGCAACCCAATCCTGCGCGTACGCAGACTTCTGCTTCTTTAGGGCCCGTTTGGAGACCTCGTCCTTTCCGGGATTTACCGTATCGACTGTGACGGGCGCGGGCATTTCGAGGCGCGCAGCCCAGCTCGCCACTTCGGCCATCAAATTATAAAATGCCTCTCTCGACCAGAGCAGGCTGGACATTGAAGCCGAACCTGGGCCGAAGCTCAGAACGATGTGTCCATATCTGGAATATTCGGTGAAATATATCTGGTCGATGTCGACGGCGCGAATTCGTCGATTCCGAAGCATTCCTCTGATTTCTATGCTGTCAACCAATAGGCGAACGCGAAAGACACTGAGATTTGCGAACTGCGTGACCACGAATGACCCCATCGCGAGATTTGCCGACAAAATGGCTATGACTGCGACGGCCGTCCCCTCACTGACCACTTGAGCCCCAAAGAAAAAACGAACGGCGATAAATCCCAGCTCCCATGACAATCCGAGCACCAGAAACGAGCCAATTATCACTCCGGCGACGAGGTCGAAGCGGTTCGGTTTAATGGTCACGCGCTTTCCCCGCCCGAAAATCTACGGCAGCCTAGCTTATTTTCCCAGGTGAACGCCACAGTTGATCGCTCTCACCCTGCCCGCGATCACCACCCCCGCCTCACGCACCTCACAGCCATAGACCAGCACCTCCACCCCCGCGCGGGCCGCATCTGTGAGGGCCGCGGCGAAGGCCGGATCGAGGTCCGCCGCCGGAGCAAAGCGGGTGCAATCCATGCGCTGGACCACGAACAGCATCACCGCGCGCTCCCCCGCCGCCACCCGGGCGGCCAGCTCCCCCAAGTGTTTGCGCGAGCGGGCTGCCACACAGTCGGGGAATTCCGCGAGCCCCGGCGTGCGCATGAGGTGCACGTTCTTCACCTCCAGCCAGCACACGGCGCCGTCTTCAGCCTCCAGGCGAAAGTCGGCCCGGCTCGCCTCGCCGAACTTCACCTCCGGCCGGATGCGGGGATACGCCGCGAGCTCGACGATGCGCCCTTCCGCCAGCGCCTCCCCCACCAGTCGGTTGGGCAGGAGGGTGTTGACGCCCACCAGGCCCCCGTCCGCCTCCACCAGCTCCAGAGTGTAGGGGAGCTTGCGCCCCGGCCGCTCGCTCTTCGACAGCCAGACGGTGGAACCAGGGTTCTGCAAGCCCAGCATGGCCCCCGGATTGGGGCAGTGCGCGGTGAGCGCCTCGCCCGTCTCATCCAGCACCACATCGGCCAAGAAACGTTTGTAGCGCTTGACAAGTCGGGCGCGGATCAACGGTTGCGGGAAGCGCATGGGCGGCCTAGGTGACGGAGGACGGCGCGGGCCAAGACTCGCGCCCGCCCCTACATAATGGAGCCCCGCCCCATGGCCAGCGAAACCCCGGAACGCGTCACCGCCGCGGTGCTGATCATCGGCGATGAGATCCTCTCCGGCCGCACCCAGGACACCAATTTGAACGCCATCGCCCGCTTTCTCGGCACCCTGGGCGTGGATCTGGCCGAGGCCCGGGTGGTGGCGGACGACAAGCACGACATCATCGCCGCGGTGAACGCGCTGCGCACCCGCTACGACTACCTGTTCACCACCGGCGGCATCGGCCCCACCCACGACGATATCACCGCCGACTGCGTGGCCGAGGCCTTTGGCGTCGCCTTGCTTGAAGACGACGAGATCATCGCCGCCATGACCGCCCGCTTCGGCGAGCCGCCCAACGCCGCGCGCCGGCGCATGGCCCGCATCCCCGAGGGCGGCTCCAAGGTGATGAACCCGGTGAGCGGCCCGCCCGGCTTCCAGATCGGCAATGTGTTCGTGCTGGCCGGCGTGCCCTCGATCATGCGCGGCATGCTGGAGGACATCGGCTGGCGCCTGAAGGGAGGGCGGGTGGTCATCGCCAAGACCGTGCGGGTGGAGGGCTCGGGCGAGGGCGTCATCGCCGCCCCGCTGGAGGGGGTGGCCAAGGCCCACCCGCACATGTCGCTGGGCAGCTACCCCTTCTTCGGTCCGGACGGCTATGGCTCCAACCTGGTGGTGCGCGGACGCGATCCGGCCGAGGTGGAGGCGGTGGTGGCCGAGCTGGTGGCGGCCCTCGCCGGCGCCGGCGTCGACAAGGCCCGCCTGATCGAGGACTGATCCATGGCGCTGGAGCCCCTGCGGCGCTCGGATCCCTGGTATGTGGAGGCCTCCGGCCGGGTGTGGGGCCCCTATGACCTCGCCCGGCTTCGAGCTTTTGTCGACGAGGGCCGGGTGACCCCGGCGAGCCAGTTGGCCGATCGTCCCGAGGGTCCGTTCCGTCCCGCCGCCGAGCGCCCTGAGCTTGACCTGTTGTTCGCGCCCAAGGCCCCGGCGGAGAGCGCTCTCGCCGCGCGGCCGCTCTTGGTGATCGCCGAGCTGAAGAGCCTGTCGGCGGAGGCGTTCGAGCGGGCGCTCGGCGCCTATGGCGAGACCGTGCGGGTGCGCCCGGAAATGTGGCTGATCCGCGCCCGCCTCGCCGCCCCGGCCCTGCGCAACGCCCTGTCGCGGCGGCTGTCCGGGACCGACCACCTGATGGTGATCGAGGCGCCGCTGGAAAAGGCCGCCTGGTTCAACCTCGACGGCGACCTGGATCGCCGGCTGCGGCGGGTGTGGGGCGAGGGGTGAGCCCCCTCCCGGTCATCCTCGGGCTCTTGTCCCGAGGACCCACGCAGCAGTCGCAAGACCCCCTCCGGATAGACCGGGGCGGCGGAGAGGTGGGTCCTAGGGCCAAGCCCTAGGATGACGGGAATAAAGGATAGGCCAAGCCCTAGGTCCCGCCTTCCGGCGGGATAAACCGGATTAAAATTCACCCCACCGCCTTCAACCCCGCCGCATAGCGCTGCCAGTTGCGCACATAGACCTCGGCCGAGCCCTTCAACACCGCCAGCACCCGCTCGTCCACCTCGCGCACCACCTTGCCCGGGGCGCCCATGACCACCGAGTTGTCCGGGATCTCCTTGCCCTCGGTGATCAGGGAATTGGCGCCGATGAGGCAGTTGCGGCCGATCTTGGCTCCATTGAGCACAATGGAGCCGATGCCGATGAGCGAGCCGTCCCCCACCGTGCAGCCGTGCAGCATCACCTTGTGCCCCACGGTGACATTGGCCCCGATGGTGAGGGGCACGCCCACGTCGGTGTGCAGCACCGAGCCGTCCTGGATGTTGCTGTTCTCGCCGATGACGATGGGATCATTGTCTCCGCGCAACACCGAACCGAACCAGATACTGGCGTTCTTTTTCAGCTCCACTCGCCCGATCACCACGGCGCCCGGCGCTATCCAGTATTCACCCTCCGGCGGCAGGATCGGATGTACGTCTCCAAGCGCATAGACCTGTCGTAAATTGTTCATCTATGAAATTCCCCTGACGGCGTTTCTCGGTTTAACGGCTTGGAAACCAGGTTACTCTTTACTGGTGTAAGCGATTCGAGCGGAAGGATTTCCCTTCCGACGATCGATGCGGCGTCGCCTGCGGCGCTGCGGATGCGGAGTTGAGGGTGACGCGTGCTTCGTCCTGGCGGACGGTTGGTCCGCCCATCGACAGCGCAAGCTCTGTCCGGCGACGCCGGACGGAAGCCATCGGTCTCCCGACGATCTTCTCCTGTTGTTTGAAGGGCGAGCCCAGCCGGGTCCGCCCTTTTTCTTTGCCTCATCGTCCAGGGCCCCGCGGGCTGTCCGCGGCGCCAGATCCCTGCCCAGCTCGGAGGTGTCCATGACCAAGCGTGCGCTGAAGCGTCTCGTTCGTGAAGGCGAATTCAACGCGAGCCACTATGAGGAGGAGGCGAAAGTTCGCCGCCTGCCGGTGGACCGGAGCTGGACTCCCATGGGGCAGGATAATGAGCGTGAGCAGGGCTATCTGAAAACCATCAAGGCCAAGTCGATCGGCCAGCAGAAGCTGATCGAGGCCATCGACCAGCGCAACCTGGTGCTGGCGCTCGGCCCCGCCGGCACCGGCAAGACCTACCTCGCCATCGCCAAGGCGGTGGAGGCCCTGGAGGCCGGCCGGGTGGGCCGCATCGTGCTCTCGCGCCCGGCGGTGGAGGCCGGCGAATCCATCGGCTTCCTGCCCGGGGAGATGGAGAACAAGCTCGCCCCGTACCTGCGCCCCCTCTATGACGCCCTCTCCGATCGCCTCTCCATGAAGCGGGTGAAGGCGCTGATGGCCGAGGGCCTGATCGAGATCGCCCCGGTGGGCTTCATGCGCGGGCGCACCCTCAACAACGCTTTCGTGGTCATCGACGAGGCGCAGAACTGCACCTATGTGCAGTTGAAGATGCTGTTGACGCGCCTCGGCTGGCACTCCACCATGGTGGTCACCGGCGATCCGCACCAATCCGACCTCCTGCCCGGCGTCTCGGGCCTCGGCGACGTGGCCGACCGCCTGGAGACCATGTCCGATGTGGCGGTGGTGCGCCTGCGCGACCTGGACATCGTGCGCCACCCCCTGGTGGCCAGCATGCTGGGCGTGCTGTGACGCCCGCGCCGAAAGCTTGACGTCAGTTCAAAGAATTTCTGTAGGCGGATTTTCAGAGTACTGAATTTCCGTCTACAGATATTTGAAAAATTGGGACAGGCGACATAACGGCTAATTGGGGAATTATTCCTCGCCCACTTGGGGAAACAATTTTGCCGGCAGTATAAGGCATTTTTCGCGAATGGCGCGCAAATGACCTCGTGCGGCGCACGCGTCAACGGGCGCGACCATTGGCCGCCCAAAGCGGTAAATTCAGATTAAGCCGCCGCAGACCGCGTCCAGCGCCGAACTCAGGCGGCGCACCCAGGCTTCACACTCAGGCGGCGGCGATGTCGCCGATGATCACCGAGGTCATGCTGGCCGAGCCGCCGAGGATGTAGTCGGTGAGGAACGCCACCGGCTCGCCGGGGCGGGCCAGGGCCGCGGTGTAGAGGGCGGGATAGAAGTGATCCCAGTCAGGCGCCGCCAGGGCCGCGTCTGGGTGGGCGCGGTAGTTGACGAGAGCCTTCACGTCGCCGGCGGCGATCTTGGCCTTGACCCAATCGTTGAAGCGCACCGCCCAGTCATAGGGGGCCGGCTCGCCCCGCCACTGCAGGGTGCGCAGATTGTGCACGAAGTCGCCGGAGCCGAGGATCAGCACCCCCTCGTCGCGCAGGGGGGCGAGGCGGCGGGCGAGGTCCACATGCTCGGCCGGGCTCCGCTCGCCATCGAGGCTGAGCTGCACCACGGGAATGTCGGCCTCCGGATAGATGTGCGCCAGCGGACACCAGGTCCCGTGATCGAGGCCCCAGCCCTGGTCCTGGACCACGTTCAGGGGGCGCAGGAGCTCGGCGATGCGGGCGGCGAGGGCTGGATCGCCCGGCGCCGGATACTGCATCTCATAAAGGGCCGGGGGAAAGCCGCGGAAGTCGTGGATGGTGCGCGGACGGGCCATGGCGGTGACGCCGAGCCCCCGCGTGGCCCAATGGGCGGAGATGGAAAGGATGGCCTTGGGCTTGGCCCACCGCGCCTCCTGCCCGGCCCAGTCGCGGGCGAACTGCGTGTCGGGCAGGGCGTTGGTGGGGGCGCCATGGCCCACGAACAGCACCGGCAGGGGGGGCGTTGCGGGGCTTATCGAGGTCATGGCGCGCCTTTCCGCCAGCGAACATCGCCGGCTCGCTCTAGATAGTCGCCGCGCGGCATATTGCAACAGGAACTGTTTCGGAAGGGGCGGCCACAACAAACCCCGTCACCCTAGGGCTTGGCCCTAGGGCCCAACTCTCCACCTCACCAAGGCTTACCAGATAGGGTCGCGAGGCGGAAGCGTGGGTCCTCGGCACAAGGCCGAGGATGACGAGAAAAATGAAGGTGGACGCGCAGGCCGGGACGCCCGCCGAAGGCCGGGATGAGCGGACCATTCTCTGGCCTCTCCCCCTTGCGGGAAGAGGTCGGGAGAGGGGGTGGTCAGCTGGACGGGTCGCGACGTTCACCCCCCATCCCCGGCCCTTCCCCCGCAAGGGGGGAAGGGGGACCGAGGGCCTCGGGACGGTCTCCCCATCTCCGTAAAACCCCAGCGGCAGCCGGGGCCAGGGCTTTCCAGCATAATGCGCCCTGGACAGGGCTAGGCCCTCGCCGTCGCGACGGTGAGCGGTGGATAGGATAGCCGCTACCGCTGCACCTCACGGATTGAAACTGGTGTCGGCTTGCGACCCACTGCAGGCGGTCCGAGCGGCGGTTTTCGGCACCGACGGAGCCGGCGAGCCGAGCCACGCCGCCCCCGCGATGAAGAATGAAGAAAATCGCTGCTGAGTAACCAGGGATCAGCCTGGTGGCGCCCTGAGTCACCGTGCTTCGGCGAGCATCTCCTGAATGGCGGTGCGGACGAGGCCGGGCATCTTGTCCTCGGGGACCCGGGCGATCTCCGCCCAGCTCATGCCCTTGGCGTGCAGGCGCTCCATCACCTGATAGCCCACGAAATAGGCCTCGCGCTCAAGGCCCGTCGCCCCCGCGCCCATGGTGAAACGGAAGACCGTCTGACCGTCCTTGTTGTCCAGATAAGGCAGCACGCCTTCGAGGATCTCACGCTTGCGGGCCAGGGCCTTGTCGTACCAGCCCGGGGAGTACTCGATGAAGTGGCGCACGTCGCCGCCGCCGTTCACCTCGCGCGCCACCTCGACAGCCAAGCCTTCCTGAAAGGCGGTCGTGCCGATGGTGCGCTCCCAGCCGCCGGACAGATGCGCGATCACCATGTGGACCGCGTGGGTCATCTCGTGCGGGAACACCCTGTCGCGCTCTTCGGGGCTCATCTCCAGCGGAACAGCGACAACAGGCGTACCGTCCTGGGAGAGGCTGAAGGCGTTGCCTTCGAACGCACCAACGTAAGTCACGACCTTTACGGTCAGGGGTTGGTCCGGACGGAGCACCTCGGCGACCTTGCGAAGGGTGCTGAGCGCATCCGGACGCATCGCCGAAGCGCCCGCGCGGATTGTCTCCAACGCCGCCGGGTATTTGTTCCAGGCGCTCGCCAGCAGCTTGCGCGCGATCTCCTCGCCCTGCGGCCCCGGCGGTACGGCGGCGAAGCCGTACTTCTCCTTCCAGAGCGCGTATCGCCGATCCGGATCGCGTTCGTCCTTCGCGGCCGCCCAGAAGTCGAGGAACTTGGGGCTCAGATCCACCAAATGAACGTGCAGGCGCTTGTCGCCCTGTTCGGAGCGGACAGCCTCGGCCGCTTTCGCCTGGCCCACCATCCAGAACAGGCCCATCGAAGCCGCGAGCACCGCAGCCCGCAAAAATTGCGACTTGAACACGACGCGCCCCCTCCGGTTGCCCCGCCTGGGCTTGACGGCCGCGCCCGGCCACTAGCCCTGTAATTGCGACTATCGGTGATGGCGATCGTCCGTGCAACTCTGCTGGGCAAGGCAGAGCGAACAGACCCTCTGAGGAGATTTCGGCTCACCACTCGATTTGCGCGTCGGCTACGGCAGCACTGCGCACCGGCGTGGTGCAGCCCGTTGACGGTGAGTATCCGCCCTTCGCCGACATTCTGGACGTCTGCTTATTGATGCTGACGTTGGTTCACGCGCTTTCCCCGGAAAGTTCGCGCCCTTTTCTGTCATCCTCGCATTTATTGCGAGGACCCAGGCTTCAGCGTCGCGATCTCATCCGGATAAGATCGAGTTGCGGAGGGTTGGGGCCTCGGGACGGTCTCCCCACTTCCGTAAAACCCCGGCTTTCGCCCATAGGCGCTAAGTTAAGGGATTCCCTGGTGGTGGCGGTTGTGATTCAAGCTTTGGATGATTCTGAGCATCCAAGAGCAGGACTGGGCGGCGGTCGCCTCGCGCATCGAGCAGTCGATCGCCACCGGGTCGGCGCCGAGCAACTGGGCGAACTCTACCGGCTCAGGTGGCGCATCGAGCTGGCCTTCAAGCGATTGAAGAGCCTCCTGCGGCTGGATCGCTTGCCCGCCCACGATAAGGACCTGGCCCGAGCCTGGATCTTCTCGCATCTGATCGCCGCCCTCTTGATCGAGGACTTCAGCCCGGTGTTCCGGGACCCTCCCCCCTGAGCCGTCGGCAAGACCGCCATCGCTCTGGCGCATCACCAAGCTGCTGCTTGCAGGCCTCCTCCACGCGGTGCTCAGACACATCTCCATCGGGCGGCTCTGCGCCCACGCCGCACGCCTACGAAGACGCCTCGCCGAACCGCCGCGAAGACGAACCCACCAATCCATCCCGCCCTTAACTTAGCGCCTATGGGCGGCAGCCGGGACCTAGGGCTTTCCAGCTTGAAGATTGCGCCTTCCAGCTCAGCGTTTCCTGAACAGACCTAGGTCCCGCCTTTCGGCGGGATTGAGCGGATTAAATCACAGCTCAGTGGCGCGGCGCCCCGCCGCTCAGTCCAGGTCTTCGCCCAGGATGGCCATTTCGAACATGAACGAGCCGTCCTCGTCCTCATCCTGATAGACCACGCCGACGAACTCTTCGCCGATATAGACCTCGGCGGAGTCCTTCTGCTTCGGACGCGGCTTCAAGACGATGCCCTTGGCGCCGAAGGTGCGGCGCAGGTGGCTCTCGATGCGCTTGATGTCGTTGTCGTTCACGAACCGTCGACTCCCAACCCGGAATGGGGCGGACCCTAGAATATCCGCCGAGACGAGGCGAACGGTTTTTTGCGCTCAGATCACATAGTCGTAGGCGGCGTCCACCAGGGACTGGTCCATGGTCACCCCCGGCGCCTGGCAGGGCACGCAGTTGACCAGGCGCGCGGGCACCCCGGCGGCGGTGCAGCCAGCGGGCACTTCGCGCAGCACCACCGAGCCCGAGGCGATCTTGGCGTCGTCGCCCACATTGATATTGCCCAGCACCTTGGCCCCGGCCCCGATCAAGACGCCGTTGCCGATCTTGGGGTGGCGATCGCCGCCGGCCTTGCCAGTGCCGCCGAGGGTCACGCTTTGCAGCATGGAGACATTGTCCCCCACGCTAGCGGTCTCCCCCACCACGATGCCGGTGCCGTGGTCGATGAAGACGCCGCGGCCGAAGGGGGCGGAGGGGTGGATATCCACCTGGAACAGCTCGGAGGACTTGCTTTGCAGGTGGAAGGCCAGGGTCTCGCGCCCCTCCTTCCACAGCTGGTGCGCCACGCGGTGGGTCTGCAGGGCGAGGAAGCCCTTGAAGAACAGCATGGGCTGCAGATAGCCGCGGCAGGCGGCGTCGCGCTCCACCACGGCGCGCAGGTCCGCCTCCACCGTCTCGGCGAGGGAGGGGTCGGCGTCGTAGGCCTCGTTGCAGATCTCGCGCAGGGTCATGGGGTTCAGCTCGCCGTCGCCGAGCTTGCGCCCGAGCTGGTAGGCCATGACGTCCATCAGGTCGCGATGCACCAGGATGACGGCGTGCAAGAGACTGGCGAGAGCCGGCTCCGCGCCGGCGGCCGCGGCGGCCTCGCGTCGCAGCGACTCCCACACGGTGGGCGGGGTCGGGGGATTATCCACCACCACTTCCAAGGTCTTGGCCATGCAACGTCGCCTTTCGACTTCAGAGCGCGCCCAGCACCGCTTTGGCCAGACCCGCCTCCAGCTCGCCCTTCAGGGCCATATGGTGCACCCGAAGCAGCATCGCCACTGTAATCGAATCGCGGATTCGACCCAAAAGCGCCTGATCGAGGGCCTCCATAAAGGGCACGCGCACGATGGCCAAGTCCTCGGTCTCGTCCGGGGCCCGGGGCGCGGGGGCGAGATTGGTGGCCAGGAACCCCACCGCCCGCTCGTCGGAGGAGGCGTTGGAGAGGTCCATCCACAGCACCTCGCGCCAGTGCTCGGCGGTGAGCCCGGCCTCTTCAGCCAGCTCGCGCCTCGCGCCGTCGAGGGCCGTCTCGCCCTCGGGCACGCCACCCTCGGGGATCTCCCAGCTGTACTCATTGAGGGGATAGCGCCACTGCCCCACCAGGGTCACCGTGCCGTCCTCGTGCAGGGGCAGGGCCCCCACGGCGAGGTTCTTGTAACGCTGCACATAATAGGTGGACGCCGCGCCGGTGGGGGCGGTGGCCTCGTCCACTTCCACGGCGAAATAAGGATTGTCGTGGATGCGCTGGCGGGCGTGGGTGCGCCAGACGGCGCCTTGCGGGGCCAGCCACGCGGGCGGAGGCGAAGATTGAGTCACGAAGGCTCCTGGCTTGGCGGATGGGGAAAGCCTATAGCCGCTGGCGATGTCGACTGCGATGCGTGCTGGAGCCTTGGCCATGAAACTTCCCGCCCCTGAATTCGGCCAGGCCCTGCCGCCCGCCGCCTCGCCGGACGCCTTGGCGTTGCTGGCCCGCCGACGGTCCTCCAGCGCTCAGACGCTTCACGCGCCGGGACCGAGCGAGGCAGAGCTCGACCAGCTGCTCACCCTCGCCGCGCGGGTGCCCGATCATGGCAAGCTCGCCCCCTGGCGGTTCCTGATCCTCGCCGGCGCGGCCAAGGCCAAGCTGGTGGAGAAGCTGAAGCACCTGGCCGCCGAACAGGCCGACCCGGTGAAGGCCAAGGCGACGCTGGCGAAGCTCGCCGCCCCGCCCCTGACGATCGCCGTGATCTCGCGCCCGGTGGAGGCGCCTATTCCGCTATGGGAGCAGGAGCTGTCGGCGGGGGCCGTGTGCATGACACTCCTTATCGCCGCCGAGGCCATGGGGTTCGGCGCCAACTGGATCACTGACTGGTACGCCTATGATGCGAGGGCCCTCGCCCTCATCGGCGTCGGCGGGGGCGAGAAGCTGGCCGGCTTCATCCACTTGGGAACGCCCGCCGAGCCGCCGCTAGAGCGCGCCCGCCCCGACCTCGCCAGCCTCGTCAGCCGCTACGAGGGGTGAGAGGCGGCCCACAGCATGTGCACGGACGGTCCTGAGCTCGCGCCGACGGCCTCGAACCCAAGCCGTTGATAGAGCCGGCGCGCCGGATTGCCGGCGTCCACATGGAGGCTCACCCGTCGTCCGCTGGCCGCCGCCTCGTCCATCACCGACCGGACGAGTGCGCCGCCCAGGCCGGCTCCGCGCGCGCGCTCGATCAGCGAGATGTCGATGAGGCGGATCTCCTCCAGCCCCAGATGCAGGTAGAGCCGCCCGACCGGCGCCCCCGCCTGCTCCACGATGGAGAACCGCGCCGGCTGGTAATGGGCCCAGTAATGCCGCCGCTGCATTCGGTGCTGATCGTACAGGAAGGCCGTCAGCGCCGTCTCGGGCCAGCCCAACGCTTCGAACTCGCCCCGACGGATCGACGCATAGAGTCGCTCGACAAAGCCTTCGTCGTCAGGCGTCTCCTCGCGCAGCTGAACTTCGTCTCCCTTCGCGCCGCACACGGCAGCACCGCCCTTATGGACGAACGGGATAGACCCCGTCGTAGCAGATGAAGAAGTTCACCACCTGGAACGGTTGTTGATTTTCATGCGCGGCGGTGGCGCCGTTCGGATTGCCGCCTGCCACGGAAATCGTGGCGGCAGCCAATGTTGCGCTCGGCGGCGTCGAGCCCGGGGCGAAAACGTTGATGTGGGTCGTCGGCGAAGTATCGTAAGTCCCAAGATAAGAACTGGCGATGGGCTGGGCAGTCTTTTGGCCCCAGGGAACCCCGTAATGCTGGATGGTGTGCTGGTGCGCAGCCATTTGTTGACTATTGAGAGTCACCGAGGTCTCGCCGCCGTGGTCCCCCGGTCGGTAGAGCGACAGTCCCGTTCCCTGACCCGCGCCGACGCAGCTGCGGCCCAAGAAATTTGGCAGATTGAACGTCTTACCAAACGTTCCACCGTAAGTATTTTGAATGACAGAATAGAGCGCCTGATATTGCGCCACGTTCAAGAGCGAACCGTCACAACGCATCCAGAGTTCAGGCGCATAATTAATAGCGAAAAGTCTGATCTCGCCGATGAATGCATCTGTCATCTTAACAGCCTTTCTGCTGAACTACCGGTTAGTCGAAACTCGGGTAGATCCCGTTGCGGCAAATAATGAAATTGACGCTGAGATACGGCATCAGATTGTCATGGGCGGCGGAGCCGCCGCTGGCGCCCACGGTGCTTGCGGCGAGCGATCCCAATTTGCTCGGATCCTTGCTCGGCGGATTTGGATAAAGAAACGCGCCGGTAGGGACCGTCGCAAAAGCAACATTAACACCCGCCTGTTGCGTCGTCGCGGGGCCGGTGGAAGCATTGAGCGCATGGTTGTGCGCGGGAGATTGGGCGGCGGTGAGCACGACCGCCTCCGTGCCGCCGGTCTGCCCCAAAGTTCGATTGGTCAGGCCCGCCCCCTGCCCCGTGCCGATGGCGACACGACCGCGCAGGTCGGGTAAGGCGAAGTTATTCACCCCATCGCCGCCATAGGTCGTGCCGATGAGGGAGTAGAGCGCCTCATTGCCCGCAATCGTCACCTTGGAGCCGTCGCAAAACGACCAATATTCCGGCGCGTAGGGGCCGGCGAACATTCGGATTTCACCGAGATAGGGTTCCATTTCAACCTCTTGGGCTGGCTTTGGCGAACAATGGCGGCGAACGGTTACTCAAGGCGGCGCCCGTCACTCCATAGGCTGAGGCGGATAATTTCCTTTGGTGGCGATGCAAAAGACCAGCGCCAAGAACGGCTGCATATTGTTGTGGGCCTGGTTCGCGCCGCTGACCGTCACATTGTCCGCAGCCATCGACTGGGTGGTGGCGGGCGTAATGGATCCGTAAAGTTCAGAACCTGCCGGTGCGCTGGCGTAGAGGTTGCCTGGAAACCCTGAAATCGTCCCCGTTTGCGACACGACATTAAAGCTATGCGTGTGCGCGGGCATTTGCGCCGGCGTAAGGGTGACATTCTCCACGCCGCCGAACGTACCCAAGGCATGATCCGCCGCGGCATCGAGCGGCGTGCGCCCGCGCAAGTCCGGGATGGCGAAAGTCTGAGGGTAGGTCCCGCCAAACCGATTGCCGAGCAGGGAAAAGAGCGCCTGATTCTGCTGGATGCTAAGCAGGCGCCCGTCGCAGGGAAGCCAGCCGTCCACTGTCGGCGCACCCTTCACATAGGGCACAATCCTGATCTCGCCCAGATAGCATTCCATGTGCGCCCCCCGCGATATGCGCGCACCATATGCGGGAAATATTCATTCTGTAAACGAGTTGAAAACGAGAACGCGCACCATTCGCGGGAAAATTAACCGTGTTCGCGGGAGCGGCTGGAGCCGCCGCGTTTCAGGTTGCGGAGCCCGCCGTTCAGGCCCCTACGCCACCTTCACCCGGGCGGCGCTTTCGGGCAGGTCCTGGCCGAAGGCGCGCTGGTAGAATTCGGCCACGGTGGGGCGCTCCAGCTCGTCGCACTTGTTGAGGAAGGTGAGCCGGAAGGCGAGCGCGATGTCGCCGCCGAAGATCTCGGCGTTCTGGGCCCAGGTGATCACCGTGCGCGGGCTCATCACCGTGGAGATGTCGCCGTTCATGAAGGCGTTGCGGGTCATGTCGGCCACCCGCACCATAGCGTTCAAGGTGCGCTTGCCCTCGGTGGTGTTGTAGCTGGGCGACTTGGCCAGCACGATCTCGGCCTCCACGTCGTGGGCGAGATAGTTGAGGGTGGTGACGATGGACCAGCGGTCCATCTGGCCCTGATTGATCTGCTGGGTGCCGTGATAGAGGCCGGTGGTGTCGCCAAGACCGATGGTGTTGGTGGTGGCGAAGAGGCGGAAATAGGGGTTCGGCCGGATCACCCGGTTCTGGTCGAGCAGGGTGAGCTTGCCCTGCACCTCGAGCACCCGCTGGATCACGAACATCACGTCCGGGCGCCCCGCGTCATATTCGTCGAACACGAGGGCGATGGGCCGCTGCAGCGCCCAGGGCAGCATGCCTTCGCGGAACTCGGTCACCTGCTGGCCGTCCTTCAGCACGATGGCGTCCTTGCCCACGAGGTCGATACGCGAGACGTGGCTGTCGAGGTTCACCCGCACCAGGGGCCAGTTCAGCCGCGCCGCCACCTGCTCGATGTGGGTCGATTTGCCGGTGCCGTGATAGCCCTGCACCATCACCCGCCGATCAAAGGCGAAGCCGGCCAGGATGGCCAGCGTCGTCTGCGGGTCGAAGCGATAGGCCGGGTCGAGCTCCGGCACGTGGCTGTCGGGGGTGGAGAAGGCCGGCACCTGCATGTCGCTGTCGACGCCGAAGACTTCACGCGCGGACACCATCTTGTCCGGGGCGGCGGCGAGGAGGAGATCGGAGGCGTCGGTCAGGGTGCTCATACCCTCTGTTTAAGGTCGCTTTTCGACGGGGAAAAGCGCTGCGAAGCAAAAACCTGCACTTCAGATGGGGGTTCCGCAGGGGAAGCGCGTGCGAAGGGCGCCCATTACCGACGCGGCGGGCGGATCAGACCTTCCTGGGCGGCGCTGGCCACCAGGGTCCCATCGGCGGTGTAGATGGAGCCGCGGTTGAAGCCGCGGGCGGCGCTGGCCGAGGGGCTGTCCATCACATAGAGGTGCCAGTCGCGGATGCGGCTCGGGCGATGGAACCACAAGACGTGGTCGAGGCTGGCCATCTGCAGCCCGGTGAACCAGCTTTCCCCATGCGGCCGGGCGCAGGTGGAGAGCAGGGTCATGTCGCTGGCGTAGGCGAGGAGGCACTGGTTCAGCACCGGATCATCCCCCGCCTCGCCCGAGGCGCGGAACCAGATCTTGTGCTCCGGCGCGGCCTTTACCGGGTGATGCCAGTCGATGGGATCGAGCCGGCGAATCTCGATGGCCCGGTCGCGGGTGGCCAGTTCCTTCATCGCCTCGGTGAGGTCGCGCCCGGCGCTGTCCAGCCGCTCGCGCTCGGTGGGCGTCGCCTCGGCCGAGGGCGTGGCCGGGATCGGCGTCTGATGGTCGTAGCCAGGCTCGGGCGTGTGGAACGAGGCGGCGAGGTTGAGGATCTGCTCGCCGTGCTGAATGGCGATCACCCGGCGGGTGGTGAAGGAGCGGCCCTCGCGGGAGCGCTCCACTTCATAGAGCACCGGCGCCTTGGGGTCGCCCGGGCGGATGAAATAGGCCTGCAGCGAATGGCAGGGCCGGCCCTCCACGGTCATGTAGGCGGCCTTCAGCGCCTGGGCGATCACCTGCCCGCCATAGATGCGCCGATGGTCGCGCTCTTCCAGCGGCGTCTGGCCGCGGAAGAGATTCACCTCGATGGGCTCGAGGTCGAGAATGTCGATGACCGTCTGAATGGCGCTCAACAGGAAACTCCAGCCGAAGTCTAGTCTTTCGCGCGTTCCAGATAGGAGCCGTCCTCGGTGAGGATGACAATCCGGGTGCCGGTGGTGATGTAGGGCGGCACGGAGGTCTTGGTGCCGTTGGACAGCACCGCCGGCTTGTAGGACGAAGAGGCGGTCTGACCCTTCACGGAGGGCTCGGTGTCCACCACTTCCAGCACCACGGTGCGCGGCAGATCGATGGCGATGGGAATGTCGTTATGGGTGGAAAGCATCACCGCCATGCCTTCTTGCAGGTAGGCGGCCTGGTCGCCGATCACGTCCGGGCTCGCCACCAGCTGGGCGTAGGTCTCCGGGTTCATGAAGTGATAGCCCTCGCCGTCCTGGTAGAGGAAAGTGTGCTCGCGGTCGTCCACGAAGGCGCGCTCCACGGTCTCGGTGGTGCGATAACGCTCCGACACCTTCACCCCGTCGGAGATGCGGCGCATGTTCAGCTGGGTCACCGGAGTGCCCTTGCCGGGGTGGATGTTTTCGGCGCTGAGAACCACGTAGAGCTTGCCGTCCATGTCGACGACGGAGCCCTTGCGCAGCGAACTGGCGATGACCTTCACCTGGACCGTCCATGATTTCGTCGCTGGCCAAAGGCGCGCGGCGATGCTGTAGAAATTGGGTTGGTGGGCTCCTATACCGATCCCAGCGCCAAGCGCCAGGGGTCGGCTGCGGAATTACGCAGCGCCGAGGGCGGCGATGGCTCGTCTTTATGAGGAAGAATTTGTCTGATTTGCCGCCCTGGTGGTCGCGCGAGCGACATCTGGCCCGTCGTCCGTTCCTGATCGGCCGCAACCGCATCAGCGCCGCCTTCCGCGCCTTTTTCGCCGAGCGGGGCTTCGAGGAGGTGGAGACCGCGTGCCTGCAGGTCTCGCCGGGCAACGAGGCGCACCTGCACGGCTTCAAGACCGAACTGGAGGTGTTGGGCGGGCCCTCGCAGAGCCTCTACCTGCACACCTCGCCGGAATTCGCCTGCAAGAAGCTGCTCTCGGCCGGGGAGCAGCGCCTCTTCAGCCTCGGCAAGGTGTGGCGCAACCGCGAGCGCGGGGCCCTGCACCATCCCGAGTTCACCATGCTGGAGTGGTATCGCGCGGGCGAGCCCTATCAGCAGCTGATGACCGACTGCGCCGAGCTGGTGGCCCTCGCCGCCGAGACCTGCGGGACCAAGCGCTTCAGCTTTCGGGGTCTGGAGATCGATCCCTTCGCGGCGCCGGAAAAGATCACGGTGGCTGAGGCGTTCCAGCGCTATGCCGGGGTGGATCTGCTGGCCTCGGTAGAGGCGACGGGAGCAACGGACCGTAACGCCTTGGCCGCGGAGGCCCGCGCCGCCGGGGTGCGGGTGGCGGAGGACGACGCCTGGGCCGACATCTTCAGCCGCCTCATCGTCGAGAAGGTGGAGCCGAACCTCGGCCGCGAGCGCCTGACTCTTCTTTATGAGTATCCCAGCGCCGAGGCCGCCCTCGCCCGCCGAACCCCGCATGACCCCCGCGTGGCCGAGCGCTTCGAGCTCTACGCCTGCGGGGTGGAGCTGGCCAACGCCTTTGGCGAACTCACCGATCCGGCCGAACAGCGCCGCCGCTTCGAGGCCGAGATGGACGAGAAGGCGCGGGTCTATGGCGAGCGCTATCCCATCGACGAGGACTTGCTCGCCGCCCTCGCCCACATGCCCCCGGCGGCCGGGGCGGCGCTGGGCTTTGATCGCCTGGTGATGCTCGCCACGGGGGCGCGTCACATCGAACAGGTGATCTGGACCCCCGTGCCCGAGCCGCTTGAGACTTCCTCGCAGGGGCGCCATAGGGACGCGCTCTGATCTTGAGCGTCATGGCCGACCCCACCCTTCGCACCCTCCCCGCCCTCGCCGCCGCCGGCCTCCTGGACGCCGAGCGCGCCGCCGCGCTCGCCCCCGTGGCCGAGCGCTATGCGGTGGCGGTGACCCCGGCCATGGCCGCGCTGATGGATGGGTCCGACCCGGCCGATCCCATGGCCCGCCAGTTCCTGCCCGATCTCGCCGAACTCACCCTCGCCCCGGAGGAGCTGGCCGACCCCATCGGCGACGAAGAAAAGAGCCCCCTCCCCGGCCTGATCCACCGCTATCCCGACCGGGTGCTGTTGAAGGTCACCCACGCCTGCGCGGTCTATTGCCGCTTCTGTTTCCGCCGCGAGGTGGTGGGGCCGGGAGGCGAGCCGCCGCTCACCGGCGAAGCCCTCGCCCGCGTGGCCGACTACACCGCCGAGCGCCCGGCCATCTGGGAGGTGATCCTCTCCGGCGGCGACCCGCTGGTGCTGTCGCCCCGGCGCCTGGCCGATATCCTGGCGGCGCTGGAGCCCATCGACCATGTGAAGGTGATCCGCCTGCACACCCGCGTGCCGGCGGTGGACCCGGCCGCCGTCACTGAGGCGCTGGTGGCCACCCTAAAGAGCACGTCCAAGACCCTTTATGTGGCCCTGCACGCCAATCACCCGCGCGAGCTGACCCCCGCCGCCCGCGCCGCCTGCGCCAAGCTTATCGACGCGGGGATTCCCATGGTCAGCCAGACGGTGCTGCTGAAGGGGGTGAATGACGACCCCGACGTGCTGGGCGCTCTCATGCGCGGCTTCGTCGAGACCCGCATCAAGCCCTACCACCTGAACTTCACCGACCTCGCCCCTGGCACCGGCCATTTCCGCGTAAGCCTGGCCGAGGCGCAAGAGATCATGCGCGCCCTGCGCGGGCGCTATTCGGGCCTCTGCCAGCCCACCCTGATCCTCGACATCCCCGGCGGGCACGGCAAGTCGCCGGTGGGACCGAACTATCTGTCGCCAGACCTTGCCGAGATCACCGACCCCTGGGGCGGGGCGCATCCCGTTGCCGGCTTCCAATCCGTAAAATCCCGCTCGCAAGCGGAACCCAGCCCGTTCCCGGAGGCGCTGTAAGCCCCCTTCCCCCTGGAGGGGGAAGGGCCGGGGATGGGGGGGACGAGCGCAGCGAGCCGTCCGGCTGGACCACCCCCTCTCCCGAGCTCTCCCCCTTCAAGGGGGAGAGGCCAGAGAGTAGTGCGCTCCTCGTCGTGGATGCCAACGCCACAAGCTTCCGCCGCGCGAATGGTGTCAGCGAACCCCTCGCCACGGCCCGACCTTTGCTTTTCCCCATCCGAGCGAACGGAACTTGATCCGTTCCGGCACGATTTGGGCGAGAGGCGCAGGGTCATGGTCCAGGATAATGGGGTCCGCAACGAATTAGGCGTCCTGTCGGTGGACGTGGCCATTGTCGGCGGCGGCATGGCGGGCGCCGTCGCGGCGCACATTTTGACACGCAAGGGCGTCTCCACCGCCGTCATCGATCTGCGCGCTCAATATCCCTCGGCGTTCCGTTGCGAAAAACTCACCGCCGACCAACTGGAGTTGCTCGATTCGCTACAGCTCGGCGATGTGGTGCGCGCGATCGGCGCGCCCTACGCCAGCGTCGACATGGCAGTAGGCGCCAAGGTCGCTGATCGACGCCCGGTGGCGGAGCTCGGGGTCCGCTATGAGACCATGGTCAATGCGGTCCGCGAGGCCCTGCCCAAGGAAGCCAATTTCATTGTCGCGCGCGTGGACGAACTGCGCGCGGGTCCGGATAGGCAAAGCGTCCTGCTCGCCGATGGTCGTCGCATCGACGCCCGGCTCATCGTGCTCGCCACGGGAGGCGCTGAAAAGCTTCGCGCCGGGCTTGGCGTCCGTCGCAAGCTGCTGCGCCCGGCCCATTCGGTGTGCGTTGGGGTCAGCCTCGCGCGCACCGACGGCTATGATTTCCCCTTCGAGGCCATGATCCACCAGGGCGCCCGGGTAGGCGAGGGCGTGGCCTTCGCCAGCCTCTTCCCCATGGAGGGCGCGCTGCGGGTCAACCTGTTCAGCTTCCGCGGTCTGGACGACCCGCGCATCGTCGCGGTGCGCAAGGACCCCTTGGCCGGTCTCGCCGCCCTGGCGCCAGGCCTGCTCGACCTGGTCGGTCCGGTGGAATCGCTGCGCGCCGCAGAACTGCATCTCGTGGATCTCTACGAGGTGGAAGGCCAGGTGCGCGACGGCGCGGTGCTGGTGGGCGATGCTTTCCGCGCCTCCTGCCCCTCCACCGGCACCGGCGTGACGCGCCTCCTCACCGATGTGAGCCAGCTTTGCGAACTGCATATTCCGGAGTGGCTGGCCACCCCGGGCATGGCGGCGGAAAAGATCGCCCGCTATTACGCCGACCCGGTGAAACAGGCCTGCGACGCCAACGCCGCGCGCATGGCTGAGAGCCAGCGCGACACCGGCCTCGCCCTCAGCTTCATGGCCAAGGTGAAGCGCCATGCGCGCCTCGCCCGCACCACCTTGTCGGGCATGGCCGCCGGCCGCCGCCCCGCCGCCTATCCCCTGAAGAAGAGCGCCTGAGATGAGCCCAGCGATGAGCCCAGCGATGAGCAAAGCCCCCGCGCCCCAGTTTTTCGCCGGCGATCTGGTGGAGGTGAAGAGCCTCGATGATATCCGCGCCACCCTCGACGCCGACGGCGCCTATGAGGACCTGCCCTTCATGCCGGAAATGGCCGCCTTCTGCGGCGAGCGGCTGAAGGTGTTCCGCCGGGCCGAGAAGACCTGCGTGGAGGGCCATGGCCTGCGCCAGATGTCCGGCACGGTGCTGCTCGAAGAGGCGCGCTGCAAGGGCGCAGAGCACGACGGCTGCCAGCGCAACTGCCTGATCTTCTGGAAGGAGGCCTGGCTGAAGCCGGTGGCCGACGCCAAGACCGCCCAGGTGCACACCCTGATCCGCACGGTGTCGGCGGAAGGCCTCGCCCCGGTGAAGACGCCTGAGGGCTTCTATCACTGCCAGTCCACGGCCCTGGCCCGCGCCACGGGTCATCTCGCCAAGTGGAACCTCGCCCCGCTGGTGCGCGAAGTGCGCCATGGCGAACTCACGCTCCTGGGCTTTCTCGACATTCTGAAGCGCACGGCCATCAACCGCGTGCGCGGGCTCATGGGCCTGCCTGAGCTCGGCCAACTGGTGGGTAACGCCACAAAGGGCCCCAAGGGCGATCTTGGCCTGCAAGCCGGCGAATGGGTGGAGATCCGCGCCCCGGAGGAGATTGTCACCACCCTCGATCCCACCGGCAAGAACCAGGGCCTCTCCTTCGAACCCGACATGATGCCCTATGTGGGCAAGCGCTTCGAAGTGGACTTCTCCGTGCGCAAGATCATCCTTGAGGAGTCCGGGCGCATGGTGAAGCTTTCCAACACCGTGGCCCTGAAGGACGTCACCTGCCGAGGCCTCTGCGTGAAGAACTGCCCGCGCGCCAACACCCTCTACTGGCGCGAGGCCTGGCTGAAGCGGGTGGAGGAGCAGCGCCAGCACACGGCGGCGTGAGCGAACGCCTCGCGGTCTTTCGCAAAGGCCCAAGGTTCGCTACCTTTGGGCCATGAACGCAATGGACCGCAGCAACCCCGCCGGCCTCGCCACGGTGCACTATGGCGATGGCGAATTCGCCGTGTTGAAGCCGGGCGACCACGTGCTGTGCGCGATCAGCGGCCGCAAGATTCCGCTGGACGCCCTGCGCTACTGGGACCCCGAGGCCCAGGAGGCCTATGCCGGCCCCAAGGAGGCCTATGCGGCATGGCGTACGCGTTCCGGCCGCAAATAGATCGCCGCGCGGCGTTGGCGGGCCTGGCCTTCGGCCTCGTAGCTGCGCCGGCCCTGGCGACGGCCTCACCTCTCAAATTACGCGGACGGCCCATGCAGGGCGGCTTCGTGCTGGGCCAAGCGGCGCCGGGCGCGGCGGTGCTGCTGAACGGTCAGGCGGTGACCGAGGTCTCCCCCGCCGGGCGCTTCATCGTCGGCTTCGACCGCGACGAGGGGCCGGAGGCGGTCCTTTCCGTGGGCGATGTCGTCGAACGCCTGACCATCGAGAAGGTCGCCTACGATGTTCAGGCCATCAACGGCCTGCCGCCGGACCAGGTGGAGCCCTCCGACCCCGCCCTCCTCTCCCGCATCAAGGCCGAACTTGCCAAGAAGCAGGCGGCCCTGGCCCACGTGGAGCCCGCTGACGACTACGCCCGTGGCTATATTCTCCCGGTGGAGAACGCCATCCGCACCTCCAGGTTCGGGCCGCAGCGCATCTTGAACGGCGTGCCCAAGACGCCCCACTACGGCGTCGACCTCGCTGCGCCCGAGGGGACGCCCATCCGCGCGCCGGCGGGAGGACGGGTGGTGCTGGCCGAGCCGGACATGTGGTTCGAGGGCGGCCTCACCCTCATCGATCACGGCCAGGGGGTGATCGGGATGTTTCTGCACCAGTCGCGTCAGGATGTCGCAGTCGGTCAACGGGTGGAGCAGGCGCAGGTCATCGGCGCGGTGGGTCATAAGGGGCGCGCCACCGGCCCGCACCTGTGCTGGCGTCAGACCTGGCGCGGTCGACACATGGACCCGAGCCTGATGCTCGGCCCCGCCGTGCGCATTTAGCTTGCGACCATCGGTAAAGACTGGGGAGGTTGAGTGCGTCCAAAAAACTGGTATGGGTGTCCCAGCGTACGCACTCCAGGGCCTCGATCGAATACTCATCCCGCCTGGCTGCCTCGCTGATCGTCAATCTACAATTGGGATCGAGTTATGGTCGACGGCATTGCGTCGCTGCGCGTTCTAATTATTGAAGATAACCAGCATATGCGGGCGATCATGTCGACAATATTGTCGGGCATTGGCATCCGCGAAATCATTGAAGCCAACGATGGAATGCAGGCTCTACGCTATCTTAAGGAGCATCCCATCGACTTCGCACTCGCTGATTTCAAGATGCAGCCCGTCGACGGGGTAGAATTTACGCGTCTGGTGCGCAATGGCGAGCACACCATCAATCCCTACTTGCCGATCATCATGATCACCGGTCACTCCGAGCGCTGGCGCGTGATGGAGGCCCGTGATGCGGGCGTCACCGAGTTCATCGCCAAGCCGCTGACCGCCAAAGCGGTGATCGATCGCGTGAACGCCGTGATCTTCCGCCCGCGGCCGTTCATCCGCACCCCCACCTTTTTCGGCCCGGACCGGCGCCGACGCGCCGACCCTGCCTATGAAGGCCCCTGGCGGCGGGCGGCGGACGGCGGGACCTTCGCCCTCGACGACGAGGATTAAGACGCTTTCAAGCTGGCGTAGGCCTCGTTGGACCAGCGCCGGTGCACCCAGAACCACTGGCTGGGCGCCTCGCGCAGGCGCGCCTCCATGAAGGCGTTCACCTTCTCGACCCCCGCCTTGAGGTCCGCGTCGCGATGGCCGGTGTTGTCGAGGCTGATGGGCTCGTGCACCACCACGCGGAAATGCGCCCCCTTGGTGCGCTGCACCGACATGGGCTGCAACACCGTGTCGAAGCGCAGGGCGAGGCGGGTGGGGGCCACGGCGGTGTGGGCGAGGTGTCCCATGAAGGGCAAGGCGGCGCCGCCGTTGAACTTCTGATCATTCATCAGCGCCACCGACCGGCCTTCCTTCATGCCGGCCAGCAATTCGCGCGAGCCGTCCGAGCCCTTGGGGGCGAACAGCTTCACCCCATAGCGGGCGCGGGCGTCACGGATCAGCTTGTCCACATAGGGGTTGTTGGCGGCGCGATAGGTCATCTCGCAGGGCACGCCCGACTGGACGATCACCAGCGGCATGATCTCCCAGTTGGAGAAATGGCCGGACACGAACACCACCGGCTTGCCCGACTTGGCGATCTCATCGAGGCGCTCGGCGTTCACCACCTCCACCCGCCCCGAGGCCGGGGTGAGGCGATCGTTGATGAAGAACTCGATGAAGGTGCGGCCCAGCTGGTCCCACTGCTCGGCCACGATCTTGGCCTTGGCCTCGGGGTCGAGGTCGGGGAAGGCCAGGCGCAGATTGCGATCCACCACCTTCTGCGAGGAGGTGAGCGGGCCGAGATGGCGGAACACCCAACCGCCGAAGTCCGACACCCAGTCTACCGGAAAGACGCGCACCAGCTGCTCGGCGGCCACATAGCCCGCCGCCTGTAGCCGCCAGGCCAGATCCTGCAGAAGACCAGGTTTCGATGCGCTCATGGCCGGGGTTTAGGCGCCCCGGCCAGGCTTTGCAATCGTCTCCTCAGACCACCGTGGCCCCGCCATCCACCACCAGGGCCTGGCCGGTCATGAAGGTGGAGGCGGGCGAGGCGAGATAGACCGCCGCGCCGGCGATCTCGTCCGGCTCGCCGATGCGCCGCAGGGGCGTGGTGGAGGTGGCGCGCTTCAGGGTGTCCGGGTTCTCCCACAGGGCGCGGGCGAAGTCGGTGCGCACGAGGCCGGGCGCGATGCAGTTCACCCGCACATTATGCACCCCGAACTCGGTGGCGAGGTTGCGCGCCAGCTGGAAGTCGGCGGCCTTGGAGACATTGTAGGCGCCGATGATGGGCGAACCGCGTAAGCCCCCGATGGAGGAGACGATGATGATGGAGCCGTCCTTCCGCTCGATCATCTGCGGCGCCACCATCTGGATCAGCCAGTGATTGGCGATGACGTTGTTGGCGAGGATCTTGGTGAACTGATCGTCGCTGATGCCGGCCATGGGCCCGTAATAGGGGTTGGAGGCGGCGTTGCAGACCACGCAGGTGACCTTGCCGAAGGCGGCCATGGCGGCGTCGACGAGGCTCTGCAGCTCCTCCTTGGAAGAGATGTTAGCCGGATGGGCGATGGCCCGGCCCTCGCCGTGGCGGGCGTTGATCTCCTCAGCCACCTCGTCGCACGGCCCGGCCTTGCGCGAGGAGATCACCACTTGCGCGCCGTGCTCGGCCATGCGCTCGGCGATGGCCTTGCCGATGCCCCGTGAAGAGCCGGTGATGATGGCCACCTGGCCCGTGAGGTCGAACAGATTGGACATGGACGCGCTCCCGAATGCGGGGCGCAACGCGCCCGGCCGCTTGTTTATGATCGGCGGTAAGTTGAAGCGGCCGATCTCGTCGCGGTCAAGCGGCGAGACGCATCATGTTGGGGTTCCTGGAGACGATCAGTTCCCGCCGCCAGCCACCGTCGGCCCGCGCAGGCTGGCGGTCTGGGCCTGGGTCTGGGCGGGCGCGGACTTGCGGATCATGGCGTCGATGCGCGCCTTCTCGGACTTGAAGCGGGCGAGCTCGCGCCCGCCCAGCACCGTGCCCTGCGGCACCTTGGCCCCCTTGGGGTCCATCTTCTTCGGGCCTTGCATCACCTCGTAGTGCAGGTGCGGGCCGGTGGCGATGCCAGTCATGCCCACATAGGCCACCACCTGGCCCTGGGCCACGTGCTGTCCGACACGGAGGCCGCGGGCATAGGCGGACAGGTGGCCGTAGCCGGTGGCCCAGCCGCCCGAATGCTTGATCTTCAGCCAGTGGCCATAGCCGTTGGCCCAACGCGCCTCGGCCACCACGCCGTCGCCCGCGGCATAGACCGGCGTGCCGGTGGGGGCGCCGAAGTCGATGCCCTGGTGCATGCGGGTATAGCCCAGCACCGGGTGGAAGCGCATGCCGAAGCCGGAGGTGACGCGGGCCGCATCCACCGGCGTGCGCAGGAGGAAGCCTTTGATGTTCTTGCCGAATTCGTCGAAGTACTGGTCGCGGCCGTCGTGGCTGAAGCGGTAGAAGCGCGTCACCTGGCCCTTGGCCGCCAGTTCGGCATATTGCAGCGAGCCGGTCTCGATGGTGCGGCCGCTCTCGGTGACCTTGCGGTCGAACACCAGCTTGAACTGGTCGTCGGGGTGGATGTCGCGGCTGAAATCGAGCTTGTGCGAGAACAGCTTCACCGCCTCGCCCACCAGGCGCGAATCAGCGCCGGCGTTGAGGGCGGCCACATAGAGCGAGCCGTGGATGTCGCCCTGGGCCACGGTGGTCTCCGCGCGGATCTTCTCCTCCAGCTGGCGCAGGCGAAGCGCGCCGTCGAAGGTGCGCGAGAGGGTGACGGTGCTGGCCGGGCCGCTCTTCAGGGCGAGGCCCACCAGCTGCACCGCACCCGGACGGCCGGGGCGCGGCTTGGTGATCGCCGCCTGCAGCACGAGGCCGGCCTTGATGTGGATGACATCGATGGCCTTGGACAGCATGTCCACCGCCTGCTTGGCCTCGTTGGCGGCGACGCCGGCGCGCTGGATGGCGCCCTGCAAGGTCTCGCCCGAGCGCACGGTCAAGGTGGTGGAGATGGGCCGGGTCTGGCCGGCGCGGGCCTCGGCGTCGGCGAAGGCCTGGTGCTCCAGCAGCTTGACCTGCGCCGGGGTCAGCTCCTTCGGGCCAGATAGCTTCAGCGCCGGATTGGGAGCGGAGGGGGTGATCAAAAGCGAGGCCGTGATGCCCACCGCCGCCGCGCCCACCACCGCGCCGCCGCCGAGGAGGGCCTGCTTGTTGCGCTGGTAGAAGGCGGGAAAACCGAACCCGAACAGACTGAACTTAGGGAGGTTGAGTTCAGGGAGCTTGAGTTCAGGGAGCTTGAACGACGGCATCAGGCTTTCGGGTCTGCCGCGACCCTATCGTCGTCGCTGGCGAGAGCGGGACGGTGAAGGCGCGTGGATACGAACAAATGCGCCCCCAGCAGCCTCCCCTGGCGCTTTCGGCGCGCGAAAAATGCCCGGCTGAACTCGTTAATTGCAAGCAAGAATTTGTCCCTGCGGCGACTTGTACGTCCGTGCTCTTTGCAAGGGCGCCCAAACGCGCCACGCTGTCGCGCAAAGCGGCGCGGCCGCGACTGATTCTGTAAGGACTTGCCCCTTGAGCGACGCCAGCCCCTCGACCGCCCCCATCGGCGCCTGGAGCCCCGCCCTGGAACCGGCGCGCGAGGGCGATGCGCCTCCCGAAGCCGTGGCCGCCGCGGACCTGGCCGCGCTGCTCGCGGCGCGCCTGTGCCACGACGTGATCAGCCCGGCCAGCGCCATCGTCTCCGGCCTTGATCTCATCGAGGACCCCAATTCCCAGGACATGCGCGACGATGCGCTGAACCTGATCGGCTCCAGCGCCCGCAAGCTGGTGGCCCTGGTGGCCTTCGCCCGGGTGGCCTTCGGGGCCTCCCAGGCCGCCGAGACCTTCGACACCCGCGAGCTGAAGACCCTCACCGAAGGCGTGTTCGCCCATGTGAGGCCGAACCTCGACTGGGCCCTGGAGCTCGACCAGCTGAACAAGCCGGCCGCCCGGGCGCTGCTGAACCTCGCCCAGATCGCCGCCAGCGTCCTGCCCACCGGCGGGGTCGCCCGGCTGGAGGCGCGCAACGACGGCGAGACCATCGAACTCACCGTGGACGCCAAGGGCCCCCGCGCCCGCCTGCGCCCGGAAGTGGCCAAGGGCCTCGCCGGGGAGAAGCTGGAGGAGGGCCTCTCCGGCCATTGGGTGCAGGCCTATTACCTCTACGCCCTGCTGCGCGCCGCCGGCGGCCGCTGCGAGACCAAGGTGGAGGACGAGCGGGTGCTGTTCACGGCGGTGGTCCCGGCCTGAGTCGCTCCAGAATTCCGATAAAAATTGCGCCTAGGAAATCGCGCTCTTCGTCGCTTGGACGCATAAAGTCCACGGACCCTTAACCAGACCCCGCGAGACTGACCTGGAATATCCAGGGATCGGATCGCCATGACGGAGCCGAGGACCAACAGCCTTCAAGCCGCCGCCGACGCGCAAGCGCGGGCGGCGCGCGATCTGGCGCGCCTGAGCCAAGGTGGTCGCGACGCCGGCATTGTGGCCGCCGCGGGCCTCGCCGTCCTGGCCGACATCGCCGCCGAGGCCGCCCTCCCCCACGCCGAGGCCCTGCTGCACCTGGCCCGCGACGCCGCGGCCCTCATCGCCGAGGGGGCTGAGCCCAGCGCCCGCGACCTCGCCCTCATCGCCCGCGCCGCCGCCGACGGGACCGAAGCGGTGCGTCTTAGCCTCGACCTCGATCCCGCCCTTCCCGATCTCGCCGCCCTGACCGCCCTCGTCAACGACCTCGCCGAGCGGGCCCTGATCGGCGCGGCGGGGGCCTGGCTCGCCCAAAGCGCCAAGGCCCCGGACGCGCGTCTGGTGGCCGCAGCTCAAGGCCTCTACCGGCTCACCGACGCCTGGACCGCGCGCACTGGCCGCGACATCCGCCTCTTCCTGCACCTCGACGCCAGCGAGCGCGACGCGGCCCTCTGCGCCCCGGCCCTGTCTGCGCTGGGCAAGTATATCGACATCATCTGCCAGCGGGCAGGGGACGCGCCGGTAGCCTTCAGGGTGACCCTCGCCACCCAGGCCCTCGGCAGCGTCATCGAACTTTCCCACGACGGCCCCAAGATCGCCGCCGCCCTGCCCTCCCTGGCCGCCGACCTCCTCGACGCCCTCGACCACGACGTCGGCCCGCACCTCGTCATGGCGCGATCGAGCGAGCCGGCGCTGGCGGTGATCGAGGCGGAGATCGGCCGCCTGGGCGGCGCGCTTCTGGCGGGCGAAGACGTCGTCCGCATCGTCCTGCCGCGCTGCGATGCGCCAGCGGTTGTCGACCAAACCAGAATCGCCGACCAGACCCGGGAGGCGCGGGCCGCATGATGGAGCGACCGACCAAGACCTGCCTCGTGGTGGATGACAGCCGGGTGGTGCGCAAGGTGGCCGTGCGCATCCTGGAAGGCTTCGATTTCGACGTGGTGGAAGCGGCCGACGGCATGGAGGCCCTGTCCTACTGCCGCGCGGCCATGCCCGACGTGGTGCTGCTCGACTGGTCCATGCCGGTGATGGATGGGCTCGAATTCCTGCAACAGCTGCGCAAGGAGCCCGGCGGCGACAAGCCCCAGGTGGTGTTCTGCACCGCCGAGACCGAGCCGGAGAAGATTCACGAGGCGCTGGAGGCCGGCGCCGACGAATACATCATGAAGCCGTTCGACGGGGACATCATCCACTCCAAGCTGGCGGAGATCGGGGCGCTATGACCAGCGAGGACCTGGACCTGATCATCGCCCTGGTGCGGGAGCATTCCGGCGTGGTGCTGCGCCCGGACAAGGCCTTCTTCATCGAGTCGCGCCTCGCCCCCGTGGCCCGGCGCGAGAAGCTGCCCAATGTCGAGTCCCTCTGCGCCCAGCTGCGCCAGCGCCCCACCGCCGCCCTGGTGCAGCAGGTGCTGGAGGCGGTGCAGCAGCAGGACACCGCCTTCTTCCGCGACCGCGCCGTGTTCAAGACCCTGCAAGCCGAGGCCTTCCCCTCCCTCGCCGCGCGCCGGAGCGAAAAGCGCCTCAGCGTGCTGAGCCTCGGCTGCGGCACGGGCCAGGAGGCCTATTCCCTCGCCCTCATGGGCCAGGCCCTGTCGCCGCACGAGAGCGACATCGCCCTGGAGGTCGTGGGCGCCGATCTCTCCGAGCGCGCCCTGCAAAAGGCCAAGGCCGGGGTCTACACCCACTTCGAGGTGCAGCGCGGCATGCCCATCCGCCAGCTTTTGCGCCACTTCGAGAAGGTGGAGGACAATTGGCGCGCCTCCGCCCAGTTGCGCCAGGCCGTGACCTGGCGGCGGGTGAACCTGTTGCGCGACTTAGGCGAACTGCCGGTGTTCGACGTGATCCTCTGCCGCAATGTGATTTCGAGCTTCGCCCCTGAGGCCCAGATGCGGGTGATGGAGCAGATCGAGCGCCACCTCGCCCTCGACGGGGTGCTGGTGGTGGGGGCCAAGGAGGTGGTGAGCCCGCCGGCTTCGTTCACCCGCGCCAGCGACGCCGAGGGGGTCTATGTGCGCAACCCCGCCTTCGCCCGCGCCGCGGCCTAATCGCAGACCTTTACTTCGCGATGCACCAGGCGTCGTCGTCGGCCCGCACGGTGTTCGCCCCCGCCCCGATCCGCCGCGAGCGGCCGGCCACATAGCGGCCCGGGTGCACCGCCTTCCACTTCAGCGGGCTCGGCAGGATCGCCGCCAGCCGCGCCGACTGATCCGGCGAGAGCCTTGAGGCGGGCACATGGAAATAGTGCTGGGCGGCGGCCTCGGCGCCATAGACGCCCGGCCCCAGCTCCACCACGTTGAGATAGGCCTCCATGATGCGGCGCTTGCCCCACATGGCCTCGATCAGGCCGGTGTCATAGGCCTCCAGCGCCTTGCGCACGAAGGTGCGGCCGGGCCACAGGAACACGTTCTTGGCCGTCTGCTGGCTGATGGTGGAGCCGCCGCGCACCTTGCCCGGATGACGCGCATTGGCCCGGGCCGCAGCCTCCATGGCGTCGAAATCAAACCCGTCGTGGTCGCAAAAGCCGCTGTCCTCGGCGGCGATCACCGCCAGGGGCAGGGAGGGCGCGATCTGATCGAGCGCCCGCCAGCGCACGTCGAGCCCCTTGCCCTCGGTGAGCCGCTGCACCATCAGGGCGGTCACCGGCACGGGCAGCAGCCGGAAGGTGGCCGCCTGCATCACCGGCAGGCCGATGAGCACCACGAGCACCAGGCCGATGAGCTTGCCCCACAGGGAGAGGGGCTTGCGCGGCGGCTTGGCCCGCAGGGTCTTTCGTTTCTTGGCCACCTAAACCGCCCCCGCCCCCGTCTCGCGACCTACTTGCCCAGGCCTACTTGCAATGACCTAGGGTCGCGATGCTATCGACTTCACCTGTGACGAGTTGGAGGCGGGAGCGCAATATGAACGTGACGGAAGCGGTGGCGCGGCGCAGGTCGGTGCGCGCCTTCAAGCCAGACCCGGTGCCCGGCGCCCTGGTGCGCGACATCTTGGAGAAGGCCGCCCGCGCCCCCTCCGGCGGCAATCTGCAGCCCTGGCGGGTCTATGGCCTGGCGGGCGAGCCCCTCGCGGTCTTCAACGCAAAGATCGCCGCCCTCCTGCAACAGGGGGTTCCCAGCGAGCCGGTGGAGTACGAGGTCTATCCCCCCGATCTGTGGGAGCCGTTCCGCAGCCGGCGCTTTCAGGCCGGCGAGGACCTCTACGCCACCATTGACGTCTCCCGCGACAACAAGCTCGGGCGCCTCGCCCAATTCGCCAACAATTACCGCTTCTTCGGCGCCCCGGCGGCGCTGTTCTTCTGCCTCGACCGCCGGCTCGGCCCGCCGCAATGGGCCGACCTTGGCATGTATATGCAGACGGTGATGCTGCTCGCCGTGGAGGCCGGGCTCGACACCTGCGCCCAGGAGGCCTGGTCGCGCTTCCCCCTCACCATCGGCAAGGCCCTCGACCTGCCCGAGCACGAGCTGATGTTCT
This sequence comes from Pseudomonadota bacterium, assembly GCA_040757715.1. Taxonomy (GTDB): domain Bacteria; phylum Pseudomonadota; class Alphaproteobacteria; order Caulobacterales; family Caulobacteraceae; genus CAIMFV01. Next base: position 151,266 of record JBFLWS010000005.1, on the reverse strand, counting down.
CCGGCATGGCGCTCGGCTACGCCGACGACACGGCTCCGATCAACACACTCCGCACGCGGCGGGACGGCGTGGACGACTTCGCGAGGTTGAGGGGGTTTTAGGGGGGGCAGTTGTCTGAGCGACGGTCGGCTCAAAACGACACCCGGTTTCCTCTCCTCGAAACAACCATTTGGACATCCAACCGGACTAGTTTAGAGGTAGCTTACCTACCTGGGGCGGTGCGATCGGTGAATCGGTTAGAGCGCGCTATTTTGTGGACGACGCCGACAGGCTTGGTTGTGCTCGTGGCGTTTTACATATTCAACCATCTAATGCAGCCCGCGCTTCCATCAAGCTGGGACTACAAAGATGTCGTTACAATCCTTCTGGCAATTGTAACCATTAGCCTAACTGTACTCGGCATACTTATCGCGATCGCTGCGTTTATAAGTTACCAAAAGATTGTCGATCTTGCGGGTGAAAGAGCGGAAACCGCATCAGAGCAGTTTCTGGTCTCGCCCGCCTTCCAGACAAGGGTCGACCTCCTTATATCAGAACGTATGAAGAACGCGCAGACCGACGAACTCGAAGCCAAGTTGGATGTGACACAGGACAACACTGGTCCCGGTTCCGCCGCTGATGAGCCTTGGATAGATCCATGACTGTTTCAGAAAAGAACTTCGAAGCAGTGATGCGTGCTCATCAAAAAGCCGCTCCCGTGAAAGTGGGCGAGCTAGCAAGCTCTTTAGGCCTGAAGGTCGTGATCTCGGAACTTCCGGCGGGAGTTTCAGGAAAGCTCACGTGTGAGCCCAAAGGATCGGATCAATGGGTGATCCGGGTAAATCGTCATGAACATCGCAATCGACAGCGATTCACTATTGCACACGAGATCGCACACTTTGTTCTGCACCGAACGGAGATCGATGGCGAACTTACTGACGACACTTTTTATAGAAGCGGCTTATCAGAAAAACGCGAATTCGAAGCCAACCGGCTCGCCGCTGAAATATTAATGCCTTGGCACCTTATCCGTGCGGAAACTCAAGCAGTCGGCAAGTCCACTCCGAGTGAGCTCGCCTCAAAGTTTGGCGTCTCTGAAGCCGCCATGCATATCAGGCTTGGTTTACCAACTTAACGACGAAGGGGTTTGGAGAATGTTTGCTGGGTATTATTATTATCCAGATCTCAAGATAAGCCCATCTGAAATAACGGCTATCCACAATCTCCCCGGGCCCGACAAGGATAATTTTCTTCCTATTATTCGACTTAGGCGCTGGGTGGGTTCAGCAAAATTGGAGAACTCCCTACAACAAATCGACAAGGCGCTTGGGAATGACCGTCCGTGCATCCTCGATATCGAGCCGCCGAAAAACGTAAACTCCGATGCCGAGCGTGATCTAAATATTTTGTTGAACCCCCACAATGGTTACGAGCACTGGGTCAACTTCATTCGAGATCACGAGCGATTTATTCCGGTGCTTCAAAGCGTTGGCGGCAATGTCGCTGACGTGATTAATGAAGCCAATGCGCTGGCCAGACTTGGGCGTGGCTTGGTCATCCGTCTAAGCCGGGTCAAAAACTGGAATTTGGATCTTCTAAGCTGGGTGGATCAGGTCGCCTTCGAAGGCCTTCAGGTGCTCATCATACTGGACTACGGACAGATAGAGCGCAACGCAGACGTCAACGCTATAGCCGCAACCTTGACTGGATTGGCGATCCAGTGCTCGCAGGTGTTCAACGGGGCAAATCTTTTCATCACCATCACGGCATCGAGTTTCCCATCAAATTTCGCGGAGATTAACCGTAAGACGGCGCGCCTAGATATTCTGGAACGTCAGCTTTTTCGTAGCGTCGCCTCGGCGGTTAATGGACAAGCTGTAGTTCGTTATGGCGATTACGGATCTGTCTTTGCAGGTGAACGGGGTATAGCCCGCGGAGGCGCACCTCGCATCGACCTTCCTAAACCAGCTAGATGGATTTATCACCGAAACGAATCTGGCGGATATCAGGAAGTAGCCTCGGCGATAATTGCGGACAGCGATTGGGACCAGGAACTCGTGATTTGGGGAACCGAACGGATCCGCGAAGCTGCCGAAGGTACATTAGGCAACATGACGCACCAACGTGCCTGGACGGCCGTTCGTATCCACCTCCATTTACATCAACAGATCCATTTTGGCGGATCGCCAAACGAGTTGTACGATACTGATGAAGAGTGGAAGGACTAGACGCTTTCCGTCGCCCATCGGGTCGCCACGTCCTGCGGAATTGGGCCGAAGGCCTCCGGGCCGCTGCGGTTAGCGAGCCACTGGAAGAAAGCTTGATCTGGGTCCAGAGCAGTTGCTGCTTTTGGCCGCGACGGCCACAATCTCAATAGCGTCAAATCGTCTGCGCAAACAAGCCTATGGCTAGTAGCCTCGTTGAAGCGCGCGGAAGTAGTTTCATACTTATCCCGCAAGTAAATCTCGATAAATTGAGCCAACTCAGTCGTTGAGATGGATTGAGCGGCAACGACCAATTCCTGTCTGCGCGTCGCCTTAACAATCAATTTTCCTGCAGATCGAACGGCGCGCGCAAGAGCCTTCGCCGGGAGTAGACTTGTTTGCTCGCGAATGGAGAGGTTGGTGTAACGCTTGGCCTTCTTACGCAGGACCACGCGTAGGCCATTAGCACGGCTCTGCAGTTCTAAAATGCCGCACCCTTCGGGCACGAGCGTGATGGCTTTTTGCACATGTACCGTGGCTACAGCGGCATAAACAGACGGGAATGCCCGGCAGAATGTGCCGATCTGTTCGGGCAAGCGTGCAAGCGAATCAACATGTGTTTTTATCTCGACTGCCGTAACGTCGGCTCCGATCAAAACAAGGTCAGCTCTTCGAGCACATGTTGGAAGTTCGAGCTCTGAAATGACGACAGATTGCTCATCAATAGATCCTTTTGCGCGGAAGTAGTTGATGAGAGCTGCCTTTGCAGCGGCCTCATGGCGGTTGCGCATACCCGGCATTTCCATCGCTCTCGGCTACCTCGTTAGTTAAGTCCCTGCAAGCCTTGGTCCACCCCCTACTCCGGCCCGTCCCCCAGCAGCTCTGGGGCGGGGAAGTCGATGGCGTCCTCGGGGTCGGCGAGGGCGAGTTCTGAGAACACCTTGCCGCGCACGCTGACGCCGGCCTTGTGCACGCTCTCCGGATCGCCGCTGATGAGCGGGTGCCAGGAGGCGAGGCCGCGCCCCTCGTGCAGGCGGCGATAGGCGCAGGAGGTGGGCATCCAGGTGAGGTGCTCCACCTCATGCGGGGTGAGCTTGATGCAGTCGGGCACGAACTTTTTCCGCTCGGCGTAGTTGGAGCAGCGGCAGCTCTGCGGATCAAACAGCTTGCAGGAGACGTGGGTGGGGAACACCTCTCCGGTCTCCTCGTCCTCGAAGCGCACCAGACAGCAGCGCCCGCAGCCGTCGCAGAGGCTTTCCCACTCCTCCTCGGTCATTTGCCGCAGAGTTTTGATTTCCCAGAAGGGTTTTTGCGCCATCTTCATCGGGTAACGCCCATGGGGCTCGGGCGCAACCGCCGCACCCTTTATTGACCTCGCTCGGGAGCCACGTGACCGTACCGCCGCCCACCCCGCCTCGGCCGCCCGCCATCCGTGCGGACCTGTGGAACCGCGCGGCGCTCGCCCGGGCGGCGCGGTCGCGGGCCATCGTGGCCGTGGCGGTGGGGGCGCTGTTGGTGCTCGTCTTGGTGGGGCTGTGGGTGTGGCGCCTGGCCTTCGCCGAGCTGCCCCCCATCCCCGACAAGGCGGCGCTGTGGTCGCTGAACCGGCCGCCGGGGGCGACCTTCCTCGACTATCGGGGCCAGCTGATCGGCCAGCGCGGGCCGCGCCATGGCCCGCCCGTGCCGCTGAAGGCCATGCCCAAGTACTTGCCGCAGGCCTTCCTCGCCGCTGAGGACCGGCGCTTCTATCATCATGGCGGGGTGGATTTGAGCTCCGTACTGCGAGCGCTGAAGGCGGACCTCGGCGCGCACCGCGTGGTGCAGGGCGGCTCCACCATCACCCAGCAGGTGGCGCGCAACATCTTCCTCACCCCCGAACAGTCCTTGCGGCGCAAGCTGCAGGAGGCGGCGCTCGCCCTGCGCATCGAGGGCATGATGAGCAAGGACGAGATCTTAGAGCTCTATCTCAACCGCATCTATTTTGGCGGCGGCGCCTATGGGGTGGAGGCGGCGGCCCAGACCTATTTCGGCAAGCCGGCGGGCAAGCTCAGCCTCGCCGAGGCGGCCTTGTTGGCCGCCCTCCCCAAGGCGCCCACAAGGCTTGATCCGGCCAATGACCTCGCCGCCGCCATTGGCCGCTCGCGCCATGTGCTCAGCGCCATGCAGCAGGAGGGCTGGATCAGCCCGGCCGACGCAGCCTACGCCCTCGCCCACCCGCCGGTGTTGGCGGAGGAGGCCTCCACCGAGGGCGACTTCGGCTATGTGCTCGATCTCGCCGCCAAGGAGGCCAAGACCCTCCTCGCCAACCCGCCGCCGGACCTGGTGGTGCGCCTCGCGGTGGACCCGCGCTTGCAGACCGAGGCGGCGAGGGCCGTGCGCGCCGGCGTGGCGCAGTTCTCAGCGCGAGGGGCGAGCGAGGCGGCCCTGGTGGCGCTGGCCCCCGACGGCGGAGTGCGGGCCCTGGTGGGCGGGCTTGATCACCGCGACAGCCCGTTCGATCGCGCGACCCAGGCGAGGCGCCAGCCCGGCTCGGCCTTCAAGCCCTTCGTCTATGCGGCGGCACTGGAGGCGGGCCTTGCGCCGGACGATGTGCGCCCCGACGCCCCGGTGCGCATCGGCGACTACGCCCCCGTGAACGCCGACGGGCTCTATATCGGCAACGTCACCCTGGCCGAGGCGCTCGCCCGCTCCATCAACACCGTGGCCGTGCGGGTGACCAGCGAGATCGGGGTCGAGCGGGTGGCCGAGCTCGCCCGCCGCTTTGGCCTGAAGGACATCCCCGCCCATCCGGACCTGCCCCTGGCGCTCGGGGCCTATGAGACCACGCTCCTGGATCTGACCAGCGCCTATCAGGTGGTGCAGAGCGGCGGCGGGCGAGTGCAGCCCTATCTCATCGAAAGCATCGCCAATGCGCGGGGCGATATTCTCTATCGCCGCAATCCCCGCCCGGCCGAGGCGGTCTATGACGAACGGCGGGCGGCCACCCTCACCCAGATGCTGAAGGGGGTGATCGAGGCGCCCTATGGCACGGGCCGGCGCGCCGCGCTGGATCGCCCGGCGGCGGGCAAGACCGGCACCAGCCAGAACTATCGCGACGCCTGGTTCGTGGGCTTCACCCCCGACTGGGTGTGCGGGGTGTGGATGGGGGATGATCGCGGCCGGCCGATGAAGGGCGTGGCGGGGGGCGAGGGCCCGGCGCAGGTCTGGCGCCAGTTCATGCTCGCCGCGCACGAGGGCCTAGCGCCGAGGGGGTTCGACCGGGCGGTGGCCAAGGCCGATCCCAGGGACGCCTTCTATGCGGGCCTCGCCGAAGAGTTCGAACGCGATGCGCGGACCGGAAGGCCGTAGGGGCTTCACAGCGTTTCGCGCGACTGCAACTCGATGGCTATATCCACGATGATGAGCGGATGATGTGCTTGACCTCTCCCCCTTGAAGGGGGAGAGGTCGGGAGAGGGGGTGGTCCAGCTGGACGCCACGCTCGCTGCGCTCGTCCCCCCCCATCCCCTACCCTTCCCCCTCCAGGGGGGAAGGGAGTCCTGGTTGTCTGGCAAGGTTCAAGAGGTGGACGCCAGGGGCATCGGCGCAACGGCCGGGATGATCGGCTTTGGTTCACCCCACTTCGACCACCGCCGCCCCGCCATCTTCATCGCCATAGGCCACGAGGCGGCCGTCGTCGCTGACGGCGAGGGCGGAGATGGGCGGGCCCTTCTCCGCCTTCAGATAGTCGATGCCGGCGCCCTTGAGGTCGCAGGTCCACACCCGTCCGTCCGAGAGCCCCGCGGCGAGGCGCGAGCCCGCCGCCTCCCCCGCCGTGCGGACGACGAGCGAGCTCTCATCGACGCCGATCTCCACCGCGTCCTTGCCCATGGGGCCATTGGCGCCGGCGAAGGGCCACACCACCACGCCGGGGGCGCCGGAGGTGGCCATCAGCGCGCCCTTGGACAAGAAGGCCAGCGACTTCACCTTGGCCGGATAGCCGCCCATGCGCATGTCCTTGTTGTCGGCCACGCGCCAGCCGTGCAGGGCGTTCTCCTGCATGGAGGACATGATGAAACGACCGTCCGGGCTGTAGCGCACCAGCACGTGCGAACCGGCCCATTTCAACATCTGCGGCTTCTGCTCGGCGATGCGGGCGTACCACAGGACGACCCCGCCATAGGTGGCGCAGGCGAGACGCCGGCCCTTGGGGTCGAAGCTGAGCGAGGCCACGGCTCGCTCGTGGGCGAACCTTCGCTGGAAACTGGCGGACGTCAGGTCCCGCACATGCACGTCGCGACCCGTGGCGAAGGCGAGGAGGTTGCTTTCCCCGCTCACGGCCAGGGCGTCGATCCACTTGCCGGAAAGATCGGCGAGCTCGGTGGAGCCGGCCAGGGTGGTCAACTTCACCCGCCCGTCGTCGCCGCCGCTGATCACCCCCTCGCCGGAAGGGAGGAGCACAGCGCAGAGCGCCGCCCCGTCATGGGCCTCATGCGATTCGCCGGACGTGAATCGCACGGACCCGTCGGCCATCACAAAGGCCGCGCCGAAGCGCGTGAACAGGACCTCCACCACGAAGGCGCCGAAATCGGATGCAAACAGCTTATTCATCAGGCTGGCATAAGGTCAGCTTTAACGGGGTGGTCAACCCCGAGGGGATAATGCTATGCGGTCTCCCCGAGATCGGCCTTTACTGCGGCCGCATTTTCGGGCGACCTTTGCATCGTCCTTTTTGGAAAGAACCCGCCAAGTGGCGGCATTGGGAGAGAGTTGATGGCGGGAAAGATCGTCCCGGACGGGGCACACCGCAAGTTCCAGCTTGGCCAGAACGCCGACATCAACGTGACGCCGTTCGTGGACGTCATGCTGGTGCTGCTGATCATTTTCATGGTGTCGGCGCCGCTGGCCACCCTGTCGATCAAGCTCGACCTGCCGCCGGCGACCCCGCCGAAGGACCCCAATGTGAAGCCGAAGCCGCCGGTGGTGATTTCGCTGCAAAAGTCCGGGGTCATGTACCTCGGCCGCGGCGACAACATGCACCCCGAGCCGCTCGACAACCTCACCAACGACCTGCCGGCCGTGATCGGCCGCCCCGACCCGAAGGAAGAGATCGTCTTCATCCGCGCCGATACGGAAGTGAAGTACCTCGCCTTCATGAACGTCGTGAACAAGCTTCAGGACGGCGGCTACTACAAGATCGCCCTGATCACCGAAGACATCGTCGGCTGATTTCGAACGCCTAAGTGTTCTGAAAACCCCCGCCCGCAACGGCGGGGGTTTTTGTTTGCGCGTGCATCTGCTGGGATCGAGCCCCGCTGCGCGCGTGCAAATTTTTACCGTTCAATCCCTGCGAAAAGCAGGGACCCAGGACTTTCCATCTTGAAGATTGGGCTTTCCAACTTGGCGGGCCCTAGACGGACCTAGGTCCCGGCTTCACGCCGGGATTTAGCGGATGTGGAGGCGGCTTACCCCGCCACCGTCCCCTCGAACCCTTTGCGCAAGGCCGCTTCATTGAGGTTGCGGCCGATGAAGACGAGGCGCGAATAGCGCCGCTCGTCCGCGCGCCAGCGGCGTTGCAGCTCGCCGTCGAGGATCATGTGCACGGCCTGGAACACCAGGCGCTGCTCCTCGCCCTTCACGTCGAGAATGCCCTTGGCGCGCAGGATATCCGGCCCTTGCGCCTGCAACACCTCGTTCAGCCAGCGGGTGAAGCGCTCGCCATCCACAGGCGTATCGAGGCTCAGGGCCACGCCCTTGATGTCGTCGTCGTGCACATGGTCGTGGTGGTGATGGTGGTCGTGACCATGATCATGGTCATGGTGGTCATGGCCGCAGTGGTCGTCGTGCACATGGCCTGGCGCGCCGTGGGGCGGGTTGAGGAACTCCGGCTCCAGCTCGACGATGCGATTGAGGTCAAAGCTGCGCCGGCCGAGAATCAGATCGAGCGGCACATTGGCCTTCTGCGCCCGATGGATGGGGGCGAGCGGATTGAGCCGCTTCAGCCGCGCCTCCACCGCCGCAAGCTCGGCCTCGCTGACGAGGTCGGTCTTGTTGAGGATGATCTGGTCGGCGAAGGCCACCTGTTCGCGGGCCTCGCGGCTGTCGTCCAGGCGCAGCATCACGTGCCTGGCGTCCACCAGGGTGGTGACGCTGTCGAGCCGGGTCTTGCCGCGCACGTCCTCGTCGACGAAGAAGGTCTGGGCCACGGGACCGGGATCGGCGAGGCCGGTGGTCTCGACGATGATGGCGTCGAAGCGGCGCTTCGCGCTGGTCTGGCGGCGCATCAGGCCGGTGAGGATGCGGATCAGGTCGCCGCGCACGGTGCAGCAGACGCAGCCGTTGTTCATCTCGAACACTTCCTCGTCGGCGCCCACCACGAGGTCGTTGTCGATGCCGATCTCGCCGAACTCATTGACGATGACGGCGTAGCGTTTGCCATGGTCCTCAGTGAGGATACGATTGAGCAAGGTGGTCTTGCCCGCGCCGAGATAGCCGGTGAGCACGGTGACGGGGGTCAGGTCGGCGTCGGCGGCGGGAGGCGCGGCGGTTTCGGGAAGCGTATCGGTCATGGGCGGAACATGGCCCTTCGCCGCGCGCGAGGAAAGAGGCGCCAATCGTAGGATCGGCGCTTTACGATCGTTGACTCAGGAACGCGCCCGAGTATATTCCGCCGCTCTCGCCCGCGGGCTCTCTCGCGGGCGCACTCATTTTTGCGCAACGGCCCTTCACCGGGCCGCACGAAACCAAGAAGGCGTCCGCCCCATGTACGCGGTGATCCAAACCGGCGGCAAACAGTACCGGGTCCAACCGGGCGATCTGCTCGTGGTCGAGAAGCTTGACGGCGATGTCGGCGCCAAGGTCGCGTTCGACCAGGTGCTGCTGGTGGGCGGCGAAGGCCAGACCGTGGTCGGCGCCCCGCTGGTGGACGGCGGCGTGGTGCACGCCACCCTCGTCGAAACCCGCAAGGGCGAGAAGGTGCGCATCTTCAAGAAGATCCGCCGTCACGGCTATCGTCGCACCCGCGGCCATCGCCAGTTCGAAACCGTGCTGCGCGTCACCGGCCTCGCCGGCGGCGGCCTGGAAGCCAACTGGGACGGCGTGGTGGACCTGACCCCGAAGGCCGTGCTCGACGCCCGCGCCCGCGGCCTCGCCCCCCGCGGCGAAGCAGTGGAAGTGGCCGCCGAAGCCGCCCCCGCTCCGGCGGTGGAAGAAGCCGCTCCGAAGAAGACCCGCGCCAAGAAGGTGGAGGCCGAAGAGGCCGTGACCGCCGCCGAGGCCGCCCAAGTGGAAGCTGCTCCCGAAGCCGCTGCTGAAGAGGCTGCGGCCCCCAAGAAGACCCGCGCCAAGAAGGCCAAGGCGGACGACGCCGCGGCTGACGACAGCGAAGCCTGAACGACTGACCCTAGCTAGAGAGACCGACCCATGGCTCACAAAAAATCTGGCGGTTCGTCCCGCAACGGTCGCGATTCCGAAAGCAAGCGCCTAGGCGTGAAGCGCTTCGGCGGCCAGCAAGTGTCGGCCGGCTCCATCATCGTGCGCCAGCGCGGCACCAAGTTCTGGCCGGGCGAGAATTGCGGCATGGGCCGGGATCATACCCTGTTCGCCACCGTGGACGGCGCGGTGAAGTTCATCACCAAGCGTGACGACCGCACCTACGTGAACATCGTACCCGCCGCCATGGCAGCCGCCGAGTAGGGCGACCGATCGACACCATCGACCGGATCGCTCAAGGCCAAGGCCGACGATCCGGATCGCAGACGACCCGCGGGGAGTCCGGATCGAACCGGCTCCCCGTTTTTGTTTTCCCCGCGGGGCAGCGGATTTCAGGATAAACGGGAACACGTTTCCCCCTGATCCGCTCAAGCACCTGATCCGTCGGCGCTGCTGGAGCGTTGACATCAGCCCGTGATCATTGGGGGAAGACATGTTCGGGCTCAGATTGAAGCCTTTCATCGAGACGGAGCGGCTTCTGTTACGGCCGCCCGAGGCCCGCGACGCCGAGGCCATCGCCGCCAATCTCAACGATTTTTCCGTCTCCTCCATGCTGAGCAAGGTCCCCTACCCCTATGACGAGGGGGCGGCGGAGGCCTTCATCGACCATGTAGAGACGCTCGATCCCGACCGCGAGCAGGTGTTCGTCATCGAGCACAAGCGCTCAGGTCCGGTAGGCGTGATCGGCTTCAGCCGGGACGCGCACCCTTGGCCGGAGCTCGGCTATTGGCTCGGCCGGGCCTGGTGGGGCGAGGGTCTGGCCACCGAGGCGGCCAAGGCGGCGCTGCACTGGGCCAAGACCGAGTGGGGCAAGAAGGTGGTGGGCTCGGGCCACTTCGCCAGCAACGCCGCCTCGGCGGGGGTGCTGATCAAGGCCGGCTTCCTCTACACGGGCGAGGTGCGCGAGCGCGAGAGCCTGGCCCGTGGCGCGGCCCAGCCCACGCGTATGATGGTGTGGCTGGCTTAAAGCCCAGCCCTAACCGATGGCGCGCTTGCCGGCCGGCGGGTCGGCGGGCGTGGCCACGGGGACGGGCGCGGCGGCGGCCTTGGCGGCCCTGGCGTTGTCCTTGGCCCGGCGATAGGCCACCAGGCGGCGGATGCGGCGCAGCTCACGCTTCAGGAGGGCGCCGGTGACCAGGCGCCATTCCAGCTTGAGCGAGAGGGCCTCCAGCTCCGCCCAGAACTGGCCGAAATAGGCGTGCTGGGCGGCGGCCAGATAGATGTCGCGGGAAATGCCGAGCTTGCGGGCCCAAACATCGGCCTCGGCCTCCACCTGGCCGGTCTCCCAAATCTCGCGCAGCTCGCGCCGCCACACGGCCCGGCGGAAGGTGGAGACCGCCACTTCCAGGGCGTCGTCGCAGGGGTGCTCCGGGTCGCCGCGCAGACGGATGGCGTCGGACAAACCGCCCATGGCCCGGCCGTCGGTGCGGGCCGAGGTGACCACGTGCACATCGAGGCTATGGCGGATCTTGCCGTCGATGCGGCGGATCATTTCGAATAGGGCTCGGTCCTCGCCCACGGGAATGGGGGGCAGGCCGCCGATGCGGCGATAGGCGTCGAGAGTCACGGCGGCGCTGGCGCCGCAGTTCTGGTTGTGGCGCGGCCAAGGATCGTGCGCCTCGGGGTCGGATCGCGACTGCAGCTCGGCCACCAGCTGCTGGTACTGCCACTCCATGCGCCCGCGCTCGAGAATGGTCTCGGGTAACTCCATCAGCTCCATGGGATCGGCCATGACATAGCCGGCCACGGCGTCGAGCCCCGAGCTGATCTCGCGGCGGTTCTGCTCGATCCAGTCCTCGTCGACGATGGTGTCGGCGTCGGTGGTGAGGATCACCCCGCCGGGGGCCACGATGTCCGCCGCCGCATCCATGCTGAGGCGACGCGCCCAGCCGGCGTTGGCATAGTCGGGCGTCAGCTCCACCATGTGCATTTCGGTGCGGTAGGGGGCGAGCGGCGCGATCTGGCGCACCACCTCCTCGGTCCCGTCGGTGCAATTGTTGAGGAGGAGAAGGATGGTCACCTCCTCGAACGGCACGCCGGTCTGGCCCGCCAGGGCGTCGAGGCACAGGGGCAGGCGATCGGCCTCATCCTTCACAGGAATGGCCACCACCGTCTGGGGGCGGACGGACAGCACCGGCCCGAACCGCTCCACCTTGGGCGTGAGGGTCGGATACACGTAGTCCGTCGGCCAAGTCTTGGCGTTCATGCTGACCTCACCCGCGAAACAGGTTCGCGCCGGAACGAATGGCGCAAATAAGGATGTGCCGGGAACGCAGAGCGACAGGGGTCATTCGAATCCGCTGGGAGCCACACGCCGTCGGGGCGCTAACCAAAGCGCATGGGGGCGATCCAATGTGCGACAACCCAGCGCCCCTGACCAATAGACGATCGGAGCCCGCTCCGCCAGCGGCGAAACGCAGCACGCGAATTCCCCTTCAGGTAAGCTTAACCGAAGCGGCCGGTGATGTAGTCGGCGGTGCGTTGGGCGCGCGGATTGTCGAACAGGCGCGCGGTGGAGGCGAATTCGATCAGGCGACCCAGGTACATGAAGGCGGCGTGGTCGGAGATACGCGCCGCCTGCTGCAGATTGTGGGTGACGATGACGATGGTGTAGTCGCGCTTCAGCTCGACGATGGTCTCTTCCAGCTTGGCGGTGGAGATCGGGTCGAGGGCCGAGGCCGGCTCGTCCAGCAGGATCACTTCCGGACGCACGGCGATGGTGCGGGCCACGCACAGGCGCTGCTGCTGGCCGCCGGAGAGGCCGAGACCGGAGCTGTGGATCTTGTCCTTCACCTCGTCCCACAGGGCCGAGCGGCGCAGGGACTGCTCCACGCGGACGTCCATGTCGGGCTTGGAGAGGTTCTCATAGAGGCGCACGCCGAAGGCCACGTTGTCGTAGATCGACATGGGGAACGGGGTGGGCTGCTGGAACACCATGCCCACGCGGGCGCGGAGCAGCGACAGGTCCTGGGCGCGGTCGAGCACGTTCTCGCCGTCGAGCAGGATCTCGCCCTCGGCGCGCTGGCCCGGATAGAGGGCGTAGATGCGGTTCAGCGCCCGCAGCAAGGTGGACTTGCCGCAGCCCGAAGGACCGATCAGCGCCGTCACCGACTGGTTCTGGAACTGGATGTTGACGTTATGCAGCGCTTTGGACTTGTTGTAGAAAAAGTCCAGGTTCTTGGTCTGGAGTTTCACCAGATCAGCCGGAATTTCTTCCGAAAAGCTCTCGTAGGTCTCGGTGGTTTGATCAGACATTAGCGCTTCTGCCCCGTCGAGAGCACTCGAACGATGATGTTAATGGTGAGGACGGCGAAGGAGATCAGCAGCGAGCCGACCCAGGCCAGGCGCTTCCAATTGTCGTCGGCGCTGAGCGCGAACTGAAAGATCGACTGCGGTAAGCTGGCGATCGGCTTCAACATACTGAATTCGTTGAACTGATTGCCGAAGGACGTGAACAGGAGCGGCGCCGTCTCGCCGGAGATACGGGCGAAGGCAAGGAGCGCGCCGGTGAGAATGCCGCCGGTGGCCGCCCGCCACAGAATGCTCCGCACCGTAATCCAGAAGGGCGCGCCCAGGGCCACGCCGGATTCGCGCAGTTGCTTGGCCTGGAGCTTCAGCACGTCCTCAGTGGTGCGGGTGATCACCGGCGCCGCGATCAGCGCCAGAGCCGCCGCCCCGGCGAGGCCGGAGAAGCCGTGCATGGGGGCCACCGCGATCTCATAGACGAACAGGCCGATGAGGATCGAAGGCGCCGACAGGAGCACGTCGTTGAGGAAGCGGATGGTGTTGGCGTAGTGGCTGTTGCCGCCGTACTCGGCGAGCCAGGTGCCGGCGAAGAGGCCGACGAACACAGCCCCGACCATGGCCACGAAGCAGAGCTCGATGGAGCCGATGATGGCGTTCCCCAAACCGCCATGTCCGCCCGCGCCCGGGGTCTCCTTGGTGAAGACGTCGAGGTCGATACCGCCGACGCCCTGCACCAGCAGAGAGATGAGGATGGCGGCCAGGGCCGAGATGGCGATGCCGGCGGCGATGGTGCAGAAGGTGATGAAGGCGGTGTTGGCGTAGCTGCGGCGGCTACGGCGATCAAGCAGGGCCATGGGCGTCTCTCCTCGATCAGCCGTGCTTCGACGCGCCGAGAAGCGCGCGAGCCAGGGCGAGCACCGCGAAGGTGATCATGAACAGCACCAGGCCAAGGGCGATCAGCGCCGAGCGGTGCAGGTCGGAGGTGGCCTCGGCGAACTCGTTGGCGATGGTGGAGGCGATGGTGGAGCCGCCGTCGAAGATCCCCTTGGGGAAGTTGTGCGAATTACCGATGATGAAGGTCACGGCCATGGTCTCGCCGAGCGCGCGGCCAAGGCCCAGCATCACCGCGCCCACCGCGCTGCGCTGCACATAGGGCAGGGTCACCGACCAGATCACTTCCATGGAGGTGCAGCCGATGCCGTAGGCGCTCTCGCGCACCTTGGCCGGCACGGTGAGGAACAGCTCGCGCATGGTGGCGGCGATGAAGGGCAGGATCATGATGGCGAGAATGATCGACGCCGCCAGGATGCCCGACCCGTTGGGGATGCCGGCGAACACCGCGGCCCAGACGCCTTGCTGCGCCCAGGGGGCCATGATGATGGGCATTTCCGCCCACTGGGCGAACAGGGGCGCGAACACGAACAGGCCCCACATGCCGTAGACGATGGAGGGCACGCCGGCCAGCAGCTCCACCGCGATACCGATGGGCCGGCGCAGCGGGGTGGGGCAGAACTCCACCAGGAACACGGCGATGCCGAAGGCGATGGGCAGGGCGAAGACCAGCGCCAGGACGGCGGTGATCAGGGTGCCGACGATGGGCCCGGCGGCGCCATAGACCTCGTGGTCCGGATTGGGGTCCCAGTTGGACGAGGTGAAGAAGTCGAGCTTGAAGGCCGACAGGGCGGGCCATCCGCCGATGATCAGCGAAACGACGATGCCGGCGAGGGCCGCCAGCAACATGGTGGCGGCGGAAAAGCACAGGGCCCGGAAGATCGGGTCGAACGCGGCGCCCTTCGGCGTCGAGCGCTTTTGCGCGGCGGAATCGGCGGCGGGCGCGGTCATTGGTTCTCGATAACATGTGGGCGTCGCCGAAGCGACGCCCACGGAAAAGAGTCTTACTTACTTACTTCGTTTTGACTTGAGCGGCCCACGCCTTGCGCACGGCGTTCTTCACGCTGAGCGGCAGGGCGATGTAGTCGAGCTTGGTGGCCGCGGCGTCGCCGCTCTTGTAGGCCCAGTCGAAGAACTTCAGCACTTCACCGACCTGAGCCGGCTTGTCCGAGTTGCGATAGACCAGGATGAAGGTGGCCGAGGTGATCGGCCAGGAGGTGGCGCCCGGCTGGTCAAGCATGGTGGCGGCGAAGCCCGGGGCGTTGGCCCAGTCGGCGTGGCTGGCGGCGGCGGCGGTGGCGGCGGCCGAGGCGGCCAGGAACTTGCCGTCGTGGTTCTGCAGCTGCGCGTCGGTCAGGTGGTTGGAGTGGGCGAACACATACTCGACGTAGCCGATGGAGCCCGGGGTCTGCTTCACCAGGGCGGCGACACCGTCATTGCCCTTGCCGCCTTGACCGGCCGGCCACTTCACGTCGCTGTTGGCACCCACCTTGGACTTCCACTCAGCGCTCTTCAGCGCCAGGTAGGAGGTGAACACGAAGGTGGTGCCCGAGCCGTCCGAACGGTGCACGACGGTGATCGGCAGGCCCGGCAGAGCCACGCCCTTGTTCAGGCCGGCGATGGCCGGGTCGTTCCAGCGGGTGATCTTGCCGAGGAAGATGTCGGCCAGCACGGCCGGCGACAGCTTCAGTTGACCCGGCTTCACGCCCGGAACGTTCACCACCGGCAGGATCGAGCCGATCACGGTGGGGAACTGGAACAGGCCGAGGTTGGTCAGGTCCGCGCCCGGCAGCGGCTTGTCGGTGGCGCCGAAATCGACAGTCTTGGCCTTGATCTGGGCGATGCCGCCGCCCGAACCGATGGCTTGGTAGTTCACGGCCACACCGGTCTTGGCCTTGTAGTCAGCGGCCCAAGCCGAGTAGACCGGCGCCGGGAAGGTGGCGCCAGCGCCCGAAATGTCGGCGTGAGCGACGGTAGCGCCCGCCAGCACGGCCACGGCCGCAACGGCCGAGAAGAACTTCGTCATGATCATCTCCTGTCGGCGGACGCTCTCACGGTCGCCGCCCTGAGTATGACGCATAGCCGTCTGCGATAACAATTTAGTGACGGACAGGCGTCGCCGACATGAGCCGCAATCGCAAAACTAATTGAATAAGCCGTTACTAGAGCCTCACCAGCGCTTTTCCAGCTCCACCATCAGTCGCACTTGTCCGTTCGTGTCGCGGCTGGCTGAGCCCACTGGGAAGAGATACGCGGCCTCGAACTTGACCCCCACATGCGGCACGCCGTTGAGGGTGTATTTGGCCACTGGCCCCACGAGGTGGGTGGTGCGCCCGCCCCAGACGCCGTCCTGCTCGATCTCGCCGAAGGCCTCGGCGCCTAGGCGTAGGGCTGGCCGCACCGGAACATCCACCGAGGCCGCATAGCTCCAGTCGTTGCGGGCGCCATGGGCGGACAGCCAGCGTTCATAGATGAGGTTCAGCCGCGCCTCGAAAGCTTCGCTGCGCTTGGTGAACAGGGCCTTGGTCTCCACCCCGCCCGCCTGGCCGCGGATGCCCTGCTGATACTCCACATAGGCGGCGGTCTCGATGTCGAGCTTCGGAATGACGCCGAGATAGAAGATGCCCTCCGAGCTGATCGCCTCCACCTTGGTCGAGCCGTCCGGCGCCTTGTCCCAGGCCGCGAGGATCGAGCCTGTGAACAGATCCGAGAAGTTCTGCTCCAGCTCCACCACGCCGCCGGCTTGCCCGCCCCAGGTCTTGCCGAAGTGTCTGCCCTGGCGGAACTCCAGAGACGTCTCGCCAGCCTCAGCATAGGCCGGATAGACCACCTCGTCCGGGTCGATGGCTGAAGCTCTAACCGTTGGCGCGGTCAGGGCCAGGGCCAGGATTGCGGCGGTGAGGGAGAAGAGCCCAAATTTGAACGACATGACAGCCCGCTTGAAATGCAATTGATAATCGTTCTCACATATTATTTGCGAGTCATTGTCAACTAAGTAGATTTACCTAGCTCCGGGCCGGGCATGGACGCCCTCACCCCGCCACCAGGTCCAGCCACTCCTGTTCAGTGAGGATCTTGATCCCGAGCTCGGTGGCGGTCTTCAGCTTGGAGCCGGCGCCCGGCCCCGCCACCACCAGATCGGTCTTCTTGGACACCGAGGAAGCCACCTTGGCCCCCAGCCGTTCGGCCTGGGCCTTGGCCTCGTCCCGGGTGAGCTGTTCCAGGGCCCCGGTGAAGACCACGGTCTTGCCGGCCACCGCCGTATCCTGACGCTGCTGCTCAGCGTCGAGAATGTCGAGCTGATCGGCCAGGTTCTGCACCAGGCGGCGATTGTGGTCCTCGCCGAAATAGGCGCTGGCCGCCTCGATCACCGCCTCGCCGATCTGATCCATGGCGTCGAGTTCCGCCACCGCTTCGGGATCATGAGCCGCCACCTTGTCCATGGCCGCCAGGAACGCCGCCGCCGAGCCATAGCCGCGGGCGAGGGTCATGGCCGTGGTCTCGCCAATATGGCGCACGCCAAGCCCGAAGATGAACCGGTGCAGGGGAATGCGCCGCCGGGCCTCGATGGCCTCGAACAGGTTCTTGACCGACAGCTCGCCCAGGCCCTCACGATCCTTCAGCTTCTTCAGGCTCTCGCGGTCACGCTCGGCCAGGCGGAAGATGTCGGCCGGTTCGCGCACCAGGCCGTCCTCGAAGAAGCTGACGATCTGTTTGTCGCCCAGCCCCTCGATGTCGAAGGCCCGGCGCGAGCAGAAGTGCTTCAGGTGCTCCATCTTCTGGAACGGACAGGCGAGCTCGCCGGTGCAGCGGCGCACCACCGTCTCCACCCCGGCGCCGGTGGTCTCGCGCATCACCGGGGTGTGCAGCGAGCAGGGGCAGACTTCCGGGAAGGGATAGGGCTCGGCGCCGGCGGGACGGTGGGCCAACACCACCTCCACCACCTGCGGAATCACGTCGCCGGCGCGCTGCACGACCACCGTGTCGCCGATGCGGATGTCCTTGCGGGCGATCTCGTCGGCGTTGTGCAGCGTGGCGTTCTTCACCACCACCCCGCCCACGGTGACCGGCTTCAGCTTGGCCACGGGGGTGAGGGCGCCGGTGCGGCCCACCTGGATGTCGATGTCTTCGAGAACGGTGGTGGCCTGCTCGGCCGGGAACTTGTGGGCGATGGCCCAGCGCGGGGCGCGGCCCACGAAGCCGAGCCGCTCCTGCCAGTCCAGCCGGTCCACCTTGTAGACCACCCCGTCGATGTCGTAGCCGAGGCTGGCGCGCAGGTCGGCGAGTTCAGCCTGGGCGGCGAGGAGGCCGTCCACCCCCTCCACCCGCCGCGACAGCGGGTTCACGGGAAAGCCCCAGGCGGCGAGCTTCTCCAGCGCCTCGGTCTGGGTCGTGGCGAAGGCGCCCGAAAACTGCCCCCAGGCGTAGGCGAAGAAGCGCAAGGGACGCCGGGCGGTGATGGTGGGGTCGATCTGGCGCAGGGAGCCGGAGGCCGCGTTGCGCGGATTGGCGTAGGTCTTCTCCCCCGCGGCCTCGGCGGCGGCGTTCATCTGGGCGAAGGCGGCGTGGCTCAAATAGACCTCGCCGCGAATCTCGATCATCTGCGGCCAGCCGGCCCCTTGCAGGCGGAGGGGAATGTCGCCCAGCGTGCGCAGATTGGCGGTGACGTCCTCCCCTACCCGCCCGTCGCCGCGGGTGGCGCCCCGGATCAGTACGCCCTCTTCGTAGTGCAGATTGGCCGAGAGGCCGTCGATCTTCGGCTCCACGGTAAAGGCGATGGGCTCAGCGGGATCAAGGCCGAGGAAGCGGCGGATGCGGGCGACGAACTCCTCGACTTCCTCCGGTGAAAAGGCGTTGTCGAGGCTGAGCATGGGCACGCCGTGCGTCACCTCGGCGAAGGCCTCGGAGGGCCTCGCGCCCACGCGGAGGGAGGGGCTGTCGGGGCGGACCAACTCGGGGAACCGCGCCTCGATCTCGCTGTTGCGGCGCTTCAGGGCGTCGTAGTCGGCGTCGGAGACGGTGGGCGTCTCCTGGCGATAATAGCGCACGTCATGGGCGGCGATCTCGGCGGCGAGGCGCTCGAGCTCGGCGGCGGCGTCGGAGGGGGCGAGCTGGTCGACGGGTTTCACCGGGGTGTTTTAGCGTGGGATGCCGGCGGGGGGTAGCGCTGGACGATCGGTGATGAAGCAAGGGTCGCCGTATCCACCAAGATAAGCGGCTCACTCTCTGGCCTCTCCCCCTTGAAGGGGGAGAGGTCGGGAGAGGGGGTGGTCCAGCTGGACGGCTCGCTACGCTCGTCCCCCCCATCCCCTACCCTTCCCCCTCCAGGGGGGAAGGGGGCCTGAGGAATTCCTGCAAAGCTTGCCGATTGAAAGAAATAAGGACTTTCCCCACGCCCCCATCAGGGCGACGGCTTGGCCTTTGTCGCTCCCCACCATACTCGACCGGTGACAGCGCCGCTGAACGCCCCCACCACGCCGAGCCAGAATTTGTCCGGCGCGCCCAACAAACATACGAGCACGACCGGAATAACGGCCCCGAAAACCAAACCGGAACCGACATAGGGCGTCGATGAAGTGAACCCAGCACGTCTCGATATCAAATCAACGGGGACACCGATGACGATGGATGAGACTCCGACGATTAATATCGCTGCCAAACTGGCGATCGTCGTAAAATAAATCAACCGAATACGCCGTTCCCGGCGCCATATTGTTGGGAAGCGCCAATTGCATAAAATAGCCACATAAAGATCAGCAGAATCGGACTGACGCCGACTGCGGCCCCGGCCAGGACGGCCTTGATAAAAGGTCCGATATAGCGGCGACGAGTCATACAGATTCCGGATCAGCCCTTGGCCGAGATTGGCGCCGCGCCTTGATCGCTGCAACCTCACGGGGAACGAATAACGCGAATAGCGCTCCTCAAGCCCCCATCAACGCCCGGGCGGCGGCGCGGGCCTCGGTGGTGATCTCGGCGCCGGCGAGCATGCGGGCGAGCTCCTCTTCGCGGGCGGCGGCCGACAGCACCTCGATGGAGGTGGCGGTCAGCCCCGCCTCGTCCAGGCGCTTCAACACCTTCCAGTGCTGGTCGCCCCTCGCGGCCACCTGGGGCGAGTGGGTGACCACCAGCACCTGCCCGCCTTCCTGGGCGAGCCGGCGCAGGCGCTGGCCCACGGCGTCGGCCACGGCGCCGCCCACCCCCTGGTCCACCTCGTCGAACACCAGCACGGGACCGGCCGCCCCCTCCCCGCCCCGGCTGGCGAGGACGGCTTTCAGGGCCAGCGCAAAGCGGGCCAGCTCGCCCCCCGACGCGATGGCGTTCAGCGGCCCGAACGGCGCGCCCGGATTGGTGGCCACCTCGAAGCTCACCTTGTCGGCGCCGGCGGGGCCATGGCGTTCGGGCGGCAGGGGCGCGACGGCCACACGGAAACGGGCCTTGTCGAGCTTCAGCGGCGCAAGCTCGGCCATGACCGCAGCGGCGAGGGTTTCCCCAGCGGTGGTGCGGGCGGCGGTGAGCTGAGCGGCGGCGTGGGCGTAGGCGGCCTCGGCGGCCCGCAGCGCCTTCTTGGCTTCGGCAAGCTCGCTCTCCCCGTCCTCCAGACCGCGCAGGGCCTCCGCGGTGGCGCGGCGCAGCTCGGGCAGCTCGTCCACCGCGACGCGATACTTTCGGGCGGCGGCGCGCAGGGCGAACAGCCGCTCCTCGGCCCGCTCCAGCCGGTCCGGCTCGAAGTCGAAGGCCTCCACGGCGGCGTCCACGGCGGCGAGGGCTTCAGTCGCCTCCACCAGAGCCCGGTCCACCGCGCCGGCGGCGTCAGCGAGGCGCTTGGCGGCCGGATGCTCGGCGCCGACGCCGGCCTGCTGCGCCCGATCCTGGGCCCGGGTCAGGCTGCGATGGGCCGAGGCGAGGCGCGAGGTCAGCTCATCGCCGCCCATCTGGTCCCGGGCGCCGGCCACATCAGCCAGGGTCTTCTCGGCTGCGCCCAAGACGGCGCGGGTCGCGGCGAGCTCGGTCTCCTCGCCTACCGCCGGGTCGAGGCGGTCGAGTTCGGCCAGGCGCGCGGTGAAGGCTTCGGTCTCGGCGAGGGCGGAGGCGGCGGCCTCTTCCAGGGCGCTGGCGCGCTCCCGGGCCCGGCGATAGTCGCTCCAGGCCTCGGCGCAGGCCTTGGCCGTGAGGCTCGTAGCTCCAAAGGCGTCGAGCAGGGCGCGGTGGGTGCGCTCATCGAGGAGGCCCACCGTGTCATGCTGGCCGTGCACCTCCAGCAGCATCGCGCCGAGGTCGCGCAGCACGCCGATGCTGGCCGCCTGATCATTGACATAGGCGCGAGAGCGGCCGTCCGCCGACACCGTGCGGCGAAGCACAAGACCGTCCTCGGCGGCGATCTCGAAGTCCTTCTCGGCGAGATAGGCGAGGGCGGGATGGTCGGCGGCGAGCTCGAACTGGGCGGTGACCGAAGCGCTCGCCGCGCCCTGACGCACCTGGCCCGCCTCCGCCTTGCCGCCGAGCGCGAGGCCCAGCGCGTCGAGCACAATGGATTTGCCGGCGCCGGTCTCGCCGGTGAGCACAGTGAGGCCCGCCGCCAGCTCAAGGTCCAGCGACCGGATCAGCACCACATCGCGAATGCCTAGGGCCGCCAGCATGCGGAGGGAAGCTTGACGCCTCTTACTTGGGGGGCGGGGGGAGCTTCGAACTTGAGCCGAGTCGGGCGAAGGTTCCACCGCCGCGCTGGTGGATCGAGGGCGCCACGGCCGGCTTCAGACCGTTGTTGGTGAGGAGCTTGTAGGCGTCGGAGTACCAGCGATCGCCCGGGAAGTTGTAGCCGAGCACGGCGCCGTCATGCGAGGCCTCGTCGCGCAGGCCGAGCATCAGATTGGCCTCCACCAGACGATAGAGCGCCTCGGGCGTGTGGCTGGTGCTCTGGTACTTGTCGAGCACGGTCTTGAAGCGGTTGATGGCCGCCAGGGGCTGGCCCGCGTGCAGATAGTAGCGGCCGACGTTCATGTCCTTGCCGGCCAACTGGTCGTTGATCAGCTCGATCTTCAGCTTGGCGTCCACGGCGTAGGACGAGGTGGGATAGCGCTTCAGAACTTCGTTCATGGCCGCCAGGGCGGCTTCCGAGGTGCCCTGGTCACGACCCACGTCGACGATCTGTTCGAAATAGCACTCGGCCTTCAGATAGTAGGCGTAGGCGGTCTGGCCGTTGCCCGGATAGAGGCCGATGTAGCGCTCGGCGGCCGAGACCGCGTCTTCGTACTGGTTGGCCTCATAATAGGCGTAGGCCTCCATGAGGATCGCCCGGCGCGCCCATTCCGAATAGGGGTGCTGACGCTCCACCTCGTCGAAATACTGGGTGGCTTCCGACCAGTGCCTTTCGTCCAGCTTCTGGGCGCCCACGGCGTAGATCAGCTCCACCGGACGCTCCTGGTAGGCGAGGTCCGGCGCCTTTTCCTTCGGCTTGCCGGCGCAGGCGCCGAGGATCAGAGCGCAGCTCGCCGCAATCGCCAGGGGAGCTTGAAGTCGTTTCAACACCGACGCTGTTCCTTCGACTTGAGACGGCGCGGCGCGCCCGCGACTTTGCGTTCTACACAGGGCCGAGCAGTCAGCCAAGGCGCCGCCCCAAATCGGATAGCTTAGGCGTTTGGGCGAAAGTGTGTCCTAGTCCCGCGGGATCAGACCGCCTCGGCCAATTCCGGCGTCAGGGTGCGCAGGCGCCACGCCTCCGGTTTGGCCATCAGGGCCCGGACCAGGAGGTTGTTCAGCGCGTGGCCGGAATAGCGCAGCTCGCAGCGGCCGATCATTGGCGCGCCGAGCACGAACAGGTCGCCGATGGCGTCCAGGGCCTTGTGGCGCACGAACTCGTCGGCGAAGCGCAGACCCTCGGGGTTGAGGATGGCGTCGCCGTCCAGCACCACGGCGTTCTCCATGGAGCCGCCGCGGCACAGGCCCATGCGGCGCAGGGCCTCCACCTCGTGCACGAAACCGAAGGTGCGGGCCGCGGCCAGCTCGTCGCGGAACGACTGTTCGGTGATCTTGAGGTCCACGGTCTGGCGACCGATGGCGGCGGAGGCGAAGGCGATCTCGAAGGCCACTTCGAAGTCTTCCGACGGCAGCAGCGCCGCGCGCTTGTCCCCGTCGATCACTTCAATGGGCTCAAGGATTTCAATGTAGCGGCGCGGGGCTTCCTGCTCGCGGCGGCCAGCGCGGTCCAGCAGCTGTACGAAGGGCAGAGCCGAGCCGTCCATGATCGGCACTTCGGCCCCGTCGATCTCGACGATAGCGTTGTCCACGTCGAGCGCAGCCAAGGCGGCCATCAGGTGTTCGATGGTGGAGACCGACACCCCCGCGGCGTTGGTCACTTCCGTGTTGAGCTGAGTCTTGGCCACCGTGTCGGGCGCCACGCGCACCACGTTGTCACGATCGCTGATGTCGGTGCGGATGAACACGATCCCCGTATCCGCCGGCGCTGGCCGGATCGCAATACGGACATGCAGCCCCCCATGAACGCCAACCCCCGCACAAACCGCGGGACCCGCCAGCGTATGCTGCAACGCCTGAGCCACCATCTTACTCTTTATCCCTCTTACGGCGATCGGCGTTCTGCAGCCGCCGTTTAACCCACAAAAACCCTAAAAAGGGCTCGGCCAACCGGCAACACAACTCCTGTTTCCGAATGTTTCGGGTGGGAATCGTGGCTCGGCCGCCACAGGCGCGGGCGAGGAAAGTCTGGAGCGGCTTGGAGTTAGAACGCGCCGCGCACGGAAAACCGGCTCACAGCCTTCCGGGCGCTATCTTTCTCAGTTCGCCAACCGACGCAGGAAAGAGGGGATTTCCAGGTCGTCACTGGGCGCCTGCGGCTCGACCTCCGTCTGCGGCTGGGCCTGAGCCGTGGTGCGCATCGTCGGCGCAGAGATCGGCGTCATCGGCACGGGTTGAGCCTCGTAGCGGGCGCGACCGCCGCCGAACATGCTGAGCCAGCCGCCCTTGCGCGGTTCGGGCTGGCGCGGATCCGGCAACGGGGGCTGGCCAGGCCGCGCATAGTTGCGCGGTCCGCCGTTCACGCCGGTGGAGCGCGGCGGCGGCGGCAACTCGTCATAGAAGAGCTCGTCGTCGGCCTCGGCGGCCAAGGGATCGACGATGCGCACGGTGCGCGACTCGGCCGAGGCGGCGGGGGCGTAGTCGATGCGCGGCTCGACGATACGCGGCTCCAGCGGCAACGGCGGCGGCTCCGCATAGCGGGTCGTCACTTGCGGCTCGGCCACTGGCTCGACCGGAGCGGCCGCCACGGGCGCCTCGAACACCGGCTCGGGCTCGACGATCAGGGACGGCTGGGCCGCGGGGGCCTCATAGCTCGGCGCAGTGCGGGAGATCACCCCTGCGCGCGGAGCGTCGGACACCTTCAGCGGCGGGGCGGTGGACCGCGCCAGAGGACGTTGCGGCTCGGCGTGACGGCCCTCGCCAGCATCCATGCCGGTGGCCACCACGGATACGCGCAGGCGCCCTTCCAGGGCCGGATCGAACGCCGCGCCGAAGATGATGTTGGCTTCCGGATCGACTTCGGCCGAGATGGTGTTGGCCGCCTCGTCCACTTCGAGCAGGGTCATGTCGAGACCGCCGGTGACGTTCACCAGCACGGCCTTGGCGCCCTTCAGCGACACTTCGTCCAGGAGCGGGTTCTGGATGGCGTTCTGCGCGGCCATGAGGGCGCGATCCTCGCCCGTGGCCTCGCCGGTGCCCATCATGGCCTTGCCCATCTCGGTCATCACGGTGCGCACATCGGCGAAGTCGAGATTGATCAGGCCCGGCATCACCATCAGGTCGGTGATGGAGCGCACGCCCGAATGCAGCACCTGATCGGCCATGGAGAAGGCCTCGGCGAAGGTGGTGCGCTCATTGGCGACGCGGAACAGGTTCTGGTTCGGAATGACGATCAGGGTGTCGACAAATTGGGTCAGCTCGCTCACGCCCTGGTCAGCCAGGCGCATGCGGTGCCGGCCCTCGAAGTGGAACGGCTTGGTCACCACGCCCACGGTGAGGATGCCGCGCTCGCGCGCCGCCCGGGCGATGATCGGCGCCGCGCCGGTGCCGGTGCCGCCGCCCATGCCGGCGGTGATGAACACCATGTGCGAGCCTTCGAGATGCTCGGCGATCTCAGGGATGGATTCCTCGGCGGCGCTCATGCCCACTTCGGGATGCGCGCCGGCGCCCAGGCCTTGCGTCACCGCCACGCCGAGCTGAATCCGACGATCGGTCTTGGCGTATTGCAGCTGCTGGGCGTCGGTGTTGGCCACCACGAACTCGACGCCCTCAAGGCCGGCCTCGATCATGTTGTTGACCGCATTGCCGCCCGCGCCGCCGACGCCGAACACCACGATCCGGGGCTTCAATTCCGTGTTGCGGGGCGCTGACAGTGAAATCGCCATGGGCTTCATGTCCTAAACACTGGCCTCCCGATATCGGACCCGAGCGCTAGGGCGAAGCGGCTCGAAGGATCGACTCAGGAGAAAGCCTTTATCGTTAATTGCTGGTTAATTGGCTTAATCCGAGTCGCTGCGAGATCGAGCGGTCCACGGAATAATTTTTTGAATTTTCAGAGGAAAACCGATTCGGCTTCGGCATCGCAGCTTAACGCTTTTTGCGGATTATGGTTAACGATAAGCGGATTCGTCCAAAATAAAATGCGACGCATGGACCGAGCGCGAGGATTTCTCAGCAAAGTCGCCGATTGTCCTGGCACGCTGGACGCGTTTCAGAACTAAACAGGAACGGATAAGTATTCACACCAGAACCACTGGCTGGCCGTAGGCGGCGACGCTTGGCTCAGGGCTCGACGCCGAACAGTTTCGCAATCTCCTCATTGGCG
This sequence comes from Pseudomonadota bacterium, assembly GCA_040757715.1. GTDB lineage: Bacteria > Pseudomonadota > Alphaproteobacteria > Caulobacterales > Caulobacteraceae > CAIMFV01. The sequence goes on along the minus strand of JBFLWS010000005.1, from coordinate 125,618 downwards.
CCGTCGATATCTTCCGGAACCTCGAACAACCCCTTGGCGACGCCGATGCGCACCGGCTTTCGCGGCGGGGGCGGGGGCGGGGGCACGAGGCGCGCGACGGGGGCGCCGTCGCGAACGATGATCACTTCGTTCACCTCTCCGGCCGCCAGCGCCTGGACCAGCTTGTCCAGGTCCGCCTGGGCTTCCGTCAGATCCACCTGAACCATGGCGAGCGTCCCGACTTAGACCTCGCTAAGGTAGGCGCATGGCGGCGAAATCGCAACCTTAGAGGTTCGCCCGCAGCCAGCTGGCCACCTTGACGATGGCGTTGGCGTTGGGGTCCACTGGCGCCCGCTCGGCCTTGGCCGAGGCGGCGAGGGCCTTGCTCGACACCACCTCGCGCGGACCGAAGGCCGCGCGCTGCAAGGCCCCGGCGGCGGCGGCGAAGGCCGGGCCCGAGGCGGCCTCGGCCAGGTGCGGGGCGCGGCGTGGGCGACCGAGCCGCACCGGGCGATCAAAGATGCGCACCGCCACTTCGCGCACCCCGGCGAGCTCGCTGGCCCCGCCGGTGAGCACCACGCCTGCGCCTGGCGGCAGGGGCGCGTCGGCGGCCTTGAGCCGCTCGCGCATAAGCTCCAGCGTCTCCTCCACCCGGGGCGCGATGACGCCCTTGAGCAGCGAGCGCGGGGCCACCACCGGCCCGGCGGCAGGATCATCGCCGCGCGGCGGCGCTTCGATCATCTCGCGGTCTTCACCCGAAGAGGCGATGGCCGATCCGTGCAGGGTCTTGATGCGCTCGGCCCCGGCCATGGTGGTGGAGAGGCCCCGCGCAATGTCCTGGGTCACGTGCTGACCGCCCACGGAGAGACTGTCCACATGCACCAGCGAGCCGCCGGCGAACACGGCGGCCGAAGTGGAGCCGCCGCCCATGTCGATGCACACGGCGCCCAGCTCCATCTCGTCCTCCTCCAGCACGGCGAGACCGGCGGCGAAGGGCGCGGCCACCACGCCTTCGAGGTTCAGGTAAACCGACTCCACACAGTGGCGGTAGGTGGCGAAGGCGGCTTCGGAGATGGTGGCGGCCAGGAGCTCCACGTGCAGCTGACGCCCGAACAGGCCGCGCGGGTCCTTCACCCCGGCCTGGCCGTCCACCGACCAGGAAATGGGCATGAGGTGGATGGGGCGACGGCCGGGAAAGCGCGCGCCGGCGAGGGCGTACTGGATGGCCCGCTGCAGATCGTTCTCATCCACCGGACGCGGGCCAAGCGAGACCGTGGCTGGCAGGCGGCAGCTGGACAGCTGGCCGCCCGAAGTGGTGAGCACCACGCCGGAGACCTTCACATCGGCCATGGCCTCGGCCCGCTCCACAGCGGCGGCCAGGGCCTCGGCCGTCTCTTCGACATTGATGATGGACCCGCCGCGCACGCCGCGGGAGCGCATGTGGGCGACGCCGGCCACGTGGATGCTGCGGTCGCTGGCCCTGGCCCCGTCCGCCTTCATGATGAAGCAACCGACCTTGGAGGCGCCCAGATCCACAGCGGCCACCATGGCCCCGCGCCCGCCGATGCCCCCGCCAAGGCCCTTGAATCCGTCTCGACCGCCGTCGCCGCGCGCCATAACCCTCAAACCCCTCGCATCACTCGCCCGCCTTCTGGCCGACGACGCAACCCATCCCCATCAACCGATCCCGCCGGCCGTCAGCGCCAAAGCGCCCGGCGCCACTTCGTCCTTGCCCCGCGGCCGCACCGCCGGAGCGTCCGGCACGCGCAGGTCCACCCGCGCGAAGCCCAGCTCCAGGATGCGCTGCTCGCGCTCCATCTGGTCGAGTTCGATCAGCGCCTGGTCCTCGTGCTCGGCGGGCAGCTGAATGAGGCTGCCGTCGCGCAGGCGCAGGTCCCAGCGCCGGCCGTCCACCCGCACCAGGGCCTCGATCTGCTGCATCAGATGCGGGCGCGATTCCAGCAGCGGCAGGGTCGCCCCGGCCGCCACATTGGCCCCGTCCCCCACCACCAGGGGCAGGTCGGTGAACTGGCCGGCGGCGGCCTCGGGGATCACCCGACCATCGGCGTCCACCACATTGACCACGCCCTGGCGCTGCCACACCGCCAGGCGCGGCCGCTCCACGGCGCGGATGAGCAGGGTGTCGGGCAAGAGCCGGATCACCCGGGCGGACTTGACCCAGCCCACCTGCTCCACCTGGGCGCGGATCTGGTTGAGATCGAGGGCGAGGATAGAGCTCTTGTCCACATCGCCCAGCGCCCGGCGCACGTCGGCCTCGGCCGGGGCGGAGACGCCCTCCAGCCGCACCTGCTTCACCTTGAAGCCGAGCCCGGCCACCCGCGCATCGAGACTGCGGCTCGCCGCGCCCACCAGGGCCTGGCCGCGCCCGCCCGTCGCGAAGGTGACCACGAGGCCCGTCGCCACCACGATCGCCGCCGCCGAAAAGGCGACCTTAGGAGAAATGCCGTGGCTTGCGCCGATCTTGCCCGGCGCATAGGGCGCAGGCCCGCGCCGCAGCTTGCCCCCGGCGGGTTTTGCGCTCGCCTTGGCGCGCGGTTTGGCGCCAGCCGGCGCCCCGCGAACTACCGCTGGCATGATGCGTCTTCCACGATCCACTCCACCAGACGATCGAACTCCATACCGACGTATCCCGCCTGCTCGGGCGCGAGCGAAGTGGGCGTCATGCCGGGCTGGGTGTTGACCTCCAACAGAACCAGATCGTCCTTAACGGGGTCATAACGGAAGTCAGATCGGGTAAGACCGCGACAACCAAGCGCAGCATGAGCGCGCTCGGCGAGGCGCATGGCTTCCGAGGCTGCCGAGGCCGGGATGTCGGCCGGAATGATGTGCCGCGAGCCGCCCTCCCCGTACTTGGCCTCGTAGTCGTAGAAGCCGGCGGCGGCGACGATATCGGTGACGCCGAGGGCGCGGGGCCCGCTCGTCTCGCCCAGCACGGCGACACACAGCTCCTTGCCGGCGATGTAGGGCTCGATCATCACCTCTTCGCCGAAGCGCCAGTCGGGGCGCAACAGCTCCTGCGGTGGCGAATTGGCCCCCTCGAACACCAGGAACACTCCCACGGACGAGCCCTCGGAATTGGGCTTCACCACATAGGGCGGAGCCATGACGTGGTCGCGGCCGGCCTCCAGGCGTTTGAAGAGGCCGCCGCCTGGCACCCGTACGCCTGCCGCGGCCAGCACCGCCTTGGCTTTCGCCTTGTCCATAGCCAGGGCCGAGGCGAGCACGCCCGAATGGGTGTAGGGGATGGCGAGGGTCTCGAGCACGCCCTGCACGCAGCCGTCCTCGCCCCAGGCCCCATGCAGCGCATTGAACACCACGTCCGGCTTCAGGGCGGCGAGCTTTTCGGCCACGTCGCGGCCGGCGTCGAGACGGGTGGTCCTGGCCCCTAGCCGCTCCAGAGCGTCGGCGCAGGCGGCGCCGGACACAAGGCTCACCTCGCGCTCGGAGGACAAGCCCCCCAGGAGAACGCACACGTGACGACCGGCGAGGGACTTGGACATGAAGGGCTCCAATCTGATGGCGCGCCTATCAAGCCCAGCCCGCTTCTGACCACAACCCCGTCGTGGAAATCGCCGCCTTCGCGCGGCAGGCATTAACGACTTAGATATTCCACTTAGAAGCGTGTCGTTAACCCCGTTGGGCGCAGATTGTCCGCTTCGAACTTAGGATTAGATGCAGTGTGAAGGGTCGACGGGGCGGTGACCAAGGCCATGCGTGAGACAGTCGGCTTCGATCCCCGCCAGCGCGTGCCGGGGGCGGCGGCGCTCTATCGCCACGCCAATCCTCTGCAGATCGCCGCCGGCGCCGCGGCCGTGCTCACCTTGCAGACTCTGCGCATTCGCCTGGACGACCGCTGGCCGCGTCGCCGTGACGCGGTATGGGAGGCGGCAGAGCAGGTGTTCGCCCGCCACCTCCGCCCTGAAGAGCGTTTCGAGCGCATCGGCGAGAGCGAATATCTGCTGGTCACCGATCGCGGCAGTCCTGCCGCCAGCATCGCCGTGGCGGTGGAGGTGAGCCAGGACCTGCTGAACGAATTCCTCGCCGGTTGGCGGCCGCAGGACATCGACGTCGCCCGAGTGGTGGGGGTCGAGGACAAGAACATTCTGGTGGAACGGCTCAGCCCCGGCGAGCTGAAGGCGGCGACGGCGGAATGGGCCGCGGCGGAAGAGGCGCTGCGCCGGCAGAGCCCGCTGGCCTCCGGTCGCGCCGACGCCATTCCCTTTGTCAGCGCCCAGGGCAAGCGCATGGAGCTGACCCTGACGCCGGAGCCGGTGATCAATCTAAAGCACGGGCAACAGACCGGGGTGCGCCTGGCGCGCAGCCTGGCCGACCTCGAGACCGGCAAGCGGCTGTCGAGCCTCGATCGCGCGGCCCTCGACGCCAACGACCTCGCCTTCATCGACCAGGCCGCCTTGCGCGAGAGCCTCTCCCTCCTCCGCTACGCCAGCCACTCGGGGCCGGTGATCATTCCCTTGTCGTTTCACACCCTGTCGCGCACCGGCGCGCGTACGCGCCTGTTCCAGGAGGCGGGCCTTGCACCCGGCGACATGCAAAACCCCTGGATCGCCGAGATTTCCGACCTCGATCCAGGCACGCCCAGCGGCCGTCTAGCGGAGACCGCGGGCCTCCTGCGTCCCTATACGTCGGTGGTGTTCGCTGAGGTTCTGGCCAAGCGCCCCACCTGGCGCACCCTATCCGAGGCGCGTATCGCCGGCGCGGCCCTCGACCTGCACGACCGCAAGCTCGCCGACGCCGAGATCGCCAAGCTGATGCTGAACTTCGGCGACAAGGCGAGCGCGGCGGTGCGATCGCTGCTCTGCTATGGCCTGCCTTCGGCGGCCTTTTTCGACATCGCCCAGGTGGCCGGCTTCAGCCACGCCACAGTGCGCGCGGGCGCCGAGGTCCAGGCCGCGGCCTAACCCCTATTTCGCCCGGCCGATCCGCTTGATTTCCCACTCGAGGGTCACGCCGAGCTTGTCCTTCACCTCGGCGCGCACGGTTTCGCCCAGGCCCTCGAGGTCGGCGGCCGTGGCCTCGCCCGTATTGATGAGGAAGTTGGCGTGCAGGGGCGAGAACATGGCCCCGCCAAAGAGCTTGCCGCGCCAGCCCGCCGCGTCCACCAGCTTCCAGGCGCTGTGGCCCTCCGGGTTCTTGAAGGTGGAGCCGCCGGTCTTTTCGCGGATGGGCTGGCTCTCCTCGCGCCGCGAAGTGATGGCGGCCATGCGCTCGGTGACGTCCGCCGGATCGTCCTTCACGCCCCGGAACAGGGCCCCGGTGAAGATCAGCGCCCGCTCCGCCGCCGCGCGGCTCTTGCGGTAAGTGAAGCCCATGTCCTCGGCCGAGAGGATCAGTCGTTCACCCGTATTGCGGTCGATGGCGTAGGCCTCCACCAGCACATCCTTGGTCTCCGAGCCATAGCAGCCGGCGTTCATGACAAGGGCCCCGCCGATGGTCCCCGGCACTCCCACCAGGAACTCCAGCCCACCGATGCCGGCGGCGGCCGCCGCCTTGGCCACCTGTGAGTCCAGCGCCGCCGCGCCGGCATAGATGGTGCGCTCGTCCAGCAGCCTGATCTCGGCGAAGGGCTTACCGAGGCGCACCACCGCCCCCTCCACGCCGCCATCGCGCACCAGGGTGTTGGAGCCGACGCCGAGCACCACAAGCGGCGTCTCCGGCTTGAGGGCTGAAACGAAGGCCTGCAAATCCTGCTCTTCCGCCGGCAGATAGAGCAGGTCCGCCGGTCCGCCCACCCGCAGCCAGGTGAAGGGGGCGAGCGGCTCGTTCTCCGCCAGTCGCCCACGCAGGGTCGCGCGCTTTTCGGGGTCGATCCAGGTGGAGGTCACCGGCGCTCCTTTCCCTGAAAGCTCTCCAGCGGCGGCAGGCGGCCAAGGTCGGTGGCCTCGCCGGGCAGGGCCTCGCAGGACTTGAACCACTCAAGGCGGGACTCGGTCCCATACTGGATCAGCGGCGGGGCGACTTCCGGGTCGTCCAGGCTTCCGAGGGTGATGTTGGTTCGGGTTCCACCGACATAGCGAAAGCCCAGCGGCGTGCCGCAATGGGCGCAGAAGGGCCGTTCGGCCAGGTTCGAGCTCGCGTACCAGCTCAGCTCGACGCCGGTCCAGGCGATGTCGGCGTTAGGCACGGAGGCGAGGGCCGCGAAGGGCCCTCCCACCGCCTTCTGACACATGCGGCAATGGCAGATATGCGACCGCTCCGGCAGGCGCGCCAAGGTGTAGCGGACCCGCCCGCACTGGCAGCCGCCGGTGATCGCGGCCGGGCTCATGATTCCAGGGCGTCCAGCTGTCCTGGCAGGGCGTAGGCCCAGGCGGTGATGTCGCCGGCGCCGAGGCACACCACCAGGTCGCCGGGCTTGGCCTCCTCGGCGATGAGGCGCGGCAGGCGCGTGGAGCTCTCCAGGCTAAGCACCCGGCCGTGACCGAAGCGACGCAGACCCTCGGCCAGGGCGTCCTTGTTCACGCCCTCGATGGGCGCTTCGCCCGCGGCGTAGACATCGGCCACCACCACCGTGTCGGCGTCGTTGAAACAGGCGCAGAACTCGTCGAACAGGTCGTGCAGGCGGCTATAGCGGTGCGGCTGCACCACGGCGATGACCCGGCCCCCGGAGGCGTCCTGCACGTCGCGGGCGGCGCGCAGCACGGCGGCAATCTCCACCGGATGGTGCCCGTAGTCGTCCACCACGCGGACGCCCTTGGCCACGCCCGTGGTGGTGAAGCGGCGCTTCACCCCGCCGAAGGCCGCGAGGCCCTGGCGGATGGCTTCATTGCTCACGCCGAGCTCGCGAGCCACGGCGATGGCCGCAAGCGCGTTCAGCACATTGTGCCGGCCGGGCATGGGCAGCTTCAGCCCTTCCAGGGTCTCCACGCCATGCGAGGTCTTGATCGCCACGTCGAAGGACGCCCCGTCGGCGCCCATCTCGATCTTGGCGGCCCGGACCTGAGCCTGGGGATTGACGCCGTAGGTGATGAGCCGGCGGTTGTCGATCTTGGCCGCCATGGCCTGCACCTCGGGGTGATCGAGGCACACGGCCGCAAAGCCGTAGAAGGGGATGTTCTCCACGAAGGACACGAAGGCCTGCTTCACCGCTTCGAAGTCGCCATAGTGGTCGAGGTGCTCGGGATCGATGTTGGTGACCACGGCCACGGTGGACTTGAGGCGCAGGAACGAGCCGTCGCTCTCGTCGGCCTCCACCACCATCCAGTCCCCGCCTCCCACCTTGGCGTTGGTGCCATAGGCGTTGATGATGCCGCCATTGACCACCGTGGGGTCGAGGCCCCCGGCGTCCAAGAGCGTGGCGATCATGGAGGTGGTGGTGGTCTTGCCGTGGGTGCCGCCCACCGCCACCGAAAACTGCAGCCTCATGAGCTCGGCCAGCATCTCCGCCCGGCGCACCAGGGGGATGCGGCGCTCGCGGGCGGCGGCGAACTCGGGATTGTCCGACTTGATGGCGGTGGAAAACACCACCGCCGAGGCGCCGTCGATATGGGCCGCGTCGTGACCGATGAAGATCTTGGCTCCCAGGGCCGCCAAGCGCTCGGTGTTGGCGCTGGCCTTGGCGTCCGAGCCCTGCACCGAATAGCCGATGCGCAGCATGATCTCGGCGATGCCGCTCATGCCGATGCCGCCGATGCCGACGAAATGCACCGGGCCGATGTCGAAGGGCGTGGGACGAAGCTTGGGGGGCATGAAGACCTGCAATGCGGGCGGTCAGGAGGGGAACGTTCTTAGACGCCATCCGGCCCGCGAAAGGCAAGAGGGCGATTAGCGCGGGCCCAGCCGGTCTTTGAATTTCTCCAATCGCCAGTCGAAGGCGGCATGCAGGTCGGCGATGCGCGCCCGCGTCATATCGTACAGGCAAGACTCTTGCGCGAGAGGCGCTGCTGTTCCGTTCTCATAGACGCCGTGTTCAGCCTCACACTCCGCATCGCGAAATTTGAGCCACTGGCGCTGGGCTGTTCGAAGCTGGACTTGGCCGCGGGCTTCGAGAACCTTCAGCACATCGCCGTAAAGGCGCGTCAGTTCCACGTCCTGACCGCGCCAAGCCGCGTGAAGGCACGTAGCGAAGCTGACGTCGTAGATTTTTGCGGAACATGGACCGTCCGGCGCGTTGAAGCGCTGCGCCTGCGCTCCCGTGGTCAGGAGCGGGCCCAGCACGAAAAAGGCGGCGACGGCGAGGCGAATCATTACGTCATCATGCCACGCTAGGCCGAATTCATTGCGAACCTGCCGCGCCCTTACCCCGCGGCCTTGGCCGCTGGGCGGTTGGCGAGGCTCTGCACCGCGGCGCGGAAGGCCTCGCCCCGCACCTCGAAGTCGGGGAACTGGTCGAAGCTGGCGCAGGCGGGGGAGAGGAGCACCACCGCCGGCTCACCCGAGGCTTGCGCGTCGCGATAGGCCTCGGCCACCGCCTGATCAAGCGTGCGGGAGAAGGTGTAAGGCGCGCGCCCCTCCAGGGTCTTGGCGAAATCCTCCGCAGCCTCGCCGATCAGATAGGCCTTCTCCACCTTGCCGAATAGATCGCTGAGGGGCTCGATGCCGCCGGCCTTGGGCACGCCGCCGGCGATCCAGTAGAAACGCGGCAGGGCGGTCATGGCCTGGCGCGCCGCATCGGCGTTGGTGGCCTTGGAATCGTTGATGAAGCGCACGGCGCCGAGGCTGCCCACCTCCTCCATGCGATGGGCGAGGCCCGGGAAGGTGAGCAGCGCGGCCGCCGCCTCGGCCGAGGAGACGCCCACGGCGAGGGCTGCGGCGTAGGCCGCCGCCGCGTTCTGCCAATTGTGCCGGCCGAGCAGGGCGCGCGCCTGGGTCAGGTCGGCCACCTCCACCACCCGCTCGCCGGTGGCGTCATAGAGCACCCCGTCGAGGGCGTAGACGCCGCGGCCCATGGCCCGCCCTGCCGAGATGGGCCGGATGGTGCGCCGGTTGGCGGCGGTGATCTCGGTGCAGATGCGCTGGCACCAGGCGTCGTCGACGCCGATGACGGCGGTGTCGCCCTTGCCCTGGTTGCGGAAGATGCGGCGCTTGGCCTCCACATAGCCCTCCATGGAGCCGTGCCGGTCCAGGTGATCGGGGGAGATGTTGAGCAACACCGCCGCGTCGGCCTTGAGGCTGGAGGTGAGATCGAGCTGGTAGGACGAGAGCTCCAGCACATAGACCGCGCCGCCGTGCATGTCCTCGAGCCCGAGAATGCCGTAGCCGATATTGCCCCCCACCCGGGTGTCCTTGCCGGCGGCCTCGCAGATGTGGCCGAGCAGGGCGGTGGTGGTGGACTTGCCGTTGGTGCCGGTGATGGCCGCCACCTTGGGCCGCTTGTGCGGCGGGGCGGCGTTGACGGTGCGGGCGAACAGCTCGGCGTCGCCCACGATCTCCACCCCATGCTTCTGGGCGAGGGTCACGGTCCAGTGCGGATGCGGATGGGTGAGCGGCACGCCGGGGGACAGAAGAAGGGCGTCGAATTTGGTCCAGTCGGCGGCGAGCAGATCCTCCAGGGGCAGGCCCTGTTCGGCGGCGAGAGCCCGAGCGGCCTCCTTCTCGTCCCACAGCGCGACCTCGGCCCCGCCCGCGAGCAAGGCCTTCGCCGCGGTCAGGCCCGTACGGGCGAGACCGAAGACGGCGACGCGCTTGTCTGCAAATCCGCGAACGGGGATCACGTCCTTGTCCTTTCCTAACGCAGCTTCAGGGTGGCCATGCCGATGAGCGCCAGCACCACCGCCCAGATCCAGAAACGGACCACGATGGTGGATTCGCTCCAGCCCAGCTTTTCATAGTGGTGGTGGATGGGGGCCATCAGGAACACCCGCTTGCCCGTGGCCTTGAAGTAGGCGACCTGGATGGCCACCGACAGGGTCTCCACCACGAAGAGGCCGCCGATGATGCCGAGCACGATCTCATGCTTGGTGCACACGGCCACGGCGCCCAAGAGCCCGCCGAGGGCCAGGGACCCCGTATCGCCCATGAAGATCTTGGCCGGCGGAGCGTTGTACCAGAGAAAGCCCATGCCCGCGCCGATCACCGAGGAGCAGACCACCGCCAGCTCCCCCGTGCCGGGCACGAAGTGCACCTGCAGGTACTGGGAGAAGATGTGGTTGCCCACCAGGTAGGCGATCACGCCGAAGGCCGCCGAGGCGATCATCACCGGCACGATGGCGAGGCCGTCGAGCCCGTCCGTCAGGTTCACCGCATTGGAGAAGCCGGCGATGGTGAAGGCCCCAAAGGCCACATAGCCCCAGGACAGATTGATCAGCAGGGTCTTGAAGATCGGGAAGGCCACCGAAGTGGAGAAGGTGGGCGACTCCGGCGAATGGGCTCCGAAGAGAATGAGCGCCAAGGTGGCGAGCCCCGCCACCGCGAACTGCGCCACCAGCTTCATCTGGCTGGAGACCCCGGCGGTGGTCTGCTTGGTGACCTTGGCGTAGTCGTCGAGGAAGCCCAGAACGCCATAAGCCGCCGTCACCCCCAGCACCACCCACACATTGATGTTGGTGAGATCGGCCCACACCAGGGTGCCCACGCTGAGCCCGGCCAGGATCATGAACCCGCCCATGGTGGGCGTGCCCTTCTTTTCGATCACGTGGCGCTCGATGCCTTCGGCGCGGATGGGCTGGCCCTTGCCCTGCTTCACCTTCATCCAGCGGATGAAACGCGAGCCCATGGAGATGGCCACGATCTGGCCGGTAAACAGGGCCATCGCCGAGCGGAAGGTCAGGTAGTGCAGGAGGTTGATGAACGGCAGGTGCTGCCGGTGCGCCTCGAGATAATCATAGAGCAGATAGAGCATCAGCGGCCCTCCCCGGCCGGCGTCGCTGCAGCTTCAAAGCGTGACAAGGCCTCCGCCACCAGGGAGGCCTTGGATCCGTTGGAGCCCTTGACCAACACCACATCGCCGGGGCGCACAGCCGCTTTCACTTGCGGGGCGAGGCTTGCGGCGTCGGGGGCGTGAGCGCCGCGCACCTTGGCGGGCAGGGCCGACCACAGGTGGTGCATCAGGGGCCCAGCGCAGAAGACGAGGTCCACCTTGGCGGCGTCGATAGCCTCGGCGAGACCGGCGTGCAGGGCGGGCGAATCGGGGCCAAGCTCCAGCATGTCAGTGAGCGCAACGACGCGCCGGCCGGCGGCCGGGCGCGCGCCCAGCGTGGCGATCACCGCAGCCATGGAGACGGGATTGGCGTTGTAGCTCTCGTCCACCAGGGTGAAGCCGCCCCCTGCAATGGCCACCTCGCGCACCTGACCGCGACCGGCCAGGGGCCCGAACTCGGCCAGGGCTTCGAGCCCATCCTCAAGGGAGGCGTCCAGGGCCTCCAGCATGAGCAGGATGGCGAGGCTGTTGAGGCCCCAGAAGGCGCCCTCCGGGGCGATCTTGAAGTCGAGGGCCCGGCCGCGAAACTCGGCGCGGATGCGTCCGCCGCCCTCGGCTAGGGGCTCGATGGAAAGGAGCCGCGCGTCGCAGGTGGCCGCCGAACCGAAGCTGGCGATCTTGGCCCCCGCCGCCCGCGCCCGCTCGGCCAGCAGCTCGAACCAGGGATTGTCGGCGTTCAGCACCGCAAGCCCGCCGGGGACGAGACCTTCGAAGATCTCCGCCTTGGCCAGGGCCACGCCCTGCTCGCCCTCGGCGAAGTTCTCCATGTGCACCGGCCCCACCGTGGTCACCACCGCCGCGTGCGGCCGGACCATGTTGGCGAGGGGGCGGATCTCGTCGGCGTGGTTCATGCCGATCTCGAACACCGCGCGCTCGGCGTCCGCCGGCATGCGGGCGAGCGTCAGGGGCACGCCGATATGGTTGTTGTAGGACTTCACTGACGAGTGGGCGCGGCCGGCCTTTCTGAGCCCGGCGGCGATGGCCTGGGTGACGCTGGTCTTGCCCACCGAGCCGGTGACCGCGCCGCGCTTGGCCGAGGGCGCGCGCTCCCGCGCCGCCAGGCCGAGGGCTTCCAGCGCCGCTTGCGTGTCGCGCACCAGCACCGCCGGGGCCTGCACCGGCTGGGTCGCGAGCACGCCAGCCGCGCCGGCGCGCATAGCCGCCTCTACGAACTCATGGCCGTCGCGCACGCCGGCCAGAGCCACGAAGAGGTCGCCGGGCTCAAGGCTGCGAGTGTCGATGGAGACGCCGGTGGCGGCGAAGGCGAGGCCGGACAGGGTCCCGCCCGTGGCGGCTCCGATCTCGCCCGAGGTCCAGAAGGGCTTAGGCATGCACCCCTCCTAAAGCTTGCGCCGTCTCGGCCACATCGTCGAAGGGATGCACCACGCCCTTGATGGTCTGGCCCTGCTCGTGACCCTTGCCGGCCACCACCAGGATGTCGCCATCGCGCAGCAGGGCCGCAGCGGTCCGGATGGCCTCGCGGCGATCGCCGATCTCCCGCGCGCCGGGAGCGCCGTCCAGCACCATGCGACGGATGTCGGCGGGGTCTTCCGAGCGAGGATTGTCGTCGGTGACGATGGCGAGGTCGGCGAGCTCTGCGGCGGCCTTGCCCATGAGCGGGCGCTTGGCCTTGTCGCGATCGCCGCCAGCGCCGAACACCACGATGAGCTTGCCCTTCACGTGCTGGCGGAGGGCTTTGAGCACGTTCTCCAGCCCGTCAGGGGTGTGGGCGTAGTCCACATAGGCCTCGCCGCCCTTGGCCCCGGCGCCCACGCGTTGCAGCCGGCCCGGCGCGCCGTTCAGCTCGCCCAGCGCCTCGATCACCCCCGCGGGCTCTTCCCCCGCGGCGAGGCAGAGACCCGCGGCCACCAGCACGTTTGAGGCCTGGAAGGCGCCGGCCAGCGGCAGGCGCACGTCGTAGCGCCGGCCGGCCAGTTCGAGCACCATTTGCTGGCCATAGGGCTCCGGCGTGCGCGAGATGAGGCGAATCCCCTGCCCTTCCTCGCCCACCGAGATCACACTCTGGCCATGGGTCACGGCGGCGGCGGCGAAGCTCGCATAGGCCGGGCTGTCGGCGTTAAGCACGGCGGTCGAGCCCGGCTGCAACAGTTCATCGAACAGGCGCAGCTTGGCGCCCTGATAGCTCGCCATGTCGTGGTGATAGTCGAGGTGATCCTGGGTCAGGTTGGTGAAGCCCCCCGCCTTCAGGGTCAGGCTGTCCAGCCGGCGTTGATCAAGGCCATGCGAGGAGGCCTCCAAGGCGAGGTGCGTTACGCCTAGGCCGCGCAGCTCGGCGGCCATGCGGGCCACGGCTTCGGCGTCCGGGGTGGTGAGGCCGGGCCCCGTCAGGTCGCGGTCGGCCAGCTGCAGCCCCAGGGTGCCGAGGCTGGCGGCCTTGCGCCCCAGGTGGGTGAAGATCTGGCGGCAGAAGGTGGCGACCGAGGTCTTGCCGTTGGTGCCGGTGACCGCCACCACGGTCTCTGGTCCCTCGCCCCAGAAGGCGCCGGCGGCCAGGGCGTAGGCGCGGCGGGCGTCATGCACGGTGATCGTCGGGACCGAAGCGGCGGGGGTGTCCAGCGGCGCCACCACGGCCACGGCCCCCTTCTCCACCGCCGTGGGGATGAACTGACGGCCATCGGCGGTGAGGCCTGGCAGGGCGAAGAAGACGGAGCCTGGCCCCACCTTACGGCTGTCAGCGGTGACGCCGGAGATCAGCGGGTCCTCGGCCAAGGGACGTCGCAACAGTTCGGATAGACGCTTCACGCTCACCTCGGGGCCTCGCTCACCGCTTCTGCGATGGGAACCGCCGTCTTAGCGGGATCGGCGAGCGCCGTCGCGGGCGCTCTCGTCACATTGAGGAATCCGGCGATGCGATCGATCACCTTTCCCGCCGTGGGCGCGGCGTTCCACCCGGCCGTGCGGAAGCCGAAGGTCTCCTTCTGGCCCTTGGGCTGATCGAGCAGGATGAGCACGAGATAGCGCGGCGCTTCCAACGCCCCGTCGGCGGGGAACACGGCCACGAAGGAGGCCACCACCGTATTGTCGAGATAGCGGCCATTCTCGGCCTTTTGCGCAGAGCCAGTCTTGCCCCCCACCCGCAGGCCGAAGGCGTCGGCCTTCTTGCCCGTGCCTTGGATGACGTTGGTGCGCATGAGGCTGAGCATGGTGCGCGCGGTCTCAGGGGAGATCACTCGATGCCCAGCGGGGACATGCTCCGGCGACAGGCGGTTGAAGCTCAGCGGCACATAGGTCCCGCCATTGGCCACGGCGCCCGCGGCGGCGGCCACGGCCAACGGCGTCACGGCGATGGACTGGCCGAAGGTGACCGAGGCCGTGGTGCTCTCCGACCAGTCGGGGGGCAGCAGCGGCCGGCGCGATTCCGGCAGGCCGCCCGAAGGCGCGTCGAGCAGACCGAAGCTCTTCAGGTAGCCGCGCAGGCGGTTGGCCCCCACCGAGAGGCCGAGCTTGGCCGCGGCGATGTTGGAGGAGATCTCGAACGCCTGCTCCAGGGTCATGGGATGGGTCTGCGGATCGTGGTCGTGGATGATGCGATTGCCGATCTGCAGGGGATGGGTGGCGTCGTAGATGGAGGAAAGGCTCGCGGCGCCGGAATCGAGCCCGGCTGAGAAGGTGAAGATCTTGAAGGTCGAGCCCATCTCGTAATCGGACCCGGCGGCTCGGTTCAGCTTGGCGTCGTCGCTGGCCGCGCCAAGGCTGTTGGGGTCGTAGTCGGGCAGGCTGGCGAGCGCCAGCACCTCGCCCGTGTGCACATTGGTGACCACGCCCGCCGCGCCCACCGCCTGGAACTGCTGCACCGCGCGGCGCAGCTCCTCCACCAGGGCCGCCTGCACACGCAGATCCACCGCGAGCGGCAACTGGCCGCCGCCGCGCACGGCGTCTCGGATCTCACCGTCCAGCGCCCGCTCCACCCCGGCCCGGCCGCGACCGCCCGAGTCTGAAAAGCCCACCAGGTGCGCCACGTCCGCGCCCAGGGGATAGAAGCGCCGGGGCGTCTCCTCGAAGCTTACCGACTGGAAGCCGAGGTCGTGCACGCGGTCCCGCTCGTCCTTGGTGAGGCCCGACAGCACCACCTCGCGCCGCCCGGCCTTCAGCGCCTGGTCCAGCCGGTCGCGCGGAATGGACGGCAGGGCGCGCAGGAGGCCGTTGCGCACTTCGGCGGCGTCCCACACGTCGCGTGAGTCGAGGTAGAGGTCGAAGCGCGGCACGTCGATGGCCAGCAGCCGGCCGTTGCGGTCCACGAGATCGGCCCGGGCGGCCAGCATCTCGTTGGTCTCCGCCCCCGCCTGGGCCGGGTGATTGAACAGAGCCACGCGCACCGCCCGATAGGCCAGGGCGAGGAAGATCAGGCTGAAGAAAAACCCCACCGCGAAGATGCGGATCTTGGAATTGTCGATGAGCTTATCGGCGGCGCGATTGCGGCGATAGGAGTTCTCCATGGCCTGCACCGCCTCGACCCCCATGCGCCACAGGCGGGCGAGGGTGAAGCGAGGGCGATCGCTGAGCGGGATATGGCTCACCTCGGCCCTCCCGCGGACGCAACGCTGGCCGACTGGGTGGGTGTGGGCTTCGGCGCCGGAGCGCCGCCCTGATGAGCGATCTCGCCCAGCGCGCCGGCCGTGGTCTCGCGCCGCGCATTCACCGGCGCATAGCCGAGGGCGGCCTCGGACAGGTGCTCGATGCGGTCGGGCTGCTCCAGCTTGGCGGCGGCGGCGCGCAGGAGCCGCACCTGGCGGTCCTCGTCGGCGATCTGCCGGTCGAGCTCATGGATGCGCGCGCCCTCCACGCCCGCCCCCGCCTTGAAGGCGTAGACCGCCACCATGATGGCCGCCGCGGAGCCGTAGAGCAGGATGCGGCCATAGGAGACGCCGCGCACCTTGCGGCGCAGGAAGGCGAGGACAGGGTTCATGCGGCGACCCTCCAGACCGGGGCGGCGGTGCGCCGCGCGGCGCGCAGCTTGGCGGAACGGGCGCGGGGATTGACGGCGAGCTCGGCCTCGCCCGGCCCCTTGGCGCTGGTATAGATGAGCTCGAAGCTGGGCTGGCGAGTGTCGAGGCGCGGCGGCAGGTGGCGCGAGCCAGCGGGGGTGCGTCCGGCGCGCTCGGCGAGAAACTGCTTCACCATGCGGTCCTCCAGCGAGTGGAAGCTCACCACGGCGAGGCGACCGCCCGGCTTCAAGGCCCGCTCGGCGGCGGCGAGGCCGGCCTCCAGCTCGCCCAGCTCGTCATTGACGGCGATGCGCAGGGCCTGGAACACCCGGGTGGCCGGATGAGTGGGCGCGCCGCGACGCCCGCCGAGCGCCTTCTCCACCGTGTCAGCGAGATCGAGGGTGCGCGCGAAGGGCTGCTCGGCCCGGCGGCGCACCAGGGCGTGGGCGATGCGGCGCGAGGCCCGCTCCTCGCCATATTCATAAAAGATGCGCGCCAGTTCCGGCTCTTCGGCAGTGTTGACGAGGTCGGCGGCGGTGGGGCCGTCCGCGCCCATGCGCATGTCGAGGGGCCCGTCCCGCATGAACGAGAAGCCGCGCTCGGCCTCATCCAGCTGCATAGAGGAGACGCCGATGTCGAACACCACGGCGTCCACCGGAGCGAAGCCGGCCTCGTCCAGCCCCTCCTCCAGCTCGGAAAAGGGCCGCTCGATCAGGCGAAAGCGATCGGGATAGGCGGCCTTCAGCGGTTCGGCGAAGCGGCGGGCGGTGGGGTCGCGATCGAAGGCGGCCACGTTCGCTCCCTGTTCGAGCAGGGCCCGGCTGTAGCCGCCGGCGCCGAAGGTGGCGTCCACGGCCCGCTCGCCGGGCTGGAGGGCGAGGGCCTCCAGCACTTCGGGCAAAAGAACCGAGAGGTGCGGCTGATCGCTCACGACCCGCCTCCCGAAGTGTTGGGGAGGAGGGCCTGGCGCTGGCGTTCGCGCAAGGCGGCGAGGCCCTCGCGGGCCAGCTGGCGCTGCTGCGCGCGATGGGCGCGGAAGGCGTCGCGGCTCCAGACCTGGAAGCGGTCGCCCAGTCCCACCACGGTCACCCAATCGGTGAGACCGAGCTCCTGGCACAGCTCCTCGGGCAGGGTGATGCGGCCGGCGGTATCGAAGGCCAGGCGATGCATCCCGCCCAGCACCATGGTCTCAAGCGCTGAGCGCAGGGGATCGCCGAAGGCCAGCTCCTCCATCACCTTCCGATATTGCTCGAACAGGGCCGCGCCGCCGCCCTCCAGGCAGTCGGCTTCGATGGAGGCGAAACAGAACACGCCGTCGAAGGGACCGTTCGACACGGCGGCGCGAAACTCCGCGGGCACCACGATGCGCCGCTTCGCGTCCAGCTGCTTGTCGAAGGTGGAAAGAAACACCTCCCAAACTCCCATCGCTCGGCCGCGCGCGCCCTCGCAGCTGCAAGAAATGGGTTAGCATGGGATTAACTGGGATACAATGACACCAGCGGCCCATTTCACCTGATGATTACCCGGCCTGAGCCCTCACATCTGGGTCAGATGCAGATATCAACAGAACATACACGGAACATGTTCTTGGGGAGGAAGCTCGCTCGTCGCAGCCCCTAACCGCGGCTTAACCTTAAGCCTTCATGAATGCCTCCGACCTGTCCCCGGCCGGAGGCTCGCCATGACCTACACCCCCCACGCCTTCGGCCGCGCCGACCGCTCGCGTCTCGGACAATGGGCGTGGACGGTGGATGCGGTGCTGCTCACCGCGGTGCTGACCCTCATCGGCGCAGGGGTGCTGTTCGCCTTCGGCAACAGCCCGGCGGCCGCAACGCGCATTCCGGGCATCCATGATCCGCTCTACTTCGCCTGGCGCCAGTTGGGTTTCGCCCTGGCTGGCGTGGCGGTGCTGTTGGCGGTGTCCATGCTCTCGCCCAAGGGCGTGCGCCGGCTCGCCTTCGCGGTCTATGTGATCACCATCCCGATCATGGGACTCCTGCCCCTCATCGGCCATTCCACCAAGGGCGCCGACCGCTGGCTGCAGGTCGGCGGCTTTTCGCTGCAGCCCTCCGAATTCATGAAGCCGGCGGTGATCGTGCTGGCCGCCTGGATGTTCGCCGAGGGCCAGAAGGACCCCAAGGTGCCCGGCGTGTTCGTGGCCCTGATCATCTGGCTGGTGCCGGTGGCTCTCCTGCTGCGTCAGCCGGACATTGGCCAGACCTTCCTGATCAGCTCGGCCTTCCTGTGCGCCTTCATCATGGCCGGCTCGCCCTGGAAGTGGATCGTAACCGGCATGGCGGGCGGCTTCGGCGCAGGGGCGATCATCTATTTCACCTACGGCCACGTCTATGAGCGGGTGCACAAGTTCCTGGCCCAAGGCAAGGCCGACACCTTGCAGATCGACAAGGCCATGCAGGCGGTGGCTTCGGGCGGCTTTCTCGGCAAGGGCGCGGGCGAGGGCGTGCTGAAGCGCCAGGTGCCGGACGTGCACACCGACTTCGCCTATTCCGGCGCGGCGGAGGACTATGGCCTGATCGTGCCGCTGGTGGTCATCGGCGCCTTCGCCCTCATCGTGCTGCGCGGCCTGCACAAGGCCATGAAGCTGGAGGACCCGTTCGAACAGGTGGCGGCGGGCGGCCTCTTCGTGCTCGTGGGGCAACAGGCCTGCATCAACATCGCGGTGAACTTGAATCTGATGCCGACCAAGGGCATGACCTTGCCGTTCATTTCCTACGGAGGGTCGTCGATGTTGGCCATGGGCCTCACCCTCGGCATGGCGCTGGCCCTGACGCGCCGGCGCCCCGGCGGCTTCTCCTTCGGCCTGGGGCAAGGAGCCCGCATCTCTTGACCGCATCGAGCAAAGTGGCCGTGGTGGCCGCCGGGGGCACCGGCGGCCATCTGTTTCCGGCTGAGGCCCTGGCCCGCGCCTTGAGCGTCCGCGGCTGGCGGGTGGTGCTAGCCACCGACGCCCGCGGCGCCCAGTACGCGCAGCAGTTCCCGGCCGAGGAGCGGCTGGCCCTGGAGGCCGCCACCTTCAGCCTCGCCAATCCGGTGAAGGCCTTGCAAGGGGGCTTGCGCATTCTCGCCGGGGTCGGCCAGGCCAAGGCGGCGTTTCGACGGCTGAAGCCGGCGGTGGTGATCGGCTTCGGCGGCTATCCGTCCCTGCCCGCCCTCCTCGCGGCCAGGGCGCTGAAGATCCCCACCATCATCCACGAGCAGAACGCGGTGTTCGGCCGCACCAACCGCTTCCTCGCCGGCGGCGTGTCGGCGGTGGCCTGCGCTTTCCCCACCCTGATGAAGGCCTCGGCCAAGGTGAAGAAGGCCCTGCACGTGGTGGGCAATCCGGTGCGCCCGGACATCCAGGCCCTCTATGAACGCCAGTATGAGGCGCCCGAGGGCACGCTGCGGCTCCTCGTCACCGGCGGCAGCCAGGGCGCCCGGCTCCTCTCCGAGCTGGTGCCGGACGCCATGGCCATGATCCCGGAGGATCTGCGCACACGGCTGCGGGTGGAGCAGCAGACCCGGGTGGAGAGTCTCGACTTCGCCCGCCGCGCCTATCGCGAAGCCGGGGTGGAGGCCGAGATCGCCCCCTTCTTCCGCAACATGGCCCAGCGTCTCAGCTCCGCGCACCTGGTGATCGGCCGCGCCGGCGCCTCCACCGTGTGCGAGCTCGCCGTGGCCGGCGTGCCCTCGATCCTGGTGCCGCTGGCCATCGCCGCCGACGACCACCAGACCTACAACGCCAAACTCCTGGCCGACGCCGGGGCGGCGGTGATCCTGAAGGAAGACGGCCTCACCGCCGAAGCATTAGCGCAAGCGATCCAGGCCATGGCCGCCGATGGCGAGGCGCTGAAGGCCAAGGCCGCCGCCGCCCACGCCGTGGCCAAGCCCGACGCGGCCGACCGTTTGGCCGATCTGGTGGAAGGTCTCGCTAAAGCCAGTTGAGGAAATGTAAGACCCGGCTTTCCGCCCACAATCGGCTCTAACGACGGGTACTGTGCAATTTCCTACGTGCGTTTTTTGAACAACACGAAGGTGCAGAACGCTCGGCGATCCTTGGCGTCCTCGCATTCAAAATCCGCCATAGCCTGTTCCACCGAGGCAATATCGGCAAGCACCTCTGACTTTGTCAGCCGCACGTGCGGGTCATAATCCGCAGCGTGCCGCTTTTCTTGCATCGCGAGGAAGGCATGCCCAAAATCCTCAATTCCCCTGGGGAATTTGGCGAGCATGGTCTTTTGCCTACACGCACTGGACGTCTCCCCATGATTCAGTGCGCGATAGGTTTGCCGCCACGCGTGTTTACTCTTGGCGGCTCCTTCGCCTCCAACCAGCAGATCCGCACATGATCTGGCGAGGCGATGAAACAGCGCATAATAGGCGGAACTTGTCGCCCTTCGAAGGTTCACTTGTGAAGGCTTGCCGCTGCCGCTGTGCACCAGCAGCTTGGCGGACGCAATGAGATCACGCGGCCGCAATGGTCAGCTTCTTGGCGTCTGAGCGGGAAATAAAGCGGAATACCGGATGCAAAAATGCGTTCGACGCATCCAAGCGCGCACGCAAATGGCGCGCGAGGCCCGTAACCTCTTGGAAGTCCAGTGCACCCTTCCGGTCATCAAAAATTACCGTCACCCGATAGATCGGATCTCCTTCGTAATCCTCATCCTCTTCCGTCCGGACCTCGATAATTTCAGATCCGGAAAGACGCTCTCGGACAACGGATTCAATGATCCCTTTGATGTCGTCGCCCATGAATACTTTCCTTACCAACAATTGTAAGGGTACATTGCCATTGAGGCATGAGCAACTCAACTTCCAATTAAGAACGCCAGACGGCCTGTAAGCCGGGTTCTGTATCCGCCCGAGGGCGGCGACGATCATTCCTCTGGACCGACCCTTGCGGACCGGTTCTCGCGACCAACCCGGATGACTAGGACCTGCGACCGTCCCGCCCGCGCGAACGCGGGCGCGCCATCCCTATTCGGTCTTGCTCCAGGCGGGGCTTGCCATGCCGTTCCCATTGCTGGGCCCGCGGTGGGCTCTTACCCCACCCTTTCACCCTTGCCCGTCGGCCGAAGCGTCGGGGCGGTTTGCTTTCTGTGGCGCTTTCCCTGGGATCGCTCCCGGCGGGCGTTACCCGCCGCCTTGCCGCTGTGGAGCCCGGACTTTCCTCGACGCCCGAAGGCGCCGCGACCGTCCGGCCGTCTGGCGCCTCTTTCCTGCGCGCAAGCCTGATCGAGGTCAATGCGGGCTTTTGATGTTGGCCCCAGCAGACTACAGTTAACGCGCCAGAACGACACCGTGGGAGGGGATAACCATGTGGCCGGCGGCTGGGGTGCTCTATTGGGCCTTGGTGTTTGCTGTGGGCTTTGGCGTCGGCGTGGTGCGCACGCTGCTGCTGGAGCCGTTGGTAGGTCATGAGACGGCGGTCTATGTCGAGCTGCCGCTGATGGTGCTTGTGTGCGCGGTGGCGGCCCGGGCGGCCTGCCATTTCCTCGCCCCGCAGGCCACCCGCATTCAGGCGGTGCTGATCGGGCTCATCGGCCTGGTGCTGCTGATCGGCAGCGAGGCGGCGGTGGGCTATTTCCTGCTGGATCAGTCGCTGGAGACCCAGCTGCTCGCCTATCTGCAGCCCGCCGGTTTCGCGGCCATGGTGGCCTACGCCATCTACGCCGCAGGACCTGTAGTGTTTGTGCGGCGCTGAGGTCTGGCGCAGGTCGCAATTCCAGAGGTTGGAATTGACGGAAAACCGGTCCCCACTTTTCCTCGACCCGCTCTAATCAGCAAGGCGCAGCAGAGCGATCAGCCGGGCGCGGGTCTCGCCGTCGGCGACGCCGTCCACTTTTTCCGGTCGCCAGTGGCGCTGGAAGGCGCGCACGTTGGCCGCGGTGTCGGCGTCGAACTTGCCCGAGGGCGCATTGTCGTAGCCGAGCCGGGTGAGGCCGGCCTGGAAGGCGAACACACCCACGCCCTCCTCGCCTTCGCTCAGCGGCGCGCCCGGCGCGGGCGCAGGCTCGGCCCAAAGACCATGGCCGGCCTCGGCGAGGCGCGCCCAGGGAAACAGCTCGCCCGGATCTTCCTTGCGCTTCGGGGCCACGTCGGAATGGCCGAGGATGCGCGCGTCGGGAATGGTCCAGCGGCTGCGAATGTCGTCCAGGAGGGCGATCACCGCGGCGATCTGCACTTCGGGGAAAGGGCGGTAGCCGAACTCGTGGCCGGGATTGACGATCTCCACGCCGATGGAGCGGTCGTTGATGTCGGTCTCGCCCTTCCAGAACGAGACTCCGGCGTGCCAAGCGCGGCGGGCCTCGTCCACCAGGGCGAACACGGTTCCGTCCTCCTCCACCACATAGTGGGCGGAGACCTGGGCCTCGGGATCGCAGAGCCGCGCCAGCGCCTCAGCCCCGGTGGGCATGCCGGTATAGTGCAGCACCACCATGTCCGGCGGGGTCTTGCGGGCGTTGAAATTGGGCGAAGGCGCGGCTTCAATGTGCAAGCCGCTCGACAAAAGCGACGAACTCACCGCGAGGGCTGGTCCCAGCCATAGGCGACCCAGCCATGCCCGACCCGGCGGGCCTCGATCACCACGCCGGCGGGACGGCGACGACGACGGAACCGCAGGGCGAGCCCGGTGAGGCCCAAGAGCGCTGTGGTGAGGAGCGCGATCACCGCCATGGTGGCGGCGAACACCACCGCCAGCACCAAGCCCACGCCCACCGCCGCTGCGGCCGTGATCGCGCCGGCGAGGTTAGACAGGGGCGCGCCGCCACCCATCTTGGGGCTCGGAGGCAGCCAAATCGTTTCGCCCATCACGCATCTCCTGGGCTGGGCGCGTTAGCCCTGCCGATTACATTTCTATGTTGGACTCGATTGCGGAACCGTCAATGCGCCGCTTCGCCTCGGTGGGCGATTTCAGACGAATTGCGATCGATTGGTCAAAGTGGGGGCAGGCCGAGGCCGAGGCTGAAATCAGGCAGGCTCAGCGCCGAGATCGCCGAAGCCGGAGCGCCGCTCCTCCAGCACCAGGCGATAGGCGGCGTTGATGGCCTGGCTGCGGCGTTCGGACTCGCGCAGGTCGGCCCGCGACAGGCCCCTTCCGGCGGCGCGATCGGGATGATGCTCCAGCAGCGCCTTTTTCCAGGCGCGCTTGACCTGCTCGTCGCTGGCGTCGGGGGCGATGTCCAGCACCACGTAGGGGTCGTCTTGCGCAACGCCGAGATGGCGGGCCTTCAGCGCCCGGAACTTCAACGGCCCTACGCCAAGAAGCTCCGCCACCCGTTGCAGATAGTCGATCTCGCGACGGGAGACGACGCCATCGGCCTTGGCGACGCGGAACAGGCCGTCAATCACATCTTCGAGAAGCTTGGGACAGCGACCGTAGCGCCGCGCCAACAGCCGCGCATAGCCTTCGAATCCGAGGGTGGTCTCCCGGGCCAGGCGGTAGAATCGCCGCAGGGCGCGCTCATCCTGCGCGGGCGGGGGAAACACCTCGGCCAGGGTTTCGAACTCCGCCGGCCGCTCGCTTCCATCCGCGCGGGCGAGCTTGGCCCCCAGCGCCACCACCGCCTCGGAATAGTCCGGGTGATGCAGGGCGCTATCCTCGCACGGCGCGTCGAGGGGCGCGCAGCCGCAAGGCTCGGCCGAGCGGCCGAACAGCTTGGCGAGGGTGCGAACGAGTCTCATGGCTTGACGGCGGTCTTACGCCCGTCGATGACTGACATCAACGGTAATTGTCGCTGTGACGCGACTTGCGCACAACAGACTGCGCGCCGAAGTGATGAGGAGTACGGGGCGCCATGCCTTTGGCCATGCTGTTGTCGGCGATGATGCTCGCGGCCGAACCTTCGACAGTCGCGCTCGCAGAGGACCCCGTCAGCGCCCTCCTGCGCCCGGCCGCCAAGCCGGCGCCAAAGAAAACTGCGCCGGCCAAACCCGCCGCCAAACCGGTGGACGCCAAGCCCTCGCCGTCCGTCCCAACGGCCGCCGAAGCCAAGGCCTCGGACGACTCTGACATCCCCGGCGGCGCGCCCACCGACGACTACGGCTTCGTGGCCTGGTGCTCGGGGGCTTTGGCCGGGCACATGGCGCTCTATCCCATGGTCAAGCCGCAGCTCGACGCCATGCAGCGCCCGGACGAGGCCAAGGACAACGCCAAGCTCGATCAGGAGCAATTGGCGGCCGGCGAGACCTATCTGAAGCTCTACCAGCGGGCCCTGCGCGCGGCGGAGAAGGCCTCGGGCGCCAATCTGCAAGCGCGCAAGATGGAGGCCCAGGCCCAGGGCTCGCGCATCTGGGGCGCCGCGCGGGCGGCGGACCCGCAGACCCGCATGTGGTCCTGGATCATGTGGGAGCTGCCGGCGCGCTGCGAGACGGCGGCGACGCGGCTGGAAAAGTCCTCCAGCCTGCTGGGCGCGGCACTGAAGGGGGGCGACGAGCCGCCAACGCCAGATTCCAAGCCAGGTCCCAAGCCCGATCCTAAACCCAAGTCCGTCACCAGCGACGATCTCGGCCTGCGTCCTCCGCAATAGAGTCTCGTGAGAGGTTCGTTTGCTGGACTTGGCGGGCGCTAATCCTTAGGGTCGCGCCGCCTGCGCAAGCAGGCCCTCCCAAGACCTTCCTCCGGGGCGACCTTAAGCCATGAGCATCGAATCCCTGGCGCTGCAGCGCATCAAGCCCTCCGCCACCATCGGCGTCACCCAGAAGGCGCGCGAACTCGCCCGCGCCGGCCGCAACGTGATTTCGCTGGGCGCCGGCGAGCCGGACTTCGACACCCCGGATAACATCAAGGAAGCGGCCATCAAGGCCATCCGCGAAGGCAAGACCAAATACACCGACATCGACGGCATTCCCGAGCTGAAAGAGGCCATCTGCGCCAAGTTCAAGCGCGAGAACGGCCTCGACTATCAACCGAGCCAGGTGAACGTGTCGCCGGGCGGCAAGCCGGTGATCTACAACGCCTTCGTCGCCACCTTGAACCCCGGCGACGAGGTGATCGTGCCGGCGCCCTACTGGGTGTCCTATCCCGACATGGCCCTGCTGGCCGGCGGCGTGCCGGTGTTCGTGGCGGCAGGGGCCGAAACCGGCTTCAAGCTGCGCCCCGAGGACCTGGAAAAGGCTATCACGCCCAAGACCCGCTGGCTGATCATCAACTCGCCGTCCAACCCCACCGGCGCGGCCTACACCGCCGCCGAGCTGAAGGCCCTGGCCGAGGTGCTGCTGCGTCACCCGCAGGTGTGGATTCTCACCGACGACATGTACGAGCACCTGGTGTTCGACGACTTCAAGTTCGCCACCATCGCCGCCGTGGAGCCGCGCCTCTACGACCGCACCTTGACCATGAACGGGGTCTCCAAGGCCTACGCCATGACCGGCTGGCGCATCGGCTACGCCGCCGGGCCTCAGGCCTTGATCAAGGCCATGGCCAAGGTGATGAGCCAGTCCACCTCCAACCCCACCTCGGTGTCGCAATACGCCGCGGTGGAGGCGCTGAACGGCCCGCAGGACTTCATCCGCGAGCGGGCCAAGGTGTTCCAGGCCCGTCGCGACCTGGTGGTGTCCATGCTTAACCAGGCCAACGGCCTGATGTGCCCCACGCCGGAAGGCGCCTTCTATGTCTATCCGTCGTGCCAAGCTCTGATCGGCAAGTCCACCAAGGCGGGCAAGGTGATCAAGACCGACGAGGACTTCGCCTCCGAACTCCTGGAGGCCGAGGGCGTGGCGGTGGTGCATGGCGAGGCCTTCGGCCTGTCGCCTTTCTTCCGCATCTCCTACGCCACCTCCACCGAGATTTTGGAAGACGCCTGCGGCCGCATCCAGCGCTTCTGCGCCAGCCTGGTGTAAGAGCGTGAGCTTCAGCGCGGCCCTGGCGGCGACGCTAGGCGCCGCGCTCGCCCTCCTTGTCGCCGGCGCCCTGACCTATGGGCTGGTGCTCAGCGGCCCGGTGGACCCGCCGCGGGCGCGCAACGTGCACCGCCGCCCCACCCCCACCAGCGGGGGGCTCGCCATCCTGGCCGGAACCGGCGCGGGGCTTATGCTCTACGCCCTCCTCGCCCCCACGGCTCCTGAGCTGCGGCGGTTGTGCTTCGCCCTCGCCCTTGCGGCGACCCTCGGCTTCGTGGGGGCGGTGGACGACGTGCTGGACCTGGGCGCCAAGCCGAAGCTCGTGATCCAGGCGGCGCTGGCCCTCCTCTTCTGCGGCTTCGTCGCCCGGGTGGAGAGCCTCGCCCTCGCCCCCGGCCTCGTTCTGCCGCTCGGGCCCGTTGTGGGAACGCTGGGCTCGGCCCTGTGGATCGTGGTCGCCATCAACGCGGTGAATTTCATGGACGGGGCCAACGGCCTCGCCCCCGGAAGCATGGTCATCGCCTTCTTCGCCCTCGCCGCCGTAGCGCTGGCGGGAGGTAGCGAGCCCCTCGCCGCCGCCAGTCTCATCGCCGCCGCCGCCGGGCTCGGCTTCCTGCCGTGGAACCTGCCCGGGGGCCGCATCTTTCAGGGCGACGCGGGGGCGCTGTTTTCCGGCGCGCTCTTTTCGGCCCTCGCCCTCCTCGCCGCAGGGAAGACCGGCGAGAGCGCGGTGTCGGTCTATGCCGGGCCGTTGCTGATCTTGCCGCTTCTCACCGACGTGTTCATGACCCTGAGCGCCCGGGCCAAGCGCCGGGTCTCGCTCTTGGAAGCGCACCGGGAGCACCTCTATCACCGTTGGCTGGCCAAGACCGGCGCGCCGCACGCGGCTGTATCCTTGCGCCTCTGGGCTTTGATGGCCTCCTCAGGCGCGGCGGCGCTGGTCCTGCAAGCGGCGCCCGTAGGCTGGCGGGCGAGCCTCCTCGCCCTCGCCGTCGCTGTCAGCGTCGTCCTCTGGCGGCGCTGGAGCCAGCGCTGGCGGTAATCGTCAGTCCGGCTTCGAGAGAGCGGCGACATCCTCGAGGCCGTATTCCAGCTGCACCGCCACCAGATCCTGGGTCGCGGCGCCAAAGCGGCGCCCGATGGCGGTCAAGGTCTGGCTGAGCGTCGCCGCCGCGGGAGCCTTGGGCGCGGGCAGCGGCTCGCCGCGTCCGACATCGGCGCGATCGGGGATCAGCTTCAAGCCGTGGCGGCTGAGCACCGGCCCCGCGCCCGCAAGGCTGGCCGAGGATCGATAGGTGCGCGACCAGGCGTCGGCCTGCAAAGCGAGGGCGGCCTCGTCCAGCCCCGTCGTCGCCGGAATGGCGAGGCTCGGATGGTCCCACAGGGCGAGGCTATTGCCGACCACCACCCCCACCCGCGACGGGGTCAGGCGATAGGGCGCCATGTCATGGCGCTCGGACCAGCTGCCGAGGCCATAGCGCTGCGCCACGGCCCGCGCCGCCTCAGGCCCGGCGAAGCGCTCCACCAAGGCGAGCGAGGCCGGCAAGGACGCCGTCACCCCGGCCGTGGTCGTCACCGGCCCGTCCGTCACATAGCGCAGGCCCTCGACCCACTGCACCTTGGGATAGGCCCGGCGCAGACCGCCCACGGCGAACCAGTGGGTGACGGCGCGTCGCCCGTCCAACAGGCCTGCGGCGGCCAGCACCCGCGCCCCTTCGCAGATGGACATCATCTGAGCGCCGCGATGCGCCTCCTCCGTCACGAACGCCTTCAGCGCCGGGGCGGAGGAATCATGCTGCGCCGGGACGATCACGAGGTCGGCGCCTTCGGGATGAGCCGCGCGGAAGGCGGCCACGTCCGTCTCCGCCAGCACCGTCAGGGCGGGCATGAGATGGACGGGGCCGGGGCGCGTGGCCACCAGCACCACGTCGGCCGCGCCGGACTCCTTCAGCACGCTGTAGGGCACGAGGGTGTCGGTGGTCTCAGCCCCCGCCGCATCCACCAATATGGCGACGAGGGGCTTCACGTGGCCGTGCTTCAGGGGCTCGGCCGGCGTCGCCGTGGGCAGGGCGACCAGCGCCGCGGCGGCGACGGCGGCGAAGAATGAGGGGCGCATCACGGCTCTCCAGACTGGGACGTCTGGTCTTACGAGCGCCTGACTTTGGCGGAAATGACAAAGACCTGCCGATTTCCGCCAAGCGGATCGCTTAGGGCAGGCTAGTTCGAGCGGCTGACGGCGAAGTCGGCCAAGTCGGCGAGGGCGCTGCGCCAGGGGCCGGGGGCGAAGCCGCCGAGCGCGTCCTTGGCGAGGTCGGCGTAGTCCTGGGCCGCGTCGAGGGTGGCCTCCAAAGCCCCGGAGCCGACGATCAGTTCGCGGGCGCGCTTGAAGTCGCCCTCCTCCTGCTGCTTGTCGTCGATGGTCCGGCGCCAGAAGGCCGCCTCGCGGGCGCCGGTGCGAGCCACGGCCAACAGCAGCGGCAAGGTGGCCTTGCCCTCGGCGAAGTCGTCGCCAGCGTTCTTGCCCAGCTCTTCGGCCCGGCCGCCATAGTCGAGGGCGTCGTCCACCAGCTGGAAGGCGAGGCCGAGGTTGAGCCCATAGGCGCGCATGGCCGCCACCTGCGCGTCGGGGGCTCCGGCCGCCACCGCGCCCGCCTCCGCCGCCGCCGCGAACAGCTCGGCGGTCTTGGCGGCGATAATCTCCATATATTCGTCCTGGGTGAGCCCCAGGTCGTGGGCGCGGGTGAGCTGCAGCACCTCGCCCTCGGCGATGATTCGCGACGCCCGGGCGAGAATCTCCAGGCCGCGCAGGGAGCCGGTCTCCACCATCAGTTCGAAGGCGCGGGAGAACAGGAAGTCGCCCACCAGCACGCTGGAGGCGCCGCCCCAGATCAGGTGCGCCGCCACCTTGCCCCGGCGCAGGGTCGAGCCGTCCACCACGTCGTCATGCAAGAGGGTGGCCGTATGGATGAACTCCACCGCGGCGGCCAGCTTGTGCGCGTTCTGCACCGGACCGCCGCAAAGCCTTGCTGCGGCAGTGGTGAGCAGGGGCCGCAACCGTTTGCCGCCGGCGGAAATCAGGTGCTCCGCCAGGGCCGGGATCAGGGCCACCGGGCTATCCATACGGTCGCGCACCAGGGCGTCCACCGCCGCCATGTCGTCGACAGCGAGGGCGATCAGGTGCTCGATCGACACCTGCTTGCGAGCGGCGGGAGCTTTCAGGACGTCCAAATCAACCTCGTCGCGCGACCCCTGGCGCCGGCCGTGCGCCGACAGACTGGCGGGACGCCTCATTTGCCGGGCACAATGGTGGCGAGGCTTGGCCGGGTCAAGCCGAGCCCTTAATGATGAAGACGCCAGTGCAACGAACGTGACGCCTGATCAACACCCCATAGCATGCGAAACGCGCGAGGACCGCTTTCTTAGCGGCCGGGTGCGTCTTTTGCAGCCCGCGCGGGGCTATCGCGCCGGCCTCGACGCGGCCCTGCTGGCGGCTTCGGTGGAGCTGGCGCCGGGCGAGCGCGCGCTTGAGGCCGGCTGCGGCGCGGGGGCGGCGCTCTTTCAGCTCGCCGCACGGGCGCCGGAGGCGCACCTCGCCGGAGTGGAGCGCGATGAGGCCATGCTGGCCCTGGCGCGGGAGAACGCCGGCCTCAATGGGGTGACGGAACGAGTGGAGCTCCTGGCGGGCGATGTGGCGGCGGGCTTTCGCGCCCTCGGCCTTCCGCCCTTCGACGCCGCCTTCGCCAATCCGCCCTTCTTCGACGACGCAGGCGCCCTGCGCGCGCCTTCGCCGGAGCGGCGGGGGGCCTGGATCGCCGACGACGGCCTTTCCGCCTGGCTCGGCTTTCTCCTGAAAGCGGTGCGCGAGGGGGGCCGCATCACGGTGATCCATCGCGCCGACCGCCTGGCCGACCTGCTGGCCGGCCTCGCCCCCAAGGCGGGATCGTTCCGCATCCGCCCGGTGCAGCCCTTCGCCGACGCTCCGGCCAAGCGGGTGCTGGTGCGCGCGGTGAAGACGGGCAAGGCGCCCCTCATCCTGCTGCCGCCCCTGGTGCTGCACGAGCGTCATGGGGAGGCCAAGCATCGGCCGGAGGTGGAGGCCATCCTGCGCGGCGAGGCCGCCCTGTCCTGGGATTAGTCGTTGTAGAGCCGAAGCGCGTCGAGGCAGAGCTTCAGGCCGTTGAGATCAGCGAAGGGATCGTCCACCACCAGCACGAAGAAGCGCCGCGCCTCGGCCCACAGCATACAGGTCTCCGGCAGGAGGTAGTCCTCCACCTCGCCCGCATCCCCGTCGCGCCACACGCCGGCCTCGTCCGGGGCCGCGCCGGTCCAGCCCTCGATGCGACCGCGCAGCTCCGCCTCCTCGGCGTCCTCCACATTGAGATAGGCGAACACCGGCTTGCTCTGCGCCGCCGCCGCTCCCGCGAAAAAGGCCGTCGCCGGGTCCGCATGGGGTCCGCGCCAGGGGGAGAAGTTGGCGATCAGGGCGTCGGCTCCGCGCAGTTTGGCGAGGTTGTCGGCATAGAGCGCCCGGGCCATCACCTCGTTGCGGGCATTTTCGTCGCGCCCCTGCCCCAGGTCCGGCGTGACGGCGTTGAAGCCCGCCTCGGCGCACAGGGCCACGCGCTGAGCCGTCAGCTTTGCGGCGTCCGGGAACCAGGGGTCAGGACCGGCGAGGAACACGGTTTCGATGCGGCGCATGGGCGAGACTGCGCCATGCTCGCCGGCCTTCGGTCAAGCCCGCACAGGCGGATTACCCGGAACTGTTACTGGTCGGGGCCTTATTGGACAGGGCCGGCGGGCGTCTGGGCCTTGGTGGCGGCGGCGGCGAAGCTGTCGAGGCTGGTGGGCTTGGCCGCCAAGAGGCCGACATTCTGGTCGTTGACGAAGGCGTTGAAAGCTTCGCCGTCCAGCACCTCCACCGTCAAGCCATGGCCGATGGGCGCGCGCACCGCCTGGCCCACCTGCATCTGACGGGCGATATAGGGCGCCTTGTCCGCGCGGCGAACGATGAGCAGGGCCGGCTTGCGGGCCTGGAACACCACGGCGGGGGTGGCCTCGGTGACGCCGTACACCTCGCCCTTGGGCTGGAAGCGCGCCCCGAGGGGCAGCACGTCAAGCTTGGGGGCCTCAACCACGGCCACGGCCGAGGGGGCGGCGGCGGTGTTTTCGAGGCCCGGCGGCACATAGGGCGCCGGGGTGGTCTGGTCGGCGGGCGGCGCAGTGGGCGCGCCGACGCGCATGGCGCCGTTGGCCAGCGGCGGGGCCGGGATGTCGGCGTCTCGTCCGGCTACAGACGGCGGGCCCGAGGGGTCCTCCGCATGAAACACCGTGCGCTGAACGATGTTCCAGGCCACCACCGCGCATACGACGGCGGCGGCGGCGATGAGGATCAGCGGCCGGCGGCTCTCATGGTCCTCGTGCTTCACCCCAACCGGGGCGCGCAGGGGTTCGGTCAGGTCGGGGTGCTCGGTCTTGAAGCGGGCCACGGCCAGCTCGCCGTCGATGCCAAGGGCCCGGGCGTAGGCGCGCACATAGCCAAGGGCGAAGGGACGCGACGGCAGGGCGGACATGTCGCCGTCCTCAATGGCCCCGAGATAGACCCTGCGAATGCGCGTGGCGGCCGCCAGCTCGGCCAGGGTCCAGCCCCGGTGCTCGCGGATAGCGCGCAAGTAAACGCCGAGACGATCAAATTGTTCCGGAGCAGGACCGACGCGTTCGCCCAAGTGGTCGAGCAACCGAAGGGTGTGTGAAACGGAGCCTGTGTCCAAGGGAGCCATGGCGTCCGACGTCCTCAATTACAGTCGCAGCCGTAGTCTTCGCTACCGTCCGCGATCCCCACCAACATGCAACAATTCATTAACATGTGGATAACAGGGAATGCGTCTGAAAACAACGACCTATAGTGCGACATTTAGTTTACGGGCCAGAGACTCGATCTCATTTCGGACCGAGCCGGCTCCCCCCTTCAAGAGGCTTGCCACCGCCCGCCGGGCCGGCTCCAATTCCAATGAAAGGATCATTTTCTTGACCGGTCCGATGCCCGCCGGCGGCATGGAGAGGCGATCAAACCCTAAGGCGATCAAGGCGAAAGCCTCCAGGGGACGTCCCGCCAATTCTCCGCACACGGATACAGGCGTGCCGGTGTCGCGGCAGGCGTCGGCGATGGTCTTCAGCGCCCGGAGCGCCGGCGGAGACAGAGCATCGTATCGATCCGAGACGCGCGGATTGCCGCGATCGGCGGCGAACAGGTACTGCATGAGGTCATTGGTGCCCACCGAGACGAAGTCGGTCATGGGCAGGATCGCGTCGAGATGCCACACCACCGCCGGGGCCTCGATCATGGCTCCGACCCGCAAGGTGGAGGGCAAGGGCCGGCCGCGGCGCTCGGCCCAGGCCAGCTCGCGATCCACATAGCTGCGCGCGGCGCGGAACTCATCCACGGTGGCGATGAGCGGGAACATGACGTGCAGCGGCCGCCCCCGCGACGCTGAGATGAGCGCACGCAGCTGCAGGCGCAGCAGCGCTGGCCGGTCGAGCCCCATGCGCACCGCCCGCCAGCCCAGCGCCGGATTGTCCTCGCGCATGGCCTCCATGTAGGGCAGCACCTTGTCGCCGCCGAGATCAAGGGTGCGGAAGATCACCGGCTTGTCGCCGGCGGCGTCGAGCACCTGGGCGTAGAGCTTGGTCTGGGCGTCGAGGCGCGGCAGCTCCTCGGCCACCATGAACTGGAACTCGGTGCGGAAGAGGCCGATGCCCTCCGCCCCCGCCTCGGCCATGTTGTCGAGATCCACGGCGAGGCCGGCGTTCATCATCAGGGTGAACTTCACCCCGTCCTTGGACCTGGCCTCCGTATCGCGCAGGCGGTCGAACTCGGCCCGCCTCTGGGCCCGGAGCGCGGCCCGGGCCTCGAAGGCCTCCACCACGTCGGCCCGGGGGCGCAGGAAAGCTTCGCCCGTCTCGGCGTCGACGATCACCGCGTCGCCCTCATTGGTGCGGTCGCGCAGACCCACCAGGCGCCCGACGCAGGGGATGCCGAGGGCCTTGCAGACGATGGAGGCGTGGCTGGCGGCGGAGCCTTCTTCCAGGAGGAGGCCCTTCAGATTGGCGCGGTCATATTCCAAGAGGTCCGCCGGCCCGAGATTACGGGCGATGAGGATGGCGTTCTCGGGCAGGGCGCGGGCTTGCGGTTGCACCCCGGACAGGTGGCGCAACAGACGGTCGGCCAGGTCTTCGAGGTCGTGCAGGCGTTCGCGCAAATAGGCGTCGCGAGCCTGGCTCAACCGAGCGCGATGCTCCCAGCGCACCCGCTCCACCGCGGCCTCGGCGGTGAGGCCGGAGCGCACCGCCTCTTCGAGGGCCCGATTCCAGCCGCGGTCGTTGGCGAACATGCGATAGGTGTCGATCACCTCATAGGGCACGCCCGCCAGGCCGCCCTGCCCCTCCAGCATCTCGTCGATCTGGGCGCGCAGGGCGGAGAGCGCCTGGCTCAGGCGCTTCTCCTCCTCCACCGGATCGTCGGACAGCAGCCGCTCGGTGGCCACCGGCGCTTCGTGCAGCACCGCCGTACCGTAAGCGAGGCCGTCGGAGAACTTCACCCCCTTCAGCCGCTCCGGTCGGTGGGGCGCCAGCTCGACGTCCTTCAACTCGTCGAGGCCGACCAGTTCGCCGGCCGCCACCACCTCGGACAGCACCATGGCCACGGTCTGCAGGTCCTCGACCTCGTCCTCGCCATAGTTGCGGGCCGTGCGGTTCTGAACCGCCAGGGCGCCCACGGTGCGCCCGCCGCGCAGCAGGGGCACGCCGAGGAAGGCATGGAACGGGTCTTCGCCGGTTTCCGGCCGGTACGAGAAGCTCGGGTGCAGCGGCGCTTCGGACAGGTTCAGCGGCCGGCCGAGACGGACAATCTCGCCCACCAGGCCCTCGCCAGCCTTCAGGCGGGTCACGTGCACGGCCTCAGGCTTCAGGCCTTCGGTGGCGAACAGCTCCATCTCGCCGGTAGCTCGACGCAGATAGATCGAGCACACTTCGGCGACCATGGAGCCGGCGATGATGCGCACCACCATGTCGAGCCGGCCCTGGGCCGGACCGCCCCCCGCCATCACCTCGCGGATCTGGCGCAATAGGCTGCGTGGACCGCGAACGGCCAGCCCGCGCTCAGGGGTCACGTGCGCTCCTTCGTATCCTCATCGGCGAGCCGCCAGCCGCGGCGGCGTCTCCATTCGTCTGATACGTCGATTTCTTCGGCGGCGTAAGGGCTTAGGCGATAAATCGCCCCGCCTTCCGGCTCAGCTGTCCGAGAGTCGCAATTGCGGGCGCAGATGCGGCGCGAAGGCGGCCTGAACGGCTTCGGAAATGGGCAGGGCCTTGCGCGCGTCGAGATCGAAATTCACGGCCACCGCCTCGGCGACGGCCAGCGCCTTGCCGCTCTCGGGATCGAGCAGCCAGTGGCCGAAGCGCTGGGTGCGGGCGTCGACCCCGGCGAGGCCGGAGCGGATCTCGATGTGATCGCCGCTGCGGGCATAGTCGAGATAGAGGATGCGATATTCCAGCACCGCGCCGCCGGTGCGCGCGGGGGGCGCGCTGGTCGCCTCCGCCACCGCCTGGCGCAGCGGGGCCACCAAGGCGCCGATGCCGTCCGACACGCGGCCGATGAACTCCTCTGGGACCATGCGGCCGAAGACATCGCAATTACGCGGCGTGACCGGCGCTCTGGCGATGCGCGTCAGCCCGAGCCGCTCGGCCTCCGACCCGCTGGCGGCGACAGTGGCCGGCGCATTGGAGATGCTGCGCGCCCCGGCCAGGGGCGGCAGGGCCACCTTCAGGGACTCGGCTGCGGCGGCCGCGCGCTTGGGCCACGGAAAGGCGCGGCCGTCTGCGGGATTGGCGTGACGAACCTTGGTGACGAAGCTGGCGCAGGGCTCGCCAGAAGCCGCGTGATAAAGGACCTGCAACAGCTCGGCCTCAGTATCGGACAGGCTGAGCACCCCGCCGCGCATGGTGAGGAAGGCGCCGGGCCGCGCCTCGCGCAGGAAACGCACATGGTGCTCCCTCACCACCAAGGTGGCGGCGGCGTTTGGGGCGAAGGCGTGCGGCATGCCAAGCTCGGCGGCGAGCCCGGCCAGGCCCTCCATGGCCTTGGCGACATAGAAGCGGACATTGAGATGCCCCATCTCGTCGCACTCCCAGGTGTTGACGCCGCCACGCCAAATCTCGATCCCCGCCGCCGCGTCGTCGTCCGTGCTCGCCATATGCCCGCTGCGCCCTCTATCTTATGTAGAGGACCATAGGCGGCTTCGCCCGAGCGCGCCAAGGCGGTCTATTCAGGCCAGGAACTCAGACCAGGCGACAATGTCGAGCAAGCCGCCCAAGCGCGGCTTTCAACACAAGCTTGCCGGTGCGTCGCTTCAGGCCAAGGTCGCGCTCGGCCGCCTCCAGCGCCGAGCCGCCGCAGCACACGCGCAACAGCATCTCCCGCCCCTCCGGGCCCACCGCGTCGAGCGCCGCCGCCGCAGCCGTGCGTGCATGCAGGGCCCGCTCGACGGGATCGAAGCGCACGCCGCCGCCCGCCCCGCGCCGAGGCCGGGCGGTCCAATCCATGGTCAGACGGCCGATCAGACCGGCGCGCTCAAAAGTCTCGCGCAGGCGCTCCGCGGCCAGGACCTCTGCGGGCGAGAGCCAGGGCCGACCCGTGGCGTCCTTGCGCCTCGCCAGCCAGGCGATGGGCGATTCGCCGAGATTGACCTTCACCTGAAGACGCCCGCCGCCGGGTTGAGGCGCGCTTTGTTCGCGCACTAACCGGCTCGGCCCCTCAAAGATGATTGCGGGCTCGATCGCGTCGAGCCTCGACAGGCGCGACAGCCGCCACCCGCCGCCTGGCCGCGCGGCCAGCCCAAAGTCGGCCGCGAGGATGCGGAACTCCACCTCGCCGATCCGCATCAGCGCGCTTCGGCGCCGATCGACGCCTTTGCGCACGACGTAGCCGTCGCCCTCGGCCTCAAGATAGGCCCCCGCTTCGGCCAGACGCCGCGCCGCCCGCGCCACGCGCAGAATGGCCTCGGCCGAGGGCCCCGACCGGCTCACGGCTTCGTCTCCGGGAACAGGGGAGCGGCGCGGGCGCAGGACTCCAACTTCAGCAACAGGGAGTCGAATTGGGCGTCGTCGCGCAGATCCTCCACCCGATGACAGGCGTGCGACGCCGTGGTGCGGTCGCGGTCGAACGCCGCGCCGACCCGGGACATGGACCAGGAAAACACCGTGTGGGCCAGATACATGGCGATCTGCCGCGCCAAGGCCGCTTCCATGGTGGCTCGCTGCCGCGCATGGATAGCGTGGGGCTCAACCCCGGTGGCCATGGCCACAAGCGCGCCAATAAAGCGCGCGCGGGTGCGATCGAAGCGTAACCGCGACTCTTCGTCGTGCTCATCGATCTCGGCGAACTGCCAGATATTCGGACTCAAGGTCATGATTGTCGCCCACCGCGAAGATGACCGGAGAGCGAGTGTAAAGCCTTGAGTGGATGTGTGAATTACGGGGCGTTAAACGAGAATTTCGAAGTCGTTAATTCAACCCTGAAGATATGTTGCGCCTCACGCCGCCCGCACGCCGCTGGCGGCGTGGGCGCGCAGCGCGCTGGTCCCGACAATGGCGTCGTAGCCGAGGATCATGTCCACGTTCTCGCCGTCGCTGGCCAGGGGCAGGCGGATCCACAGCAGGTTGACGGCGCCGAGGCCGCGCCAGTCGAGACTGTGGCAGCCCACGGACGGCCGGCGCTCTCGCACCACCTGGTCCAGCTCTCGCCGCCAGTAGTCCAGCGCTGGGGGCGCATAGACTTCGTCCAGCGATCGCCCGGTGATCTCGCCGCCGTAGACGGGGTAGAGCTCCGTGCCGGCCAGACGCACACGATAGCCGTTGCGCAGCGGGCGCTGCTGCACGTCGATGAGGCTCACCGTGGGCAGCAGCAGCTTCATGTCGGCCGGATTGAGCCGCCGCCGCCCCGGCAGGTGGCCGCCGGCGCGCAACGACGCCCAGTAGGCGTAGAGCTGTTGGTGCGCGCTCGTCGCCGCACTGGGTCCATCAAGTTTAGTCAGCACCTTCGGATTCCCCCCGAAGCCGTTGGAATCACAGCGCTAACTATCCCTTAACCCACCCGAATCTCACAAGCTCGAAATGGTTAAGAAAAGCGACAAATTGACTCAGGGGCCGCGCCGTCGGCGCCGCGCGACGCGCACAGCGAACGAGGCGCGAAGCTGCCGCCCGCGCCTCGTCAGCTATCTGCCTGAACAATGATTAGTCGCGCTTGCGGCCGCCCTGGCCCAGCCCCATCTGCTTCGCCAGCTGCGAGCGAGCGGCGGCGTAATTCGGCGCAACCATAGGATAGTCCTTCGGCAAGGACCACTTCGCCCGATACTCGTCGGGGCTCAAATTGTACTTGGTGCGCAAGTGGCGCTTCAGTGATTTGAACTTGCGGCCGTCTTCCAGGCAGATCAGATAGTCAGAGGTTATTGACTTCTTGATCGGAACTGCCGGTTCCTTCGGCGGCTCAGGCGCCGCTTCCGTCGGTTGCGACAAGTTGCTCAGCGCGCGGAACACAGTCTGAATAAGACCTGGCAAATCGCCAGAACCGACGGAGTTACTACCGACATAGGCCGCGACAATTTCCGTGGTCAGTTCGATCAGTTCGGCGTTATTTTCCATATTTCTTCAGTCCAAAAGTTGGAACGGCGCCAGGATGGACGCCAACGAACCAACCCGACGAACTGTGCATATATAGGTTTGTTAAGCGACACAACCGGCGTTGTGAGTCTTTTGCATCGACCACATGAATGCAACGCCATTGTAGAATCCGACCAAAAAATAGGCCCAAATAAATCCG
Source organism: Pseudomonadota bacterium (assembly GCA_040757715.1). Taxonomy (GTDB): domain Bacteria; phylum Pseudomonadota; class Alphaproteobacteria; order Caulobacterales; family Caulobacteraceae; genus CAIMFV01. Next base: position 88,087 of record JBFLWS010000005.1, on the reverse strand, counting down.
AGCAAATGGACATCAACACGGCTCGTCCCGAACCAATCGCCGCAACCTGCAATCAATAGTGTGCATGATTTGCTGACTGGCGTCCGAGAACGCTTCAACTCACGGACCTGAATCGAGTCCTAGCGGCGAAAATCACGACCCAAAGCCAGCATGGCCGCGCGCTGCGGCACCGAGAATTCGTCAAATTCCGCATCGTCGCCCGCACGCAATGCGCGAATCAAAGTGGGCGTCAACGCCGACGAGAGCGCCCAATTCCAGTAGCGCAACACGGTCTGGGCGCGGTCCACCGCCATGGAATCGAAGGTGATCATCGCGCTCTCCAGGCCGGGCGCCATGGCGCCGGAGGAGTCGGTCTCGGGTCGCCGCAGCGCACGCCACAGCCGCACCAGGCTTTCCCGAGGCAGCCCCGCGGCCTTGGCCATCACCGCCAGCGGCTCGCCATAGGGATCGGTGAAGATCTTTGCGGCCGTGGTGGGTTTCAGACCGGCGAGATAGGCGATCTCCTGCGCCACCTGTCGCGTCATGCCGCCCTCGGCCGCCGCCACCGCCTCGTCCAAGCTGGCGAAGGGGCTCTTGGCCACAGCGGAGCGGTTGCGCTGGCGACGCTCGATGAATTGCAGGGCCTTGCGCACCAGGGGATCGGACCAGCCTTCGGCGGCGGCCATGGGGAAGACGTCGCCGGCGGCGTCCTGCAACACTTCCCGGCTGACCGCGAAGCGGGTCAGCACCTGGCGCCTTTCCTCGGGCTCGGCCCACCAGAACATCACATAGGCCTGGCTCGGGCGCAGCTCCGGACGCTTCAACAGCAGCGCGGTCAGGGGGGCGTGGCTGCGCGAGGCGGCCACCGCCGCCTCCAGCGCCGTCTGCGACAGTCTCGCCCCGGCGTTCTTCAGCAGCTGCTCCACCACGGTGAGCGGGCCGAGATCCACCAGGACCTCGCTCACCACTTCGGACACTTCGCGCCGACGCGCCACCAGCTTGCGGTGATCGGGACCGCCTTCGCGAATACAGCCGAGCAGGTCCGCATCCGACAGCGTCGCCTCCTCGATCAGGGGGCGGGCGATTTCGATGCCGTCGCGCAGGAGCAAACGCGCCAGCACGTTGGGAATGTCGCTCAAGGCGCAGAGGCGCCGCGCCACCCGAGCCCGCTCGGCGGGCTGGGCCTCGCGCAGCATCTCCACCAGGAGGTCCGCGGTCATGGCCCGCTCATGAGCGTTCACCCGGCTCGACGGCAGACAGACCACATCGGTGAGACGCTTGATCAGCGCCGTGCGCGCCCGGCCCGCCTTTGGCGTCGCCAGTTCGTCGAGGCTCAGGTCTTCGCGGGCGAGATCGGTCATGGCTCTACACTCCGGAACGCTTGTTCCGGTGGAATTCCCGACTTTCTCGCCTTTCGGTTAACCGGCGGTGTGCGCCGCCCACCCCGCCCTACTCAAATTCGGGCCGGGTCCAGTTGGCCCAGACGTCGGGCAGGTCGCTCGACACCGTATTGGGGAACTGCGCCGGGCGCTTTTCAAGGAAGCTCGACACGCCTTCCTGCGCGTCCTTGGAGGCCCCGCGCGACATGATGGCGCGGCTGTCCACCTTGTGCGCCTCCATGGGGTGCGAGGCGCCCAGCATGCGCCACATCATCTGCCGGGTGAGGGCGCGCGACACCGGGGCGGTGTCGGCTATCATCTCCTTGGCGAGGGCGCGGGCGGCGGGCAGCAGCTCCTCGGGGGCGTGCACCGACTGCACCAACCCCTTGGCCAGCGCCTCCTCCGGCGCGATCAGCTTGCCGGAATAGCACCACTGCAGCGCGGTGGAGATACCCACCAGGCGCGGCAGGAACCAGGAGGAGCACGCCTCCGGCGTGATGCCGCGGCGATTGAACACGAAGCCGAACTTGGCGTGGGTGGAGCAGATGCGCACGTCCGCCGGCAGCTGCATGGTGACGCCAATGCCCACCGCTGCCCCGTTCACCGCGCAGATCACCGGCTTCAGGCAATCGAAGATGCGCAGCACCACCCGCCCGCCGCCGTCGCGATAGACGCCGTTGACCACCGTCTCGTCCCGCGCCGCGTCGCCGCGGCTCTTGTAGTCGAAGGTGCCGCCGCCGGCCTGGCTCAGGTCCGCCCCGGCGCAGAAGGCCCGGCCCGAGCCGGTGAGGATCACCGCGCCCACCGCGTCGTCGGCGTCGACAGCGTCAAAGGCGGCGGTGAGGTCGAGCATCATGCGGGTGGTGAAGGCGTTCATCTTGCCCGGACGGTGCAGAGTGATGGTCGCCACGCCGTCTTCCACGGTATATTGCAGGGTCTCGAATTCGGCGCTCATGGGCGGGCCTCCCGGGCTCTGGATCTTGTCCCGCGCACAGTGCGGCGGCGCCCCAAGGGAAGGCAAGAGGCCGCCTCGCCTTGCGCGCCCTCGCCTCTGGCCCTACCTTGATAAGCGGCGGGTCTTGCTGCGGCTCGCGTCGGAGGTATCTAATCCCGGGGACCTTAATCACCTCACGCGGGAGCTGTCCCTGCCCAGGTCCGTGGACCTGGATACACGGCGCCCACCTGGCTTCCAGGTCCGAGGGGATTGAAACGCCTCCACGGCTCTTCGCGGCGCCGCCACCCTTCCTCGCGCCAAGGCGGGTGCGTTCATGACCCCAGGCGACCTCAAGTCCGAGCTGCGCCGGTTCTGGCGGGTGAGGCGTCGCGAACTGGCGCGGCTTCATCCCGACGCCCCCGCCCTGGCCGCCGACGCCTTCCCGGACGCCCTGGTGCGGCCCGGCCATTGCGCGGCGCTCTATCATCCCCTGGGCGGCGAGATGGACCCCGGACCGCTGGCCGAACGCCTGCGCGCGCACAAGATGGGGATATGTCTTCCCGTGGTGGAGAAGCTGAACGCGCCGCTGATCTTCCGCAGCTGGAGCGCCCACACCGTCTTCGTCCCCGATGCGCTGGGCGTGCGCGCCCCCGATCCCCGCTCGCCGGAGACCCGGCCAGACCTCGTGGTCTGCCCCCTGCTCGCCTTCGACGCCCAGGGTCACCGGCTCGGCCAAGGCGGCGGCTATTATGACCGCACCCTGCACCAGCTGCGTCTGGAGGGCCCGATCATCGCCATCGGCCTCGCCTTCGCCGAGCAGGAGGTTGAGGCCCTGCCTGCTGACGACCTTGATCAACGATTGGATGGGATTCTCACCGAGACCGGCTATAGAGCCTTTTCATGAGACTAGCCTTCTTCGGCGACATTATCGGCCGCCCCGGCCGCGAGGCGCTCGCCACCCACCTGCCCGCCCTGCGCCGCCGCCTGGCCCTCGACTTCGTCGCCGCCAATGCGGAGAACGCCGCCGCGGGCTATGGCATTACCGAAAAGACCGCCAACGACCTGTTCGACATGGGGATCGACTGCCTGACCCTTGGCAATCACGCCTGGGATCAGCGCGAGGCCATGGTGTTCATCGAGCGCGAGCCGCGGCTGATCCGGCCCATCAACTATCCGCGCCTGTCCCACGCCCCCGGCCGCGGCGCCTGGGCCTTCGACACCCCGTCAGGCGAGCGGGTGCTGGTGATCAATGCGCTCGGCCGCGTGCACATGGACGCCCTCGATGATCCGTTCTCGGCGGTGGATCAGGCCCTGGAGGCCTGCCCCCTCGGCGTCGGCTGCGATGCGGTGATCGTGGACATGCACTGCGAGGCCACCTCCGAGAAGATGGGCATGGGCCACTTCTGCGACGGGCGGGCGAGCCTCGTGGTGGGCACCCACACCCACATCCCCACCGCCGACGCCCAGGTGCTGCCCAGCGGCACCGCCTATCAAACTGACGCCGGCGCCTGCGCCGACTATGACAGCGTCATCGGCATGGTGAAGGAGGACGCGGTGCGCCGCTTTTCCACCCGCCTGCCAGGGGCGCGGCTGGTCCCGGCGTCCGGCCCGGCCACTGTATGCGGGGTGTTCGTGGAGACCGACCCCAAGACCGGCCTCGCCCGGCGCATCGAACCGATTCGCCTGGGCGGACGCCTCAGCCAGACCGTGCCGAGCCTGGAGGCGGCGCAGACGCCGGCCTGAGCGGCATTTCCGCCGTTAATTTCTAACCCGAGGCCAGCTTCTTCGGCCGACCGCCCTTGCGACCGTTCTCCCGCGCGGCGCGGCTCTTCGCCGCCGTGCGCGCACGACCGCCGGCCGCGCCGAGCAGACGCGCCATCCAGCGCTGGGAACCGAACACGCCGCGCAACAGCCCGGGCACATAGAGGTCCGCGTCGAGCAGGGGCCAGTGCAGCCCATCGCCTAGGGCGCTGATCTCGATCACCGACAACTGCGCTGGCGTCGCCTCCGCCAGCCCTTCGGCCAGGCGCGGCGGGAAGGCCAGCTCGAGCCCGGTGTCCAGGCCCACCACCACCCGCGCCACGCGCCGGTCGTAGCACGCCGAGATGGCCTTCGGCAGACCCTTCAGGTCCTCCTGAAGCTGCGCTTCGGCCGCGATGCGGTCTGCGTCAGTGATTGCCATGAATAAGCTCCCATCCATCACATAGCGCCGCGAGATGGGCGGCCAACGTCTCCAGGATGCGGTTCAACTCGGCCGTGCTGAAGCCAAAGCCGCCCTGCAAGGTCGGCGGTCCTGAGGGACAGTGGAGGATGAACACCGCCTCCCTGCCCGCCCCCGGACATGCACATGGGCCGGCCTATGGTCGTTGGGATAGATCACCACGCGCAGGCCGTCGAAGCGCAGAACCGCAGGCATGGGTGATCATAGCAAAAACCCAAGCGGTTGGGAAGCGCTCATCGGGCGGTGGAGTCGAAGTCGAAGCTCAGTTTGGCGGCCGCTGCCGTGGCCGCGTCTTACGACGCCGCGCGCAGCCGCGTTGATGTAGAATCCGCCAGGCGGAACCGTCGCACCCGCTGATCCAGCAGTTCAGCGTCCTCGGTCAACTCGCGGCTGGCGGCGGCGGCCTTGTCGACCATGGCCGCATTCTCCTGGGTCACCTGGTCCATCTGACCGAGGGCGGCGTTCACCTCGGCGAGGCTGCTCGCCTGCTCGGTGGCGGAACTGGCGATGGTGGCCACAGCATTGGCGATGTCCGCCACCTGGGCCACGATCTCGTGCAGGGCCTCGCCGGTCTGACCCACCAGGGCGACGCCGGACTCCACCTGGCGGCTGGACTCCAAGATCAGGCCCTTGATCTGCTTGGCCGCGTCGGCGGAGCGTTGGGCCAGGGCCCGCACCTCTTGCGCCACCACGGCGAAGCCGCGACCGGCGTCGCCGGCGCGCGCCGCCTCCACCCCCGCGTTCAGGGCGAGGAGGTTGGTCTGGAAGGCGATCTCGTCGATGACGCCGATGATCCGGGTGATCTGCCGCGCCGACTGCTCAATTTCCGACATGGCGCGCACCGCGGACTGCATGACCTCGCCCGAGTTTTCCGCGGTGCGACGCGTGCGCGCCGCCGCCGCATTGGCCGCGGCCGCCCCGTCCGCCGCCTGGCGCACGGTCTTGGTGATCTCCTCCAGCGCCGAAGCCGTTTCGCCAAGACTGGCCGCCTGATTTTCCGTGCGGCGCGACAAGTCGTCGGCGGCGCGGCTGATATCGGCGCTGCCGCCCCGAATGGCGCCGACATTGTCGGTCACCGCGGACAGCGCATCTGACAATTGGACCATGGCCGTGTTGAAGTCGCGCCGCAGCGCCTCGTAGGCAGGGTCGAAAGCCATATCCAGGCGAGCGGTCATGTCGCCAGCCGCCAAACGCTCAAGCCCTCCTCCCAGGGAGGCCACCACCTGGCGGAGCGCTTCTGCGGCCTCGGCGCGCTCCGCCTCCCCCCGCATCCGCTCCTCGCGCGCCGCTTGGCGGACCTCGTCGGCCTCGCCCTCCAGACGGCGTTGATGCAGCGCCGCAGCCTTGAAGGTCTCGACGCCGGCGGCCAAGGCGCCCACCTCGTCGCGCCGGCCGAGCCCAGGCGCGGTCACATTCAGATCGCCTTGGGCGAGGCGCTCCATCACCTTCGCCAAGCCGATGATGGGCCGGGCGAGGCCACGATGGATGAGGAGCCCGGCGACCGTGGCCAGCACTGCGGCGGCCAGAGCGCCCAGCCCTGCAGCCCAGCGCAGGGCCGCCATGGCGCCGTCGCGTTCAGCGGCGGCCCTTTGCTTGATGGCGTCGAGACCGCCCCCCAGAACCTTGGCGCGGGCGCGGATCACCTGCATCAGCTCGCCGTTCGTCTTAGCCGACATGGCCGCCGTGGCCTCGGCCTCGGTGGCGGGCGTCGCCATCAGGGCCAAGGTGGGCTCCAGCATGCGCGCACGCCAATCGGCCTGGGCGGCGACGAAGCCCTGCAGAGCCGCCTGGACCTCGGCCTGATCCGCCAGGGCCTCGCGGATTTGCCCCGTGCGCTTGGCGAAGGTGGTCTTCGCGGCGGCGATGGTTTCAAGATTGCGCGGGGCCTTGGTCATCACATAGGCGCGCAGATTGTTGGTCTGTTCCACCGCCGCGGTCATGGCCTCGGCCGCCGCGGTCTGCATTTCGGCGGCGGTTCGCTCGGCCTTCGCAGCTCGATCAAGATTGGCCGAGGTCAGCACCGCCGCCGCGCCTGCAACCACCGTAGCGGCCACCACCAGGGTGAAGGCGGCGGCAAGCTTGAAGGAGATTTTCTGGTCGTCAAAACGCATGATCGCCTCGACCGCGGCGATGTCCCATTTTCACGCGGGCGCGCCTCGCCAATGCGCACAACGCATCAGAACGATTACAGAGCGCGGTAAAGGAAGTCTTTCGGCCGCCGGCCCCAGAGGAGCACGCGATTAGGCCGAACACCTAGCCGATTAGCGCGGCCCCACTTCTCAAAGTTGGAGCGCGTTCTTACTGGAACGCCGGATGCAACTATTTCCGAGCGTGCTTTAAACCCGCAGCGGCATCAGCACGTACTGCACGCCGATGTCGGTGGGGTCGAGCACCAGGGTCGGCGAGGCGGGATCGGCGAAGCGCAGGTCCATGGTCTCGCCCTGCATCTGGCCGCACACGTCCATCAGATAGCGGGCGTTGAAGCCGATCTCGAAGGCGTCGCCCTCGTAGTCGATCTCCAGCTCCTCCACCGCCTGACCGGCCTCCATGTTGCGCACGGTGAGAGTGAGGCGGCCGCTTTCGATCGCCAGTTTCACCGAGCGCGACTTCTCCGCCGAGATGGTGGCCACGCGGTCCACCGCCTGTTCGAACAGCTTGGTGTCGACGAGCACCCGGCGCGGATTGTCGCGCGGGATCACCCGGGGATAGTCGGGGAAGGCGCCGTCGATGACCTTGGAGGTGAGGGCGGCGCGGCCGAACTCGAAGCGCACCTTGGCCGGCGACACCTGCAGCTCCACCAGTTCGCCGGCATCTTCGAGAAGCCGGCGAGCCTCCTGGATGGTCTTGCGCGGCACGATGACGCCCGGCGAGCCGAGCGCGCCCTCCGGCGCCGGCATTTCGGCCAGGGCCAGGCGGTGGCCGTCGGTGGCCACGGCGCGCAGCTTGGTCTCCCCGCCCTCGTTCACCGTGTGCACATAGAGGCCGTTGAGATAGTAGCGCGTCTCCTCGGTGGAGATGGCGAAACGGGTCTTGTCGATGAGCCGCGCCAGGGCGTCCGCGTCGAGGGTGATGCGGCTGGAGAGCCCGTCGGAAGACATCACCGGGAAGTCCCCTGCCGGCAGCACCGGCAGGTTGAAACGCGAGCGGCCGGCGGAAATGGCCAGGCGCGGATCATCGCCGGAGAACTTCAGCTCCACCTCGGCCCCGTCAGGCAGCTTGCGCACGATCTCATAGAGGGTGTGGGCGGGGGCGGTGATCTGACCGGCGACGCCGATCTGGGCGGCGGTCTCGTCGACGATCTCCATGTCAAGGTCGGTGGCGGAGAAGGCCAGGGCGCCCTTCTCGGCCGACAACAGCACATTGGACAGGATGGGGATTGTGTTTCTGCGCTCCACCACGCTTTGCACATGTCCGAGCGCCTTGAGGAGCGCCGCGCGCTCGATCGTGAGCTTCATGTCCTACCGTCCGGATGCCCGCCGCCCGCCGAATCGTAAAGCCGCCGGGCGCAGGTCGCATTGAGGGGCGCTGAGATTAGCGGAAAGCTCTGCTGGGAAAAGGGGGGACCGCACAGAACCTTAAGGGGCGGGCGGACTAATTCGTCAGACAACGGACCTCAGCCACGCGAAAGTCCCGCCGCAGGGAGTCGGCCACCTCGCCGTAGTCGTCGAAAGTGATGGCCTCGCCCACGCCGTTGTGGGGAACCGCGACCTTGGCGGCCTTCAGCGCGGCGGCGAGAGTCTCCGGCGGCAGAGCGTAGATGTGGCCCCGGCGCGGGGCGAAGGCGATGGTCAGGCCCACCACCTCGCCACGATCATTAAGAACCGGCGCGCCGGAGAGGCCGGCCAGGTCATCGCTCATTTCCTCGGTGCGGCCGGCCTCGGCCCAGACGGTCACCGGCTCGCGATAGCCACCATGACTGCGCGCGAGGGCCGCGGACACGGGCGTGGTCTGACGCCCGAGGTATCGGGTGGCGAGCTCGCCGGCGAGGCCGCCCGGAAAGCCGGGATGAAAGCCGTGGAAGCCCGATGGCGGCGAGGCCTGGTCGAGGGCCAGGGCCAGGGGCGGCGCGCCGCCCTCGGTGGCCAGCACGGCGATGTCGTCCGCGCCCATCCAGCGCACCTTGGCCTCCACCCCCTGATGCTGCGACACCATCACCGCCAGCTTGTCGCAGCCCTCCACCACGTGGCGCGCGGTGAGCCATACGCCGGTCTCGGACACCGAAAAGGCCGAGCCCAGCCGACCGCCGGCCGCCTCGCCCCCGGTGCGGATCAGCCGCGCCGGATCAAACCCGGTGACGGCGGACAGCAATAGGTTCGCATGCTCCTGCGGCGGCGGAGCGGCCGGGGCGCTTGCCTGCTGGCGACGTCCCACGGCGGCCAGCACCAGGGCGAGCACCACCGTGGTGTAGATCAGCCCGGCCGGGAGCCGCGGATACTGCATGGATCAGCCGGAAACGGCGGCGGCCAGGATCACCGCCGTGGCGAGCTTGGCCCCCGACAGCAGCACCGCCGCCGACAGGTCGGCCTCGTCGCGCACGCGTTGCGCAAGCCCCGCGAGCAACAGCTCCACCAGCCAGAACAGGAACAGCTGCACCGCCAACACCGCCCCGCCCCATAGGGCGATCTCGATCAGGCTCGGCGCGGCAGCCAAGGAGCGCGCCTGGCTGAGGGCGAGACCGAAGATCACCCCGGCGAAGGCCATGGCCGAGGCCGAATTGCCGTCGCGGATCTGGCTGATCTCCTTGCCCGGCGAGAGCATGGCGTGGATGGCCGCACCGAGGGCGACCAGGACAATCGCCACCCCTGCATGCAGGAGAGCGATGGGAAAACCGGCCACGAACGCCGAAACTTCCGGGGTCATAGGGGCCTTTCGCCTCCGGCTGCCGAACTTGCCGCGTTCTTATAGCGGCAAGGCTTGCACAAGTCGTTGACGTTCGGCTGACGGGGGAAGCCTCCGTCAGAGTTCTTCCATCACCCGGGTGGCCACAAGCGCGGCGCCGGCCAGGGCCACCAGGGCGGCTACGAACCAGAGCGACTCGATCCCTACCGGCAGGTTCTTCAGCACGGGCGCCTGCACCGCGGCGGCGTGAGCCAGGGCCGAGGCCCCCGCCTGCGCCCGCACCGAGGCTTGGCCCAGGGTCTGCACGTGGGCAAGGAGGTTCTGGCCCGCCAACTGCCCTACCGCCAGAAGGCCGCCAGCCACGCCCAGGGTCCCCACCACGGCGCGGCGCAGGCGATAGCCGCGCTCCAGCCGGGTCTCCACCTGATCGGCGAAGGCGCGGGAATCGGCCATGGGCGGCGTCTCGGCGTAGAGCCGGGTCAGGTCCTGTTCGAATGAGCTATCAGCCATGGCTTCGCGTCCCATTCCGCCCAGCCTCGTCGCTCCCCAGGGGCCTCTCCCCTTGCGGGTCGAGCCGTCGCCGGAGCTTATCCAGACCACGTTTGACATGTGACTTTACCGTTCCGATGGGCGCTTGCGCAATCTCAGCCGCTTCGGCGTGGCTCAGTCCCGCGCCGTAACACAGGGAGACGCACAGCCGCTCCGGTTCGCTGAGGCCGCGAAGGGCCTCGTCGAGATCCAGGCGATTGGCGGCCGAATGCTGGTCCGCGTGGGCGTCCACCTCTTCGGCGGGAGTTTCTTCCGCCAGGGCGGCCTCGCCGCCGATCTTGCGCCAGCGCTTCACATAGAGGCGCGCCGCGATGCGCCGCACCCAGCCGACGAAGGCGCCCTCGCCGCGGTAATCGGCGATGGCCTCGAAGGCCGCCAGGAAGGCGTCCTGGGCGATGTCGTCCGCCACGTCGGGCGCTGCGCCCAGACGTCGGACGAAGGTGCGCACCGCCGCATTGTGTCGCCGCACCAGCTCGCCGAAGGCCTTGCGGTCCCCCGCGGCCGCCAGCGCCGCCAGCTCCACGTCGTGCAGCAGGTTCAGCGGTCGGTGCGGACTTGTTGTGACGGAGCCCTGCATGGGCCGTCTCCTCGCTGGTGCGGGTTCAGGCTTGCGGGCGATTGCGTCCGGCGAACCAGACGATGAGGTAGGCGAGGCCGATGAAGCCGGGGAAGGCGGCGAGGGCCATCAGGACGCCCGGACCGTCGTCGGAGGGGTCGTAATAATAGGTGAGGCCCGCAGCCGCGAGACAGGCCACCGCCCAGGCGAGCCAGAAGATGCCGCGCCGCAGATCGCGCTCCGGACTGGCGGGCAGGCGGCCGTTGCCGCGCAGTTGCAGCGCCTGGATCAGCTCGGTGGGCGCCGAGTGCCCCTGCTCCACGCTGCTGCGCACGATGTCCTGCATCTTCATGCGCTCCTGGTGGCGCAAATAGAAGGGGACGAGAATGACCGCGCCGAGGAAGATGAACGCAGCCAAGGGTATGAGTTCGCCGATAATTGTGGCCATGACAGAGTCTCCGTCGTTCAAGGTGCGGCCCATGTCGCCGCCAAGGTGGCGATGTGCGGGCCTTCTGTCAGTGTAGAGGCTCCGGCGGCGGCGGATAGAGGCGCCCGGCAGGATGAAATCTTGGTAATGCCAAAACGCCCCGCGGCCTCGCCTACAAGCCCCTTCGCTGTCATGTTCAAGCCCGTGTCATGATTTTGCACCCGGGAGGGTTCAGTCTCCCGCGGTGTTTCGCTCTAGCGCGCGCCGCACCCGTAGCGCCGCATCGACCATGAGGGGATTTCGCATGAACCGCCGTCGTCTGACTTCGCTCGCCGCAGCCCTCGTCGTCAGCCTGGCCGGCGCGGCGTCGCTGGCCCTGCCTGCCCCGGCCGTCGCAGCTTCGGCCCACGACATCGACCGCGACGCGCGCGGCGCTTTGGCGCGTCTGTACCGCCAGAATCCCGCCGCCCGAGCAATCGGCGCCAAGGCGCGCGCCGTGCTGATCTTCCCCTCCATCATCAAGGGCGGCCTCGTGTTCGGCGGCGCCTATGGCGAGGGCGAGCTGCTTAAGGGCGGACGCGCCGCCGGCTTCTACAATACCGCCTCGGCCTCCTGGGGGCTGCAGGCCGGCGCCCAAGCCTACGGCTATGCGGTGTTCCTGATGAACGACAAGGCGGTGCGCTATCTCGAACAGTCCAAGGGCTGGGAGATCGGCGTCGGCCCCACCGTGGTCGTGGTGGACGCGGGCAAGGCGGCCAATCTCTCCACCACCACCTTGAAAGACGACGCCTACGCCTTCATCTTCGGCCAGAAGGGGCTGATGGCGGGGGTGAGCCTGGAGGGCTCCAAGGTCTCGCATATCCATCCGAAGCCGTGAGCTGGAGCGGCCGGCGGACATGGCCGCAACGACCGACTCTCACTAGAGTTTAATTATCATTATTACACAACGGGAGCGGCGCAGCATGACTGACGATGGACGAATTCGCATCGGCGTCGGCGGCTGGACCTTCGAGCCCTGGCGCGGCCGCTTCTTCCCCCCCAAGCTCGCTCAGCGGCGGGAGCTGGAATACGCCGCCTCGCACCTCACCTCCATCGAGATCAACGGCACCTATTACGGCAGTCAGAAGCCGGACAGCTTCAAGGCCTGGCGTGACCAGACCCCGGATGATTTTGTCTTCGCCGTGAAGGCGCCGCGCTTCGCCACCGTGCGGCGGGTGCTGGCCGAATCCGGCGACAGCATCGCGCGCTTCTTCGACAGCGGCCTGATGGAGCTGGGCGCCAAGCTCGGTCCGATCAACTGGCAATTTCAAGGAACTAAGAAGTTCGATCCAGAGGACTTCGCCGCCTTCCTCGCCCTCCTGCCCAAGGAAGTGGATGGCAAGCGCATCCGACACGCCCTGGAGGTGCGGCACGCCAGCTTCGCCTGCCCCGAATTCATCGCCCTCGCCCGCCAGCACGGGGCGGCGGTGATCTTCGCCGGCGACAGTCCGCATCCGGCCATCCCCGACCTCACCGCCGACTTCGTCTATGCGCGGCTCATGGGCACGCGAGAGGATGAGCCGAAGGGCTATTCGGAGGCTGAGCTCGACCAGTGGGCGGGCCGCGCCGGGGCCTGGGCCGCCGGCGGAGCGCAGGACGACCTCGCCCCCGTGGCCGGACCGGCCCCGCCCTCCAACGGCCGCGATGTGTTTCTCTACGTGATCTCCGGCTTCAAGCCGGCCAATCCCGACGCGGCCCTGGCCCTGATCGAGCGGGTGCGCTGAGCCGTCAGCCTGGCGCCCCGACCACCGAAGCGCCGGTCTCCAGCAGCGACTTCAGATTGGAGAGAATCTGCGGCCAGCCGCCGGACACGGCCTCAATGAGCTTCGATTGCGGCCGGTCGATGCTGTGGCGCACGGTGAGTTTCACCGCCTCGCCCGAAGGCTCCAAGGTCATCTCGCAGGTGGATGCGCCCTCGGCGGCGATCTCCGGCATGAACTGATGCAGCCAGCGGATCACGAGGCGCTTTTGCGGCTCGAAGGCCAGGATTTCGCCCGTGTCGGCCACGCGGCCGTCGGCGAACACCAGCTTCCAGGCCCCGCCCTCGCGCCAGTCCGCCTCGGCGGTGACGCCGAACCAGTATTTCGGCGTCTCGGCCCCGTCGGTGAGCGCGGTCCACAGCCGCTCCGGCGTGGTGCGGATATAGGTGACATAGACGAATTCGCTGCGACCCTCGTCACTCATCATCATCTCCTTCCAGATGTTGCTTCAGCGCTGAAAGAGCGCTGAGCCTTTGCTGCTCGAACTTCTTGATCCACCGCTCGGCGATGGCGTTGATGGGCACGGGATTGATGAAGTGCAGCTTCTCGCGCCCCTGCCGGCGGCTGGACACCAGATTGGCGGCCTCCAGCACGCCAAGGTGCTTGGCCGCCGCCTGGCGGGTCATGCCGAGCCCCGCCGTCAGCTCCGTCAGGGTCTGGCCGCCGCGCGCGTGCAGACGGTCCAACAGCTGGCGGCGACTGGCGTCGGCCAGGGCCCGAAACACCGCATCCTCATCCATCGCCAATATGCAATCGTTCAGTTGCGCATTTATAGGCAACCAAAACGTTGCATGTCAAGCGTGGGGTAAAAGCGCTGCGTTTTGAAACAGGAGCGCGCCAGTTCAACGCTCCACGCGAGCGGCGGCGAGACGCTTATCCAATGTCACCAAGTTCGCCTCGAAGCGCCGCGCCAGCCACAGATAACTGGCGTCATAAGCCGAAAGTCCCGTGTCCTGCGCCAACCGCACCACGGCCTCTTGATCTACAGGGACAATTTGAACACCAAGGCGTTCGAATAGTCGAAGGGCTGTAATCAGCGCCTCGGCCTCGTGTGGATGGCGACGGCATTTGACGAGGCAGACATTCGCCAACTCAAAGATAATCAAGGAGGGCGCGACTAAGGCGGCGCCCTCTAGCTCGACCGCTACGGCGTTTGCGGCGAGTTCGTCGAACAACAGCGCCGCCACAGCGGAGGCGTCGACGACCTTAGGCGCGGTCACGAGCGTCGCGAATAATGGACGCCGCTTCGTCTGACGGAGATAGTCCAAGTCGGCGCACTTCGGCGAGGACGTCAGCCGGCGTTGCGAGCGGGGTTTCCGCCGCCGCAGCCTCAATGATGGCCAGGAGTTCGCCCTGCAAGGAACGGTGATGGCGCTTAGCGCGGGCGCGCAGGCGTTCCACCACCCCTTGAGGTGCGTTCTTAATGGAGAGGTTCACGGTCATGGCGCTAGTTCAGCTCCAAACTGGAACCAGTTATATCACGTTCTAAATCGCCGCTGAAGCCTCAGCGAGAAAGGGCCGCATCCCCCGCGGCGAAGTGGGCCATCTGATCGGCGTAGGCCTTCTGGAACGCCGGCCGGGCCACGGCCCGGGCCACATAGGCGGCGCAGGCGGGATGGGCGCCAAGCGCGTCAAAGCGCTGCACCAGGCGCAGCACGTCGGCCATGAGGATATCGGCCACGGAGAAGCCGCCGGCCAGCCATTCGCGTCCCGCCAGCACCGGCTCCATCCGGTCGAGGCGCAGCTTCACGAAATCGTCGAAGCGCTTCCAGGCGGGGGTGTCGTGCGCCTCGCCGGAAAAGTTCAGCAGCACCCAGGGCAGCACCGCCATCTCCACCGAGTTGAGGGCGGCGAACACCCATTCCTTCGCCTGCCAGCGCGCGGCGTGTTCGGTGGGCAGGAGGTCTTCGCTCAGCTCGCCGAGATAGAGCAGGATGGCCCCGCTCTCGAAGATGGAAAAGTCCCCGTGGGTGAGCCAGGGAACCTGCCCGAACGGCTGGTGCGCCAGGTGCTCTGCGTCGCGGGTGTGGAAGGGGGTGCTGGCCACCCGATAGGGCAGGCCCGCCTCCTCCAGCGCCCAGCGCACTCGCAGATCGCGCACGAGGCCGCGGGGCGGTTCAGGAACCCAGTCATAGGTGGTGAGGACGAGCTCGGCCATGGCGCGCTCCGTTCAGCGATGCCCGCGCATCGTCGCTCGCAATCGCGCGAAATGATGGCGACGCGCCGCAAGCCTTCGTGCGGGCAGCGCCTCCGGGATATGCAATCAGGCGGTCGGTCGCGCCGCCCTGGGCTTGCGCGCCTCAAGAGCGATGACCGCCGGCTGCAGGGCCGATGCTCTCGGTTCGTCCTGGACGGCCTCCAGAAGGATCGGTCCGCCCCGGCGATCCGCCTGCACGATCACCTGGGCCAGGCCGTTGAATAGCGATCGGCGCGGCTGCTTGTCGCTCTCCAGGCAATTCGGATCGCCGTTGCCGACGCCGATGATCTTGCCGGCTCCCGAAATCCGGAAGGCGATGCGATCCTTGGCGGTGGGAACCGCCCGTCCCTCAGCGTCCAGCACCTCCACCGTGATCATCGCCACATCCTGACCATCCGCGCTGAGCGTCCGCCGATCCGGCGTAAGGCGAAGGGTATGGGAGGTCCCGGTGGTTTCGCGCTTTTGGTTGAGCACGATGCGCCCGCCCTTGCGTCCGCGCGCCTCGATGACGCCGGGGGCGTAGCGCGCCTTCCACTCCACATGGCCTAGATGCGGCACGGCCTGCCAGCCCAGGCTCTTGCCGTTCACCAGCAACTCCACCTCGTCGAGGTTCGAATAGACCCAGACCGGGATCTCCTCGCCCTCGCGGCCCGGCCAATTCCAGTGCGGGAACAGGTGCAGGGCCGGCGCATTGCCCCACCAGGCCCGGTAATAGTGGTAATAATCCTTGGGGAAGCCGCACATGTCGATGACGCCGAACTGCGAATTCACCGACGGCCAGCCGAACGGCGTCGGCTCGCCGCGATAGTCGAAGCCGGTCCAGGCGAAGCCGCCCGCGAGCCATTTCTCGCCGCCGTAGAGCTTCCACCACTGCTCGGGCGTCTGCCCCCAGCCCACCACGCCGTCATAGCTGCTCACCGTATTGCGGGTCGCGTCCCAGGCGTATTCGCCGCGAGTGGCGATGGCGCTGGAGGTCTCCGATCCAAAGATCGCCCGCTTGGGGAATTTCTTGTGGAACGGCTGCGGATACTCCGGGTGATAGTTGAAGCCGATGATATCCAACGCGTCGGAAACGCCCTGCTCGTTATTGCCATTCACCGCGGCGGAGACCGGGCGGGTGGGATCGAGCTGATGGCACAGCTGCACCATGCTCTTGGCGATGCGCGCGCCCGGCTTGGCCATCTGGCCTTCCTGCAACACCCATTCCTCATTGCCAATGGACCACAGGATGATGGAGGGCGAATTGCGGTAACGCTTCACCATCAGTTCGAGTTGCCGCATCCCGTCGGGCGATGAGCTCATGCGGCGCGTCTCGCACATCATCATCACGCCCATCTGGTCGCAGCTCGCCACCCATTCCGGAGTGGGTTGGTTGTGGGCGGTGCGCACCGCGTTGCAGCCCATGCCTTGCAGCGCCGACAAGCGATAGCGCTGGAGGGCGTCAGGCAGGGCCGCGCCCACCCCGGCATGGTCCTGATGGTTGCACACGCCCTTTATCTTCATCGGCTCGCCGTTGAGGAAGAACCCCTCATCCGGATCGAAGCGCACGGTGCGCACGCCGAAGGTCACCGCTTCGCCGTCACTGGGCTTGCCGTCGCGGATCACCTTGATCACAGCGGTGTAGAGATTGGGCGCCGTGGTGGACCAGAGGCGCGGCTCGGCCAGGTCCGCCGCCGCCGCGAAGGCCGCGCTGGCGCCGGGGGCGAGGGTTTGCACCGGCGCGGCGGCGTGGGCCACCAAGCGCCCCGTTGCGTCCAGAATGCGCCACTCCACCGCCGCCTCGGCCGCATGCTCGCCCGTATTCTCCACCCGGGTGGAGAGGTCGAGCGCCGCCGCCCCGGCGCGTAAGGTCGAGCGCACCACGCTGTCCCACTGGCCAAGGTGCACCGGGTCCAGCTTGCTCAGCCAGACGTGACGATAGAGGCCCGCGCCCTCATAGAACCAGCCGTCGCCGAAACTCGCATCCACGCGCACGGCGATCTGATTGTCGCCGCCATAATTCAGGAAATCGGTCAGGTCGAAACGGAACGACGAATAGCCGTCGTCGTTGCGGCCGATGAAGCAGCCGTTGATCCACACCACCACGTCGCGCATGGCGCCGTCGATGTCGATCCAGATGCGGCGGCCAAGGTCGCTCTCGGGGATATTGAAGCGCTTGCGATACCAGCCCACGCTGGTCTCGGGAAAGCGGCGGCCCAGCGGCTTGAAGCCGTGTGAGCGCGAACTGGAGTCGCCGTCGCCGCGCTCGTCATGCACGAAGGGCAGCTCCACCGCCCAATCGTGCGGCAGATCCAGCGGCCGCCAACCGGAATCGTCGAAGTCGGTCTTGCCGGCCTTGAAGTCTCCCGTCTTGGCGAAGTCGCTTTGGCCGAAGCCATAGCCGAAGTCCAAGCTCGGGTCGGCGCCGTGGCCGAGGGCGAAGCGCCAGCCGAAATCAAACAGACGCACGTCGCGGAGCGCATCCGCCTCTGCGGCGCCGGCGGTCTCAGGATTCGCGAAGGCGAGGCCCGGCGCGGCGGCGACCAAGCTGGTCGCCAGCAAGGTGCGGCGTGAAACGGCGGTCATGCGAAGTCTGCTCCCGGTCTGGCTTATAGCGATCGCTCAGCGAACGACGGCGGCTCACGATTTGATATCGCTACCATTGTCGCCCATGGTCCACAGGACGCCTTCAATTGCAATACAAAACGCCAGCGCGGTGGGCGAGCGACGCACGACACCTGGCGATCGCATCAGGGCGTAGCGCCGCCGTGCACACCCCTGATCAGAGGCTCGCCGCTGTCAGCCCGCGGCTCGGCGCGCCGATAGCCAGTTGGCGCGAGCGCCTCGCCTCACTCCCACTCGATGGTAAATCAGGCACATAAGCGGCCGAATTTTATGTGGGTTTTTTCGCGCCTGACAATGCAGACCGTCACGGCTCCCGATAAAAATGAGCGCTATTGAATTCATTGAAGAATTTAAGCCATCACGTTCGCGTGATGTTCAACAACTTTCGAAGACGTTCGATTCACAAATACCTCTGCGATCCACAGATGACGACTACCAATTCTAGCCGCAACCGTCCATCGCACAGGGTGTGGTATTGCTTCGACCAAGGCTGCGGTCATGCGGGCGCCGCCGGCGCGGCAGCGCGATCGGGACGCCTGCCGCTCCCATAGATTAATCCATCACAGATGGATTATTAGGAGGGCAATTTGGCTTTTATCAATCACTCATGATGGATTATACGGAATGCACAATAATCCATCATACATGATGTGTTATATTGAGTTCGGACCCATAATACCTCATATATGATGGAATGAAGATCACCGACACCCTCACAGACGCGGCGACCCTGGCGGAACTGGCGCACCGCGTGCAGCGCGCCCGGCTGGATCGCCAGATGACCCAGGCGGATCTGGCGGAGGCGGCCGGGCTGGCGCGCCCCACCATCGAGCGGTTCGAGGCCTCCGGTGTCGCACAACTCGTTACCCTCGTGCGCATCCTGCGCGCCCTGGGTCTCAGCGATCGGCTTGACGTGCTGTTGCCCGACATCGGCGTGCGGCCGATCGAAGCCCTCAAGACCCGCGGCGCAGGCCGTAAGCGCGCCTCACGCTCCCGCCACGCCGAAACCCCAGCCAAGCCTTGGACCTGGGGTGACGAACTGTGAGCACCTTCGCCGAAGTGATCCTCTGGGGCACGCGCATCGGCGTCGTCGAGCTGCCGGACGGCGAGCGGATCGCGACCTTCCAGTACGACGCGGACTTCCTAGAGAGCGGCATCGAGGTCTCGCCCCTGACCATGCCGCTCGGCCCCGCTCCCTATAGCTTCCCCGCCCTTTCACCCATCTCCTTCCATGGCCTGCCCGGCCTGCTTGCCGACTCCCTGCCGGACAAATACGGCAACGCCCTGATCGACGCTTGGCTCGCCACGCAAGGCCGCCTGCCCGGGGATTTCAACGCGGTCGAACGCCTGAGCTATACCGGCTCACGGGGCATGGGGGCGCTCGAGTTCAGGCCCGTGACCGGACCAGTCGCCACCGTAGGCGCCGCGGTGGACATCGCCGCCCTGGTGCAGCTGGCCTCCGAGGTGCTGACTCATCGCAAGACCCTGAACGTCACCTTCGCCGGCGACGACAAGGCCACAGCGCTGCGCGACATCCTCCGCGTCGGCACCTCCGCCGGCGGCGCCCGCGCCAAGGCGGTGATTGCCTGGAACCCGGATACCAACGAAGTCCGCTCTGGCCAGTTGAAGGCGCCCGAGGGCTTCGAATACTGGCTCATGAAGTTCGACGGCGTGCGGGGCAACAAGGACAAGGACCTGGCCGACCCGCAGGGCTATGGGGCAGTGGAATACGCCTACTCCCAAATGGCGGGCGCAGCCGGCATCGAGATGAGCGCCTGCCGTCTGTTCGAAGAGGGCGGCCGGCGCCACTTCATGACCCGGCGGTTCGACCGCACCGCGGGCGGCGACAAGCTGCACATGCAGTCCCTCGCCGCCCTCGCCCACTATGACTTCAACACCGCCGGCGCCTACGGCTACGAGCAGGCCTTCCTAGCGATGCGCCAGTTGAAGCTGCCGGCGCACGACGTCGACCAACAGTTCCTGCGCATGGCGTTCAACGTTATCGCCCGCAATCAGGACGACCACGTCAAGAACATCGCCTACCTCATGGACCGGAACGGAAGCTGGCGGCTCTCGCCCGCCTACGACGTGACCTGGGCCTACAATCCGACGGGAGACTGGACCTCACGCCATCAGATGACCGTCAACGGCAAGCGCGACGGCTTCGAGGTCGACGACCTGATCGCCTGCGGCAAGGCCGGCGGCGTGCAAAGCCGGCGCTTCCGGCCCCTGCTGCAACAGGTACACGATGCAGTCAGCCGCTGGCCCGAATTCGCGACGGCCGCCGCCGTCAAGCCGGAGTGGATCGCCCAGATCGGCGATAGCCACCGTCTGGAACTCGCGCCGCCGACGAGAGTGCGCAAGTCCCTTTAAGTGGCGGGGCACGCGCCTCGCCGCCTCGCCAAAATGCCCCGCCCCAACCGCTGGAGCGAACTCACAACTGGATTAGCTCCGGGGGGCAACGTCAGAAGATCACAGATGACCACCCCGCCGCCTGTACGGCGGTCCGCTACGCCGCTCGCTCGCTACAGCGCCCTTGCATAGCGCGCGTCGCGTGCGGCTCCGCTGCAGACCGGCGCCTACGCCTACACCACGTCCCGGAACTCGACCTAACGAGGTCGCGCCGCCGATTTCGCGCCCAGTGGAGCCGACGAGTTCGCATTGGACCGATAGCACCACTCTTACCTATCGAGCGAGCGCTCAATGATACGCCATTCCGTATATTTTCGTTGAATTATCGGAATTCCGTATCGCCGAATTGACGGCAGTCTTCCCGAGCCATATATACGTCATTCCGTAATTCTCTGGAAAAAATACGGAATGACGAATGATTTCTGACTTCCTTCCTAGTCTGGGCGCAGCGATCCGGGCGGAACGGCGGCGGCGCGGCTTGAACCAGGCCGATCTCGCGGCGCGGGTCGGCCGGGCGCCGGCGCGGATTTCCGAGTTGGAGCGAGATCTGCTGACTAGTCGCCTGGGCAAGGATCGACTCACGCTCTTGGCCGAGATCTGTGATGCGCTTGATCTGGTGATGGTCCTGCGGCCGCGCGATCAGCTCACGGGGCCGGAGTTCTCGGAGCGGGGCTCGACGCCGAGGGCGTCGGGCGACCAACCCTCAGTATTCGACGAGGTATTCGTCGATCTTAGCGCCGATGGCTAAGACTGCAGCCGTCCTCGGCGTCTACCTGACCAACGCCAACGCGGGCCTCACCCGCGTGGGCGCCCTGACGCGCGACGCCCAAGGCGCCACCGCCTTCCTCATCGACGAAGCCAATCTGCGCGATCCCCAGCGGCCGATCCTGAGCCTCCAGTGGCTTGTGCGGGGCGACGACGAAGCGACTCGCAAACGCCTTGAGCGGCGGGGCGACAAGATCAGCCTGCACGGCTCGCTCCCGCCATGGTTCCAGGGGCTCCTGCCCGAGGGCGCCCTGCGCGACCTAGTGCTGACCGAAATGGGTCCCGGCGACCATGATTCGTTCGACCTCATCACCCGCCTCGGCGCCGACCTGCCTGGCGCTGTGCTGGTGATCCCCGACAGCGGGGAAGCGCCCGCCTCGGCCGGCCCTCTCAACTGGGAGCAGCTGGCGGGCTTCAAGGTCCCTGTTCCCAAGGGTGTGGTGAAGTTCTCGCTCGCTGGAGTGCAGCTGAAGGTGGTCGTGGCCAAGAACGCTGAACGCTTCACCGCGCCCGCCCGCAGCGGCGAGGGGAACTTCATCCTCAAGCTGGCTTCGGACCGCTATCCGCAGCTGCCGGAGTTGGAGTTCTCCGCGATGAGCCTGGCTCGGAGCCTCGGCCTCCGCGTCGCCCCCTGTGAGCTTGTCCCCGTCGGCCAGGTCGAAAACGTGCCGGAAGCCTTCCTGGTCGGCGCGCACACGCTTGCGGTGCGCCGTTTCGACCGCACCGAAGGCCAGGGCCGCATTCATATCGAGGACGCCGGCCAGGTCCTGGGGGTATGGGGCGAGCGCAAATACACTCAGGGCAATACGGAAACGGTGATCAACATGATCGCCCGTTTCAGCTCTGACTGGCGGGCTGACGTTCTGGAGGCCGTGCGTCGCGTGGCGGTCGATGTACTGATCGGCAACGGCGACAACCACCTCAAGAACTGGTCTTTCATCTTTCCGGGGCCGGGCGAGGTGCGCCTGTCGCCCGCCTACGATATCGTGCCGACGGTGCTCTACATCCCGAACGACACCCTCGCGCTTCGTTTCGCCGGCATCCAGAGGTTCGAACGGGTGCGCCTCCACCAGTTTCGCCGGCTGGCCTCCTTGCTGAAAGTGGAGCCGGAATGGATCGAGAAGGAGGTCCGGCGCCTCGTCGAACGGGCTTTGCAGACCTGGCCCGAATTGATGGCGCAACTACCGCTGACCGACGATCAACGCCAGCGCATGACCACCCGCTGGGACACGCTGGACCTGGTCGAGGAGGTGCGCTCAGGAGTATCCTTAGGGCCTGGCCCCGAACGAGGCTAACGACGAACGGGCATTGAGATCTGCGAGCGGGCCCAAGCCTGGCCCTGCGTCTGACCCCGTGACCCGCCCCCGCAGACAAGACAATCCGCCTCAGCGCCTCACAGCCGCACCCAGCGAAGCCGCAAGGCGTTGCTGATCACGCTCACCGAGGCGAGGGCCATGGCGGCGGCGGCGATTTCCGGCGAGAGCATGAGCTTGAGCGCCGGGTAGAGCGCCCCTGCCGGCGAAATCAGGCGCCGCCACCGGCGTCATTCGCAGCCTTCAGCCGGACAAAAACACCGTGACCATTGAGCACACGCCGATCGCCGCCTTCGGCTGGCCCGGCATGACCATGGGCTTCAAGGTCAAGTCATCCAAGCTGCTGACGGGGCTCAAGGTCGGAGACAAGATCCGCTTCGAGGTGGAAATGCTCGACCACAAGGCCGTCATTACCAAGCTCACGCCCCTTTAGCGAAACTGCAGGGGCGCGGGATTTGGCAAGCCTTAAGCCCTCCGTGCGAACATTGCGCATGGAAACGCCCCCGCCCACCGAGAAAGCCCAGCTTGATGGCTTGACCGCCATCCGCTACGTGGCCGCGCTCTGGGTGGTGCTCTATCACCGCTGGAGCACCGCCACGGGCGCGCCGCCGCCCGCCCTGATCGCCAAGGGCTATCTGGGCGTCGAGCTGTTCTTCATCCTGTCCGGGTTCATTCTCTGCCACGTCTATTTCGATCAGGCGCGCGCAGGGCGGTTCCGCTATGGCGCGTTCCTGTGGGCCCGGATCGCGCGGGTCTACCCGCTGCATCTGGCCACGCTTGTGGGCATCGCCGCGCTCGCCGGCGTCGCTTCGGTTCTCGGGTTCGGTCATGGGGAGGTGCTCAAATGGTCCTCCTTGCCGGCGCAACTCCTTCTGTTGCAGGCCTGGGGGCTCGGCATGGCCGGCGGCTGGAACCACCCCTCCTGGTCGATTTCAGCGGAGTGGTTCGCCTATCTGACCTTTCCGGCGTCGCTCTGGCTCGCCCTCGGATTTCGACGCCGCCCGTTGGTCGCGGTGCTCGCAGCCGCGATCTTCGCGGGCGCGCTTTATGTCGGGTTTCCGCACTTTTCCGGCATCCCGCTCACGGAGGCCACCCTGGCCTGGGGCGTGGTGCGCATCACGCCCTGCTTCCTGTCGGGCGCCGCGCTCTATCTGCTCTGGCGAAAGCTGGGCGAACGCGGCCTCGTCATCCCTGTCCTCGCCAGGATCGCCGCATTGTTGACGCCGCCTCTGCTGGCGATCGCCAGCGCCCCCGATCCGCTCATCATTGCGGCGCTTGGCTTGGTCATCCTGACGCTGGCGGGTGCGCCGGAGCAGCGGCCGTGGCGCGGCGGCGGCCAAGCCTTGGTCTATCTCGGCGAGATCAGCTACGCCGTCTACATGTGCTGCATTCCTGTGGGACTGGTCTATTTTCGCCTCGCCGATCGGACGGGCGCCGATGGGCGGGCGGCTTGGCTCACCTTGCCGCTGTTCGTCCTGGTGCTGACCGGCGTCGCGGCGACGGCGCATCACCTCGTCGAGCGCCCAGCACGCCGCTGGCTGCGTCAAGCGCGCTGGCCCGGTTGGCGCAAAACGGGACCGCCGCCCAAGTCGCGAACATACGCGCCGGGGTCGTCGCCAACGACGCAATAGAGCCTATGGGATCGTCTGCGGACAGCGCAGGAGGTTTGGCGTAAGGACTTGTATGTTGTTGTCCGCGTCAAGCGGCGGATCCATCGTGTTCGCCCAGTCATTGACTATAGGCTTGAGCATCACCTGTCGGAAAGCCGTGCGCCTTCCCTGACGCATCCACTACAACGAGGTCAGACCGCACAGCGCGATCGGCAATAAGCCACCGATATCCCTCGTAATCAGCTCTCCGGCGCCCCCGCTGGCCTGAGCTATCACCCCGGAAAATTCCAGCTCCGGGCGGACCAAAAACGGGTAGCAGCTCACAAGGGGTATCTCCGCCCTGCAGGAAACCGCGCTCGTCGACATCCCGCCGGTCGCCGAGGGGCCACAGGTCGACATTCTCGGCGTCGTCCCGACCTGAGAGCCCCTTGGCGGCCAAGGGCTGACGTCGGCCGTGCTGGTCGCCGGCTTCTGGTGGACGGGGCGGCGGTCCTCGCCCCGCACATCGCAAGCGTGAGACGAGGTCTCGCTCAGCGCGCGCCTCCCGGGGTTGACGCGAGCCCACGCCAACGACCTTCAGTCCGCGGGGACCCGGCAAGCAATGCGCCATGCGACACGGCCTCGCCGACCTTTGCTGTACGCGGAGAGCGCCGTTCGGCGTCGCCATACCGCGCAACGCCCGTATATTAGACGTCCTTGAGGCGTCAAAGCGCGCGCTGGAGACTTGCCGATGAGCGAGAGCCATCACCATCACGACCATCCTATCGAAGATGCGCCGCAGCGCGCCGGCGCCACAGATGGCGCACGCGTGATCGACCCCGTTTGTGGAATGACCGTCGACCCGGCCAAGACAGCTCACCACGCCGAGCACCAAGGCGACGCCTTTCACTTCTGTTCAGGCGGTTGCCGGGCCAAGTTCGTCGCCGATCCGGAACGCTACCTCAAGCCCGCTGAAGCGCCGCCCCGGCCAAAGGTCCGCGACGGCGCGATCTACACCTGTCCCATGCACCCGGAAATCCGGCAGGTCGGCCCGGGCGCCTGCCCGATCTGCGGCATGGCCCTGGAGCCCGCGACCGTCTCGGCCGAGACGGGGCCGAACCCCGAGCTGGTCGACATGTCCCGCCGCTTCTGGATCAGCCTGATTCTGGCTCTGCCCGTCGTGGCGATCGAGATAGGCGACCACGTCTCCGGCCTGATGATGGCGCTGGACCGGCACGTCTCGAATTGGATCCAGCTCGGGCTCGCGACGCCGGTCGTTCTCTGGGCGGGATGGCCGTTCTTTCAACGAGGCTGGGCGTCGATCCTCACGCGGCGCCTGAACATGTTCACGCTCATCGCCATGGGCGTCGGCGTCGCCTGGGCCTACAGCGTGATCGCAGCCTTCGCGCCTCATCTGTTCCCGCCCGCCTTCCGTGACGCGTCCGGCGCGGTGCCGGTATATTTCGAAGCGGCCGCGGTCATCACGGTTCTCGTCCTGCTCGGACAGGTCTTGGAGCTTCGGGCGCGCGAGCGGACTTCCGGCGCGATCAAGGCGCTCCTCGACTTGGCGCCCAAGACCGCGCGCCGCGTCCGCCCCGACGGCGCCGACGAAGAGGTCACCTTGGACCTCGTCGGCGTCGGCGACCGCCTGCGCGTTCGCCCGGGGGAGAAGGTGCCCGTCGACGGTGAACTCGTCGAGGGCCGGGTCTCGATCGACGAATCCCTGGTCACCGGGGAATCCATGCCCGTCACCAAGGAGGCCGGCGCCAAGGTGATCGCCGGCTCCATCAACAAGACCGGCTCCTTCACTATGCGCGCTGAAAAGGTGGGCGCCGACACCTTGCTCTCACGCATCGTGCAGATGGTGGCCGAAGCCCAGCGGAGCCGCGCCCCGATCCAGCGCATGGCCGACCAGGTCTCCGGCTGGTTCGTGCCGGCCGTGATCGTCATCGCGGTGCTGGCGGGCGCGGTCTGGGCGACGATCGGTCCCGAGCCCCGGCTCGCCTACGCCCTCGTCGCCGCCGTTTCGGTCCTGATCATCGCCTGTCCCTGCGCGCTCGGCCTGGCCACCCCCATGTCGATCATGGTGGGCGTGGGCCGCGGAGCCCAGGCTGGCGTCCTGATCAAGAACGCCGAGGCGCTGGAGCGCTTCGAGAAGATCGACACCCTGATCTTAGACAAGACGGGAACCTTAACCGAGGGGCGCCCCGCCGTCACCGCGGTCGTGACGGTCGGCGCGATCGACGAGATGGAACTGCTCCAGCTCGCTGCGAGCCTCGAGCGCGGAAGCGAGCATCCCCTCGCGGACGCCATCTTGCGCGCTGCAAAGGACCGCGGCCTCAGCCTGTCGGAAGCGGCCGAGTTCGACTCGCCCGTGGGCAAGGGCGTCCTGGGCGTCGTGGATGGCAAGCGCGTCGTGCTCGGCGGCGCACGCCTCATGACCGAACTGGGGGTCGAGATGTCGCCGCTGGAGCCGCAGGCCGAACGGCTCCGAGCCCAAGGCGCAACGGCGATTTTCGCAGCGGTCGATGGCAACCTCGCCGGCGTTCTCGGCATCGCCGATCCGATCAAGTCGACAACGCCTGATGCCGTGCGCGTGCTGAAGGCCAACGGCGTGCGCCTGGTCATGATGACGGGGGACAACCGCACGACCGCCCTCGCCGTCGCCGCCCAGCTTGGAATCGACGAGGTCGAGGCCGAGGTGCTCCCACAGGACAAGGCCAAGGTCGTCCAGAAGCTCAGGGCCGAGGGCCGGGCCGTGGCCATGGCCGGCGACGGCGTGAACGACGCCCCCGCCCTGGCGGCGGCCGAGGTCGGCGTCGCAATGGGCGCCGGGGCAGACGTTGCGATCGAAAGCGCCGGCGTGACCTTGCTCAAGGGCGACCTCCAGGGCCTGATAAAGGCCCGTCGCCTGTCGCGGGCGGTGATGCGCAACATCCGGCAGAACCTGTTCTTCGCGTTCATTTACAACGCCGCCGGCGTGCCGATCGCCGCTGGCGTGCTCTATCCGCTGTTTGGCTGGCTGCTGTCGCCCGCCATCGCGGCGGCGGCCATGGCGCTCTCCTCGGTCAGCGTGGTCAGCAACGCCCTGCGGCTGAGGAACATCAAGCTATAGCCGGTGCGCAGGGCGACACGGGACCCGGACGTCCGCGGCCAAGCCAACCCGGCCTCGGCGCAACTCATGCCTTGGGCTTGAGGTCCGGCTCGATGGTCCTGGCCAGGAGCTTCCGGGCCCTATAGGCGCGCGTCTCTATGGTCTTGGCCGAGACGCCCAGCATGGCGCCCGCCTCCTGCTGCGAAAACCCCTCGAACGCCGTTAGGACCAGGGCCTCCTTCAACGGCGCCGGGAGGCGGGCGATGGCGCCTTCGAGCCGGAGCGCGTCCTGTTGTTCCATCAACGCTTCGTCGGCGGCTCGGCCCGGATCGGGCGTCGCAAGGGCGTCGCCCTCATCGACGCTCTCGGCGCCGAACAACATCCGCCGAAAGGCCGCGCGCCGGCCGCGATCGCGGGCCTTGTTGATGGCGATGGCGCGAAGCCAGGCGAGGAACGGCCGCTCCGGATCGTAACGGCTCAGGGCCGACCAAGCCGCAATGAACGCCTCGTGCGCGGCTTCGTAAGCGTCGTCGGGATCGCCGGTGTATCGGCGAAGCATCTTGTAGAGGGACTCTCCGTGCCGTCGCACGAGTTCGGCGAAGGCGCGCTCGTCCCCATTCGCCGCGCGGCGCGCGAGCGCCGCATCGGGGGGGCCGGCGTCGCAAGTCACGAGCCGCCCGCGAGCAGCGATCTCACCACCGTATCATCGAACTGCACGGCCTGGTCGGGCGTGAGCACCGCGCGCATCGCGATCACGTGGATCATCGTCTCCCTCTGGAACGCATCCATGGCGTGGTGGAAGCGATCGATCGCTGCCTGCACCTGCGGCGTGTAGGCGTGGGACTGCTGATAGGCCTGAGCCAATTCGGCGTTGGCGGCGCGCATTTCCGCCTGCAACGCCTGAACCTTGGCGGCGTGGTCTCGCTCAAGGTCCTCAATGCGGCGTTGCTGGTCTGCACTAAGATGCAGGCGCCTATGCACCATCTCGTGCACGGACGGTGGGCTGTGGATGCGCGAGCGAACGTACGCCGCCCCGCCCCACACGCCAAGCGCTGCCGCCAGCGCCGAAAGCACGACGGTCAGGACGATCGCGCGAAGGATCGTCATTGCGCAGCTTCGAGGAGGGTCGAGGGGGCTAGTTCGGACGCCGCGGTGAAACTTTCCGCGTGGCGAACCGAAGCCGCCGCTGCGGCGGCGCTCGCGCCGCCGACCGTCAGGCCCACGGCCATCGCCAAGCCCACGGCCCCGAGGGCGACGGGGGTCAAGGCTTCCGCGGTCCGAGCTTGCGAGCGCCGAGCCCGGATGCTGCGGCCAATATCCGCCTCAAGCTGCCCGAGCGCGCAGTCGGCCGGCGCCGCCGCCAGTTGCGCAATCAGTTGGTCCAAACGTTCGCTCATCTTCGATTCCTAGGCCTTCTCATGGGGATACGCTTCGAACAGCCGCCTTCCCTTGAAGGAAGGATACGCATCTCGCACAGCGATGGAATCCAGCCCTTGCACGATCCGGCTCCGGGCCCGCCGCCCGCGCTCGGCCTGTAATAAAAAAAGGCCCCGAGCATCTGTCGTCCGTGAGGGGCGACACGCGTCCCGCGCGTAATCTGAGGGGAGGCGACATCGGACATGAACATCGGTCAGGCGGCGCGAGCTTCGGGCGTGTCAGCCAAGCTGATCCGCTACTATGAGCAAATCGGCCTCATCCAGTCGACGGGGCGGACTGACGGCAACTACCGGAGCTTCGGAGCACGAGAGGTGAACGAGCTGCGCTTCATCCGCCGGGCGCGGACCGTGGGGTATTCGGTTGAGCATATCCGGGTGCTGCTGTCCCTTTGGCGGGACCCGACACTGTCCACCGACGAGATCAAGACCAGGGCCGATGGCCATCTTGCGGATCTGGAACGGCGGATCGCCGAAATGAGGGACATGGCCGATACGTTGCTGGCCCTTTCCACGGAGACGGCGATCGGCGTGCGGCCCGACTTCCCGATCTCGGCGGACACCGACCCGCCCCGTCCGACGGCCCAGCGCAAGCGTTCGCCCAAGTGACTTCGCGGCCAGGGAGATGCCCCTCTGACAGACTGGGCGCTCGCGCGAGCGGTGAGAGCCCCGCGCCTGTCGCCGCCCTTCAGTTCGTAGGCGTCGCCTGGATCGTGCTCAACCAGTTCCGGGACCATCCGGTCGTAGACCTGGGCGCTCGCCTGGGCTGGGTGGCCAAGGGCTACATCGGCGCGGGGCTCTACCTGGTCGCCGGCGGCTATCTCATGATGGAGAGCTACGAGGGGCTCAGGGCCGCCGGCCGCTTCCGTTATGACCGGTTCCTGTGGCGGCGGCTCAGCACGCTCTATCCGCTCCACCTGCTGGTCCTGGCCTGGTTCGCCGCCACCCTCCCGCTTTCGCGGCTGATCGGCGGTCCGCTCCACGCCGCCAGCTTCAATGTTGCGGACCTGCCGGCCAACCTGCTGTTCGTTCAGGCTTGGGGTTTCGTGCCGACCGATAGCTGGAACTTCCCGTCCTGGCTGGCCTCGGCGGACTGGTTCATGACCCTTGCTGTCCCGATCGTCGCCTGGATAAGCCTGCGGCCAATTCCGCCGATCCTTCCGGCCCTCGCCGCGGTCGGCCTGTTTGTCGCCATGTTCCTGTTCGCGGGGCCCGGACACCGGCCCTTCACCGACCTCACGACCCTGGGCGCCCTGCAGGCGATCCCCGCCGCATTGCTCGGCGCGGCCATTTGGCGGCTGCAGAAGACGCTCCCCCCGGCGCCCGCCGCCGGCGCGTGGATGGCTGGCCTGGCGGCGGGCTGGATCGTGGCGGCCGCCGGCTGGCAAGTCTCTGATCTCGTGATCTGGCCTGCGTTCGCGCCCCTCGTGCTCGGGGTCGCGATGGCCAGCCGGGCGGCGCCAAGAGCCCGGGCCGTCGCGGACCGTCTAGGGCGGTTAGCCATCGCGATGCAGCTCGTCTACCTGCCCGTCGACATCGCCTACTTCCGCGGTGTCCGCGCGGTGCTGGGCGAGCCGCACGGCGCCGCGGCCTGGCTCGCGCTACTCGGTGTCTTTCCGCTGGTGCTGGCCGCCGCCGCCCTCGCCCACTACGGCGTACAGCGGCCGCTGGCGCGGCGCATCGGTCGTGCGACCGGCTGACGCCGCCTAAGGCGCGTTCACCTGGGCTGGATCGCCGTGACTGTGGAAGAACCGCCCATCTGCATCAGCTTGAACGTCACCTTCTGACCGACCTTGATCCCATTCAGGATCGACGGCGGGGCTGCTTTGAAGGGCATGGTCATCGCAGGCCAACCCAGCGCCGCGATCGGACCATGGTGGAGGGTCACCGCGCCGGCCTTGGCGTCGATCGCCGTGACGACGCCTTCCCCATCGGCCATGACCATGGAGCCTTGGCCCTGCGGGCTCGACATGCCCGGCATGTTCTGCATGCCGCCCGCCGGCTGGGCGAATGCTGGCGCGGCCAGGACGAGGACCGCCGCGGCGATGAGGACTGGCTTCATAGGAACACTCCGTTTCGGCTCCGACGATTGCTGCGGAGCGACCAATCAGGTTACGCTCAAGACTTCATCGAACCCTCACCTATCGTCCGGATTGGCGCAAAGTTTGTGCGCGGCGGCCAAATCCCGCGCCACGGCGCAGGTCCCCCCTCTGCCCGCCGCCAGGCTCAGCAGGGCGCGCACCTCGTCCAGGGTAAAGTCCAGTTCGCGCGCCTGGCGCACGAAGCCGAGGCCGGCCAGGACGCCGGCCGGTCAAAACCACGCCCTCAGGCCGACCACGAAGGTCGTCGCCGCCGGCCTTTCGCCCGCCGCCCGCCAATAGTCGGCGGTCGGACCAAGGCGCCGGTCCCATGAGACGCCGACGTAGGGCGCGAATTCCCGGCGGATCTCGTAGCGCAGGCGAAGCCCGAGCTCGGCGTTCGACAGGCCAGACCCCGTCCGGGTCTGCGGCGAGTTCCGCGCGGCGAAATTCAGCTCGACCCGGGGCTGAAGCACCACCCTTTGGAATAGGCGAAGGTCGTAGGTCCCCTCGGCGCGGGCCAGGAGCTCGCCCTTCGTGGACAGGAAGAGGGCTCCCTCCACATCGAACCAATATGGAAGCAGGTTCTGCGCGCCGAGCGTCAGATAGGTGCGCCCGCGCGGGGAGAGGTCCTGGCGCACCCCACCTTGAAGGTCGAGATAGCGCCCAACGGCCCGCGAAAAGAGCGCCTGAACCTCGCCGGTCTCCAGCCCGCCTTTCGCGCTCCCCTCCCCCTCCGAGCGGAACACCAGGCGATGGATGTCGTCGCCGAACCAAGCCTGGCCGCCCCAGCGATAGCCGTCCCCCTTGGCGCCGGTCCGAAACTCGGCAAGGTTCAGCATGGCCTTGGAGATGCGCGCGCCGCCCATCTCCGCCAGCATCATCCGCCGAGCCCCTGTCATGGCCGCCGGATCGTAGTAGAGGTCGGCTAGGTGGTCCTTCGCCGGCGGCGGGGGCGCGGTGTCCGGGATCGTTGGCTCGGTGGTGGACGCCGCGCCGGTCTGGCCCGGCATGCGCATCCCCGCCATTCCAGCGGCGCCCGGCGGCATGGCCATCATCGGGGCGGCGTCGTTCACCGCCCCGCCGGATGCCGGAGCCGGGGTCGCCGGCCCGGGCATGTCCATGCCGGCCGGAGCGGCGTCGGTCTTCGCTGTGGCGGCGTCTCGCGCCGGCCGTCGCGAAGGCTTGGCCGGCTTGTCCGCGGCCGGCGGGGGCGCCATGCCGGGCATGGGCATCCCCGGCATGGCCGTCTTGTCCATCATCTGCGCGGCGGCCGGCCCAGCCCAGATCAACGGCAGGACGGCGGCAAGGGCCAGGCGCGTCATGCGGCGGCGCCGGGCGGGCGGCGCACCGCGAAGACCTGCATCATGCCGGCCGCCATGTGGTAGAGCATGTGGCAGTGAAACGCCCAGTCGCCCTCAACTGGGGTGAAGTCCCAACTGACCTTGCCGCCGGGCAGGACGTTGACGGTGTGCTTGCGCGGCCGTCGATCCGGCGGCGCCCCCTCATGGACCAGTTCGAAGAAGTGGCCGTGCAGGTGGATCGGGTGTGTCATCATCGTGTCGTTGACCAGGGTGACCCGCACCCGCTCGCCAACGTGGAAGGTGTAGGGGTCCGGACCATCGCTGAACCGGCGTCCATCAAACCCCCACATGAACCGTTCCATGTTGCCGGTCAGGCGGATCTCGAGCGCGCGGGTAGGCGGGGCGTAGTCGCGATTTGGCTCCAGCGCCACTAGGTCGCGATAGGTCAGCACGCGGTGGCCGACGCTCTCCAGCCCTTGGCCGGGTTCGCCCGTGCGGTCCTGGGGCATCGGCGAAATCATCTGCACCCCTGGTCCCAGCTCGACTTGGAGCGCGTTGAGCGGGTCGAGCATCGACATCTTCATGCCGCTCATCGCGCCCATGACGTCCGCGCCGCGCGGCTTGGCCGGCGCTTCCCCCGGCGGCGGGCCGGGGGGCTGGCGGCCCGCCCCGGCCGGGGTCATGTTCATCTGGGACATGTCCATGCCCATGTCCTTCATGGTGTCGAGCGGCCGCGGGCGCAGCGGCGGGACCGGCGCGCTCATGCCGGGGCGCGGCGCCAGGGTCGCGCGCGCCAAACCCGAGCGGTCCACCGCCTCGGCGACGATCGTGTAGGCGCGATCGTCCGTCGGCCGCACGATGACATCGTAGGTCTCGGCATTGCCCATTTGGAGTTCGTCGACCTCGACCGGGCGCACGTTCTGCCCGTCGGCGGCGACGACCGTCATCTTCAATCCCGGGATGCGCACGTCGAACACGGTCTGGGTGCCGGTGTTGATGAAGCGCAGGCGGACCCGCTCGCCCGGCGAGAACAGCCCGGTCCAATTGTCCTTCGGTCCGTGGCCGTTGACGAGGTAGGTATAAACCGCGCCGGTGACGTCGGAGACGTCAGTAGTATCCATCAGCATCTGGGCCCACTGCGCCCGTTCGGCGAGGCTCTGGTCCTTGCCGGCGAGCAAGCCTGCGATGGTCTGGCGCTGGTAATTGAAGACCCCGCCGTCCTGCTTGAGCTTCTCGAAGATGCGGCGACCGGAAAGGACGCTGTAGTCGGACAGGACCACGACGTGCTCGCGATCGTAGGGGGCCGGCTCGGGCCCGGACGGGTCGATGACGATCGGGCCGTAGAGTCCGCCCTGTTCCTGGAAGGCGGAGTGGCTGTGGTACCAGAACGTCCCGCTCTGCTTGACCTGGAATTCGTACGTGAAAGTCGAGCGCGGCGCGATGCAGGGGAAGGTCAGGCCTGGAACGCCGTCCATCTGGAAGGGCACCAGCAGGCCGTGCCAGTGGATCGAGGCCTCCTCGTCGAGGCGGTTCTCGACCGCGAGGCGGATGCCCTGGCCTTCCTTCAGCCGCAGGATCGGCCCGGGCAAGGTTCCGTTGATGGTGATCGCCGGGCCGGGCCGGCCGTCGACCGGCCAGCGCGCGCGATCCAGCACCAACCGCACCTGGTCGCCCGAAACGCTCGCCAGGTCCGCGGGCAGCCCCAGCGTGGCGCTACGCGCCCAACTCGGGACGAGGCCCGCGGCGAGCGCGCCGCCCATCCAGGCGCTGGCGCTGAGGACACGCCGGCGATCGAGATCAGCCATGGGCAATTCCAAAAACGGAGTTAGCGAACGAGGTCTTGGTGCAACGGCCGGCGCCGCTCCTAACGGGGCTACGCGCAGGGGAACGCGCAACCCTCGCCGTCGGTGCGTCAAATTCCGCCCAGGCGACACCAAGGCGATGAACTGCATTGTGCGACGAGGCCTGCACCCCGCGCCAGGCGCAAAGTTTCTATCGCCAGCTTCGGCCCATACGGGCCCGCGCCGACTGGGAGCAGAGGGCCGGCGAATTCGACCCGCAGGAGATCGGCGATCGCCTGGCCGACCTACACGTGCGAATGCACGACT
Organism: Pseudomonadota bacterium; assembly: GCA_040757715.1. GTDB lineage: Bacteria > Pseudomonadota > Alphaproteobacteria > Caulobacterales > Caulobacteraceae > CAIMFV01. The sequence goes on along the minus strand of JBFLWS010000005.1, from coordinate 54,507 downwards.
CCCACGAGCGCGGTGGCGAGCGGATGGACGATGAATGGGGGGACAGCACCTACGAACCGAAATAGGCGCGCCCTCGGTGCGGTCCCCAGGGTCGCGCTCGCGCCGGATGAGGGATTTTCCCTCCCCAGCGCGTAGCCCGTTTGATGGGCAATCCAACAGGACCTCCTCCATGACCCACATTCTCACCGCCCTGGCCGCCGTCGCCACCCTCAGCGTCGCCACCCAAGCGTCGGCCCACGCACACCTGCAGTCCTCCGACCCTGCGGCCAACGCGACCGTGCCGGCGCCCAAGCAACTCACCCTTCACTTCAGTGAGAAGCTGAACCCGCGGTTCTCCGGCCTGGCCCTCACCATGCCGCAGATGAACGACATGGCCGCGCGCGTGAAGGTGAGCCTGGGCAGGGATGGGATGACCATGACCGCCACGCCGTCCGCGCCGCTCGGCGCCGGCGTCTACAAGGTGAGCTGGCACGCCGTGGCTGCGGACACCCACCACATGGAGGGGGCCTACACCTTCACGGTGCGCTGAGCCCGTGGAAGCCGCCGCCGTCATCGCCCGTCTCGTCGCCTTCGCGTCCGCCGTCATCCTGTTCGGGGCGCCGCTCTTCTTCCTCTACAGCCTGCCGGCCGAGGTCCAGCGGCGCCCGACGCCGTCCACTCGGCCGGTCCTGGCCGGCGCGGCGTTCCTGGCGTTGCTCAGCGCCGCGGCGACCCTGGTGCTGCAAACCGCGATCATGGCCGGCGATCCCTCGGCGGGCCTCGACCCGTCGACCCTGGGCGACGTCCTCGGCGGCAGCGCCTTCGGGGTTTCGATCATCGTCCGGCTCGCCGCGGCGGCGCTCGCCTTGGCGGCGGCGAGCTTCGCACGCAGCGGGCCTCGCCTGTGGCGTGGCCTGGTCGGACTGGGCGCGATCGGCCTCTGCGCGCTAGCCTGGGCCGGCCATGGGGCCGCCGACCCAGGTCTCGCCGGCGCCTTTCACACGGCGGCGGACCTCAGCCACCTGCTGGCGGCTGGTGTGTGGCTGGGCGCCCTGGCGGCGCTGACCATGCTGCTGGCGAACAGCACCGCCGACGCTCCGCATCAGGCCGCCCTGCACCGGGCGCTAGAGGGCTTTTCAGGTATCGGCTCGACGGTCGTCGCCGTCATCGTCGCGACGGGGCTCGTGAACGGTTGGTTCCAGGTCGGCCCCGATCGCTTGGCCCAGCTCCTGGCGACGCGATACGGCGGCCTGCTTCTCCTCAAGCTGGCGATCTTCACCGCCATGCTGGGGTTCGCCGCGCTCAACCGGTTCCAGCTGACGCCGGCGCTGGAGCGTTCGCTCGGCCGCGATAGCAGCCCCGCCCTTGTCGCCCTTCGCCGCAGCGTCCTCTTCGAAAGCTTGGCGGGGCTGGGCGTGTTGTTCCTGGTCGCCTGGCTCGGCGAGCTCGCCCCGATCTCGGCCGCCTGACTCACGGGGTCACACCTTGGCGACCCGGTGAGGACCACCCTTGCCTCTCAAGGTGGAACCAAAAGCATCTACGGAGCACCCAGACCAGTATATCGCCAAACTTTCCAATAATTGTAATGTTGAGCCTAAGTGTTCGACGCTCGAATGCTTGATCTCGATCAAGGCGCTCCAAGCCGGAAAGCCGGACACTGCGCTCGCAACCTCAGGAGGGCGACTAATGTCCACCGCGCAACCGGCGTCGCGCGAAACCGGCCCGGCCCCGAGCCAAGTGAGTGTCGCGCGCTGCGCCCTCACCGGCGCAATCGTCTTCGCCGCGCTGTTCGTTCTCTCCTGGCTCACCAGCCTCGTCGCTGGCTTTGGCGGCCTGCACATGGCCATGGCGGTGGTCCCGATGGGTCACGCCGGATCGTTCTTCGGATTTGCGATCGGGATCGCTTGCGCGGCCGCCGCGGGCCTGTTCGCCGGCGCGCTCACCGCCTTCGCCTATAACGCGCTCGAACCCCTCGCGCGCTGAGACCTGCCCCGCACCAACTCATGGATATCCAGATGACCCCAATGCTGAAGATGGCGCCGCTGCTCGCAGCCTTAGCCGCCGCCCCGGCTCTCGCCGCCGAGCCCGACCCGCACGCAACGCACCACCCCGCCGCGGCAACCGCCGCCCCGGCGCCCAAATCCGACGCTACGCCCGACGCCACCCAGGGCTGCCCGATGATGAACGGCCAGATGAAGGGCGGCCAAGCGATGATGAAGGGCGAAGCTGGCAAGGCCACGCCCGGCATGGGCCAGGGAGCATCCGGCATGGGCGCCGGCGGCATGATGATGGACGGCAAGGACATGGCGTGCATGAAGGGGGCCGCCACGACACCGCAGACGCCGGGCGTCGACCCTCACAGCCACAACCAGGCCCAGCCCCAAACCCCGCGATAGGCCGCGGCCGGCCAGCCGGCCCGTCAACCATGGAGCATAGACGATGAGCGAACGGTTCAAGGGCTTCCTGCAGATGACCGCACTGGCGATCGTAGCGGCGGGCCTGTTCTGGTTCCTGCAGCAGCACTGGCGCCACGCTTCGGGCCTTCTGGCCTTCGCGCCTTTCCTCCTCTTCCTCGCTTGTCCGCTGATGCACCTGTTCATGCACCACGGCCACGGAGACCACAACCATGAGCACTTGCAAAACAAGAGCGACCGATCGGAGCCTCGATCAGGCGCTTGACCACGGCTTTCCCGCTGGCGACCCGGCGGCGTTGACCGAGCCGGCGGGCGACGCCCGCGATGCCAAAGGCTGTTGCTGCGGCGAATCCGAGGTGAAGGCCGCCGACAAAGCCGCGCCGAAGAAGGCCGGCGGCTGCTGCGGCGGTTGATCCTCGGCATCCTCAGACTTGAACCGCGGGCCCGCCACCGGGCCGGCCCCAGACGGAACCATGGCGATGAACCACTCTGAACAGGCCTATGGCCTCTGGTCGCTGGTGATCCTCAACTCAGCGCTCTTCATCTTCTTCGGCTTCAGCTTCTTCAAGCCGAAGACCAAGCGCGACTGGCGCTCGTTCGGGGCCTTCAGCGCCTTCCTGGTGGCGCTGTTCACCGAGATGTACGGCTTTCCGCTGACCATCTATCTGCTGTTGCCATGGCTGAAGACCCAGTTTCCTGGGGTCGATTGGCTGACCCATGACTCCGGGCATCTGCTCGAGGAGACCATCGGTTGGCGCGGCAATCCACATTTCGGACCGTTCCACATCCTGAGCGATATCTTCATAGGTGGCGGCTTCTGGCTGCTCGCCGCCTCCTGGCCGCCCCTCTACCGGGCGCAGAAGGAAGGGCGGCTCGCCGCCGAAGGCCCCTACGCAAGGATCCGCCATCCGCAGTACGTCGCCTTCGTCCTGGTGATGTTCGGGTTCTTGCTCCAGTGGCCAACCATCGTAACCCTAGCGATGTTTCCCATCCTGGTGGTGATGTACTGGCGCTTGGCCCTGGCCGAGGAGCGCGACGCGACCAACGCCTTCGGCGAGGCCTACCTCGCCTACAAGGCCACCACCCCGGCTGTGTTCCCACGCCTGGGGCGCAAGTCCCGTCCGGCCTGATCGGCTCCGGGGTCGGCCATGCGGGGGCTCGTCGTCACGCCGATACCGGTCGATGAGCCGGCGGTCGAGATCGTCGAGCGAAAGGGCGTCGGCCATCCGGACAGTCTCTGCGATGGTCTGGCGGAGGGTCTGTCCCGCGTACTCTGCCACACTTACCGCGAGCGGTACGGCCAGATTCTGCACCACAATGTCGACAAGGCCTTACTCTGCGCCGGCCGGGCGGTCCCAGCGTTCGGCGGCGGTCGTGTCGAGACGCCGATCGACATCTATCTGGCCGGCCGGGCCACCTCCGAACTCGGCGGCCAAACCATCCCCCTGGCGGACCTCGCTGTAGATGCCGCCGAGCGCTGGCTAGGCCAAACCCTTCGGGCGCTCGACCCACGCAGGCACGTGCGCATCCATCCCGTGTTGCGGCCGGGCTCAATGGCCATGCAGGACCTGTTCAGCCGCGCCGAGGCGCTCGCGAACGATACCTCGATCGGCGTGGGCTATGCGCCGCTCTCGCGGTTGGAGACGTTGGTGCTGGCGCTCGATCGCGCCATCGCCGATCGGCGGCCGGTGACCGCGTGGGGCGAAGACCTCAAGGTCATGGCCGTGCGCATGGGCGAGGCCGTCGAACTCACCCTGTCCTGCGCCATGATCGACCGCACCCTCTCAGGGGTCGACGACTATCGGGCCGCCACTGCCGCGCTTGAGGACCTGGCGCTTGAGGTGGCGCGCAATGCGGGCTTTGAGGCCTGCAACGTCGCGGTTAACGCCGCCGACCGGCCCAAATCGCTCTATCTTACGGTCACCGGCACCTCGGCCGAGTCGGCCGATGACGGCCAAGTGGGCCGGGGCAATCGGATCAACGGGTTGATCACGCCGAGCCGGCCGATGAGCCTGGAGGCCGCGGCGGGCAAGAACCCGGTCACCCACGTGGGGAAAATCTACAATGTCGCGTGCGCCGAAATCGCCCAAGAAATCGTCGACGCCTTCCCTCAGGTCGTCTCGGCGCAGTGCGTGATGGTGAGCCGCATCGGCCGCCCGATCTCCGAGCCGGCGCTGGTGGAGCTCAAGATCGCCGCCTACCATCCCGGGGCCGCCACGGGCTTGCGCCACCAGTTCGAAGGGATCGTCGACGCGGCGTTGGCGCGGTTGCCGGCGAGAACCGACGACTTTGTGAGCGGTCGCATCGGTCTCTTCTAAGGCGGTCGGCCTCAGGTCAGTCGATGGGAAACCGTTTCCAACGCCGCGACCCCGGCCCCGAACCGGCCCATGGCGTCCCGGTGCTGCTCCAGGGCGCTGTAGGGCAGGTAGCGTAGCGGCAGGTCGGCGATGCGGCTGAACGCCGGTCGGGCGATCTGTGCCCGCACGTCCGGCTCACGGTTGTCGGGCGCCACCAGGAACAGGCTGTGCAGCCCGTCCCCCTTCCCGCCTAGCGCCAGGTCGAGCATGCGCACGATCCCGGAATAGATCGAGGTGGTGTGCTCTACTTCGAACGCGGCGACGATGGAGTCCGCGCGGGACAGCCAGAGCACATCGATCAGCCGGATGGCTTCGATTCCCGGCAACGCCTCGAGCGCGTCGCCGAGCCGGTCCAGGCAGCCCTCGCCCAGCCGGCCGCCGCCATAAGGGCGGCCGCGGTCGTTCTGCGCGATCCAGACCTGGTAGCCGAGGTTGCGCCCGAGGTCGCGCAGCCAACCCTGGATCTCGGTATGGGTGCGCTCCTCGACCTCCGCCCGGGCCGGCTGGCTCGCCGCAGCGCGGACCTTGGCGAGATCGGCGGCCCAGGTCGCGCGGGCATCGAGGTCGCCTTCCCGCGGCGGCGCGGCGTAAAGGCCGCTCCCGACGTCGAAACAGAATGCCGCGACCGCCCCCAGGTCGTTGGACAGCAGACCACGGTGCCTGGCGTTGAACGCCAGCATGCCTTCGCGCATCGCCAGGTACTCGTCCCAGCGGCCGAGCTTCACGTTCGCCCCGGTGAGGGCGTTGTAGCCGCGCACGATCGCCGTGTTGAACGGTGGGGCGATGGTCGGATGCAGGAAATAGAGAATGTTGGCGACCGCCGGACCCAACCCCTTGATCTTCAGCGCGTCGATCCGATGGATCTCAGCCAGGACATGCTCTTCGGTGTCGCAGCACACGCAGGCATGCAGCAGTCGCCCGAAGGCCCGCTGGTTGTCGGGGCTTTCGTAGATGTCCGGGATGCGAAGTTTCGGCTTCCACAGGAAGGCGTGGTCGGCGCCCTTGAACACCTGGCGCTGCTCGGCGATCGAGTGGACGACAGTCTCCAGCGACGAGCCGCGGTAGGCGACGCCGAAGCGACCATCCGCGATCTCGGCGGCGACCTGCTGCACGCCGCGCCGGATGGCGCGGAAGTTCTTCAGCCGGTCGTCCCAGAGGAACCAACCCTGGTAGGCGCCGCGCGGGTCGTTCCGCCAACGCGCCAGCAGCTCTCCCATCAGTACTTCGGTCACGCCATCGCCCTCCCTGCCCATCTGCCCGACAATCGCCGCCGGGCGCCGTCGCCATTCCGGCGCATGGCGACGGCCTTCGGGCCCAGAGGGCTCCGGCGCACCAGTGTAATCGGTGGCGGCGGGAAACGTCATGCATCCGAACGGACTTCTGACGGGAAATTCGGATGCGTCTCGCCACTTCAGCGCTCGCCTTGGCCGTGGTCCTCGGGGCCGGGCCAAGCCTTGCAGACACCTACAACCTCACGCTTGAGCCGACGAGCCTTACCGCCGGCGGCAAGACCGCTCCGGCGATGTCGATCAACGGCCGGATCCCCGGTCCGCTGCTACGCTGGAGGGAGGGCGAGGAGGTCACGCTCAATGTGACCAACCACCTCAAGGAAGACGCCTCCATCCACTGGCACGGCATCATCCTGCCGCAGGAGATGGACGGGGTTCCCGGCCTCAGCTTCGATGGGATCAAGCCCGGCCAGACCTTCACATACCGCTTCAAGGTCCGGCAATCGGGGACCTATTGGTACCACAGCCACTCGGGCCTGCAGGAGCAGCAGGGCGTCTTCGCCCCGATCATCATCGACCCGGCCCAGCGGGACGGCGTCGTCGCTGACCGCGAGTACGTCGTGGTGCTCTCCGATTGGCTAAAGGAAGACCCCTACGAAGCGCTCCGGAACCTGAAGAAGGATTCGAGCTGGTACAACTACCATCGCCGCACGTTGGGCGACTTTTTCGCCGACCTCCAGCGCGCGCCGAGCGGCGAGGCCCGCGCCCAAGTGGTCCGCGAACGCTTGGCGTGGGGGCGCATGCGGATGGACCCCACCGACATCACCGACGTGTCGGGCTACGCCTTCCTGATCAATGGCAAGGACGCGGCCGCCAACTGGACCGGCCTCTTCAAGCCGGGCGAGCGCGTGCGGCTGCGCTTCGTCAACGCCTCGGCCATGACCTTCTACGACGTGCGCATCCCGGGCCTGAAGATGAGCGTGGTGCAGGCCGACGGCCAGAACGTCGAGCCGGTGAGCGTCGACCAGTTCCGCATCGTCATGGGCGAGACCTACGACGTGATCGTCGAGCCGCAGCAGGACAAGGCCTACACCCTCTTCGCCGAAGCCTACGACCGCACCGGCTACGCCCGCGGCACGCTGGCGCCCAACCAGGGCATGAGCGCCCCCGTCCCCGCGCTGGATCCCCGCCCCGTTCGCACGCTTGCTGACATGGGCATGGCCGGCATGGACATGTCGACCCCGGCCAAGGGGCCGGCCGAGGCGATGCCCGGCATGCAGATGCCTGCGCCCACGCCCCAAAGCGGGTCGATGCCGGGCATGGACATGTCGGCGACCCCGCCGCCGCCCCCGCCCGTTGAGCCGTCCGCCCGTCACGACGTTCGCGGCCTCGAGCATGCTAATCCGCCGGAGATGGACATGGGCGAGGTCGAGATGGACGAGAAGGGCCACGTCGGACGCGTCCCCGCCGACCTGTCGCTGAAGGACCGCCGCGTCCTCGCCTACGGCGACCTTCACGCCGCGCGGGACTATCCGGACCGTACCGCGCCAGACCGGGAGATCATCATCCGCCTGACCGGCTCGATGCGCCGCTACTACTGGTCCATCGACGGAAAGAAGTGGCCGGGCGTGCCGCCGCAGACGGTCCGTTACGGCGAGCGCGTGCGGGTGAAGATCGTCAACGAGACGATGATGGAGCACCCCATGCACCTGCACGGCATGTGGATGGACTTAGTGAATCCAGACGGGTCGCTGGGCGCACGCAAGCACACCGTGGTGGTCGGGCCCTACCAGACCGTCACTGCCGACGTGACCGTCGACGCCAAGAAGACCTGGGCTTTCCACTGCCACATCCTCTTCCACGCTGCGACCGGGATGATGACCACCTTGAAGGTGGCCGACGTCGTCGCTCCCTGACCCGCCCTTCGAGGAGACCCCCATGCGGATCGTCCTGGTGATCACCGCCGCCCTCGGTGCGGCCGCCGTCGCCTCCCCCGTGCTGGCCGCCGACGCCGGTTCACCCTACACCTTCTGGCTCTCGCGCACGGACGGCGGCATCTCCACCAAGGGCGAGGGCGATTTCGATTGGGACGCCCAGGCCTGGGTCGGCGGAGACGAGAATCGCGCCTGGTTCAAGACAACCGGCAATGTCCAGGCGAAGGGCCCCGACCGGGCTGAGGTGCAGGCGCTCTATTCGCACGCGGTCAGCGAGTTCTGGGACCTTCAGGCCGGCGTGCGCCAGACGATCGAGCCCGGCCAGCGCACCTCGGCGGTGCTCGGAATCCAGGGCCTCGCGCCCTATTGGTTCGAGGTCGACGCGGCCGGCTACCTGGCCGACAACGGCCGTCTCTCGGCGCGGCTGGACGCCAGCTACGAGCTCACCTTCACCCAAAAGATCTTCGCCGAGCCGTTCGCCACGATCCGCCTGGCGGACAAGGCCGATCCCAAGCTGCACGAGGGCGCGGGCCTGACCGACACGGAGGCCGGCCTCAGGCTTCGCTACGAGTTCAGCCGCAAGGTCGCGCCCTATATCGGCGTGAGCTGGCAGCAGCGCTACGGCGAGACCAAGCGGTTGTGGACCGCCGCCGGCGGCGGGGCCCAGGAGACCTCCTTCCGCGCCGGTCTGCGGCTCCTGTTCTGACGCGGCGCGGCAGGCGGTGAGCACCGATCATACGGGCAGGAAGTCCACCTTTCGGGCCGGCCATTGGCTGCCGGAGGATCCCGATGTGCTGCTAGATTGGCTGCACAATTTCAAGACCGCAGCCGCGGCCGAGGCGGCTCCGCGCCACCCCGTGATCCAGGCGTTCGCAGACCTTATCGCTCGCGATCCAATCGTCCGGATGTATTTCACCCGGATGATCGACGAAGTGCCGAAGTCCTGCAAATACCGGGCGCGGCACCTGGAGTCCCTCGACCAGCTCCTGACGCTGATGAACGCGGTGCTCACCTACGCCCCACGGTTCGAGGAGTCGGCCTATGTGGGCTGCCCGCTGGATGCGATCCTCGACTGGTGCATGGGCACACCTTCCGGGTTCGCAGCCTTCCGCCATCCACAGGTCAACGCGATGTTCAAACAGGTCATCGCAGTCTGGTGCAGCTACCTGACCAGCGAAGCCTCTCTGCACGTGATCAACGACGGGCCGCACGGCTGGATGTCCGAGGCGGCGCTCGCCCGTCTCGGCATCGATGACTTCGAACACGATCCGGACGCGCCGCACTGGGGGTTCAAGTCCTGGAACGACTTCTTCACCCGCCGGCTCAAGCCTGGCGCGCGGTCGGTCGCCGCGCCCGACGACGACCGGGTGATCGTCAGCCCCTGCGAGTCACGCCCCTACCGCATCGCCCGCGACGTCAAGCTTCGCGACGATTTCTGGATCAAGGGCCAGCCCTACTCGCTTGCGGACATGTTGGCCGGCGATCCCGCCGCCGAGGCGTTCGTCGGCGGGGTCGTCCACCAGGCCTTCCTCTCGGCCTTCAACTACCACCGCTGGCACAGCCCCGTGAGCGGAACGATCCTCGGCGCCCGGACCATCGAAGGAACCTACTTCTCGGAATCGGAGAGCGAGGGGGAGGATCCGATCGGACCCAACAACTCCCAGGCCTTTCTCGCGCACGTGGCCGCACGCGCGATCATCCACATCCAGGCCGACAATCCATCGATCGGCCATATGGTGGTGATGCCGGTCGGCATGGGCGAGATCTCGTCCTGCATCTTCGCGCCCCAGGTCCAGGCCGGCGCCCATCTCACGAAGGGCGACGAGCTCGGCTACTTTCAATATGGCGGCTCCACCGTCTGTTGCCTCTTCCGGCCCGGCGCCGTCGAGGCCTTCGCCTTGGCGGCGATTCCGGAGTCCGACCACCACCCGCATCCGCCACTGGTCCGCGCCAACGCCCTTCTCGCGCGGTCGACGGGCTGAAGCCCACCCGCGCCTTGATCAATCCAAGGCGATCGCCTAGCGGGGCAGGAACATTATCAGCGCGGCCAGGGCCATGACGGCGACGCCGATCCAACCCAAGACCGCCAAGGTTTGGCTCGCGACATACTCGCCCATTACCGAGCGCTTGCGAACCAGCACAACCACCACGGCCATCAGCGGGACGGCGACGAGACCGTTGAGCACCGCGCTCCAGAAGAGGGCCTTCATCGGGCTGATCGGCGAATAGTGGATAGCAAGCGCCAGAAGGAAGCTGATGGCGATAACGCCATAGAAGGCCCGTGCGTCAGTCGTCTTTCTGCTCAGGCCCCATTTCCAGCCCATCGCCTCGCAGAGGGCGTAGGCGCCTGAGCCGGCCAGCACCGGCACGCCGATCAGTCCCACGCCGAGAATTCCCAGAGCGAAGAGTAGGTAGGCGAGATCACCCGCCAGGGGCCGCAGCGCGCTAGCTGCTTGGGCCGCTGTCTCGATGTTGGTGACGCCCGCGTGATGAAGTGTCACGGCGGTCGCCAAGATGATGAAGTAAGCCGTCACGTTCGAGTAGAACATCCCGCTCCACGTGTCCCACCGGATCCGGCGCAGTTCTGGGCCCGAGGCGGCTTCGTTCGCCATCAGCGCCGGCGCCTGCCGAACCTGCATGTCCTCGACCTCCTCGGAAGCTTGCCAGAAGAACAGGTAGGGGCTGATCGTCGTGCCAAACACCCCAACCACTACGGTCGCGCTATCGGCGTCCAACTTGAGCTGGGGCCAAACAGATCGCAACGCGACTTCGCTCCAGGGCACTCGCACCGTAAACAGGACTGCGGCATAAGCCAGAAGCGAGAATGTCAGCCATTTCAGGTAATATACGTACCGCTTGTAGGGTATGAAGACCTGAAGCACGACGGTTACGAGAACGAACACCACGGTCATTAAATGCCGGCTCACGCGCGTAACGAGCTCGGCGACCTCTCCCATCGCGGCGATGTCGGCCGCGATATTGAGAATGTTGGCGACCAGGAGCAACAGAACCACGCCTCGCACCACGGCGGGCGGAAAGGCCGCCTTGATGTTGGCCGCCAATCCCTTTCCGGTCACCCGGCCGATCCGCGCACACATGGACTGGATGGCCGACATCAGCGGCCAACTGAACGGCATCGTCCAGAGCATGTTCAGCCCGTATTGGGCGCCGGCCTGGGAGTAGGTGGCGATGCCGCTCGGATCATCGTCGGCGACGCCGGTGATCAGCCCGGGCCCGATGTGCGCCAGCGGATGCTCCTTGAGACGCCCCCATACAGACTCCCCAAAAACCATGCCCGCCTCCAGCGGCGCGTCGGCGGAGTTGTCTCTCTGCTCATCGATTTCAGGCGTCATACGAGAGCCTTCTTGCCCGTTCGATCGACGGCCCCGCGGAGGGCGTCGATGGCGTTCGGCCCCTCGCCAAACGCGTAAAGGACGTGACCGTCTGTGAGATTGGCGCGCCAGCCCGTTTCGATCTGGAACAGGTTGTTGATCCTCAGGCCCTGAAGACCGATTTGCTCGATCAGGGTTTCGAGAGCGCCCACGAATAGAGAGCCGCAGCTCTTGCCTGGGTCTCGCGCCGATGTCATCGGCTGGGCGCATCCACAACGCTGTCTGACAGCTCATTCGGATTGTCCGGCCCAGCGGGAAAGTGCTCCGCCAGCAGACGCCCGGCGCGTGCAACGGCCGCGACGAAGCCGTCTGCTGGCCGCCCGGCCCGAACGCCACCGACCAAATCGGCCACCACCTCGCGCCAGGCGGGCTCGGCGATCTTCTCGCTGACGCCGATGTCGGCCAGAATCTCCACCTGCCGATCCTTCAACGAAACGAAGATCAAGACGCCGATCCGCTCGCGGGTCCGGTCTAGGCCCCTGGCCAGAAACTGCTCGGTCGCCCGCGCCCTCACGTGCTTGCGCTTGATCAGTGCCGGGGTGAGCCAGCGTCGGACCGCCGGGACCGAGGCGGCAACGAACACCGCTAGGAACAATATGCACTGAACGAACACGTAACCGGTCACGGCTGTGATGACGTCCAAGTGCAGAGACCAGGCCCGCGCGGCGAGGCCCAGATGACGGAAGACGCCGAGCGCGGCGAGTGGCACGAGCGGCAGAACGAGCGCCATGGCCGCTGCCCAGGCTAGGGGCACCTCGGCGTAGACCCCCGCCTCCTCCGTCACGGCGCAGACGATCTCCCCGCGCGTGGAAGCTTCGGCCGCCGCAATCGCCGCCTCGATCCGCCCATGATCCTCACGGCTCAACATCTACCAACTCCCTGAGGCGCCGCCGCCGCCGAACGAGCCCCCGCCGCCGCTGAAGCCGCCTCGCCCGCGGCGGCCGCCCATCAGCAGCAAGAGGGGAAGTAGCCAAAGGTCCATCCGGTGGCCGGGCCCGCCGACGATCATACCGAAGAGGCCTAGGAGAACCCAGGCGCCAAGCAGGATCAATGCGGCGCTTGGGGCAGATGAACCCCCGGCCTGTGGTTGCGGCGTGCTCGCCGCTGCGACGCGATCACGCGCCTCGTCATCCGGCAAGGAAAGTTGCTCGACCAAGGCGTCGGTTCCAGCCACAACGCCGCTTTCGATGTCGCCCACCCGGAAGCGCGGGAGCACCTTTTGTTGCAGGATGACCTCGGAGAGGGCGTCGGTGAGAACCCCCTCCAGTCCGTAGCCGACCTCGACGCGCACCTTGCGTTCGTTCGGCGCGACGATGAGCAGCGCGCCGTTGTTCTTGCCCTTTTCTCCGATGCCCCAAGCACGTCCAAGCTGGTAGCCATAGTCCTCGATCGCATAGCCTTGCAGCGAGGGCACGGTGACAACCACCAACTGTCGCGAGGTCTTCGATTCCAGCGCCTCGAGCTTAGCCGTGAGCGCTTCCCGCGTCGGCGGTGAGAGCACATTGGCGTCGTCGACCACCCGCCCGGTCAGGGCCGGGAACACCGGCGCAGAGGCGGCGGCTGCCGTCGCCAGCACGAAGCTGGCGATCAGAGCCAGGGCCGCTGGGACGATAGCGCGCACGGCGGCCATCACTGTGCGCGCGCGGGCGTCGGGGCCTGGGGTGCGGCTGCGGGCGGCGCAAAGCTCACCTTGGGCGCGGCCTGGGCTGCTTCGGTCGCCTCGAACAATTGCATGGGCTTGGCCGACGCGTAGGCGGTCTTGGCCCACAAGATGGTCGGGAATGTGCGCAGGCTGGTGTTGTAGTCGCGCACCGCCTCGTTGTAGTCGCGCCGCGCCACCGCGATCCGGTTTTCGGTCCCTTCCAGCTGGCTCTGCAGGGCCAGGAAATTCTGATTGGACTTGATATCCGGGTAGTTTTCACTGATCGCCAGCAGCCGTCCCAAGACGCCGGTGAGCTGATTCTGGGCGGCCTGATACCTCTGGAATGCGGCGGGATCGGTGATGGTCGAGGCGTCGACCTTGACCTGGGTGGCGGAAGCTCGCGCCTGGGTCATCTGGGTGAGCACTGTTCGTTCCTGGGTTGCATAGCCTTTGACGGTCTCGACCAGGTTGGGAATGAGGTCGGAGCGCCGCTGGTATTGCGCCTGAACATCCGCCCAGGCGGCCTTTGCCGCCTCCTGCTTGGTCGGAATGGCGTTGATGCCGCAGCCAGCCAGCGCCGCGGCGGCCAACATGAGCGCGCCGACGCGCGCGGTCCAGCGGGAGAAAGTGGTCACGGCGGGCCCCTCGATCTATCGCCGCCCGTCCTGCGGCTCTGACAATGGACGCGGCCGGGCGCGGGCGATTACAGGCGTGGCCATTGCGAGCCGCTTCACGCCTTCCGCCGCCACAAAGTAGGCGGCCACTAGGCCCGTGATCGCAGCCGCCAGCAGCCAATTCGGGGCGGTGAACCCGAACGGACGGCCGAACGGACGGCCGAACGGCGAGAGGCCCCCAACAGGGCGACGATGCTCCAGTGGAGCATGCCCGCGCCGCGAGCGGTTGGCCTGCTCGTGGCGAAACTCACCACGAGCAGAAAGACGAGCGGGGCGAACACGACGCTCAAGCCGAGCGGGATGAAGCCGACGACCTGGCCGGCGGCCGGATGGAACATCAACTAACCGACCTCCGGGACGTGGCTGCGCCTTACAGTCCGGCCGATCAGCCCTTCGCCATTGAGATGTACAGCGCGCACGCGACGCGTAAGGATTCACGCTGGGCAGCCGTCCTAGCGCGATGGCCGGCAATGGCGGAGGACGGCGGGCATGGGCGGGAAACGCAAGACCGAGCGCAACGACGACTACCAGGACGCGCTGCACACGTTGCAGGTGGAGCTCGTCAAGCTGCAGCGGCACTTGATCAAGTTCGATCACCGTCTACTGGTGATCGTCGAAGGCCGCGACGCCGCAGGCAAGGACGGGGTGATCAAGCGGGTCGTCGAACACCTGAGCCCGCGCGAGACGCGGGTGATGGCGCTGGGCAAGCCGTCCGACCACGATGAGCGGTCGTGGTACTTCCAGCGCTATGTGCCGCACCTGCCGTCGAGCCAGGAGATGGTGCTGATGAATCGCAGTTGGTACAATCGCGCCGGCGTCGAGCGGGTCATGGGCTTCTGCACGGCGGAAGAGTACGAAGAATTCATGGCTATGGTGCTCCCCTTCGAGCACATGCTGGTGAAGTCCGGCATCCAAATCTTCAAATACTACCTCGACATCTCGAAGGAGGAGCAGCGCCAGCGGTTGAAGGACCGCAGGACCGATCCTTTGAAGCAGTGGAAGGTCAGCCCGATCGATGCGGTGGCCCTGAAGCATTGGGACGCATACAGCGCCGCCCGTGACGAGATGCTGGCGCGCACTCACAACGAGATCACGCCCTGGCATGTGGTTCGCGCCGACGCCAAGAAGCCAGCACGCCTCAACCTGATCCGTCACCTCCTGTCGCAGGTCGAATGCCCGGATCGGAACGAGCACGTCGCCACGCCCGATCCCGAGGTGGTATTCGCCTACAGCGACCGGGTCGCCAAGCGCGGCCTTCTCGCTTCTTGACCGGACCCGACGCCCCACCGCCCCAGTCAGGGGCGATGCCGGGACCGGCGGTAATCCCCGACGTCTAATGCGCTGGGGCGATGTCGCGCCAAAGCTTGCGCTGGCCGTCCTCGGCAGCCGCGACGACGCGCTTGACAGCGATGAAGCTGTCCGGGCTCACCGAAATGGAGTCGATGCTGCGCGCCACCAGAAAGCGCGCGAACTCCGGATGGTTGCTCGGCGCCTCGCCGCAGATGCCGACCTTGGCGTGGACCTCGTGGGCGGCGACCAGCACCTGGCCGATCATCCATTTGACCGCCGGGTCCTGCTCGTCGAACAGTTCAGCCAACTCCTCGGAGTCTCTGTCCACGCCCAAGGTCAGCTGGGTGAGGTCGTTGCTGCCGATGGAGAAACCATCGAACCGCTCGGCGAAGTCCTTGGCCAGGATGACGTTGGAGGGAATCTCGCACATCATATAGACTTGCAGCCCGTCCTTTCCACGCTCCAATCCATTCTCGGCCATCACCTGCAGCACCCGGTCGGCTTCTCGGGTCGAGCGGCAGAAGGGGATCATCACGATCACATTGCGGAAGCCCAGGGTCTCGCGCAGGCGCCGGATGGCCTGACATTCGAGGGCGAAGCCCTCGCGGTAGCGCGGCGAATAGTAGCGCGAGGCGCCCCGGAATCCGAGCATAGGATTCTCCTCTTCGGGCTCGAATTCCGCGCCGCCAATCAGACCGGCGTACTCGTTGGTCTTGAAGTCACTCATCCGCACGATCACCGGCTTGGGATGCAAGGCCGCGGCGATCCGAGACAGGCCGCGCGAGAGCTTGTCAACGAAGTATTCCGTCCGGTCCTCGTAGCCCGCGGTGAGTTCGGCGATCGTCGCCTTGGCGGCGGCGTCCTTCAGGGTCTCAAAGCGGACCAAGGCCATCGGATGGACCTTGACGTGGTTGCTGACCACGAACTCCATCCGCGCCAAGCCTACCCCGTCGGCCGGCAACCGCCACCAGCGGAAGGCCGCCGCCGGATTGGCGAGGTTGAGCATGATCTGAGTGCGGGTGGCCGGCAGGCCTTCGGTTTCGAGGGACTGGACCTCGATCTCCGCCCTCCCCTCGTAGACATAGCCCTGGTCGCCCTCGGCGCAGGAGACAGTCACCGTCTGCCCGTCGTGCAACACCTGGGTCGCATCACCCGCTCCGACGATTGCCGGCAAGCCCAGCTCGCGGCTGACAATCGCGGCATGTGAGGTGCGGCCGCCATGGTCGGTGACGATGGCCGCCGCCCGCTTCATGATCGGCACCCAGTCCGGATCGGTCGCGGTCGTGACCAGCACAGCACCGTCGACGAAGCGGCCGATGTCCTTGGGGCTCTCGATCAGGCAAACCTCGCCGGCGGCGACCACATCGCCGATGGCCAGGCCCGCGGCTAAGGTGCGGCCCTTGGCCTTGAGGCGGTAGCTGAGAAGGGTCGCGGCGCCGCGGCTGGACTGCACCGTCTCCGGGCGCGCCTGGACGATAAAAATCTCGCCGTCCGCCCCGTCCTTGGCCCACTCCATGTCCATCGGGCAACCGTAGTGCGCCTCGATGGCGCAGGCGGCGCGCGCCAGGGTCAAGATCTCGGCGTCGCTCAGCACGGCGGCAGCCCGCTCGGCCGGGGAGGTCAGCACGTTGCCGGTCGGATGATCGCCGCCCTCGGCGTAGATCATCTTCTGCGCCTTGCCGCCGATCTTCTTCCCTAGGATCGGCGCCAGGCCCGGCGGGTTCAGCAGCGGCTTGAACACCTGGTACTCGTCCGGATCGACGGCGCCTTGCACGACGTTCTCACCGAGCCCCCAGGCGGCGTTGATCAGCACCACCTTGTCGAAGCCTGTCTCGGTGTCGATCGAGAACATCACCCCGGCGCCGGCGAGGTCCGAGCGCACCATCTGTTGCACGCCGATCGACAGGGCGACCTTCGAATGGTCGAAGCCCATCGCCTGCCGATAGCTGATCGCCCGGTCGGTGAAGAGCGAGGCGTAGCAGCGTCGGCAGGCGTCGAGTAGCGCCGCCTCGCCCCGGATATTGAGGTAGCTTTCCTGCTGCCCGGCGAAGCTGGCGTCGGGCAGGTCTTCGGCCGTCGCGCTGGAGCGCACTGCCACATCGGCGTCCGAGCGCCCGATCCGCGTGCAGAGAGCGCTGTAGGATTCCGTAATCGCCGCAGCGATATCCCCGGGCCAGTCGCCGCGGCGGACCCAATCGCGGATGGCCGATCCGGTGTCCGCGAGGCTTGTCCGCCCCGCGGCGAGATCGGCGAGAGCGGCAGCGATTCTAGGCTTCAGCCCGTTGGCATCGAGGAATCGCCAATAGGCTTGCGCGGTGGTGGCGAAGCCCGGCGGCACCTTCACCCCTTTTGCACCCAGGTTGCGCACCATTTCGCCCAGAGAAGCGTTCTTGCCCCCCACGCGGGCGACGTCGCCGCGGCCAAGCTGCTCGAACGGCAGAACCAGCTCCGAGGTAGTGCTCATGACGGGCCTCTTCACCGAGCCCAGCCGCAATGTGGCTGACGCAATGGACGCCGCCGCAGACGCGGTCCGGTTGCTGGCTATGACGCGGGAGCCGATCGGTCCTTACGGACGCATCAGCTGTTCAAAACGCCGCCGCCTACCGCAGATGATGGGGTCGCCCGCCGCTTCAACGGCTCCGAGCGTTCTTGGACCGCCTGCGGCGGTGCGAAAGACGTCCAGTTTGGGATGCGTCAGCCCCGGTCGGGTACGGTGGCGGCGAACCAACCGCCACCGCTCGCCTCTGGTCAGGCGCTCCGCTTGTGGCTGAAGCCCAGGCCAACCAGAGAGAAACCGAAGGACAGGAGGCTCACCGCCAGAAACAGGCCGGGGATCATCATCCCCGCGTGCGGAAGCCACCAGATCAGCAGGCCGCCCAGCAGAGAGGTGACGGCGCCGCCGAACGCCATCCAGCCCCAGGGGCACCCTGGGCTGTGGCGGTGGGTTAAGGCATGCGCCAGCGAGACCAGGCCCTGCGCCACCAGGATGGCCGCGAGCACCAGGGTCAGGGTGTAGGCGCCCTCCCACGGATGGAAGAAGATGCAGATTCCGCCGAGGGTCGCAATCAACGCCCACAACAACCGCCAAACGAAGCCCTTGGCGCGCCAATCGAAAACAAGGGCGATCAAACCGACCACGCCGGAGCCGAACAATAGCCCGCCGAAGGTCAAGGTTGCGGTCAAGGTCGCGAGCATCGGCAAGAGCAGGGCTCCGAGGCCGAAAGCCAGCACCAACACGCCATATACGATGATCACTGTCCGCCACAGGGCGGAAAGGCCTCGGTCAGAGTTCACTGTCGCACCGGTCATCGGCCAGTATCTCCCGTGCCAAGGGCCGCTTCAGGCCCGCCGCTAAAAGACGCCGGTCGCCCGCCGCGCTTACAGCCACGACGAGGGTGGGGCTGTCTCGCAATTGTGGGCAGGGTGATCCGGATCAAGGTGAGCGTCCGCTTCCGATAAGCCCGCCAGGGCGCCCCTCGGGTTCAGCGGCGGGCCCGTCGGCCCGCAGCAGCATTGGTTCCGCCCGAGTCAGGGCCGGATGGCAGGCCGCTTTCCACCGCCTGATCTAACCGGAGGCACTCAGCTTGCACCTGCTTGGTGAGTTCCATCCAAATGGTCACCGTCTCCGCCGCCGCTTCGGCCACGCATTTGGTGATCTCCGCCTTGAGGCGCCCAACCGACTCCGGCTCGACGGCGCCAAACGACTGGCGGGACAGATCCTCCAGGTGCTCGCCAGCGCCAGACAAGCTGGCGCGCTGGCGCGCGGCCGCCTCGGCGAACGCCGCCTGGATGTCGGCGCCAAAGCGGCCCAGCGCCGCCGGAGCGGCATGACCGTCTCCGCGGGAGCCGTCGGGCTTCGGACGCGGGTGCTGTCGCGGATCTTCGCCCGAAGGCGCGGGCGATCGCTTGGACCGGTTTGTTCCCACAGGTCCCTCTGCAGCGAACTGAACGCGACGCCAAGTTGGTCGCTCATCTTCGATGACGCGGAAACACTGCATCGCTTACAGAGGGCGCCGTCTCCGGCGCATTCGCGTCGGCTGAAGGGCGCGCGAGCCGCTCAGTCCGGCTCCAGCGCTAAGACAGGCGCAAATCCACCGCCAGGAGTGCGCATGTTGGTTGTCTGTCCCTGATAGAGACGCGCGGCCGTCAGCAGAACCGCGCCGGCGTAGGTATAGAGGCGAACATCCGCCTTCAACTCGATCCGTTCGCCGTCGACCGCCACTCGCCGCCGGCTTGGCGGAACGAAAGCCTGGGCGACATAGCCGCCTGCGAGAACATCAGCCCAGGCCTTCCTCGTGATGTTGGCGCCGCGATAGGCTGCCTTGCCGCCATAGCCCGCGGCGGGCTTGAAGAAGAACCGCTTGCGCTCGGCCCACAGCGCCTGCGCCCGGTCGGGGTCGACCACAACCGTTTCCGGAACGCCCCGCGCGAGCAGCGCCGCCTGATGCGGGTCCAAACCCCAGGCGGCCAGCCGTCCGGAGTCGGACAAGAGCGCCAGGTTGCGCTTGTCGGCGAGCAACGCATGGATATGCGGGTTGGGGGTCACGACGACCGCCCCGGTGGCATAGGCGGCCCGAAGCGCCGCGTGCCGCGGCTCGGCCAATGCGAAGTCGACCAGGCGATTGTAAACGAGGTCGATAGCCCAACCCTGGTGGGCGAGCACGCCCGCGTCGAACGTCAGATCCACCGCGTCGGCGATGCGGACCTCGAAGCCGCGAGCGGCCAAGACAGCCTGCGCGAGCTGAAATTCCGGTAAAAGCAGCTGTTCCTCGGGTGCATCATCAACGATGGCAATGTGCGCGGGTCGACCGTCGCCCCGCTGGCGGCGCCACTCGGCGATAAACATCTCCGTCGCCCGAGTCTCGAACCGCATCGGACCATCCAGACTGAGCTGCACGTCGACGGCGCCACTGCAGGCGCGATGAGCGCGCGCCAGCGCCGCATTCAGGAAGGCGCCCCCGGCGTTGGTGTTGATCTCGATGAGCCGCGGCCCTTCGGGCGTGAGATGGAAGTCGTAGCCCATCAGGACCCCTGCGGGGCCGAGATCGCTCATAGCGATCTCCGACGCATGCGCAAGGGCGACTGCCCGGTAACCAGGCAAGCGCGCAACCACCTCGATCGCTTGGACCATCTCGGCCATGCCCGTGAGGACTGAGGTGTCGACGAACACGGCGACGTTCGAGAACAGCGTGGGATGCGAGCGTTGCAGCGCGTCGGCGAACCCGGACGTGCCGGCCTCCCGATCCAGTGCGATCGCCAGCGTGGCGGAATCCAGAGTGACGCAAACACATGCGAGATTGAGCGCATCTGCGCGGGACCCCGTCAAAGCCGTCAGCGCCTCGAGCATGACCTCCGCCCTAGTGGAAGATCCTGCCGTCGATATGGAGCCCCGCATCGACGTGGGCCACCTCCCCTGTGATCGCGGTGCTCAGAAGGCCGCCGAGGAGGCGTCGAGGGTTCACCCCAGCTTCGCCCGCCCAATAGGACAGGGGCGAGCCGTTCAGCACCGCCGGCCCCAGCAGGCCTTCGCAGTCCGAAGCCAACAGGGTGATCGCCCAGCCGGCTTGGCAATTGCCGTAGAGGACGAGCGGCTTGTCCGCATCGACGCAGGCCTCCGCAGTCACGGCTTCAACCTCCGTGATGCGCAGCAGCGCATAATTCACTGGCCGCGCAAAGGTTCGGGCGTCGAGCAGCGTCTCCGCCTTGAACTTGAGCAGTGGCGGCAGGCCGAGGCGCTCGTGCTCGAGCATGTTGTCGGCGCCTTGGCGGAGCGTGTCCCAGAAGAGGATGGATCGTTCGCTGAAGTCCCTCTGGTAGCTCAACCAACCGTCGACGATCGCCGCCGCCGTCAGCCGGACGCTCGGCGGAGATTCGATGGCTGCACCAGGGTTAGTCACCATGTTCGCGACTCGCAGCTTTTCTTGCAGGGCCGCGCACCGTTCGGAAGCCGGCAATGCGCGGGTTTCACCGGGCTCAAGGCTTAGACGCCCCGACTGGTCGTAACTTACGCGATCGCAGATCCGAGCCATCGGAAAAGCCGGCCTCGCAGGACGCAAGATAGAACTCCCACGTCCGACAGAAACGGTCTCAGTCCACGACATTCTGCGGCGCATTGCGCGCGAACGCTTGGATATTGGCGAGGGTCGTCTTGATGATCCGAGCCACCGCCTCGCGCGTGTCATAAGCGATGTGCGGCGTGACGATGACATTGGGCGCATGCAGTAGCGCATGGTCGGCGAGCAGGGTTTGCAGCTGCTCCGCTGCGAGCGTCGCGCCCGGACGGAAAATCTCGGCCTCTTCCCTCATCCAGGCCTCCTCCGCGACGACATCCAGGGCCGCGCCGGCCAGCTGCCCCGAAGCCAGCGCCCGCACCAGCGCCAGGGCGTCGACAACCCCGCCGCGGGATGTGTTGACCAACACCGCCTCGGGTTTCATGACGGCCAACGCCGCCGCGTCGATGAGATTGCGACTAGCCCCACCGCCGGGCAGGTGCAACGTGACCACGTCAGCCGTGGCCAGCAGCTCGGCGAGCGCGACATAACGGAAGCCCAGCGCGGCCGCGGCGCTAAGATCGGGCTTGGTGTCGAACGCCTGCACCACCATGCCGAAGCCGCGGCCGATCTGGATGGCGCGCCGACCGATCCGGCCCGCTCCGACGACCCCGAGCGTCTTGCCCGCTAGGTCGAAGCCGCGCAGGCCAGCCTGCGAGAAGTCGCCGCGGCGCGTCCGTTCCGCGGCGGTTACAATCCTGCGACTGAGGGCCAGAAGCAGCGCAAACGCGTGCTCGGCGACCGTGTGGTCGCCATAGTCCGGGACGTTGCAGACGGTGACACCCGCGCGGCGGCAATAATCCAGGTCAATATGGTCGTAGCCGGTCGAGCGCGTGGCAATGAGCTCCAGACGCGGCAATTGGCTTAGTACCTCGCTGCCCAGATCGGATTTGATGAACGGGCTGATCGCCTGCACGTCAGTAAAGTGGCCGGCGCTTGCGGCGGTCAACGGCTCACGACGGCAGTCGACCTCGAACGTCGGTCGTAGCGCTAAGCAGGCGCTATGCTCCCATTCCTCGGCTTCGAAGACCACAAGCTTCATCGTCTCCACGCCTCCTTTGCGCTCGCCAGGTCACCATTGGCGTCGAAACAGGACCCAGCTCCCCAGGAACAGGGGCGCGCCAATCGCCGCCAGGGCGGCGGCGTGGGGCCAGAGCTCACCCATACCCGCCCCCTTCAGGAACAGGCCGCTCACGATGGCGATACCGTGCCGCAGCGGGCTGGCTTCAGATCCGACCTGCAGCCAGCGCGGCATGCTCTCGATCGGCGTGACGCTGCCGGAGAGGAACAGCAGGGGGAACAGGCTGAAGAAGCTGGTGAGCAGCGCCTGCTGCAGGGTGTTGGTGACGGTCGCAATGAACACCCCGATGGAGACGGCGCTCAGCAGGAACACCAGGTTGAGCGCCAGGAAGGTCATCACGCTGCCTCCCACCGGCACATGGAGGAGCCGCGCCAAGAGCAAGGACGGGAACAGCGAGCCCGAGCTGATGGTGATCGTGGGCAGGACCTTGGCGATGAACATCTCGTGCGCCCGCACGGGCGTCACCCGGATCTGTTCCAGCGTACCGTTCTGCTTCTCGCGCACCATGCCCGCCGCCGGCAGGACGACGGCGAGCATGAAGCCGGCCTGAACAATCATCGCCAGGGCGATGAAATTGGTGTTGGTGAGGTTCGGGTTGTACCAGACCCGCACCGCCGGCTGGACGCCTGCGCGCATCGGCATGGCGCCCATGAGCTGCTCCTGGCTGAAACGCGACGCCATCTCGATGATGTAGGCGCGGGCGCGCGAGGCGACGTCCGCGTTGGAGCCGTCGACCACCATCCCGACGGATGTGGGCCGTCCAGAGCGCACCCGCGCCCCGAAGTCCGGCGGGATGTCGACCACGGCGTCGAGCTGGCCTTGCTGCAGGCGGGCCTCCGCTTCGCCCTCGGAGGCGAAGGCGCCCGCGAGCACGAAGGTGTCGGCCGAGGTGAGCTCCTGGGCGAGGGCGCGGCTGGCGACCGAGCGGTCATGGTCGATCAGGCCCAGCTTCAGGTTCTTGACGTCCATGCCCACGGCCATGGTGCACATCGCCACTTCCGTGGTGGTGAGCCAGAAGATCAGGAACAGCATCACCGGGTCGCGCAGCATCTGCGCGAACTCCTTGCCGATCAGTCCGTAGAGGCGGCTTCCCATGGTCAGGCGATCCGCTTCTTCAGGAACAAGGTCGCAAGGACCAGCACCACGATCGTGTAGCCCACCAGGACGGCGACGTTCGGCCAGAGTTCGGCGAGGCCCGCGCCGCGCATGACGACGCCGCGCGAGATGTTCACGAAGTACATCGTCGGGATGCGCGCCGAGTAGCCCTGGAAGAACTTCGGCATGGTGAAGATGGGATAGATGAAGCCGGAGAACAAGAATGACGGCATCAAGGTGACGATCAGGGTCACCAGCATGGCGGCGACCTGGGTCTTGACCAGGGTCGAGATCAGAAGGCCGATCGACACCGTGGTCAGGACATAGACGAGGCCGAGGGCGACGAGCAGCGTCAGGCTGCCGTGCATCGGGACCTTCAGCAGCAGAAACCCGCCGGCCAGGACGATGGTCAGTTGCAGGAAGGCGATGGCGGCGTAGGGGAGCAGCTTGCCGATCATGAACTCGGCCTTGGTCAGCGGCGAGGCGTAGATCTGGGCGATGGTGCCTAGCTCCTTCTCCCGGGTGACCGCCAGCGCCGTGAGCAGCGGCGGGAACGCCATCATGATCACCGCGAACAGGCCCGGCACGATGAAGTCGCGGCTGCGGAGCTGGGGATTGTACCAGACCCGCACCTCGGGCTGGACCGGCAGCCGCAGCATGCCGCTCGGGAAGGCGTAGAGGATCGCGCGCCCATAGGCCGAGACAATCGCCGCCGTCGAGGCGTAGGTGCCATCGACGAGGAATTCGACCGGGGCCGGCTCCCCTTGCGCCAACCGGCGTCCGAAGTTCGGCGGAATGGAAAGGACCGCGCGGGTCTCGCCCTTCATCAGGGCATGTTCGGCCTCGCGCTCGTTGTCTGTCGCGCCGGCCAGGCGGAAGTAGCTGCTGTTGACGAACTGTTCGGCGAGCAGGCGGCTCGAGGCGCTCTTGTCGTGGTCGACGACCACAAGCGGCGCATCCTTGACGTCGAACGAGAGCGCGACGCCGAACAGGAACAGCATCAGCAGCGGCATGAAGAAGGAGATCCACACGGTGATCGGATCGCGGACGATCTCCAGCACTTCCTTGCGGCTGAAGGCGAGCATGCGCGAGAGCCTCATGCCGCCCTCGCTGCGGCGCGCTCGCGCTCGATGAACCCCAGGAAGACGTCCTCGACCCGCGCGTCGGCCAAGCCGAGCTGCGCTTGGAGCTTGGAGAGGGGACCGAGCGCGATCATCCGGCCGTCCATCATAAGGCCGAGCCGGTCGCAGTAGGTGGCCTCCTCCAGGTAGTGGGTCGAGACGATGACGGCGACGCCCTCCCCGGCCAGCGCGGAGATCAGCCGCCAGAACCGGAATCGCGAAAGCGGGTCCACGCCGGAGGTCGGTTCGTCCAGGAACAGCACCCTGGGCCGGTGCACGATGGCGCAGGCGAGCGCCAGCCGCTGACGCACGGCGCTGGAGAGGTTGCGGACCAGGCTCTCCTCGCCACGCGGGAACCCCGCCCGCTCGCAAGCCCAGGCGATGCGAGGCGTCAGCTCTCCGGGCGGCACGCCGTAGGCGCGAGCGAAAAATCGCAAGTTCTCCTGCGCGGTCAAGTCCGTGAACAGCGAGAACTTCTGCGAGACATAGCCGATATGCGTGCGCACCTGCTCGCTCTGCCGGGCGATGTCGAAGCCGGCCACCTCGGCGGCGCCTTGCGACGGCGCCAGGAGCCCGCAGAGCATGCGCATCAGGGTGGTCTTGCCCGCCCCGTTTGGGCCGAGCAGGCCCAGGATCTCGCCGGCCTCCACCTCCAACGTGGCGTCGTCGACGGCCACGAAATCCCCGAAGCGACGCGTGACGTGTTCGGCGCGGACCAGCACCTCGGAGCGCCGGTCGAGGGTTGGCGCCGCGGTGAACGGCTCGGCTGGCCCGTCCTTAGAGGAAAGCACGGTGAAGACATCCTCCATGGTTGGCTCGACCGCCTTGAGCTCGCGGCAATGCAGGCCGAGATCGGGCGGCGCGCCCGCCCGGTCGAGCTGGACCCGAACCTCCTCGCCCGAGCGCCTCTGGAAGCTGAGGACATTGGCGGACCGAAGCAGCGCCGCCTCCGCCGCGGCCGGGTCGCTTGTGCGCACGCTATAGACCCGCCCGCGCGCGGTTTCTCTCAGCTCGGCGGGTGCGCCCAGCGCCAGCTGCCGGCCGTCGCGCAGCAGGAGCACCCTGTCGCTGGCGTCGGCCTCGTCCATGTAGGAGGTGGCGAAGACGATCGTGCGCCCTTCGGACTTGGCGGCCTCCAATATCCGCCAAAGCTCGCGGCGCGAGAGCGGGTCGACGCCCAGGCTGGGTTCGTCGAGGATCAGGAGCGGCGGCTGGTGGATGAGATTGGCGCAGAGGGCCAGCTTCTTCCGCATGCCGCCCGACAGCGCCCCCTCGCGCCGGTCCTGAAACCGCTCGAGGCCTGCCATGGCCAGGAGTTCGTCCTTTCGCGGCGCGAACGCGGCCTTAGGTACGTCGCGGATGGCGGCGGCGAAGGCGATGTTCTCGGCCACGGTAAGACGATCGTACAGCGAGAAGCCTTGCGACATGTAGCCGACCTGCGCCTGCACGCGGCCGGCGCGCTTACGTACGTCTTCGCCGAGCACGCGGCAGGCGCCGGCGCTCGGCGGCAGGATCGCCGCGAGCAGCTCGAGAAGGGTGCTCTTGCCCGCGCCGTCAGGGCCGACGACGCCGAACACCTCGCCCGGTCGGACCTGCAAGCTCACGTCTTGCAGCACCATCCGCCCGCCGAACCGGCGGCCCAGGCCTTCGGCTTCGATGACGTAAGACGAAGCCATCGGCCTATTCCGGTGCGCGCAGGCGCGCGGGCCAGCCCGCCTTGAGGTCCCACAGGATCCAGGCGTCCGCCGGCATGCCGGGCTTTAGCAGGCCCTCCGGATTGGGCGCCTCGACGGTCACGCCATAGACGGTGCGGCTGCGTTCGTCGGCCATGTGCACGTCGCGCGGCGTGAACTGGGCCTGCGCATCGACGCGCACCACGCGCGCGGCGAAGTCGCGACCGGGGAAGGCGTCAACCCGCAGCCGCACCGGCGCGCCAAGCCTGAGCTTGCCCAGGTCCCGCTCGCTGACAAACACCTTGAGCTTCACGCGGGCCAAGTTGGCCATGACGGCGACCGCCTGGCCCGGCGCCACCACCTCGCCCGGCTCGACCAGACGCTCGAGCACCGCGCCGCCGATCGGCGCATAGATCCGCGTCTTGTCCGTCTGGGACTGCGCCAGGGCGACCGTGCTCGCCGCTTCGTCGGCCTGGGCGAGCGCCTGGGCTCGCTGCCGCTCAAGCACCCGCACTTGGTCCAGCGCGGCCTGGTCGGCGTTGCGCTGGGCGTCGACCTCCTGGGCGGAGACGGCCCCTTCCGGCGCCAAGGTCTCATATCGCCGAAGGTTGGCGCGAGCCGTCTCAGCATGGTGGCGCGCGACGTCCAGCTGCGGGGCGATCGCCGCGGCCGCGACCGACGCCGCCCGCCGTTGCGCCTCCGCCCGGCGCGCCTGGAGGGCGTAGTCACCCGGGTCGAGCCGCGCGACAAGCTGGCCCGCCGACAGCGCTTGGCCTTCGACCGCCGCGTTCTCCAGGAGCCGGCCGGGGATCTCCACGCCCAGCCGCACTTCGTCGGCCTCCATCCGTCCGCTGCCGTAGATCACCTGCGCGGCCGGAGGCTGCGGTTTCAGCATCCAAAAGAGCCCCGCTGATCCGGCGACGATGATCGCCAACCCGGCGGCCACCAGATAGGTCACATGTCTGGCCCGCAGCGCCACAGTCCTCTCCGATCGACACAGTCTCACCGTCTGCGGTCGCCACAAGACGCCGCCGGCTGCAATGACGCCGCCGCCTTAGCAACCTTACGGCTCACCGCCTGAAAGAGCGCTGTAAGGTCGAGGTGGTCCGAGGCGTCATCCGCTGGTCAACGGTTGCAGCCGCCGATCTGGCGGTGGAGCCGCTATGATCGTGAGGAGTGTTTGTGAGCCGACATCAAACGCTTGGCGCATCGATGGCCACGCGGCGGCGCGCCGGTTTGGTCGCCGCGACGTCGGTGGCGGTGCTCTTCGCCACGACGTTGAGCGGCTGCACGACGGTTGGTCTCAACTTCGAGCGCCCAAAGCCGAGCCTGCCCGCTGGCTGGTCGGCGACGCCGTCGCCGGCGGCGGCCAGCCGCACGGGGACTGAGCCCTTGACGGACGCCACGTGGTGGGCCGCCTTCGGCGACCCGACCCTGACGTCGCTGATCGAACGGGCAGCCTCGGCGAACCTCGACCTGAAGGCCGCGAGCCTGCGGATCGCCGAAGCGCGGGACCAGCGCGCCATCGTGGCGACCGGCGCGTGGCCGGCGGCGAATGCGTCCGCCGCCTGGCAGGGTCAGCGCCTCAGCGAAAACACCCCGACGGGACGGCTGTTCAGCCTGGTCGGTGACATTCCAGGGCTGCCGCCCGGGGCAGCCATGTCCAATCCCTCTGGCCAATACATGCTCGGCTTCGACGCCGTCTGGGAGGTGGACCTGTTCGGTCGCGTGCGGCGAAGCGTCCAGGCGGCGGACGCCGAGGTGGCCGCCACGGTCGAGGAACGCCATGGCGCGGAAGTCTCCCTGCAGGCCGAAATCGCCCGGGCCTATATTGACCTGCGCGGCGCCCAGCTCCGGCGGGCCGTGGCCGTCGAAAGCCTCGCCACCGCCCGCGACCTCCTGCACGTCGCTCGCGACCGGCGTCGCCTGGGCCTGTCGACCGAGATCGACGTCGCCCGCGCCAGCGCCCAGGCCAGCTTGATCGACGCCCAACTGCCGGTGCTGGAAGCCCAGATCACCGCCGACATCAATGCGCTCAGCCGCCTGATCGATCGCGAGCCCGGCGCGCTGGCGTCGGAGCTTACGGCGGCCCGGCCGGTTCCGCTCGCGCCGCCCGAGGTCGCCGTCGGCCTGCCCGCCGCTCTGATGTGCCGGCGGCCCGACATTCGCGGCGCCGAAGCCCAGTGGCGCGCCGCTGTAGCCCGCCAAGGCGTGGCGGTCGCGGACCGCTATCCCCGCCTGACCTTGTCCGCGGCCGGCGGCTACCAGGCGCAGGACATCGGCTCCCTCCTGAATTGGGCGAGCCGCTTCGGCGTCATCGGCCCACAGCTCAATGCGCCGATCTTCGACGCCGGGCGTCGCCGCACCCGGGTCGAGCTGGAAGGCTATCGCGCCCAGGAGGCCGCCGTCGGCTACGCCCGAACCGTACTCGTCGCGCTCCACGAGGTTGACGGCGCGCTCACGGCCTACGGCCAGGAGCAGGCGCGGCGCGCCACGCTCGGCCAAGCGGTCGAACAGGACCGGGCCGCCGCGCGGCTGACGCGCCTGCGCTACCAAAACGGGGTGGACAGCATCCTCAGCGTGCTCGACGCCGAACGCACCCTGCACCAGGACCAGTCGTTGCTGGCCGACAGCACCACGGCCGTTTCGCTGCGACTGGTGGCCCTCTACAAGGCGCTCGGCGGCAGCTGGGACGGGTCCCACGCCGCCTGCGGCGCCTGAGTTCGCGCCAACCTCCGATCCTCTCGTGAGCACCTATCGGCGCGGTCGAACGATCCGCCGCGCCCATGGACGCCGGATATCAACGAGGTGTTGCGACAAACGGCCCCACGCCCGACGGGGCGCGCATCCGTTCCCACCGCGTGGGGGTCGAGGACTTCGATTGACTTGCATCAAGTAAAACTTTGAATGCGCCAGGCATTGTCTGCACAGAAAAGCCAGACGGGGCGGATCGATGTTTGAGTCCTCAGCACGACAATTTGACACCGGCGGCGATTTCCAAACATTACAATCATTGGAACCTTATGTCGGCATCCAGAATACTACACCACCGCAGGCAGCTCTGGCGATGCGCCTTGAGGCGGAGCGGCAGCGCCACCTACGGTTCTTGAGGAGCCGACTTCCCTCTCTCGAAGACGCGGAAGACGCCTTGCAGGATGCGACGCTGAAGTTCCTGCAAAATGCCGAAACCCTCGCCGCCGCAGACCGGCCTGAAGCGTGGGTCGGCGTCTCGCTACGGCGCATAGTCGTCGATCGCTATCGCCGCGCCGCTGTCCGGAGGCGGATGTCCGTCGCCCTCGCCTCTGAACCGCGCGAGCCGCCCGAACCGGAGGCCGACGAGACCCAAGCGCCGCTCGAATGCCTGAAGCGCGAACTCGGCGGTCTCAAGAGCGAATACGCCGAGATTCTCCGACTGGTCTATTTGGAGGACGTTCCGCTCAAGGCAGTGGCCGAGCGCATGGGCTTGACTACGAATAACGCTGCGGTCCGCGTCCATCGCGCGCGCCTCGCATTACGCGAGGTCATGACGGCGCGCTGCCGCGGATGTGCTCTGGTTGACTGCTGGGGCCGCCAGCGTCTCGCTGCAAGCGACCCCGAGGCGCCTTGTGAAACGATCGAGTCTGGCCGACCGCCGACAGCCGTCGCGTAATAGACGTGGCGCCGACGGCGTCTAGCGTGAACAAGCCGGTGGCCCCGCCGGCGCCGAGGAGACCAGACATGATCACTGCCCGGCAAGCCCTCAGCCTAGGCGCCACTTTGCTGCTGGTTCCGGCGCTCGGGGCTTCGTTGTCCGCTTGCCAACCCCGCGCCAGTGAAGACTCTTCGCAGGTGGTGGAGGGCTACAGGTTCGACTATGGCGTCGCGCCCGTTGAGGTGGTGAAGGCGCATCCGTCGGATCATCCCGAAACAACGATGCACAACGGACCAGTTCCCGGCAGCTACCACATCACCCTGGCGGTCTCCGACGTCAAGACAGGGGCTCGCATCGACGACGCCCACGCGCAACTCGACGTCTCGGGACCAGGCCATCCCTTTCAGGCGACGATGCCGCTTGAGCTCATGACCATCAACGGTGCGGCGACCTATGGCGGCAACGTCGCGCTTCCGAGTTCGGCGAAGTACCGACTGACCTTTGAGGTCATTCGGCCGGGCCAAGGGCACAGCGCAATCAAGGCCCGGTTCCTCTATGATCGGCCGTAAGGCCGCATATGCGCCCGCGCCATGAAATCGCCCCCCGCTCCGCTCCACTGCAGTCTTAGGAGAGGCCGCGTGAGAACCACCACGGTCGATATTCGAGACCTCGTCACGCCGCTGGATCCGCTCGTGGCGGAGAAGCGTCTGCGCGCCTTACCTGGGGTCCGTGATGCGCAAGCGAACTTCGTGTCCGGCACGGCCACCGTCGCTTATGACGAGGCTGCGACTGATGTCGCGTCGCTGCAGCGCGCGGTCCGCGACTGCGGCTTCCACTGCCGCGGCGAGGTCACGCCTACGCACGTTTGCGTGCTTGGAGAGGACGCCGCGCCCCCCGGGCATCCGCACGGGCCGGAGCGGACCGAAGCGGCCCATCACGCCCATAAGCACGGTGGGCCAATCCATGCGGCCGACCATGCCAAGTCAGCGGCCCATGCGAGCGCCGAGATGGAGGATATGGGCCACGGCGCCGGCATGGACATGGCGGCCATGGCCCGGGACATGCGCAACCGCTTCTTGGCCGCCCTTGCCTTCACCGTCCCGATCTTCTTCCTCGCGCCCATGGGGATGGATTTCCTGCGGGTGAAACCGCCGTTCGGCTGGGATCTGAACCTCACCCTGTTCGTGCTCGCCAGCGCCGCCATCCTGTGGCCGGGCTGGCCGTTTTTCGTCGCCGCCGTCCGGGCGCTTCGGCGCGGAGTGTTCAACATGGCGGTGTTGGTGCTGCTTAGCGTCGGCACCGGTTACCTGTTCAGCGTCGGTGCGACCTTCCTGTTTAAGGCCGAGCAGTTCTACGAGGCCTCCGCTCTGCTGCTCGTGTTCATCCTGCTCGGCCACTGGCTGGAGATGCGGGCCAGGGCGGGGGCGTCCGACGCTATCCGCCAGCTCATGGATCTCGCCCCGCCTATGGCCACCGTGTTGCGCGAGGGTCGTGAGACGGAGGTGCCCACCGCTGAGGTACTCGTGGGCGACTTGGTGCTTGTGCGTCCGGGGGGCAAGATTCCCGTGGACGGGACGATCGAGGAGGGAGGCTCCGACATCGACGAATCCATGCTGACCGGCGAATCGATGCCGATCGCCAAGGGCGTCGGCGACGCGGTCGTCGGCGGCGCGATCAACAAGACCGGCGCCTTCCGCTATCGCGCGACCAAGGTCGGCGCGGACACTGCACTGGCCCAGATCGTCAAGCTTGTACAGGAGGCTCAGAACTCCAAGGCGCCCGCGCAACTCCTGGCCGACCGCGCGTCGCAGTGGCTGGTGATCGCCGCCATCCTGGTCGGCCTGACGACCTTCGCCGTCTGGTACTGGGTGATCGGCCAGCCGCTGCTGTTCGCCCTGACGTTGACGATCACCGTGTTCGTCATCGCCTGCCCGGACGCCTTGGGTCTAGCCACGCCCATGGCGGTGATGGTCGGCACGGGCCTCGGCGCCGCCAACGGCATCCTGATCAAGGACGCCGCAGCGCTGGAGGAGACGGTCAAGCTCGACGTCATCGTCATGGACAAGACCGGCACGCTGACCATGGGCCAGCCGAAGGTTGTCCAGATCGTGCCGGCCGAGGGCGAGGACGAGGCGACGGTCATCACTGCGGCCGCCGCCCTGGAGAAGGGCTCAGAGCACCCGCTGGCCGTAGCGGTCCTGGAAGAGGCCGCAGACCGACCGATCCCGGTGACGACCGCATTCAAGGCCTTGGAGGGCCGCGGCGTGGAGGCCGTCGTGGATGGGCGGCCGGTACTGCTCGGCAATCGGCGGCTCATGGACGAGCGCGGTGTGCCCCTGGGGCCGCTGGCCAGCGAGGCCGAGCGGCTGCAGGGCGCCGGCCGCACCGTCGTCCACCTGGCCCGCGACGGGCGCCTAGCCGGCCTCATCGCCATCGCCGATGCGCCCCGGCCGACGGCGAAGGAGGCGGTGCGCCAGCTACAGGCCCTGGGGATCAAGGTCGCCATGCTGACCGGCGACAACGCCGGCACCGCCAAACGCATCGCCGATGAGCTCGGCATCGACATCGTGCTGGCCGAGGTGCTGCCCGGCCAGAAGGAGGCGAAGATCAAGGAGCTGCAAGCGCAGGGTAAGAAAGTCGGGATGGTCGGCGATGGGGTCAACGACGCCCCTGCCTTGACCCGCGCCGATGTCGGCGTGGCCATCGGCGCAGGGACCGATGTGGCGATCGAAAGCGCCGACGTCGTGCTGATGCGCAGCGACCCGCTGGACATCGTGAAAGCGGTCGACCTCTCGCGGGCGACCCTGCGCAAGATGCACCAGAACCTCTGGTGGGCCGTCGGTTACAATCTGATCGCCTTCCCGCTCGCTGCGGGCGTCCTCTATCCCTTTACCCTGAGCCCCGCAATCGCCGCCCTGGCCATGTCGGGCAGTTCGGCGCTAGTGGCGGTGAACGCTCTTTTGCTCAAGCGGACGCGCCTGGGTGAACACAAGTTCAAGGCCGCCTCGCCGGCGGCCGCCCCCCAGAAACGCACGGCGTGACCCAACCAGCAGCGGGTATTCGCCGCTGTCCCTGGGGCCTCACGATCCTGATCGTTGCAGCGTTCACTGTCTCTACCTGCTACAGCGTCGCGCTGCCGCATCTGTCCGGCCCATTCACAGCGCTGCCGGAAGCGCCGACGGGCGACGACGCTTGGCGGCGGGCGTGGCGTGAGCGGGTGGCGGCGCGGCTGGATACGGCATGAGCCACGGCGCGCTGCGCCCGTGGCGGAAGTAGCCTTAGTCGCCGACGTCGAGCTCCAGCAGGCAGTTGGCTAAACCTTCTCAGCGTGAAGCCGAAGCTCTGGCAGGTCAGCCAGTGTCGCGCGGCCATCTCCGCCGCGTTGACGCAACCCGAGACCGCGGCGGTGATGACAGCGAGCGCGGCCGATGCGGCCAGCGAACGTCAAGGCCGCGATCCGCACAAGGGGTTCATGACGACCTCCCGTTTGAAGCCGCGTGACCCCAAGAGTCTACCCACCGCGCGGGCCCTATCCCTGAAACGCCGCCGTCAGCGGCGAAGGGCGTCGGCGAACAGCGGCGCCAGGGCGATCGCGTTGCTCGGGTGCGGCACGCTGTCGGTGGCGACGATGCGTTGGGCCACCGCCTCCAAGGCCTCGTAGGCCCCCTCGGCGAAGAGCGCATGCACGACCACGCACACCGGCCTGCCGAAGCCTTCGGCGGCCAGCCCCTGCGCCGCCGCGACCAAGGTGCGCCCGGAGGAGGCGATGTCGTCAACCAGCACCGGCGTGCAGCCTCGCCAACCGGACAGGTCGGGAAGGCTCACCCGAACATCGCGATCGCCGAGCCGCTCCTTGCGCAGCACCAACGATGGCGCCCCCGCGCCCTTGGCCACCTCGGCCGCCCATTGCCGGCTCTCCTCGTCTGGACCGATGAGCAGCGGCCGGGCGACATTGGCCGCGACCCAGTCGGAGAGGCGCGGCGCGGCGTGCAGCGCCACGGCGGGCGCCGTGTAGATCTCGGCCATCGCCTTGTGACGATGCAGATGCGGGTCGACGGTGAGGATCTCGTCGAACTCGGCCGAAAGCAGGGCCGCGAAGTGCGTTGAGGTGATCGCCTCGCCCGGGTGGAACCGCGCGTCCTGGCGCATGTAGGCCAGATAGGGCGCGACCAGGCTTACCCGCGCCGCGCCGAGTTCGCGCGCCGTGCGCGCGGCGAACACGAGGCCCAGGAACTGCGGGTCGGGCCTGGCGAGCGTGCAGACGACCAGCACCTCGCGTCCGGCCACCTCCGAGAGGAGACGAAGGTAACGTTCACCGTCCGGGAAGCGCCGGGTTTCCACGCCGACCAATTCGGCGCCCAGCGCCGTCGCGAGCTCGTCGGCGAAGGTCTCGTTGCCGGGCATGGCGAGGACTGCCGTGGTCACGCCTCCACCTCGACCAGGTCCAAGTTGCCCTCGGCGTAGGCCAGGGCGTAGGCGAGCTCGCCGGGCGACTGCGCATGCACCATGAGCAAGGGTTGTCCGGCGGCGACCTCCTCGCCCAGCCGGGCCATCAGCTCAAGGCCGGCCGCCTTCACGTCCGGGGCGCCGGCGAGCTTGGCGAGGCGCGCGATCTTGCGGTTGTTGATATGCACTACCCGGCCCGCATGCGCGGCCGCCACCGGACGCGTCAGGGACGCTTGCGGCGGTGTCCGCATCCCCCCCTGAGCTTCGCAGATGCGCTGGAACTTCGCCCAGGCGCGGCCTTGTCGCAGGATGTGCTCGGCCGCGGCGACGCCGGCTCCGGGTGGGGCGCTCCCGCCGAGCTCGAGCGCGGCGCCCGCCAAGGCGCAGGCGCGCTGGCGAAGGTCCGCTGGGGCGTCCGGCGCGCCCTGCAGCACCTTCAAGATATCGCGCGCTTCGAGCGCCGGGCCGACGCCGCGCCCGACGGGCTGGTCACCGTTGGAAAGCACGCAGCGGGCCGTCAGCCCGAGTTCGCCAGCGACCCGGCCCAGCACGCCGGCCAGCCGCTCGCCGTCCGCCTCAGTCCTGACCTTGGCGGTCGGCCCGACGGGGATGTCCAGCACCACATGGGTCGAGCCCGCGGCGATCTTCTTGGACAGCACCGAGGCGACGAGTTGGCCTTCGGTGTCGACGTCGAGCACCCGCTCGACGCGGATGAACACGTCGTCGGCTGGGCTTAGGCGCACCGAACCGCCCCAGGCGACGCAGCCGCCCTCTTCGGACACGACCCGGCGAATCGTCGCCAGGTCGAGATCGACCGGCGCCAAGGTCTCCATTGTGTCAGCGGTGCCCGCGGGTGAGGTGATGGCGCGCGAGGAGGTCTTCGGGATGACCAGGCCCGCCGCCGCGACGATGGCCACCACCAGCGGCGTGGTGCGGTTGCCCGGCAAACCTCCGACCGAGTGCTTGTCCATGACCAGGGGCGTCGGCCAGACCAGGCGATCGCCCACGCCGACCATCGCCCGCGTCAGAGCCACGGTTTCCGCGTGATCGAGTGGAAAGGCGGAGGCGGCGGTCAGGAACGCGGCGAGATGGATGTCGGTGTAGCGACCCTCCGCCACGTCCTCGACCACGCCGGTCATGGCGGCGGCGGAGAGCCTTTGCCCATAGATTCGCCGCCGCACGCTCGACAGCGACTCCAGCGTGGGCGCGTGCCTGACGGCGACCTCGTCGCCCTCCGCCACGCCCAGCCGCGTCCACAGCGATTCCGACAGGCCCGCCTCGTCGTGACCGAGCCAGTCGTCCTGGACCTGGTAGAGCGTGGCGTAGACATCACGCCCGTGGGCCGAGAGGCGCACCTGCGCCCGCGCCGAGAGGCCCTCCGCGCGACAGACATGGCAGTCTGCGCGCATCAGCACGATCGCCTCATGCTGGGTGACGAGCCCCAGCCGGCGCACCCGGATGGTCGGGGCGTCCACGGCGGCGCTGAATCCCTCGACGATCAGGCTCACAGCTCGTACACCTCATGGGGCTGCGAGACCGTGCATCGCCAGCCGAGCTCCCCCTCGATGCGCGTCCGCAGCGTCTCCGAAGCTTGCGGCTCGCCATGGACGATGAAGGTCCTCCGGGGCGGACGGACGAATCCGCCCAGCCAGCGCAGGATTTCGTCGGCGTCGGCATGCGCCGAGAGCATCGGCAGGTTCTCGACCTCGGCCCGGATCGGGACCCACTGGCCATGGATCTTCACCTCGCGCGCGCCGCCCAGCAGGGCCGCCCCGCGCGTGCCCGCGGCCTGGAACCCGGAGAGCAGGATGGTGTTCTTCGGGTCCGGCCCATAGGCCTTGATGTGGTGCAACACTCGCCCGCCCGTCGCCATGCCGCTGGCGGAGATGACAACCTTGGGCATGGGATTGGCAGTGATCGCCTTCGAATCCTCGACGTCGCGGGTGTAGGTGGCGACCGCGCACGTGGCGTCGCACTCCTGCGGCGTGAGCCGGTGATCGGCGCGGTGCGTGTGCAGCAGCTCGCTGACGTTTATGGCCATCGGGCTGTCCAGGTAGATCGGAACCAGCCCGATGCGACCGGCCGCCTTCAGCCGCCAGATATGGTAGAGGAGCGACTGGGCACGACCGACGGCGAAGGCCGGGATCACCACGGTGCCGCCCCGCCGGGTCGTCCGTTCGATCACGTCGCCCAGGACCTGCGACGGATCGGCCTGGTCGTGCCGGCGATCGCCATAGGTCGACTCGACGATCAGGTAGTCGGCCTCGGCCACCGGGTCCGGGGCCAGCATGACGGCGTCGCCATAACGGCCGAGGTCGCCGGAAAAGACGACCTTCGTTGCGTCCCATTCGATCTCGACGGTCGCGGCGCCGAGGATGTGGCCGGCCCGGCGCAAGGTCAGGCGGGCGCCGCCGGGAAGTTCCAGCGGCTGGTGGACGGCGATCGGCGCGAAGTGCGACATGGCCTTTTCCGCATCCCGCACGCCGTAGAGCGGCAGCGCCGGCCTGTGCCGCGAGAACCCATGCCGATTGGCGAACTCGGCATCGCTCTCCTGCAGGTGGCCGCTGTCGCGCAGGATGATGTCGCTGAGCTCCATGGTCGCGTGCGTGCAGACGATGCGCCTGTGAAAGCCGTCCTTCACTAGCTTGGGCAGGTACCCGGAATGATCGAGATGGGCATGGCTCAGCACCACCGCGTCCAACGAGTCCGCCGCGACCGGCAGCCGGCTCCAGTTCTGCTCGCGCAGCGCCTTTTGCCCCTGGAACAGGCCGCAGTCCAAGAGCAGCCGCCGGCCGCCGTGCTCCAAGAGGTGTTTCGAGCCGGTGACGGTGCCAGCGCCGCCCAAACTGGTCAGGGTGATCAAGCTGAAGGTCCTTCCGATGAACAAGGCTCAAGGCCGCGCACGGTGACGGGCCAGCGCGGGAACGCTTGGCGCGCGAGGTGAACGAAGATGCGCACCACGCGGGCGTTCGCCCGCCCCAAGCCTGTCGCACCGCAGACCACTAAAGCCTAGAGACGCCGGCCGAAGGCACGCATTACGCGCCGCCGCGGCAACCTCGGCCTATCGAGGACCCCGCGCGGCGCGCTGTCCCGCATGCGGGGCTCGGACTGGCCCGAGGCCGACTCTGCTCTAGCATTGTCGAAGAGGCGCATGAACCCGAAGTCCATGTGCAGTTGCTGGTGGCAGTGGAACAGGGTGCGTCCAGGATTGGCCGCGACGAAGTCGACTTCGCATGCTGGTAAACGAATACGGGATAGGTGGCCGACAGCCTTCAACTCGTTGGCCAATCCGCCAACACAAGTTTCTTTTGAGAGGTGTCAGAAACGATCGTTGCGATCGCGATAATCGCTCGGGTCAGCGCCCTTCCCGAGCCCGAACAGGTCGTTGGCCTCTAGCGCAGGGACCATGAGGACGCCGATGCCCTTAGGAATAAACACAAACTTCTGCCCCGGACGCCAGCCTTGGATTTCGCGCACCGCCTTAGGGACGGATATCTGATATTTTTCCGAGAGGGTTGCCGTGCTCGACATGATTCCAACCGAATTCGATGACGTGAGACGGAGAAGATATCACGTGGGTAGCGTCCAAACATAGAATGATGGCTGGACTGGCTTGACCGAAATAGCCCGCATTCGAAGAAGCGACTAAGCAATTGCTCTCCGCTCTCGTCAGCGCCTTAGCCAGACGCAATTCAAAAATCTGACTCGATCTGCCTCAGCTCGACAGCGCGCCTCAACGGCATTCAAATCAACCGCTTGCGCAATCGCGAAGGTTGCGCCAACTTTCGCCCTGTCAGCGCCTTAGCGCTGATGGGGCGTGGAAACCCCTGTGCGATTTATCGGCGTCATCGCGATTGATCTCGCGCGCGCATGCGCGCGGATTCGGCAAGACGCCCGCCGACATGGCGGGCGCCGCCATACGCTGCGCGCGGGATTTTCAACCGGCGTCGATCCGCCACGCGCCCTTCCCCTCGGATCGGGAGCGACGCCATGGCGCGCGCAAGAGACCAATACGCCGAGCGCGCTCGCGCAGTAGACGCCCTTTACCGCCGCTATTCCGATTGGCTCCGACGTAAGATCAAGAGGCGTTTCGGCCCGGCCATTGGCGACACAGCAGAAGATATCGTCCAGGAAGCCTATCTTCGATTTGCCGCCTATGAACCCGCCACTGGCGTGCGCCACCCGCGGGCGCTTCTCCTTCGTGTCGCAAACAACCTAGCACTGAACCAGTTACGGCGGACGGAGCGGACGATCGATCGAAGCGTCTGCATTGAAGATGTCGCAAAAAACGAAGAACATGGGGTCGCCGCCGTTCAGGACGAAGCGGTGCTGCTTCGGCAAATCGTTTCGGCCTTGCCGCCGCCCTTGAGGGAGGTGTTCGTGTTGAGCCGTTTCGCGGGGATGACAAATCGGGAGATCGCTTCAACCTGCGGTCTTTCCATAAAGACCGTCGAAGGGCGCATGACCAAGGCGCTGTCCATGGTCACGCTTCAGTTGCGAGACTGATTCGATTTAGCCATGAAATCCCTCAACCGCGCGATCAACGAGCACGACATCAAGGAAGCGTCAGCCTGGTTTTCCCGGCTCAACACGCAATCCGTCTCAGCTGAGACGCTGGAAGGATTTCGGGAGTGGCGGCGAAATCCGCGCAATCGAACAGCCTATGCGGAGGTCGAGCGAGCCTGGAAACGTATGGGAACACTTCGGGAAGACCCGTCGATCGCATCACTGATCGCCGAAGCGGCAAACCGCCGCTCACAGCGTGCGCCGTCGACGATTTGGGCCTGGCGTGAATATGCCCTTACGAGCCTCGTTGCGCTTCTTGCCGCAGCTCTTGGCATCCAGGTCGCGACCAACAGCGGGCTGTTTGGAAAATCCTATTCAACCGAAGTCGGCGAGGATCGCCTGATCGAGCTCGCGGATGGCTCCAAAATTCGCCTCGACACAAGCACTCAGATCGCGGTGACGTTTTCAGCCCACCAACGCTTGGTGAGACTGATTCACGGTCAGGCCCTGTTCGAGGTCGCTCACGATGCACGGCGTCCGTTCATCGTCGCTGCTGGCACTACCGATATTCGCGCCGTCGGAACTAAGTTCGACGTGCGCCAGGACGCAGACGTCGTTCGCGTCACACTCGTCCAAGGGAAGATAGAGGTCTTTGAGCCGGCCCACCCGAAGGCAGCGCCCATCGTCATGGTGTCAGGTGAACAACTCGTGGCGAATGGAAAGCCGTCCAAGCCCGTCGCTGTAGACGTCGCCGCCGCCACCAGTTGGTCCGATGGGCGCGTCCTCTTTCACGCTATCCCCTTGCAACAAGCTATAGCCGAAATGAACCGCTATAGCCGCAAAACGATCGTGTTGACTGCGCCTGATCTCGGACGAGAAGTCGTGTCGGGTGCATTCGACACAAGCAACATCGATGGCTTCATCGCGGCCGTGAGCGAACTTCATGGCCTTCGTGCAGAGGTCGCCAACGGCGAAATTCTTCTGGCGCGCCAAAAACCTTAGGTGTGAAAAAATATTTTGCACAATCCTCAAGGGTTGTGAGGCTGCTGCGGTGTCTACCTCTCAGACACGGCCCAATGTATCAACCAGCCCATCCGTAGATGGGGAGCGCCGGTGTCATGAGGGGAGACATCGACCACCATGCCCAA
Organism: Pseudomonadota bacterium; assembly: GCA_040757715.1. Lineage (GTDB taxonomy): Bacteria > Pseudomonadota > Alphaproteobacteria > Caulobacterales > Caulobacteraceae > CAIMFV01. Next base: position 14,845 of record JBFLWS010000005.1, on the reverse strand, counting down.
TCGTATCCACCAGCGATGCATTAGAGCCTTCGCCGCTTCAGCTCTTTGCACGACACTCATATTCGCGCCGCCAGCCATCGCCCAGTCGGCCGCATCCGCCGATACGGCCACAGAGTTCAATATCGAGTCTGAAAGCCTGGACGAGGCCCTCGTCGCCTTCATGCGTCAGGCTCACGTCCAAATCATCTACACCAACGCGTCCGTACGCGGCCGGCGCGCACCGGCTTTGCGTGGTCGCCTCACGCCATTGGCGGCTCTATCGCGTCTCCTAGCCGGCGCCGACCTCGTCGCGCAGGAAACTTCGCCAGGCGTTTTCGTGCTGAAGGCCCGCGCCGGAGGGGGCGCTTCTGAGCCAAACACCCCATCGAACAGGCCGGCGTCTTCGCCCACCGTCGGTGTAACGCCGACGTCAGGAGAGACGCCTTCGACCTCCTCAGCTGTCGCCGCTTCCCCACGCGCGAGCGAAACCGTCGCCGAAGTAATCGTCACCGGCACCCTGATCCGCGGCGCAGGTCCAAGTGTCTCGCCCGTGGTCGCGTTCTCAAGGGACGACCTCGACCGATCCGGACGCGCCACTCTCGCCGACTATCTCTCAACCCTTCCGCAGAATTTTTCCGGGTCTTCCACCCCAAACACATTTCTTTCGACCACAGACCGTTTGGGAACCAACAGCATCGTCGCCCAGGGTGTAAATCTGCGCGCCCTTGGTCCTTCGGCAACCTTGGTGCTCGTCAACGGCCGCCGTCTCGCAGGGGCGGGGTTGAAGGGCGATTTTGCAGACGTCTCCTCAATTCCCACCGCCGCGATTTCCCGCGTTGAAGTTCTCCTTGATGGCGCCTCAGCTCTCTACGGATCCGACGCCGTGGGAGGCGTGGTCAACATCATCCTTCGCGACGACATCGACGGCGCTGAGACCCGGCTTCGCGCCAGCGGGGCTCGCGGAGGCGCAGCCGAGCAGCAACTCGGCCAAACATTCGGGAAAACCTGGGAGGGGGGCCACGTCCTTCTCACCTATGAATATTATCATCAAGACCCGCTCGCTTCCTCCGAACGCACCTTCACCGCTAACGCAGATCTCCGCTCGCTCGGCGGGACCGACCATCGCCAGTATTACAGCCTTCCGGGCAACATCATGCGGCTTGACCCGGCGACCGGCGCCTATGGCCCAGGTTGGGCGATCCCTGCTGGCCAGTCAGGCGTCGGGCTAACGCCATCCAGTTTCCTCGCCGGCCAAGTCAATCTCGAAAACCAGCGGGAAAGAACCGACATTCTGCCAAATCAGACGCGCAACAGTCTCTACACCAGCGTCGGTCAGGCGATCAGCGAGCGACTCGATTTCAGTGCAGAAGCCCGTTTTAGCTCGCGCGGCTTTGCCTACAATCTTCCGGGAGCTGTCAGCCTTCTTACCGTTGACAAACGAAATCCTTACTTTGTTTCACCTAACGGCGCGAGCTCCAACCAGATCGCCTATGATTTCACCGATGAACTAGGTCCCATTCACTCGAACGGCGCCTCCAACAGTCTTGGTCTCAGTGCGGGCTTCAAGGCAAAGATTGGTCACACCTGGGTTGTCGAAACTTACGCGGCTTATGCGGATGAGCTTAGCCGCCGGTACACGAACCACAGTTTGAACAGCTATATCCTCAGTGAAGCGCTCGGCCGCGCGCCCATCGATCCGTCGTCGAATTACAACCCAGCGAACGACGGCTACTTCAATCCCTACGGCGCTGGTTCGGCCAATTCTCCGGCGCTCCTCAACCTGTTAGGCAGCGGTTGGGTGAAAACCCGCTTTGATAGCGAAGTCAGCTCGATAAACCTAAAAGCTGACGGTGTTTTGATTAGTCTTCCAGGCGGTGACGTCCGCGCGGCGTTTGGCGGCCAGCTGCGCAAGGAGCGCTTCCAGACCGACACCGACGGTTTTGGGTCAAAAGCGAGCCCGTCGATCAGCACCGAAGGCCCTTATGTGCGTACCGTCAACGCGGCATTTGCGGAGCTGCGCATCCCCATCATAGGGCCTGGGAATGCTCTTCCAGGCGTTAAGCGGCTCGAGCTCTCCGGCGCTGTTCGCGCCGAGCGCTATAGTGATGTAGGTGCAACCACCAATCCGAAATTCGGCCTCCTGTGGGTTCCTGCGGAGGGTTGGACGTTCAGAACGAGCTACGGGACCTCCTTTCGGGCGCCTGGACTCTCCGATGAATACGAACACCAGGATTTTGGGCCGGGGATATTACCCTATGGCGCCGGCCAAAAACTGGTTCTTCTGGAAGTCGGCGGCAACCGTAATCTCAAGCCCGAAAACGCAAAATCCTGGTCGACCGGCTTTGATATCCAGCCTCATCAGGTCCCTGGCCTTAAACTGAGCCTCACGGGGTTTGACACCGCCTTCACGGGCGAAGTCGCCCAGCCTGTCTTCAACGACATATTCAACGCGCTCAACAACCCGATCTACGCTCCGTTCATTCGCACCGTTAATCCGTCCAACCCCTCTGACCTCGCGCTCGTCAAATCGCTTTTGGCGCAGTCCACCTCGCCCACAGCCACGCTATTTCCAGCAAGCGCCTATACCGCCATCGTCGACGGCCGTTTCGTCAACACTGGCGGTCTGCACGTGCGCGGCCTCGATCTCTCGTCTCATTGGACGGGCATCCGGGACGTCGATCGTCTCGACGTCTCGGCGAGCGCCACATGGCTCTTCGACTATATGCGCCGCGTAACGCCGACCTCTCCTTGGGCGCAGTTCGTAGGGATGGCAGGTCAACCCTCACGCCTGAGAGCAGAAGCCGCCGCGACATGGCTCCATAAAGATCTCGCAACCACCTTTGCGCTGCATTTCGTCAACAGCGAGCGCGACGTTGCCGGCAAGGCCATTTCGAGCTGGACGACGGCCGATCTTCAGTTGCGATACCGCCCGTCGGGGAATGTTCCCGTCGTGCGCAATGTCGATTTTACGCTTTCGGTGCGCAATCTCTTTGATAGCGCCCCGCCCTTTTATGATGCACCTCAGGGCATCGGCTACGACCCAGCTAACGCCGATCCACTCGGGCGCGTCATCAGCCTTCAAGCCGTCAAGCGCTGGTGACCCATGCGCCAGATTTGCTCGAAGGCCACCATCGGCCTCTCCTTGCTTGCGATCGCCCTCGCTGGCGCTCGTGTCGCAGCCCGGCCCTTCACACTCGAAGACCTCTTGTCGTTGGAGCGTTTCGACTATGCAGAAGTGTCGCCCGACGGCCGGCGCCTCATTATGCAAACCGAAGCGCCCTACGATACGGCAGCTCGCTTTGACGTTCAGTCCTACACCACTCCCCTACTTGGCCGGATCAAGATCGCTGATCTGCAGGACGGCGGCGCGGCGAAGGACCTGTTGCCGCCCGAGTCTGGCGCCGGCTATCTCGCCGGACCAATCTCGCCCACCGGTCGGTGGATGGTGGTGCAGCGCTTGAAGGGCCACGCTTGGGATACGGGCGTCGTCGATCTTAGAACCGGCGCTGCGAAATGGTTTGGCGTTCCGGCCGAGACCGCCACGTGGGGGCGCAGCATTCAATGGCGTTCTGAGCGGAGCCTTATCGTGCTCGGGCTTCCTCAGCACACCCTTCCCTGGCTCTTGAAAACAACATCCCAGACGACGCAACGCACGTCGGCCCTTTGGCGGCAAGCGGCCGCCGGAAAGCTCCCTACGGCCATGGTGGTCGGAAGCGGTGTCGATCTTGGTGTCTGGTCGCCGCCCGCGCCCATTCACCTCCAGGAAATCGACGTCGAGACGGGCAATGTTCGGGAACTAGCCCGGGGCGGCTTTATCGACCTCGAAGTCTCGCCAGACGGCCGCTTCGCCGCCATTCTCACCGACAAAGAGGCCCTCGCTCCGTCCGCTGACAGTATTGTCCGCGTCGGTACGCCTGGCCGGCGACGAGCGCTCACCCTTGTCAATCTGACGACCGGCCAAGTCATCGAACCTTTCCGGGACCGAGATTTGGCTCCCGGATTACTAGCATGGTCGCCAGTGGGAGAACGGTTGCTCGTTTTTGGTCGGTCTTTGCCGGCAAGGTGGGAAGATGGGGATCTTCTGGAAATTGACGCCAATGCAGGCCAGACGATCGTCCGGACCGATGGCAAAATCCGGCCAGAAGTCGACTACCACGGCTCCGGCATTCCAACGGTCCGCGCAGATTGGATCGGCACGGATCCCCTTGTCTTCGGCCGACCGATTGATGCACCGAAGGCGCGAGCGGACTGGTACCGACTAACGACCAACGCACCTGTCAACCTGACCGCCGGCGCCCGCGCTGTCTCGCCAAGGCTCGCCGCGATCAGCAACCAGACTGCGCTGATGTTCGCAGGCCAAACCCTTTACCGCCTGAGCGACAGCGGCCAAGCGAAGGCGTTGATAGAGGCGCCGGATCTTCGCCAGATCGACCTCGTGGGTTTCGGACGCGGGGATCGGTTCGAAGTCAACGCCACTCCACGTCGGAATTGGGCTTGGGTCGCCGAAAAAGAAACCGCCCACCGGTTCGACACGTCCGGCGAAAAACTTGACGTAATGATCCCCTCGGACGGTTCAGTGGTCGTCGCGGCGGAGGGCGTCATCGCAACGCGCCGGGCAGATGCGCGAGGCGTTTCCACCGTCACCGTCCACAAATCGGGTCGAGGCGTTGCTGTTCTCACCGTCAACGCGGCCTTGGCGGACGTAGACCCGATGGTCGCTGTGCCGATCCCCCACAAGGATCCTTTGGGCCGCCCGACCACGAGTTGGCTATTCCTTCCACCAGGCGCCAAGCGCAGCGCTCCACCCCCGCTCATAGTGCTACCCTATCCAGGCGCCAGCTACACCAAGATGCCAGGGCGGTACGGGCCGGACTCGACAACTTTCACCCCCAACGCTCGACTCCTCGCCGCCCATGGCTATGCCGTACTCGCGCCGAGCCTGCCGCGGGATTTCACAGCCATGGACCCTGCCGACGGGCTAGCGTCGCAAATTCTGGCAGCTGTTGACGCCGTGGCCGCGGAAGGCCTCGCCGACACGAAGCGCATGGTCCTTTGGGGGCATAGCTTCGGCGGCTACGGCGCCCTGGTGACGGCCGCGCAAACGGACCGTTTCCGCGCCATCGTAGCCCAAGCTGGAAAGTCCAATATTGCAGCCGGATGGGGCAGCTTCGCTCCCTTCTATGCCGTATCGCCAGAATACGGTCCCATGATCAACGCCTCCATAGGATGGGCTGAAACCGGTCAGGGCGGGCTCGGAACTTCACCGTGGCACGATCCCGATCGCTATACTCGCAACAGCCCCTTCTTCATGGCCGATAAGATCCGAACTCCCGTGTTTATCATCCAGGGGGACCAGGATTTCGTAACGCTAGCGAACGGCCAAGCGATGTTCGCTGCGCTTTATCGGCAAAACCGTGACGCTCGTTTCATGACGCTTTTTGGCGAGGGACACTTGATTTCAAGTCCAGCCAACGTGCGCATCATTTACGAAACTGTGCTCCCGTGGCTCGATCGCACGCTCAGTGGCAAAGAAGCTAGCGTGACGCATGCAGATGGCTCCGAGGCGCATCCGTCGTCCAGTATCGAGCCCAAATCTCCATCACCATGAGGTGTAAAATCTCCACATAGTCGCCCCGCCAAATCAACGCCTCAGGCGCGAGCGCCGCTTCCAACTTCGGGCGGTCGATGAAGCCAGTGCGTGCGAGGCGACCATCAAGGAGAAAGCTTTGCAAAACCGACGAGCTACGCGCGATCGCCCGACCATAATGCGAAGTCATATCCCCCTTTGTCCGGCGCTCGATTGTCGCGCGCGGCAATCGAGTCTCGTAAGCGCGGCGCGCAAGGCTTCTTCCGCGCCCACCCGCGGTGAGGTCGATGACCGGCGTGGCTAAACAATATTCTACAATTGGCTGGGCGAGCAGAGGGTGGACCACATCCACGGCTCGCCCACGTCGGCTCTCACCGTGCGCCACCTGGGCATAGGCTAGAGCACGGATGTGGGCGCGTTTTGCGAGCGGAAGGCCGCCGAGGTCCATCAGCCAAGGATGGGTCTGCCTTTTCGCCGCCTCGACCGCCTCCAAGGTCAGAAAGCTTGGCGTCCGCGTCGACGACCTCCTCGCAAATCCGAATGCAGCGGCCAAGGCTTCGCTCCCCACCCGCCAGATCGAACGGCGTGTTTCCCTCGCGATCGCCAGCGCCTCCTGAACGCGACCGGAATGACAATGCGCATCAAGCAGCGCCAAAGGAGTCGTCATTTGCAGAAAAACTGCGTCTCCTCCCTGCCCAGTCATCAAGGTCAGTGCTCCTTGTTCGGCGCAGAATTGGATGATCGCCAGATCATAGACGTGATCGAGCGCGCTCTGACTTGGTCGAATTCCAACAGGCTGGAACGACAGCGACTTTTCGGTAAAGACCAGTTCAGGCTTTGCAATTTCGGTCAGCCCAATTCCGAGTTGCGAGCTCACGAGCCGTGCCGCAGCGCGCTCGTCGCTTTCAAGATCGCGTCCAAAGAAATTTACACAGCCCGCGAAGCCGACGTTGGGAACTTCACACAGGGCCGCAGAAAGGATCGAAGAATCCAACCCTCCGGAAAGTTCCGCCGCAACTCGACCTCTGTTTCGCGCCATGGCGCCGATACAATCATCCACCAGAGCTTCGAGCTGCTCAGCGGCGCCCTCGAAAGGCGTAGGCGCACTGCTTCGCACTATGGTCGCGGGCGCCCAGATTCGTTGATAAGCGCCGCCGTTGTGCGATTGCACGAAATGTGCGCCCGCCGGAACCGAGGTTATCCCCTTGAGTGCGACCGTCTCACTCGCCAAGATCGGCTCGACAAGCTGACCTGCGAAAATGTCCCAATCTATGCTCGTTCTTGGCGCAAGGTCGCCAATCCACGTCGGCGGAAGGCCCGATGCAGTGAGATCGACTGAATTGGCGCGCCACCGCACTGCGTCGAGCGCGCCGCTCGGGTCTCGCAAAATCTCCAGTCCGGCTGGCGTGCGCCAAATCGCGACATAGCGCCCCCAAAAGTCCTCGATAAGTCTGCGCCCCGGGAACGAGTCTTGGCGAATTTCCCCCAAAACGTCAGGCGCAGGACGGAAGTCCGCCTTTTGGTAGAGATCGCCTATCACCCAGCCGCTGCCATCTCCGAGGGGGCGAATTTCAAGCGGATGCGGGTGCTCCAAAGCAATGGCGAAACCAGGCCTGCCGTGCACCAACATCCATTCGGGCTCCGCTCCTAACCGGCGCTGCACAGTATCCATACTCGCCGCAGCCAGTTCGTTGGCGGGGTTCCAAGCGAAGGCGACGTATCGTTTCATGATCAGACCGTCAGGATCGGTGTGAACGACGATACGCGTTCCACTGCATCGTCCAGAACGACTTCGCCCGCCTGCAGCCAGCAGTGAGCTTGGAACGGCCAGGTTCGCACGCCAAACACCCAAGTCGCGTCCAGTCCAGCTGCACGCAGAAACGCGAGCAGCATGAAGGAGCGAAACAGGCATGCGCCCTGGGAAGGAACCCACGGCGCCAGTTGAGCGAAGGTGGTTGCTCGCGGAATTAGCAACTCAGCATCCATATCCGGCGCCTTCAGCTTGCTCCGCCTTGCAAACTCCACCGTGTGACCAAAGGATCGGCCGTAGTAGTGGAGAGCGACCGCCTTATAGGCCTGTCCGAGCTGCAGCCAATCGGCCCAGGTCGCAATTTCCGGCGCCACGTCTAGCGCATCAGACCTTGGCTGCGGCGGTCTCCAACTGGAGATTCGGCGTAGTTCATCAGTCGCCTGGATTAGGCCGGCGCGCGTCAGTTCTGCCGCCGCCGCCTCATCGCCGATGTCGATACGCTCACCGTCCAGAGGCGATGCCACATCAGCAAAATCCGGCAGGCAGTAGTACTCGCCACCGACGATGCTCAGCATCACCATGTCGGCGCCGACCCACGCCAATCGCACGTCTGCGCAAGGTTCAAATGGCATTGGCTTTCTCGGTGAGCCACCAGCGCCGGCGTCGCCGGCGCTGGATCGAGCGTCAGGCTTCTTGACGAGTGAACGAGGGCAATTCCAGGCCAGTGCCGTCAATGCCCCGCGTCAGGCGGCGAGCCTGCCCCACCCGGATCAGCTTGAATTTGCGCGTTTTGGTCATAGCCAACTCCTTTCGTCCGGAAAACCGCTTCGCTGCGGCCAGCCAATGAAACGACCGAAGATGGAAATACACCATCTATACTTGCAATATATTTGAGACTAAACAATCAGCCCACGCAACATCGCGGCGATCTCGTTGGCGGCCGCCCGACGGCGTTTGTGAAATCGGTCCAATTCCGACCGCAGCCCCTGCCAGTCGCCTTCTCCAAATAATCGACGAATGCACACAACCTCGGCGCCGACGCCGGTCAGAACATGCGGCTCGGCGCGCCGCGCCGGCCCGAGCTGATCTGCGACCGACTGGTAGGAGGCGCGAAGCGCGCGCGAACCTGACGCCGCCGCCAGACGACCTAAGACCATTTCGCATTGGGACGCCAAATCGTCCTCGTTCCGCCATTCGTCGCCTGACTGCGTTCCTCGCAATGCGTCCGAAGCCGTCCATCGACCCGGATTTGTGCTGAGCGCATCTACGGCGAAACCAAGCTGCAGCAGCTCAAGATCATAGAGGTCGAGGAGTTCGCCGGAATCTAGATGTCGACTAAAGAAGCCTCGGCCTCGCAGCTCTTCCACCAGCCCTTCACCCGCAAGTCGCGACAATGCTTCACGTACTGGCGTAGGGCTAAGGCCGAGGTCGCGAGCAATTTCAATTATCGCCAGCGGTCGCCCCTGGCCAAAGCTTCCAATTCGAAGCTGATACCGCAGCGTAAGTAGCGCGCGCCCGAACGGGTCCCCACGCTTGCTAAATGTCGCCACCATGAGGACATTCACTCTTCAAGCATGTGATTAAATACCCATGTATTCATATTCGGATAAATCTAAATTTCACATTATGGCGACGGAAGACCTAATTTCAACGAACAATATTTGCGCCAATAGCGCAATATTATTGCGCCCTGCCGCATGAATTTGAAGAGCATTTACAGTGGGGCACGAAATCGCAGCTCAACGCGAAAGCCAGACCCGCCAGAAACCCGCCGCGTTAGAAAATAGCTGGCGTTTCGTCATTGATCAGAAACGGCTTGGCGGCGACGCTGCCGCTCAACCTTAAGCACAAAACGCGCCGTGGAGATGTCACCAAAGCCTTCATCAGCTTCCCGCCGGAATAACCTGATCGGCGAAGCCCTGCGTCAAATTCGCCAAGCTCGCCGATTGCGCGCGCAAGACGTCGGAGCGGCGTTGGGCATCGGGCAACGCACCTATGAGTATATCGAGACGGGCAGGAGCAAAGCCGATTTCGACCGATTAAAGCGCTTCGCCCAAGCCACCGATAGCGACGCCAATGCGATCGTCCTGGCGCAATTGATCAATTCACCGGATTTCGCGAGGCGCGCCGCTGACAACAAGCTCGCGACGGCATTGATAATCGCATTACAGGAGTTCGATCAGGACCTAGGAGACGACATCCATCTGCTGGACGCCGCTTCATGCATTGCAGCTTTTAACGGCGCCTTTCAGGATCTCCTTGCTGAGGCGAAGCGACGCGCAGCAGCTCGCGATCGGTTGCACAGAATGCCGATCGGCAATCCCATCAAGGACTAGCCGCTCACGCCGCCAAAAATGTTCGCATTCAACAATGGCCCCGAGCGGCAGCCAATATGGGCGCGCGGAGCGCTCGAATGTCCGCTCGCATGAATCGACTTGTGATGTGAAGTCGGGGAGTTGGAAAGATCGTGCGTTGATCCCTACGGATTTTAGGGCAAGCCCCTGGACATGGCCGAAGGCTCCCCGACCACCACAACCGTAACACTGCAATTGGAAAACGATAAATTGCATCCCCAAACGGATCGAACGCGGACGGCCGCCACCCCCGTCGCGAGGACAACCACCATCGAGTTCGAAATAAGACGTGGGCTTCGGCCTCTCACCAATTCTGGGGACGCACCCGCCGGGCGCGACGCATTCCGCGGTCAGGCTGGTGATGAAGCTTGACGTCGGGGAGTTGGAAAAATCGTGCGACGATCCCTACGGCTTTTAGGGCTAGCCCTTGAACATGACCGAAGGCTCCCCGACCGCGCCATCATATAGACCTTGCACTCAAACGGGAACGCGCGGGATTTTCCATTCGCTCGCCGGCCCCGAATTAGCGCCACATGCGCGAAGAGCTGCGGTGCGTCAAAGCTCCAAAATCGCGCGCCAAACGCGCCCTATGATCACCCACCGGCGTTCACTGCCTATAAATTCGATCCTGAAATCTGGATCGGTGGAGCAAGGCTCAGCGCGATCCGGACCGAACCTCCAACGCCGAAATACGGGACTGCCGTCCAAAAGCCCAAGATAATACCCGCCATCGACGAGAACCCGGTCGTTGCGATCCAGAACGATATAAGAACCAAGCGGCGCCACCCTGTTCATCGCATTATCCGGCGTCCGCGTCGCAATATAGCTGGACGGCCACCGCCCAAATTCATCTCCCAGTCCGCGCCCTTCGCGGAATGCCGCTGATTCGACTGCGCCACTCAATTGCGACCAATCAACAAATGAAAGTTCGCCGCCTTCAGCACTCGGAACGCCCGTCAACAGCCAATCCACCGTCGTTCCAAGCACTGGCGCCAAAGCCGCAATCGTGCGCGTCGACACACCAACGCGCGCCGGCTTTTCTCCATCCAAGGCGCGCTTGATGTTGCGAATAAAATCCAGGCCAATGCCCGCTCTGCGGCAGGCCTCGCGCGCGCTAAGCCCCGTAGCCTCAAGGCGCTTGCAAATCCGCTGATAAATGTCGTCCAACATGATTTTCCACCACGAGGTCAGGCGAGACAAACCTAGTGCCTTGGCGCCCTTGCCAAATCGTATCTTTGCGCTTGCTTCGGTATTTATACCGCACTCCGGCACATAAATCAACCCACGGCGACCCTTAGCGAGCCCCACATTCCAGATTTTGACCTCATAAGTTCAAATAATTCAAAATATCGAAACGCTAAATTCCAACCATATCACTAGATATCCGCAAACTTTATGCGGAATATGCTTATTTGATTTTTCAAAAAGAATCATTTTGTCGATTCATTAATATTAATTTCATCGTTTTATTTCATATTTCCGGCAGATTTCGCGTGTTTTCTTTATTGAGTTAACAACCATCAATCATCAATTTGAAAAACGGTGCTTGACATGAAGTTGGTATTTTTGCCAACCTTAGCTTGCACGGCGGACCTGCCGCCGATCAGGTCCACTTCAGAGCTTTCACCCCCAGCGCAAATCCACGCGCCCTAACACGAGCGAAAGGCGTTTTTGTCGATGAAAATGCTCTCTATGGCTGCTTTTAATGAATCATGTCGCAATTCACGGGCGCCTCTGCACATGGGACTGGCGCTCGCTCTTATAGCCGCGCCATGCGCGGCGCTCGCGTCCACCACGGGAACAGCCATGCCGTGGGACAACGTCCTCACCAATATCAAGCAAGACCTGACGGGCCCGGTCGCCACAGCCGTCGGCGTCTGCGCCTGCGTCATTTTCGGGCTCTCCATGTCGTTTGGCCACGACGGCAGCACCATGAAACGGGGCATGAGCATTCTTTTTGGTCTCGCGATCGCCTTCACGAGCGCAAGCGGCCTTCTCTCCGTCTTCGGCGCCACCTCGGGCGCCGTCTTTTGATGGCGCTCGATACGGATCACAACTCACCTGACGGGTTTCGCATCGAGCTGCACACCCAGATCAGCGCCCCGATCACCCTCGGCGGGGTTCCCCGAAACCTGGCGATACTTGTGGGCACCATCGCCCTCGTCATCTCACTCGGACTTAAGGCGCCATTTCTTGGAATCCCGCTTGGGATCGGCCTTTGGGCCGTCTCCTACGCCCTCACAAAAGACGATCCGCATTTTTTCGAAGCTCTGAAGCGACATCTCCACCATCCCCCACATCTCGAAGGCTGACACGGCCATGCTGAACCTGCGGGAATATCAACAGCGCACTGCTCGGCTAGCCGACTGGCTGCCGTGGGCCATGCTGATCGAAGACGGGGTCATGCTGAACAAGGACGGAGCCTTCATGATGGCGTTCGAGTTCCGCGGCCCAGATCTCGCAAGCTCCACGCCTTCCATCCTGATGGCGCTTAGGGCCCAGATCAATCACGCCCTGAAGTCGCTGGGCTCCTCCTGGTGTCTCCACATCGAGGCGCGGCGTGAAGCCTCACCGCATTATCCCCAGGAAGGCGCTTTTCCGGACGCGATATCTCGTCTGATCGATCAAGAACGCCGTCTCGACTTTCAGCGCCAAGGCCGATTTTTCGAAAGCCGCTACTTCGTCACCCTCACCATGCTCTCCCCCGGCGAAAGGGCGTCCAAACTCTCCGGGATGATGGTCGCCAATGCGCCGGCGCAAACCAACACTGCCGTCGCCTACAAAGCCTCTCTCGATCGCTTCAAGACCAGTGTCGCGGCCATTCTCGACCTCTTCCACAGCGCCATGCCGCTCTGTCGACAGCTCTCAAGCGAAGAGCTCCTCACGTTCCTGCACGGGGCGGTCTCCACGCGTCGTCACAAGGTCCGCGTCCCCGAAGCCGCAGCCTATATGGACTGCCTCCTCACCGACGATGATCTGACCACTGGCCTTCATCCGAGGCTCGGCGAGCAGCATCTTGGCGTGATTTCCATAAGGTCGTTCCCCGGCGCCACGGAAACTGGGGTTCTCGACCGCCTGAACGAACTGGGTCTCGCCTATCGCTGGACTTCGCGGTTCCTTGCCCTCGACAAAGTCGACGCCCTGCAAGAACTCTCCCGGATGCGCCGTCTCTGGTGGCAGGGGCGCAAATCGCTTGCATCCGTCTTTGGGGAAGCCGTCTCCAAGTCCGAGTCCCCCCACCAAAACCTCGACGCCGTGCTACGCGCGCGGGCCGCTGAAGACGCCATGGCGGTCGCTGGCGGCGACCATGCCGCTTTCGGCTTCTACACCCCCACGATCACCTTGCTTGACGCCGATCCCATCGCCCTCGCCGAGAATATTCGGCTCGTGGAGGGCGTCATCAACGCCGCCGGCTTCGTAGCCAAGGCCGAAAGCGCCAACGCCGTCGAAGCGTGGCTCGGGTCTTTGCCTGGCAATCCCTACCCTGATGTCCGCCGCCCAATGATCTCGACCCTATCCCTTGCGGACCTGACACCCATGTCCGCCACCTGGCCGGGCCCCATCGCCAACGAGCACCTTAGCGTCGAATGCAGCCGTCGAGGACGTCCCGGCGCCCAACCGCCGCTCATGCAGGTTCGCACTTCTGGCGCCACACCCTTTCGGCTCAGCCTTCATCAGGGCGATGTCGCCCACACCATGGTCGTCGGTCCCACGGGTTCCGGCAAATCCGTGCTTCTCAACATGCTCGCCTTGCAGCACCTGCGCTATCCCGACGCCCAGGTGGTGATCTTCGATGTCGGCGCCTCAAGTCGCGCGGCCGCCTTGATGGTCCAAGGCGACTTCTACACCCTAGGTGCGGCCGCGAAGACAGCCGGCATCGCGTTCCAGCCCCTAGCGGACCTGGACGATGAGGCCGAGCTCGAATGGGCGGCTGGCTGGGTCGAAGACCTCATTCGCGGCCAAGGCCTCATGCTCACCCCAGAAACCCGCGAACAGATCTATCTCGCGCTTCTTGCCATTTGCGGCATGCCAAGGCCCCTGCGAACCCTCTCCCAGCTTTGGATCCAAGTCCAAAATTCGGAGATCAAGGCCGCCCTCCAGCCCTTCACCGTACAAGGCCCCTTCGGCAAGCTTCTCGATGCGCAGGAAATTGGCGCCTTCCAGAGCCACTGGCTCGCCTTCGAGATGTCAGAGATCATGGCGTCCAAGGCGCTCGCCCCCACGCTCACCTACATCTTCCATAGACTGGAACGACTATTCGACGGACGCCCCACCCTCTTGGTGCTGGACGAAGCCTGGCTCTTTCTGGATGAGGGCGCCTTCGCCGCAAAGATCAAAGACTGGCTGAAAACCCTTCGGCGCAAGAACGTCGGCGTGGTGTTCGCCACCCAATCTCTCGCCGACGTGGCGCGCTCGTCCATCGCGCCTTCACTCATCGAATCCTGTCCGACCAAGATCTATCTGCCAAATCCTGGCGCCCTCGACCCTGAGATCAGGTCTCTCTACACCCGCTTTGGCCTCAATGCGCGCCAGCTCAAGCTGATCGCCGCCGCCCAGCCGAAACGCGACTACTACTTCACCTGTCCAGATGGGAACCGCCTGATCGATCTTGGTCTTGGAACGCTCGCCCTCGCAGTGGCGGGCTCCAGCAACAAGAACGATCAAACGCTCATGAGCGAGCTCTTGGACCGCCACGGGCCAATGGGCTTCCCGGACGCATTTCTCCGGGCGAAGGGCCTTGGCGACATCGCCGACGTCTTGGTCGAGCTTCAGGAGGGCGCCGCGTGAAAATCCTCCCAGTTGGCGAACCCAACGCGTTAAGCCCCATCGCGGTTCGCATCATCACCATGCTTCCGCTCTCTTGGCGATCGAGCGCACTTCGGCGGCGCTTCCTATTCCTAGGGCTCCTAACCCCAGGCTTCACGGCGATCGCATCCCTGCCGCAGCACCGGAGCTTTTGGCTCTTGATCTTGGGAACTCTGGTCGTCCTTGGCGCCGGCGCCCTGCGCTCACTCAGTGAACCTCACATCTTGTCGGGAGGGCTCAATGACTAGGGCCTGTTGACATAAGTTGGCATCCAGAGTTTGACCGAGGCCAGAGCCAGGAAGCCGAGGTATGATGCGGCGGTTTTGTCGTAGCGTGTGGCGATGCGCCTGAACTGTTTGATGCGATTGA